>JABIWH010000006.1 GCA_018701215.1 Rhodospirillaceae bacterium
CCACCCATTAATGGTACCCTGTGGGTGGCCGGGAAGGGGGAGCGGGTGGCTTGGCATTTCGATGAATATCGAAAACGGGCTAATGATTCCACCACGGCCTATCGGAAAATGACCGCATGTCGATCTCATGCGTCCAGGTTGAGCGATGTTGTTGGGCAATGTGGAAATAGGTATCCGCAATTTTCTCCGGCAGCATCAGGCCGTCATGGTCCATGCCGCGCGTTTCCCGTAGTTGCTGGAATTTCTCGGGGCCAAGCATTTTGCCCAAGGTATCGGGCGCATCCACCGCGCCATCGATAAGAATATGGGCGATGTGAATACCTTTGGGGCCAAACTCGGCATTGAGGCTCTGACACAGCATGCGCCGCCCGCCCATGGCCGCCGCGTGCGAATGCTGGCCTTTATTGCCGCGCATGGCCGCCGTCGCCGAGGTCACCAGGATCGTTCCCTTGCCGCGTTCCTCCATCAGGGGGCACACGGTCGAGGCGGCGCGGAACAATGCGAAGGTCGCCATGCGCCAGCCTATTTCGAATGCCTTGTAGGTAGTGTCAGCCAATGCCCGATCACCGATCTGGGCGCCCAAATTAAAGACAACGACCTCTATGGGGCCGATATCGGCCTCGACCGCGGCCACCCGCTCTTCAATGCCGTCAGCCTCAACGGCATTAAGCAGAAAACCCGATGCGGAACCGCCTTCGCTCTCGATGCTTTCAACCAGCGTGTTCAGGCCATCCTGGTCGGTGCGCCGACAGAGCGCGGCATGATAGCCTTCCTGGGCGAAGCGTTTTCCCACGGTGCCGCCAATACCCGCACCGGCGCCAATGACGAGACAAACAGGTTTCATGGTTCCATAATTCCTCATGGTTCAGATCACGCGTCTATCTTGCAGCAAATTTGCTGAAATGCGCTAGCTTTTTGGAAACGGGACGAGTTGCCGGTGGCCTTCGTCCCACAGGCGCAGGCGGGCGCAGGCAAAGCTTTGCATCAGTGTCAGGCGTCTGACCGAGGCAAGTTCGGGGTAGTCGCGCAACACTTCGCGCAGGCGATAAAACGGGATGCGGCTGTTCAGGTGATGCACGTGATGCACACCGATACTGGCCGTGAGCCAAACCAGTACGCCGGGCAAATCATAGTGCGTGCTGCCATGGAGTGCCGCATCGGGCATGTCCCAGGCCTGCTCCTCCGCCCAATAGGTATCTTCGAACTGATGTTGGACGTAGAACAACCAAACGCCAATGGACGAAGCAAGCAAAAGGATCGGCAGCTGCACCAGCAGGAACGGCACGGCGCCAAGACTGTAGATCAGGACAGCGGCGAGCAGACCGATCATGATGTTGGTACCCATGGCGCTGCTCCAGGTGCGCCAATCGGCCCGGCGCAACAACAGGGGCACCCGGTTACGTATCAGGAAGTGATAGACGGGCCCAATCCCAAACATGATCAGCGGATGGCGGTAAAGACGGTAGGCAAGACGGCGCAGGCGTGAGAGCTTTTGGTATTCACGGACCGTCAGCGTATCGATGTCACCGACCCCGCGCTTGTCCAAATTGCCCGTCGTCGCATGATGAATTGCATGACTGTGCCGCCAGACTTCATAGGGTGTTAACGTCAACACTCCCAACATCCGGCCAACCCAGTCGTTGAGGACGCGCCGGCGAAAGAATGCACCGTGACCGCTATCGTGCTGGATCAGAAAAAGCCGGACCAGAAACACCGCTGCCGGCACGCTGATAGCCAGGGTCAACCAGAAACTAATTGAAAGCGCCCACCACGCGGCCAGCCATAATCCGGCAAATGCCACAAGCGTAATGCACAATTCCATCGTGCTGCGCAGATGATTGGGCTCACGATATTGCCCCAGAACCTGTAACCAGCTGCGCGACGAGGCATCTGTCGCCTCGGGAGTTTCCTGACATAACACTGGCAATCCCACCGTAAAAACGTTTGCCCGGGCACGCAGGGCCGACGACATAATTGTTGTTCAGACGATAGGGGAAAATCTGGGTGGGAACGCCGCGCGCTCCGTCAAAATCCGCCAACCAGCGCCAATGTATACAGCGCCTTGGTATGGCGACGGGCCGCGAAAAGCAAGCTTTTTCACAATTGCATGGCAGCGACCCAAAGACAGTTCCCGGCGATCATAACGTCCCGGATCTAATCAACCTTCCATCATACCCGCCACGGTATAACCGCCGTCGGCGAAATAGGTATGGCCGGTAACAAAGCTGCTTTCCTCGGCCGCCAGAAAGGCGGCAACAGCGGCGACTTCCTCCGGCTGGCCAAAGCGCGCCATGGGCATGCGGGCCATGACACTAGGCGGCGGCATTTCGCCCTGGGCGGCGCTGGTTTTGGTCGGGCCCGGTCCGACCGCATTGACCCGAATGTCATGCTCGGCCAGTTCGATGGCCATGCTCTGGGTCAAATTCATCAGACCCGCCTTGGAAGCACCATAAGCCGCCCGCCCCCGGCCACCAAAAAGGCCCGAGTTGGAAGCAACAAAGACAATTCGGCCGCCGCCGCCGCTCTGGGCGACCATCTGGCGGGCCGCCTCCTGCCCGCACATGAAGGCGCCCGATAAATTTAGACCCAGCACTTTGTGCCAAAAATCATCGGTCATCTCCAGAAACGGCATACGATCCATGATGCCCGCATTGCTGACGGCAATATCCAGCCGTCCCTTCAAGGCGACGGCCTCTTTGACCAGTCGGGAAAGCGACTGCCGATCCGTCACGTCCACGGACCAGGCAACCGCCGCGCCACCCGCATCCCTGATCGCCGCCGCCGTCGCATCGGCGCCAGCCTCATCGATGTCAGCAGCCAGGACATGGGCGCCCTCGCTCGCCAACCGTACCGCAATGGCCCGCCCGATCCCCCGGCCCGCGCCAGTTACCATCGCCGATTGCCCCGCCAGCCGTCCCGACATGCTGTTTCCTTCCCTGTGCCACTCGGAGTAAAGTCAATTTGTTCTAGCTGTCTTATAAAGGTCACACAATGGCTCAAGCCACGTTTACACCCGTCTCATTCCTGCTCCGCTGGCTCATCGCCATGATTCTGGTTTTCGCCACTTTCAATCCGACGGCTTATTCCTTCTTTCGCTGGGTCGCACCCATGGATGGGGAGAGCCTGCCCCTGAAGGCCTTGGCCGGCATCGTGCTGTTGATTGTCTACGTAATCTACTTCAGGGCCACCTGGCGCTCTATCGGGCCCATTGGCGTCACCCTGGCTGCGGCGCTGTTGGCGGCCATGGCCTGGGTCAGCATCGATTTAGGCCTGTTAAATATGGCCCAACCGACCATCATGACCTGGGTGCTGCTGTTTGCCTTCGCCACCATCCTGGCGGTGGGCATTTCCTGGTCTCATATCCGCCGCAAGGTCAGTGGCCAGGCCGACATTGATGACGTCGATGAATAATCAGCCTTAAAGCCAATCCTTACCCTGACGAGCATAATCCCCATCCTTGATCAGCGTCCGCATCAGATCGCCGGACGCGGTGCCAGTGATATCCTCGGGCTCGACGCCGTCGCGCAAGGCCTGCATGGTGTCGTGAATGGCCTGCACCGAGGCGGTGAAGGTATGATGGCCGCGCAGCAGGAAACGGACACCATGGCCGGCCAGCCAGGCCGGATCACGCATATCCTTGGCCCCGCCGCCCAACAGCAACGGCACCTCGATCTCGGCGGCAACGGCTTCCAATGCCTCACGGGAGGGCACTCCGACCAGGAAAATCGCATCCACGCCGGCGCCAACATAGGCCTTGGCCCGGGCAATGGCATCCTCGATGGAGGTCATGGCGGCGGCTGAGGTACGCCCGGCGATGACCAGATCAGGATCCGAGCGGCCCTCGATGGCCGCGCGCATTTTACCGACGCCTTCCTCAATCGACAGCAACGAGGCCTTGCCGTCCTGGCCGAAAGGTTGCGGCAGATCCGTATCCTCGATGGCCAAGCCCGCCAGGCCGGCGAACTCCAATTCCTCCACCGTGCGCTTGACGTTAAGGGCATTGCCATAGCCGTGATCAGCATCGGCAAACAGCGGCAGTTCCGAAGCCCGGCCCATGCGATGCGCCTGCTGGGCGAATTCGGTCTGGGTCAGCAGGATCAGATCGGGTGCCGCCAAGACCGCCAACGCGGCCAGGGAACCGGCATACATGCCCATTTCATAGCCGATGTTTTCCGCGATACGGGCCGAGATCGGGTCATAGACCGACGCCGGATAGACGCAGTGCTGGGCCGCCAGAATTTCGCGGAATTTCCGACGCCGGTTGCTCCAACGTGACATCAAATAACTCTCCAATTTCTTTAGTAGGCTGAGATCCCGCCCTCGGCCGGGATCACGGCACCATTGATCATGCGCGATTCATCCGAGGCCAAGAACAGCGCGATATTGGCGATATCTTCCGGCTCGCCCACGCCGAAGGGGTAACTTTCAAAGACGCTGACCGTGCCGCCGCGCTCTGCCGAGGGCTTGCGTGCCACATAACGGGATTTAATACGGTCGGTCTTGATCAAACCCGGACAGATGACATTGGCACGGACGCCTTCGTCGGAATACGAGCCAGCCAGGCTGCGGGTTAAAGAGATCAAGCCGCCCTTGGCCGAGGAATAAACATGGGCCGGGTGATTGCCGCGCAATGCCACCACCGAGGAGACATTGACCACCGCCCCACCGCCGCTGGCGATGATATGGGGAATGCCGAACCGGCTACACAGGAACGGGCCTTTCAAATCCAACGGAATTGTCCGCTCCCAAACATCCATGTCCACATCCGTGACCTTGCTGTCTTCCAACACGGAACCGCCGGCACAGTTGAACAGAATATGCAGACCACCAAAATGCTCCACCGCCTGTTGCATCACGGCCTCGGCACTGGCCTCGTCGGTGACGTCCGTCTGCACGAAGATCGCATTGTTGCCTGCCTCCAGCGCCGCCGCCGCGCCCAGTTCGGGGTTCAATTCAGCGACCACCACCTGGGCCCCTTCGCGGGTGAAAATCTTCGCCGCCGCCCGCGCAATGCCTGATCCCGCGCCGGTGATTACCGCGACCTTGCCATCCAATCTGCCCATTTTCGTTTCCTCTGTACGTTTCTGTTAAGCCAGCCTAACACGCTACAGGGCCTTGCCAACAATATGCCCGCCATGGATCGCCGCCATCAGATTACGCGGCGACAGACAATCACCGATGCAATACACCAGGATATCGCCAAACGCACCGGCCAGTTCATCATTGGCCAGGCGCGGCGTGGCGAAGACAACCTCATCTATACCGGCCAAGACTTTATCGTCTTCGGTGAAGACATTTCGGCAAGTCACCGCGTCATCGCGATAGTCGATCAAGTCATGGGATGGCAGGATTTTCACCCCCGCCCGGTGCAAACGCCGGTGCACGCCGATGGCGCTGCAATAGTTCACATTCTGGCCAATGCCAGGCCGTGGCGTAACCAGGATGACCGTCTCGAATTGCCGCGCCAACAGATCCGCCAGACCATAGGTGGTGGGGCCATGGTCCTGATCGAACAATACGGCGGTACCGCCTCGCACCGTCTCGTCTCCGCCATGTTGGGCGATATAAGCCTGGCCATCCGTAACCGGAGCAGCCTGCTGTGATAAATTCATGGGGCGGCGCAGGCCGGCCCCGGCGGCAAGCACAATGGCGTCGGGTTCAAGAGCCAGAACATCCGCCGCCTTGGCGTTTTTTCCCAATACAATACGGACTTCATGCAGGTTGGCGAGACGCTTTTGATAGGCAATGATTTTCGCAATTTCAGAACGTCCCGGCAGTTGGCTATCCAGGCGCAACTTGCCGCCAACTTCCGCCGAAAGACCAAACAATGTGACCCGATGGCCCCGGGCCGCCGCGACCCAGGCTGCCTCCAGTCCAGCCGGCCCCGCACCCACGACCGCAATCGTTTTAGTTTCCGCGGATGGCGTCAACACCGCATCCGCCTCACCCGCCAGGCCCAGATAGGGATTGTGATGTTCGGCCAAGGGCTTGCCGGCATGAATTTCGCCCCAGGCCCAGTTATCAAAGACCGTGGGACGGATATCGCCGCCATTCCCCGCCTCGGCCTTGCGGGCCCAGGCGGCATCGGCAATATGGGCCCGGGTCATGCCGACCAGATCGCCATAGCCTTCCGCAATGATCTTTTCGGCCAATTCCGGCTCGCCAATCCGTCCCAGTGCCATGACCGGGACGCCTCCCGCCGCCTGGCGCATGCGTTTTGGGATGTCCACGAAGTGACCGGGCTGAAAATACAGATCGGGCACATGATTTTCCAGGGACAGACTGAAATTCCCCTGGCCATAGGCGAAATAGTCAAAGTCGCCAGTGGCGGCCAACCGCTCCGTCAGACGCGCCGCTTCCTCGACATCAATGCCGCCATCGACGCCTTCATCGCCGGGCATTTTCAAACCGATGATAAAATCCGTGCCACAGCGCTGCCGGATGCCGGCGGCGATATCACGGGCGAAGCGGGTACGCCCTTCTCCCCCGCCGCCATAATCATCGTCTCGGGTGTTTGACCACGGTGAAAGAAATTGCCCGATCAGATAGCCGTGCGCGCCGTGCAGCTCCACGCCGGCGAAACCGCAACGGTGCAGCCGCTCCGCCACCGCGACATAGGCGCCGGCGACGCGGGCGACATCATCACCCGACATCACATGCGGCACGGTCCAGCTCAAGGCATCGGGCTGCTCGGACACGCCCATGGGTGATTTGGTTGGATGCCACAGCTGCTGCCGGCCGGGATGCCACAACTGTCCCACCAACAAGGCGCCGGCGTCATGCACCGCCCCGGCCACCGTCGCGAAGCCTTCGTCATTGCGGTCATCAAAGCCGGTGACCACGGCGCCATGGGCGATGGCCTCTGGATCAACGGCAATAATTTCCGAGACGATCAGCCCGGCACCACCCTTGGCCCGCTCGATCAGGTAATTGCCCCAGCGTTCGGTAATCCGGTTGTTCTGGCCAAAATTCGTCAAGGTTGCTGGCACCGCAACCCGGTTGCGCACCTGCCGCCGGCCAATGCGCAAGGGCGAAAACAAAGCAGGATAAGCAGACATGAAATTGAATTCCTTCTCGATAGTGGTCGGCAATAGGCTAATCTATCGCTGACACAGCGTCACCTTTATCGATACTTGGAGACCGCAATGGCCTTTGATATGATCCTGCGCAACGCCCGCATCGCCGGGTCCGCGCCCGACACACCGCTGATGGACATCGCCGTGCAGGGCGAAACCATTGCCGCCGTCGAGCCGAAGCTGGAGGCGGAGGGCAAGGAATGGGGCATGGGCGGCCGCCTTGTCTCGCCGGGACTGATCGAGACCCATATCCATTTGGATAAATCCCGTATCATGGACCGCTGCACCGCCGCGCCGGACCGCGGCACGGACCACATGGCCAGGGTTTCGGCGGTAAAGCCGGACTTCACCCAGGAAGACGTCTATGCCCGCGCCAAGGAGACGGTGGAACAATGTCTGGTCAATGGCGCCACGCACATGCGCACCCATGTGGAGCTGGACCCCAATGGCGGACTGCGCGGCTTTGAAGCTTTGAAGCAACTGGCGGCGGATTATCGCTGGGCCATCGACATTGAACTCTGCGTCTTTGCCCAGGAAGGTCTGACCAACGTGCCCGAGACCGATGCCAATATGGTCACGGCATTAAAGAACGGCGCCACGGTCGTCGGTGGGGCGCCGGGCTATGACCCTGACCATGGCGGCCAGATCCGCCGTATTTTCGAGCTGGCCCGGGAGTTCGACGTGGATGTGGATATCCACTTGGACGTTGGCCCGACCATCGATGACATGGATATCCATCTGGTCTGTGATCTGACGGCGGAATTCGGCTGGGGCGGCCGGGTGGCGGTGGGGCACGGCACCAAGTATTCCTGCCTGCCCCCCGATCAATTGCAGGACCTGGGCGCGCGGCTGGCCGATACTGGCGTCGCGGTCACCGTATTGCCGGCAACGGATCTGTTTGTCATGGGCCGGCATCAGGACCACAGCGTCATACGCGGGGTGGCCGATGCCAACGCCCTGCTGGCCTGCGGCGTCAATTGTTCGCTATCAACCAACAACGTGCTGAACCCGTTCACGCCGTTCGGTGATTGTTCGTTGATCCGCATCGCCAATCTATACGCCAACGTGGCCCAACGTGGCGGCGAAGACGAGTTGGCGGACTGTTTCGAAATGCTGACCCACCGTTCCGCCCGCCTGTTGCGGCAAGATGACTATGGCATTGCGCCCGGAAAATCAGCCGATTTGGTGGTTTGGAACGCCCATAGCGGCGCCGAGGCCGTGGCCACCATCGCCCGGCCCATGTATGGCTTCAAACGTGGACGGCAAACCTTTACCCAAACCCTGCCGGAACTGCACCGGCCATAGAAAGACACATGCATGACAATCAAGGTAATCGGTGCCGGTTTCGGCCGCACAGGCACGTTGTCCACAAAGAGCGCGCTGGAGCACCTGGGCCTCGGCCCCTGCTATCACATGATGGAAGTGGTCAATCGGCCCGAGAACGCGGATGCCTGGTACGACGCCGCCCAAACCGACCCGGTTGGCGCCGAGGCGGATTGGGACGATATTCTGGATGGCTACAATTCCTGTGTTGATTGGCCGGCCTGTCATTTCTGGCGGCCTCTGTCAGCGTATTATCCCGATGCCAAGGTGATCCTGACCCTGCGCGATGAAGATGCCTGGTGGAACAGCATTTCCAACACCATTTTTCGTGGCTTCCAAAGCACGGACGATGTCACCGACAAGGACCGTTTGCGCATGCGGCGGATGTCCCGCGACCTAATTGTCGATAAGATTTTCGGCGACGATCTGACGAACAAGGAACACGCCCTGGCGATCTATCGGCGCAATATCGAGGAAGTTAAAGCCGGCTTGCCCGCCGAACGCCTGCTGGTCTTCGACGTGGCCGAAGGCTGGGAACCCTTGTGCGCCTTCCTGGGCCTACCGGTGCCGGATATTCCCTTTCCCAGCACCAACAATACCAAAGAGTTCCAGGAACGGGCCGCCGCCCGCCAGGCCGCGAAGACCTAGCAGGCTGCTAGAGATCATCCAGGGTCGGGGTGCGGTAGCGGTCTTCGGCATCGTCCCAACCCTTGAAGTTCGGTGTGCGTTTTTCGGCAAAGGCGGCGCGGGATTCCATCAGATCGCTCTTGGCGCCGTGATCATGCAGGGCGCCGGCCAGACGCTCCATATCAGGCGCCACAGCCGGACGCATCTGGCGCATCATGTGCACCGTGTTGACGCGGGAAGCGGGCGGCAGGGTCAACAGATGTGCCGCCATTTCCATGGCCGTCGGCATCAATTGGTCGGCATCCACCACCCGGTTAACGAAGCCGATCTCGTAGAAGCGCTGCGCCGTGAAGCGGAAGCCCAGTGCCATCTCCATGGCCACCGCATAGGGTAGATTGGCAATATGGCCGTGATTGTAGCCGCCCAGCAACCAGCGTTTGGCTTCCGAAATCTCGAACACCGCCTCGTGCACGGCAACGCGCAGGTCCGTGCCTTCCGCCAGCATGAAGCCGCCGCCCATGGCAAAGCCGTTGATGGCGCCGATCACGGGTTTTTCCAGGGTGCCGTCGCGGTAAGGGTCCGCTAGTTGCAATACCTTGCCACCCGGCCTGCCATGTTCCAGGGTTTCCTTCATATCCTCGCCAGCACAAAAGCCCCGCCCCGTGCCGGTAAATATGGCGACCTCCAATTCCTTGCTCTCGCGGAATTCCGTCCAGGTTTCCGCCAGCATGGTGCGCATTTCCGTATTCAGGGCGTTCAGGCGCTCGGGCCGGTTCATTCTGACCACAAAGATTTGTCCGTGACGCTCTGTCTCGACAACAGCCATGTCTAAAGTCTCCCGCCGCGATGGGCATTGATGGGTTGATAGTCTCTGAATAGAAGGATAGCGGCTGATGCAAAGATGGCAACCTTGGCCCTAGCCCTCGCTCTCACCCGGCATCCACGCCGCACCGTGGGCACTTTCGGCCTGGCCATCGACGATGCGGAATTGTTCGATAACTCCGTCATCGCCAATAGATCGTTCGATGCCCAGCAGAGTGCCCAGCGGATGATCGCACAGAGAGACGGCGAAGCCGGCTTCCTCGCGGGCCGCCGTTAGGGCCGTATCACGGCTGGGGGCGCTGTAACGGGCCATGAAATGATCCGCCAGGGTTTCGACGACGGCTTCAAAATCCGCCGCCTCGATCTCCTGGACGATGACGAATGTCGACCAGCCGAAGCCGGACGTCCCCATGAAGGCCGTGGCGAAGGCAATCTCGTCGGCGCCGTCCAAATTCTCTGGATCAACATCCCCGCCCGCGAAAGCGAAGGCGCCAGAGACGGCCCATTCGCCCGGCTGGGCCGGATTGTCAAAGATGTATTCGTCGGATTGATCGATCCGTATGGTCATCGGGAATTTCATGCCCGGACCATAGCAGAGCGACGCGAAATTGTCCGGAACGGCGGTTGCTGAGCGGTACCGCTTCCGGCATATTGCGGCCCATGTCGAAGATCATCGTAAAAGCTTTTTTCGCGCTGCCGCTCCTGACACTTTTTTTTGCCGCCCCTGCCCCGGGAATGGCCGGAGAGCGCTTCATCACCCTGGCCTCGACCACCTCCACCGTCGCCTCCGGCCTATACGACCGCATCCTGCCGTTGTTCACCAAGAAAACCGGCATCGCCGTGCATGTCATCGCGGTGGGTACCGGCCAGGCCTTGCGCCTATCGCAGAATGGCGATGCGGATGGCTTGTTGGTGCATCACCCGCCCTCGGAACAGGCTTTCGTCGAGGCTGGCTTCGGCATCGACCGCCGGTTGGTCATGTATAACCAGTTCCTGATCGCCGGGCCCAAGAACGATCCCGCGAAAGCCGCCGGCGCGGACAATGTATCCGAGGCCTTGCGCCGTATCGCGGCCAAAGGTGCGCCCTTTATCTCCCGCGCGGATGATAGCGGCACCCACAAGAAGGAACTTGGATTGTGGCGGTCGGCCAGGATTGATCCCAAACCGGGTTCCGGGATCTGGTATATGGAGACTGGTTCAGGCATGGGCGCCACCCTGCGCATGGCCACCGCGACCAGCGGCTATACCCTGACCGACCGGGGCACCTGGCTAAGCTATCGCGACAAAGGCGGGATGGCCGCAATTTTCGACAAAGCAGACCCAGGCCTGCGCAACCAATACAGCGTCATCATGGTCAATCCCGCGCGCCACCCTCACGTCAAGGCGGCGGATGTCCGCAGCTTCATGGATTGGCTGACCGCACCGGCTGGACAAGCGGCCATCGCCGCCGTTACCGTAGCAGGCGAGAAATTGTTCATTCCCAACGCTGATTAGGAGGATCACCGCCATGGAATTCGGCGTGCATTTCGCAAACTTCATTTTCCCCGAGCCGGACCGGGCGGTGGAATTCTGCCAGGTGGCGGAGCGGGTGGGCTTCACCTTTGCCGTCACCATCGAACATGTGGTCCTGCCGACCAATTATAACTCTACCTACCCCTATTCCCCGACGGGCAAGCTGCCGGGGGACCACACGACACCGCTACCCGATCCTCTGGTCTGGATGACCCATGTGGCGGCGCGTACCGAGCGGCTGCGCTTCATGACCGGGGTGTTGATTTTGCCCCAGCGCAATCCCCTGGTTCTGGCGAAACAGTTGGCGACAATGGATTACATGTCCGGCGGGCGCATGGAACTGGGCATCGGCGTCGGCTGGCTGGAGGAAGAGTTCGACGCCCTGGGCGTGCCTTTCGCACGCCGGGGTAAGCGCACGGACGAATATATCGAGGCCATGCGCGCCTTGTGGGCCACGGATGATGCGGCCTATCACGGCGAGTTCGTCAACTTTGACGCCATGAACTGCAACCCCAAACCGATCCAGGCGGAGCTACCAATTACCATTGGCGGGCACAGCGAATTCGCCGCCCGGCGCGCCGGCCGTCTGGGCAACGGTTACTTCCCGGCCACCGGCTGGGCCGGGGATATCAAGCCGTTGCTGGCCACGGTACGCCAGGAAGCGGAAAATGCGGACCGCAGCCCCGATCAGGTCCAGATCACTACCGGCCTGGACCCGGACGACCCCGTCGGTTCCGCCCAACGCATGGCGGAGTTGGGCGCCAGCCGCTTTGCCATACCGTCCGCTATCTTTGAAGGCGATTTCGCCGACAAGCTGGAGCGCTATGCAGGGGAGGTTATCGCGCCCGTCAAGGAACGGCTGGGTTAGCGGAGCTTAATAAGGCCTCAAACGGCGCGAAGTTTTTGCAGGAATTGATCGACCTGTGCGTCCAGATCGGCGGAATGGCGCATCAGGCCATCGGCGGCATTCAACACTTCCGAAGTCATTTCATTGGTGCGCCCGGCTGCCTGGGCAACTTCGTTCACGCCGTCGCCAACCTCGCGTGTGCCGTTGGCTGCGTCTCGGACATGACGGCTTATCTCGCCCGTCGCCTCCGCCTGACGGTCGCCTGACTGTACGATAGCGGCGGCATTTTCATCCAAAGTCTCGATCGTGCCATTGATGCCGCGGATCGCCACGACAGTTTCTTCCGTCTGACTCCGGATAGCATCGATCAAGGTATCGATCTCATGCGTCGAAGACGCGGTTTGCGTTGCCAGGTTCTTCACTTCACCGGCGACGACGGCAAAGCCTTTTCCGGCCTCCCGGCCCGTGCGGCTTCAATCGTCGCGTTGAGGGCCGCACAGGGCCCCTGAAAACTAAACGGTACGAATGTCACTGCCAGTGGGATCATCACCGATCCCAATAGGCGCGCATTTCGGTCCCCCATGATCTTTACCCCATACCATATCTGTTCAAAACCGGATCGCAACGAACGGAAAAATGATCTCCGCATGTACCCGCCGTCCCCAAAAGACCCCGTGACGTTCCCCTCGCAACCCGAAGCCCTGAATTTCAGATCATTGTCAAATGATCCTTAATGCCCCGTTAAGGCTGTATGACAAATTGGTTACCAAATTAGATATTCCGCATATCTTGGTTACATTCCTTACATGGAGCAAACAAGACACTCCTGGACCTTGCACCGTGCCTGATGGCATAGTCCGGCCAGTTTATCTTTGCCGCTTTGGGGAGCGCGTTCATGAATATCTCGGTCTTACAGTCCAATAACAGCACGCAGAATGATCCGGCCCAACAGCAGGCCCGCATTGATCTTGCCGCATCGCACCGCCTGGCTGTCCAGCACGGTCTGCACGAGGGCATCTTCAATCACTTCACCCTGGCCGTGCCGAACACCGATGACCGCTATTATCAGATCCCCTTTGGCCTGCACTGGTCCGAGGTCCGCGCCTCATCCTTCATGGAGGTGAGTTTTGAGGGCGAGGTGCTGGTGGGCGAGGGCGAGGTTGAACGCTCCGGCTATTGCATTCATGCGCCCATGCACCGCCTGTCGAAAGAAGCCGCCTGTGTGCTGCACACCCATATGCCCTTTGCCTCCGCCCTGTCGCGGCTAAAGGATCAACGCATTCTGCCCATCGGCCAGACTGAACTGGGTGTCGCCATGCAAACCGCCTATGACGACGAATACACCGGCCCCGCCTTTGATCCGGCCGAGGGCGAGCGTCTGCTGGAGGCAATTGGCGACAAGAAAATCCTGATGATGGCCAATCACGGCGCCGCCACGATTGGCCGCACCGTGGCCGACGCCTATGACCGCATGTACTATCTTGAGCGGGTGGCGCAGGTACAGCTCTATGCCATGTGGACCGGACAGCCCCTGCATGTGCTGAGCCAGGAGGTGATTGATAAATCCATCGCCGCCTTCAAGCAATCACCGACCTATTATGGCCGCTCCAACGCCGAGCATCATTTCGATGCCCTAAAACGCATGCTGGACAAGGAACAGCCCGACTATAAGGATTAGGCCGAAACGATCATTGTCAACGGCGCGCCAGTTCCTCTTCCACCGACAATATTGGCTCGCCCTCCAACGACACCGACGGCGCGCCATCGACGCCGCAGGGTACGTCTCCGACCAAAGTGATGCGGTAAAGCTGGCGGTCGAAATTGGAATCGAAAATATCGTTGGGCGCCAAGTGCGCGGTAGCGCGGTTATCCCACATGGCGATATCGCCGGCGTTCCATTTGAAGCGCACGGTGAACTCTGTTCGCACCACGTGTTCCCACAGCATTTCCAATAACCGCTGGCTTTCCCGGGGGCTGACCCCGACAATCGATTTCACGAATGACGGGCTGAGAAACAACAGACGCTCGCCGGATTCCGGATGCACGGTGACCATTGGATGCTCTGTCTTCAAGGTCCGGCGTTTGACGCTTTTATCATATTCATCAACGGTTTTTGCACCGGCGGGCGGCGCGAAGGCATGGATGCAACGCAGACCATCGACCAGCTGCTTAATTGGCGCCGACAGCGCGTCGTAGGCGACGGCCAGATTGGTCCACATGGTATCACCGCCAAAAGGCGGCACGGTGACGCCGCGCAGGATCGAGGCCCGGGGCGGATTGACGGCGGCGGTTATATCGGTGTGCCAACCGACCCATGGGGTGGCCAGCCGTTCTTCGCGGTGACTGTTGGCGGTCCGGTTCTTGGCGATGGAGTAAATCTCGGGGTAGCCGTCCTCATGGCCGAACACGGCGTGGCCGATGGTCGGCTGCCCGAACTGGCGCGCGAAAGCAACATGAGCGGCGTGATCGAGATTTTGTTGGCGGAAGAAGATCACCTTCCACTTCACCATGGCTTCGTTGATTTCCTGACGCAGCGCCGGGGCCAGCGGCTGGCTCAAATCCACACCCGAAATTTCCGCGCCGATGTGAAGGGTTTGCGGTGTGATGTTGATAGAAGCGCTTTCCCCGACCGTTTCCGGCGACACTGAAGTCATGACTTATCCCCTGTATTCCCTCACCCCGGACCTAGGATGCAAGTCACAGCTTAGAACGCCTGATCATAACCGTCCAGATCACGCCACAATGAAGAAGCGGCGCCGACGAGAGCCCGAAACTGTCCTGGGACCTCATTCGGCGCCGCAGCTTAGCTTCAAATGAAACGTGGTCGGACGCTACATCAGAGTGACAGCCCCATTGTCCGTATATTCTATCACTCTCGGTATGCCGGCAAGCTCGGCACCGTCGATCAGGTCTTCGGCCTGTAGGCCATGCGCCGCCGCACACGCCGGGCATACCCACAGCTTGCCGCCATTCTCCATCAGGGCATCGCGGAAAGTGCTGAGTGGGTTGTAGCCCGCCGCCTCGATCCCGTTGGCACCTTCCTTGGTTGCCAACTGGATTGCATCGGAAGTCAGGAACATGGTGGTTTCCCTGTCGCTGGCCGCCGCCGCGCTGGCCGCGAGAAAGGCGATCGTGGCCCGTTCCGCGTCGCTCTTACCAAATGCACAGTTGATCAATACCTTGCCACTCATTGTTCTTATCCTCTTAGGGTTTCCTCGGGTTAACGTCCGCCAACATTGCCCGCCCGGCGTCATTTCAGCGTGAGTTCCGGGCATCGGAAGCCGTGAATAAGGCGTGAGAAAACAGATGCTAATCGTTAGATTCTGACGCTTAAGCCGATGCCGGGGCCTCTGCCTCCAGGCCTGGATAGCCGTCGGGAAAGATGTGCATGCCGTCCGGCCCCAAGGGTAGGTCGATCGCCTCGACCACCGCATCAATAGGCAGGTCGCCATATAGATGAGGGAATAGCTGCCCGCCACGGGATGCTTCCCATTTCAAGGCCGGGCCCAGCTTGTCCGCCGCCACGGCGAGCATGATCAGGCCCGCCTGTCCGGCACGGTGAATGGCGACGGAGGTGCGGACCTGGGCGAGGGTGGAGAAATGCATGAAGCCATCCCGCAGATCATCGGCGGACCCTGCATATGTACCCAGCCCTTGTGCTGCGCGCCAGGCCGCGTCCTCGCAGACGTGATAGATTGTTTTCTCGCTCATGCCGCCATCCAACCGCCGTCCACCATCAGGTTTTCGCCGGTAATATAGCGCGCCTCGTCGCTGGCGAGAAAGGCCACGGCGGAGGCGACATCATCGGGTTGGCCCAGGCGCGGCAGAGGCGTGCGGCGTTCTGAATAGTCGATTAGCGCCGCTTCGTTGGCCCGGCCCGGCTTGCCGGTGACAATCTTGCCCGGTGCCACGGCATTACAGATGATTTGCCGGGCGCCATAGTCGGCGGCAATCTGCCGGGTCATGTACACCACCGCCGCCTTGCCCGTGCCATAGGCAATGTCGCCGGGCGAGGAAATCATGCCGTGTTGGGAGGAAATATTGACAATCCGCCCGCGCGCCTCGGCCCGTGGCTCCTGAGTTAGAAACTGTTGCACCGCGCGCTTGCAGCCCAGAAACACGCCCTTGGCATTGACGGCAATGACCTGGTCCCATTCGTCTTCCGCCGTGTCCAGCAATGGCTTGCCCACTGATATGGCGGCGTTGTTGATCATCACATCCAGGCGGCCATGTTCGGCTACGACGCCACTGACGGCCCGGTCCAGATCATCCCACGCGGTCACATCCCCGGGCACGAAAGAGGCCGTGCCGCCGGCTTCAATGATCTCCGTCACAGTGGGGCGCCCGCCTTCGCGTACCTCTTCGGTCCGATCAAAGATCGTTACCGCCGCGCCCTCGGCCGCAAGCTGGCGGCAGATAGCTCGGCCAATGCCCGATGATCCGCCCGTGACGATGACCGCTTTGTTTTCAAATCGCATAAAGCATCTCCTTCAATCGTGTGATGTCACGCGGCCACGGGTTTTTTTCACGTTACCGCGTTTTTTCTTGCTATCCATCCGCCGGCGCTTGGCGCCCATACTTGGCTTGGTCGGACGGCGGTGTTTCGGCGGCGTCGCGGCCTTGCGGATCAGATCGACCAGACGCGCCACGGCATCCTGTCGGTTGCGCTCCTGGCTACGGTATTGGCTGGCGGTCAACACGATAACGCCGGCCTGGGTCATGCGGCTGCCCGCGATCACACGGAGGCGGCGCAACACGGAAGGTGTGAGCGCAGGACTATGGGCGGCGTCAAAACGCAATTGCACCGCCGTGGCGACCTTGTTCACATTCTGCCCGCCCGGACCCGGCGCGCGGATAAAGCGCTCCTCAATCTCGTCCTCGGACAGTTGGATATGTTCGGTAACCTGTATCATGGCCTCTATTCGCGTCGATATCGCCTTTCATTCAGCAAGGTAGTTGTCATAGCGGCGCGCCCTTGGCAAGATCACGGCCAAATGGAGGGACCTTATCTTGATACATGAACTACGCATCTACACCTTGTGGCCGGGCAAGGTGCCGGAATTTCTAAAACTGGCCGAGGAACGCGCCATGGTGATCCGAGGCGATGACTGCGGCAAATGCGAAGGCTATTGGTTCACCGAATTCGGCACCCTGAACCAGATTGCCCATCTTTGGTCCTATGACGACCTCAACGCACGGGCCGATGCCCGCGCCCGGCTGGGACAGAATCCGGACTGGGTCAAGGATTATGTGGCCCATGTGAAGCCATTGATCCGACGCCAGCAAATCCGCTTGATGCACCCGCGTTTGCCCCTCAAGCCGGTTGCCGGCGAGGGCCACGTATATGAATACCGCTACTACAAGACCCACATGGGCGCGGCTCCTGCCTTCATCAAAGCCATCTCCGAGGCCATGCCGGCGCGGGAGCGTCATTCACAAAACGTCTGCCTGTGGCAAACGGAGGCCGAGGACCCCAACGAGGTCTCGCATCTTTGGGTCTATGATAGTCTGGCGCAGCGAGCCGAGGCCCGCGCCAATGCCATGGCCGATCCTGATTGGCAGGCCTTTTTGGGTAAGGCCGGGCAGCATCTTGAAGAGATGCGGAACATGCTGTTGCTGCCGGCATCCTTTTCACCACTCAAATAACGACAAAATATAGGCGTGCAAATGACCCAATTCAGAGAAATCACCTCCGGCCTGCGTTTTCCCGAAGGCCCCATCGCCATGCCAGACGGCAGCGTCATCCTGGTCGAGATCGAGCGTCAGACCCTGACCCGTGTATTGCCCGACGGCAGCCAGGAGATCATCGCCAAGACAGGCGGCGGTCCCAACGGCGCGGCCATGGGTCCCGACGGCAAATGCTATATTTGCAACAACGGCGGCTTCAACTGGGGCACCGATGACGGCATCCTGCATACCATCGGCGCTTCCGATGACTATGTTACCGGCTCCATCCAGCGGGTCGATCTGGAAACCGGCGAAATCGAAACCCTGTACACCGAGTGCGACGGCAACCGCCTGTGCGGTCCCAACGATATCGTGTTCGATAAGGCCGGAAATTTCTGGTTCACGGATCTGGGCAAGGCGCGGCCGCGGGACCTGGACCGTGGCGCGGTCTATTACGCACGCTCCGACGGCAGCCTGATTGTCGAGGCGATCCACCCCCTGTTCATGCCCAACGGCATCGGTCTGTCGCCCGACGATGGCCGGGTCTATGCGGCGGAGACGGATGCAGCCCGCCTGGTCGCCTGGGATATCGTCGGCGAGGGCGAAGTGGCGAAAAAACCCTGGCCCGCAGTAGGCTGGGGCGATTTGATCATGGCACCCGAGGGAAATGTGCGTTTCGATTCCCTGGCCCTGGAGGCCAACGGCAATATCTGTGTCGCCACCTTGATGACCGGAGGCATCACCGTTGCCGCGCCGTCAGGGGGCATTGTGGAGTTCATTCCCATGCCCGACGTCATGACCACCAACATCTGCTTTGGCGGCCCGGATCTGAAAACAGCGTTTATCACCTTGTCAGGCACCGGCAAACTGGTTGCCATGGATTGGCCGCGCCCCGGTCTGCCATTGCATTTCCTGAACAAATAGATCCGGCGATCAGGCTTCGGCATCGCCGTTGCGCAACGGCATGGTGTAGGTCGTGGCCGTTCCCACGACACAGTCTTCGCCATTCGCATTGCGGATAATGGTTTCGAGCTGGCAAATCGCCTTGTCGGGCCGGACGTCGATGGCCCTCACCGTCGCCGTGATGGTCTCGCCGACGCCGACGGCTTTGACAAACTTCCAGTTGGTTTCAAGGAACACTGTGCCGGGGCCGGGCATATCCTCGGCCACGACCGCATTGAAAAGCCCCGTGGTAACGCCGCCCTGCACGATCAATTTGCCGAACGGCGTGGCTACCGCCAATGCCTCGTCATAGTGAATGGGATTGCGGTCACCGGTCATCTCGGTGAACATTTCGATGTCCCGCATGCGCGTGGTGCGGCTGCGTTGCGCCGTGGTCCCAGCTATGGGCTGTCCGGCGATGGTTTGCGCCCAAGGTGAGTTTTCGGTGGTCATTGTGCTCGCTCCTATGCCGCCAGAGGATGGTACGCCGAAAACCCGGCGACATGGTTGGCTTCCGTCTTCATGGCATCGCTCAATTGGCCATGCAGAAGCTTGATTTCATCAAGATCCCATTGGAAAGATGCGATGGCGTTGGTCACATCAAACAGCGGCCTGGAAAGCGTGTCCCGTTCGTCCTGGTATTGCGCCAAAGCTTGTATGGATCCGGCGCAAACAGCCTGCGAGAGCAGCTCGGCATCGCGGAAGGCATCGGTGATGCCGTGGGCGGTCAAGGGATCCTTGAAATATCCCGCATCGCCGTCCAGGGCCCAACCAGGACCGTATGACTGCCGGAAATAGCCGCATCCGCCCGAAAATCCGCGCAAACGGCCAAGCATGCGGGCATTGTCGAGAGCATCTCTCAAGGCAGGCGAATTGGCCGCCGCCATGCGCGAAAAGCCGCCCGTCAAATCTCTGCGAAACGTGCTGGCGAATTGATCATGATGCACGCCAACGAAGACACAGTGTTGATTGTCATTGGTGGGTATGACGCCCGCGGCGGTGCCGTCTTCGAAATACCAATGATAACCATCATTCGCCAGGCCTTCGAAATAGCCGTAGACATAACCGGAGCTTTCCGGACCCTGGACGTAGGTTCGCGCCCCCGCCCGCCGGGCAACGACTGATTGTCGGCCATCGGCGCCGATCACGACACCGGCGCGAACGGTGGCGACCTTCCCGCTGGCATCCTTCAAATGCACGCCGGTAACTTGGCCATCCAGAGCAAATTGCAGATTGGTCAGCGTGACGCCATGGCGAACGTCGACGCCGGCTTCTTTTGCCGCGTCCACCAATACCCGGTCGAGAACAGTACGGCGCGGCGCACAGAGATATTCAACGCCGTGTTCAGGCTTGATATTCACCTGCACCGCCTGGTCTCCATAATGGAAGGCGGTCTGTGTTACCGCCGGTGTGCCCGCCGCCATGACCTCGCCCAGCACGCCCCAGCGCGCCAGCTGCAAAACACCGGCCCGCATCAGGGCGTGGGTCGAGACCACGTCGCTGCCATATTGCTGCCGGTCAACCAACAGGACGTTGGCGCCGGCACGGGCCAATAGCATCGCCGTTGCAGCGCCGGCGCAGCGCGCACCGACAATCACGGCGTCATACGAAGGCTCGTAATTTTGGATATCTGACATCAATTCAACTCCCCTATGCAGCCGCGCGGTGCAGCCCGGAATTCAGATGTTCGACCAGGTCGCGGGCATCGTCGCCCGCACCGTCGATAAAGGATGATTTGCGCCGGCGCAGGAATGGCAGCCCCATCACGTACATGCCGGGTGCATCGACCACGCCGCCGTCGTGGCGAATGCGGCCCTTGCGGTCAAGCACGGGCACATGCAGCCAGGAATAGTCCGGGCGATAGCCCGTGGCCCAGAGAACCGTCTTGATACCTGCGTCCGCCAGCGTCATGTTCAGCCGGGGCTCAGCGCTTATCGCGGTCGGGGCGAAACGGTGCGCGGCATCAAACTCCGCCGCCACGCCGTTCGCGGTGACCCATTGATCGATGCTATCGAGCAGGCGGTTCATCTTCAGATCCGCCAGCGCGCATTGATTGCCCAGGGCGCCCGAGAACTGCGCCTTGCCATCGCACAATCCCGACAGGCGGCCGACAATCTCGATCCCCATGCCGCGCAGGGCGTTGAGATCCAGGGTCATATGTTCCGGCGTGCCGACCAGCTGCAGAGACGGCAGACGCCGGGCCCGCCTGATGTCATCGACCTCGTCATGGCGCATATCCATCATACCGATGGCGTCCATCCACCATTTGATATCGCGGCCCCGATAGAGGCGCGGCAGTCGAACATGTTCGCCAACCGCCAAGGTGACTTGCCGGCCAGAGGCCTGGATCTCCCTGGCCAATTGAACGCCGGTCGCCGAGGCCCCGACAACCATGACGCCGCCGACGGCTAGTTGATCGGGGTTGCGGTACTGCATGGGCGTTATGCTTGCGATCAACCCCGGCAACGCCTGGGCAACCTTTGGCGCGGTCGCGATGTTACAAGCACCATTGGCCAGGACCAGGCACCGGCAGCGCCATTCACCTCTGTCCGTGGTGACCACGTAGCCGCCGTCCAATGGTCGAACTGATATCACCTTGGTATTGTCCTGTACGGGCGCACCAGTGCTATCGGCATAGCCCTGAAGAAAGCGGACGACCTCCGCCATGTTCATATAGCCATCCGGGTCGTTGCCATTGTAGGCATGACCTGGAAGACGGCTCTGCCAATTCGGGGTCAGCAGCCGCAGCGAATCCCAGCGCTCCTTGGCCCAGGAGTTGGCGACCTCACCCCGCTCGATCAACACATGGTCGATCGAGCGGTGGCTGAGATGCTTGGAGAAGGCGAGCCCGGATTGCCCGGCGCCGATGATGACGGTCGTGGTGTATTTCATGACACTCGCTCCTGTTGGGTAATCAGCGTCACGCGTTGACGATGACGAAGACGTTGGTTGGGTTGGTGATGATATCGAACACGGCGGAGCGCTTTTGCGACTGCGCCACCAATGCCTTGATCTCGTCTTCGCTGGCATCGGCATCGACCTGGAAATTCACCCGGATATTGCCAAAGCCGTTGCGGACGTCTTCGTCGACACCCAAAATGCCCTGAATATCCATGTCGCCTTCCAGGGTCGCCCTGACGGACCGCAGCTGAATGCCACGGTGTTGCGCCACGGCGGCGACACCGGCGGTCAGGCAGCCGGCCAAACCGGAAAGCACGACCTCCACCGGGGTTGCTGCATTGTCCTCGGCCGCGAAGGCTTCCGGATGATCGGTTTCGACGGTAAAGGTCTTGTTCCGGTGCTGTTCGGCGCCAAGTCCGTAGAAGTCGGTGATGGTCGAACGGGTATGGGTGCCATTGACCCATTCGGAGGTGGCGCGCCATTTGAACTGGCCGGCTTCGGGCGCGGCATCCAGCGCTTCGCGGGCGCCGATCAGCGCTTCGACGTTGACGCCATTGTTTACGGTGGTGTTCGCGGTTGTGTTCGCGGTGGTCTGTGCTGTTGTTTCGGTCATTGCTCTATTCCCCATTTGAGTAGCTGGTCTTTGCTAGCAAGTTCAGTTTGGTGACTTGCAATGGTGAATAGATATGGCACCTCTGCATCAGATTGATTTCTGGGGGCCAGAAAAAAGGTTTCAATTGTTTCGGCGGAAGCAGACCCAATTGAGGCTTGGCGGTAGGAACAGGGATGCGCTAGTAAGCTGTGCAGCGTCTTTAAATGTGGAGTAGAAAAAAATGGCGGGACCACTCGACGGCGTCCGGATACTCGATGTGACCTCCGTGGGCTACGGGCCCTATGCCTGCCAGATTCTTGGTGACTATGGCGCCGAAGTCATCAAGGTCGAGGCGCGGGACGGCGATATTACCCGGGGCATTTACCCGTTCCGTAACGAGGGCATGGGACACTTTTTCCTGATGGCGAACAGGAACAAACGCAGCATCGTTCTCGACCTGAAGGCAGAACGGGGGCGGGAGGCCTTCCTGAAATTGGTCGAGAGCATGGATGTGCTGATCTGCTCCGTCCGTCCCGCCGCCATGGACCGCCTGGGCCTGGGCTATGAAGACTGCCGCGCGGTCAATCCGAACATCATCTATGTCGCATTGGTGGGTTTCGGCCAATCGGGCCCCTACGCCAAACGGCCGGCCTATGACGACATCATTCAGGGTGTCTCGGGAATGGCGGCGATGCAGGGCGGCCGCGACGGCCCACCGACCTTCGTCAACGCCTCCGTTTGCGACAAAATCTGCTCCCAGGTCGGCGCGCATGCCACCCTGGCGGCACTGTTCAGCCGGCAGCAGAACGGCAAGGGTCAATTGGTCGAGGTGCCGATGTTCGAAGCCATGGTCGGCTTCAACCTGATCGAACATCACTCGGGCCAGGCTTTTGAGCCGCCATTGGGCCCCGCCGGCTACGAGCGTTCCATGGTCGAATACCGCCGGCCCTATGCCACGCTTGACGGCTATGTCTGCACCCTGCCCTACAACACCAAACAATGGCAGGCATTCTTCACCATGACGAACCGAGAGGACATGCTGGAGGATCCACGCGTCATCGATCCGAAAATCCGCAGTGAAAAGATCGGCGAGCTATATGAAATGGTCGCTGACCTGGTGAAGGATTGGAAAACCGCCGCTCTGCTGGCCGCCCTCGAAGAGGCCGATATTCCCCACGGCGAGGCAACCGGCCTCGACGATTTGGCGGCTGATGAACACATGCAGGCAGTCGGGTTTTTCCAGACCTTCGAGCATCCCAGCGAAGGCCGCATCAGATTGACCTCGCCGCCGATGACGTTTTCCGAGACCCCGGCGGAGATCCGCCGCCTGCCCGCCACCTTGGGCGAACACAGCGTGGAAATCCTGCAGGAAGCCGGCTACACCGAGGCGCAGATTTCCGAGCTGCTGGAGGCAGGTGTTAGCGTCGATGGCAGGGCCGAATAAGGCCCCGCCGGAGTCCGAATTATTCCATACCCAACGCGTGTTTGTAGGTATCGATCAGGGCTTCCATCTCCTGCTGATCGGCTTCGTTCATCTTCCGCAGTCTAACGATCTGTCGCATGATTTTTGGGTCAAAACCCACCGATTTGGCCTCGGCATAGACCTCCCGCACATCAGAGGCGAGAGCCGCTTTTTCCTCTTCCAGCCGTTCCACCCGCTCGATGAACTGCCGCAGCCGATCCGCCGCGATACCACCCACTTCGACCATGCAAATATGCTCCCAACTTCAAAATTCAAAAACCACCCGCGACATTCACCGGTGCGCGGAGGCCGGACCATAACCAACCGCCCGCCGCCGCGCAATCAAAGAAGGCAGCCGCTATTCGGCAGCGGCCGCATGGGGGTTTCGCGGGTCCTGGGTCCAGTTCAAATACGGTTTGCCATTGTCCACCGGGGCCATCGTGATGCAGTTCTCAACGGGGCAAACATGGGCGCACAGGTTACAGCCGACGCATTCGGCATCGATGGTCTGAAAGCGCCTTTCGGGTCCCTGCCCGGTCACTGAAATCGCCTGATGGGCGGTGTCCTCACAGGCAATGTGGCACAGGCCGCATTTGATACATGTATCCTGATCAATTCGCGCCACCAATTCGGCATTTATGTTCAAATCCTGCCAATCGACCAGATTGGCCAATGCCGCACCATGAAAGTCCGTCAGGCGGCCATACCCTTTGGCAGCCATCCAGTTGCCCAGGCCGTCGATCATATCGTCGATGATCTTAAAGCCATAATGCATGGCGCCGGTGCAGACCTGGACGCCGTTGGACCCCAGGGCGATGAACTCCGCCCCATCACGCCAAGTCTCGATACCGCCAATGCCGGATATGGCCATGCCGGCGCATTCGGGATCACGCGCAATCTGGGCCACCAGATGCAAAGCGATGGGTTTCACCGCCGGCCCGCAATAGCCGCCATGACTGCCCTTGCCATCCACCGTTGGCGTCGGCGCCATGTTGTCCAAATCCACCGAGATGATGGAATTCACCGTATTGATCAACGAGACCGCATCGGCCCCGCCGGCCTTGGCGGCCCGCGCCGGCGCCAGGATATTGGTCACGTTCGGCGTCAGTTTCACGAACACCGGCATACGGGTCATGGATTTACACCACCGGGTTACCATTTCGACGTATTCCGGCACCTGACCGACGGCGGAACCCATGCCGCGCTCGGACATGCCATGAGGGCAGCCGAAATTCAGCTCCACGCCGTCAGCGCCAGTGTCCTCTACCGCCGCCAGGATCTTGCGCCAAGGCGCCTCCTCGCATGGCACCATGAGGGAGACCAGCAGTGCCCGGTCCGGCCAATCCCGCTTGATCTGTTTGATCTCGCGCAGGTTCACATCCAGGGGCCGGTCCGTGATCAGCTCGATATTGTTGAAACCCACCATGCGCTGGCCGTTGACGGCGACGGCACCATAGCGCGAGGTGGTGTTGACCACCGGCGGGTCCTCGCCCAAGGTCTTCCACACCGCACCGCCCCAACCCGCCTTAAACGCGCGTTCCACGTTGTAGGCCTTGTCGGTGGGCGGGGCCGAGGCCAGCCAGAACGGGTTCGGCGATTTAATGCCGGCGAAGTCGCAACGTAGATCGGCCATGGCCTAGCTCCCCCTGTTTTCTTGCAAGTACGCATCAATGGCACGGGCGGCAAGTTTGCCGTCCTGCGCGGCTTGCACGGTCAAATCCTCGCCCGCAACGCAATCCCCGCCGGCCCAAACATCCGATAGTGAAGTCCGGCCATCCCGGTCGATGGCAATGCGCCCATCCGCCAACTCCAACCCATCATCCGCCACGGGCGCATAAGTTTGGCCCACGGCCTTGAAGACCATATCGCAGGGGATAATCGTTTCGACAGCTGTCTGGGCAGAGGCAAAAACCGCCGCCCGCACCTCGCCTCCCTCACTCTCAAGGCGCACGGGTTGCAGCCAGTGCTTGATCCGCACACCGTTGATTTGCGCGAAATCCTGTTCGTGACGGGTCGCGCCCATCTGTTTCGGTCCGCGCCGATAGGCGATCGTGACGTCTTCGGCGCCCAGGCGTTTGCTTTGCACCGCGATGTCGATCGCCGTATTGCCGCCGCCGATCACCACAACCTTGGCGCCAACAGGCAAGCCGGCCAGATCGGTCTGGCGCAGCGCGGCGATATAATCGACCGCGTTATGTACGCCTGCCAGATCCATCCCCGGCAGATCCAGGCCGCGGACGCCGCCTTGCCCCACGCCAATGAACACTGCGTCAAAGTCCCGACGCAGCTGGCCGAGCTTAACCTGCTGGCCATGCCGGAGCTCAACGCCGCCAATCGCCAAAATGAACCCGACCTCGTGCTGGGCAAAATTATCAGGCAATTTGTAGGCCGCGATGCCGAATTCGTTCAGCCCGCCGGGCTTGTCCCTGGCTTCGAAGACGACAACCTCGTGCCCTTGCCGGGCCAGGCCATGGGCGCAGCTCAACCCAGCCGGTCCCGCACCCACCACCGCGACCTTGCGGCCGGTGTCCGGCGCACGGGAAAAGGGGTGCGGAGCGCCCGGTTCCAGATGATCCGTGGCATGCCGCTGCAACAATCCGATGGCGAGGGGGGGATCATTGCGCACACAGGCGCCCTGGCAGAGGATCTCCGTCGGGCAGACGCGGGCGCAGCTACCGCCGAAAATGTTCTCCTGCAGGATCGTCATGGCGGCACCGCCCACATTGCCCGTGGCGATGGCGCGGATAAAGCCGGGAATATCGATACCGGTGGGACAGGCGTTGATGCAGGGTGCGTCATAACAAAAATAACAGCGGTTAGCTTCCGCCAGGGCCTCGGCGCCGCTCAATGGCCGATGTACGTCGGCGAAATTTTCCGCCAATTCCGGGCCGCTTAACCGTCCCGCCTGAATGTCCGCCATACCTCTCCCCAATCAAACCCATATTGATCCGAGAAAGTGTAGCGAAAAGGAACCGGTTTATGTCTATTTTTTCGCGCCGATCTTGGGCTCGGCACCAGTCACCAGACGGCGGATATTTTGATGATGGCGAAGGAAAACCAACACCGTCATGAAGGCGGCCAGCTCCATGATCTGCCAATTACCCAGCCAATAGGCATATCCTGGACCCGCCAGCGCGGCGGTCAGGGATGCCAGCGAGGAAAAGCGAAACAGCGCGGCCACCGCCAACCAGGTCAGACAACACAACAGACCGGCGGGCCAGTTGGCCACCAGCATCACGCCGATAAATGTGGCCATACCCTTGCCGCCCTTGAATTTCAGCCAGATCGGAAACAGATGGCCGATGAAGGCACCACCGCCCGCCAGCACCGCCGTATCGGGCCCATACATGGCGCCCAGCAATACCGCCGCCGCGCCCTTGCCGCCATCCAAAACCAACGTCAGGGCGGCCAGGCCCTTGTTCCCCGTGCGCAGCACATTGGTAGCGCCGATACTGCCCGAACCGATATTGCGCACGTCGCCCAGGCCCGCCAGCCGGGTCAGCACCAGGCCGAACGGAATGGAGCCCAGCAAATAGCCGAACGCCGCAGCCGCCCAATATGGCCAGATATAGCTAAAATCGCCCAATGGTGTCGGCATCATCTAATTCCCGTCAGGGTCGGAGTATACCACCTTGCCATCAACAATGGTGCGCCAGGGACGGCCCTGCACGGGGCGGTCATGATAAGGCGTATTCTTGGCCTTGGAATGAAAACGTTCCTCGTCAATGCGCCAAGGCTTGTCGGGATCAAAGATCAACAGATCCGCCGGCGCGCCCGGCGCCAACTTGCCCCCCCGCAGGCCCAACAGATCCGCCGGGCGGGAAGTCATCTTGGCCAATAAATCCGAAAGGCCCAGGGCGCCGTTGTGATACAGCTCCAACGCCAGGGGCAGCATGGTTTCCAAGCCGATGATACCGGTCGCCGCCAGTTCGAAGGGCAGACGTTTGGACTCGGCGTCTTGCGGATCATGGCAGGAACAAATCACATCAATGGTGCCCTCCGCCAGGCCCGCGACCACCGCCAGGCGGTCATCCTCCGCCCGCAGGGGCGGTGCCGTCTTGGCAAAGGTGCGGTATTGCCCGACGGCAATTTCGTTCATGGCAAAGCTATGCACCGCCGCCGCCGCTGATACGGGCAGACCCCGCGCCTTGCCCCGCGCCATGGCCTCGATCGCATCAGCCGTCGAAAGACAAGCCGCGTGATAACGCCCGCCGGTCATCTCAACCAGACGCAAATCCCGTTCCAACATGATGGTTTCCGCCTGGGTCGGGATACCGGGCAGGCCCAGGCGCATGGCCACTTCGCCTGCGTTCATCACGCCGCTGCGGGCCAGGGCGGGTTCCTCGGGGTAATGGCAGATCAGCAACCCGAAGGCGGAGGCATAGCTGAGTACCCGGCGCATAACCTGGGCATTGTCGATGGCGCGGTCCGCATCCGTGAAGGCCACCGCGTCGGCCTCCGCCAGCAGGCCCAATTCCGCCATCTGTTCGCCCAATAAGCCCCTGGTGATTGCCGCCATGGGATGAATACGCACGGATGCTTTATCCCGCGCCTGACGTTTGATGTATTCGACCAGGGCCACGTCATCGATCACCGGCTCGGTGTTCGGTTGCACGATGATGCAGGTGACGCCGCCGGCGGCGGCGGCTTCGGAAGCCGAAGCCAGCGTTTCCTTATGCTCGGCGCCGGGCTCGCCGACGAAGACACGCATGTCGATCAAGCCAGGGCAGAGCACCCGTCCGGCGCAATCCACCACCGTCGTGCCGTCGGGCACGCCGTCGTTAAACAGATCCGGTCCCAGACCGGCGATCCGACCATCCTCGGTCAGCAAGGCGCCGGAAGCATCCAGGCCGCTGGCCGGATCGATCAGGCGGGCATCTATATAGGCTACCGCGCTCATGACGCGGCCTCCCCAGGCCCTTCCGGGCGGCCATTTGGCGCGGCCTCTTCCGGGCCGACAGGCGGTTGGTTGGTGCTACGCCGGGACAGCAGATCCAGCACCGCCATTCGAACCGCCACGCCCATTTCCACCTGCTCGCGGATGACACTGCGGTTTATATCGTCGGCCAGGTCGCTATCAATTTCCACGCCCCGGTTCATTGGCCCCGGATGCATGATCAACGCTTCCGGCTTGGCCTTGGCCAGCTTGGCCTGATCCAGGCCATAGAAGTGATAATACTCCCGCGTCGAGGGCACATAGGCACCGTTCATACGCTCGTTCTGCAGGCGCAGCATCATGACAATATCGACGTCTTTCAGACCCTCCGCCATGTTATGAAAAATCTCGACCCCCATCCGCTCCACCGCGCCGGGTAACAGGGTTGGCGGGGCGATGGCGCGGACATGGGCACCCATGATGGAAAGCAACATGATGTTAGAGCGCGCCACCCGGCTATGCAGTATATCGCCGCAAATGGCCACGGTCAGGCCATGCAGATGGCCCAGGCGGCGGCGGATCGTCAAGGCATCCAGCAACGCTTGCGTGGGGTGTTCATGACTGCCATCACCGGCGTTGATGACGCTGCAATCCATCTTTTGGCTTAACAGGGCAACGGCGCCCGAATGCGGGTGACGCACCACCAGGGCATCGGGGTGCATGGCGTTCAAGGTCGCCGCCGTATCGATCAGGGTCTCGCCTTTTTTGATGGCCGAGGCCGTGGCTGACATATTGATGACATCGGCACCCAGGCGCTTGCCGGCCAGCTCGAACGAGGTTCTGGTACGGGTCGAGGTTTCAAAAAACAGATTGATCTGTGTGCGTCCGCCCAGGATCGAACGCTTTTTATCGACCTGACGGTTTTGCGCCACGTACTGGTCGGACAGATCAAGGATCTCGGTAATATCGTCGGGGGATAGCCCCTCGATACCAAGGAGATGGCGGAAAGGCAGATCGTTCGAAGTTAATTCATTCATCAAAAGGCGATCTTATAGGATTGACGGCGCCGGGGTGCAATACTATCGCCGCCATGACAGTACAGATTTGGAGTGAGACCATGAGTACCCCGAACCCAGGCCGCCTGGACCCGACAGGCCGCGTCATCATGCTTTCCGGTGCCAATCGCGGCATTGGCGCGGCCATCGCCGAACGTTTGCACCAGGACGGCTATCTCCTCAGCCTCGGCGCCCGCGCGCCCGAAAGCATGGCTGAACAAGCGGGCGAAAACTGCCTCTGCCATGCATTCGATGCGTTCGATCCCGAATCGCCCCAGGCCTGGGTCGATGCCACCTTTGCCAAATTTGGCCGCATTGACGGCCTGATCAATAACGCGGGCATCTCCGAAGCGTTCGGCTTTGGCAGCGGCGACGAGGCGAAACTGGACCGCATGCTGGAGGTTAACCTGAAGGCGCCCTATCGTTTGATCAGGGCCGCCCTGCCCCATCTGAAGGCGGCGGGCAGCGGGCGCATCGTCAACGTCACCTCATTATCGGGCATCCGCTATAAAATGGGCTCGGCTGGTTATGCCATGTCCAAGTTCGCCGCCAACGGCTTAAGTTCCGCCGCCCGCGCGCAGTTTTGGGGCGACGGCATCCGGGTCACGGCGGTCGCGCCCGGTCCGGTGAATACCGATATCATCACCGATCTGGGACCACTGAGCCGGGAAGATATTACCACGCCGGAGACCGTCGCCGATGTGGTGGCCATGGTTCTGGCCTTGCCCAACAATGCCTCCGTCGCCACCGTGCCGATCAACTGCTTGTTCGACGCTCTGCCGTAAAACTCGATATGAAAGAAGATGAAGCAATGAATGTACCCAACCAAGGCCGTCTCGATCCGGCGGGCCGCGTCATCATGGTATCCGGCGCCAACCGCGGCATTGGCGCCGCCATCGCCGCCCGTCTGCGCCAGGACGGCTATCACCTTAGCCTCGGCGCACGCACGCCCGATGACATTGCGATCGCAGCCGGCGATGATTGCCATCATCAGGCCTTTGACGCCCTTGATGCCGCATCGCCCCAGGCCTGGGGCGATGCCACGGCGGCGAAATTCGGCCGTATCGACGGCCTGATCAACAATGCCGGCATCGCGGCGGCATTCGGTTTCGAGGATGGCGACGAGGCGGATCTGGACCGCATGTTGGAGGTCAATTTAAAAGCGCCCTATCGCTTGATCCGCGCCGCCTTGCCCAATCTAAAGGCCGCGGGCAGCGGGCGCATTGTTACGGTTACCTCCCTAGCCGGCATGCGTTTCAAGCGCGGCTCGCCAGGCTACGCCATGTCCAAGTTCGCCGCCATGGGCCTGAGTTCCGCCGCCCGGGCGCAGTTCTGGGATGACGGTATCCGGGTCACGGCGGTGGCGCCAGGACCGGTCAACACGGACATGATGCCCCAGGGCTTCACGGCGGAAACAGCGACCCAACCGGAAACCATCGCCGATATCGTCGCCACGGTGATTGCCATGCCCAATAATGCCTCGGTCGCATCCGTGCCCATCAACGCCGTATATGAGCCCCTGCCATGAGTCCACGATGGCCCCTCTGCTTTGCCGGCCTATCGGCTGCCCTGGCGGTCTTTATCGCCGCCGGCGCGGCCCATGATCTAAAGGAATGGCTGGGAACGGAGGAGCTGACACGCATCCATACCGCCGTGCGCTATCAGATCTGGCATGCCCTGGCATTGTTGGGCACGGCGGCATTGGCGGCGGTAAAGCCAACGGCGTGGTTGCGGGTCGCCGCCTATGGTTTCGCCGTGGGCAGTATCTTGTTCTGCGGCGGGCTTTACCTGTTGTCATTTACGGGAATTGCTATCTTTGGCTGGCTGGCGCCCCTGGGCGGGCTGGCGTTCCTGACTGGCTGGCTGGCCCTGGCGGGCCATGGCTGGCGTGGCATGAAGCTTTAGAGACAGCCTAAAAGCAGCCGAACCGGGTCCATTGCATGGAGATGAAATGTTGGATCAGGCCTTCCATGAAAAATGACCAGACAGGCGTCAAGGCCCCGGTTGCCGCCGCAGCCAGGATTACGCCAAAAACGGCGCCGCCGCCTACAATGGCGATATTCGCGGACCTGTTTTCCATGGCAGCATCATAGCCCAAAATTGGGCCACTATATAGTGGCAAACCATGGCCCTGATTTCGATCCTGATGGCCGCCCACTGACTCCGGCCCCTCGGCGGCCCTCAGTGTCACATTGCGGCTGCCGGCGGCGATCATCTGGTGACCCTGGCCATAATGGCGCGTGAAGAGGTGGCGATCCCGGCGGGTCAAGGCGCCGCCATCACGAATGGAATCGCCGCCAAACGTGATCTGAACCGGCCCTATGGCGGGGAGGTGGAGGCTGGTCGGCGGGTAAGTTTGCAAGCCTTCATGGCGGCGGGGAACCGTTCGCCAGAATAAAGCCTGGAAAAACCCTCAATAGTGTTGGCAAAGGCGGTGATTTCGTGAAATATACGCCCTGGACCGGTAATAAAAACCGTTCTGAAGTTCTATTCGTATGCAAACCGCCGATTTTGGAAATCTCTTTCCCTGACCGGCGGCGGCAAACGACAAACAATCAGGGAGGATTGATGTAATGAACATTCTTAAAATGGGGCCCGGCAAAGCCGGGCTGCTGGCGACCGGATTGGCCGCCGCGGTGAGTTTCGCCGCACCCGCGAATGCCGCCGACGAAGTGGTGATGGCGGTTCCAACATTTCTAACCGGCGCCGGCGCGCCGGCCTTTGGTGTCCCGGCCCGTAACGGCGCCGAAGTCATTATCGAGGCGATCAACAAGGGCAAGCTGCCCGCGCCTTATAACAACAGCGGCAAGGGCTTGGCCGGCCGTCAGATCAAGGCTGTGATCTATGACGAATCCGGGGGCGGCGTGAAGCAGGTCGCTGAATTCCGCAACAAAGTGCAGAAACAGGGCGTGGACCTGTTCGTCGGTTATATCTCTTCAGGCACTTGCGCCGCCATCACACCGGTGGCCGAGGAATTGAAGATGCTGACCATTTTCCCGATCTGCGGTACGCCGCGGATTTTCGAGGAAATCAACAAGACGCCAAAATACGTCTTCCGCACCATGGGCCACGCGACGGCTGATGGCGTGGCCGAGGCATTGTACGTCAAGGCCAACATGCCGGGCGTCAAGGGCTACACCGGGATCAATCAGAACTACGCCTGGGGTCAGGATTCCTGGCGCGATTTCGATCTGGCCATGAAACAGTTGATGCCGTCCGTGCCCGCATCGGACAAGGCGCAATGGCCAAAAATCTTCTCCGGCCAGTACGGCGCGGAAATTTCGGCCCTGATGCTGTCGAAAGAAAAGCTGGTCCATTCCAGCCTCTGGGGCGGCGATCTGGAAGCCTTCATCTTCCAAGGCTCGGCGCGCGGTCTGTTCCGCAAAAAAGATGTGCTGTTCTCGGTGGCTGATACCTCCGTCTATCGGCTTGGCAAAAAGGCGCCCTTCGGCTCCATCCTTGGCGCCCGTGGCCCATACGGCATCTTTGCCGCCGGTGTCGACACGCCGCTGAACAACTGGTTCCGCAAGGTCTATATTGACCGCTATTCGGTACCGCCCGTCGGTGGTTCCTATCAGGCCGCCCAAGGCGTTCTGGCGGCGAAATACGCCTATGATGCGGCAGCCAAGGCAAATGGTGGCAAGTTCCCCAACAAGGATCAGGTTATTGCCGCCTTGGAAGGTGCCACCTATCAAGGCATTGCCGCACCGGTTCACATGAACCGCTCCAACGGCCATCAGGCCGCCACCAAGCACATGATCGGCGTGCTGCAGTGGGACAAGGAAGCGGGCGAGCCCATCATGACGAAAGTCACCGAATTTGGGCCTGACTGTGTCATGCCGCCCCCGGGCGTCAACGGCACGGAATGGCTGAAAGGCGGCATGAAGGGCGCTAAGTGCTAACAGTGTTACCATCCGGGGGCGTCACCTTTGACGCCCCCGGATATTTTTCTGTATTTGATTTTTCAATAAAATAGCGAGTTCGTTGTGCAAGAGCTGATCGTCATCCTGGTCGACGGCTTAGTGTTTTCATCGTACCTGTTCATGGTCGCCGTCGGCTTGACGGTGATTTTTGGTGTGATGAAGATCCTGAACGTGACCCATGGATCATTCTACGCCTTTGGCGCCTATATGTCGGCCACCCTGATCGGGGCCTATTACAAAACCGATTGGCCGGAATTCGGCGGTTTCCTGGCGATATTCGCCGCAGCGCTGATCGTAGGTGTGTTCTTTGGCATCATATTGGAACGGGGCCTGCTGCGTTTCCTCTATCACCGGGACGAACATATTATCGTGCTGGCGACCTTCGCCATGTTCCTGGTGTTGGAAGACGTACTGTTGTTGATCTGGGGTACGGATCCCTATTTCGCGTTCGAGCCCATGTCGTTGCTGGGATCGGTCGATATTGTCGACCTGACCTTCGATGTCTACAGCCTGACGCTGATCGGCCTCGCGGCAATTGTTGGCCTGGGCCTGTGGCTGGGTCTGACCAAGACCAAGTGGGGCAAGTTATTGTTGGCGGTTATTTTCGACCGTGAGATCAGCCAGGCCATGGGTATAAATGTGACCGTGGTCTTCACCGTCACCTTTGTCATTGGCGCCATCATGGGCGCTTTGGGCGGGGCCTATATCGCGCCAACCATATCCGTGAGCCCGGGCATTGGCGTCGAGGTGATTGTCCTGGCCTTCGCCGTGGTGGTGATCGGCGGCATGGGATCGATCCCCGGCGCCATGATCGGCGCTCTGCTAGTGGGCATCAGCCGCGCCGCGGCGGTGCATAAGTTTCCCGAAATTGAACTGTTCGTAATCTACGCCATCATGGCCATTGTTTTGGCCGTTCGGCCTGAAGGTCTGTTCGCCCCAGCCCAGGCCAGGAAAATTTAATGCGACATGTAGACAAAACAGTTACCGGTCTTACCATCGCTTTTGCGGTGTTGTTTCTGGCTGATTTTTTCATGGCCGAATGGGTGCGCTTCATCGGCCTGCAAAGCCTGGCGCGTGGCGCCGTTGCCCTGGGGCTATTGGTATTGTGGCGCACGGGCTTGGTTTCCTTTGGGCACGCGCTGTATTTCGGCATCGGCGCCTATGCCGCCGCCATGTTGACCCTGATCGGCTATCACGACGCCTTTTTCCTGGTTTTCGCGGGTACCTTGGCCTCCGGCGTCCTGGCCTTTCTGTTGGGCTTTCTGTTGCGCCGCTACCGGGCGATCTTTTTCGCTCTGTTGAACATGGCTTTTTCCATGATCCTCTACGGTGTCATCGTGAAGACCGAGGAACTTGGCAGCACTGATGGTTTCTCGCTGCATCCACCGACTTTCCTAGGTTATGCCCCGCAAGGCGAGGCCGTGCAGACCACCCTGTTCATCTTTACGCTTGTCTTCACCTATATCGTCACCGTCGGCGTGCATCTGTACCTGAAGACCACTTTGGGCGGCATGAGCATGGCGGTCCGGGAGAACGAGATCCGGGTCGAATATCTGGGCTATTCCGCCGAAAAGGTAATCCACGTCAAATACGTCTTCTCCGGTCTGGTGGCAGGCTTTGGCGGCGCCATCATGGCGTTGGCGATTGGCCAGGTTGATCCGGATTCCATGGCCAACTGGAATGTTTCCGGCGAATTCGTCTTCATCACCATTCTCAGTGGCATCGGCAACGTAGGCGCGACGTACATTGGCGCCCTGGTGTTTGAATTGATCCGCACCTATGCCTTTGAGTACGCGCCGCAGATCTGGCAATTCATCCTGGGCGGTTCCTTGTTGGCGATTATCATGTTCCTGCCCGACGGTATCTGGTCCCTGGTCGACCGTCTACGCAAGTCGGAAGGGTAAGGCTGCCATGACCGTAGTTCTAGAAGTTCGCGATCTGCAAAAGACCTTTGGCGCCGTTGTCGCCGCCAAGGATATCAACGTCACCGTTAATGAGCACGAAATCATCGGCATCATCGGCGCCAATGGGGCCGGCAAGACCACCTTCGTCAATATGGTCACCGGCTACCTGAAGCCCACGTCGGGTCATATTGAATTCGCTGGCCGTAATATCATGGGCCTGCCGCCACGGGAGATTACCACGCTGGGCATATCCCGCTCGTTCCAGGTGCCCCAGGTTTTCGCCTCTGAATCGGTATTCGACAATCTGTTGATGGCCTATGCCATTGCCGAGGTATCGGGGATGGGTCTGCTTTCGCCGCTCTATAACGACGAGCGCGCGGCGCGGGTCGATAGTCATCTGGACCGCTACAAGATCGCCGAATACCGCAATGCCACCGCCTCCACCCTGCCTCAGGGAATTCGCAAATTGCTCGATATCGCCATGGCGGCGGTCAGCAAACCGACCATTTTGATGCTGGATGAGCCGACATCGGGCATCTCGGTCGAGGAGAAATTCGGCCTGATGGACATCATCATGGAGGCCCTGCGCCAAGACGAGACCACGGTGTTGTTTATCGAACATGACATGGAAATCGTCGAACGTTACGTCAGCCGGGTGCTGGCTTTTTATCAGGGTCAGGTGATCTGCGATGCGCCAACGGCGGAGGCCTTGGTGGACCCGGGCGTCAGAGAGTTCGTGATCGGCGAGGAGTATCACCGTACCCGGACGGAAGCCGCTAACGGCGGGGGTGATAACCATGCTTAAAGTTAGCGGACTGGACGTCAATATCGGCCCGACGCCAATTTTGCGCGGCCTAGCCCTGGAAGTGCCGGCGGGCACCATGTGTGGTCTGATCGGGCGTAATGGTGCGGGCAAGACCACATTCCTGCGCGCCATCATGGGCGCCCTGGCGGCGGAAGCAGGCGAGGCCATGTTCGGCCATCAGGATCTATTGAAGATCCACCCCCACAAGCGGGCCCATATGGGCATCGGCTTCATGCCCGAAGACCGCCGCTTGGTGCCGGCGCTAACAGCGGAGGAAAATATCCTGGTGCCGGTCTGGGCCACGGGCATGGAAGACTGGGAAGACCGCCTGGCATGGATTTACGAACTGATGCCCGAGGTAGCGGAGTTTCGTAGCCGCGGCGCCATGGAACTTTCAGGCGGGCAGCAGAAATTCGTCGCCTTTGCCCGCGCCTTGATGGTGGGCACACAGTTGCTGTTGCTGGATGAACCCAGCGAGGGCATCGCCCCGGTTTTCGCCCAACGCATGAGCGAGATCATGAAAAGCCTGAAGGACGAGGGTGAATCGGTACTGGTCGCCGAGTCCAACGATAAACACGTGGCCGGCCTGTTGGACCGCACTTTCGTGATCGAACGCGGCAGCATCGTCGCTGGATAAAGCGTATGACCGTTCTCGCCGCCAACAGCCTGCCGGACCGCGTTGCCGATGTCGACGCGTTGGAGGAGCTGCTATCCCGGCCCAGTCAGGCCTTGATCGATGATCTGGCGGCGCTGAAAGGCGATATCATCATCCTGGGCGTCGGGGGCAAGGTCGGCCCCTGCCTGGCCCGCATGGCGAAACGCGCCGCGCCTGACAAGCGCATCGTGGGCGTGGCCCGATTTTCCGATGCAGCCGTGAGACAACGTCTGGAAGATTGGGGCGTGGAGACCATTGCCTGCGATCTATTGCACCGCGATGGTGTGAACGCGCTACCGAAATTGCCCAACGTAATCTATATGGCCGGAAAGAAATTCGGCACCTCGGGCGGCGAACCATTTACCTGGGCCATGAACGCCCACGTTCCGGCTCTGGTGGGAGAGGCCTTCGCGGCATCACGCATCGTGGCATTTTCCACCCTGTGCGTTTACCCGTTCGTGGATGTGACCGGGCCGCTGTGCGGCGAAGACGTCGCACCCGTGCCGGTGGGCGAATATGCCAATTCCTGCGTGGGCCGGGAGCGGGTCTTTCAATATTTCTCGCACAAACACGGCACGCCCGGGCGTCTGATCCGGCTGAATTATTCGATCGATTTGCGCTACGGCGTGCTCTACGACATCGCCAACTGGGTCTATACCTCCCAGAGCATCGATTTACGCGCCGGCCATGCCAACGTCATCTGGCAGGGTGACGTCAATGCCCAGGTTATCCGAGCCTTAGGCCATTGCGAGACCCCCAGCCGGCCCCTGAACATGGGCGGGCCGGAGCAGGTCAGCGTGCGCGCCCTGGCAACGACCTTTGGTCAACGCTTTGGTATCGAACCCAAATTTGTGAACCAGGAAAGCGGCATGGGCTGGCATAACGACACCTCTTTGGCGTCGAAACTGTTTGGCTATCCAGAAGTGCCCCTGGCGCGTATGATTGATTGGACCGTTGACTGGATCGAACGGGACCAACCCCATTATGATCTGCCAACCCATTACGAGGCCCGCGACGGCTCTTTCTAGCGGCCCCACAGGAGGTTTGATATGAGCATATTCAACAGCCAACCCCTGGATGGCGTGATCCCCGCGACGCTGCTGGCCTTTGACGACGACATGATGATCGACGAGGCCGCCTCGCGCCGCCACCTGCGCGATGTCGCGGCGACGGACGGTCTAAGCGCCGTTACGGTCAACGGCCATGCCTCGGAGGTGCACGCCTGCAGCTTCGATGAGCAGCAGCGCATTCTGGAAATGTCCCTTGATGAGGCGGGCGACCACCTGCCCATGATCAACGGCATCTATTCCGACAGCAGCCTTGAAGCCGCCCGCCTGGCCCGCATGGCAGAAACAGCCGGCGCCGCCGCTCTATTGGTATTCCCGCCCAACAGCATGATCATGGGGGGGCAATTGCGGCCTGAAATGGCTCTGACTCACTTCAAGACCATTGCTGACGCCACCGATTTGCCGATGATCGCCTTCCAATACCCGCAAATCAGTGGTTTGGGCTATCCGTTCGAGACCCTGTTGCGAATGATCCAGGACGTACCTTCGATCAAGGCGATCAAGGATTGGTCGAACGACGCCATGCTGCACGAAAAGCACATCCGCGAACTGCAAGGCGGCGCCGCCGGCCGGGCGATTAGCGTGCTGACCACCCATTCATCCTGGCTGATGGCTTCGTTGAGCATGGGCGCCAACGGTTTGTTGTCGGGCGCCGGCAGCGTGATCCCGGAATTACAGGTCGCCTTGTTCCAGGCCGTGAAGGCCGGTGATCTACCCGCCGCCCAGGCCATCAACGACCGGATCTATCCCCTGGCGCAGGCTTTCTACACACCGCCGTTCCTGGATATGCATAACCGCATGAAGGAATGCCTGGTGCTCCTCGGCCGTCTCGAACGCGCCGTGGTGCGGCCGCCCCTGATGAAATTGAGCGATACTGAAATCAACCGCCTAGGCCAGGCCTTAAACGCGGCAGGCCTGCCCCCGGTTGGCGCCGTATCGGCCGCCGCGGAGTAATACCGCTACCTTAAGCGGTGGCGATATACTGGCGCATGGCGGCGGCTTCGCTTTCAATTTCCTCGATCCGGAACTTGACCACGTCACCGATGGAGATGATGCCCAACAACTGATCGTCACGCATCACCGGCAAATGACGGATGCGGTGTTCGGTCATGACCGACATAATGGTGTCGATATTGTCTTCGGGCAAACAGTAAACCACGTTGCGGGTCATCAGGTCCGAAACCAAGGCTTCCATGCAGTGGGCGCCGATCTGGGCCATGCCGCGGATGATATCACGTTCCGAGAGCACCCCTTCGACGGAGCCGCCTTCATTGCGCACAAGGACAGCGCCGATTCGGTTATCGAATAGGATTTCAGCGGCCTTGCCAATGGTTTCGTCATTGTTGACTGTTGTTACATCGCTGCCTTTCGAGGCAAGAATTCGTTCTACATGCATATCACGCTCCTACCCAGACGCTTGCTGGTCCAGATTATTATTAGTTTACATAATATATTCTGCCTCAAAAACAAGGCAAACGCAAGATATGCTCATTTGAAATTAAATCGATGCTTGTCAGCGGTTGGATTAGTTAGGTTTCGACCCGGCCCTTCACGGTGCGCGACAGGCCCCTGAATTCCGCCACAACGCGTCCATCCTCGCCATATACCGTGGAATCATAGACACCACTGCGCCCGGCACTGCTCTTTTCTTCCGAGATGGCGGTCAGAACTTCGCCAAGCCGGCCAAATGTCATATATGTGATATGCGCTGATTGCGCGAAAGCCATTTGCCCGTGGCTGTTGCAGGCGTAGCTAAACGCCATATCCGCCAGCATGAAACTATAACCGCCATGGGCCGTGCCGTGGCCATTCAGCATATGTTCGCCCACCGGCATGCTGACCCGGGCGTAGCCGGCCCGCACCTCTTCCAATATCACGCCCAGGTTTTGCGCCACCGTATCGCGGGCATGCATGGCCCGGCCAATCTCCAAAGCGCGGTCATCCGTTGCCACGTGGACAGACTCCGCATCATCATTGCGTTTACTCATGCGGGATACTCCAATCTGCGGCAACAAAACCTTGCGTGGCGCCAGCATATAATAAGACAGCAACCATTATTCAGACAAGCTGTTCAAAATTTGCGCCAAACCGCGGCCAGCGAGATCGGAAAGCCAACGTTATGATGAATATATCGAAAGGCATAAGAGCCAAAACAGGGCAAACGAAATATTAATCAATGCAGGGCATCTTTTAACCTAATTAAAGGACCAAAGGAGCATTTGAGCGCAAGAATGCCATGCATACTGCGCAAAATGGTAACGGAATACAAACCGATGAGTATGAACAGCGAGCCAATTACCGCGGATCTGGACGAGCTTCCTGAGAATTCCTCATTTGACGAAGAAATTGTTGACGACCAAGGCAACGTGGAAAACAGGCGGGAGCTTTCACACAGCGAATACGATGCCCTTGAAGAGGCGGTGATGCAGACGGCGCGCGGCCGCACCTTCCTGCGGGAGCACGCCAGGCGCAATCGTGCCGTCGCATCCGACCTGGTTTTGCGTTCATTGGATGAATGCCGCGGCTACTTTCAGCGTAACGAGCTGGCGCAACCATCTGAAATCCTGTCTGCTGAATTGCAGAGTATGAGCGACGCCATCGCCCACACGCGCCGCGATATCGCCGCGATCAAACCAAAAGAAGGCGCGAACAACCGGATCATGGCCGCGACCGAAGATCTGGATGCAATCGTTTCGGCAACCGAACGGGCGACCAACGATATCCTGGGCGCAGCGGAACGGCTCCAGGATACCTGCGAATCCATCCGCGAAGGCGGCGGTAATGACGATCTTTTTGCCTTGGTGGAAGAAGACATCACCAATATTTTTCTAGCCTGTTCGTTCCAGGACATTACCGGCCAACGTACCACCAAGGTGGTCAATGCCCTGCGTTATCTGGAAAAACGGGTTGGTGCGATGATCGAGATCTGGGGCTCCGAGGCCATGCGCAACGGTCGCACGGGTGAGTTCGGCTCCGAGCTGGATGATGATCATCCCGAAGCCGGCCTACTGAACGGACCAGCCCTTGAAGGCGAGGGTGTGGCCCAGGACGATATCGACGAATTGCTGAAATCTTCGTCAGATGACATAGATGAGGGCGCCAGCGCCGTCGAAGCGGAGGATTCCTCTGATCCCGCCGCCGGCATGGAGTTCGATGCGGTTGCCGATCCCACGGAGGGCGTTGATTTTGACCCCGTGCCCACACCTGCCGCTGCAGACGAACCGGCCGAGATGGATGATGCGGCCGCCGCCGCAATGGCTGTTGAAGCTGCCGCGGCGGAGCTTGAAATGCCGGGTACCGACGATGCGACGGACGATGCGGCCGACGATACGGCCGACGACATGGACTATGCCGATTTATCGGAAGAAGCCGATGCCGAAACCATCGATGCGATCTTCAATTCATAGTTTCTGGTATATCTCGAAAGTAGAAGCACGGTAAGACGCGGCGACAAGACGACGCCGGTCGGAACCGGTGCGCGGCGCGGCTTTTTGCCCCTGGGCAGCAAAACGAATGGCTATATACTAGGCGCCTCGCCTAATGATGCGGAAACACCCGGCAAACCGGGGCCACCGCCCAATAATGCCGCCAAGGCAAGTATCGAGGACGCCAACGCCATGGACGAATTCAACACAGATGAATTTGAGACTGATTTCTGGAAGGATGCGGAGGACCGCTCCGGCTGGGATGATCTGGAACCGGGGAAGATCCTGGAATCACGCCCCGTCACCATTACCCTCGAGATGATCCAGCGCTATGCCCGTTCCATCGGTGATCTGAACCCGCTGTATTTCGACGAGGAATACGCCAGGAAAAGCCGCTATGGCGGCCTCATATCGCCGCCCTCCATTCATGCCCTGTTCCTCTTTGCCTGCACCGGTCATGATCATTTCATGCGCACGCCGGGCACCGTCAACATGGGCCAGAACTGGTTTCTGCAACGCCCGATCCGGCCCGGCGATACCATTGCCCTGGAGGCCCGCTGCCTGGACAAGGTGATCCGCAAGGGCAACATTTTTGCCATCCACGACAACGTTTTCCGCAATCAGGACGGCGATGTGGTCTGTTCCGGCCGCGGCTGGACCATGCGGCCGTATTGAGGGAGATAACAATGACCGACAACGTAAAAGACACCCTGGAATACGCCGATATCGCCGTCGGCTTCCAATTCCCCGGCCCGACGGTCCCCGTGACGCGCGAGATGATCGCGGAATTCGCGGCTGCCTCCTTCGATCATAATCCCCTGCATTGGGACAATGATTTTATGGAAAAGACCCACTTCGCCGGCGGTAAACAATTCGATGATGTGATCGGCCACGGCCTGATGACCTATTCCCTGATGACCCGCGCCATGACCGATTGGCTGTGGCCCGACCTAGGAGAGCACCGGCGCCTGGAGACCCGCTTCCGCAAGCCGGTCTATCCCGGCGACGAGATCACCATTCAGGGTGAAGTCGTCGACAAACGGGAAACCGCCAAGGGCAAATGGCTGGTCTGCAACATTACGGTCAAGAATCAACGCGGCGAGACCGTCGCCACCGGGGACGGCCTCGCCGAAGTTTTCGCCTAACGTTATCCGAAGAACCGGGCCACCCGCTCCCCGTCCCGGCCGCCCATTAATGGTACCCTCGTGGGCGGCCGGGACGGGGGAGCGGGTGGCACAGGCCGCGTTGAAGACGCTTCTAGTCGAGGCCGAGCACCTCATCAACTTTCTCCGGCCCCAACTCGGGGCCGAAGATAAGCTGATCGTCGACTTGCAGCACGGGCGATGAACGGATGTTGTGGCTTTCGATAAAGGCGGCGGCCTCTTCATCCATCATCAGATCCTTGGCCTCGAACTCCACGTCGTGGGCGCGGAGATAGCCCTTTAGCTGCTCGCACGGCGCGCACAAAGGCGTCGAATAGACGATGATCTTTCTGGCCATCTTCTATCCTTCCTTCTCTGCCTTCAGCTTGCGGTACAATTCTTTCTTCGCCAGCCAGGCATTTTTGACTTCCTCGGTCTGCCAGGGTTGTTCCTGGGTGAAGACCAAAGATTTCCAGGCATCGCCCTTGGACCATTTAAACGGGGTCTCAACCGTAGTCCGAGGCTCCGTCGCGCTTTCCAACAGATCCATGGCCATGCCGATGATCTGCCGTTGCTGCTCAACATTGCCAGGTTCACCACACGGATTGCCCAGGGGGAAGTCCGTGAACAACAGCCGGGATACACCGCAGGTTTCAACGATGTCGCGGGCGGCGGCGGCAACAACCGTGGGGATGCCGTTTTCTTCCAGGTAACGTGCTACCAGACTCACGGTCTGGTGGCAAACCGGTCAGACCGGCACCAATATGGCAACATCAACACTTTCTTCCAGGCATTGACGCAAGACCTCCGGCGCATCCGTGTCCATAGTCTTGGACTGGGAATAGGCATTGTAAACGCCATAGGCCGTCGGCGCCAAATCCCCGATCCGGCCCGCTGCCTGCAATTCCTGCAACCGGGTGACGGGGAAATAGCTGTTCGCGTCATCCAAGGTGGTCGCATTCATGTCATAGCTGTGGGTGCGGCTGTATAGATCCGCCACCGGCGTATCGGTGGGCACGCCGTATACATTTTGCGCCTCGCCCTTTTCCTGGGGCATCCGTTGGTCTTCCCAGGTACGGACAGCAATCTCCGACGTGGAAACCAGTGCCACCCGGCTTTCCGCCAAGGGCTTTTTCAAGGGCGTAAACGGCACCGTATCGAAATTTGCCCATTGATAGGGCTTCTCGTAACCTTCGGCCTTATAATAGGCTTTGGTCCTATCGATATATCTAACGTAGCTCAAAGCTCGTTCCTCCATGGCATTGTTTCAGCAATATTAGCCTTTGTGCGTAGTATGATAGCATCAGTGGTCCCGGGCAATGACAATCAGTAGGGGTTATTCGGAGATGGATTGGCGAAAAGTGACCATTGGCGAGGCACTGCGGCGCTCCGCCCGCAATTGGCCGGGCAATGATTTCGTGGTCGGCATGCGGCAAAGGATCAACTACGCCACCTTCGATGCCCAGGTCGACAGTCTCGCCAAGGGTTTCCTGGGCCTCGGCGTTGGCCGGGGGGATCATGTGGCCTGTTGGCTGACCAATAGCCCGGCCTGGCTGCTGACTTGGTTTGCCTGTTGCCGCATTGGCGCCACCGTTGTTTCCATCAATACCCGCTATAAAGTTTCCGAGGTCGAATACATCCTGCGCCAATCCGATGCCAAGGTTCTGGTCGCCATGCCGGAATACTGGAATATCGACTATCTGGGCATGATCCGCGAGATGGCCCCCGGCTTCGAAAGCGATACGCCGGGCCAAATGCAAATCGACGGCCTGCCGGAACTGCGTGCCGTGGTGTTATGGGACGATGCCGAACATCCCGGCACGATTTCGCAAAGCAATCTGATGGCGCAAGAAAATCCAGGCATGGATCTGTCCGGGGCGGAGGCGGCGGTGGAGATCGAAGATCCGGTGATCATCATCTACACCTCCGGCACCACCGGCCAGCCCAAGGGCGCCATGCATTGCCACCGGGTACTGATCGAGGGGCAGAATATCGCCCGCGCCATGCATATGGAGGCAGGCGACAAGGTGCTTGGCCATATGCCGCTGTATCATGTCGCGGGTTCCGTGGCGACGACCATCCCCGCCATGCAGCACGGTTGCGGCCTGGTTACCATGGCAGAGTGGCACGCGGGCGAGGCCCTGGATTTGATCGAGCGGGAACGCATCGCCATCATGGGCGGTATTCCGACACACTTTTTTGATCTATTGGCCCAACCGGGCGTCGAGGCAAGAGACACCCATTGCCTGAAGGCGGCCTGGATCGGCGGTGCACCGGTGACACCGGCCATTGCCCGCAAGGTCAAATCGACCCTGCATCTGGACGCCTTGCAGGCCGTGTACGGCATGACCGAAACCATGGGCATGACCACGCTGAGCGAATTCGATGCGCCGATCGAAGTGGCCTGTGAAAACAAGGGCAAGATTGTCGGCGACTATGAAGTCGGCATCTTTGACCCCGAAACCGGCATCGAAAAACCCCAGGGCGAGGATGGTGAAATCTGGGTGCGCGGTTATTTGGTCATGCTGGGCTATTACAAGAACCCGGAAGCCACGGCGGCGGCGATCACGCCGGAAGGCTGGTTCCGCACCGGCGATCTGGGCCAGATCGATCCGGACGGCTATCTGATGATCACGGGCCGGGCCAAGGAAATGTTTATCGTTGGCGGCTCCAACGCCTACCCGGCCGAGATCGAACGATTTCTGGAAGGTCACGAAAATATTTACCAGGCCGTGGTCTGCGGCGTGCCTGACGCGCGCATGGGCGAAGTCGGCTTCACCTTCGTCATGCCGCCGCCCGGCGCGACCTTAGACCCGGAAGATGTCATCGCACACTGCCGGGGCGCCATAGCGGACTACAAGGTACCGCGCTATGTTGAGGTGGTGGACGATTTCCCGCGCACCTCGACCAACAAAATTCAACGCTATTTGTTGCAGCAGGACGCCCTGGCGCGGTTCGAAGAGAGAGAAGAAAATCATGGTGACGATTGACGCACAGGTTCACGCCTACGAGCGGGACCACCCAGGCCGGCCCTGGACCGCCGTACTCGAAGGCCCCGACGAGGTCACGGGCGATGACATGGTCGCAGCCATGGACGCGGTTGGCGTCGACGGTGCCCTGCTGGTCTCGCCCTTCACCATGTACCAATACGACGCCAGCTATGCGATTGACGTTCATGCCGCTCACCCCGGCCGCTTTGCCCTGATTAAGCCGGTTGATTCCACCGACCCAGGGGTCGCGGAAACCATCGCGGATTGGGCCACACTGGCCAGCACGGTCGCGATCCGCATCATGATGCGCGACGATGTCTCGGACGATCCCGACGACCCTGGCATCAACCGCGTGCTCGACGCCGCCGCCCGCCATGGACTGCCGGTCAATCTCCTGGCCTGGGGCCGGCTGGACCAAGTGGCCGCACTTGCCGCCAGAAACCCAAATACAAGATTGGTCATCGATCATCTCGGCCTGCAACAACCTTTTGTGCCGCCAGCACCACCGGAGCCGTTCGCTAGCCTGCCGGAACTCTTGAATTTGGCGCAATACGACAACGTGGTGGTAAAAATCACCGGCGCCTGCACCCTGTCCCATGAAGCTTTTCCCTACAATGACATCTGGGACCCGCTCTGCCGCATCTTCGATGCCTTTGGCTTCGCACGCTGCATGTGGGGCACTGACTGGACCCGGGCGGTGAAATTGTTGAGTTATGCCCAAGGCGTGGAGTCATTCCGCCTGACCGGGCGCATTTCGGATAACGAGCGCGCGGCGCTGATGGGCGGGAGCCTGCAACGCATTTACGATTGGTCGCCAGCGTTCGAATGAGCCTGAAACAACGCCGCAAATCGTTGATCAAGTATGCAGCCGAGACGGCTGCCGTTGCCGTAATCTACCTCTTATTGGGCAAGCTGGGACAGTTGTCGGCGATCACGCCGGGCAACGTGACGGCGGTATGGCCGCCTTCGGGGTTCGCCCTGGCGATAGCGCTTTTACTTGGCCGTAGAGCCCTCTGGGGCATTGGGCTCGGCGCGTTTGTGGTCAACACACAGGCCTTTTTTGACAGCGCGACGTTAGAGAGCATTGTCACGTCAATCACGGTCGGCATTGGCATCGCCATTGGGTCCATGGCCCAGCCGTTCCTTGGCGCGGTTTTCATCAAGCGCTTCATCGGCGTCAATCATCTGCTGAAAAATGTCCGCGACTTCCTTGTTTTCGCATCCCTGATCCCACTTATGTGCCTGATCAGTTCGACAATCGGTGCGATCAGCCTGTTGCTCGGCGGACTAATTTCCATCTCAAGTTTTGGCGAACTATGGTTGACCTGGTGGCTGGGTGATGGCGTTGGCATCCTTATCGTCACGCCGTTCGTGATGGCGTGGCGCAATATGAAGAGCCTTCCCGCAACAGCTGGCAACAAACTGATCCTGGCCATGGTGTTGTCGTTTCTCGCACTATCCGCGTTGATCGGGTTTGACGCGACCTTTGATGGGGACGCCACGCGTTATCCCCTGGAATTTCTGGCCTGGCCATTTCTACTTTGGCTCGCTCTTCGGTTCGATGCACGCGCGGTGACGAGTGGAATTTTGCTGCTATCAGCCATCGCGATTGGGCAAACCATGCGGGGACAAGGCCCATTCCACCTCGATGCGCCCAATCTATCGCTCCTATTGTTGCAACTATTCATCACGGTGACGGCGGTCACCGTGATGATCGTCGCCGCGCTGGCCAATGAACGCAAGATAGCGGACAACGCGTTGCGGCTTGCCCATTCCGAGCTTGAAATAAAAATCGAGGCCCGAACCTCTGAACTGAAAGCCGAAATCGATGAGCGCAAGCGTTTGGAGGAGCAGGTCCTGCGGTCTCAAAAGATGAAAGCTGTCGGTCAACTGACAGGTGGCATCGCCCATGATTTCAACAATATTCTCGGCATCATCATGGGCAATCTGGAACTCCTGCAGCGACGGCTGAAAGATGACCCTCGGACCATGACATATGTGCAGGCCGCGCTTCGAGGCACCAAGCGAGGTACTGAAATCACCAGAAAACTGCTTGATTTTGCACGCCAGGGGCCGGGCAATGCCAGGCTGATCGCCGTCAATGATGTCATCACGCACACGCAGGAACTGACTGCCAGATCATTAACCCCATCGATCAAGCTGGAAACATATTTGGCGGATGATTTATGGCCGGTCAAGATCGACCCTGGAGATCTCGAAGACGCCATCTTCAATCTTTCCCTCAATGCCCGTGACGCCATGCCGGATGGTGGCACTCTAAGCATAGAGACGGCCAACAAGATCCTTGATGACGATTACGTCAGGCACAACCCACAGGCCACGGCTGGTGCATTCGTGATGATTAACATGAGTGATACCGGGATTGGGATGACGGACGAGGTCAAGGAGACGGCTTTTGAACCATTTTTCACGACCAAGCCGTTTGGCGAGAGCAGCGGCCTTGGCCTGAGCATGGTCTATGGTTTCGTGGAACGCTCTAACGGCCACATCAAGATCTATTCAGAGGTCGGCGTCGGCACCACTTTCCGGATTTTTCTGCCCCGTGCCCTTGAAGACGCAATGGAGACTGAAACGGTGGCGGAGCAGCGGATTGAGCTGCCCGTTGGCAACGAAACCATCCTGGTTGTCGATGATGAAAAAGCCTTGCTCGATGTCGCCGTCATGAATCTGGAACAGATTGGCTATAAAATCCTGACCGCCTCCAATGGTCAACAGGCGCTGCACGTTCTGGAAACCCATCGGGACATTGATCTTCTGTTTTGTGACGTCATCATGCCCGGTGATTTGGATGGATACCAAGTGGCCTTGACGGCGCACAGCATCTATCCCGCACTCAAGGTCTTGTTGACCAGTGGCTTCTCGAAGAAGCGTAGGGAAAATGACGACGCCGAGAACGGCTATCCAAGCCAGCTTGCACGCACCCTTTTGAGCAAGCCGTACAATGCCAAAGAACTGGCATTGGCGGTACGCAGCGCGTTAGATAATATCGGCTGATCGGTCATCAATGCCGTATCTATTCCGTTGCATCCTTGGCCAGGAAACCGCCCGATTGGCGGGACCATAGCTGCGCATACAGGCCACCGCGCCGCAGCAGGGTTTCGTGGTTGCCCTCTTCAACGATGCGGCCCTGGTCCATGACGATCAGGCGGTCCATGGCGGCAATGGTGGACAAACGGTGCGCGATGGCGATCACCGTCTTGCCCGCCATCAGGGCCTGAAAACTTTCCTGAATGGCCGCCTCGACTTCCGAATCCAGCGCCGATGTGGCCTCGTCCAAAATCAGGATCGGCGCGTCTTTCAATAACACCCTGGCAATGGCGACGCGCTGCCGCTGCCCGCCGGATAGCTTCACGCCGCGCTCGCCCACATGGGCCTGATAGCCGCGTCGGCCCTTGCCGTCCTCCAAATCATGGATGAAGTCGTCGGCATGGGCCGCCTTAGCGGCGGCGATCACCTGGGCCTCGGTCGCACCGGGCTTGGAATAGCTGATATTGTCCAGGACCGAGCGGTGCAACAGCGAGGTATCCTGGGTCACCATGGCGATCTGGGCCCGCAGGCTGTCCTGGGTGACGCCGGCGACATCCTGGCCATCGATCAGAATGCGGCCGTCTTGTAGGTCATAGAACCGCAACAACAGGCTAACCAGGGTGGATTTTCCGGCGCCGGAACGGCCGACGATACCGACCTTCTCGCCGGGCCGGATATCCAGATCCAGACCGCTGAGCACGCCTTGCTCCACATCCTCCCTATCCTTGCCGTAATTGAAGGAAATATGGTCATAGCGGATGCCGCCCGCCGTCACCGCCAAGGCTTCAGCATTGGGGAGATCCTCGATAGCGTGCTCTCTGGCGATGGTTTCAACCCCGTCCAGCACCACGCCGATGTTTTCAAAAATATTGGAGACTTCCCACATGATCCATTGCGACATCCCCTGCAGGCGCAGCACCAGACCCACTGCCAGGGCGATGGCGCCGGCGGATGTCGCATCGATATACCAGAGCCACACCGCCATGCCCGCGATGGCGAAAATCAGGCCCGCATTCATTGCGTTCAGAGTGATGTTCAACTTGGTCGACAGGCGCATCTGGCCATAGACCGGTTCCAGGAATGCCTCCATGCCCTCGCGGGCATAACTGTCTTCATAAGCCGCATGGGCAAACATTTTCACCGTACCGATGTTGGTATAGCTATCCACCACGCGGCCGGTTACGACCGAGCGCGCCTCGGCCTGGGCCATGGACCAATCCCGCAGGCGCGGCACGAAATGGCGCATGGCAATCATGTAGCCGGCAAACCAGAGCAACATGGGCGCGGTCAGACGTAGATCGCTGCTAGCGAACAAAATCACGGCGGCACCAAAGTAGACGGCCACATACAGCAGCACTTCGGTGAGCTTCATGACGATATCGCGCACGGCCAGGGCGGTCTGCATCATCTTGGCCGCGACCCGTCCGGCAAAGTCATCCTGATAGAATTCCATGCTTTGACGCAGCAGATAGCGGTGCGCCTGCCAACGGGTACGCATGGCGAAGTTACCCAACAAGCCTTGATGGGAGATCGAGCCGTAGACAAATTTCAGGGCCGGCAATACCACCAGCACCACGACGCCCATCAAGATCAATTCGCCGTTGTGATCAGCCCAGAACGTCGCCCGCTCCGCCGTCGCCAACCAATCCACCAGGCGGCCGAGGAAGGCGAACATCATCACCTCCAGCAACGCGATCACGGTGGAGAACAGGCCAGAGGCCAACAGCAGCGGCCAAAAAGGCCGGGCATAGTGCAAAATAAATGGGATCAATGAGGCCGGCGGCATCTCTGGCTGGGTGATGGGCAGCGGGTCCGTCGCCCGCTCCAACCAGGAAAAGAACCAATTGATCATGGTTTATTCCCCAGGATTTTGGCGGCCTAGTCTTCCGCACCCGCCGCCACGCCGGCCTTGAACCGTGTATCCGCCTGACGGAAAACCTTGTGCGTGTTCTGCATGTCCCAGGGCTCTTCGATCAGGGTTTCATGGTCCCACTGGCTGCGCGCCACCGGCGGATTAAAAAAATCACCGCCATAGACATGGATGGCGGAGGTCAATTTAGCGATCGGATTGGCCACGGAATGGACGATCTCCGGCCCCAGGGTGGCCACCTGCCCCGGCCCCATGGACTCGGCCCCCGCCGCCTCCAGCTGGGGTCCCGTCTCGGTATCAAGGCGGCGCCAGAAAACATTGTCTTCGCGCCCGCCATAAAGGCCAATGGCAGCGAACATGTGATGGTTATGGGGCAGCAGGGTCATGTAAGGCGCCCAGACGAAATTGATGATGGTCAGATCATCGGCCTGATAAAGCGGATAAACCCCTGCCGTGTCAGGCTCTCCCAACGCCGCGATGACGCCGGCGGGGTCGGCGACCGCACCCAAGACGACATCGCGTATCGCCTTTTGACCGCCGCCAACGGCGGCTTTGCAGTCTTCGATAAATTGGTCTTTGTTGAACATGCGCTTATCCCCAATAACTCCGAATCTCGATGCAGAGAATAGCGGAGTGCCCAAACGGACACCATCATTTCACACAATTATCTTGGGTTAATGGGCCAGCAACGCCGCCAGGCCCAGGCGATAGTTTTGATATTTCAAAACCACGCCCAGCTCGTCCTTGATGCGGTTGTTGCGCACGCGTTTGTTATCGGCATAAAAGCTGGCCGCCATGGGGCTCAGATCGGCCTCGGCAAAGGTAATCTCGGGCGGTGGCGCCTGTCGCAACAGCTCGGCGGCATGGGTGATGACGTCCTGGGGTGGGGCGGCCTCATCATCACAGACGTTATAAATGGCCCCGGCATTTGGCCGGACCATGGAGGCCTGCAACACCGTTGCCAGATCATCGACGTGAATGCGGGAAAACACGTGCCCTGGCTTGACGATGCGCCGGGCCTTGCCCTGGCGCAGGTTATTCAGGGCGCTTCGGCCCGGTCCATAAATGCCGGCCAGCCTGAAAACATGTACGGCCAGCGCATGGCGGCGGCCCCATTCCAGCCAAGCCTGCTCCGCCCCCGCCCGCCACCGGCTGCGCTCGTTGATAGGTGCCGTCGGCGTGCACTCGTCGACCCAGCCGCCGCCATGATCGCCATAGACCCCAGTAGTGGAGAGATATCCGATCCAGCGCAGATCGGGCAGACTGGCAATCACCTCACCATGACACGCCAGCACCGGATCACCCGCCAGGTCGGGCGGAATGGAGAGCAACAAATGTGTGGTCCCGGCCATTTGCCCGGTCGGATCGGGCAACGGATGCTGGCGATCAAACCGCATGGTGCCGTTCACGCCATCCCGGCTGGTTCCCGCCACATTCCAACCTTTACCCAGCTGCCGATGGGTGAGAACCTGGGCGCTGTAACCCAGACCAAAAACAAATAATTTTTCCACTATTTCATCACCCCAGCTCTTGCCGATGCGCCTGCAAGCATGGAAGGTAGGGCCATGCGTAGCCTTATACAATGCGGTCTTTTTGCACTTGCGCTGACGCTGGTGCCGGATTCTGCAATGGCGGCGGAAACCGGTGCGAAAACCAGTGCAAAAACCGCTGCTGGCGGCATAGATCACGAGAAACAATACCTTGCCTGCATCGCTCTGACCTACCGTGAGCCCTGGCAGGCCTTCGAAACGGCGGAAACCTGGGCCGGGCTGGGGGGCGGCGGAGCGGCGCGCCACTGCGCGGCAATGGCCTTGCTGGAGGCCAAGGAATATGACCGTGCCGCCCAACGCTTGGAAGCCCTGGCCGCCGCCCTGCCGACCGACCATTTCCCCACCCCTGGCGATGTCCTGGCCCAGGCGGCGAATGTCTGGCTGTTGGGCGGGCGGCCTGAACTGGCCCTGCAGGCGATTGACCTTGCCCTGCAATATGACCCCAAAAGGGCCGCCTATCTGGTCGATCGAGGCCGTATTCTGGCGGAAGGCGGCGACCATGCCGGCGCATTGAGCGATCTGGAGCGGGCCCTGGCCCTGGACCCGAACGACGATGATGCCGTTGCCTTTCGGGCCAGCGCCTTGCGCCATCTGGGCCGCAGGGACGAGGCCATGGAGGTGATCAACCAGGCATTGACCCTTAACCCCGCCAACCCGTCGGCCCGATTGGAGCGGGGCATCCTGCGCCTAAAGGCCGGCGACCGGGACGGCGCACGGGCGGATTGGCTCTATGCCGCGCAGGAACACCGGGGCACGCCGGCAGGCGATGCGGCCCAGTCCCGCCTGCAACAGATGGAGCTTGGGCAGAAATAGACCGCTTAGGCGGCAATACACCGGGCCCATTCGGCCCGGACAGCGTCGTCGGTTTCCGCCCCCAGATGGTCATGGGCCAAAATGGCCAACACCTCGGCGCCGCGCAGTTGCAGCAAGGCCCAGACCGCCATGGCACGGACCAGGGGCGAAGGATCGCTCAGCAACGGATCGATAAGTTCCGACAATTGCCCATTGCCGCTGTTACCGGCGGCGATCAAAACATTGCGCAAGAAGCGGTCCCGGCCCAGGCGCTTAACCGGGGTGCCGGCATAGAGGCGGCGAAAGGCGGCATCATCCAATCGCAGCAATTCGGCCAGATCCACCATGCTCAACCCCGCACGGGGCGCCATGACGGCGTCATCTGCGGTGACGGCGAATTTGTTCCAAGGGCAGATCGCCAAGCAGTCATCGCAGCCAAAGATGCGGTTGCCCATGGGTTTGCGGAACTCCACCGCGATATGGCCCTGATGTTCGATACTCAAATAAGACAGGCAGCGCCGGGCATCCAATTGATACGGCGCGGGGAATGCAGCCGTGGGGCAGATATCGAGACAGTGTCGGCAGGCACCGCAATGGTCCTGCTCCGGTAGATCGGGGGACAAGTGCAAGGTGGTGAAGATACTGCCCAAAAACAGCCATGAACCCAGTTCTCGACTGACCAGATTGCTATGCTTGCCCTGCCAACCCAGACCGGCGGCTTGCGCCAAAGGTTTTTCCATCACCGGCGCGGTATCGACAAAGACTTTCAATTCACCCCCTGCTTCGGCCTGCAACCATCGGGCCAAGGCCTTGAGGCGCTTTTTCACTACCACGTGATAATCCTTGCGCCCTGCGTAGACCGAAACATTGCCCTGCTCCACCTGGGTCAGACGGCCCAAAGGGTCTTCATCGGGGCCATAATTCCAGCCCAGCATGATGATGGAACGGGCTTCAGGCCAGAGGGCATTGGGGTGGCGGCGGCGGGCCGCCTTTTGCACCAGCCAGTCCATATCCCCATGACGGCCCAGATCCAGAAATTGCCCCAGGCGATCCCCGGCCCCGGGGATGGCATCCGCGGCGGTGATACCCAGGGCATCGAAACCCAGGCTCAAGGCTTCACGCCGCAATTCCGCCGCCAGCTCCAACGGCGCGGCGAGAGGCTTAGAAATCGAGGTCGGCATAGTGTCGGGGCGGCGGCAGACCGGGCATATGATCAGCCAGAATAGCGCGGAAAGAGGGGCGGGATTTCACCCGCGCGTACCATTCCTTGGCGCTGGGGTACTGTTCCCATGGCACATCGCCGAGATAATCCAGGCACGAGAGATGCGCCGCGGCGGTGATATCGGCCAGGGAGAAGGTCTCGCCGCCAATATAGTTTCGCCGCTCCACCAGATAGCTGATGTAGTCCAGGTGATAGCCGATATTCTGCCGTCCGGCGCGGATCAGGTCGGAGCGCGGCTCGCCCATGCCCATGAAGCGTTTGAGCAATTTTTCCCGCAATAGAAAGTCCGTGACCTCGTCATAAAACTTACCATCGAACCAAGCGATCAGACGGCGGCATTCAGCCCGGTCCAGCGGCTCTTTTCCCAGCAGGTTGGGTTCGGGCTGACAATCTTCCAGATACTCGACGATGGCCTGGCTGTCGGCCAGGATGGTGCCGTCGGGCTCGCTCAATACGGGCACCTGACCGGCGGCATTCAGAGCGAGAAACTCTGGCCGGCGGTTCCAGTACTTCTCCACCACCAGCTCAACATCCATGCCTTTTTCATACAAGGCGATGCGCACCTTGCGGGAAAACGGCGACAGCCAGAAATGGTACAGAATGCGCATATGTTCAGTCTACTGGTTGCTCTTGCTTTCACATAGCATGGGGCCTCGGCTCAAGGGAACCGCACTAATTCATTGTGAAGACCAACTTGCCAATTACCTTGCGGTCCATCAACAGGTGCATACCTTCCACCGCCCTTTCGAACGGCAAGGTGTGGGAGACATAAGGGTGCAGCTTGCCCGCATTGGCCAGAGCCAAAATTTCCGCCAGTTCTCGGTCGCCAGCGTCAGGATCATTGCGCCGGGCCTCGCCCGCCCGGCAGCCCATGATGGTCAGACCCTTGATCAAGGCGTAGTTCAACGGCAGCTCTGGTATCCGGCCCGAAGTAAAACCAAGCGAGACCAACCGCCCGTGCCAGGCCATGCAGCGCAGGGATTGATCGAAGACATCGCCGCCGACCGGATCATAGACCAGGTTGACGCCCTTGCCCCCGGTGATCTCCTTGACCTCGTTTCGGAATTCACCCTTTTGGTAATTGATCACGTGATCAGCGCCATAATCGCGCACAACCTCCAACTTGCCGTCATCGCCGCCCGTGCCGATGATCTTGGCACCATGCAACTTGGCGAGTTCCACCGCCGCCAGGCCGACACCGCCCGTGGCGCCATTGATCAGAACCCATTCGCCCTGGCGCAACCCGCCACGTTGAAACAGGCAATGATAGGCGGTGAAATAGGTCACCCTGAAGGCGGCGGCGGTAACATCATCGAACGGGTCGGGCGTGGGGATCAGCAGGCTGGCATCCGCCACCGCCTGCTCGGCAAAGCCACCGGGACGGACGGACATCATGACCCGGTCACCGGGCGCGACATTGCTGACATCCGGGGCGACTTCGATCACCTCGCCCGCGGTTTCAAAACCGGCAATAAAAGGCAGGGTTGGTTTGTGCTGATAGACGCCTTCAACAGTCAGGATATCGGGGAAGTTCAGGCCGGCCGCGTTGATTTTTACCCGCGCCTGGCCGGGTCCCATTTCAGGTTCCGGCAATTCCTCCAGGCGCAGCACCGAAGGCGCGCCCAGTTCGCGGCAAACAATGGCTTTCATAACCTGTTCCCTACAATGTCAGTGACAGTTCCACCAATGGTGTGCCGCCGCCCTCGTACGATCCCTGGCCAATGGCGTCCACCGCCTCGACCAAGCGGTTGTCCGTTTTCAGCAGACGGTCGGCAATGGCGACGATGCGGCGGTTCGGCTTGGCGTGCGGCGCGGCCCGGCGCAGGGCCTGGGCCGCTTCCATCTCGCGCCCCGGATTATACTGGCAGAGAATGGTCAGAGCGGCGGCGGTGGAACGGCTGACGCCAGCGTAACAATGTACGATCATGGGACCTTGCCTGTCCCAGGAACTGGAAAAATCCAACAGCGCCTCTACATGCTCCATGGTTGGGGCAATATCGCCGGCAAATGAGGCCGGCACATCATCGACCTCTATATGGAGATGCCGCGCCGGGTCTATGCCGTCGGGCGTGTCCGGCACCCCTTCGATGCCCAGCAAGGACAGAATATGCGTGGCGCCCAGTTCCACGGCACGGGCCTCCATAGTACGCCAGGAAGAGATATACAGCACGTTTTGGCCTCCATTAACCATTGCCGCTCAGATTTTCTTAATCCGGCGGCACTATATTAACCGCAGTCGCAACCATTTGCGGGGAGTATATTGATGACTGGTTCGCTCGAACATTACCAAGGCTTGGCGCAAAACCTGATCGAAAGTCTAGGCTATGAACAGGCGCTGTATGTGGCCAATCAATATGCCTGGTACGGCGTGGCCGAAGAGATCCACCGCTTGAGCGGCGACGACGGCCACGTGGTGCATTAAATTTGGTACGCTAAACGTGGCGCACCAAACGTGATGCACTAAAGCGGCTTAAGCCAAGCCCAGCTTTTCGGCCAATCCGATCCGCTGCAGTTTGCCCGTCGCCCCTTTGGGAATTTCGTCGAGGAAAAGCACTTTCCGCGGCACCTTGAAATCAGCCAGGCGTTTGCCGACAAATTCACGCAATTCCGCCTCCGTAACCTCCGCGCCCTCGGCCAGAACCACGGCGGCGCCTACATCCTCGCCCAAACGGTCATGCGGCACCGCAAAGGTAACCACCTGTCCGACACTTGGGTGATCCAGAAGAACCTCGTCAACCTCGCGCGGGCTGATTTTCTCGCCGCCACGATTGATGATTTCCTTCAACCGGCCCGTCAAGGTGAGATAGCCGCCAGCGTCCAAGGTGCCTTGATCACCGGTGCGAAACCAGCCGTTGGTGAAGGCGGTGGCGTTGGCCGCCGGGTTTTCGATGTAGCCATCGGTAACGTTGGGGCCACGGATGACGATTTCACCAACCGCGCCGGTGGGCAGCAGTTCGCCATTCTCCTCTGACATGATGCCGATCTCGGGCCCCGCCGCCAGCCCGACACAGCCGGCCCGGCGTTCGGCGGGCGGCAACGGGTTCGAGGCCATTTGATGGGCCGCCTCGGTCATGCCATAGGCTTCGATCACGGGAAGAGCGAAAGTCTCCTCCAAGGACGCCATGACCTGGGGCGGCAGGGAAGCGGATGAGGAACGGATCAGCCGCAGTTTCGAACGCTGCAAGCTCTCCGTATTGCGTGGCGCCCGGGCCAGGATGGCCTGATGCATGGTCGGCACCGCCGTGTACCAGCTCGGTTCCACCTCATCCATCCATTGGAAAAAGCGCAGGGCATTGAAACCCGGCGTGCAGTAGACCCCGGCACCCGCCGCCAGCGAGGACAACACAGCGGCGATCAAACCGTGAATATGAAACAACGGCATGATGTTGAGGCAACGGTCATCGGCGCTGAGCGCCAGAGAGGCGCCGATATGGCGGGCCGAGGCGCAGATATTGCCCTGGCTTAACGGCACCATTTTTGGCCTCGACGTCGTGCCCGAAGTGTGCAGGACCAAGGCCGCGTCACCACTATCGGCAAAACCACCCGATTTGGCCGGTTCCACCACTCCCTGACGACCGGCCAATTTAAAGCCGCCCGCGACGCCATTGGGATCGGCCACCAATTCCAGCACATCGATACCACGGCGTTCGGCAACCGCCCGCGCCGGTGTCTCCACGCCTTGCTGGACGATCAGGGCACGGGCCTGGAGGTCGTCGAGATAAAAGTCGAATTCGTCTTCCCGGTAAGCCGGGTTCAACGGCGCGGTCACCGCCCCGGTGCCCACCGCAACAAAGGCAGCGGCCATCTCCGGACCATTGGGCAGAACGATCGCCACCCGGTCGCCACGGCCAATGCCTTTGCCATTCAGGCTGGCGACCACTTCCGATGACAGCAGACGCAAAGCAGCGAAACTCATTGGCGCCCGCCCGGGCGCCCCGATTGCCGTGGCGTCATCCGCGCCAACGGCAAGTAGATCAATCATGCATGTGACTTGGTTCATGGCCGGATCATATAGCATGGCCGGCAAGCATAGCCACCACGATCGACGCCGAAATCAACACCGCGGCGCGTATCCGTTCAAAAAGATGCTAAATGACCAGTTCCCGAGGCCGCACGGGGCCGAGAATTCTGGCCTCGTCATCACTGGCCAGAAGATAGGCGTCCGTCACCGCTTCGTGCTTGTCGCGGATCGCCCTGTCCTGGCCCAGGGTGTGTTCGGATGCGCTGTCGGGCAAGCCTTCCTGTGCAATTTGTTGCGCCAGGAAGGGCACGAATGGTTGCGGCCGCCGGGTCCTCGGCTCAACCGAATGCCGATCCACAATGGGCTGTTCAACCACACTGACCGGAACCGCACGCAAGTGAGGCACTTGACGCCGGACCTGTTGTTCTTGTTCCTTGGTGGCGAACTGGCTGCCGGATTGCCGGGCCATTTCCCGGTCATCAATACGCTGGGGCGCACGCACAGGCGCTACGTCGCCTGACCCATGGGCCATGCGTGCGTAGACAGTTGCTGCTGCCCCAATGCTCGTCAAAACGTGCTCTCCAGTACCGGCTGGACAAAAAATCCAGCGGAAAACCAACGAATTACATAATCGGGACTACCCCGAAGTTACATGGCTTGGAATATAGACAAAAAAAAGGCGTCTAGTCAACACTTTTGGCTGTTTTCAGCCCTACCAGCCATGACGTCAGCCGCCCTATGCGGCCTGCACACCACGCCGCTGGTCCCAAGAGCGTAACCACCAGATCACCGGAATGGACAGCAGGATCACCCAGGACTTGCCGATAATCTGACCCGAGAGATAATCCAGGCTGCCAAAGGCGAGTTGCAGAAACAACAGGCTGTCGATAACCAGGCCAACCAGGCCGGATGCCACCACGGCGAGGACCAGGCGGCGGCGTTGCAAAGGTGTATAAACCGCAAAATCAGCCAGTTCCGACAGCAGAAAGGCAACACCAGAGGCCAGAACCAAGGCCGGCGGCGCCAGCAGGGCGGAAAGTGCGGCTCCCGCCAATATGGCGCCAATGGCCCAGAGCGCGCCCAGGCGCCGTTGCACCAAATCGCGCAGCACCAATGCCAGACCGATCATCAACACACCGCTTGGCGCCATGATGCCCGGCGCCACCGGGATCAGACAGGGGCCATTTGGTGGGCAAACCGTGCCAAGATGGCCCAGCATCCAGTTCGCGGCCGGAATACACAAGGCGAAGGCGATAAGGTAGACATAGCCCTCTAATTTGGTGGTCTGCATGTCGGCTCGTTCATTGGTGAATAGCGTGGGCGATGCCTAACGCATCATTGCAAAAAAGAAAAGGGCCGCCGGAAATTCCGGCGGCCCAAATTCGTCTGGATACTTATCTAGCGTTATTCGGTTTCGGCGCTGATCAGCGGACCAAAGCGAACCGAACGCGTGCCGTCAAAGCGGGTCATCTGCATCTGCTCCAGCGGATAGAAATCCGTCGGGGAGGTGTCGGCATACATACCCGGCAGCAGCATGGGAAGGTGGACTTCCTTCAAGCTGGAAGCCTGCTTCATGATATTTTCCCGGCTGAGATCGTTACCGGCTTTCTTCAGCACCTCAATCATGGTGTGACAGACGGCATAACCATAGGCGTTCATCTTGTTAGATTTATCGCCACCAGGATAATACTTGTCCATCCAGGCGCGCCAGGCGTTGGTTTCGGGATCATCTTTCCATTCCGGATCGTTGGGATCCTTATAGAAATCCACCGAAATAATGCCCTTGGCTTTTTCCAAACCGGCCGGCTTGTAGGTCGAGGCGATCGAGGCCGCGACATCGTTCAGGATATGGGCTGGCTTCCAACCGATGGCATGCATCTTCTTGATTGCCTGCGCCGCGAATTTCGGGATCGAGATGTTGACGAAAACATCCGCACCGGAACCCGCGAGAGCTATGATCTGGCTATCAATAGTCGGATCAGTAACTTCATAAGTTTCCTGTTTGACCACCTGTTTGGCGTATTTGTCACCCATGGCGCGTTTCATGCCGATGACATAATCCTTGCCGTAGTCATCGTTCTGGTACATCACCGCGACCTTGCCCTGCGGATAATTCTGCAGGATGTAGTTGCCGAAGATGGCGCCAACGGTCTGATAGTTGGGCTGCCAGCCCATGGTCCATGGGAATTTTTTCGGCTGACCCCATTTGGTGGCGCCGGTGGCCACGAACAGATGCGGCACTTGCTTCTTGTTCATGTAGCGGTGCACGGCGGAATTGGTCGGCGTGCCCAGGGTCTGGAAGGTAAACGCGACTTTCTCACGCTCGACCAGCTTGCGGATTTGTTCCTTGGTCTTGGGCGGTGAATAACCGTCGTCGAGGCTGATCCATTTGATCTTGCGGCCGTTGATGCCGCCCGTATCGTTGACCCAATTCCAGCAGGCGCCGATGGACTTGCCAATGGTGCCATAAGAAGATGCCGGCCCGGAATATGGATTGGTATTACCAATTTTGATTTCCGTGCTGGTAACGCCGGGTGCGTTGCCCGCGATCGCGGCCCCCGCCCACATAGTCGCCGCGACGGCGGCTGTTGCGACATGTAAAGTTTTCATTTTTTGCTCCCTATTTTAAACAATTTCAATTTCTTACCCCAAAAAACAAACAATAGCGTCCGTTTGTCATTTGGTCACTTCTAAATCCCTGGTTCTACGTTCCGGGTTCTAAATTCCTAGTTCCAAATTCCGGGTGCTAAATTCCGGGCCGTGAATAGCGCGCCACGAACCAGCGGACAAAGCCCGCCAAGCCATTTGGCATAACATAAACGGCAAAGATCAAGAAACAGCCAAAGGCAACACCGATCAAAGCCTTTGCACTGGGATCATCGCCAAAGACCTGGCCAATCAAGGCTTCCGAAATATTCGGCACATAGAGGATGAAAAGTCCGCCGACGATCGCAGCCGGTATCGAACCCAATCCGCCGATCACCATGCCGACCAATAACCAGACTGACAGGAAAAAGGTGAAGCTATCCGGCGCCACGAACTCCGCCACCGCGGCGCCCAATGCGCCCGCGATACCGGTGTAAAAGCCGCTAACGCCAAAGGTCACGGATTTATACAACGAGGTGTTGATACCCATTGTTCTGGCGGCCAGGGGATTGTCCCGAATGGCCATTATCGCCCGGCCCGTCCGGCCACGGGTCAAATTCCATGCCCCGACAACCAACAAAGCGCCGCATACAAGCACGACGAAATACAGCCATTGGTCGCCACCAAGAAATTCGATCGGAGAATCGGGCTTGAACAAATCGATGCCCTGGACACCGCCGGTGAAACCTTCGAAATGCTCGTAACGCAATAGCTGCGGCGTCGCAACCGCCAAGGCGAACGTCGCCAGCGCCAGGAACAAACCCTCCAGCCGCAAGGCCGGCAAACCGAACAGGAACCCGCCGATGAAGCAGATGATGCCCGCCGGCAAGATCGTCCAATAGAAGGCAACCTCGTAGCGCTCAACCATGATGGCGGCGGTATAGGCCCCCAAGGCGTAGAAAGCGCTGTGACCAAGCGAGAACTGGCCGTTGAAGCCCGTCAGCAGGTTCAAACCCAATACGGCAATGGCGTAGACGAGGGCCTGGGTCAATTGGAAGACCGTAAAACCCTCCACGACGAACGGCAGGACCAATGCGGCGGCGATCCCAATGACGGTCAGGTATAAATTCCACATCGGCAGCTTGATGCCGAACAGAACGGCGGTGTGCGCCGGATTGGGCCGCATGGCCACGGACTTTGCATCGCTTAAAGCCATGGCTCAGACCCTCTGCACTACGACCCGGCCAAAAAGGCCCGCCGGTCTAAACAACAACACCGCGACGATGACCACCAACGCAAAGGTCAGTTTCAACTCACTGCCGATCACATAGGTGCCGGCAAGGGCCTCTAAGACACCCATCAGGAAGCCGCCGACAACGGCGCCGCCAGGCGAGGTCAGGCCGCCGACAACGGCGCCCGCGAAGCCGTACAGCAGAATGCCCAGCATCATGTTCGGCTCCAGGAAGACAACGGGGGCGATCATCATGCCGGCAACCGCGCCGACGGCGGCCGCCAGACCCCAGCCAAGGCCCAGCATCTTCTTGACCGAGATGCCAACCAGGCGCGCGGATTCGGGCGATGCCGCGGCCGCCCGCATGGCAAGGCCGATCGGCGTGAAGCGGAAGAAGACATAGATCATTCCCAGCATGATCAGGGTTATGCCAACGATCCCCACCTCATGCGGTCCGATAAGTTTGGTTTCGAACGGCAGCTCCGCCGGGAACGGGCTGGGGAATTCCTTAATCGTGAACTCCCAAATGAAGCCGGCCATGGCATTGAAGATCAAGGTCAGGGCGATGAATACCACGACATGACTTAACGCCGGCGCATCATGGATCGGCGCGAAGATTATCCGCTCGATCGCCATGCCGCCAATAAAGGAAATCGCCAAACAGACCACAAAGGCGACCCAATATGGCGCGCCCCAGGCGATCAATTGCCAGGCAATAAAGGTAGAGAACATGGCCATTTCGCCCTGGGCGAAATTGAAATGGTCGATGGCCTGATAGATCATCACAACCGCCAGCGCCAAGGACGCATAGATGGCGCCATTCGCGAGACCGCTCAGAGTTTGTTGCAGAAACTGGTCCATATCCGGGTAGGTCTCCTAATAACCGAGATAAGATTTACGCACGTTTTCATCCGAGGCGATGTCATCGGATGTCCCGGACATCACCACCCGGCCGGTCTCAAGCAGATAAGCATGATCCGCCAAACCAAGCGCCAGGGTGGCGTTCTGTTCCACCAACAGCATCGAGACCCCCTCTTCCTGGTTGATGGTCCGTAGAATTTCGAACAATTCCTTGACGATCAACGGCGCCAAGCCGAATGAAGGTTCATCGAGCAGCATCAGACGCGGCTGCAGCATCATGGCCCGGCCAACGGCCAGCATCTGCTGCTCGCCGCCCGATAGAGTTCCGGCTTGTTGATTGCGCCGTTCTTTCAGCCTGGGAAAATAAGTATAAACCCGCTCCATCCCATCGGCGATTTTCTTGGCGCCCTTCACGGTAAAGGCGCCGAGACGGAGGTTTTCCTCGGTCGTGACGCGAACGAAGGTGCCGCGGCCTTCGGGCACATGCGCGATACCTTTGCGGACAATGTTTTCCGTCGCCTTGCCAATCAAGCCCTCGCCATCGAAAGTGATTGAGCCGTTGTTGCTCACCATGCCACAGATTGAACGTAGCGTGGTCGTCTTGCCCGCGCCGTTGGCGCCCAGAATGGTGGTAATGCCGCCTTCTTCAAGATCGAAATCCAAACCATGCAGGGCTTGGGTATGACCATAGAATGCTTCCAAGCCTCTTACTTCTAACATTGCCATCAGTCGTCAGTCCCCAAGTAGGCCCGAATAACCTCGGGGTTTTGCTGCACTTCGCTGGGCGTGCCTTCGCCGATCTTGCGGCCGAAATCAATCGCCACCACATGATCGGAAACCGCCATCACCAAACTCATGTGATGCTCCACCAGTAAAACGGTAATCCCCCGGTCATCGCGGATCTGCTTGATCAATGAACCAAGGTCCTCGACCTCGTCATGGTTCAAGCCGCCCGCCGGCTCGTCCAGCAGCAGTAGTTTTGGCCTACTGGCCAGGGCGCGGGCCATCTCCACCCGCTTTTGCGTACCAAACGGCAGGGCCGCGACCGGCGTATAGGCATCATCAAGCAAATCCATGTACTCGATCAGCTCCCACGATGCCTCTTCCAAGCCCCTTTCCTCCGCCTTGACCCAAGGCAGGCGCAGAGCATTGGAGATAAAATCGCTGCTGCTTCGTGAATGGCCGCCGACCATGACGTTGTCCAATACCGACATGGTGCCGAACAGGGCCAGATTCTGGAAGGTGCGGCCAATGCCGAGATCGGCAATCTTGTGCGGCGCGGTCTCCAAAATGGTCTCTCCCGCGAAACGAATATCGCCGGAATTGGGAATGTAAAGACGGCTAAGACAGTTAAACAAGGTGGTCTTGCCGGCGCCGTTGGGGCCGATCAGGCCAAGAATGGCCCCTTGTTGAACATCAAAACTGACACCGTCGAGTGCAACAATGCCGCCGAAATGTACGGCGACTTCGCTTACCTGCAATAACGGCTGTGCGGAGGGGGACGCCTCCGAAGCGCTGGCTGAAACTTGATTCATGTTATGGATTCATTAAGTGGCGACGCCAAAAGGCGCCCAACAAAAGCCTCTAGGGCCGAAGGCAACCGCCAAATCATTAACTATTTCCTCACACCTGTTCTTCACGTCAGCACTTTTGTAGCGCCTTGTCTTGATTGGCCGGCAATATGCGATAGCTTGCCCCAGGACGCAAAGAATTTTTCATCGTTTCGCGACTGATTTAGTGATTCGAGCAAATTCTTGTTATCCCATAATGCTTTGGCACCGGGTCAAAACCGGCCCACAGCCAACAGTCACAATGATTTGCCCCGCCCGGATGCCGACGGGTGCCATCCTGGGCCACAATGGGCTATATAATTGCGCATGTCAGACCCTTTCGATTTAGAGCAAATGCCAACCCCCGGCAGCCCCGCCCCCACGGCAGATGCCCCGCCGCCCCCTGGCATTCCCGAGCCCGGCTATATCAGCCAGTTGAACCCGGAACAACGCGCGGCGGTGGAGGCCGTGGAAGGCCCGGTCCTGGTCCTGGCCGGGGCCGGCACCGGCAAGACCAGGGTGTTGACCACGCGCCTGGCGAATATCCTGCACCAGCACCTGGCCTTTCCCTCCCAGCTTCTCGTCGTGACCTTTACCAACAAAGCGGCGCACGAGATGGCGGAACGCACCGCCGCCCTGGTCGGACGCGCCGTGGAAGGTTTGTGGCTGGGCACCTTCCATGCCATCGGCGTGCGCCTGCTGCGCCGCCATGGCGAGCTGGTGGGCCTGAAGAGCAATTTCACCATTCTCGATACCGATGACCAGTTGCGCCTGTTGAAACAATTGATCGAGGCCGAACAACTGGACCCCAAGCGCTGGGCCCCGCGCCAATTGGCGGCCATGATCGACCGCTGGAAGGACCGCGGCCTGGTGCCCGAAAAGGTGCCCAGCGGTGAGGGCGAAGGCTTTGCCAACGGCCGCGGCGTGGCCCTGTACAAGGCCTATCAGGCGCGGTTAAGGACATTGAATGCCTGTGATTTCGGCGATTTGCTGTTGCACTGCCTGACCATCTTCGCCGCCCATGGCGATGTGCTGGAGAGCTATCAGAAACAGTTCCGCTATATCCTGGTTGACGAGTATCAGGACACCAATGTCGCGCAGTATCTGCTGTTGCGCCTACTGGCCCAGGGCCACCGAAATATCTGTTGCGTCGGCGATGACGATCAATCGATCTATTCCTGGCGCGGGGCCGAGGTCGGCAACATTCTGCGTTTCGAAAAGGACTTCCCCGGCGCCAAGGTGGTCCGTCTGGAATGCAACTACCGCTCCACGCCGCATATCCTGGGGGCCGCCTCGGGCCTGATCGCCAAGAACGACGGCCGCCTGGGCAAGACCTTGTGGACGGAAAAGAACGGTGGCGAAAAAGTCCAGGTACGCGGCCTGTGGGACGGTGCCGAAGAAGCCCGAACGGTGGGCGAGCAGGTCGAGGATCTGCAACGCAAGGAACAAGCCCTGAACGAGATGGCGATCCTGGTCCGGGCCTCGTTTCAGACCCGTGAGTTCGAGGAACGCTTTTTAACCCTGGGTCTGCCCTATCGCCTGATCGGCGGCACCCGCTTTTATGAACGGGCCGAGATCCGTGATGCCGTGGCCTATCTGCGGGTTCTGGCGCAACCGGATGATGACCTGGCGTTCGAGCGCATTATCAACACGCCGAAGCGGGCCTTGGGCAACGCCACCGTGCAACTGCTGCACCAGGCGGCCCGCGATATGGATGCCAGCATGACCCGGGCCGCCCGCATCATGGTCAATGGCGATGATCTGAAAACCCGGGCCCGTAACAGCCTGACCAAATTATTGGACGATTTCGACCGCTGGCGCGGCCTGGTCGAGACCATGCCGCCCGGCGAGCTGGCCGAGGTGGTGCTGGACGAAAGCGGCTATACCGCCATGTGGCAGGCCAGCAAGGACATCAAGGCGCCCTCCAAGCTGGAGAATCTGAAGGAGTTGATCGTCGCCCTGAAACCATTCGACAAGCTGGGCGGCTTTTTGGAGCATGTCAGCCTGGTGATGGACGCGGAACTGACCCAGGCCGACGATGCGGTCAACATCCTGACCTTGCACGGCGCCAAGGGCCTGGAATTCGACACCGTATTTCTGCCCGGCTGGGAGGACGGCCTGTTCCCCCACCAACGCGCGTTGGATGAAAATGGCATGGCCGCCCTGGAAGAGGAACGCCGCCTGGCCTACGTCGGCCTGACCCGTGCCCGGCAACGGGCGATCATCAGCTTCGCGGCAAATCGGCAAATGTACGGGCGCTGGAGCACGACCATGCCCAGCCGCTTTATCGAGGAATTGCCCGCCGAGCATATTGAGACCGAGCTGGAGCCAGGCCTATATAGCGGTGGTGCGGAGCCTGTGGTTTCGCAGATGGCACCCGGCGCGTTTAGTTTCGGCGACAGCCGGCCATCGTCTTCGCGCATGCGCCGGGCCCCCGCCGCCGCCGCACCGCCCAGCTATATCGAAGGACAGGCCGAACAGGCCGTGACCACGGCGCCCGGCAGTTCCGACTACGCCATTGGCGAGCGGGTCTTCCATCAGAAATTCGGCTATGGCAGGATCGAGGATATCGAGGGCAACAAGCTGTCCATCGCCTTCGAGAAGGCCGGCGCGAAAAAGGTTATCGACAGTTTCGTGGACCCGGCATGAACAGCAGCGGAAGTGGCGGCGCCAATACCGCCGACGTTTGGCGGGCCCGTGTGGTCGTGCCCGGCCTGGCGGTACCCGCGTTCGAAGAAGCATTAAGCGCGGAACCCCTGGCCTGTTCCAGTTTCGAAATTCCCGACAGTGGTCCCGATATCCAATGGTCAATCGAGATGCTGCTGCCATGCCCGGTGGACCGCGTGGAATTGGAAACCCGTCTGGCCGAGACCGCCGCCGGGCTAAATCTGCCCACGCCGCCATTGGGCCTGGAGCCGCTGCCGGACCGGGATTGGGTGACGGCTTCTCTGCGCGCCTTGCCCCCGGTCGAGGCGGGCCGGTTTTTTGTCCACGGCGCCCATGACCGCGGCCGCGCACGGGGCCGGGCCCGGGGCGGCGCCATCGCTTTGGAGGTCGAAGCCGGCCGCGCCTTTGGCAATGGCAAGCACGAAACCACCTATGGCTGCCTGCTGGCCCTGGACCATTTGGCCAAGGTGCGCCGTTTCAACCGGCCCCTGGACCTGGGCTGCGGCGCCGGCGTACTGGCCCTGGCCATGGCGCGCCTGTGGCGGGTAGAGGTCACCGCCTCGGACATCGACCCCTGGGCCGTCGCCGTGGCCAAGGCCAACGCCCGGCTCAATCACCTGCACGGATTTGTCCGCCCGGTCCGGTCCGATGGCTTCGCTCACCCGGCGCTGTCCAACAACGCGCCTTATGATTTGATCGTGGCCAATATTCTGGCCAGACCCCTGCAACGCCTCGCCCCCGCCATCGCCGCTCATCTGGCGCCGGGCGGCCGGGTCATTTTATCGGGCCTGTTGGCCAAGCAGGATGCTCAGGTACGCGCCGCCTATTTAAGCCAGGGCCTGCACCTGCTCCGCCGCCGCCGGCTGGGCGAATGGCTGACCCTGGAGTTGGCGCGGCGGCGGCGAGAGGGATGTTCCCCGAATCCGCACCCGGTGCGCGCATAGCGCGAGCACGGCCTTCTTGCAGCCGCCGGCGGTTCATCATCCCGGTTTGGGCAGTTACCATAATCCCGCTCCGCGCCCGCTCCGAGACCTCGCCCGACCTCCGGCCCGGCCGCATTATAAACCAAAACCGAATCATTGATATGGCGACGATTCGCGCATGCCGGGAAAATCAAAACCAGGGGTGGTGATTTCAAAAGTTATCCACAATAAATTGCATTTTGTGGCGCGCAACCGGGACGATTTTCCTTGCCGTTAAGGTTTTGTTAACCAATCATGAGGGGACTCTGGAGGGAGGCGTTTGGCATGTGTAAGCTGGCGGTCGGACCATGAGCGGGCCCGGGCACGACGCAGGAGGCGCCACGG
>JABIWH010000022.1 GCA_018701215.1 Rhodospirillaceae bacterium
ATAGGCTTTGCCTTAGAGAAGCATGGCATCCGTGCAGTCCTAGCCGGTCAGAATGATCGCGACGATGGCGATCATCACCAGGGCGATACCGGCCAGCTCCATGCGCGAGGTCTTTTCCTTGAAAAAGAAGATCGAGGCGGCAAAGGTGAAAATCAGCTCGATCTGCCCCACTGCCCTGACATAAGCCGCGTTTTGCAGGGTGAAGGCGGTGAACCAGCCGACCGAGCCCAAAAAGCCGACGATGCCGACGGCGGAAGCCGGTTTCCAGTGACGGAACACCGCTGTTATCTGTCCAGGCTCACGCCACAGCAGATAGCCCCCCAGCATCACCGTCTGCATGCTCAGGGCGACGGCCAGGGCAAAGGAAGCGCGGATCATCACGTCCAGCTCGCCCAGGGACAAGGTGGCGCCGCGAAAGAAGACCACGGAAGAACCCAGAAACGCGCCGCAGATCAGACCCACAAGGGTCGATTTCTCGAACAACGAGGTCGCCAGATTGCCCCAGGTGAGCGCCGATTGCGCCATGGACAGCACGACCACGCCGACCAAACCCAGCATGATCGCCGCCGTGCCCGCCATGCTGACTTCATCGCCCAGCAGAATCAGGCCCAACAGGGCGATTTGCAGGATCTCGGTTTTGGAAAACGTCGTGCCCACGGTGAAATTGCGCAGAGAGAACAGGTAAATCAGTACGAAGGTAAAGAGGATCTGCGACAGGCCGCCTAAAAAACAATAGATCAGGAATTCAGCATTGAGGGCCGGCAGATCGTAACCGCCATAATGCTGCACCGCCCACAATAGGAGATAGGACAGCGGCAAGGCGTAGAGAAACCGCACATAGGAGGCACCGCCAGTGGAGAGCCGGCCCTTGATATTTTTTTGCAGCACCGAACGCAGGTTCTGCATGAAGGCGGCGAAGATGGTTATGGGAATCCAGTACGAAAACATACGCGGCGCTCTCTCCGTGCTCTACTCGATGGGGATCAGGGCGGCGGCGACGTCACGGTCTTCGGAGAGCAGGACATTATAGGTACGGCAGGCCGCACCCGTGCCCATGGCCTCGATCACCACGCCCCATTCGCGGACCTCGGCACGCAGGGCCGGATCGATCAGGGCGCCGCCCGCGCCGCAACCCAGCAACAGAACCCCGACGGTCTCTTCCGCATCGCGGATCGGCGCCAGATCATCTGCCGTCAGAGTATTTATAGCGTGCACGGACCAAGCCATGGTCTGGCGTGGCAGGACCAGCACCGGGCCTAGGTGCCGCGTACCCGAGACGCGGAAGCCGCCATCACCATAGCCCTGTATCAGTTGTCGATCAGCGGCTACGGGAGGCGTGATATCCATCAGTTAACTGGAGGTCTGTGCCGTGCCCTGATCTTCGCCACTGCGGTGGCGATTGCCCAGGCCCAACACGATCAGCAGCGGCGCGGCGATAAAGATCGAGGAATAGGTCCCCACGATAACGCCCCAGATCATGGCAAAGACAAACCCCTGGATCACCGCGCCGCCGAAGATGAACAGCGCCACCAAGGCCAACAGGGTGGTGACGGAGGTCATGGAGGTGCGCGACAGGGTATCGTTGATCGAGAGGTTCAAGACCTCGGTCAATTCCATGGATTTGTACTTGCGCAGGTTTTCCCGCACCCGGTCATAGACCACGACGGTATCGTTGATGGAGTAGCCGACGATGGTCAACAAAGCCGCGATGGTGGAGAGGTTGAACTCCATCTGGGTGATGGCGAACATACCCACCGATAGGGTCACGTCATGCACCAGGGCGACGACGGCGCCGACGCCAAAATGCCATTCAAAGCGGAACCAGATATAAATCAGCATCAAAACCACCGAGAGCGCGATGGCGATCGCACCAGCCTCGATCAATTCGCCACTGACCTTGGGGCCGACGAATTCGGTACGGCGGTATTCCAGGTCCCCGCCAAGCGCGGCACGGACCTTCGCCACCGCCTTTTGCTGGGCCGTGGCATCGCCGGGCTGTTTTTCGATGCGGATCAAAACCGTGTCAACGGACCCGAATTCCTGCAATGAAATCTCGCCCAGGCCCAGGCCACCTGTTTTCGTGCGCAGATCACTTAGATCCGCGGGGCCCTTGGTTTGCACCTCGATCAGAATGCCGCCGCGAAAGTCGATGCCGAAATTCGGCCCCGGCACGAACGCCATGACGACCGAGATCAGCACCAACAGGGCGGAAATGGCCATGGCCGGCTTGCGCCAGTTAACGAAAGGAATATTGGTCTTGGTGGGGACCAGTTTGATCTGAAACATATCCAATCCCCTATATTGGCAAGGCCACGGGCCGGGTACGGCGCAGCCAGAATACGAGCATCAACCGGGTTACCACCACGGCGGTAAAGACGGAGGTGATAATGCCAATGCCCAAGGTTACCGAGAAACCTTTGATGGGCCCCGAACCCATGACGAACAGGATTACGGCGGCAATGAAGGTCGTGATGTTGGCATCGAAAATGGTGCCCACGGCGCGCTGATAGCCCGCTTCCATGGCGGCGAAGGGCGTCTTGCCGGTTCGCACCTCTTCGCGTATTCGCTCAAACACCAGCACATTGGCATCCACCGCCATGCCGATGGTCAGCACGATACCCGCAATACCCGGCAAGGTCAGGGTTGCCTGCAGGATCGACAAGGCCCCCATGATCAGGAACAGGTTGAGGATCAGCGCCACATCGGCGAACAGGCCAAAGATACCGTAGGACAGCACCATGAAGATCATCACGGCGACAAAGGCGATGATGCAGGCGATTTTACCGGCGGCAATGGAATCGGCACCCAGCGCCGGGCCCACGGTGCGTTCCTCCAAGATCTTTAGTGGCGCCGGCAAGGCGCCCGCGCGCAGCAGCAGCGACAGATCCTGCACTTCCTGCACCGTAAAACTGCCGCTGATGATGCCGGTGCCGCCCAGGATCGGTTCGCGAATGACAGGCGCCGAGATCACCCGGCGATCGAGCACGATGGCAAAGGGCCGGCCCACGTTCTTGGCGGTGGCATCACCAAAGCGTTTGGCGCCCACGCTGTCAAAGCGGAAGGAGACCACGGGCATGTTGTCCTGAAACGTCGCGGAACTATCCACCAGGGTATCGCCGCTAACCATCACCCGTTTGCGCACCACGAACATATTCGCCGGGCCGCCATCGGCGGTACGCTCATCGGATTCCAACAGCTCCGAACCAGGCGGCGTCCGCGCGCCACCGAGAATTTCCGCCGGCGATGTGGTCACATCAACCAGACGAAAGACCATCTTGGCCGTCTTGCCCAGAATACTCTTCAAACGTTCGGGATCCTGCAGGCCCGGCACCTGGACCAGAATACGCTCGTCACCCTGGCGCTGAATGGTCGGCTCCCGCGTACCCAATTCGTCGATGCGCCGGCGCACGATTTCAATCGACTGTTCGATCGCCGACCGCCGCCGTTCCCGGATCGCTTCTTCCGTCAGGGTAACCTTGATTCTATTGCCGTCGACAACTTCGACCACGATGTCCTGGCCGCCGGTGATACCGGCGATGGCATTGGCCTGCACCGGCACTGCCAACTTACGGATTTCCGCCAGCGCCTGCTCCATCTGCTCGGGCTTGCGAATGGTTACCGTTACCGCGTTGTCCTGCTGACCCAGGGCACGGTAGCCGATGCGTTTGCCGCGCAGAGCGGGGCGCACGGAATCGACCAATGCCGCCAACCGTTCCTCAACAACCACCGCCGCCTCGACCTCCAGCAACAGATGGCTGCCGCCTTGCAGATCAAGGCCTAGATTGACCTGCTTATGGGGTAGCCAGTCGGGCAGCCCCTCGGCGGTTTGTTCCGAGACGAAATTGGGTATCGTGAAAGCAAATCCCAAGACGCACAAAATAGCGACCAGGGCAACTTTCCAGGGTGCAAAATACAGCATGACGCGGGCCGCTTTGAATTATGGGATTATTTTTTTGAACCGAAGCTGAATATTGACTTTTTAGCCGGCGGCCCGCCGTCGTTGGCCGCATCGCCGTTACCACCGCTATCGCCGTCGGATTTGCTATCATCCTTACCGCCGCCACCGCCGCCAGAAACCGGCGCGCCCTTGGCGAGCACATCGGTCAACGTCGAGGAAATTACCTTGACCCGGACATTTTCGGCCAACTCCACCTGGACGGTGGTGTCATCGATGACCTTGGTCACCTTGCCAAACAGGCCGCCGCCGGTAACCACCTGGTCGCCACGGCGCACATTGGAGACCATTTCACGGTGCTCCTTGGCCTTTTTTTGCTGCGGGCGGATCAAAAAGAACCAAAACACGACGAATATCAGCAACAGGGGCATCAACTGCACGAACATGCCGCCGTCGGCCACGCCGCCGGCCTGCGCATAAGCGGGCGAAATCAGCATAAGAAAATCTCCGGTATCTAGCTTGAGGCGGGCGGACTATAGCCCTGCCGTTGTGGATTGCAAACGCTAAAGCAAACATGCCATCAGCACTTGGGGCGCACCTTATCAGGTACTGTTCGTTCCGTCACACGGCAAGTCTGGTTTCGAGTACAAATATGCGTCGGCTTATTCCGGTATAATCGCCTCTACATCGATTTCCATTTTCAACTCCGGTTTGGCAAGACCGGCGACAATAAGGCCGGTCGAACAAGGGTAGACCCCTTCCAGCCAGCGCCCAATGACACGATATACCGGTTCGCGGTAGGCATAGTCGGTTATGTAGATGGTTGTCTTGCAAATATGCCCCAGTTCGGCGCCGGCTTCCTGCAACAGGGATTGTACATTAGCCATCGCGGTCTCGGCTTGGGCAGCAGGATCGTCACCGGCGTAGACCCCGTCCAGAGAGGTCGCCGACTGCCCGCGCAGAAAGACCCGGTTGCCTGCCTTGACCGCCATACAAAGGCCGAAATCGATATCATGGCCAACCTTGCCCACATAACGGTCACGCATATTGAATTTACGAAATCTCTGATGTGCCAATTTATCTCTCCCAGTTGATTGTTCGGATTTTCAGAAAACGCACGGCGCAAATATCGTTACAGTGCTCCGCAGCACGTCTGCTACTTCAAACCACTACCGCGGTGGCGACAGCGGTTGCATCCGACAAGATGCTTACTCTGCGATCTATCTCGATATGGTGATCATTTACAATGAAATCGGGATGGGCACGCGCGACAATCTGACCGTTGACCGCGCGGGCCGGCGGGACTACGTTCCCGGCCTTCCGGGAACATTAGGCCAAGAGAATTTCATGTCCGCTTCCAAATCCGACGATCCATCCGTCCTAAACGCAGACGTTGCGCCTCTTTTGGTCCGCATCGCCGATGCCCTGGAACGCATGGCACCGCCCAAGATCGACAGCATTGATCTAAGCGCCGCCGATGCCTTTGTCTGGCATGCCGATGAAGGCCGGCTGGCCCCGGTTACCAAGGTCAGCCGCATTGATTTGCACCTGTTGCAGGGCATCGAACGCCAATGCGAGATCCTGTCGGAGAATACCCGTCGCTTTACAGAAGGGCTGCCCGCCAACAATGCCCTGTTGTGGGGCGCGCGCGGCACGGGCAAGAGCAGCCTGGTAAAAGCCTTGCACGGCGCCATCGTCCAGGACACGCCGGGCGCCTTGAAACTGGTCGAAATCCACCGGGAAGACATCCCCTCCCTGCCCCAACTATTGACCTTGATGCGGCAAAGCGAACATCGCTATGTACTGTTTTGCGACGATCTGTCCTTTGACCACGACGATGCGGCGTATAAATCCCTCAAGGCGATTTTGGAAGGCGGCATCGAAGGCCGGCCCGGCAACGTAATCTTTTACGCCACCTCGAACCGGCGGCATCTGATGCCACGGGATATGATGGAGAACGAACGCTCCACCTCGATCAACCCCTCGGAAGCGACGGAGGAAAAGGTCTCTCTCTCCGACCGTTTCGGGCTGTGGCTGGGTTTTCACAATTGCAGCCAAGACGACTTCATCACCATGCTGCAAGGCTATTGCAAGCATTATGGTCTGGATATCAGTGACGAGGACCTGCATGCCCAGGCCATTGAATGGTCCGTCACCCGCGGCGCCCGCAACGGCAGGGTGGCTTGGCAGTTCATTCAGGACCTGGCCGGGCGTTTAGGCGTCAGGATCGATTAGGTTCTAATTTTAGAGCCGCCTGTTTCGAGGCCAGATAGCGGGCCGGATTGACGGCGCGGCGGCCCTTGCGGATTTCAAAATGCAGTTGTGGGCGATTGGTATTGCCGGTACTGCCCGCCCGCGCGATCCGCTGGCCCTGACGCACCACGTCGCCGACCTTAACCATCAAGGTCTGAATGTGGCCATACGCGGTCAGCCAGCCGCCCTTGTGGCGTAGCAACAATAGATTGCCAAATCCCCGCAGTTCGTTGCCCGCATAAACCACCACGCCGTTATCCGCCGCCCGCACCGGCGCGCCGGATTTAACGGCGATATTGATGCCGTCATTGTGCAGGCCATTGGCCTTGACGCCAAAGCGGGAAATTACCCGGCCCTGGACCGGCCAGGCAAAGCGGCTGCTGGCGCGCGCCGGCGGTGGGGTGGTAACCGGTTTTCGATTGTTCGGCCGGCGATTAGCGGATTTTCGCTCACTTGCTGTTTGATTGGCGGTTTGTCGTTTGCCGGGTTTATTACCCGGCCTGGGTATGCCCGCAGCCTTCTGTGGGTTGGCCGTTTGTGCAACCGTTGTCTCGCTGCTTGGCAGACGCAGGCGCTGGCCCGGCCGGATCTTGTAAGGTTCCGCCATCTGGTTGCGCCGCGCCAGGGCATAGAGCGAGACCCGGTGCCGGCGCGAGATTGAATACAGCGTCTCCCCCGCCGCGACCCGATGATAGCGCACGGCGGGGATCTTCAGCCGCTGCCCACGCTGCAAACGATACGGCGGGCGCAGGTCATTGGCCGCGATCAGATCACGCAGATCAACGCCGGAACGCCGGGCAATCGCATACAAGGTCTCATCCGCCGCCACCCTGTAGCCGCCCGCTGCCACGGTGGTGGCGGCGGCTGCCGGCTGCTTAGTGTCAGCAACAGATTTGCTGCCATAGACAACGGGCGCGGGCACCGACCGGGCGCAGGCGGATGCGATAAACGCCACCGCCAACCAAACGATCAATTTTGCACATATGCCCTGCATGGCGGCACGATACCCCTCGCCGTGGCCCACGGCAAACGCTACCGCAAATGCCTATGAACTTGGACTAGGCGGCGCGGACGGCGCGGGCTATTTCGCTCCATTTGCCAAGGTTGTCAGGATTCTGACGGATCGATTCCTCGGCCAGATACATCACCAGCCTGGCCGCCGTGCCCTGATAGCGGGCGATCAGTTTGTCGGCCATGTCATCCCATCGGGCGACGAGGCCAAAATGATCCAAAATCTCATCGCTGATCAGGCCCACCAGCGCATCGTTATCGCCGCTTTTCAAGTGCACCCGCAATTTATCGCGCATGCCCTCGTAACCCAGATCATCGAACTGGAAGGCGTAATTCGGCGTGGCGCCATAAAAACCGATCTGCGTCTTGGCGCGCAGCACGCCCCAATCACGCTCCTCGGCACTATCACCGGCAATGGCGAAAACCGGAATGATCAGATCTATCTCGGCCGGGTCGCGGCCGACCCGCGCGGCACCTTTCGCCAGGTTCGGCAACAAGCGGTTTTGGATGTAGGGCATGGAATGCATCGGGTGCACATGCACGCCGTCGGCCAATTCGCCGGCGACTTTGGTCATGTAAGGTCCGACGGCGGAGATGTCGAGTTTGACTGCTTCATAGTCATGGCGCGCGGGCGTCCATTGCTCGGGCAGCAGACTTAGACTGTAGTAGGGTCCCTCGTGCTGCAACGGCCCTTCACGGCGAAAGGCCTTGAGGCAAGCCCGCACCGCCTGCAGATAATCCTTCATCTGCGGGGCCGGGCGGTCAAACACCGAGGCATAGCGCCGCGTGACGTGGGCCTTGACCTGGCTGCCCAGACCAAGGCGGAAGCGGCCCTTGGTATTGGCCGCCAGTTCCCAGGCGACCTGGGCTGACATCATGGGACTGCGGGGAAAGGCCACGGCGATGCCGGTGCTGAATTCAAGCTTTTTCGCCGCCATCGCAGCGGCGGTGATGGCCATCCAGGGCACCTGGCTGGCCTCGGTCACCAACATACCGGAAAAGCCCGCACCTTCAAGGCGCTGGGCCAGGTCAGCGGAGTTTTCCCAATTCGAAGCCCGGGCCATCAGATCGAATTCCATAACGCTTCCTCCTAATCTACAAAAACTTTGATGCCTATTGTCGCCCTATTGTCATCTGGTCGGCATGCCTTCGACAAGAGGTACGAAACGGACAGAGAGCAGAACTTCTTCATGAAAGCCAGCGCTGTCACGGGTCAGGCGGAGCAGGGTCTGCTCCCCCGGCGCCCCCACGGGCACCACCATGATGCCACCCTCGTCCAACTGATCGGCCAAAACGCTCGGCATGCTCGGCGCCGCGGCGGTTACGATAATCCGGGGAAACGGCGCCAGTTCCGGCCAGCCCTTGGCGCCATCGCTCAAGCGGGTAGTGATATTATGCAGCTTTAGCGCCTCGAAACAGGTTTCAGCCTGGGCCAGCAATGAACGGTAACGCTCGATGGTGCAGACGCGGCGGCAAAGCTTGGCCAGAACCACGGCCTGATAGCCCGACCCGGTGCCAATTTCCAGGACCCGGTCACGCTCGCCCAGTTGCAGGGCCTGGGTCATGAAGGCGACAATAAAGGGTTGGCTGATGGTCTGGCCTTGGCTGATGGGCAGGGGTAGGTTGTCATAGGCTTCGGAACGCAGCGCCTCGGGCACGAATAGCTCCCTGGGCACCCGTTCGATGGCGCCCAAGACCCGTTTATCCGTAATGCCCTGCTTGCGCAGCTCCATGATGAGGCGAATCTTGGGCGCCTCGTAACTCATTCGAAAAAGGACGCCTTAAGCTGCTTTAGCGCCTTATTTTCCGTCAGGTCCATATGCAGGGGAGTGATGGCAATGCGACCCGACTCCGTCACCGCCAGATCGGTGCCGGCCTTTGGCGTGCCATGAACGGGGCGGTAGCCGAGCCAGTAGTACGGCCGTTCCCTGGCATCAATGCGCTCTTCTATATTCAGGGCGGTGATATCGCGCCGGCCCTGGCGGCAGATCTCCACGCCCTTTACATCGCCAGGCAATACATCGGGAAAATTAACGTTCATCAGCACTTCACTGGACCAGCCCAGCGCCACCAGACGGCGGATGATATCAGCGGCATGTTTCTCCGCCGTGGGCCAATGCATGATCTTACGGTTGGCAAAGGATTGGCTGAGTGCAATCGAAGGCACGCCCACCAGGGTGCCTTCCATGGCGGCGGCAATGGTGCCGGAATAGGTCACGTCCTCGCCCATGTTGGCGCCACGGTTGATGCCCGAAAGCAGAAGGTCCGGGCGCTTGTCCGCCATGACCTGGTTCATCGCCATCATCACGCAATCGGTCGGTGTGCCCTGCACGGCGAACTTGCGCGATGAAATCTTGCGCAGGCGCAGTGGATCGGTCAGCGTCAGCGAATGCCCGGCACCGCTATGTTCGGTCTCGGGCGCGACCACCCAGACATCGTCCGAAAGCGTCTTGGCAATGCGTTGCAGCACTTTCATGCCAGGCGCGTTGATACCGTCGTCGTTGGTTAAAAGGATCCGCGTACGCCGCAAATTGGCAAGTTTAGCAGCCGGTTTCTTGGCCATACTCAAACGACCCTCGTCATTCCACCCATATAGGGTTGCAGGGCCTCGGGTATGGCAAAACCACCATCGGCCAGTTGATAATTTTCCATCACCGCGATCAGCGTCCGCCCCACCGCCAGGCCGGAACCGTTCAGGGTATGGACGAAATTGGTACCCTTGCCCTGTTTTGGTTTGTAGCGCGCGCTCATGCGGCGGGCTTGAAAGTCACCGCAGTTGGAGCAGGAGGAGATTTCCCGGTAGCAATCCTGCCCCGGCATCCAGCCTTCCAGATCATAGGTCCGCTTAGCCGAAAAGCCCATATCGCCACTGCTCAACAACATCGCCCGATACGGTATGCCAAGACGCTGCAGGATGGCCTCGGCACAGCCCGTCATGCGGTCCAGCTCGTTCTTGGAATCGTCGGGGTGGCTGATGGAAACCATCTCAACCTTATAGAATTGATGCTGGCGCAACATGCCCCGCGTATCCCGCCCCGCGGCACCAGCCTCGGACCGGAAACATGGCGTATGGGCAATAAACCGCAGGGGTAACTCGTCCTCGCCCAGCACGCCATCGCGGACCAGATTGGTCAGCACCATCTCGGCTGTGGGGATCAAATAAAAGCCATCCGTGGTCTTGAAAAGATCTTCCTCGAATTTCGGCAGATTACCGGTGCCAAAGGCGGTGTGTTCGCGCACCAGCAAGGGCACGGAGGTTTCGCTATAGCCGAATTCGGTGCTGTGAATATCCAGCATGAAAGTTGAAAGGGCGCGTTCCAACCGGGCCAGGGCACCGTGCAGCACGACAAAGCGGGAACCGGATAGCTTCGAGGCGGCCTCGAAATCCATTAGACCAAGAGCCTCGCCAATTTCGAAATGCTCTTTTGGTTTGAAATCGAAAACCGGCGGCGTGCCATGGCGGCGCACTTCGATATTGGCCTCTTCATCCGGGCCCACGGGCACGTCGGCTTCGGGCTGATTTGGTAGGCCGGACAAGGTCTCGCGCAGGCTTTGGGAAAGTTCGCGCTCGATCTCCTCTCCGCTTTGCAGGGCGCCTTTTAATTCACCGACCTCGGCGATCAAATGATCGGCATCCTCGCCTTTTGATTTCGCCGCGCCGATCTGTTTCGACAGCGCATTGCGGCGATTTTGCATCTCTTGCAAGGTGGTTCGGTTGGCCCGGGCTTTTTCATCCCGAGAGAGAATATCGGCGGCTTGCGGGGCCACGCCACGGGCGGCCATGCCGGCATCAAAGGCTTCGGGGTTTTCGCGAATCCAACGCAGATCATACATGGCGGCGTGTCTCTGACTTAGTGTGCTTCAAGCGGAATTGGCAATCGGAAATAGGTCTTGCCGGCTCGACGCAGGGCATAACGAATAGCTTAAACCAAGCTACGAAGAGCGCGCCCTGTATACGCCCAAGCCCCTGGTCCGTCCAGAGCAAGGCTTATCGTTTGACGACCTTGGCGCCACGCCGATCCGTGACATCGTGCATTCTTAAAACTAGGCACTGACCGATACCTACAGCGTATCGTATTGGTGTGAACATCATCCCCCGTCCCGGCGACACACTAGCCCAGAACAGTGAAACTACTGTTCGGATTGATCTCTCGATTGCGCGAGAAGAAACCGATATTGGCTTGCCGCTTGGTATAGAGGTAGTCAAAGCGGACCGGATCGGCATCATGGTCATGGCCGTCCTGACAGCGGATAATCAATTCCGCCATCATTGCACCCGCCACCGGCGCATTCTTGAACTGATTTCCCGAGCTACCGACCGCCATGTAAAAGCCCGGTAGATCCGAACAATCATATATCGGGATCCAATCATCCGTCACGTCATAGAGGGAGACAACCCCGGCGGCTTGGTTGGGGATTTTCAAATCAGGCACGCGCTGGCCGGCGCGCATTGCCTGGGTTTGCCATTGCGCCGTGAATTCCGTGTCGTAGTCGTCGGGATCGGCCCATTCCCTGGCATCGCACTCCGGGTCCTCGCTGCCGAACAGGATATGATTGCCCACCTCGGGCCGGCTGTAACAGGCGATGTCGCTGTCGGAGGCGACCGGACCATGTGTCATGTAATCAAAACCATCTGGCGACGGCAGATGCACCACTTCCTGACGCAGGGCCCGGGTCTTGATTTTCATAGCCTGGGCCACGCCGGCCATTTCATTGACCTTGGCCGAGTGCGGCCCGGCCACGTTGACAACGACGGGCGCATCGATTTCGTCACCATTCGCCAGGGTAATGCCGCGCACCGCGTTGTCTACCTGGCGGATTTTGGTCACATTCGTATTGAAACGGAACTTCGCGCCGGCAGCTTCGGCCGCGACCTGGACATTGTGTGTGGCCAATTGCGGATCGGAGATATAGCCCGCCTGGGGCATGAACGCGGCACCAGCTATGGCCGGCCCCGTCGCCTCGCCGAAACCCGGATTGTCAGGCAGCTTGGCCGGCGCAAAACTGCGCAAATCATAGATCGGCAGGCGTTTTTTCAAGGTCTCATTGTCCCAATCCTCCCAGAGGATACCCAGGGTATCCAGGTTTTCGCAGATTGATTTCAGATAGCCGTTGCTCGACGTTTTCATTACCGCGCAACCAACCTCTTCAAAGCGGGCCAGGCCGCGCTCGTCCGCCACCCCCAGGTGTTCTGACCAATGGCGCCAATACTGGTAACCCTCGAACGCCAGGGCGGTGCCGTCCAGGGTCGAATAATGACTGCGGATAATGGCGCATGAGGCCGAGGTCGAGCCATAACCGGCGGCCGGCAGGCGATCCACATTCAAAGTACGCCAGCCCCGCCGGGCCAACTCCAACCCAACCGAGGCGCCGATGATCCCGGCGCCGATAATTATCGCGTCATATTGCTCCGCCATGGCCCTGTGTTCTCCTAAAATATCGGTGTTTGAGACATTCTTAAGGCGTCCTTAACCATAATCAAATACCTAGATTAGGTAGGCCAGCCAAGGACGAAAATATCATGGATCAGCTCGAAACCTCGGTGCGCACTTTTGCCGCGACCGAACCATGGCAGGGCGAGGCGCCCGAAGGTTGCTTTCCAAATTTTCTGGGCGTGATGACGCAACGCGCCTTCGTCGCCGATTACGCGCCGTCGAATAGCCTGCTGACGGTCAACGGCGAGGCTAACCTTACGCCCGCTCCGACCTTCAACGATGGCGAAATCTTCTTTGAGCAGGCCGCCATTCACAATGCGGTCATGGCGGCGTCGGCGCAATTTATCATGGTCGAACTGGGTGGCGGTTTCGCGGCCCGAACCGTTGATGCCCACGCCGCCCTGCAGCGTCACAATCCCCTGCCCTGCCGTTTCGTCGTGGTCGAAGCCGAACCGACCCATTTCGCCTGGGCGCAACAGCATATGCAGGCCAACGGCATCGATCCGGATGCCCACTGGCTGATCAATGCCCTGGTCGGCACCAACACCCAGCCCCAGGTCTTCATGCTGGGCGAAGGGTTCTACGGCAACGGCATCGTTTCCGAAGCCGACTGCCGGCAACTTGTCGTCAATTTAAAGGGCGACATTACCGTCGAACAGGTCCTGCGCAACCTCCTCATTCATGGCCGCTGCGGCGTGCAGCAACCCTATACGGTTGCCGACGGGACGCGGAATTTCGATTTCGGTTTCATCTCTACCATGCCGCTGCGGGACATTTTGCAACCCCTCGATCATGTGGACCTGATGGACGTGGATATCCAAGGCGGCGAGCGCGATGTGCTGCCCACGGCAATGGATGTGATCAACAAGAAGGTCAGACGCATTCACCTCGCCACCCATGGCGCCGCGTTGCACCAAGAGATGTGGGATCTCTTCTTTGAACACGGCTGGATGTGCGAAGTCGACTACGCCCCGAATTCAAGACACCAATCGGAATGGGGCAGCTTCGAAAACAACGACGGCATTCTGGATTTGGTTAATCTCGATCTAGCCGCCACATAAACCAGGCATGGCTGTCATCCAGCCGGGTCCGCCAACCGGGCGGCACCAGAATTGTCGTGGTGTCCTCCTCGATCACCGCAGGTCCCTCGATCTCACCGCCAAAGGCAACCTTGGCGCCATCGTACACGGGAACCAAAACGCTTTGATCAGGTGAGAAACTGGCCCGGCGGCTATGACTGACAGCCGCTTCCGGTGCCTGATCGCCCACGCCCGGCATGGTGATACGGGAAAGCGGGGTGTCGCGTTGACCGTAGGCAATGACGCCAAGGCCCATCAGCTCCCGCTCGCAATCCGGATCGGCGAATGTAAAGGCGCGTTCATGCTCTTGATCGAACAGGCTCTCGACCGGCCCCATGCCATTGGCGAACAGCTCGTCCTCAGCAAGGCTCAAGGTTAGAACCCCCAACTCGCCCAAATAGCGCACATCCATGCTGCGCTGCAGGCGGATATGTTCAGGATCAAAACCTTCCGCCGCCAGATCGGCGCGGGCGGAGGCCATCATTTTATCAAATTGGCGATTGATATCCGCAGTGTCGCAATCGGCGAAACGGGCGGCATGGTTGCGGCTGTAATCATGGCGGACATCTGCGATGACGGCGCCAAAGGAACACAGCAAAGAGGCCACGCGCGGCACGATAATCCGGTCCACGCCCAGGCTTTCGGCGATGCGGGCGGCGTGCGCGCCGCTGCATCCCCCGCCGCAGACAAAGGCGAAATCACGCAAGTCATGGCCCTGTTCGGTGGAGACCTGACGCACCGCGTTGGCCATATTCTCGTTCACCAGGGTGTAGATGGCGTAGGCGGCCTCCATTCCGTCAACACCCAACGGCTTGGCAATAGTGTCGCGAATGCAATCGCGGGCCAGCTCGCCATCAATGGCCATGGCCCCGCCTAAAAGCTGGCGGTCGGAAAAATAACCCAACGCGACATTGGCATCCGTTACCGTCGCCAACCCACCGCCACGGCCATAGCAGGCAGGGCCGGGCCAGGCCTCGGCGCTTTGCGGGCCGACCTGCAGCAGGCCGTTGTCGTCAATCCAGGCGATGGAACCGCCGCCCGCACCAAGGGTGCGTACATTGACCATGGGCACGGCGACACGATAGCGGTGCACATCAACGTTCTTGGCGGTATCGATCTGGCCTTCATGGACCAGACTGACATCCAACGATGTGCCGCCCATATCCAGCGTGATGACATTCTCGATATCGAACAGCCGGCCGAAAAAGCGCCCAGCCGCCGGTCCCGCCGCCGGCCCGGAATCCAAGGCCAGGACCGGACGTTCACGCAGCCCGGCGGCGGATGTGGTGCCGCCGTTACATTGGATATAGCGGATTGCCTTATGAAAACCCGCCGCCTGCAGATTACTTTCCAGGCGTCCAATATAGTCATGCAGCCGGCTGCCCAGCGCGGCGCACAAGGCGGTGGTCGAAAAACGCGGATACTCTCGCAATTGCGGCGATACGGTTGAAGACAGATAGACCGGCACGCCGGGCATCTCCTCGGCCAAGAGATCGCGGATACGCGCCTCGTGGCCTGGATTGACGATGGACCATAGCAGGCAGACAGCCACCGCCTCGACGCCATGTTCTTGGAATATCGCCGCCGCCGCCCGTACCTGAGCCTCGTCCAGGGGCTGTAACTCCTCGCCATCCTTGTTGATGCGCTCGTCTATGGGCAGGCGCAGGTGGCGCGGCACCAGGGGGGTGGGCGGCGGCTGAATATAGTCATAGCGCCGCTCCTTCAGGCCTTCGCGCAACTCCAGAATATCGCGGAAGCCAGCGGTACACAGCATTCCCGTCCGCGCCAGCTTGCCCTGGATCAGGGCGTTGGTGGCAATCGTGGTGCCGTGTACCACCAGGTCAAACTGTTGCAGCAGGCTGGGAATATCCAGCTCGGCCCGCGCCGCCAGCTGGCCCAGCCCCTCGTCTATGACCGAGGACAGGTCTTCGGGATTGGATGATACTTTCGCGACCTGCAGATCGCCGGTTTCAGACAACAAAACAAAATCGGTGAAGGTTCCACCGATATCAATACCCAGACGGTGACTCATCGTGCACGCAACTTTGCTGTTTCGGTTTCGTTGATGGCATGGTCGTCGGGATTGATGACCACACCATAGTCCAGGGCCGCGCCGGCGATCGAGACAAAGCCATTGATGACATCGCGGCGCACTGCTTCGCGGTCCCGCTCGAAGGCAGGGCCCACGCCGCCGCCGCCAGGCGGGCACATCTCCAAGCGGCCGCCACGCATGGAATGCAGACGCGAGGCACCGCCCGATTTACGCACGCTGCCATCGGGGTCAATGGCATTGCGCTGGCCCAGCTTGGGCTCCAGCATGGTTGATTTGGCGCCTTGGACGCTAAGGGCGGGAAAGGTATCGATGGTGCCGTGGAAGCGCGCGGTCTGTTCATGGTCGATAGGTTCCCACTCAGTATCCACCGCCAGGCCGCCGCGCCAACGGCCGGCGCCGCCCGAATCCGTACGGTATTCCAGGCGGCTGACCAGAAACGGCATCTCGTACTCCAGCAATTCCACCGGCTCCTTCAATACCGCGCCGCCGGAATTTTCAGAGCCGACCCCGGACCAGCCATCCGCGCCATGAGCCGCACCACCGCCGCCCGAACTGCCGCCGTTGGGGTGGAAATGGCCATAGAAAGCACCGGTATCCGGATGAATACCGGCCAGAACGATACTGGCCGCAGGGCCCCAGCCGGCGGTTTGGCGTTCATCCGGGATGATTTTCGAAAGCGCGTCGCGGACAGAATCCACGATTTCGCAAAACGGCTGCGTGGTGCAGCCCAAGGTGGGCGCCGGCGGCACCTGGGCATTGGTGATGGTGCCCAGGGGGCCATAGTCAATGTCCAAGGCGCGGTAGAGACCGTCATTAAAGGGCGGCTGCAGGCCCAGGGCGATGGTCACCGCATGGCCAACGGCGGCATGGGTGGCACCAAAGGGTGAATTGCGCACCTCGCGCAACTGCTCGGGCGAGCTCAGGGTGATGGACATCCTGTCGCCGCTTACGGTGACTTCCGCCGCGATTTTCTTGTGATCATCACCCGTCCGGGCGGACAGCCAGCTTTCGCCCTGTTGGCGGCCGTCAGGCAGACCGGAAATGGCCGTGCGGACCCGGCGTTCGGTCATATCGTACAGTGCCTCGACCCCCGCCTTAGTCACCTCGATACCGTATTTTTCGGCCATGGCGCGCAGGCGCCGACCCGCGATCTCGGCCGCCGCGATCATTGCCAGCATGTCGCTGTGCTGTTGCTGGGGAAAGCGGATATTGTTGAAATACAATCGCATGACGTCATCGCAAGGTTCGCCGGCGGCAATAATCTTCAGGGGCGGGATGCGAATACCCTCGCCATAGCTGTCAGATTGCGCCCGGCGCAGATCGGCTGGCGACGGCCCGCCAAGATCCAGCCAATGGGCCCGGATCACGGCCCAGAACAATAACGCGCCATCAACAAAGACCGGCCGCAGCAAGGCCACATCGTTTAAATGCAGGCCGCCAAAAGCGGGATCATTACATAGAAATGTATCGCCTGAGGCGATATCGCCTTCATAAGCTTCCGCCACCGCACGGCAAACAAAGGGGATGGAGCCCACATGTACGGGCAGTTCCGCATCGCCCTGGATCATCTGCCGGGCCTGCCAGTCACACAGCGTGCAGGAAAAATCCTTGGCCAATTTGAACACCGGCGAACGCGCCGTGCGCACCACCACCTGGCTCATCTCGTCGGTAATCGAGGTCAGTGCCCCCTGCATGGTGGCCAGGGTGGTGATATCCACATCATTCATTTTAGCACTCGGCATGTGTTCTCCCAGAAGCAGCTTGGGCCGGATGATACAGCACTTCGTTGTCATCGGGGAGTGTTCCATGTGAGCGGCGGTGTGACGTCACTGCATGACGTCTCTGGCCGGGCCGGAGTTATCCATGATAGCCTTGGCAAAATAATTTGCAGTTTGTACACCGCCAACGGGGCGGCGAGTGAAAGGGTTTGCCGGAATGGATCTCACACACATTAAATTCGATATTAGCGAGGAAATCGCGACGATTACTTTGAATCGTCCAGACGCCCGCAATGCCCTAAGCCGGGAGATGCGGGAGGATTTTCGCACTGTCCTAAAGCTGGTGAAGGAACAGGCGGGCGAGGAGGTCAAGGCGTTGATCCTGACGGGCGCGGGCGGGGCCTTTTGCGCCGGCGGCGACATCAAGGGCATGGGCAGTGACGAGCGCACCTCGTTGATAACGCGGCGCGGCCTCCGCCTGGATCATGATATCATCTATGACTTCGCGCATGTGGAGCTGCCGGTGATCAGCCTGGTTGACGGCCCGGCGGCGGGCGCGGGTTGTAATCTGGCGCTTGCCGCCGACTTCGTCTTCGCCACACCAAAGGGCATGTTCATGCAGGCCTTTGGCCGCATCGGCGCGGTGCCTGATTGGGGCGGGTTCTATATTCTGCCGCGTCTGGTCGGGCTGCAACGGGCCAAGGAGTTGGTCTATTCGGCAAGAAAAGTCGGCGCCGAGGAAGCCAAGGAGATTGGCATGATTCTGGATGTGGTCTCGCAAGATAATGCCATGGAAGAGGTGCGCGAATTCGCCGGCCGCTTCCGCACGGCTTCAACGGCAGCCATTGGCATGGCGAAAAATGTCCTGAACCAATCGTTCAATCTGGACCACCGCACTTTGCTGGAACTGGAAGCGGATGCCCAGGGCATGGCCTTGGTGACGCCCTATCACAAGGCGGCGGTGAAGCGCTTCAAGGATAAGGAGCCGTCGCTGTTTGATTGGGAAAAATTGAGCGCCGAAAAATAGCGCTTACCCTCTACCCCTCGGACCGGCGGTGCCGGCGTCAAAAGAAACTGGAGTTTAAAATGCATCTAGACGGGAAGACCGCCATCATCACCGGCGCCGGGCGCGGCATCGGCATGGAAGTCGCGTATTTGCTGGCCAAGGAAGGCGCCATTGTCACGGTCAATGATCCAGGCGTCGGCCGTGGCGGCGAGGACGAGGGCGAGACCCCGGCCGAGGAAGTTGTGGCGCAAATCAAGGCGGACGGCGGCCAGGCGGAGGCGAATACGGACTCTGTCGCCGACTACGCCGCGACGGGCCGCATGATCCAAAAGGTCGTGGATGATCACGGCAAGATCGACATCATCGTCAATTCCGCCGGGCTGCTGCGCGAACGGATGATCTGGAACATGACCGAGGACGATTTCGACATGGTCATCAATGTGCACCTGAAGGGCCATTGGAACATGTGCCACCACGCCATCAAGCACATGCGGGGGCTGGGCGGCGGACGCATCGTGAATTTTTCCTCCGACGCCTTCAAGGGCTCGGTCGGGCAATGCAACTACAGCGCCGCCAAGGCCGGTATCATCGGCCTGACCCGTTCCATCGCCAAGGAGACCAGCCGTTACGGCATCACCGCCAATGCCATCTGCCCCTCGGCTGATACCCGCATGACCATCAACGACGCGGTCATCGCCAACCGTAAACGCAAGTTGGAGGACGGCCTGATCAGTCAGGAAGAATTCAATCGCGCCTCCCGCCCCCGCGGCCCGGAATACATCGCGCCCATGGTCGGCTATCTGTGTACCGATGCGGCTTGGGACGTGAACGGACATGTCTTCCACGTAGAGCGAAACCGCATTCATAGCTATTATTATGGCGAAGAGCGTAAAGCGCTGCACATCGGCGGCGACGGCATGTTCACCATGGACGATTTGCTGCGTGATATCCCCTCCACCCTCATGAGCGAGGCCCCAAGGATCGCCGCACCTTACGAAAAGGCAGGCTGAGGCCACCATATCCGGGTGGGCGTTGAGCCCGCCCGGGGCTTTCGGGGGTTTACCTCCTCTTTACAGTTATTTGCCATAATCGTTCCGTGGATAGTGCTGGCAAATGGAGGGATAGACCCATGCCCCAGGATCCCAACGCACAAAAGACGATCCTCGTGGTCGAGGACGATGTTGTACTGTACGAACTGATCAAGTTGAATTTCAGCCGCCATGGCTGGAACTGCGAATGGTTTGACCATGCACCCTCTGACATGCAGCAATTACGGGCACTTGGCGCAGATGCCGCCCTTATCGACGTCAATCTTCCGGCCGGCAATGGCATCGACCTGATCACCTGCATGCGGGCGGACGGCATCGATCTGCCGATCATCGTGATGACCGGGTATATTGGCTCGGCGGACAAGGCACGGGCCAGCGGGTTCGATAATCTGCAAGTGCTGATGAAGCCGTTCGATCTGCTCAATTTAAGGGAAAAATTGTCCCAGGCCATGCAGGCAGCGGCATAGCCGTTCCTATTAGCGACCTGGGCGAGCGGGCCCTACGCGCCGCCGTCTTCCGCCTCAATGGTGGAAGTGCGGTAGAGCTGTTTGCCGTTGTCGTGGTCTATTCCCGATAAGGTCACCTCGTAACCCCATAACTCGCGGATATGTTTCAGCACCTCGGTCCGGCTGTCTTCGGCCAGGCCGATGCCGTTACGGACGCTGTGTTCCAATATCAATTGCCTATCGCCACGCAGATCCGCGTCAACCACCTGGATATCGGCATCTGTGTGGGCCGGGTCGTGGTTGTTGGCGAGGGCATCGCGTACCTTGCGATAGCCTTGTTCGTCATGGATCGCGCCAACGACATAATGGCTGTCTTCGGCATTATCTGTCAGATCAAACAGTTTCATCTTCCGCATCAAATACGGGCTGAGATATTGCCGGATGAAGCTTTCATCGCGGTAATTGGTCCAGGCGTGACGCAGGGCACCGCGCCAATCCTCCGAGCCCGCCAAATCAGGGAACCATTCCCGGTCCTCGTCGGTGGGTTCGGTGCAGATGCGGCGGATATCGCACATCATGGCGAAACCCAGGGCGTAGGGATTGATGCCGTTAAAACGCTGGTCGTCAAAATCGGGCTGGAACAGCACGTTGGAATGGGAGTGCAAAATTTCCAGCATGGCGCCTTCGCCGATCTGTCCGCGGTCATAAAGGGCGTTCATGACGTAATGATGGGTGAAGGTGGCGCAGCCTTCGTTCATCACCTTGGTCTGACGCTGGGGATAAAAATACTGCGCCACGTTACGCACGATGGCCAGGATCTCCCGCTGCCAGCCGTCCAGAATGGGGCTGTTGTGTTCCAGGAAAAACAACAGATTTTCTTCCGGCAGATGCAGTTGTTTGCGCCGGGCCAGTTTTTCCTTTTCAGCTTCCGTGGCTTCCTCCGCACCCTCCTTGTCAGGCAGGGTGCGCCATAGATCATTGAAGGTGCGTTCGCGATATTCCTCGATCTCGCGCTTGCGGGCCTGGCGCTGTTCCGTGGTCAATTCAGGCGCGCGGCGGTAGCGGAAAACGCCCTGGTCCATGATTGCGTGGGCCGCATCAAGGACCTTCTCGACCTCCTCAAGGCCATGGCGTTCTTCCGCACCCGCGATGAATTTCTTGGCATATTGGAAATAATCCAGCACACCATCCGCATCGGTCCATTGGCGGAACAGATAGTTATTCTTGAAAAAATGATTATGGCCAAAGGCCGCATGCGCCATGACCAGGGCCTGCAAGGGCATGCTGTTGTCTTCAAGATTATAGCTGATGCAGGGATTGGCATTGATGACGATTTCATAGGCCAGACCGCTGTGGCCCTGGCGGTAGGATTTCTCGTCACGGGCGAAATGTTTGCCGAACGACCAATGCCGGTACATCAGGGGCATGCCGAACGATGAATAGGCATCCAGCATTTGTTCGGTGGAAATGATCTCCACCTGATTGGGGTAAACGTTCAGCCCCAAATCATCCAGCGCCACCCGCTCTATGGCGTCATAGGTGCGGGACAGGGATTTGAAGCTCCAGTCCGCATCATCAAACAGCAGTTCGGAGGTATCGCTGTCGGCTTGCGTTTCCGTTTTAGGGGCGGCTTTCATATCAGGCCTTCTCCCCCTGTTTCAGGAATAACTCGCGGAAGACCGGATAGATATCGGCCGGCTTGGTCACCCGTTTCATGGCGAAGTTTTCCCGGCTTTCGGCGACTTCCCGATAGGAGCGCCACAGGGCGGCGCCGGCCTCGGGGTTGCCGAACAGTTCGAACTCCCGCTCGTCCAGGATTTCCACATAGGCATAATATTGGCAGACCGGGATCACTTCCTCGGCCAGCAGTTGCGAGCAGGTCTTGCTGTCGCCGGAGAAGTTCTCCCCATCCGAGGCCTGGGCCGCGTAAATGTTCCAGGCATCCGTGGGATAGCGGTCCGCCACCACCTCCATCATTTTCGACAACGCGGTGGAGACCACGGTGCCGCCGCTTTGCCGGCTGTAGAAGAAGGTTTCCTCGTCAACCTCCTGGGCCTCGTGAGTGTGCCGGATAAAGACCAAGTCGATACGCTCATAACGCCGCTTTAGGAACAGATGCAGCAGTACGAAGAAGCGCTTGGCCAGATCCTTTTCCCGTTCGCCCATGGAACCCGAAACATCCATCAAACAGAACATCACTGCCTGGGTGTTGGGCTTTGGTACCGGCTTGCGCTGGCGATAGCGCACATCAACCGGGTCGATATAGGCGACGATTTTCTGCCGCCTTTCCAGGTTCTCCAACTCCTCATACAGCGCATCCAGACGTTTGCGGTCCTTGGCTGTTGGCTCTGTCATGTCTTCCAGCGCCGTGATTTCGTCCTGCATCGCGGCTACCGCATCCAAGTCCGGACGGTTCAGGGCGATGCGCCGGCCCAATGAATTTCGCATGGTCCGCATCACATCCAGGTTGGCCGGATTGCCCTCGCGGGCGAAGCCGGCACGCTGGTAGGTTACGGATGAGGTCGCGCGCAGATCAGTCTTGATCAGGTCGGGTAATTCCAGATCTTCAAAGAACAACTCTAAAAACTCTTCCCTACTAAGGGTGAAATTGAAGGCATCCTCGCCTTCGCCGTCTTCGGAGCCTTCCTTGCCACCACCTTCACCGCCGCCCTGTTGCGGTTTCTTGATCTGATCGCCGGTGACGAATTCCTTGTTGCCCGGCAGCACCCGGCCACGGCGCCCCTGGTCGCCACTGCTACGCAGGCGCGGTTCGGCGATGCCCTTGGCGGGAATGGAAAGGTCTTCGCCGTTGGCGACATCGCCCAGCTTGCGGTCGCGGATGGAATTGTTCAGGGCGTCCTTGATCTGGGCCTTGGCCCGGCGAATGAAACGCTGCCGATTGCCCAGACTTCGATCACCAGGGTTTTGCCGTCGGTCGATAAAATGGTGCATGGCCATTTCAAAACTCCTACCCGGCCTTGTTCACCCGCATGTACCATTCCACCAGACGGCGGACCTGACGCTGGGTATAGCCGCGCTCCTCCAACCGCTCGACAAACTCACCATGCTTGCGGTCGCTGTCGCTGTCTTTCTTGGAGCCGAAGCTGATCACCGGCAGCAGATCTTCGACCTGGCCGAACATGCGTTTTTCGATTACCTCGCGCAGCTTTTCATAGGAGGTCCAGGACGGATTGCGGCCGTCGTTGTTGGCCCGGTGGCGTAAGGCGAATTTCACCACTTCATTGCGGAAGTCCTTGGAATTGGCCACGCCGGCCGGTTTTTCGATCTTGGAAAGCTCGGTCTCCAGAACCTCGCGGTCAAAAATCTGCCCGGTATCGGGATCCTTGAAATCCTGTTCCTCGATCCAGGCATCGGCATAGGCGATATAGCGGTCAAAGAGGTTTTGGCCGTATTCGGTGTAGGATTCCAAATAGGCTTTCTGGATCTCGTTGCCGATGAACTCCGCATAGCGCGGCGCCAGTTCGGCCTTGATGAATTCCAGATAATTCTTCTCGATCTCGTCGCCGTACTGCTCCCGCTTCACGGCTTGTTCCAACACATACATCAAATGCACCGGATCGGCGGCGACCTCGTCATTGTCGTGATTGAAGGTCTCCGACAGCACCTTGAAGGCAAAGCGCGTGGAAACGCCGTTCATGCCCTCGTCCACGCCGGCGGCATCATGATATTCCTGGGCTGATTTGGCCTTGGGATCGGCTTCCTTGATGTTCTCGCCGTCATAGACCCGCAGTTTGGAATACAGGTTGGAGTTCTCATGCTCCCGCAACCTGGTCAGGACGCAGAACTTGGACAGCATGTCCAAGGTTTCGGGCGCGCATTTGGCGCCATGCAGTTCGCTGTTTTTCAACAGTTTATGATAGATCTCGGCCTCTTCCGTGACGCGCAGGCAATAAGGCACCTTGACCACGGAGATACGGTCGAGGAAAGCTTCGTTGTTCTTATTGTTGCGGAATTGCTGCCATTCCGCCTCGTTGGAATGGGCCAGGATAATGCCCTGGAAGGGGAATGCGCCGAAGTTCTCGGTGCCGACATAATTGCCTTCCTGGGTCGCGGTCAGCAGGGGATGCAGCACCTTGATCGGCGCCTTGAACATCTCGACGAATTCCAGCATGCCCTGGGTCGTGCGGTTCAAGCCGCCCGAGAAGGAATAGGCGTCCGGGTCGGCCTGACTGAAATGTTCCAACTGCCGGATATCCAGCTTGCCCACCAGGGCCGAGATGTCCTGATTGTTCTCATCACCGGGTTCGGTCTTGGCGATGCAGATCTGGCGCAATTTCGACGGCATCATCTTCAAAACCGTGAAGCGTGACAGATCGCCCTCGAACTCGTCCAGACGCTTGACCGCCCATGGCGACATCAGACCGTTCAAACGGCGCCGGGCGATGCCGTATTTGTCTTCCAGTAATTCACCGAACCGATCCGCATCGAACAAACCCAAGGGAGATTCAAAAATCGGGCTGATCTCGTCGCCGGCCTTTAAGACATAGACCGGATAGGCCTCCATCAGCACCTTCAGGCGCTCCGCTATGCTGGATTTACCGCCGCCCACCGGGCCCAGCAGATAGAGGATCTGCTTGCGTTCCTCCAACCCTTGCGCGGCATAGCGGAAATATCCGACGATCCGCTCGATCGTCTGCTCCATGCCATAGAATTCCCTGAAGGCCGGATAGCGCTTAATCGTGCGGTTTAAAAAGATCCGGCCCAGGCGGGGATCGGTTGAGGTATCGACGACCTCTTCCTCGCCGATGGCGGCGATCATCCGTTCAGCCGCGCTGGCATACATCATGGGATCTTCGCGGCAGCCCTGCAAATAATCCTGCAAACTAAGTTCTTCCGCCGCCTGACGGTGATATTCATCGGTAAAGGCTTGAAATACGTTCATGACCGCCCCCTTTCACAGCTGTGACTAACGGTGCACAAGGTAACGTTGAACGTATACATAGGAATCATATCCCCTCTGGTTGCTGTTACAGACCAATCATCTCCAAGTCTTTCCTCAACGCCTTCTTGTTTTTCTTTTGTGAACACTTCATTAACTACTGATTCGACATTTCCATAATACCTGAATTTTCCATAATGATCTTATGGTTAATTTGGTAAATATTTCCTTTATTTCCAGAAAAACCTGATCACAATTTGATTATCGACATTTTTGGGGCCCGCCAAGAATTAGGGAACAGCCACACTGTCCTATATGGACTTAAAAATGGCGGAACCATGGCACTGCCATTCCCAGCCCAAAAAACTACAATTTTTCCTCTTCGCCAGCACCCACCCCTGGGCTATGATATGTAAAATTGAACGCGACCATTAGGGGATCCAGGAACAGAAATATGGGGAAAGGAACAGACAAGGGAGAATAATCGTGCGCATCGCTGGCTGTGATCTGGGCAAGGCTTCCGTGGGTTTCGTGACCGCCACGGTGGATGAAGACGGCAAGGTAGAGATAGAGGGCGCCGGCTATAAATTACACGAAGGCGATCCCCTGGGTTTGTTCAAACAATGGTACCGCGATCATGACATCGCTTCCTGTGCCGCCCTGGCCGCGACCGGCGTCTATGCCGATGAGCTGCGCGAACCCGCCCTGATCCTGCCGGAGGAATCCTGTCAGGAAGCCGCCCTCGAACTCAGCCCGGACCTGGAAGGCGCCCTGAACCTGGTCTCCATCGGCGCCCGTGGTTACGGCACCCTTAGCCGCAAGCTGGCCGACACAGGCACCTCGGGTACGAAATATCACTACCAGTACCTGGAGAACGACAAATGCTCGTCAGGCACCGGCGAGAATATTCAAAAGATCGCCGATCGCTTCGGCCTCGGCATCGAAGAGGCGGACAAGGCGGCCCAGGCCGCAGATGAAGGCATCCCCATCACGGCGCGCTGTTCCGTCTTCGCCAAGTCCGAGATGACCCACTTTGCCAATCAAGGCAAGGCCACTGGCGATCTGTTCAAGGGCTATTTCGGGTCCGTGGCGCGCAACACCCATTCCCTCCTCGCCCGAAACCGGGTCGATGGCCCGGTCTATCTGATGGGCGGCCCGGCCCGGATCGAGAGCTTCCGCCTGGCGTTCGAGGAAATGCTGGGCGAAGAGGTCAAGGTACCACCGCTGGCCGAATGTTTCGAGGCCGTGGGCGCCGCGGCAATCGCGGCCGAGCAGGCGCGGAAGGCTTCTCCACCCACCCTGCCCGGCGACGCGGATGACTTGATCGCCACCGCCGAAAGCAGTTTTAAGGTACGCGAGCCGGCCAGCGGCTGGCAGCACAAGGTCACCATGATGGCGGAGCCCGAAGTGCCCTCAGGCGCCGCCGAGACGCCCACCATTCTGGGTCTGGATCTGGGCTCCACCGGGGCCAAGGCGGTGCTGACCTCGATCGAGACCGGGGACATCGTGCTGGACGTTTATGACAGCACGCGCGGCAATCCGGTCGATGCCGCCCGCCGTCTGGTCAAGACCATTCTGGGCCAGGTCAAGGCGGACGTGCGGGCCATCGGCGTCACCGGTTCGGGCCGCGAGGCAGTGGCAACGTTGCTGCGCGCGGTCTATCCCGACAGCGACAATGTCATCGTGCTGAACGAAATCGTCGCCCACGCCACCGGTGCCGCGCGTTGTGATGTTGACGGCGGGGCCGATCTGTCGGTGATCGAGATCGGCGGCCAGGACGCCAAGTACATCCGCGTCCAAGGCGGCCGTATCGTCGAAAGCGACATGAACAAGGCCTGCAGCGCCGGTACGGGATCGTTCCTGGAGGAACAGGCGACGATCTACGATGTTGACGATATCCAGGATTTCATCGATCTCGCCTCCACCGCCAAGCGGCCGCCCGACCTGGGCATGATGTGCACCGTCTTCGTGGCTGACGCCGCCGCCCTGGCGATCAAGGAAGGTTTCGGACGCGACGATATTTTCGCCGGCTTCCAATATTCGGTGATCCACAATTATCTAAACCGCGTCATGGGTCAGCGCACCCTAGGCCAACGCGTCTTCTTTCAGGGCAAGCCGGCCTCAAACCCATCGCTTGCCTGGACCCTGGCCGCCGTCACCGGGCGCGAAATCGTGGTGCCGCCCAATCCCGGCGCCATGGGTGCCTGGGGCATCGGCCTGTGCGCCAATAAGGAGCTGGGCCAAGACGCCCTGAACGCGGCCCCGACGCTGGATCTTGCCGGCATTCTGCAGGCCGAGATCACCGCGCGCACGGAGTTCCGTTGCCGCGACGCCAAATGCCAGACCCTGTGCCCGATCGAGCGCACGACCATCACGGTGGCTGGGCAAAGCCGTCAGGCGGTATCCGGCGGGGCCTGTCCGAAGTTCGAGGTCTCGACCAAAAGCCAGCCAAAGCTTGCCAAGGAAGCGCCGAACCCGTTCGAACAGCGCGAAGCCCTGATCGATAGCTTCATCCCCGCGCCGCATGATGGCCCAAGCTTGGCTATTCCCGCCGTCAGCTCGGTGGGACCTCACGTTCCCTGGCTGGCCACCTTCGCCGCCGCGCTGGGTTTTTCAGTGCAGCTATTGCGCTCCAACAAGAACTCCCTGGCAGCGGGTGAACAGCTTTGCAACAGCTTCGATAGCTGCGGCCCGGTGAAAATTGCCCATTCGGTCTGTGACACGGATGTGGATCTGATGCTGTTCCCGTCCATCTTCAACATCGCCGATACCAAGGGGCGCGGCGGCCAAACTTGCGTCGCGGAACAGACCATGCCGTCCATGGTCGCGCAATTGCTGCGCGCCCAGGGCAGAAAAACCAAGCTGGTGCGGCCCCGGTTATCGTTCCGCGCCGGGCCGGATGCGCCGGAGCTGGTTACCGAGATGCAGCGCCTGGCTCATGAACTGGGCGTTGATCCCAAGGATATCGCGGGCGCCGTGGCCAAGGCCGCGGAAGCTCAGATCGCATTCGAGGATGGCTTGGAGCGGATCGGCGACGAGGCCCTGGCCTATGCCAGGCAAAACCACCTGCCAGTGGTTTTGTTGTTGGGTCATCTGCATGTTATCTGCGATCCCGCCATCAACGCCAATATTCCGCATTTGCTGCGCGGCAATGGCGCAATGGCGATCCCGGCGGATTGTTTCGCGGTCGACGAAAAAACCCCGCCCATGAAGAAAATCTATTGGGGCGATGCCAACCGCGCCATGCGGGCAGCGGTCAATGCCCGCGAATTGGGCGATGTTTTTCCAGTGCTGCTGGCCTCGTTCGGTTGCGGCCCGGCTTCATTTACCGAGCAGGTCTTCCAGTCATTGCTGGAAGGCTATCCCCATACCATCCTGGAAAGCGACGGCCATGGCGGCGAAGCTGGTTTTGTCACCCGCATTCAAGCTTTCCTGCAATCGGTGCGCCAGTATATCGCCGAGGGCGACGCCCAAGCCCTGCCCGATAATGCCAAGCGGATTGAGTATGTCAGCCCGCAACGGCGCGTCGGTTCCGCCTTCCTGGATCCGGACGTGCACTATGTGGCCATGAGCATGGCCGACAATGTGGGCGCGACGTTCGCCGCCACCTATCGCGGCTATGGCTATGACGTGGTCGCGGCACCGGCACACAGCGATGACACCTGGCAGGCCGGCAAGGCCGATTGTTCCGGCAAGGAATGCATGAGCTATCAATTGATGTGGGGTGCTTTCCGCAAGCATCTGGAGGAAAACCCGCCCATCAAGGATACCGTGTTGCTGGCCTTTTCCGGGCAATTGTGCCGTACCGGCGCATTCGGCATCAAGGACCAGATCTCGTTGGAGAAGATGGGCCTTGATAGCAATGTCAAAATGGAGGGGATGCCCTTTGGCGGCGACAAATCCATGTCCCTGCAGCTATGGGCCGGTCTGTCCGCGATCGAGATCCTGCGTCAGATGTATATCTACCATGTACCGGTGGAGACGCTGCCAGGCGAGGCGCGGGCCCTGTACGATGCGGGTATCGGCCGGGTGCATGCCATTCTGGAAGCGCCCATGGCCGTGACCGACAGCGACGACGCCCGCGGCGAGGTCGAACTGCGCGCGGTGGCTATTTCCCGGGCCTTGCGCGAAAGCGGCCAGGCCTATGCGGAGATGGATGCCCGCTGGCAGGGCAGCCGCGACTTCCGCACCGTTTTTGTCGGCGGCGAGACCATGACCAAGGGCGACGATTTCGCCTCCGCCGGCTTGTTCCTGCGTCTCAGCGAACAAGGGCTGCGGCTGGTGCTCGAACCATTGACGGACTTCTTTGAATTTGTTTCGCGCAGCCATCCACACCTGCAATACGGCCGGGCCAAACCGTTGGCCGAGGCGCACGAGATGACCGAGGAACAGTGCGAGCTGCGCACCTGGCTCTACGGCGAAATGCAGGACCTGCACCCCTGGCTGCCCATGCCCGACGTCAAGCATGCGTTGGAGCAGGCGGAGGCCTTGATCGACCCGGCCACCGTGGGCGGTTCGCCCATGGAAATCGCCGCCGTCGTGCATGCCTGGGACACGGGCAACTATGACGGCGTGGTGGTGGCCAGTTGCTGGGGTTGTGACAACAGCCTGATTACCGAGGGGTTGCTGCGATACCGCAAGGACATTCCGTTTTTCTTTTTCTATGGTGACGGCACGCCATTGGATGAACGCCGGGTCCGTGGTTTCTCCTACCGCATGCACCGCACCACGGAGTCGTCGGCGGCATAATCCTTCAACCCATCGTCATGCCCCTAGCCGAACGCGATGCGGGCGTATTTGTCGAGAGCGGCTTCCGTCTCGCCAATCTCGCGCAGACGAACCATGTGGATGACCTGTTCCACGCCAACATCTTCGAGACGGCGACAGCGGTCGGCATCTGGGCGAAGATTCGGCAGAGTGTAGATCTTCACCTCGTCCTTGGCCCGACCGCGTTCGTCCAACATACCATGCAGGGTCGCGATCCGTTCCGCCATGGCCTCGGGCTCGACGCTGGCGCCTAACCAGCCCTGGCATAGATCGGCCACCCGGCGGAGAGAATGATCCCCTTCGCCACCCACGAAAATAGGTGGATGGGGCGTCTGTACGGGCTTGGGGTACATCACACAATCGGGTAGCTCATAGAGCTCACCATGGTAGGACGAGGTCTCCTCGCACCACAAAGCCTTCATCACCTCGATATGTTCGTTGGCCCGTTTGCCGCGTTTTTCGAACGGGACCTGCAGGGCCTTGAATTCCTCTTGCAGCCAGCCCAGTCCAATACCCAGATTGACCCGCCCGCCGGAAAGAAAATCCAGATCAGCAACCTGCTTGGCGGTATAGATCGGGTTACGTTGCGTAATCAGGCAGATGGCGGTGCCCAAACGCACGCTCGAGGTATGGGCGGCCAGGAAAGTCAGGGCCGTAAAAGGCTCCATCATGCCCTTGCCGTAGCCGCCAATACGACCATCGGGGGAGTAGGGATATTTAGAGTCGTAATCCTCGAACAACACCACATGCTCGGGCACCCAGATCGCTTGAAAGCCGCGCTCTTCGATGGCGCGGGCCGCCTGGGCGATCAATTCAGGTTGCGTGGTTTCGTTCAGGGCTAAAAATACGCCGGCTTCCATGATAGTTCCTCGCAAGTGTTGTTTTTATCGTGCGTCTAATTCCGGCTGTATTCGGCTGCGGATCAGAGCCTCCCTGGCGTTACGCAGGCGCTGTTTCACTTGCGTGTAGGCGGCCCGGTCCAGGGTCTTCAGATACTCAGCCTTTGCCGCGATGGCATCCTCGAACGCACCCGGCGGCACGGCCTCATCCAAATAGCCAACTTCGGCCGCGGTGGCGGGAGGATACAGCCGCGCGCCCATGGTGGCGTTGTTCAGTTGCCGATTATCAAGGCGGTCGCGGGCCAGTTCGATGCCAAAGGTGGGCAGGCCAAGGCCAATGGAGGTTTCGTTCAGGCCGATCTTGAAATCGCCCGAAATGCCGATACGGTAGTCCGCCGTGCAAAGCAGCAATGCGCCCGCCGCCACGGCATGGCCGGTGCAGCCCATGACCAAGGGTTGGGGATGCATATAGGCCTTCATCAATAACTCGGCGCCGGCCTCGACCATGGCTCGGACGCCTTCCGCCGGCCCGTTGATCACCTTCAGATCAAAGCCGGCGCAAAACAGTCCCGGTTTGCCTTTTATTACCACGACCTCCGCCTCCGCCGCCGCTCGGTCCAGCCCTTCGGAGAGAGCCGATGTCATATCGACACCAAAGGCATTGGCTTTGCCGTCGTTCATAGTCAAGGTGGCGATGCCATCCTTTACCTTGTAATCAACATATTCACTCACGGTCTTATCCTTCTACTGCGTAACGATTTATTGGGTAACGATGGTTGCGCCGCCCTTGGCGACCAGTTCCGCCTTGCCCGGCGACGGCGGCACCAGGACGCCGCGTTGACTGCCGGGCCGGGCCGCATTCGCCGCCATCCAGCGTTCCAGATGCTCCAGACCATCCGTGGGCACGCGGGCCCATTTGTGACTGCGCAGCCAGGACCAATTGGCGATGTCGGCGATAGAGTATTCGCCGGCCAGCCATTCATTGTGCGCTAAGTGGCTGTCCAGCACCTCGTACAGGCGCCGGGTTTCATTGTGATAGCGCGTCCGTGCCGCCGGGACGTCTTCGTGGAAGTAACGTTCGAACGATACCGCCTGGCCCTGCATGGGGCCGATGGCGGACATCTGAAACATCAACCATTGCATCACCGCCATGCGGCCCTTGATGTCCTGGGGCAGCAGGCGTCCGGTCTTTTCCGCCAGATAGATCAAAATGGCACCGGATTCAAAAATCGTCAGGTCATCCGCCTCCCGATCAACAATGACGGGGATGCGGCTGTTGGGGTTCATCGCCTTGAACCAATCCTCGAACTGCCGTTTCTCGCTCAGGTTCAGAACATGGGTCTCATACGGCAGCTCAAGCTCTTCCAGCGCAATGGCGACTTTCCAGCCATTCGGCGTCGGAGAAGTGTAGAGATCGATCATGGGCAATGCTTTCAACACAATGGCCGATGATCTTAAAACACCATTCCGACAATGGCCATGCACCTCCATTGCCGCTAACCTTGGGGTTTATGGCAGAATCTTTTTGGGGGAGTTTCCCGCGTGATACCATTAATTGGTTATTCCGACCGCTTGTCGGGCCGTCCCGGCGACAGCATTGCATTCAAAGTCAGCTCGATTGCACACGAGCCGTTCACGGCGGCGCTGTTACGCTCCATCTCCGCCGATCCCAATCCCATGGGACCGGGCATTATCGAGCGGCCGGTAGCCTCCTCCCTGGATGGCAACAGCTATCCCTCGCGGCGGCAACCATTTTTTGCAGGCTCCTACGCCATTGCCGATAACGATATCGCAAGCGCGGATAACGGCTTTCGCCTTAGCGCCCTGATCTGGCCGACCCTACCCCTGAAGGGCGCCCAGGCCATTCTGTCCTGTGGCGATATCAGCCTGATGATTGACGAGAGCGGCGCCCTGGCCGGCCAGGCTGGTGACCGCCGCGCCGTCAGCAGCGAGCCATTGCATAGCCGCGCCTGGTACCGTGTCAGCCTGACCTATGACGCCGCCGACGGCACTCTGACCGTCAGCCAGGAGCCGCTGAAACATGGCCACGAGGCCCACGGCACGGTGATCGCGCCGGGCCTGACGCTTTCCGGCAAGCCGATCATTGGCGCCATGGAGAACGCTACCGCCCTCCGGCCCGGCGATGCCCCGCATGCTATCGGGGCGCATTTCAATGGCAAGATCGAGGCACCCGCGATCCATGATGGCGACAATGGCGTTTTGGCGGCCTGGGATTTCTCACAGGGTATCTCGACCACCATGGTTCAGGATACCGATCCCAACGGACTGCATGCTCAATTGATCAACCTACCGGCCCGCGCCATGACCGGGGCGGCCTGGAATGGCGATGATATGTGCTTTCGGTACCGGCCCGAACATTACGGCGCAATCCATTTCCACGACGACGATATCTATGATTTCGGCTGGGAGACGGATTTCAGCTTTACTATTCCCGACGACCTGCCCTCGGGCGCCTATGTGGTACGCATCCGCTGCAATGGCCATGAAGAGGCCATGCCGTTCTTCGTCTGCCCCCCATTGGGAAAACCAAACGCCAAGCTGTGCGTGCTGGTTTCTACCTTTACCTATGTCATCTATGGCAACTATGCCCGCCCCGCCTATCATGAAAGCTGGCACGGACGGGTCGCGGAATGGGATGCTTATCCATGGAATCCGGCGGCGCATCCAGAATACGGCCTATCGACGTACAATTTTCATGGCGACGGCAGCGGTATCTGCCATGCCTCTCACAAACGCCCTTTGTTCAATGTCCGGCCCGGCTTTTTGACCACGGGCATTGGCGAGGATTCCGGCCTGCGCCATTTTCCCGCCGACGGCCATCTGCTGACTTGGCTGGATCAACAGGGCATCGATTACGACATCATCACGGACCAGGAATTGCACGACGACGGTTATGCCGCCATTGCGCCCTATCAGGTCTTCACCACGGGCAGCCACCCCGAATACCACACCGCCCAAACCCTGGATGCTATCGAAACCTACCGCGATGCGGGGGGCAATTTCATGTACCTGGGCGGCAACGGCTTCTATTGGCGCATCGCGCTACATGAGAGCGAGGCCGGCGCATTGGAAATCCGCCGTGGCGAAGGCGGCATCCGGGCCTGGGCGGCGGAACCCGGTGAATATTTTAATGCCTTTGATGGCAACTATGGCGGCATGTGGCGGCGCAACGGCCGGGCCCCGCAATCCATTGCCGGCTTGGGCTTCACCGCCCAAGGCAACTTCACCGGCTCCTATTACCGACGTTTGGAAGCCTCCAAGGACCCCGCCGTAGCCTGGATCTTCGACGGCATCGAGGGCGATATCATCGGCGACTTCGGCCTCTCGGGCAGTGGTGCGGCAGGCTTTGAATTGGACCGCGCCGACGTCCGCCTGGGCACACCGGAGAACGCGGTGATCATCGCGCGTTCGGAAAACCATGACGAAGAAACCATCATGGTGCCCGAGGAAATGCTGACCCACATCGTGAATTGGTCCCTGCAAACCACGCGGGACCTGATCCACGCCGATATGATCTATTACCAGACACCATCTGGGGGCCAGGTTTTCTCCACCGGCTCCATCACCTACTGCGGCTGCCTGCCCTGGAATGGCGGCAATAACAACGTTTCGAAGCTGACGGAGAATGTGCTGCGGCGGTTTCTGGGAAAATAGGCGGCAATGCGGACCGACATTAGCTTCCCTTCGCAGGGGCTCACCTGCCGGGGCTGGCTCTATCTGCCCGACGACCACGATAATGGACAGGCATTGCCGACGATCATCATGGCGCATGGCTTTAGCGATGTTAAGGAACATGCCCTGCCCGAATTCGCGCAGAAGTTCAACGCCGCCGGGTTTGCCGCCGTCGTATTCGACTATCGTTTTTACGGCGACAGCGACGGCGAGCCAAGGTGCCAAAGCTTTCCACTGGAAATGGCCGACGATTTTCGCAACGCCATCACCTGGGCCTGTGAACAGGCAAATATCGACGGCGCACGGATCGGCCTGTGGGGGACATCCTTCGCCGGCGGCATCGTCACCTATGCCGCGACCTTTGATAAACGGGTCAAGGCGGTGGTCGCCCAGGTTCCTACAATATCAAATGGTTTGACCCGCCGCGCGGCTGATACTGAGGCTTGGGAACGGCCCGAAGAATTCCTGCTCGCCGACCGCCTGGCTAGATTTCGCTCCGGCGAAGTGAATTACCTGAAAGTCGTTGCCCCGGAAGGAGAGCCTTGTTTCCTGGCGGGAAAAGAAGCCTACGATTTTTTCATGGAGACCAAGACAGCCGCGCCCAACTGGCGCAATGGCGTCACGGTGGAATCCATGGAGAAAATCAGACAGTTCGATCCCTTGAGCCAGATTGGCCTGATGTCCCATGCCGCCTTGCTGGTTATCGCAGCCGAGCACGATACGTTTAAGACCGTCGAAAGCCTCGAATACGCGGTCGATCAGGCCGGTGGTCCAGCAAAACTGACCAAACACCCTGTTGGACATTTCGATGTCTACAAAGATCCCTGGTTGACCATCGTCGTCGACGAAGCGATTGACTGGTACAATGAATACCTCGTCTGAAGCGCGATCCATCGCGGCGGTTTCTGGAGGAATAGGCCATGGATGAGACTTCGTCCCAACAGCAATTTCACGGTAGTTGTCATTGCGGCAACATCAAGATCACGCTCAACTGGCCCGACAGCACAGCGACAATCCCCGTCAGGGCCTGTGGCTGCGACCTATGCACCAAACATGGCGCGGTCTGGACCTCCCATCCAAATGGCAGCTTCGAACTACAGATCACAGATCAGGTCAAGGCAGCGCAATACCAGTTCGGTACCAAAACCGCTGAGTTTCACCTCTGCCTGAATTGTGGGGTCATCCCCGCCGCCACCTGCACCATGGAGGGAACGCAATACGCGGTGCTGAATGTGAACACATTCGACGATGTCGACCCTTCATTATTCGACAGTTCACCCACCGATTTCGAAGGCGAGAGCATCAAAAACCGCCTCGCCCGCCGGCACCGTAACTGGACCCCGCAAGCGGCGGGATAGACCCCTACCCCGCCTCCATCACCTCGCGGATGCCGGCGATGATACGTTTGCGGTTGGGGAAGACGTGGTTTTCCATGTCGGGGCTGTAGGGGATCGGCACCTGTAGGGCGCAGACCCGTTTCGGCGCTGCCTTCAGGGCCTTGAACGTCGCGGGATCTTCCGTTACCAGGGCGGCGATTTCGGCGGAGGCGCCGGCGGTGGGCCCGGCCTCGTCCGCGATCACCAGACGGCCGGTTTTTTGCACCGAGGCGCGCATCAGGTCGTTATCCAAGGGGAACAACGTACGTGGATCGACCACTTCGACCGAGACGCCTTCCTTTTCCATTTCCTCCGCCGCCGCCAGGGCCTCGTGCACCAGCCAGGCCAGGGCAATGACGGTAACGTCCTTGCCTTCGCGCTTCACATCCGCCACGCCCAGGGGAATGGTGTAGTCCTCGTCGGGCACTTCGCCCTTCAGGCCCATCAGGCGGGTGGACTCGAACGACAGTACCGGGTTGTTGTCCCGGATGGCGGATTTCAACAGGCCTTTCATGTCGTAGGGCGTGGAGGGCAGGATCAGCTTCAGCCCGGCCAGGTTCATGAACATCGAATAGGGGCTTTGCGAATGCTGTGCCGCCAACGAGGTGCCGCCGCCCACCGACGACCGGAAGACCAATGGAAAAGTTTGCTGCCCACCGAACATATAGTGGATTTTCGAGGCCTGATTGACGATCTGATCCATGGCGACAAAGCAAAACGTAACCATGGACCAATTGACGATGGGGCGCAGACCGGAGCCCGCCGCACCAATGGCGATGCCGGAAAAGGCATTCTCCGCTATGGGCGTGGCGCGGATACGTTGCTCGCCAAATTCCTCCACCAATGATGGCGGCGCATCGGTGGCCAGATGCAAGGTGGTGGGGTCCCGGCGCATTTCCTCGACCAACGCTTCCATGCCGGCCCGGCCGTAAGATATTTCCCGCATACTCATATCGATACCCTTCCTCTAATCCGCGAACACATCGTCCAGCGCCGCTTCGGGCGCCGGGAACGGGCTGGCTTTGGCATAGCTGACCGAGGCTTCGATCTCGGCCAGGATTTCGTCATCCATGGCCGTGAATTCCTCGTCACTGAACTGGCCCTGCTGCTGTTTCAGATGCTCCACCAGCATGGGGATCGGGTCCCGCGCCATCCAGGCGGCTTTCTCTTCCTCTGGGCGTCGGTCGACGGCGCCGGGGCGTTCCGTATGGGGGCGGTGGCGATAGGTCTTGCATTCGAGCAGCGTCGGCCCCTCGCCGGCCCTGGCCCGCGCCACGGCCTCTTGCGCGGCCTCGTAGACGGCCAGCACATCATTGCCGTCGACCACGATACCGGGAATGCCGTAACCCTTGGCCCGGTCGGACATATTCTCGGCCGCGTGGGTCTTTTTAGCGGCGGTATCGGCGGCCCAGGAATTATGCTCGCAGACATACAACACAGGCAGCTTCCAGCTGGCTGCGATGTTCAGACTTTCATGGAACGAACCGGCATTCGACGCCCCGTCACCAAAGAAGCAGACGGCGACGCCTTCGTTGCCCGCCATTTGCGCCGCCAGACCGGCACCGGTGAGGATCGATAAGCCGCCGCCAACGATGCCGTTGGCCCCCAGCATACCGATGGAGAAATCGGCGATATGCATGGAGCCGCCCTTGCCCTTGCAATAGCCGTCCACGCGGCCATACAGTTCCGCCATCATACGGTTCAGATCGGCGCCCTTGGCGATACAATGGCCGTGGCCGCGATGGTTCGAGATGATCTGATCATCGGGCCGCAGGGCCGCGCAGATGCCGACGGCAGAGGCCTCCTCGCCGATATAGCAATGCACGACGCCATAAATGTCGCCGCCTTTATAATCGTCCGAGGCGCGTTCCTCGAAACGCCGGATGGTCTGCATCTGGCGCAACATATCGCGCTGTAGCTCTGGTGAGGCTGACATGTGGGCTGTTCCTCGATCTTTGTTGTTCTAGGTTGAGAAACAGTTTGCGTGCGATAGCAGACGGGCGCAAGGGGTTGGCCCAATTCAGTCCACCTTCGGGAACCACATGTTCAGATACTCCACATAGGCCGCCGGACCATCCAGGCCGTCGACCTCAATGTTGTGGGTCGTGGTGATCAGGCGCTTGCCTTCGCCCTTGTCCACAACCTCCATCAAACCGATCCGGTCGCGCACGCGGATGCCGTCGCCGACTAGCACCGGCTGTAGCACGCGGGCCTTGTTCATGCCGTAGTTCAGGGAACGTAGGCCGTCGGCGGGGTCGATACCGCCTTCCCGGACAAAATAAGTGATCAGGCTGAGTAGAAAGAAGCCATGAATGATGGTGCCGCCATAGGGGCTTTCCCGCTCCGCCCATTCTGGGTCGTTGTGCCCCCTGGTGGGCCAGCGGGTAATCTCGCCGAATATATTGACCTGCATCTGGTCGATATCGACCCAGTCCGTCAGGCCGATTTCCTCGCCAATATGCTCATGCGCGTTAGCCAATGTTATGCCATTGTTCGCCATGTGGGGCGTTCCTCCTCGGTTTAGTATTTTTTGAATTGTGGGCCGTCAAAGCTTTCTCGGCTGGCGATTTCCTCGACCGATTTTCGGCGCAGCTTGGTCAGCTGTTTGACCGGCTTGCCCAACGGCACCACGGCGGCCACGGCGAATTCGGCGGGGATATTCAGCAGTTTTTGCACATCCGCTTCCCGGGCCACGGCCAGGGTCGTGATAGTGCCGCCGAAGCCTGCCTGGCGCGCACCCATTAGGACATTCCAAACGAACGGATAGATCGAAGCGCCGGAGATCATGCCAATACGGTCAAGATCCTGATCCATGGAAGCAACAACGCGCAGATCCACGACGAAAACCAGAACCACGGACGCATCGCGAAAGGAATTGACCAGCATTGGCGCGGCGGGCGTCGCCTCGATCTCCGTCGCCGTGGCCTTGGTCGGCGTCACCGCGTTCCAGGGGCTTTCGCCCAGCTTGGACTGCGCCACATAGCGTTTGGCCGCCGGCTCCGCCAATGTAGCCAGGGCATCGCGGGTGCCAGCATCGCGCACAACGATGACACGGTTGCCCTGGCGGTTGCCGCCCGAGGGGGCAAAACGCGCGTTTTCGATCAGATCGTGGATTATGGCGTCGGGGACGTCCTCGCCGGTGAATTCGCGGGCCGCGAAAGTGGTCCGCATGACATCGTTCAATTCCATTGCTCTTGCCTCCAATTCATTTGCCTCAGCTTTCCCGGCAGCTTGCGGCGGGAGGCGTTGCGCCGTCAAGCATCAGCCTGTGTGAAGGCGGCCATCTGGCTGGGTGAACCCAGAACCGGATGCGCCGGACCGATGCCAGCAAAACCAACGGCATAACCGTTACGCCTGGCCAGGCCCGTGGCCCAGGCCTCGAACTTTGCCCGGTCCCATTCAAATTCATGCTCCGGGTGGCGCAGGCGGTGGCCCGGCACCCCCAACAGCTCGTTGCATTCCTGATTCGGCGTGGTGATCAGGACAAAGCTGGGGCGGAAACCGCTGAACACCGCGCGCTCGACCTTGGACAGGCGGTCGGGGGGGATATGCTCTATGGTCTCCAACAACACGGCGGCGTCATAGCCTTGAAAGCGGGGATTGGCCTCGGCGAAGGTGTCATTGAGGATCTGCACCCGATGATCCAGGGCGATGCCGTCGCGGGCAAGATTGCGGCCGCACGCCTCCAATGCCTTGCGGGATATATCCAGGCCGACAATCTGCTCAAAAAAGGGCTTCGCCGCCAAGGCCAACAACAAAGGCCCCGTGCCGCAACCCAGATCCAGCACCCGCCGCGCGCCCTGGGCCTGCAAGGCATCAACGACAATGTTTAGGCGGTCTTCATGCAAAGATGTGGGCATGGCGCCTTTGTAGCATGCCCTGCTAGAATGTGCTGCCTGGAGAGTTAGGATCTAACTGATGAGCACGTTGAAATTTGATGCGATTGTGGTCGGCGGCGGCATTGTTGGCTGCACCGCCGCCTATTTTCTGGCCCGCAAGGGCCTGAAGGTGGCCGTGGTGGAGCGCGACGGCCTGGCCTGCGGTACCTCGAGCAAAAGCTTCGCCTGGATCAACGGCACCTCGAAAACCGCCGACGAAGGCTACCACCGCCTGAACGCGCTTGGATTGGCCGGTTATTGCGAATTGGCGGTGGAGTTTGGCGAACAGGCGTTGGGCCTGCATCCGGCGGGCTCGCTGCAAATTGTCCGAACCTCGGATAGTACAAATCACGCCACCTCGCGGGAGAAGCTGCGTCAGCTGGAGGCCTTTGGCTATCCGGCTGCCTGGGTCGATAATAATGCCTTACGGACCATGGAGCCGCACTTAACCCTGAGCGATGATGCCGAAGGGCTCTACGCGGTCAGCGATATGAACCTGAACGCGCCGCAATTCGTCAACTTCATGGCGGAACAAGTGCGGGCCTTGGGCGGCACGGTCATGGAAAGTTGCGCGGCGCAATCTCTGGAAGCCCGCGATGATGGCCGGATCACCGGCCTGGTGACTGACAACGGTGTCCTGAGGTCCGAGACCATCTTGGTCGCCGCCGGCCCCGGCACGCCTGAAGTGCTCACCGAACTGACCGGCTTTGACGGCTTTGCCGCCCGCTTTCCCATGCGTAAGGTGCCGGGTTTGCTGGTGCGGACACCCGATACCTCACCCCATAATTTTGTTCGCCGGGTGGTCTATTTCGCGGACGGTCCGGAGTTGCACGTATTGCCGGATTTCAATGGCGGGCTCAGGATCGGCGCCGATGATACGGATGGCATGACCGATGCGGATACGCCGGCGGAGGAGCTGCGCCGGGTCGCCTGCATCCTGCTGGAACGCGCCAAGGAGCGCCTGCCGGGCTTTGTCGGTGCGGACTGCATCGATGACTGCACTTTAACCGTCGGTCTGAGACCCTATCCCAACGACGGCCATAGCCTGGCCGGCCCCCTGCCCGGCGCCGAGGGTCTGTTCGTCATCGCTACCCACAGCGGCGTCACCCTGGCGCCTGCCCTGGGCCGTCTGATGGCGGAACAGATCAGCACGGGCCAAACGCCGGCTATGCTCAAGCCGTTCCTGTTGGATCGGATCGAGGGTCTTGGTTAGAACTTCAAACCATCGAGGAAACCGCACATCGCCGCGTTGAAGGCGGCGGGTTGATCCATGTTCGCCTCGTGGCCCGCATTTTCGAGCACCACTTTTTGGGCGCCGGGAATCTTTTTCGCCATGTAATCTGTGGCGGCATGAAATTTAACGTCCTCGGCGCCGACCAAGACCAGGGTTGGCACCGCTATCGTCGGCAGGCTTTCCATCATCGCGGCATTGCTTTGCGCCAGCATGCCACGGGCGGCATGGGCCAGACCGGTGGCATCGCGGTGGCCGGCGATTTGCACCGCCGGGCCATCGCCCAATTCGGCCAGGCCGTTCGCCTCGAAAGCCGCCGCACGCTTATAGGCAACGTCGTTCCAGGCAGCGCGCGCTTCGTCCTTCCTAAAACCGGGACCGGTGTCGAACAGCATCAGGCCGGCGGTACGCCCGGGATGCGCGATATGAAAACCGAGCGAGGCGCAACCACCCAGGGATAGCCCCCCGACCATCGCCTTTTGCACACCGCAGGCATCCAGAATTGCCGCCATGTCGGCTGCGGTATGGGCTTCGGAATAGGCCTCGGGATCGTCGGGATAATCGCTTTGGCCGTGGCCGCGCATATCCCACGTCATCACCCGGTAGCGATCTTGCAGCACCTCCACCTGGTCCCGCCACATGGTGGACGAACAACTAAAGCCATGGCTCAACAAAACGCCGGGGCCCGTTCCATGATCCTCGAAATAAACCTTTACGCCGTCCCGCTCGATATAGGCCATTGCGCCACGCTCCATTGCATACAGAATTCGCGTCAAGCTACGCGGCTGGTGGGCGCTGTCAATAGGCGTGCTATTGTGCCGGCAACAGATAGGGAGACTGCCCGTGCCCACGTTAAGCGATCTACGTACCCCGGCGCTGCTTTTGGACAAGGGGCGTTTGCAAGCCAACCTGGACCGCATGGCGGCACGGGCAAACGCGCTGGGCGTTAACTTGCGGCCCCATATGAAGACCGCAAAGTCCATCGATGTGGCACGCGCGGCAATCAAGGGTCAGACAGGCGGCATTACCGTATCGACCCTGGCCGAGGCGGAGTATTTCGCCCGCGCCGGCTTCACCGATATTCTCTATGGCGTCGGCATTACGCCGGACAAATTGGCGGATGTGGCGGCGGTCCAGGCCTTGGGCGCGGAGCTGAGCCTGATCCTGGACAATCTCGACAATGCCCGGGCAGTGGCCGCGCGGGCGGCGCAACTGCCGGGACCGTTTGGTTTCCTTATCGAGATCGACAGTGGCCAGCACCGCACCGGCTTGCTGCCGGACGACGACCATGTGCTGGAAATCGCGGGGCTGTTGCACGGCGCGGAAAATTGCCAACTACGCGGGGTGATGACCCATGCGGGCCATTCCTATGACTGCGCCAGCATCGAAGCCGTGAAAGTGGTGGCGGAGGCCGAACGAGGGGCCGTTGTCGCCGCCGCCGAAAGCATTCGAGGCACCGGCCTGCCCTGCGCCATCGTCAGTGTCGGCTCCACCCCCACGGCTTTGTATGCCGAACATCTGCATGGGGTGACGGAAATGCGCCCCGGCGTCTACATGCTGGGCGATCTGTTCCAACACAGTATCGGCAGTTGCGGCCTGGATGATCTGGCGCTTTCCGTGCTGGTCTCGGTGATCGGCTGGCGCGGGGATGAAGGCCGCGCGATGATTGATGCCGGCTCCCTGGCATTGTCCCAGGACCGAGGCGCCCCGGATGAGAGCGGGCAGCACGCCTTTGGCATGGCGGTGGATCTGGCGGGCAAGGCATTACCGGGGCAACCAAGGGTGCGGCAGACCAATCAGGAGCATGGTTTTCTGCCCGGCCTGGTCGAAGCGCCCCAGATCGGGCAGCGCCTGCGCATCCTGCCCAACCATGCCTGCGCCACCGCCGCGGCGTATGATTGTTATCATGTCATTGATGAAAACGGCGAGATCATCGACACCTGGCAACGGACCAAAGGCTGGTGAGCCTTCGAGACACTGCGTGACAAGTGATTTCGAGTAGGCTATATGATCCGCCATGAACCTTACAACCGCCGCATATTATTTTTGGTATTTTGCTTATCCGAAGCCGCTGGCGGAGGTAGGGGAACGTTTGGTCTAAAATCTAAAATTTGAACCAAGAAAACTCTCGAAACCGCCAGCTACCTGGCGGTTTTTTTATTGCCGCCGGTCTGGCCCAAAATAAGGAGCCCACGCCGTGTTGGAAAATACAGACGACATCCGCATTCGCGAAATCAAGGAACTGAATACACCGGCGGAAATTATCCACGAATTCCCCCGTACCGGTGCCGCGACGCAAACGGTCAGCCGTTCGCGCGAAACCCTGCGCAATATCATTCATCGCCGCGATGACCGCCTGGCCGTGATCATCGGTCCCTGTTCCATCCACGATCCCGAGGCCGCCATGGATTACGCGGATCGTCTGAACAGCCTGCGCCAGCGCCATTGTGACACGCTTGAAATCGTCATGCGGGTCTACTTCGCCAAACCGCGCACCACCGTGGGCTGGAAGGGCCTGATCAACGATCCCAACCTGGACGGCAGTTTCGAGATTGAACGCGGCTTGCGCCTGGCCCGGAAATTACTGTTGGATATCAATAACCTCGGCCTACCCGCCGGTTGTGAATACCTCGATATGACGATCCCGCAATACATCGCGGATTTAGTCGCGTGGGGCGCCATCGGTGCCCGCACCACGGAAAGCCAGGTTCATCGTGAATTGGCCTCAGGCCTATCCTGTCCGGTGGGTTTCAAGAACGGCACCAACGGTAACGTCAAGATCGCCCTCGATGCCGTGGCTTCCGCCTCCCAGCCGCATCATTTTCTGGCCGTTACCAAGCAAGGGCAATCCGCCATTGCCACGACCGCCGGCAACGAGGATTGCCACGTTATTCTACGTGGCGGCAGAGCACCCAACTATGATGGCGCGAGCATCAATGCCGCCTGTGAAGAGGCCGAAAACTCTGGTTTGCCACCAGCCATGATGATCGATGCGAGCCATGCCAACAGCAACAAGGACCCGCAGAACCAGCCCGCCGTCATGGCGGATGTTGGCGCACAGATCGCGGCTGGAGATAGTCGTATCATCGGCGTCATGGTGGAAAGTAACCTTGTCGCCGGACGCCAGGATCTCGTTGCCGGTCAGCCCCTGCAATATGGCCAGAGCATCACCGACGGCTGCATCGATTGGGAGACGTCCGTCGCGGTCATGGATAATCTGGCGGCGGCGGTGGCACGGCGCCGGCAGCTCAATGGCGGGGCGGAAACGCCCATTGCGGTTTGATGGACTACATTAAAACCTGGCCATCATCGAGGGGGATCAGGGTTCCGGTCATGTAGTCGGATTTTTCCGAGGCCAACAACAGCAGCAAACCGTCCATCACCTCTGGCTGGGGCATGCGCCGGCGGGGCATGCCGGCGATCTGCCCCCGCCCGGCCTCTGTTTGCCAATGGTCGCGGTTCATTTCGGTTTCGATATAGCCGGGGCAGATGGCATTGACCTGGATGTCGTGGCGGGCCCATTCCAGAGCCATTTGCTTGGTCATCTGGCCGATCGCGGCCTTCGACATGGCATAGAGTGACAATTTACCCAGCACACGCAGGGCCATCATGGAGGAAATATTGATGATCTTGCCGCCCTGTCCGCGTTTGATCATCTCCCGTCCAACGGCCTGGGCCAGAAAAAATGGTCCTTTGACGTTGGTTTCATGGATGTAGTCGTAGTCTTCAACGGTAAAGTCTTCCGGCCGTTTGACAACCGAAACACCGGCATTATTGACCAAAATCTCGATCGGCCCCATGACGGTCTCAATGTCGGCCACGACCCGCTCGATACCAACGGGATCGCGCACATCCAGGGCGAAGGGCATGGCCTGCCCGCCATAATTCGTGATCTCGGCGGCAAGTGCCTCCAAACGGTCGACCCGCCGCGCGGTCAGGGCAACCCTGGCCCCCGCCTCCGCCAACGCCATCGCCGCGCGCCGTCCCAGGCCGGACGACGCACCGGTCACCAAGGCAACTTTACCTGCCAAATTATAGCCGTCATCCGCCATTTTTCGTCCTCATCACATCGCCAAAACATATGCAAAATCGGCCCCAATGTGGCCCGAAGCGCTAGCCAACACAAATGCTAAAAGGTCGCATCCGTAAACAGGTTATTAACCGTGACCAGCTACCTTCAAATCTCCTAGGGGAGATATTGCCAATGCATGCGAACGCGCGGGTTCTGCTTTACAGTGACACAGACAACGCCGGTGATTTGGCTGGCAAGCTTGAACAGCACGGCTTTCAGCCGCTACCGGCGACTTCACGCGAAGATGCCTTGCGCATTGTCACGGGGCGCTTTCCCGATATCGCTATCGTGGATGCTGACCGAACGGCCGAGGGCAGCCAGTTCCGCCAGGATCTTCGCGATCTATCACCCGAAGGCAGCATGCCGACCATTGTCATTGGCGCGGCGGATGAGGCGACGGCGGATGACGACAGCTTGCAGATCGAGTTCCTGCCTGCGCCATTTCGGGATGCAGAACTATTTTCCCGCCTGGAAACCCTGTCCCGGCTGGTCACCATGCAAGGTGAATTGACGCTACGCTCGGAAACCTCGGAATTATACGGCATGGAAGCGCCGGCGCATGTGGCGCGGCCGGACAGAATTTCTAATTCCCGCGTACTATTGATCGCCGACGACGACGGCCAGCGCGACGCGGTCATCGATATGATTGCGCCGCAAAAGTCACTTGTGGCGGCAGTGGACGTGGTCACGCAACCATATGAAGCCATTGAACGCCTGTTGCAGACGGAATTTGATGCCGTTGTCGCGGTTCGCGGTGATAACGCCGAAGGGCTGTTAAACCTCTGCCGCGATTTGCGTCATCATGCCAATCTATTCAATATGCCGTTGCTGGTTCTCTGCGATGATGATGACGTCATGGCCCACGATCAGGCCTATGAAGCCGGTGCCTCGGATGTTTTGGAATTGGCCGACGCGGGACCGCGCCTGTTGCCGCGGCTGGAACATCTGGTCAAACAGCAGCGCTATCGTCAGGCCATGCAGGAAGTCTACCGCCAAAGCCGTCACTATGCCGGCAACGATGCCCTGACCGGCCTGTTCGGGCACGGTTATCTGCATACGCATCTGCAAAAACAGATCACGGAATGTCTGGCCCGCGATAAGGATCTGGCGATCGGCTTTTTTGACATTGCACGGATGAGCGGTTTCAACGGCGAATACGGTTATGTCGCCGGCGACCGGCTGTTGCGGCAAATCGGCGGAGCCATCGGCGGTCTGGTTCGGGCCGAGGATTTGCCCGCGCGCTTTGGCGGCGACAAATTCTGCGTCGTTTTGCCTGATACCAACATGACCTCGGCCGCGCCCGTACTGCACCGTATCGCCGGCTTCATCAATTTCACCGAATTCGCGCTTCTGGATGTGGGTGAACCGGTCAAGGTACACTTGCAGACCGGCTGCGCCGGATTGCAGGCCGGCGACACGGCGGAAAGCCTAATCGCCAGGGCCCGTGCCGACAGCACCGGCACATAGCCGCCCTGCCTGAAACCTAGTTGTAGGCCATTCTTTGCCGTGTCCTTGGCGTGCGGCATTTTGCCGTATGGATCAGGTCGGGCGCAGACACCAAATTGTCCCCAAAAGACACCTCTGTTCAAACAATATGCGAATGAGGGACATCATGGACATGCAGAAATCAACAGAGTTTCTAATGTGGTGTACGATCATAAACGGCGCCTTGCTTATCCTCTCCGCCGCCGTATTCATATCGGTGCCCGACACGATGTATCAGATCCAAAGCAAGCTGTTCCCCATGCCCCAGGAAACCTTCGCCGTGGTCATGTATGTGCTACTGGGGTTGTTTAAAATACTTTGGCTAGTGTTTAACGCCGTCCCCTATGGGGCAATGGCGATCATCGGAAAAAACAGCGCCCCATAAGGCCTTCCTTACTCGTTTCACGCGGGCCAGCCCAGCCGGCTTAGAGCATGTCGTAGGAATGATTTTCACGGTGCAAGGTGAGTACCGGCATGTTTAGCGGGCACCCGCGGCGCGCAGCCAGGTCGCGATCTGCTCTTCGTTTTGCGCTTCGGCACGGCGTAGAGCGCTGAAACCTTGATCGTCAACGGCACCGATGTCCGCGCGGTTTTCAATCAAAGCCCTGACCACCTCTTCGTGGCCATTCCAAGAGGCGCGGATCAGGGGCGTCAATCCCGTGCTGTCGCGCACATCAACAAGCGCCTCTTCCTGCAGCAACATTTTGGCGATTGCGGGATAACCGTTGATGGCCGCCCAGGACAGGGCTGTATGGCCTTGGTTATCCGCCGCATCCACCTCCACCCCGGCATCAATCAACGAACGGAGAACCTGCCGATGGCCGCGCCAGGCCGCGACGATAGCAGCGGTTCGCCCTTTGTCATTAATGGCGTTCGCATCCACCCCGTCCTCCAAGGCTTCGAGAATCCCGTCCAGATCACCCTCGGCGGCGAACGCCAGCAATTGGCGCTCCCTGCCACGTTGTTGCGCCAGGTCCTGGTTTGGCATTTTGCCACGAAGTATCTGCGCGCGTTTTCTGGCTTCTACCAGTTGCGCGTTGTCCAAATGGGCCGCCAACAAGACCTTGGCCTGCATCGCCCCCTTGCTGCCAATACTTGACGCAACATAGTAGAGAGCCTGCGCCTCGATACGGCTTTCCGGCACGCCAAGACCCGCCAAATGCATTTCCGCCAGACGCAGCATGGCCGGGACATTGCCTTGCAGGGCGGCATTACGAAAATTCTCCGCCGCCTTTTCAATATCGCGCGCTGCACCACGGCCCTCCGCCAGGGCCCGGGCGAGGTTATATTGCGCCATGACAAAGCCTTGATCAGCAGCCTTTTGATAACGCTTCACGGCCCGCTCGGCGGCCCGCCTGTAGCGCTCATCACGCTTTACCGTCGGCCCCACGTCTTCCCCGGTAATACGGGATTCGAGATCTCTGACCGCACGAATTGCAGCGGCAAAAGATGGCCGAACCGGGCGGTCCAAATAAGGCACAAGCTCATGTACGGACCTTTTAGCATCGTTGGGTGATGAAGCCGTACCCTTGCTTGTCCGCGCTGATCGGGGTGCGGTCGTTGGTTTCAGGCGCTTCCCGGCATTTGTTGCTGCCGCCGGAGCAGCGGCGGCGGGTGTTTTCGATTTCGCCGCCGGTTCGTCGAGCGTCTTGGCAACCGGCTTTTTTGAAGCGGCAAGCTTTGGTGTTTCCGTTTTGGGTCGCGGTCTTGTCTGGCTCTTGGCCGCGATCGGGTCGGGTTTGTCCGGACGGCTGTCTGCGCTAGGTTTCGGCCTTTCTTTGGCCGGTTCGAGCTTCTTCGCAAGCGGCTTTTTTGATACGGCGAGTTCCTGCGATTCCGTTTTGGGTTGCGGCTTTGCCCGGCTCTTAGCCGCGACCGGATCGGGTGTGTCCGGACTGCGCTCCGCTTGAGATTTCGGCCTCTCTTTAATCTCCTCGAGCTTCTTCGCAACCGGGTCTCCGGGAGCGGACGGCGTCTCCTTTGCCGATTCCAATTGCTGCCTGGCTTGGCTCTTCTCCGGGATTGCTTTGGGCTCTTGCGAACCGCGATCGGTTTCAGGCTCGGGTTTCGCTTCCGGTTCTTCAAAAACCAAGTCGACGACCAGCACTTCGGATGGCGGGATTTTCAAGGCTCCAAATGTAAAAACGGCGACAAACAGGGAATGCAACGCAATACTGCCCAAAATGGCAAATGGCCAATCCAGGTCGGAAGGACTTCGTTCCCCATGACCAGTGCTTTCCGCTGCTGTCATCGTCATCGAACCGAATTCTCTACCACGAATACAGGATTGCCGGACGGCGGGATCGCGAGCGTCGCCCCAATAGCGCTCGTATGTAAAGCGACCATACCGCAATGGCGCCGTCGCTGTTATCGCTTTCCATACACAACTAATATATGGCTCCGCGCCAATAAACCCACAATGGGTGTTTGACCCGTGCAAGGCTAAAGGGCCTTAACCTTCGCTGAAATGGTAGGTATCATAGCCAAATGATTCACGTTGATATCATCTCCGATACTGTCTGTCCGTGGTGCTATATCGGCAAGCGGCGGTTTGAGCAGGCCGTCGCCCTGCGCCCCAACTATGAATTTCAGACCGGATGGCGGCCCTTTCAACTAAACCCGGAGATGCCGCCCGCCGGCATGGCCAGGCAGGATTATCTCTCCTCCAAATTCGGCGGCGTTGATCGGGCCGACCGGATTTATGAAGCGGTCAGCACCGCCGGAGAGGACGTGGGATTGACTTTCAATTTCCAAAGCATCCCGCGGCAACCGAATACATTTGATTCCCACCGTCTGGTGCGCTGGTCCGAATCCGCCGATGTTCAGGATGCCGTGGTCGAGGCCTTGTTCAAACAATATTTCATTGATGACGTGGATGTAGGCGACCGCGAGACGTTGGTGAAAATCGCCGCCAGTTGCGGCATGGACGGTGATCTGGTGCGCGATCTGTTCGACCGGGATGCCGACCGCGATCTGGTCATGGCCGAGGAAGGCGTGGCCCGGCGTATGGGCATCAATGGCGTACCCTGTTTCGTAGTCGATCACAAATTCGCCATTTCAGGGGCTCAGGATCCATCGGTCCTAACCCATGTCTTCGATCTGGCCATGCAGGACAAGTCCGCTTCAGTATCCACTCAAGCAGAGGCCGAGGCGGACTGAGCCAGTCCAGCCAGCTGCCGGGTCAGGTAATTCACGCCCTTTAGTCTGTCTTCCGCCTCGCCCCAGGATCTTTGATAGACCAGTTTATGATCGGGCCGTAGTTTGGCGCTGCCACGGTTGTCGTTGATGAATTCCACCAGGCCGGCGGGATTGGCGAACTGGTCGTTGCGAAAGACAACGCTGGCGCCGCCGGGTCCGGCGTCGATCTTGGCCACGTTCGCGGCCCGGCACAGGCGCTTGATGGTGATGATGGCCAACAGATTTTTGACTTCCTCTGGCAGCGCTCCAAAACGGTCAATCAGTTCGGCGGCGAAGGCATCAATATCCGCCTCATCCTCTAAATGCGCCAAACGGCGGTACAGACCAAGGCGGACATCCAGATCGGCCACGAAATGCTCCGGGATCAAAACAGCGGTGCCCAGGTTGATCTGCGGCGACCAATCCTGGCTGCCCGTATTCAGCTCTCCCGCCGCACCGCTACGCGCGGTGGCCAGGGCCTCCTCCAACATCTGATTATAAAGTTCGAAGCCGACCTCGCGAATATGGCCTGATTGTTCCTCGCCCAACAGATTGCCGGCCCCGCGCAGGTCCAGGTCATGGCTGGCCAGTGAGAACCCGGCACCCAGCGAATCCAGGGACTGCAATACCTTCAGACGCTTTTCCGCCGCTTCCGTCGGCCGGGCCCGCGGCGGCAGGGTGAAGTAGGCGTAAGCTCGAACCTTGGAGCGGCCAATGCGGCCGCGCAACTGATACAATTGCGACAGGCCGAAGCGGTCGGCGCGATGCACGACCAAGGTATTGGCGTTTGGAATATCCAAACCGGATTCCACGATCGTGGTCGATAACAGGACGTCGTAGGCACCTTCGTAGAAGGCGTTCATGACATCTTCCAACTGAGAGGGCGACATCCGGCCATGGGCGGTGACGCACTTCACCTCCGGCACCTGGGTGCGCAGGAATTCCTCCGCCTCCGGCAGATCCAGAATGCGCGGGCAGACGTAGAAACATTGCCCACCCCGGTAATGCTCGCGCATGATCGCTTCGCGCGTGACTACTGGATCGAACGGCATCACGAAGGTGCGCACGGCCAATCGATCCACCGGGGGCGTCGCGATCAGGCTCAATTCCTTGACGCCAGAAAAAGCCATTTGCAGGGTGCGCGGGATCGGCGTGGCGGTCAGGGTCAGGACATGAACATCACTGCGCAGCTGTTTCAGGCGTTCCTTGTGGGCCACGCCGAAATGCTGTTCTTCATCGATCACCAGCAGAGTCAGGTTTTGAAAGGCGATTTTTTTGCCCAATAAAGCATGCGTGCCGATGACGATATCCACCTGGCCGTTAGAGATACCCTCGCGGGTGGCCGCGGCATCCGCCGTGCCAACCAGGCGGGAGAGCTGCCGCACCTTGACCGGCAGGCCGGCGAAACGTTCCGAAAACGTCCGATAATGCTGCCGGCACAACAGCGTGGTCGGCGCCACGATGGCCACCTGTCCGCCGGTCATGACGGCGGCAAAGGCACCGCGCAGGGCGACCTCGGTCTTACCAAAGCCCACGTCGCCGCAAATCAGGCGGTCCATGGGGGTACCCTTTTGCAGATCGCCAAAGATATCGTCGATGGCGCCCAGTTGATCTTCGGTCTCCTCGAACGGAAAAGAGGCACAAAACTCCTCGTACAGACCATCCGGGCGCTCAATGGTGGGGGCGGAACGCAGGACACGCTCGGCGGCGACCTTGATCAATTGATCGGCCATATCGCGGATATGCTGTTTCAGCTTCGCCTTGCGGGCCTGCCAGGCGGCACCGCCCAGACGATCCAGCACGGCGCCCGCGTCTTCCGAGCCATAGCGCGACAGCAACTCGATATTCTCCGCCGGCAGGAACAGCTTGTCATTGCCGTCATAGTGGATTTCCAGGCAATCATGGGCCGCGCCGCCCACCTCGATGGTCTGCAAGCCCATGAAACGACCGATGCCGTGCTCCACATGCACCACCAGATCGCCGTTGGAAAGCTGGTTCTGCTCGGTCAGGAAGTCTTCCGCCCGCCGGCTGCGCCGCCGCCGGGCCAGACGGTCGCCCAGCACATCCTGTTCGGAGATAATCGCCAAATCGTCGGTCTCGACGCCATTTTCCAGGCCCAATACCACCATGGCCGGGGCGGCGGGGAGCATGGCCATGACGGCGGGCCAATGTTCCGCCGCCTGCACCCCTTCGATGCCATGGTCGTCCAACAACAGCGCCATGCGTTCGGCGGAGCCCTGGCTGACGGCGGCAAAGACCACGCGCCGTCCCAATTGGCGCTGTTCATTGACATGGCCACGCAGAGCGTCAAAGACATTGACCTCCTGTTGGGCCCGCTCGGCGGCGAAGCCGCGGCCCTGGCGGCCGGCGAAATCGATGATCTTGGGACTTTCAGGCGCCGAAAACGGCGAAAATATGCCACCCGGACGCGCGGCCAGGGCATCATCCCAGGCGCGCCCATCCAGGAACAGCCGGGCGGGCGGCACCGGTTTATACAGGGGCGCACCGCCGTAAGGGTTCTTTTGCGCTTCTATGCGCGCCTCGTAATAATCCTCGATCTGGGCCAGACGGTCGTCGCGGGCCTCCATGGCCTGATGGTCCAGGGTGATGGCGCCCGCGTCCACATAGTCGAAGACGGTCTCCAGACCATCATGAAACAGCGGCAGCCAATGCTCCATGCCTGAATGGCGCCGGCCCTCGCGGATCGAGACATACAGCGGATCATCGTCGGTCACGGCGCCGAACAAATCACGATAGCCTTGCCGGAAACGATTGGTGGTTTCCTCGGTCAATTGCACTTCCGAGACCGGGACCAGATCCAGGGTCTTGCCTTCGCCAATGGTGATCTGGGTCAGGGGATCGAACAGGCGGATACTTTCCAGGCTGTCGCCAAAGAAATCCAGACGCAGCGGTGTTTCGGCCCCGGCGGGATAAATATCCACAATGCCGCCACGGGTAGCGAATTCACCGGGCTCCATCACCGTGCCGCTGCGGCTGTAGCCATTGCGGACCAGGAAATCCAACAACTCCGCTACCTCGACCCTGGCACCGGGACCGGCCTGAAAGACCGCGCCCTGGATAGAGCTGCGCGGCGGCAGCCGTTGTAGCGAGGCATTGACCGTGGTCAGCAGGATCGACGGCGCCTTGGGCGGTGCCTGCCCCACCAGGCGGGCCAGGGTATTCATCCGCGTGGCGGAGATCTCCGGATTGGGCGAGACCCTGTCGTAGGGCAAGGTGTCCCAGGCCGGCAGGCGCAAGACATGGGTGCCGGGGGCAAAAAAGGCGATGCCCTCAACCAAGCTGGCCATGCGCGCCTCGTCCCTGGCGATATGCAGCAGCCAGCCGCCGCCCCCTCCTGAACGTGGCCGTGATTGCGCCTGGGCCAGCTCGGCAAGGCTCAGAGCGTCCAGACCCTCGGGCACGCCGGTAAGTTCAAATCTGGATTCTCCAGATAGTATTTTATCGTATTTTTGCAATAGATTACGGTGTTATTCTAAAGTTTAAGATCATCTTCATAATATGATTATCATGCTCCGGCGGGGGGGCCTCACGGCGCGCCAGCCAGGCATAAATATCGTGTTCGTTTTCGTTCACGATGGCCTCGTACAGGTCCAACTCGGCCTCGGTCATATCGGGCAGATACTTGGCGGCAAACTGGCCCAGCACCAGATCCAGTTCCTTGGTACCCCGGTGCCAGCTATGATAGCGCAGGCGCTTGCGCCTGATCTCGGTTGTTTCGCCCACAGTCTTATCAGCTTTGCCGTCTTTGGTGGTCATGGCTCTTCCCCGTTTCCGCCTCACGATATAACGTACACCCAACGCTCACGCCAGCACCGGAATACCATGCGGCCAGAAATCCTGTTCACTTTGTTCAAGCCGGTTACCGCCCTAAAGGGCGTGGGCCCGCGCCTGGGCAAATTGATCGAAAAGCTGGCGGGCGGAAAACTGATCGATCTGTGCTGGCATCTGCCTACGGGGTTGATCGACCGCCGCTTCCGCCCGCACGTCGCCGATGCCCCGGACGGCGTCGTCGTCACATTGGCCGTCACCGTGGACGAACATCATCCCTCGCCGAACCGCCGCCTGCCCTACAAGGTGATATGCAGCGATGACAGCGGCAGCGTCAGCCTGGTGTTTTTCAACGCCCGGGAAGATTATCTGCATACCATCCTGCCGCTTGGGGCCGCGCGCGTGGTTTCGGGCCGGGTCGGCCATTACGGCCAGGAAATCCAGATGGCCCATCCAGATCATATCGTCGAACCGGACAAGGCCGATGAACTGCCTTTGGTCGAGGCCACATACCCCCTGACCACGGGCCTGACCGCCAAACCCCTGCATAGGGCGGTGCAGGGCGCGATCGATCTGGCGCCGGAGTTGGCGGAATGGCAGGACGCCGCCTGGTTGGCGAAACAGCATTGGCTGCCCTGGCGGGACGCCTTGCATGGCGCTCATGCACCCGACAGCATGGCGGCGTTGGAAGAGGATGATCCAAACCGCCGCCGCCTGGCCTATGACGAATTGCTGGCCAACCAGCTTGCCCTGGCGATGATCCGCGCCGCCGCCCGCAAACGTTCAGGGCGGGCCATCACCGGGGATGGCCGCTTGCGCGAGGAGCTAACGGCCTCCCTGCCCTATCAATTGACCTCAGGACAGCGCCAGGTGCTGCACGATATCCAGGGCGACATGGCGTTACCGCAACGCATGCTGCGCCTGTTGCAGGGCGATGTGGGCAGCGGCAAGACCGTGGTGGCGTTGCTGGCCATGCTGGCGGCGGTGGAAACCGGCGCCCAGGCCGCCTTCATGGTCCCGACCGAGATCCTGGCCCGGCAGCATCTGCAGACCTTGACGGGCCTATGCACGGCGTTGTCGTTACGCATCCAGATCCTGACCGGCCGCACCAAGGGCCGGCCCCGCCAGGCCCTGTTGGAAGATCTGGCCAGCGGCCAGATCGATATCCTGATCGGCACCCATGCATTGTTTACCGAGGACGTGATTTTCAACGATCTGGCCCTGACCGTGATCGACGAACAGCATCGTTTCGGCGTGCATCAACGCCTGAACCTGGGCGACAAGGGTGCGGCGGCGGATATTCTGGTGATGACGGCAACGCCGATCCCCCGCACCTTGAGCCTGACTGTTTATGGCGACATGGATATATCCCTGCTGCATGGCAAACCGGCGGGGCGTAAATCAGTCGATACCCGCTCCATGCCCCTGTCGCGCCTGGACGACGTGGTCGCCGGCGTGGGCCGGGCGATAAATAATGGTGCGCGAGCCTTTTGGGTCTGTCCGTTGGTGGAGGAGAATGAACAGCTCGACCTCGCCGCTGCCGAGGAACGTCACGGTACATTGTCGAGGATTTTTGGCCCCGAACAAGTCGGCCTGGTACATGGCCGCATGAAGGCCAAGGAGAAAGACGCGGCCATGGAGGCCTTTGTCGAAGGCCGCACCAAGGTCCTGGTCGCCACGACGGTGATCGAGGTCGGCGTGGACGTTCCGGAAGCCACCATCATGGCGGTGGAGCACGCCGAACGCTTTGGCCTCGCCCAACTGCATCAACTGCGGGGCCGCGTAGGCCGGGGCAGCGAACAAGGCCATTGCCTGCTGCTCTACGCCGAACCCCTGGGCGAAACCGCGCACGCGCGCATAGCAATCATGCGCGAAACCGACGACGGCTTCAAAATTGCCGAGGAAGATCTGCGTCTAAGAGGCACCGGCGAGCTATTAGGCACCCGGCAAAGCGGCTTCCCCGAATTCCGCCTCGCTGACGCAATGGCCCATCAGGACCTGATGGAAGTCGCCCGCGACGACGCCCGCCTGATCCTGGACCGCGACCCACATTTGGAGACCGAGCGCGGCCAGGCCTTGCGGGCGCTGCTGTATCTGTTCGAGCGTGACGCGGCGGTGAAGTTGTTGCGGTCTGGGTAGTCAGGATAGCTGTGGCTTGGCGCGCTATTTTCTTGTTTCAAAGACCAGTAAGTAGGGGATGGCGGGATTATTGCCCTGATCTCTGAAAGCGTTGTGTTTGTAGTTCGGAGAGTTGAACCAGATGGCGTATTTCCGGCCCGGTTCGAGTTTGACCGGGGCCACGCAGGTTCTGCCATCCGCCAGATATCGTACCTTGCCGACGATTTTGGGAAAAGATTCCCTGGTATGAATAACCCAGGACCACATCTCTTCCGTCATCATGTCTTTGGAGAAAGTGACCCGCACTTCACTTATCGTTGGATCGACTTTGGTGTCGCCGGCCACCGGAAATGTTTTCACGACGACGGGCGGCAGGGCCCGGACACTGACCGCATCTCCAGCATGCGCGAGACCAGAAGGATCGGCGATCAATAACCCTACGAGGCATAATACGAGCCATTTCATGACGCTGTCTCCCTGCCTGTTCATTTGATGAAATAGCCCGCGACGGACCAACGTCCATCGGCTTCCAACATCGGGGTGATGGTCTCGACGGCGGCCCGCTTTTTCTGAAAAGACGTATTGAACTGGATGACGACATACTGACCATCCGGCGCCCCAGGCAACGAGGTGGCGTAGGTTTTGCCTTTTAGGTCTCTGGAAAGGACCCTTCCGAGCGGTTGGCGAACACCCGTCATGGCCTGGCGCCACTGTTCCTGAGTGACCGCCGATTTGAAATATCGCGCCGCCGAACGCCAGCTCGCTTCGTAATTCCCGGCATCGACCAGGGAAAGCCAACTCCGGGCCGCGCGAAGGGCCGCGGCCTCCTTTGCATCCGATGCCATTGCCGTCGGGCCCGCCAAGCCAATAAACAAGACGATCAGAGATGATTGAACCAGGTTTCTAATCATTGTCCGCCTATCCTTCTTTCGGACGACCCAGGCGCCAGAATAGCAATAGCGCCGACAGACTAGATTATCATAAGAGCACTGGGGTCAGGTCTTGTTTTCTGCATCTCAAAATGACCGGTATTCCCGTCAAAGCTCCACCCCCCGCTTATCCATGGCGCGCTGCCATTTCGTCTCCATATCGTTGTCGAAGATGATGCCGTCGTCGGGGCCGACGGTGATCCAGCTTTTGCGCTTGATTTCGCCTTCCAGCTGGCCGGGGCCCCAGCCGGCGTAGCCAATCGCCAGAAAGCCCTTGGCCGGGCCCTTGCCGTTGGCCAGGGCGCGCAGGATTTCTTGGTTTCTGGTCAGCGATACCTTGGGGGTGACCACAATCGTGCCGCTGCCGGTGTAGTCGTTGGAATGGATGAAATTCCAGTGCGTCGGCTGCACCGGACCGCCATAGTGTATCCGTATCTCGCGCTCATCGCCGCCATTTCCGTCCGGCGCATCCTCTCCCAATATATCGCCCAGCAGTTTTGCCGCCGGCCGCACCGAGATCAGGCGATTGACGATTAGACCGAATGCGCCCTTGTCGTCATGATGGGCCAGGAAGATGACAGCCCTGGAAAACCGCGGGTCCCGCATGCGTGGCGCGGCGACAAGCAGCCAGCCGGTCAGATTTTCGTTACGGTCTGCCTCGGGCCGTTGCGCCGCCACCCTTTCGCCGGCCATGCTGCTGGCCGCCAACGTAGCCGCGACCAGCAAACAGGCGAGTTGCCGCGCGAAGGATGCCATTCCAGCGCTCTGTCGTTTCATGGGGCCAGCCTATCATGGGCGGCCGCGCCATCGCAAAACGTCCCTCCCGCCCCTCTTGACCGCGGCCTGGGTTCAATCTGATAGTGGCGCCTGATGAATTTGCGGGGAACACAGCATGCGTTTGAAAGATAAAGTCGCGATTGTTACCGGTGCGGCGTCGGGAATGGGGGCTTCAACCGCCAAAATATTCGCCAACCAGGGCGCCAAGGTTCTGGTGACGGATATGCTGGAAGACGAAGGCGCGGGCGTGGTAGCGGAGATTACCAAAGCCGATGGCGAGGCGCGCTTTCAACGGCTCGATGTGACATCCGAGGCGGACTGGGACAGCGCCGTGGCGGCGGCGTTGGCGGCGTACGGCAAGCTCGATATTCTGGTCAATAACGCCGGTGTTAGCGGCAGTACCCCGGATCTATTAAATCTGGATACCTGGGATCAGCAGATGAACATCAACGCCAAGGGGGTGTTCCTAGGCATGCGCGCGGTCATTCCGGTAATGCAAAAGGGCGGCGGCGGGTCCATCGTCAATATTTCGTCGATCTCCGGCTTCGTCGGCCAGGAGTATGTGCATATGGGGTATAGCGCCGCCAAGGGCGCGGTGCGCCTGGCGACCAAGGCGGCCGCCGTGCAACACGCCAAGGACGGCATCCGCGTGAATTCGGTGCATCCCGGCATCATGCCGCCCATGCGCACCTCGAAACTAACGGCTGATCCCGAATTGCGCGCCAAGATGATCGCGGCCATCCCCATGGCGCGCGAAGGCGGGGTGGAGGAAGTGGCTTACGCCAACCTGTTCCTGGCCAGCGACGAGGCATCCTATATCACTGGCATCGAGGTGCCCGTGGACGGCGGCTATCTGGCGGTATAGACGCCAGCAATCTGAAACTTCATCAAGCACAGGACATAAAAAATGCCGGCTATCGAATATTTCTACTCCGCACATTCAGCCTTCGCCTATCTCGGCTCCGCCCGGATGATGGAGGTCGCCGGGACGGCGGGCGCATCGATTATTCACAAGCCGGTTGATCTGCTCCGCGTCATGGTCGAGTCCGGCGCCGGCTCGACGCGGGAACGTGGCGACCGGCACCGCGCCTATTATTTCGGCCGCGAAATCGAACGCTGGGCCGAATGGCGCAACGCCCCGGTGGTGGAGGGCATGCCGACCCATCACCACAACGATACTACGTTGTGCAACGGCATGCTGATCGCCGGAATTGAGCAAGGCCACAATGTGGACCGGCTGGCACACAGGATGCTTGAAGCGCACTGGCGCGACGACGCCGACCTGGCCGACCGCGAGACCCTGACGCGGCTCGCAAATGAGGTCGATCTCGACCCAGCCCCCCTGCTGGATGCCGCCCTGTCGCCGCAAATCAGCGCCATTTATCTGGCCAATACGGAAGAAGCCATCCGCCGCTCCGTCTTCGGCTCACCGACCTATTTCGTCGACGGCGACATGTTCTACGGCCAGGACCATCTTGAAATGGTTGAGCGCGCCCTGGCCCAACCGTTCCAGGGTGTCTGGCCCCGCACATAGCCGTGCACGTGGACGGCGCTATCCGGCTGTGTAACAGTCATCGGCTTGTAGATTCACATACGGGAGGAAACGAAAATGGGCAAAGTCATCGATCTTGAAATCGGCATGCCGAAAACCGCAACCACGTCCGAGGCGGCAGAAATAAACCGGGGCCGGCCGGGCAATCCGTCGTCCTTTTCACTGCCGCGGCCCGAGGGCTATGGCTTCGATAACTACGGCAAGATCTTTGGTGCCGGAGACCCCAACGCAGCACCCCTGCCCGACAATGCCCTCGATGATGTGGTCGCGGGAATGGATGCGGCAGACGTGGAATTCGGCCTGATGGTCAATATGCCCAACAACGAAATCGGCCAAATTCACCGGGATTATCCTGGCCGTTTCAAGTTGTTTCCCGCCCTCGATCCCATGGACGGCATGCGCGCGGTGCGTGAGCTGGAAAAACTGGTGCGCGAAGACGGTGCCAATGGGTTTCGCGTGTCCTCTCTCTATACTTGCCTGCCCGCCAGCGACCGCCGCTATTATCCGCTCTACGCCAAATGCTGTGAACTGGGCGTGCCGGTACGGATCTATACCGCCATGACCTACGCCAACGACCGGCCATACGAATTGGGCCATCCCCGTCATCTGGACGAGATCTGCATTGACTTTCCCGAACTAAAAGTCTGCGCCGGCTTGGCGGGCTGGCCCTGGATCAACGATATGGTGGGGCTGTTGCGGCGGCATCCGAACCTGTATTGCGACACCGCCGCTCATCGCCCGCGCTATCTGGGCAAGGAAGGTTCAGGCTGGGAGATGTTCCTGCAATACGGCAACAGCCTGTTGCAGGACAAGGTGATGATCGGCTTTTCCTGCTATTTGATGGGCTCCAGCTATGCCGAGTTGATCGCGGAGTATCAACAGCTGCCCCTGAAGGAAGCGGTGCTGGAAAAATGGCTGTACGGCAATGCCGTGGAGTTTTTCGGCGGCAGCTAAACTAAATTATATGAAATCCGCCTGAGGTATCAGGCGCCGGTCGCGGCCTACCCGGATAAAACAAGGACTGCCAAAATGAAAACCATCGTTGTGTGCTCGGGCGGACTGGATTCCGTTTCCCTGGCCTGTAAAGTCGCGGCGGAAGCAGACTTGCTGCGCCTGGTCACCTTTGACTATGGCCAGCGCCATGCCAAGGAAATCGATTTCGCCCGCGCCTGTGGCAAACGGCTGGGTGTGCCTTGTGACATCGTTGATATAAGCGCGGTCGGCAAGCTGCTCAGCGGTTCCGCCCTGACCGATGACGTGGATGTACCCGATGGGCATTATGCCGAGGACAGCATGAAGCTGACCATCGTGCCCAACCGCAATGCCATCATGCTGACCATCGCCTTTGGCATTGCCGCCGCACAAGGTGCGGATGCGGTGGCCACTGCGGTACACGGCGGCGATCACTTCATCTATCCCGATTGCCGCCCGGAATTCGTCGACGCGTTCGAGGCGATGCAAAAGCAGGCCCTGGACGGTTACGCCGATATCCGGCTCTACACGCCGTTCGTCAATATTCCGAAATCCGCCATCGTTACCGAAGGTGCGCGGCATAACACGCCGTATGCCGAGACCTGGTCCTGCTACAAGGGCGGCGAAAATCACTGTGGCCGTTGCGGCACCTGCGTGGAACGGCGCGAAGCCTTCCACCTCGCCGGCATCCCCGATCCAACCGTCTACGACGATCCTGATTTTTGGCGATCCGCAGTGTGATATCGATGACACCTGGTACAGAACAGATGTCCAGAAAAGGAATGTTCAAATGACATTGCATTTCGAAACCGCTGAATTCGATCGCCGCGTCGCCAAGGCCCGGCAAGGCCTGGCCGAGCGGGGATTGGCCGCAATCCTATTGTTCGCGCAGGAAAGCCACTACTACCTGAGCGGCTATGACACCACCGGCTATGTCTTCTTTCAATGCCTCGTGCTGACGGCGGATCAACAACCCCTGACGCTGCTGACCCGGCGGCCCGACTTGGAGCAGGCCCGCCGCACCTCCATCATCGATGACATCCGCATCTGGTACGACCGGGAGGATGCCTCGCCCACGGACGAGCTTAGGGACATCCTGGCGGAAAAAGGTCTGGCCGGCGCGTGCATCGGCATCGAACTCGACAGTTATGGCCTGCGGGCGCACGATTATGAGCAATTAAAAACCTCGCTGGACGGCTGGTGTGAACTGGAAGACGCCTCGGCGCTGGTACGCGGCCTGCGGCTGATCAAGTCAGGGGCGGAACTAGACTATGTTCGCCGGGCGGCGGAACTGGCGGATGCTTCGTTGCTGGCCATGTTGGACACAGCGGGACCCGGTGCTTTCGAGGGTGATATCGCGGCGGCGGGGACAGGAGCGATCCTGTCTGGCGGCGGCGATCCGGCCCCTTCCGGACCGGTTCTTGGTTCTGGCGAGAGGGCGCTGCTGATCCGCTCGGCGACGGGATTTCGGCACCTGGATGAACAAGATCAGCTAACAATGGAGTTTGCCGGCAGCTACCGCCACTATTGCGCCTGTCTGATGCGCACCGTCGCCATTGGGTCGGGCAGCGAAAAACATCGGCAAATGTTCCAGATCACGCAAGATGCCCTTTCGGCGATGACCGAGGCCGCCCGCCCTGGCCGTCCCCTGGGCGAGATCGACGATGCGCACCGCCGCGTCTACGACGAAAACGGCTATGGCGACGTCCGCATGGCCGCCTGCGGTTATTCCCTGGGTGCCTCTTTCCGCCCCACCTGGATGGACGTACCGCCCATGTTGTTCAGCGGCAACCCGTTGTCGGCCCAGCCCGGCATGGTGTTGTTCCTGCACGCCATCCTGATTGATAGCCCGGCAAATCTCGCTATGAGCCTGGGCCATACGATTATCATAACAGAGAACAGTGCGGATGTTTTGAGCCGGCTGGAACCCGACTACATCATTTGCGCTTGATGATGGAAAGGGCGGTTGCCTCGAACGCCGGCGCGGCTATGCCCCAGCGGCTTTGCTCGAGCGTCATTTCCAGGCTCGTATAACGGGGCCTGGCGGCGGCGGGTATATCGGCGGTCTGGCAGGAGCCGGGCTGGATCAAGGCGGGGTCATAGCCGGATTCCATCGCCAGAATGCGCGCCAGATCCACGTACGAACGATCTTCGCCGCCGGTACAATGATAAATGCCGCCGGCGCATTCCTCAGCGATATGCGTGGTGACTTCCGCCACCAGTTCGACCGGCACCGGCGCCAAATACAGATCATGGAACGGCGTTATGGCCTGGCCCGCCGCAAGGTCTTTGGCCCAGTCCTGCAATAGCTCCAAACTCGGCTCCACCACCTTGCTCAGGCGCAATACGGCACCTTGTTCGCCCAGGGCCAGTACGCCGGCCTCGGCGGCGGCTTTTTGGCGGCCGTATTCACAGGCCGGACCGGGTGTGTCGGTGCGCGCACGCAAGGGCACCGTGCCGTCAAATGCCTTGTCCGATGATAGCAACAGAATATGCGCGCCCTGCCCGGCCATGTATTCAGCCACCGCTAGGGTACCATCAACATTGATCCGGCGTGTTGCAACGGGGTCTTTTTCGCACGCGCCAATGCGGGCGACGGCGGCGGCAAGAATGACCACATCGGCGGCGGGAAGGTCCAGACGCGGCGACGCCAGATCCAAAAAAGGATGATTGTCATCGACCTGATCCTGGCGTCGGGTGGTGGCCTGCACCTGCCAGCCCAGCGCCTTGAAATGATCCGCCAAGGCGGCGCCGATCATACTGTCGCCGCCGACAATGAGAAGTTTACCTAGGAGACGTTTAACTGGGCCGTTTGCCACAACAAAGCGCCAGGTAATAATGGGCCATGGGCCAGAACCCTGTATGCACCACCTCGTCATTCATTGAAAAGACGAAGACGTTTTCAAAAAAGCCCTCCATCAGGGCCTTGAAGTCACCGCCGTGCTTGCAATTAATATGACCGATCTTGCTTTGCGGCGAAGCATGTTCCTGGCTATCCAGGGACGGCATGCCGACGATCAGAACCCCATCGCTGTTCAGGGACATGATGATATTGCGCAGGAAAGTCTCTTCCTGCGTTTGGGGAATATGCTCCAACACATCCAAACTGTAGGCGGCATCGAAAATACCCGGATAGGGCCCCGACAGCATATCGTGCACGGCAGGGGTCAGGGGCCAATCGGGATGCATGCGCCGCTCGATATCAGCGATGAAGACCGGATCGATATCCAGCACCGTCAGTTCGCCGGTTTCCTGCTGTACCACGCGGGAGCCGAAGGCATCGCCACAGCCGACCTCGACCAACCGGCGCTTGCCCGACAGCATCTTAGCGACGAATTTGTAGCGCGAGAGCAGGATCGCCAAACGACGCGGATCGTCACGCCAGACCTGATTGGTCATCACGCCGAGGCTGTCCACACCGGATTCCTCGGCTGCCCGGAGGCAATCCTCGTATTGCGCTTCCTTGGTCCGTGCCATTGTATTTGCGGTCTCTACCAAAATTTCACCTATTCAAACGTGATGTAGCCGTAATCGCCGTCGTAACCGGTTTGCTGGAAAACAAATTCCCATTCCGCCGGCATCATGAAAGCCCGGCATGTGAGTTGCCAATAAAGCAGGTTGGCTTTTTCCCGTTCGTTACGGTAGCTCTCGATCGTAATGTGTTTCGGCCCCTTGCCGACCCGCTGCATTTCCTGCAATGAGGGATAAAGTTCGAAGTTAAAAAGATTGTGAAAGGTATTGATTGAATACACAAAGTCAAATTCATCGTCACCATAAGGAAGATCCACGCAATTGCCCACCCGCAGGTGCGCACGGACCTCGTCCTTGGCGTTCTCGATACCGTAGGCGGAGATATCGATACCACTGACCTGGGCGCCTTCCAGAGCCTGGGTGAATTCATAGAGCAGGAAACCCTTGCCGCAGCCAATGTCGAGGATCTTGGCGCCTGGCTTCAAGTCATAGTGGGCCACCATGGCGTCAGCCACTTTGCGCCAGCGGCCGTCGTAATAGTAACCGCCAAAGCCATAGCGGCGGTCGCCATCCCAATAATCCTTGCCGAATTGTCCGGCAATTTCCGCGCATTCGGCCTTGTCATGCTCCACCACACGCTGGACATAGTCCCGCGCGGTGGCTTTGTGCACGATGCCGACGAAATCAACGAATGCCATGTCTATTGTACCTGTGGGGATGTTGCGGCGTATTGTTCGACCATGAAAATGTCCTCCAGGCGGGCGGCATCCACCGGGTTTCGAATGGCCATGTTTTCCAGGGCGCCGTGCAGATCCGCGCCGGCTTCGAATATACGCCGGTAGAGGTCATGACGCCGTTCCGCCCGGGCCGGAAGCATAAAGAGGGAAAAGCAGATCACGCCTTCGACGCGCTGCAACTCCCCCAGCACCGTTTCGAGGTTCATATAGCAGGCATCCATGGCGTATTCCGTGGCGGAGAGCAGATAATGCAGGCCATTACGCTGGGCATAGTCGCGTACCACCAGGTTCTGCACATGCTGGGGCCAATCCTGGCCGCGTACCGGACGGGAGGCGATATAGCCACGGTGACCCAGAATATTGGGCTGGTTGGCTTGGTTATTCAACGAAACCTCCCGGTAATTCATGGCTCATACCGACGCGGGAAGCGGGCCGTACTGTGATCGGTTCAAAAAATTCGCCCAGACGCTTGCCGGCGTAGGGGGAAAACAGTGCCTTGAAGCGGCAATTCATTGTCCAGCGCGTGCTGCCTTCACGGTTGATGCGATTGCCGTGCATAAGGTTTTGATTGAACAGCAGGACACTGCCATAGGGCACATCGACCCAGATCAAATCGTCTTCAATGGCCGCGAACAGATCGTCCGTGCCGGCACCATCGAAATCGGCCATGCGGGCCTCCACCAGTTGTCCTTTATCAGGCGGCAGCAGGAACATGGTCTTGGTATCGTAACAATCCACGAAGGGCAGCCAGACCACCACCTCGAACGGACTGTCGCCATCCCAGACATCGGCATGTACGGCGAGCAACGAGCTGTCGTCACCGGGCAGTTGGATCGACAGGTTCAATCGCCGCTGCATGGCCAATTCGTTACCGACAATGGCTTCCAGCAAGGGCCGAGCCAGTTCGAAATAGACTTTCCGGGCCCAGGGTAGATCGTTAACCCCATTGATCACCGCCATGCGCAGGGCGTTCAGGGCCACGGCCTCCACCTGGCTGTGTATATCATCCAGGAAGGCACTGGGATCTTTCGCCGGCTCCAGGCCAAGATGCCTCGCCGCGATCACCGCCATGGCATCACGCAGGCGATCAAGCGCGCCTGGATCAGCGACCGGTGCGATGACATGGCCTTGTTCCAGATATTGCTCACCCAGCGCAACTTCGTCGGGGTGCAGAAATCCTTCAGGCCGCGGCAGGGTTAAGGCGTAATTCACGCGACTTGCGCCCCGGCACCGTTCACTTCATCACGGATACGCTGGGCGATTTGCGGCCCCTGCAAGCCGTAATATTCCAACAATTCATCCTGGGTGCCGTATTTATCGGAAAACGTATCGGGGATGCCAAGGCGCACCAGACGGCTGACCGCGTTGGGCGCCTTGTCCAGCAATAGATCACCAACGGCGCTGCCCAGACCGCCGACCAGGGTGTGTTCCTCGACCGTGACCAGCAGATCCACATCAGCCAGCTGGGACAGAATGGCCGCCTCGTCCAGCGGCTTGACGGTGTGCATATGCAACACGCCGCATTCGATACCCTCGCGGCTGAGTTCCTCGGCCGCATGCAGGGCGCGGGTGGTGGTGATACCGGTACCGACAATTAAGACCTTGCCTGGACTGCGCATGTTGATGGCGCGGCCCATCTCGAAACCACGGGCCGCATCCGAGACGATTTCGTCACCGCCCTTGGCCAGACGGATATAGCAAGGGCCTTCAAGTTCCAAGGTCTGGGGCACCAGGCGGGCCATCTCTTCCTTGTCGCAGGGCGCGAACACGGTCATCCGCGGCAGGGCACGCAGAATGGCGATATCCTCGATCGCCAGATGGGTCGGGCCAAGCGGCGCATAAACCAGGCCGCCGCCGTTGGCGATCAACTTGACGGGCAGATTATGCAGGCACAGATCCACCGCCAACTGCTCGTAACAGCGCCGGGTGATGAAGGTGGCAATGGTATTGACGTATGGAATAAAACCTTCCATGGCCAGACCGGCGGCCATGCCGATCAGGTTCTGCTCCGAGACGCCTTCCATGAAGAAGCGATCGGGCATTTCGTCACGGAATTGATCCAGGGTGCCGGCCCCCAGGTCCGAGCCGATGAAGACCACGCGTTCATCCTGCTTGGCCAGTTCATAAACATAGTCGAGACAAGTTTTACGCATGATCAGCCCTCTATCGCCGCTAAAACGCCGTCGATTTCTGCATCGCTCATTTTTGATTTGTGGTGCCAGGTGGGATCGCCCTCGGCATGCGCGACGCCCCTGCCCTTGATGGTGTGAGCGATGACCGCATTGGGCCGGCCGGTCACAAACGGCAGAGTCTGAAAAGTGCGGCGCAAGCCTTCGACATCATGGCCATCCACGTTGCGGACGGCAAAGCCGAAGCTTTCCCATTTAGATGTTAGCGGTTCCAGGTCCTGAACCACTTCCGTACGCTCGTATGATTGCAATTTATTGTAATCAACAATGATTGTCAGGTTGTCCAGCTGATGCTTGCCGGCGCTCATGGCGGCTTCCCAGACCGCGCCTTCGTTGATCTCGCCATCGCCGGTGACACAGAAAATCCGATGCGCCGCGCCTTTTAATCTGGCCGCCGCCGACATGCCCACGGCAATGGAGGGTCCGTGTCCCAAGGCGCCGGTGGATGCCTCGACACCGGGAATTTTTCCCGCATCCGGATGCCCGCCCAAAATGCCGTCAAAACGGCAAAAGCGGTCCAGCTCCTCCATACGGAAATAGCCGTGATCGGCCAGAATGGCATATTGCGCCAGACAGCCGTGGCCCTTGGATAACAGAAAACGGTCGCGCTGATCCCAGTCCGGGCGCGCTGGATCATGGGCCATGACATCGTCATAAAGCACGCGCACCAGTTCTATCGCCGAAAGGGCGGCGCCAAGATGGCCACGGCCTCCCCCCACGAGGCCACGGACAACCAAACGGCGCAGATCGCGCGAACGGCGGTCCAGCGCCAAGGGTTCGTATACGGTGTGCGCACGGCGCTCCAACGCGGCCAAATTAATCATCTTCAAAAACCTCTGTGTTGGCGTCATCGATCTGACGCAGCATGGCCTTTGCCTTGGCCAATTGATTATCCAGGGCGTAATCCCGGTCTGGATGGGCGCCGGCATAGTCCCGGCGCAACCAACGTTCGGGCAGAAATTCGTTCAACAAGATCAGACACCAGCGCATGGCATAAAGGGGAAAAAGCGCTCGCAACCGGGCTTCGAAATCATGGTCGCCGCCAAATACCGCCGCCGCGCCCCGGCGGAAACGCCGGCGCAGTTCCACATCCAGACCCATGCCGGGGTGGAGGAGGAAATCCGCCACCAGCTTTACCGGATCATCCCAGCCGAAATATTCAAAATCGATAAAGACCAAGCGCCCATCAGCCCGGCGAATGGCATTGTGGAAGCCGAAATCCGAGGGTGACAATGTTAGCGCCGACAGCTCGATTGGTTCCGCGAAATTCATGCCCCTGCCCTGATATTGCGCCATGGCGAAATTGCAATGGCGTTCATAGGACTCGGCAAAGGTATCGATCAGAAAGGCGCGCAATCGGTGGTCATCGATCACCAGCAAACGGTCCAGGCGGCGATCAATTTGCCGCGCCACTTCGGCACCGGAAAGGCAGGCTTCGGATGCCAGGGGTAGTGCCGCGGCCTCGGGCTGCTGCGCCAGACGATAGAGATCCAGCACAAAACATAGCGCCTCGAACAGATCGCGGGGCGTGGGTTGGCCCACCGCATCGCCATCAACCCAGCCGAACAGGGCGCAATGACGTTCCGCGTCACGGGCCACGGCACGGGGCACCTGGCGGTCCACCCCTTGGGCGCGCAGGAATGTCAAACCACCGAACTCGGCACCAAGGCGGTCGCGGTCATCACCGGGGCGCTTGAAATAGGTTTTCAGGGCGTATTGCCGTCCGTCAGCCGCCTCGACCCGGTACAAACGGTTGTTGCCGCCGCCCTGCTGGCGGCTGACCTGGCGCACGGGATCGCCCAATAACGCCGTTGCGGCGGCCTCGGCGGCCTCCGTCGTATCAATGCTTATAGTGCTAGTGTCGGGGGCCAAAGACGTGCTCCCCAATCTCGTCCCAATGACGGCAGCGCAACAGGTCAGGTGCCGCTTCGCTGTCCGCATGGGGGTCATACAGTACCGCTTGGGCGGTCTTCGGAAAACCGGGCTCGGCGAAGACTTCTTCCAAATCATCAATAAACCAGGCGCATTTCAGCTCCGCGATCCGCGCCACCTTGGCCGACCGGGTATCCTCGAAATGAACATCGTCGGGGTTCATATGCAGGCCCATGGCATCAAAAAAGCCGTGCTGTTCCATCCAATCGGTCGCTGCCCGGCGCAGATCGGTACCATCGGACGCAAAATTGGCATGACGGGTTTTGTGCGAGACGATGGAAACCGCGACGCCGCCCTGACGGCACAATTGAATAAAACGGTCGACGCCGTCCAGCAACAGAGCACCGGCCATGCGCCCGCCATAGGCCTCGGCCTGCAGACGGCGCCAGATCAATTCGCCCTCGGGGCGCTGGCGCAAGGCATCGCGCAACTCGCGCTTTCCCGTGGGCGCGCGATCAAACAAGCCGCGCTCCTCGGCCAAAGTGGCGAAAAGCGCGTCGTAGCCTGCAATGGTGTTGTCGAAATCGATACCGATACGCATGCCGTGCCGTCCTGAATGTCTATCAGGTTAATTAGGCCGGAAAATGGTTAACATTGCCCTACGACGGAACATGTTCCGAGCCGTGAAACAGCGGCAAAAATAAATCCATATGGCGGCGTGATTGTGATCAACTATCGCTTGGATGCCGGCAAATCCAGGGCATCAAGCGCCTCTACTCCGGCGTAGCGCGCCAGTTCACGGCGGCCAAGGTCAGTCCAGTGGCCATCGTCAGCAATCAGACCACGGTCAAGCAGTTCGCTTAGTTCGGTTCTGGCGATGGATATTTTGTGGCCGTTCCAGTGATCGAGCCGTGCGCCACGCACATCAATCATCGGGCAAACGCCATTGCCTTCCCACATTTCCGCGGACAGCCGCAAAATTTCATTGCCAGGCATGTTGTCTTCGCTTGACCGTTGATCCGGCTGTTGGGTAAGAAAAATTTTCACGTTTTTATCCGCTTACGCCGCTGATTGCGCGAGTTTCGGCAGCGCCCGCGTGGGCATCAATTCTGGTACCAGGCGCCGCCCGATTGGTGTCAACGGCAACCAAACCGTCGCCGTGGTGCCCACATCAATGGTGCTGGCGATCGTCAGCGTGCCGCCATGCGCTTCGATCATCTTCTTGGAAAGTGGCAGACCCAGACCGACACCGCCATTGGCGCGCGATAGCGAACTCTCAACCTGTCCAAAGGGCTCCATGATCTTGGCCATATTCTCCGCGGCAATGCCAATGCCGTTGTCGGCCACTGAAATCTCGATTGATGCGTCATCCGGCGTGTTGACGGAGAGTAAAATGTCGCCCCCCTCCTGGGTGTACTTCACCGCATTGGAAAGCAGGTTGACCAACACCTGCCGCAACAACTGATGATCGCCTCGGATGACCAACTCCTCGTCCGGCAATTCATTTTCGAAGGTTATCTGCTTTTTTTCGATATCACCCGAGAGCATGGCGGCGGCTTGCCGCGCCAAATCCGCGTAGGATATATCCTGAGCTTCGATATCAAGTTTTCCAGATTCTATTTTCGTGATGTCCAAAATATCATTGATAATTTGCAGTAAATGCAATCCACTTAGCTCGATATCCTTGCCATAATCCACATAGGTCTGATTGTCGATTGGACCCATTATCTGCGTATTGATTAATTGTGAGAAGCCGATGATCGCGTTCAATGGTGTCCGCAGCTCGTGGCTCATTGTGGCAAGAAATTCGGATTTGGAATGGTTAGCTGCTTCGGCATCTTCTTTTGCCGAACTGATCCGCGCGATGGAAAACTCGTAAAGCCCGATATAGGTAAGCGCCATGGCGGTAACGTAACCGGCGGCGCAGATGAACAGGACTAATGTGATCCCGCCGGTATCATCGGAACCAAAACTACTGGGAAACTCATGACCTGATAAATACAGACCGCCTAGGACCATGAAGCCGAAGGCATAACTCAACAAGCCAATCAGGCGATAGATGCCATCCACGAAGAACATGGCAACGATCGGTACCGTCAGGGTCCACGAAAGGGCTGGAGACTGGATGCCGCCATAATGGTAGGAAACGAAGAATATCAGGGCCACGAAATGCAGCAATGAACCTAGCCCGACCGCGCGTTTCGCTTTGGTCCAGCGCAGCAAGAAAGGAAACGCAAAGAACAAAAGATCAGCAATCAGCAATGACCATGCAGCCATGCTGGGATATTGCGCGATTAACGAAAGTGCGATGACAGCGCCCAATGGCGGGCCGCAAACATGACTAATTACAAACGCGCGCAGTCGGCGATGCTCTTCTTCGCTGTCTCTCAGTTCCTCTGGAATAAACCAATCCAAAATTCCAAAGAATTTATGCAATATCAAATTGCAAAATGACATGTTATGGCCCGATGACATTTTAGCAGAAATTTAAGCATCGCTATATTCCTCATAAAACTACTTATAAATGGTTAATTTATTACACTGTTTGAAAAATATCATTTTCAAAAATAATTTATTACTCATATTGATCGTTATATTGATTAAATAGATTAATGTTTTATTAATCATAGAAAATAAAATATTAATAAATACAAATAATAACTATAAACAATTAATAATTTACTGTTTATAATTCCGCAAAGAAAATATTGACGCAAAAGTTGCCGGTTTTGTAACAAAAATTAATATAGCTATATTGTAATTACATTATACAATAACTATTATTGTAATTTTTTTGTAATTATCAAATACTTGACATTTTGTCACACGATATACTTATTCGGCCAATACTATAGCCATTTTTGTCTTATGAATTGTTGCCATCTTTTGGCATTGCCCCTATAATTTTTCAATAGTAAGAGATCTTGATTGCCTGTTGATGCTTAAGGCGGTCGACTGTGCTCGAAAATCTTGGGCGCAATTATTGAATGAGTGCGACAGATGCCTTCTGTAATCAATGAACAGCAGTCACGACCAATACTCTCATCGTTAAGCCGGCGTATTGCTAGCCATTTTAAACAATACCCGGATGGTCATTTGGTTAACGGGCGCGCCGCGACTGCATTGGATATTAACCTTTCCGGCAATGACTATCTCGGCATTGGCAATGACCCCAGGATCATCCGCCGACAGCTCGATGCCTTGGCCAATGGGCATGAAGATATTTTCATGTCCGGCGTCTACACCCAGCACCTGGACCCGCAGTTAAGGTTGGAAAATGACTACGCCGCATGGCTTGGTGCGGAAGCGGCCGTGCTCTGCCAATCTGGTTTTGCCGCCAATGAAGGGCTGCTACAGGCGGTCGCCGGGGCCGAAACGCCAGCATATATCGATTTACAGCACCCTCGGCGATCTCTGCCGATTACAAGACATTCTTGATGTTTGTGAAGAAACAGGCAGCATGTTGATCGTCGATGAATCCCATGCAATCGGCGTTATCGGCTTGCAGGGCGAAGGTCTGGTCAGCCATCTCGGCCTCGCCGATCGTGTGCCGTTTCGGGTCTTCAGTCTGTCAAAGGCCATGGTGGGTCGGGGCGGCGTCATCGTCGGGTCCGCGCGTTTCGTCGAATATTTTCGCTATGAGTCCAGGCAATCGATATTTTCCTCGGCCATCTTTCCCAACGAAGTGGCGCGTTTCGAAGCAACCTTGGCTCTGGTACGCGGCGAAGTACATCGCCGCGCAAGGATAGCAGGCTTAAGTGAACGGCTGCGCCGTGGTCTGTTGCAGTTGGGCTATGATGTATCCTGCAGCGAGAGCCAGATCATACCGTTGATAGCCGGTCCGGAAAGTGAAACCGCCCGGCTACGCGATGCCTTGGAAGCGCATGGCGTCATCGGATCCGTGTTCTGCGCGCCGGCAACGCCACGCAACCGTTCCCTGGTCAGGCTATGTGTTCACAATGGCCTTGATAACGCGGATATTGACCACATTATCGAGGTCTGTTTAAGAATCCGGGATCAGGTTCAGCCTGATCGTTGGCCGACCCGGCCGAGTCAAAGCAAATATTGGGCCGCGGTACAGACCATGGGCAACCGCATTCCTTCGAGCGTCGAAAAGAAACTATAAATGCCAACTCCGGTACATATTAGGTGCGCCTTAAAGCGACGCGCTGCCTAGAACATGTTTACTGCAGGTGGATGTCCTGCATTAGTTTGACATTGTAATAGCGGGCATCATCCATTGCATTGGGCACCTTGCCGGCGGCAAAGGCCTTGGTCAGACTGCTGACCGCATCATCAATGCTGTGGCGCGGGGTGAAGCCCAGCTCCCGCTGCATCTTGGCGGACGAGACATGGTACGAGCGGTTGTCGTCCGTCGGTGTGGTTATAATATCCACCGACTCGCCCACGTTGGAACGCACCATCTCGGCAATTTGGCTGACCGTGTGGTTCTCGTAACCCGCGTTAAAGACCTTACCGTCGATCACCTCATCGGGATATTGCAGGCATTCCACATAGAGATCGGTCATATCCTCGACGTTGATATTCGGACGCTTCTGCTCGCCGCCAAAAACCGTTATTTTGTTGTTGTTGATGGCGTGGTTGGTCAGGATATTGACGGTCAGATCCAGGCGCAGGCGCGGGGCATAACCGCAGACCGTGGCCGGGCGCAGGGTCAGGGTCACGAAACCAGGTTCGCGCTCCTGATCGAGGACCTCTTCGCACATGGCCTTGAACTTGGAATAGTCGGTCAAGGGTTCCAGCAGCAAATCCTCGGTGACGTTTTCCGTGCTCTTGATACCGTAGACGGAGGACGATGAAGCGTAAATGAAGCGCCGCGCGCCGGCATCCTTGGCGGCCCGGACCAGGGGGCGAAAGCAGTCAAAATTGATCGATTTGCCCAAATCCGGGTTTAGCTCGAAACTGGGATCATTGGAAATGCAGGCCAGATGGATCACCGCATCGGCGTTTTCCACCGCCTTGGCCACCGCTTTTGGGTCGCGGATATCGCCTTTGATGCAATGTAGATTGGGGTGCTCGCCGACGCCGTTGAACACTTCCATGCCATAGATGAACAGATCCAGCACGGTGACATCATGGCCGGCCGCCAACAGCTTCGGGATCAGGCACGAGCCCACATAGCCACCGCCGCCGGTTACCATCACGTTCATTGTCTTGCTGGACTGGTTCATGCCACGCCCCTTTCCTTTACAGGTGTCTCAACAGATTTGTTCCAAAGGCCCGATTGGGCCGACCAGCCCATGAAGATGTCCAACAAAGCGTGGATCAGGCCGCCATGCACCACCTCGACGAAGCCATATTCGCCGGAAGGGACATAAAGATTGTAGTCGCCCATTTGCCGCAGCTTGTTATCCGCCCCCAGACCCGAGAAGGTCAGTACGCTACAGCCCTTGGCCCGTGCCGCGCGCACGGCCTTGACGATGTTGTCGGAGTTGCCCGATGACGAGATCGCGACCAACATATCGCCTTGCGCGCCAAAATATTCGATCTGCTTGGCGAATACCTGGTCATAGCCTTCATCGTTGCTAAGCGCGGTTAGCGCGGCGGCATCATTGAATGCCAGGGCCGGCACTTTGCCGTTCTTGGAGAAATCCAGCGCCATGTGCGAGGCGATGGAGGCTGAGGCGCCATTGCCCACGAACATCATCTTGCCATCGCCCTCACGAAAGCCGGCAAACTGCTCGATCATGATGGGGAACAAATCGGCCATGCTGATTTCTTCGCCTTGTGCATCCGTGACCACGGTCTGTTCCGGCAGACGGGCCAATTCGCCAAAATAGTCGCCGATCTTAGCCTGCATGGCCGCTACACTGTTGCTACGCATCCATTCGCCCCATTCTACTCATTCCACGAATTCAACCATTTACGTCAGCCATCTACTTCAGCAGGGCCGTCAAGAATTTCATCAACGGCACCCGTTGTACCGATTGCCGGTGGCCGACAATGCCGACTTTCATGGCGCCAACCGCGTTGCCGATCAGACCGACCAGTTCCATGGGCACCCCCGATTGCACCAAGGGCGCTGTTACGGAGAGGAAGGCATCACCTGCGCCCACCGTATCCACCACTTGCCGGGTAAAAGCGGGCACCTTGCCCAAACCGTTTTTACTGTCAAAGGTCACGCAACCGTTTTGTCCATGGGTCACGATGATGCGGTCACAATCGATCAATTCCCGCAACGGACCTTGCACCAGGTCACTGACATCGGAAAAGCGGTCCCGTACGGCCAGGCGCGCTTCGGGTGCATCAATACAGACGTAGTCGGCGCGGGCATATTTGTTGACCGTGTTATAGCCATGATTGGCGCTATTGCTTTGCGCATTGACGGACAGGAATTTGGAACGGCGGATAACCTGATCCACGGCCCGCTTCGTCATCATGCCGTGACCGAAGTCGTTAACCACCACCAGATCGAAATCGGCCGCGTATTCCGCGATCAGGCTGCAAACTTCATCTTCCTTGCGGCCGCTCAACGGTGTGTCGTCGAAATGATAGACCTCGAACAATTTGCGCATATGGCCGGGGTCCACGAAACGGCACTTGCGGATCGTCGGCACGCCGGGCAGACGGATGAAATGCACATTCACATTCTGCACCACGGTGTCGAGGATCAAATCCTCATAGGAATCTTCCTCGCCGATGCAGGTAATGACATCAACCTGGTCGACAAATGATGCAACATGATTGGCCGAGGCTATAACGCCACCGGCAAACACCTCGCGCCCTTCATAGCGGGAGGCGATGATATTCTCTTTCGCCGATTTACCCATCGGCGCGGCATATTGATATTCATCGATAATGGCCTCGCCGATCATCAATACGCGGTGTTCCTGTATGCCTTCCAGGGCCTGCACCACGCGGGCGGCGACATCGTCTTCCCGCAGGCCGGCAAGATAGTCGGTGACCTCCGAGTCATAGACATTGAGGTGCCGGTTGATCAGGGACGACGAAGAATCCGTAATATCATCGGTAAAAACGATACGGCCGCCAAAACTTTCGACCAGTTCCCGCTCGCGCCGAATGCCGCCCGTGATATCCTCGTCTTCATTGGCATAGTCCTGGCCCTTGACCATGATGGTAGGCCGGATAAAGCGCAGCACACCCTCGGCCGTGGACCAATTGGAAATGCCGACACCATCGACGCAACGCAACGCGGCGACCATCTCGGCCCGCGTCAATTCGGGGAAAACCGGACGCCCCGGACCCTTGTTGACATACCGATCCGCGGTCAGGGTCACGATCAGCAGATCACCTTCCGAACGGGCGGCCTCCAGATGGCGGACATGCCCCATATGCAACAGATCGAAAACACCATGCGCCAACACGACTTCGCCACCCGAGGCCCGGGTCTCGTCGGCCATGCGGGCCAATTCCTCGATGCCGCGGATTTTCTCACGCGCGGTTGCCGGCGGGCCGGAGTTGCCTCCAGATGCATCACGTTTTACATCAAGCAATTCGATAGTCATGCGCGGCGTTCCGTCTGATGAACAGTTTTACCAATAGCCACGGCGGGGCAATTCCATGCCGTGTTGGTTAAGTGTCCATCGTTGCGGTTAATACATCGTAAACCGGGCGGGTTTATCCACAGCGGCGGCAAATTCCGTTAACCAATCAGGTTCATCCTCCGTTAACCGGTGGTTTGGCAAAATGGCAGATAGCGGAAAACCGTTTAGGAGTCCGCCATCCGGAGAGCTTCGCCTGTTCGGATAAATTGAAGATAACCGAGTTTACGGGAACAACCAGGCAATGGCCCTATCGCCGACAGGCAATAATGGATTCCAGATGGCGTCGTTTGATAACAACGTCCTGGGTGCCTATTATTCTTCCGGCGTCTCGCTGGGATTGGCGGGCAATGCCGCCAAGGTTCAGAGCGAACTGCTGAACGGCTCGTTCGCAACTGTCGATCCGGCGATCATCCCGCCTTGGACCATTCCCGAGGCCCGGCCCTACGACCAGATGCTGCAACGCATCTTCTCATCCGGTCCATTGATTGATTTGACGGACCCCCGCGTCAACAACACCGCCGGCGATGATCAATTCAAAAATCTGTTCGGTCTGTTTACCGGCCTGACCAAGCTGCGGGAAATGGCGACCTATGCCGAACAAGATTCCGGCGCATCAACACGTGCCAGCTTATTGCAACATCGCTTTGAAGGCTATTTGGACGAAGTTAAGGGGTTTGTCAGCGATCTCGAATTCGAAGATACCACACTGCTATATGGTCTGAAGACCACATCGATAACCTCGACCCAGGCTTTTCCCAAGGATCCGAAGTACACCACGCCGTTTCATATGTCCGCCGAAGTGTCGCAGGTACGCGGAGATGCCATTGCCGGTTTGACCGGCACGGAAACCTTTGACATCACGGTGGTGAATTCTGTCGAAACTAAGGTCATCAATATTGATCTATCGGCGGTTAGCGGCACCTTGAACGTGGATAACGTCACCGACTACATCAACACGCAGCTGACGGCCAACAGCGTTACCTCGTCGGTCGTGGTGGAGCGTTTTAACGAAGATTCCTACGGCTTCCATTTGAAACTGAATGATACGGAAACCGTGTCATTCGGTAATGCCTCCGACGCCACGCCCAGTATCTACATCGCTGGCACCAATAATGTGGGCGACTACGCCTCGGGCTTTACAACGAAATATGATGATCTGGGCAATACCGATCCCAATCTGGCCTTCCGTTCAGAAACCGATACGACCGAGGCCGATAGCGCCAAGGCCGTGGCGGTGGACAGCCAGGGCATGGTCTATACCGTCGGCTCCTCCTCCGGTGATCTGGAAGGCCTCGCCAACCAGGCGGAGAACGATGCCTATTTACGCAAATATGATGCCGCCGGCGAACTGGTCTGGTCGCGGTTGTTGGGCGCCACCGATGACGCAAATGGATTTTCCGTCGCCGTGGATGCCAACGACGAGGTCATAATCGCCGGCACCGTAAGGGGCAATTTAAGCGCGACTTCATATGGCGGGAATTATGACAGTTTCGTAACCAAGTTTGATGGCGACGGCACTGAGCAATGGACCCGCCAGGCGGCACCCTATGCCAATGACGGCGCCCTGGCCCTAACCACCGATGCCAGCGGAAATATTTTTGTCGCGGGCCAGACCTATTCGGAAATCGGCAGTGGCGTGACCCATGCCGGCGGCTCGGATGGCTATCTGAGCAAGCTGGACAGCAGCGGCACATTGGTTTGGAACAAACAATTTGGCGGCACCGGCGACGACCGCGCCACCGCCGTTTCGGTGGACGGTTCGGGCAACATTTATGTCGCGGGCGAAAAAGACGGCAACGCGGTTCTGCAGCGTTATGTGGACAGTGATGCCTCGCAAACGCCGGAATGGGAAGTTGATCTGGGCGCCTTGAATACCGACGGCACGGTTACCGGTATCGCGGTGGGCAGCAGCGGCAATGTCTATGTCTCGGGCCAGACCACGAATACGGCTCTTTCAGGCTCCATCGTGAATGCGCATTCGGGCGGCAGCGATGGCTTTGTCACGCAAATCGTGGATTCAGGCGGTTCCGCCGCGGTGGGCTGGACCACTTATGTGGGCAGCAGCGGCACGGACGCGGTCAACGGCGTCGCGGTTAAGGCCTCGGTGGGCGCGGATGAAATTTACCTGACCGGCGCCACCGATGGCGCCATTGATGGCGGCGCGGTGGCAAACGCACAGGATGCCTTTGTCGTGAAACTGGACAACACCGGCGGAGAGGTCTGGGCCAACCAGGAACACGGCGCGGTCGTGCAAAGCGGCAACGCCATCGCATTTGACGACACCGGCAGTTCCGTCATCAGCCGCCTCGGCCTGTCCACGGGTGAGTTGCCCGCGACACCGCCGACCGAAATTTTAAGTCTGACAACCTTGCGTCCAGGACAGTATTTCTCGATCCGGGTCAATGGTGGCGAAACCAAGCAGATTGCAGTGGAGACCGATGACAGCCTTGGTTTCCTGTCATACAAGATCAATAAGGCCTTGGGCGGTGTCTTGGGCAGCTTCGGCACCTCCACCATCGAGCGTGGTACGAATGAATCCTCGCTCAAGATCGAGGCAAAGAACGGCGCGGTGGTTGAAATTCTTGCCGGGCCGGAAGGCTTCGATGCCTTGGCACCACTGGGTTTGAGGGAAGCCGTTCTCTATGGCACGCCGCTAGGCCTGGAGGATGAGGAAGAAGAAGAGCTTGAATCTTCGGTTTTCGAGGTTGGGTTCTCCGATCAAATGTCTCTGATGACACCACAAAAGGCGGCGGACTCCGGTATTCTGATCGACAATGCCTTGCGTGAAATTCGCAAGATGTTCCGCTTCATCGCCATCGGTCCGGAAGACGAAAGTGCCAAGAACGGCCTACCCGCCTTGAAGCCGGCGGATGCGGAACGCATCGCCCAGATGCAAGGTGCTCTTGGCGCCATGGCCGGCCTGGCCAGTTCCATGAATCTGACCAATCAGATGCGCCAGCAAGGTCTGGGCGGCGGCAGCACACAAAACATGCTGAACATCGTCACGTAGATTTTTCTTCTCCCGCGCTTGTGCGCCCAGACCGTTTTGGGCGCACCGCTCCGAGAGGGCGGCGCAGTTGCGTTAGGTCGCCGTCGTGGCCTGGACTGCACGATTACACGCGACACATCGCTAACGAAAGCTGCGGGCCTGGGGGATGGGTGCCGCCGGGTTGGCGTTGCGCGGATGGCCCGTGCGGCGCCGGCGGGCGAATGGCTGCTGCCCGTTTGCAGCAGCGGGATCTTCACGCAGTCGATCCAGATCAACGGACAGATCGACAAGCTCCTCGGCCAGAATGTGGATTACCATGCCCTCACGCTCCAGCCGTCCCCGCGCCGCCAACAGGCGGGCTGACAGCACGATCCGGCGATGGCTCTCGAATACCGGCGGGCGCACGATGATATTGGCAACGGCGCCTTCGTCCTCGATGGTAATAAAAATCACCCCGCTGGCGGTGGCCGGCCGCTGCCGCACCAGAACCAGACCGGCGACCGTGACCCTGGCGCCTGCTTGAAAATTCAACAGCGCTTCGTTCTCAACAATGCCCCGCTGATCCAGAACCGGGCGCAACAGCCGCAGAGGATGGTCCTTCAGGGACAGGCGCAGGTTGGCGTAATCCTGTACTACCTGTTCACCGATAGGCATATCCGGCAGGGCAACCTCGGCCTCTTTGGGAGCATGCGCACTGGGCGGCTGAACCTGGGCCGCGGCAAACAGGGGCAGTTCGGGCTGGTTCAGACGCTTCAGGGCCCAGAGCGCTTGCCGGCGGTCCAACCCGGTGGAACGCCAGGCATCGGCGTCCGCCAGCTTTTCCAGGGCGCCCGCGCCAAGGCCGGTGCGCCGCCACAAATCCTCCGGATATTCATAACGGCCCCCTCGTTCAGGCGCCCGTTCAGCCATCAGAACCTCGGCGGCGGCTTCTCGAAAGCGCCTGATCTGGCGCAGGCCCAAGCGCAGAGCCCCCGCCTCCATCGTGCAATCCCAATCCGAATGATTGATATCCACGGGCAGAACTTCCGCGCCGTGTTCACGGGCATCGCGCACGATTTGCGCCGGAGCGTAGAAACCCATGGGCTGGCTGTTCAACAGGGCGCAGGCGAAAACGGCGGGATAATGATGCTTCAGCCAGGCAGAGACATATACCAGCAGCGCGAAGGAGGCCGCATGACTTTCGGGAAAGCCGTATTCGCCAAAGCCCTCGATCTGTTTAAAGCAACGTTCGGCAAAATCACGGTCGTAGCCGCGCGCCGCCATGCCCTCGATCATCTTGTGACGAAAGGTATGAATGGTGCCGGTATGGCGAAAGGTGGCCATGGCGCGGCGCAGGCGGTCGGCCTCGGACGGGGTAAAGCCGGCGGCGACGATGGCGATACGCATGGCCTGTTCCTGAAACAGCGGAATACCCAGGGTCTTGCCCAGCACATCTTCAAGGTCCTTGGAGGGATATTCCAGCCGCTCCTTGCCGGCGCGGCGGCGCAAATAGGGGTGCACCATGTCGCCCTGAATGGGCCCGGGGCGGACGATCGCCACCTCGATCACCAGATCATAGAAATTACGCGGGCGCAGGCGCGGCAGCATGGTCATCTGGGCCCGGCTTTCAACCTGAAAGACACCGATGGAATCGGCCCGGCACAGCATGTCGTAAACGCCGCTATCCTCCGCCGGCACCGTGGCCAAGCTCAGCTTCCGGCCATGGTGCCGTTCGATCAGCTCAAAACCCTTGCGGATACAGGTCAGCATGCCCAGGGACAGCAGATCGATCTTTAGAATACCCAGGGCGTCCAGATCGTTCTTGTCCCATTCGATCACCGTGCGGTCCGCCATGGCCGCGTTGGTGATGGGGACAACTTCGGACAAGGCGCCACGGGTAATAACAAACCCGCCCACGTGTTGCGATAGATGGCGGGGAAAGCCAGTCAGCTCGCGGGCCAGATGGATCGCCATGGCCACGGTGGGATCATCGGGGTTCAGGCCGATTTCGCGCACCTTGTCACCCTCGACCTGCTCGCCGCCCCAACCCCAGACATTATCGGCCAGGGCACCGACCGCATCCAGGGACAGGCCCAGGGCCTTGCCGACCTCGCGGATGGCACTTTTGGCCCGATAGCTGATCACCGTGGCGGTCATGCCGGCGCGCGTACGGCCATATTTTTCATAGACGTACTGAATGACTTCTTCGCGGCGCTCGTGTTCGAAATCCACATCAATGTCGGGGGGCTCGTCACGCTCGGCCGAGATAAAGCGTTCAAACAACAGATCCAGGCGGGCGGGATCGACGGCGGTGATGCCAAGGCAATAGCAAACGGCCGAATTGGCGGCCGAGCCCCGGCCCTGGCACAGAATGCCCCGCTCGCGGGCAAACCGGACAATGTCATGTACCGTCAGGAAATAGGGCGCGTAATCCAGCTCGCCGATCAGAGCCAATTCGTGGCGCAACAGATCGCGCACGTTCGCCTCGATCGCCGCGCCATAACGTTCCCGGGCACCGATCCAGGTCAGGCGCTGCAATTCCTCTTGCGCGGTACGGCCCGCGGGTACCGGCTCGGCGGGGTATTCATAGCGTAGCTCGTCCAGGGAGAAATGGCAGCGTTCCGCAAGTTCTACCGTCCGCGCCACGGCGCCTGGGAAATCGGCGAACAGACGGGCCATTTCGTCGGCGGCTTTCAAATGCCGCTCGGCATTGGCATCGAGATGGAAGCCGGCCTCGGCCAGGGTGCAATGTTCCCTAATGCAGCACAGAACGTCTTGCAGGGGGCGGCGGCCGGGGCTGTGATAATGCACATCGTTGGTCGCCAACAAGGGCGTAGCCGCAGCTTCGGCCAATGCGGCAAGCCGGGCCAGGCGGCGGCGGTCGTCGCCTGAATAAAGATAATGACCAGCCAGATAGCAGTGCCCCGGCCAGTGCCGGCCCAGCTTTTCAAGCAGTTTGGCAAAAGTTTCATCTGGCTTGGAGGGCGGCAGAATAACAAAAATCTGGCCCTGGTCGTGGCCCAGAACATCATCCAGGTCGAGCCAGCATTCACCCTTGGGTGCCCGCCGCCGGCCCACGGTCAGCAATCGCGACAGCCGGCCATAAGCAGCCCGGTCGGTGGGAAAACACAACAGGCTCAGGCCATCTTGCAAATCCAGCCGCGCGCCCACCAGCAGGCGGATGCCGGCGGACTTTGCCCCCACATGGGCCCGGACCACGCCGGCCAGGCTGTTGCGGTCCGTGATGGCGATAGCGGACAGCCCCAGGGCGGCGGCGGTAATGGCCAGCTCGTCCGGGTGAGAGCCGCCGCGCAGGAAGCTGAAGTTGGAGGTGACTTGCAATTCGGCGTAGGTCATGGCGTCACGCAAAAAAGCCGTGCAGATACCAGTCCGGCGCCCGACTGGGCGTTTGGGCAGCATCGCTACCGTACAAACCCCGGCGGTACAGCCAATACCGCTGCCCCCGGCTGTCCTCGATACGGTAATAGTCACGGGTTTCCCCAGCCAGCCTGGCCACGCCGGCCTGCATATCGTGCCACCACTCGGGCGCGATGCGTTCGGGCCCATCGCCGCGTTGAACCCGGTGCGCGATGCCGCGCCAGCGAAACAGAACCGGCGGGCCATCGGGTACCTCGGCCACCGCCTCGACCAGTTCGGGGCGCGGTAACAGATAGACCGGACGCCGGGCCACATGGCGCCATTCCCCTGCCTCGACTTGACTTAAGGGCGGGACCAAACGTGCGGCCTGTTCGGGCAGATGGCTTTGTACGGGCATGAAGCTCGCCACATTGGCCGCCCCCAAACGATTGCCCAATCGGTCCAGCAAGGGCTCCAGGGTTTCGCCCTCGGTTGCCCCATTCGTATCCGTATTATCCAGGCGCCGTTGCCCCGCCGGCAGCGGATCACTTTGCCCGGCCATAAGCACCATCAAATCAGCGCCAAAGCCGGCCTCCAGGCTGGGCAGGTGTTCGGCCAACAGGCGCGACAAATGCGCCGGCTGCCGGCTGGCCCGGTTCAGCCCCGCCCTGATCCGCCGCACCGTGCCATCGGCCAGGTACAGGCGCAGCTCGATCCGCCGCGCCCCCCTCTCCTCCCGTTCCAGCACGGCGCACAGATCATCGACCAATTGCCCGGCGGCGCGTGCGATATGATCGCGGTGGCCAATGGGTTCGGCAAAGGCCAGGCGGCTCCAGAAACTGGTGCGGGCCGGGCGCGGCGACAGCGGCTCGGACAGCTTGGCCAGGGCCTGGTCCAGGCGGTAGGTGACCTCACGGCCAAAACGGGCGGTCAAGGCACCGCGCGGCAGGGCATATAATTCACCAATCCGCCCCAGGCCAAGGCGTGCCAGGGCATCCGCCGCGCCGGGCGATAGACGCAGCGCCGCCACGGGTAGACATTCCAGCGCCGCCCGGATCTCGCCGGCGGGAACGATGGCCGCATCCTCCCCGCCATAACGGGCGACCGCCCAAGCCGCGCCCAGGCTATCGGCAATGGCCAGCCGGGCCTGGATGGCAAAACCGTGCAGGCGCCGTGCCAGATCAGTCAGCATGGCGTCTTCTCCGCCGAACAAATGGGCGCATCCCGTGACATCAAGACAGATGCCATACTGGCCCCCAGCGTCACGGCCATCTTCGTTATCGAGGCTGACCCAGGGGCTGTAACGGCCGCACCAATCAGCCAGGCCGGCCAGGGCGCGGGCGTCCTCTTCCGGTGCCATGGGATGGACCGACAGACCAGGTAGCAAAGCCCTGGCGTCGGTCAACATCATGCCCAGCCCTATGCCGGCCACCGCCGCCGCCGCATTGACCGCGGCCACCCGCTGGCCGCCCTGTTGCGCCGCGATCAGGGCCAGGGCCAGAGACTTATCCCGCTCCGCCTCAGGTACCTGCTGCCTGGTATGGTGCTGGCTGTTGTATTGAGCGTTGTATTGAGCGCGGTACAGCCGATCCGTCGGCCAATACGGCAGCCACAGGGATAGCATCCGTTTTCCGGTTTGGTTTTTGCTGTTCTCCATTCTGTTGATCCTCGACACCACGGCCTTCAAAACGGCCCTCAAAATGGTCTTCAAACGCGGTGCCATTCCATTGCAACAGCCACTCACCCGGACGGCCGCCCTTGCAGCGCAGTAATTCAACCCGGCAACGGGGCGCACCGATGCCAATGTAACCATGGCTCGGCGCGCTGGGCTGGGGCGTGATGCGCCAACGGGTCCGCGCCGCGCTGACACCTTGCGCGCCGCCATGCACACCCTGCAGCAACAGGGCGGTGACGCCGGAGGCTTCCGCCGCCAATTGCAAACGCCGGCTTTGCCCCAGATCCAGGCGCCCCACCTCGCCCACCACCATGGCCAGGCCGGCGCATTGCAAAGCTTCCTCCATGGCCCATAGGCGTTGCCGCTCATCCCGCCCCCGCACCAGGATCAACTGTTTCGCCCCCAGACCAAATGCCGCCAACCCCGGTCCGTACAGCTCCGGCCCATATGAACCTTGAGCAGACAGGCACCACAGCACCCGGCCCGCTTGATCAAGTGCGGCCCGCCGGGCCGCCAATACGGCCGCAAAGGCCAAGGCCGTGCCGGTCCCGTGACCACTCAGTATTTCGTGCAAACCGGCACGCACCAATCCGCCACCGGGCAAACCTTCATCAATGCCCGGCACGCCCAGGGTCAAGGGCGGCACATCATCAGAGCCCCCCTTTGACCCCGATTTTGACCGTGGGAGCGCCGGGCCATGCTCAATGGCCGTAATGCGCCGCCGCAACGCCGCGACCGCATGCCGTCTGGAGCCATTCACAACAGGCCCTTTCCTTGTGTCTCAACTGTATGTTCCTATTTTGTTCTTATTGTTTCAGGAGTCAAGCAGAACCTGCAATTAAGCGCAATACGGACTAGCATGGCCGCGCGGTATCTGGTAATAAATGCCCGCTGAATGGTTCCAACCCCATTTTGGCGAACTGATCCTCGGTAGCTCAGTGGTAGAGCAGGCGGCTGTTAACCGCCTTGTCGCAAGTTCGAATCTTGCCCGGGGAGCCAATCACATCAAGGGCCTAGCCATACACCGGCTGGGCCCTTTTTGCTTTAGGTATCAACTAGGTACCTGCGCGGCACATAGACAAGGTGTGGGGCCTTTTTATTGCCGCAGCCCCTGACACGATTGTGGCCTTTATCGACACCATGGCGGAGATACGGGCACCGGCAACGGTTCGCCGCTATGTGGCATCCATCGCCACCTTCCACCGTGCCGCAGGGCTCGACAGCCCCACCAAGGCCCTGCCGGTAAAGCTTGCGCTAAAACGCATGCACCGGGCCAAGGGCCGGATGCAGAAACAGGCCGCGCCATTGAATGAGGCCGAGTTTCGCCGCTGTCTGGCAGCCACGGGGGACAGGCTCATCGACAAACGGGATAAAGCACTGCTTGCCGTCGGTCGCGTCATGTTGGCCCGCCGTAGCGAGCTTGTCAGCCTGCTGGTGGACGATCTGCAAACCGATGCGGACGGTGGCGCTTCGATCCTGCTACGCCGCTCCAAGGGCGATCAGGAGGGCCAGGGCGCCGTGGTGTATCTACCGCGCTTTGCCGCCGAACTGGTGCGGCGCTGGCTGTGGGCAGCAGGTGTCGCCAACGGGCCCATCTTCCGCAGCGTTGATCGCACCGGCAAGGTTGGCGAAACCCTGCACCCAGCCATGGTCGGACGCATCATCGCCAAAATGGCCAAGCGGGCGGATATCGATACTGCGCTCACCGGGCACTCATTGCGTGTCGGCATGGCCCAGGATCTGACGGCGGCAGGGTTCGAGCTTTCAGGCATCATGCAGGCCGGGCGATGGAAGTCACCGGAGATGCCGGCGCGGTACAGTGCCCGGTTGTCGGCCAAGAGCGGGGCGGTGGCTGGGTATTATGCGGAGTGATCAAGGGTGCGATAATTGCACTTATCAACACCGTAGTGCTATCGTTGCCGTGTGATAAAGAGCATCCCTATTGCATACCCCCCCCCAACCAGACAACCAAAACCAAAAGGGATCAATGCGTAGTACCTCAAAAGAGCAGCTTTATCGTCATTTGCAAAAAGTGATAGAAGAATAAACACTAGCGCAAATAGACATCCCCCTCCGATCCAAGCCGCCGCCAGCCAAAACGAGATGCGAAGTCTAGCCTTTAGGTTCGTATCGGGCATCGGCATATCGCTATTTTGAGCTAGAGCTGGAGCCGCGGTCATCTGATCCGCCGAAAAACGCAGATGAGTTAGATGTGATATTGGACGCTGCACCCGTTGCTGCGACAATTCCAGGTGTCGGTCGAGAAAAATCTATTCGACTATTGTTCACCACTTTACTTAAAATATTTTTCTGACCTACGGTGAGCTGCTTGATCGGATTTGATATTCGTGCGGATGCAATCGCACTGCCTGCGTCGCCAACCAGCGAACCCCCTGCACCGAACGCGGCGCCCAGCAACGCCGCACTGGCAAGACTGTGATCAGTGCCCTTAAGTTTGTTCATTACAGCCGTTTGACCGGTGTTGGCACCGGCCCCAATAGCTGCGTTAGCACCGGCTCTGAGAGCGGCTTTGCCGACTTGTTGAGCAACGATTGCACTTGCTCCACCTGTCAATGCTCCGGTTCCCGACGCAACCAAGCTGCGTTGCCAATCAAAGCTGAAATCTCGACCGGAAAGCTTGGACTCTAAATACTGAGCTGACAAGTCTACACCAAAACCAATAGCTCCGCCCGCAATCCACCAAGCGAATTCGCCTGACGGGTCAACTAAGTTCAGCGGATCGTTGGCCACGTACGCATACATGTTCGCCCCGCCTGCATAGCCGATCGGATCAGGCTGTAGGAAACGTCCCCAGGCCGGCGAATAGCTCCGTGCCCGGTAGTAGTAGAGGCCGGGAATTCCGGGGACAGGGAATTCCGGGGACAGTATATAATAACCACCCTTCTGTGGATTTGTTGTTTACAATGCAGTCATGGCAAGAATAGCACGCATTGTTGTACCAGGGCATCCCCATCATGTGACACAGCGCGGCAATCGCCGGCTGGAAGTCTTTTTCGAGGCCGACGATTATCGCGCCTATCGCAGCTTGCTCGCCGAATATTGCGCCCGCGCCGGTGTCGCGGTCTGGGCCTATTGCCTGATGCCCAATCATGTGCATCTGATATTGACACCCGAACATCCCGACGGTTTGCGCGCGGCGTTGGGGGAGGCGCATCGGCGCTACACGCGGCGGATCAACTTTCGCAAAGGTTGGCGCGGCCATCTTTGGCAGGAACGTTTTCATTCCTTTGCCATGGACGAGGACTATTTGCTTGCCTGTGCCCGTTATGTGGAGTTGAACCCCGTACGGGCCGGGCTGGTCAAGCGGGCGGAGGATTGGCCGTGGTCGAGCGCCCGCGCGCATCTGGCGGCAGCGGACGATGGCTTGGTGACGGTGGAACCGATGCTTGCGCGCGAGGCGGCTTGGCGCTCATTCCTGGATGGCGGCGTTGCGGCGGCGGCGCTCGACAGCCTGCGGCAACACAGCCGTACCGGCCATCCGCTCGGGTCCGCGAGCTATCTCGACGCCCTGGAAGCCACCCTTCAACGCCCCGTCAAACCACGCAAGCCGGGCCGTCCAAGAAAGGGAATTCCGGGGACAGTATATAATAACCACCCTCCTGTGGATTTGTTGTTTACGGGAATTCCGGGGACAGGAATTCCTGTATCAACTAGGTACCTGTGCGGCGCATAGACAAGGCGTGCGGCGTTATTCTTGCCGCGGGGTATCGCCGCCGCCGGAGGCTTCATCAAAGCCGCCCTGGCCCGGCGCACGGGCCCAGGCTTCGAAGGCCGGCGAGGCGGACACCCGCCCATCCAGGATCAACCGTTGCCAGCGTGCTGCGACGTCAACGAAATTGGGTATCCCACCAGGGAACATCATCAGGCTAAGCGCTTCCAGCAGCGCCCGCTCGGCAACCCCTTCGCGGTAAGCACCAACAATATGTTCATCCACCCATTCCCAGCGGCGCTGGCAGGCATGGGCCGCGGCCAGGGCCATTTCCACGCACCCCGGTTCAATGCCACTACCCGCCACCAGACTGTTCAGGCCATCGCGATAGGCCCTGACGGCGTCATAGTCCGCCAGGTGCGGGGCCCAGTGCTGGCGCACGAAATTGAAATACTCGGCACCACGGGCGTAGGCGGCCAGACGCACCGCCGCCTCGATCTCCGCATCGGTGCCGCCGGCTTCGTGCATACGCTGGATATGATGGGTGGCGATGGCCTCCGACGTGGTGGTCAAAATGACCAGCCAAATGATTTCCTTGGTCCGCTCGTCCAATACCCGGGTACCCAGGGTTAGCGTGGAGTACATCTGGTCGTAGGCTGCCAGCAGATCAGGCTCGCCCACGGCCATCAGACCATGATGCGGCAGCAGGTAACCCCGTTTGGCCCGCAGGGTTTCCAGTTTGGCCAAAACCGTTTCCGGGGTTTCGGAGGTATCGTCTCCCGCCGCAGTCATATTTCAGTCCCTTTCGCCCATGCTCATAATCTAACCATCGAATTCATGAGATGATGCGACCGGGCACGGATTGACAAGATGGACAGAGTGCCGATGGTGCTCCATTGCTCAATCTTCAAGTGATCGAACCAGCCGCCATGCACCGTACATCAGCAGCACACATACGATTATTCCGAATATGGATCCAAGCCAAAACATTCCTTGCCTCGCCCAGTTACTTTCATCCCGCTTGGACTGACATGCCAATCAACAAAAGGCACCGCGCCGCCGAATTGATACGGCGTCAGCTGTGGGCCGCCGGCCTCACCACCGGCCTGATACTTCGCATTATTGATCGTGGTTGCGGTAACGGATTACCGTGAGACGATCACATCAAAGACTTAGCGTATAACGGCCAGGCCTTTGTTGCTTGGCGAAACAAATCGACCGGCTTATGCGGCCCCGTCATTATTGCCGCGCACGAGCAGCCACAGACCGGCCAAGGCAACGACCAGGGCAACCACGGCCACGGTCCATGACGCCGGTCCCATCATGATCAGCGTGTCGCCGCTTAGCAGATCATGCAAATACACGTAATGCCCAACTAAAATGCCAACCAAGGCCAACAGCAAACCAGTCTTTGGATTCAACATGTCCAGTCCTCCCGATTTGTACAACAACCTACATCTTATACATAACCACTCATTAGGGTGAAAAAAGGCCCAGATCAGGGATCGTTGGCCGTCCACCCCAACAGTTTACAAAACGCCAGAAGAAATTCGCGCCCATTGAGCCATGGTCATCACCGCGGGCCTTCGCCGTCGCGGGATCAATTCGCTACCCGGATGGCCGGAGCCGTACTTGACCATCCGGGGAATCTCGGCTGATATGCCATCAGGTCATAGGAAAACCTTGCCGATCTGAAAACCTGGGAACGGCCCGTGCAGGATCTTAATGTCTACGAGCAATTTCGCGACAGCATGCGTCGCTTCGCGACTGACAAGGTGGCGCCGCACGCGGCGGAAGCAGACCGAACCAGCAGCTTTCCGGCGGCCGCCTTTGCAGCCTTTCGCGAAGAAGGCTTGCTCGGCCTGGCTTTCGAGGAAGACCTGGGCGGCCAGAATGGTGACTTGATGTCATTGGTGATCTGCGGTGAGGAGGTCGCACGCTGCTGCGCCACCTCGTCGCAGCTGCTGATGAATAACTGGATCGCCTCTTTTCCGCTATTGCAATACGCTACGCGCGAGCTGATCGAGGCGGTCATCCCGCCCGTGGCGGCGGGCCAGAAAAGCATGGGCTGGTGTCTGACCGAGCCGCAAAGCGGCTCCGATCTGTGGAGCCTGCAAACACGGGCCGAGCCGAGCGGTAACGGCTGGACCCTGAACGGCCGCAAGCGTTTCATCACGGGGGCGACCTGGGCTGATTGGTATCTGGTCCTGGCCCGTACCGGCGAGAAATCCTTTGGGCTATTTTTGGTCGACCGGGATGATTCGGGCCTCTCGTTTGGCCGGCTCGAATCGAAAATGGGCCTCCGCGGCAGCCCGACGGCGGATGTAATTTTCGAGGACTGCCAAATTCCCGCCGAACGCGCCGTCGGCGACCCGACCGGGGGCTACAAATATCTGACCGAAGGGCTGACCTATTCCAGAGCGCTGATCGCGGCCCAGGCGCTTGGCATCGCCCAGGGTGCATTCGACGCGGCGGTGAAATACACCGCTGAACGCCAACAGTTCGGCGAGCCCGTGTCACGCTTTCAGATGGTCCAGGGCATGATCGCCGACATGGCGGTTAAGGTGGAATCGTCCCGGGCCCTCCTCTATCGCTCGGTCGAGGCGGCCAGCGGTGAAGACCAGAACAAGGCGCGGGGGATGGCTTCGATGGCCAAACTCATCTGCAGCGACACCGCCATGTCGGTGACCACGGACGCAGTGCAGTTGCACGGCGGTTACGGCTACCTGACAGACTATCCGGTCGAGCGGATGATGCGTGATGCCAAGATCACACAAATCTACGAGGGCACCAATCAAGTCCAACGGCTCATAATCGCAAAATACGTTTACGGCCAATAAGGATTACGGCAACAGCCTACCTACCTTATGGCTTTGGTCCGCGTTTTCGGGTCTTGATAGGTTCGGTTCAGGCTGCCTTCAGGCCGTGAAGCCAACTTCCAGCAGCGGTTTCTCGTCGATCACCCGTTGATAGGACATACGCGAGAGATCGATTGTCTGATAACCGCCATCGAGCAGCAATTCGGTCATGGCGCGGCCAATCGCCGGGCCTTTTTGCAATCCCGCGCCGGTGAAGCCGGTGGCGACATAGAAATTATCCAGGCCGCCGATAAACTTGCCAATAATGGTGTTGCCGTCCATCCGGTTATAGGCGTAATGCCCAGCCCAGCCGCGCTTGACCTGCAGGGCCTCGAAGGCCGGTACCCGATGCGCCAGATAGGGCCAGAACACCTCATCGAACATATGGTGCTTGACCGAGAAATCGAAACCAAAGGGGACATTGGTGTCCGTCTGTCCGGCGGTAAAGCCGGCACCCTCTTGGCGAAAGGTGACGCCGCTGGGGCTGTTGGTCAGCGGCATGGTTTCGATCTGGCCGCGAATATCAAAATAAAAGGTATTGCGGCTCAACGGTTCCACCGGCACCGTCATGCCGACCATGGCGCTGATCTTCGGCCCCCAGGCCCCCGCGACATTGACGATGATATCGCCCGCGACCTTATTGCCGGATTCCAGCACGACATTCCGGGCCAGACCGCCACTGACCTCGATATCAACGACGCGGTCTTCGATATATTCGACGCCCAGGCTGAGCGCCTTGCGGCGAAAGCCCAACACCGCGGCGTTGGGATCAATGAAACCATCTTGCGGTCCATGGATCGCCGCATCCACATCGGCCACATTTAACGAGGGAAAGCGCGCCGCCAGCGCCTCGCGGTCCAGAAAATCATTGGGCACGCCACATCCGGTTTGAATGCGCCAGCTTTCCTCGGCTGCCGCGACACCTTTGGCGCCCGAGACGAGATAGAGATAGCCGTGTTCGAGAAATTCAAAACTGCCCGGCTGGCCGTCCACATCCATCAGGCGGGCGAAGTCCTTGTAGACCTCGCGCCCATAGCGGGACATTTCAATATTCTCGGGCAAGCCGTGCATCAGCCGCACACCGCCCGAGGAACGCGGCGCCGCGGCCCACTCATAGGTCGGGTCCGGCTCGATCACGCAAATATTGCCCGCACGCCCGGTCATGGCCAGATGATAGGCGATGCTCGAGCCCATGATGCTGCCGCCGATGATGATAATATCCGCCATGGCTGTTCCCGGCCTTTCCCAATCTACGTTGCACCAAGATTAAAAGCTTATAGCAAGTTGAAAACCACGTCCAAGGCAGGCTTAACTCGAGCTGGCAAGAGCCTCGGCTTCCTTCACCAGAATGGGTACGCTGTCGGTCATGGTATGGACGCCAATGGCCGTTACCAGTTCCAAAACCTCCATCAACTCTTCCTTACTGGCACCGTGGCCTATGGCATTCCGGATATGCTGACGCAGGCCGGGCTCGTAAAGATGGGTGGTGGCCGCGTCGATGGCGATATAGACGAACTCCTTCACCTTCGGCTCTAGCGGGCCGGTCAGCCAGGGTACAGAGGAGATTTTCAGGTAAGCTTCGAAGAATTCCGGGCTAAGCCGCAACAGACCATCCAGGAACGGCGCCCAATAGCCCCGGTTCTTGGTAAACGCTTCTTTCAACTCGATTTGCAGTGCATCCAGGGGTTCCTCCCCCAACATGCCGGCGGCCTCCAACTCTTCCAGCAGGATCGGCACCCCAACGGTACAGGAATGAATGCCCAGGCTAGCGGTCAACTGCAAGACTTCGAACAGTTCATCCACCGTGGCGCCATGACGCAAAGCGTTTTGCATATGGATGCGGGTGCCGGCATTGTAAAGATGCGTGGTCGAAGCATCGGCGGCGATGTACATGAATTCCTTGACCTTCGGTTCCAGCACGCCGTGCTTCCACGGCACCGATGAAAGCTCGGTATAAGCCTCGAAATAATCGGGACTGAGCAGTAGCAGCTGATCCATGATCTTGGCCCAATAGCCGCGATTTTCGATGAAAGAGTCCTTGATCGCCTGTTGCCGCTCATTCAAATCAGCCATCGTTTGCTCCCTTTCGCAGTATGGCATCAATTTTGAATGCCGTTGCTTAAGCTAGGCAAACGTTATGACCCATCCTGACTTGATGCTAGGCTTTTCGCCAGCCTCAACCCTGGAAGGAAAATCGGCATGAGCACGGCACTGGACGGCATTCGCGTCATCGACATGACGCATAATCAGGCGGGCCCGGCCTGTGCGCAGATCCTGGGCTTCCTTGGTGCCGACGTAATCAAGCTGGAAGAGCCGACGGGCGGCGACGTGGCCCGCCGCAACATGGCGGACGGCAAGGGCGACAGCCTGTTCTTCCTGATCTTGAATGCCAACAAGCGCAGTCTGACCCTGAACCTGAAATCAGACGAGGGCAAAGAGCTATTCAAGAAACTGATCGCGGAATCCGATGTCCTGGTCGAGAACTTTGCACCCGGCGCCCTGGACCGTCTCGGCCTCGGCTATGACGTGCTGAAGGAGATCAACCCTGGTCTGATCTATTCCACCATCAAAGGCTTCGGCACCTACGGCCCTTATGCCGACTATAAGAGTTTCGAGCCCATCGCCCAGGCCATGGGCGGGGCGATGAGCGTCACTGGAGAGCCTGATGGGCCACCGACATATCTTTGGCCATCGATTGGCGATTCAGGCACCGGTATGCATGCAGTTATCGGCATCCTGGCGGCATTACAGCAGCGCCATGCCACCGGCCTGGGCCAGCATGTGGAAGTTTCCATGCAGGACGCCGTGGTTAATCTCTGCCGGGTCAGCCTGCGTGATCATCAGCGCCAGGGCCACGCCATGGCACGCACGGGCAACCAGCTTGGCCGCAACGTTCCCGGCACTCTCTATCCCTGCCATCCCGGCGGGGCCAACGACTATGTCTTCATCTTCGCCCAACCGCAGATGTGGGATGCTTTCCTCGGCGTGATCGGCAAGGCCGAGTTGGCCGACGATCCGCGCTTTGCTACCGCGGAGAGCCGCTGGGAAAACCGCCAGATCTTGGATGCCATCATTGGGGAATGGACCAGGTCGCGCGACAAGCATGAAATCATGCGGGCCATGGGCGAGGCCGGGGTGCCGGCCGGGGCCTGTCAGGATACCGGCGAGGTGTTGGCGGATCCACATCTGAAAGCGCGCGAGATGATTGTAGATCTGGAGTACGGCCAGCGCGGCACCTATCAGACCGTGGGCTGCCCGATCAAGCTTTCCGCCTCACCGGCCAAGATCACCCGCCCACCAGCGCTTGGCGAACATACCGATGACGTGTTGCGCGGGTTGTTGGGGGTTGATGACGGGGACATCGCCCGCCTGCATCGCGATAAGGTGGTCTAATTTTTCCGCATGGCCCAATCCGCGTTACCCGTGGCGCCGGTTGGCGGATGGGCCTCCAGCGCTTCTTCCACCGGGTCACAGCCCCAGCCGGGCCGGTCGGAGACCACGATATGGCCGTCCACGAATTCCGGCGTGTGGCTGAACAACTCGTCATCCCAGGCCAACCGGTCGACATCGATTTCCATGATCCGCAAGTTCGGCACGGCGGCGGAAAAGTGCACGTTCATGAAGGAACAGAGATGGCCGTAAAAATTATGCGGCGCGACGTTGACCTCGAAAGCCTCGGCCGCATTGGCGATCTTCATGGACTGCCAAACCCCGTTCCAAACCGCATCCACGATCGCGACATCCATTGATTGCGCATTGAAATAGGGCAGGAAGTCACGCAGTCCCAGCAGGGTCTCGCAAGAGCTGATGGGATGCGGGCTTTGTTGCCGAATATAGGCCAGAGCGTTGGCGTTATAGCTGTCGATCTCGATCCAGAACATGTCCATATCAGCAATCTCGCGCAAGATTTTTACATAGCCTTCGGTCTTGGCGTTGAAATTCAGATCCAGCAGAATATCCATGTCGGGCCCCGCGCCGTCGCGGAAGGCCTCCAGGTGCGCGCGCAAATTTCGCAGTACCTTTTTGTCGACATTGAGTTCGGGCTCGAAGGGCGAACCAAAGCCCGGCCGCCAGCCGCGCGGATTGCCGTCATCATGCAGGAACGTGTTGGTCTTCAGGGCGCTGAAACCCTTTTCCCGCACTTCCGCGCCCATCGCCTTAACCCCGTCCAGATCGGTGATTTGCGGTGGATAGTATTTCGGATGATTGATCCTCCAGGTACCGCAATGGGACCAATAGACCCGGATACGGTCGCGCATCTTGCCGCCCAGCAGCTCATAGCACGGCACGCCAAGGCTTTTCGCCTTGGCATCCAGCAAGGCGTTTTCGATGGCGCCCAGGCCCTCCGCCACCACGCCGCCCGCGGCCGGCCGGGTCATGGCATACATCAGCGCATACAACGGTTCATGATCATTCGCCGACTGGCCGATGATTTTCGCGCCCATGGCCTCGACCACTTGCGCCACACCGGGTGAGCCAAAGCCTTCGTCAAATTCGCTCCATCCGACAATGCCGCTCTGCGTCGTGATCTTGACGAAATGATAATTCCGCCAGCCCGCATCACAGTGCCGTGTTTCAACCTTGGCGATCTTCATGCCCAATCCTCCTCCGCTGTCGATATGTTCATGACGGAAATCATCGCTGATCACGCCGGCCCTGTCGACTACGGCTTCTGGCCGGTGCCCTCGAAACAGACATTCCGCAACGCTTCGCCCCGGGCAAGGCGATCCACATTGGCGGCGATAGAGGTCCAACGCCGCAGCCGCGCCGCTTCGCTGTGGGAGCTGGAATGGGGCGTCATGATAATATTGTCCAATTCCTGAAACGGATATCGCGACGGGGCCGGATTCTCCACTTCATCGCTGGGATAATTGTACCAGACATCAATGATCGCCCCGCCGATGCGCCGCTCGTCCAACGCAGCGTACAGCGCGCCTTCGTCGATGACCAAGCCACGGCCCACATTGATGATAACGCCGTCAGGCTTCATCCGTGCAAAACGTTTGGCGTCGATCAAGCCGTGGGTATCATCCGCCAGCGGCAAAGCCAGCAACACATAGTCGCTTTCGTTCAGCAATCGATCGAGGGCCTGCATTGCCCCCAACCATTCCAGCGGTTCGGGTGCCGGGCGCGAAGTCCGCGTGACCGCGATGCACCGCATGCCAAAGGCGTTAGCGCGGCGGGCCACTTCAGCACCGATATGTCCATAGCCGACAATGCCGATGGTTTTACCAAATAACTCGCCATGCGTGGCTTTGCTGCGCGACGGCCCGCCGTCCCAGCCATGGCCGCGGAACTTCCGATCCGCCGCGACCGTGCCGATTTCTCTCTCCAGCATGGCGCCGAGAACATATTCCGAGATGGCGATCTCGTGCTCATAGGTATTGCAAACGGTGCAACCAAACGGGACATCGCTAGGTTCGATCCAATGAAATCCCGTGAACGGAAGCTGATAGAGCCTCAGCTTTGGCACCGCCGGCCAGAGGCCATGAATGCGTCCGCCAACAATGGCATCGGCACGCGGGACTTGGGCGGCAAAGTCCTCGAACGGTTCATCCTCCGCCCAGGTCAGGATATTCCATTCGGTCTGCAATGCCGCCGCCATCCAATCCTTGCGCGGCGCGGCCATCCTCCCGGCCAGAAACAATATTGGCTTGTCTGTCATGGTCCCCGTCGCCGCCTGGAATTGAAGAATCTAGTGCTTTCAAGATAACATCGACAAAGCCATGGGAATATCTGGAATGGCCCTGATGGGTTGGCTAAACCGAGATAACATGGTGTTGTGCCGGGCAATCGATACGTATCAATCAAAAAAATAGGGACGCGAACATGGAATGCAGAATGGATGGACGGGTCGCCGTAATTACCGGCGGCAGTCTGGGCTTGGGCAAGGCGATTGCGCTGGAATTCGTCAACTCCGGCGCCAAGGTTGCGATTGTCGCACGGCGGGCGGGGGTGTTAGAGGAGGCCAAGGCGGAAATTCTGGCAGCGCATCCCAAGGCGGAAATCATCGCCTATGCCTGCGATATGTCCGACGCGGATGCGATCAAGGCGATGCATCAGGCGGTGGAGAAAGACCTGGGCGCCGTGGATGTCGTGGTCAACAATGCCGGCACCTCGCGGGCCATGGATTTTATGGAGATCACGGACGAACTTTGGAATGAAGATCTCGAACTTAAACTGCTGGGCGCGGTCCGGCTGATCCGCCTGACCTTTCCCGGCATGAAAGAGCGGCGTTGGGGCCGCATCATCAACGTGCTGAACGTGGGCGCCAAGGCACCGCGTGCGGGCGGCGCACCGACGGCGGTGTCGCGCGCCGCGGGCATGGCGCTGACCAAGGTTCTGGCGGGCGAAGGCGCGCCCCACAATGTGCTGGTCAATGCCATGCTGGTCGGCTTGATCGAGAGCGATCAGCATTTGCAACGGCATCTAAAATCCGGCTCCAACGATACGATTGAGGAATTCTACGAAAAAATCGGCAAGACCGTGCCTCTGGGCCGTGTCGGCAAGGCCGAGGAATTCGCCAACATGGCCACGTTTCTGGCCTCCGATGCCGGCTCTTACATCACTGGCACGGCTATCAACGTGGACGGCAACCGCGCGCCTGTCGTCTAGGGCCCAAGTCACAGAGAAGGACTCGTATTTTGACTTCCAAACCACGCGGCCCGCTTGCAGGGATACGCGTTATCGACCTAACCACAGTCATGCTGGGTCCGTTCAGCACCCAGATTCTGGGCGAGATGGGCGCCGACGTCATCAAGATCGAACCGCCGGGCGGCGATATCGGCCGTTGGACCGGCGTCGGCAAAAATCCCGGTATGTCGGCGGCCTACATGATGAAGGGCCGCAATAAACGCAGCGTGGTCCTTGATCTGAAGCGGGCGGAGGCCAAGGAGCCGCTGCGCCGCCTCGTGGAAAGCGCGGATGTTTTTGTTCACAACATCCGCCCGAAAGCTGTCGACCGCCTGGGCATCGACTATGAAAACGTCATGGCGTGGAAAGAAAATATCGTCTACGCGGCGGCCACTGGGTACGGCGAAGCCGGCCCTTACGTGGACCGGCCGGCCTATGATGATCTGATCCAGGGGGCTTCGGGTCTGGCGGGGCTTTTTGGCGCCGTCACCGGCACGCCACGTTATGGGCCCAGCGTGCTGGCGGACAAGACGACCGGTCTGTACCTGACCTATGCCATCACAATGGCGCTGTTTCATCGCGAGCGTACCGGCGAAGGGCAGCGTTTGCATGTGCCCATGTATGAAGCGTTCGCGGGTTTCATCATGAACGAACATATGCAGGGCCGCGCCTATGAACCTCCCCTGAGCGAGGCGGGATACCAGCGCATGTTGACCCCGCATCGGCGCCCCTACCCCACTGCCGACGGCCACATCTGCGTGCTGCCGTATAATGACAAGCATTGGGCTAAATTTTTTGAACTGGCTGGCCGGCCCGAACTGACACAGGACGCCCGCTTCGCCGATCAGCCATCACGCTCCGAGAATATCGATGCCTTGTACGAGATCGTCGGCGGCATCATGCAAACCCGCACTTCGTCGGATTGGCAGGCCACGCTCGAAGCGGCCGATATTCCCGTCATGCCCATGAATACCCCGGAAGACCTGTTCGATTGTCCGCACCTCGAAGCGGTGGGCATGTTTCCGGAAGTTGATCACCCGACGGAAGGACGTACGCGCCACCTTAAAGTACCCATACATTTCTCCAAGACCCCGGGCGGCTACTACCGCCACCCCGAGCATGTCGGCCAAAGCACGGACGATGTGTTGGCCGAGGTTGGCTATTCGCAAGACGACATCGCCGCGCTGCGCAGCGCAGGCGCCATGGGCAAAGGAGAACCAGCATGAAATTAGCCGTCGAATTCGCCAGCGTGTCCTACCGCGAGGGGCCGGCAATGGTCGCCCGCCTGGCCAAGGGTATCGAGGAGATTGGCTACGATCAGTTGGACGTCTTCGATCATGTGGTCATGGGCCATGACATGGAAGGCCGCGGCAAATCACACTATGCCGCCACCATGCCGATCCTCGAAGCCTTGATGACCCTGTCATACGCGGCCGCCGTGACGGAACGGATCGGTCTTGGCACGGAAGTACTGATACTGCCGCAACGCCAGCCGGTTTTGGTGGCAAAACAGTTCAGCACCCTTGATACGCTTTCAGGCGGCCGGGCGCGGTTCGGCATCGGCGTTGGCTGGCAGGCCTCGGAATACGAAGCATTGGGCGAAAGGTTCCAAAATCGCGGCAAGCGGATGGACGAGGCGATTGAGCTGATCCAGGCTTGTTGGCGCGATGAACGGATCGACTATGAAAGCGCGCACTACCGCTCCCTCGCCATGGCCATGGAGCCGAAACCACCCCAAGGCGCTGCCTTGCCGATCTGGATCGGCGGCAACAGCCCGGCGGCCTTTCGCCGTATCGGCAAATACGCCGACGGCTGGCTGGCGAGCCAGGTCACCGACGCCGATTTCGCCAAGCAGGCCATGGACACGATCCGCGAAGCCGCCGTTGCCGCCGGGCGCGACCCAGGGGCCATCGGCTGGCAAAGCATGATCGCACCGCCGCCGCGCCCCGGCGATACCAAGGCAAAGTCATTTTATACCGAACCAGACCGGGTCGCGGGCCGTGCCGCCGATCTCAAAGCCATGGGTTTTGACGGCGTGGCATTGAACGCCACGGCGATTTTCCAATCAGGCGCACGCGGCGTTGAGCAGATGCTTGAGGTCTTGCAGTCCCTCCACGAGAGGCTGCGCGCGGAAGTTGGATAACGGCGCTGATTGTTAGCACGGGTGTTTTCACCGTGGTATATTCGGTCAATTAGGAATTTGTAGCCGGGAGACCGCCATGTCGCTGAATGCCGCCCGCACCCACGAGGTCGAGGACGATCTGTTGGCCGCCATCGACTATTGCTATGAACAGGGCTGGACCGACGGTTTGCCGGTCGTGCCGCCGGATGTAAAACGGGTCGAAGAGATGCTGCTGTACGAGGGCCGGCCGGCGGAAACCGTGCTCGCCTCCCATCCGGCCACGGGACTTGAATGCACTGTCCATGCGGCGGCGGTGAATGCGGTGATGGCGGGCTGCAAGCCGGAATTCTTCCCCGTCGTGGTCGCGGCGTTCGAGGCCATGAACGAACCCGGCTTCAACTTTCACGGCTCAACCGCCTCTACCGGCGGCTCAGCACCCCTGTTGGTGGTCAGCGGACCGATGATCGACGACATCGGCATGAACGCGGATGTGAACCTGTTTGGTCCCGGCAACCGCGCCAACGCCACCATTGGCCGCGCCGTGCGCCTGATCCTGCTGAATGTATTCCGGATGACACCGGGTCTGTCCGACAAATCCACCCAAGGTAATCCCGGCAAATACAGCTTTTGCATCGCCGAGCGTGCCCGGGATAACCCCTGGCCTTTGCTGGTCGAGGATCAAGACTATCCGGAAGGCGTCAGTAGCGTGACGGTATTTGCGGGCGGCGGTTTTTGCAATGTCGAAAACCACGGCGGCAACACGCCCGAGCAGGTGCTGGGCTCCATCGCCGATGCCATGGCCAACTATGGCAGCATCACCCTGGGCCAGTCCGTCGTGGTACTGTCACCCGAACATATGCGCGTTGTCGCCTCTACCGGCTGGAGCAAACGGCAGGTTCAGGAGTATTTGTTCTCTCACGCCTGCCGCACGGTCGAGGGTATGCGGTCGGTCGGCAAGTTCCGCCAGCGCGATTACGACAAGCAACACGGGGACGGCGGCACCTCTCCATTGGTCGAAACCGGCAAAATGCACCGGGGACTGAGTCCGGACGATATTCTGGTCATAATGGGTGGCGGTGACGCGGGTGGCCATTCATGTTTCATCCCATCATGGAGCCGCGAACGCCTATCCATCATGCAATCCAAGCCGATTGGCGTCTGCATCGACTGCGACTGAAGCATAAAATGCCACGCAATAATGGGAGCAAATGAATGCAACTATATGACCCGACCGTAGCGGGGCCCGAGCGTAATTTTGTCCGCGCGGCGGCACTCGACAGCCTCGAAGGCAAAACCATCGGTGTGCTGGAGAATGGCAAACTTAATGCCGCCGACATGCTGCACGAGATCGCGGCATTGTTTGAACAACGCAATGGCTGCACCATCGCGCCGATATTCTCGAAGAACAACGCCAGCGCGCCCGCGCCCGGCGAAACGCTTCAGGCGGTCGCCAGGGAGGTGGACTTTCTGATAACCGGTTTGGGTGATTGAGGCAGTTGCTCGACGTGCAGTTTGCATGACGGCATCAGCTTTGAACAACTCGGCAAGCGCGCGCTTGTCATCTGCACCGAGCCTTTCGAGGTAACGGTGAAGAATATTGCCCGGATGCTTGGCTTGCCCGACTATCCATTTATCATGGTCGAGCATCCCATCGGCAGCCGCACCCTGCCGGAACTCAAGGCCCGGGCCGAGGTCGCCTATACCCAGGCCCTGCCAATCTTGCTGCAAGCTTAAAGTTAGAGTTAGGAGTTACCATGCCGTCAGATACGACACCGATGCGCCAACGCCTGGCGGACGGTCAGGTCGTCCTGGGCCTGAACGCCAGGCTTTCCAGGACCAGTGAAATCGGCGCTATTCTCGCCGCCTGCGGCTATAGTTGGTTTTTCGTCGACAACGAACACAGCCCCATTCCGACCGGCACCGCCTACGAGATGTGCCTGGGCGCCATTCGGGCCGGGATAACGCCGTTTGCCCGGGCCCGGACGAACGAGGCGTCTGAAATTACCAGTTGGTTGAACAATGGTGCCATGGGCGTTTTTGTACCCCACGTGAATACGGCGGAAGAGGCCGCTATGGCGGCGCAGGCATCCCATTATCCACCGAAGGGCGGCATGGCGGCACCGGGCGTGGTGCCGCAATACGGTTACGAGCGCGTACCCTTGCCGGAAGCGACGGATTGGTTCAACGAAAATGTCATGGTCGTGGCCATGATCGAGTCTGAACAGGCCGTGGCGAATGCCGAGGCCATTGCCGCCGTTGATGGCATCGATGCGCTGTTTATCGGCTCTTCCGATCTGACTTATGACATGGGCATTAACTCGCAATACGGCCACGAACGGATGCAGCAGGCAGTCGAAACGGTCTGCAACGCGGCCCGAAATGCCGGCAAGGTCGCCGGTATGGGAGGCTTGCGCGAAGACGAGGACTGGACCCGGTATGTGGCCTGCGGCATGCGTATGCTGCTGACCGAAAACGATCTTAGCCTGCTAACAATGCGGGCCCGGGAACGGGCTGCGTTCTTTAACGGGCTGCCGACGAAGTAAAATCATCGACCCTCGCTGTCGCAGTTACCATCACTCCCGCGATGGCTTATGGGCGGCCGCCTTGAACATGCCCTTGGTAGGGAGCATGACCGGTTGATATACACCTAGGTGATAATTGTGACAGGTCAGGCAATTGTCACCGGCCTTGGCCGCCGTGTGGCATTGCGCACAAACCACCCTTGGCATGGGTTTGAAGTTAGCGGCAAATTTGGCGGCGTCGCGCTGCTTGAAAGCGGCGGCATAGTCCGCTTTTGGATCCCGTTCATGGCAACTTAAACAGCCCTTCTCTTCCAGAAGGCTGAAATGGGCCGCATGAGAAAAACGCACGGATTTTTTCAGACCGTCGGCAGGTTTATAGCCGCGCCAGTTGACCGCCAAGATTTCGCCCGCCGCTTCGCTTGCTGTTTTGTCTGTCTTTTTATCCACGGAATGGCACTTGCCACATAGCCCCGGCGCCTTTTTATCAATCAAAGCCTCGAAAACCTGGGCACCATCGGCCAAGGGCTGAGCCGACTGTCCGGTCAGGTCCAACCAGGCGCGGATGAAATTGTCAGCGTGTCCGGTCGGGCGGTAGCGCAATCTGAACTCATCGCGGTACCAACCGCCTGCGACATGCCACTCCTCCCCATTGGCCGTGTCAATAATCGGCGCCGCGGCCTTTACAACGATCTCGTCGTTATCATCGTCATCGTCATCCTTGCCGGTCTTGATTTCATCGTCGTCGTCATCATCGTCGTCCTTGCCGGTCTTGATTTCGTCGTCGTCATCATCATCGTCGTCCTTGCCGGTCTTGATTTCGTCGTCGTCATCATCATCATCGTCGTCCTTGCCGGTCTTGATTTCGTCGTCGTCATCATCATCGTCGTCCTTGCCGGTCTTGATTTCGTCGTCGTCATCAT
>JABIWH010000005.1 GCA_018701215.1 Rhodospirillaceae bacterium
ACCTCGCAAGAAGAATGCCGTAACTTCATTCGACATGACGGATATGCATAAATCAATCTCGAAAATGGTCTAGAGCGCATTCGAAGAAAATGCGCTCCGACTCTTAAGTATAGAGCAATGGAACCAATTACTTACGTCGCGCCAAATATGTTACGGTGGCGATTCCAACTAATTGAAAATTGCTCTAGTCCTGCTCGATGGTGCCGTTGAACTCGTAACCGATGCCGCGGACTGACTTGATCAGATTGTCCCTGCCGTCTTCGGAATCCAGCTTGCGGCGCAAACGTCCGACCAGCACATCGATATTGCGGCTGCTGCTCTGCATATCGTAACCCAGAGCCTCGCGGTGCAGGGTTTCGCGCGCCACGGTTTGACCCAAATTATCAATTAAGGTTTGCAGTAATCTAGATTCGCCGGCCGTCAAAACCGTGTCGCCGCCCTGAGGGTCGGTCAATCGTTGAAATGCACTGTCAAAACGCCAACCATTGAAACGCACCACGAAGCCGCCCGGCCCCGGCTTGGCGCTACGGGCTTGCTTGGTCCGGCGTAACACGCTGCGAATACGGGCCAGTAATTCCCGTGCCTTGAAGGGCTTGGCCATGTAATCATCGGCCCCGACCTCCAGGCCCACGACCATATCCACCGATGTGCCCTTGCCGGTCAACATGACAATGCCGGCATCGGTCTTTTCGCGCAGCACTTTGGCTAGGTTCAAGCCATCTTCGTCAGGTAACTGCAAATCAAGGATGACCAGGTCGACATCTTCCTGCTCAATCAAGGCGCGCATTTCCGCGCCGTTGCCGGCATCCAAGACTTCAAATCCCTCGGGCTCCAGGTGTTCACGCAACACCAGCCGCATATCAGGGTCATCGTCGACAATCAGTATTCGTCCCAGCATCTCAAGTCTCGACTTATCCTTATCGCACCCGGACACGCCAATAGGCGCGCGCATCGCTCCATTAGGCTTTGGTGTAACTTACTCCAATTTTAGAGATGTTACAAATGCTGCTGCAGGCAAGCTGAAAGTCAATGTTTTTTGTGTGCTTATTTCCATAATACGCTGAAATCATTACAAAGTTGAAGAAGTTCTTTTGCAGGTCTCTGATTTACATTTCGTATATCAACCCGTTGAACCGGCGATCGCACGGGCAAAATCTTCCGCCTCAAACGGCTGCAAATCGTCAATACCTTCGCCGATACCAATAAAATGCACCGGCAAGGCAAAGCGTTCCGCCAAGGCAACCAGGACACCGCCGCGCGCGGTGCCGTCCAGCTTGGTCATGGCCAACCCGGTAACATTACAGACTTCGGCGAACACCTCTACCTGACGCAGGGCATTCTGTCCCGTCGTGGCATCAAGCACCAGCAGACAATCGTGGGGTGCATCCGCATCCAGCTTTCCCAACACCCGCACGACCTTGGCCAGTTCGTCCATCAGATTGGTCTTGTTCTGCAAACGCCCGGCAGTATCCACCAACAATACATCGGCGCCCTCGGCCTGGGCCTGGTGCAAGCCTTCGTAGGCCACGGCGGCCGGATCGGCGCCAACATCGCGGCGGACCACCGTCGCGCCCGTCCGCTGGCCCCAAATTTCCAGTTGTTCAATGGCGGCGGCCCGGAAGGTATCTGCGGCGGCCAGGACGACCGTCTTGCCGTCCGCCGCCAAGTTGTGTGCAATCTTACCGATGGTGGTGGTTTTACCGGTGCCGTTCACGCCAACCACCAAGATGACATGCGGCCGTTTCGCACCATCGATGACCAGTGGTTTCGCCACCGGCTCCAGGATCTCGGTCACGACGTCCGCCAGGGCCGCCTTGATTTCGGTCTCGTCAACCTCTCTGTCGAAGCGGTCCGCCGCCAATCTGCCGCTGACCCGATTGGCGACGGCCGGGCCCAGGTCGGCGGCGATCAATAGATCTTCCAGCTCTTCCAGAGCGGCGGCGTCCAGCTTGCGCTTGGTGAAGACCGCCGTCACGCCGGAGGTGACGTTGTTTGCGGTGCGGCTCAGGCCCGCCTTGAGGCGGGAAAACAGTCCGGGCTTTCCCTCGCTCATGCAGCCAACCGCCCGATCAGATGATTTTCCGCCGCCTCGATAATATCAACCGTGACAATACCGTTTTCAGGTAGGGTCGCGGTTTGCTCCAGCTGGATCAAGGCAAATTGCTCGCTGCGCCCTTGTCCGGGTCGTTCCAATAGCACACGGCTGGAATTGCCGACTTGGCCGGCCAGGAATCCGCTCAACGCGGCGGCGCCTTTTTCGCGCAACAACGCGGCACGGCGGCGGCGTTCGTGCCCCGGCACCTGCGGCATGCGCGCGGCCGGCGTGCCTGGCCTTTCGGAATAGGGGAAGACGTGCAAATAGGTCAGGCCGCAATCATCGATCAAGGCCAGGGAATTCTGGAATTGCGCCTCCGTCTCCGTCGGGAAGCCGGCGATCAGATCGGCTCCGAAGACCATGTCGGGCCGCCCGGCGCGCAGGCGCTGGCACAGCTCAACCGCCTGGGCCCGACTGTGACGGCGCGCCATGCGTTTCAGGACTAAATCGTCACCCGCCTGCAGGCTGAGATGGAGGTGGGGCATCAGCCGTTCCTCACCCAACAGCAGCCGCTCCAATTCCGCGTCGATCTCCACCGCATCCAGGGACGACAGGCGCAGTCGCGGCAATTCGGGTACCGCCCGCAACAGCCTGCGCAGCAGCTGTCCCAAGCTGGGCCGGCCCGGCAGATCGCTGCCATAGGCGGTAATATCAACGCCGGTCAACACCACCTCCGCATAGCCGTTGGCCACCAAGGTTTTGATCTGCTGCACAATGGCGCCCATGGGGACCGAGCGCGATGGGCCGCGCGCGAAGGGGATAATGCAAAATGTACAGCGGTGATCACAGCCCTGTTGCACTTGCACAAAGGCCCTGCTGCGGCCATCAAAGCCCGGCACCAGATGGCCGGCCAACTGCTGCACCGACATGATGTCGTCGACCAGGATCTTGCCATCCAAGGGAGCCACGAAATTTGCCCCGCGCAGCTTTTCCCGGTTACCCAAAACCCGGTCCACCTCGTCCATGGCGGCAAAAGCAGCTGGCTCCAGCTGCGCCGCGCATCCCGTTACCACGATGGTGGCATCGGGCTGTTGCCGCCGCGCCTTGCGGATGGCTTGCCGGGCCTGGCGCACCGCTTCGGATGTAACGGCACAGGTGTTGATGATGACGGCGTCCTGCAGACCCGCGTCATGGGCCTGATCGCGCATCACCTCCGCCTCATAGGCGTTCAGGCGGCAGCCGAAATTGATGATCTTATTGCCTTGGAGACGATCTTGGCTGCCGCTCATGCCACGGACCGCCGCGGATCCTGCCGGGCGGCCAGCAGACTCTCGTCCAATACGCCCGCGTATGATGTCGCCACCGGGCCTGACATCAGGACATGTCCATCCTCGGCCCGCCATTCGATGACCAGTGCGCCGCCATCCAGGGTCAAACGCGCCCGGCGGCCGCACTTGCCCCGCCGGTGCGCGGCAACCAGAGCGGCACAGGCGCCGGAGCCGCAGGCCAGCGTCAACCCCGCGCCGCGTTCCCATACGCGGAGGCGAAACGCATCCGCGCCGGTCATTTGCACGAAGCCGATATTGGCGCGCTCGGGAAACAGCGCATGATGTTCTAAAATTGGGCCCACTGCCGGGATATCGATGGCATCCATATCGTCGACAAAGAATACCGCATGGGGATTGCCCATGCCGACGGCGCAAGGCTCGGCCAGCCGCGGGCCCGCCGCCGGTTCAAGGGATAAATCCAGCGACAATGTGTCCATTTCATGGGCCAGCGGGATATCCCGCCAATCCAAATAGGCCGGCCCCATGTCGACTTCAATCCAGCCGTCATCCGTCATCCGGCTTTGCAGCAGTCCGGCAACGGTCTCAATTACAGCACTATTTTGGCCGTTTTCCGCAAAAATCAGGCTGGCAATACAGCGCGTGGCGTTGCCGCAGGCTTGCGCCTCGCTGCCATCGGGATTGTGAATGCGCATGAAGACATCACCGCGCTCCGTCGGCTCAAGCGAGATAACCTGATCACAGCCAACGCCGGTGCGCCGGTTTGCCAGGGCGCGGGCCAGGCCTGGGTCCACGCGCCATGATGCCTGGCGCAGATCGAGCACGACAAAGTCGTTGCCCGCGCCATGCATTTTCAAAAACGGCTGTCCCGTGGTACCAGTCATAAGCCGGATATAGGCAATTCCCAGCTTCCCGTCCAGGACGCAATACTACATAGATCCTGCGTGATGTTATGGATTTGTTAACCCGGTGGATGGATAAACATTAGCAGTTGAGGGCATCCCAAATATCAATGCGGAAAAATGCATTGAAGTCCAGGGTGCAGATGAGAGTAACACGATCGTATTGCGGTATCGCCCGCGGCATATGCCAGCGGGGTCAACGCTTTATCTCAATAAATTATCATTTGAATTCACGATCCGTGCGTTGGGTAGCGTAATGGCTGTAACCGTAGACTCTTCATTGTGCGCGCTAGCCGATGCGCCTGACGATATCGCGGCCTTGCAGACGCATTGGCAAGAATTGCGCGGCACGCGTATTGCGCCGGCCCGAAGCGACATCGACCCCGCAAAATTGCGCGCCTATCTGGGCTATCTCTGTATTCTCGAGGTCTGCCACGAGCCTGCCGATTTCATATTCAGTCTGTTCGGCAGCGGCATAGCTGATTTTCTGCATCGGGACCTGAGCAGACGCAGTGTCCGGGATTTTCAGCCCGCGGAACTGGGACAATATATTTTTGAACAACTTTGCAACACTGTTGAGAGTAGAGTGCCGACGGTTTACCGCGTCGAAGTCGCCTATGACAATCCGTCGCGAACATCCGCCTCTTACCGACTGAACCTGCCTTTGTCTGATGATGGCGAGAACATCAACCGGATTCTGACCTACACCCGGTTTGATGCCATACCACCCGATTTCTGGGGCCGGATTATCCTCTAGATCAAACAGTATAAAATTGGAATCAAATTGATACTGTTTGATCTAATCCTAAAAGTTGCTCTAAACGCGCCCGGTCGTGGCTGACTGGATCGCCGACCAGACCCGTTCCGAGGTGGCGGGCATATCGATGTGCCGGATGCCATAATCGCGCAGGGCATCAACCAGGGCATTTATCACGGCGGGGGGCGAACCGGCGGCGCCAGCCTCGCCACAGCCCTTGATGCCCAACAAATTCTGCGGGCTGGGCGTGACCTGGGACGCGAAGTTCAAATCCGGCAGGTCTCTGGCCTTGGGCAGGCAGTAATCCATGAATGAACCGGCCAAAAGCTGCCCGTCGCCGTCATAAGCGGTATGCTCCAGCAAGGCTTGGCCGATACCCTGGGCCAGACCGCCTTGAACCTGGCCGGCCAACAACAGCGGATTGAGAACCACGCCAAAATCATGCAGGCAGCTGTAGGCGGCCAACTCGACCGACCCGGTGTCGGGGTCCACTTCCACCTCGGCGATATGACAACCATAGGGAAAGGTGAAATTTTCCGGCGTAAAGCGTGCCTCGGTATCCAGGCCGGGTGCCTCGCCATCGGGCAACCTGGCGGGATCAAGGCTGGCCGTCACCACCGCCTCCCAGGTGATATGCAGATCCGTGCCAGCAACATTGAACTGCCCATCGGCGAATTCCATATCGGTAACGGCGGCTTCCAGCAAATGCGCCGCTATGCGCTTAGCCTTTTCGATCACCTGTTCCGAGGCCAGGCTGATCGCACCGCCGCCCATGGGGATCGACCAGGACCCGCCCGTGCCCGTGCCCGTGGCGATCACGTCGGTATCTCCCTCGACCACGCGGATCTTCTCAAACGGCAAATCAAAATAATGATGCAGAATTTGGCTGAACGCGGTGTCGTGGGCCTGACCATTGGCCATGGAGCCGGAATAGACCGTGACCCCGCCTGACCCATCGAATTCCAAACGTGCTGCCTCGCTCAAGCCCGCGCCGCCGCCACAGCGTTCAATATAATTCGCCATGCCGATACCCCGCAGGCGGCCTCGGCTCAAGGCCTCCCGCCGGCGCTCGGCAAAGCCGGCCCAATCGGCGTTCGCCATGGCGCCGTCAATCACCCTGGCAAAGTCACAGGCGTCATAATTCAGCCCTGTTGGCGTGGCGTAAGGGAAATCGTCGGGAGGTATCAGGTTGCGCCGGCGCAGTTCCACCCGGTCAATATTCATCTCGGCGGCGGCCACATCCATCAATCTTTCGATCATATAGAGCACCTCCGGACGGCCCGCGCCCCGGTACGGATCGGTTGGTACGGTGTTGGTATAGCGGGCCCAAACCTGGGCATGAATGTGCGGAATGCGATAGCAATTGGACAACATGATCATGCCATTGACCGGCGAGATGGCGCCTCGCCCGGCGATGTAGGCGCCCATGTCGGCCTGACTGGCAACCCGAATGGCCAGCAGATGGCCGTCGGCATCGAAAGCCATTTCGCCCTTCATCACATTATCCCGGCCATGGAAGTCCGTGACGAAGGCGTCCGAGCGCTGACCGATCCACTTCACCGGGCGGCCCAGCTGGCGCGCGGCCAAGAGACACAGGGGATATTCCGGAAACATGGAATTTTTGCCGCCGAAGCCGCCGCCCACATCGTGCACCAGAACGCGGACCTGCTCCCGCTCCACCTTCAGGATCTGATCGGCCAGTTGATCGCGCATGGGGTTGGGCATCTGGGTGGTGGTGGTCAGGGTGTATTTGCCCCGGCCGCCAAAAGCTTCGGGATCGTACTCGGCAACAGCGCCACGGGTTTCTATGGCCGCCAGTACCAGGCGGTTATTCACCAGATCCAGACTGGTGCGATGGTGCGCCTGGGCGAAGGCCTTGGTAACCGCGTCACCGTCACCCATCTCCCAGGCGAAGGAAAGATCGTCAGCCGTCCCCGTGGCGCAGCCGATCACGGCGGGCAAGATTTCGTAGTCTACTTCGATCAATTCGGCGGCATCCTGGGCCTGGGCCAGGCTCTCCGCCGCCACGAAGGCGACGCTATCACCCACATAACGCACTTTTTCGCCGGCCAATACCGGCTGCAGGCGGGGCAGGTGTTGGTTGCCGGGCCGTGGGCTGGGCTGGGTGACGGCCTCGATATCGCCAATCCCGGCGGCGGCCAGATCGGCGGCGGTATAGACCGCCAATACGCCAGGGGCGGTGCGGGCCTGGCTGACATCCAGCGCCACGATGCGGGCGTGGCCGTGGGGCGAGCGCAGGACATGGCCGTGGATCAGGCCGTCGGGCGTTAGGTCATCGATAAAACATCCCGTGCCGCGTAGCAATTTATCATCCTCGCGCCGCAACACCGGCTGAGAGATCCCGAACTGGCCCATGAGCCGTACTCCCCGTTTCCCTATTCCGTCGCGGCGATGATAGGCTAGTCGCACCAACAAACAAGGAGAGAGCTATGAGCGCGGAAGCAACATTGAAGAACCTGGGCATCGAGCTGCCAAACCCGCCCACGCCGATGGGCAGCTATGTCGGCGCAAAACGTGTGGGCAATCTGGTCTATATTTCCGGCCAGGGACCACGCAATCCTGACGGCAGCTCCATCACCGGCAAGGTCGGCACCGACGGCATGAGCATCGAGGATGCCCAGGCCGCCGCCCGTCAGGTGGGTATGAATGCCCTGGCCACATTACGGGCGGAAATCGGCGACCTGGACCAGGTTAAGCAGATCGTCAAAGTGCTTGGCATGGTCAACGCCACGCCGGACTTTAAGCAGCATCCCAAGGTCATCAATGGGTTTTCAGATCTGATGTTTGAGGTTTTTGGCGAAGCTGGCCGCCATGCCCGTTCCGCCGTCGGCATGAGCTCGCTGCCGATGCAAATCCCGGTGGAAGTGGAAATGATCGTCGAACTGGGTTAGGCGTTCGCGTAATTGTTGATGAGAAGGATGAGCCCCAAATGAAGATCAGATCGGTGAAGGCAACTTGGCTGGAAGTGCCAATTCCAGAGGACAAGCAGCATACCTCGGACTTCGGGCGCATGCGTTCGTTCAACACGGTGCTGGTGCGTATCGACACCGAGGATGGCCTGGTCGGCCATGGCGAGGCCAAGGCCGGGGTCGGCAACCTTGGTGACGGCAAGGCCTTGGTGACCTTGATCCAGGACGAGTTGGGGGCGCAGCTGGTAGGCCAGGATGCCCGCCGGATCGCGGGTCATTGGGAGGAGATGTATAACGGCAGCCGCACCCATTTCGCTGTGGAGCGCGGCCATGTCTTTCCCGCGCTGGGCCGGCGCGGTCTGACCATCTCGGCCATCTCCGGCATCGACATCGCCCTGTGGGATCTGCTGGGGCAATCATTGGGGGTGCCGATCTGGCAGCTGCTGGGGGGCAAGTGCCGGGATGATCTGGCCGCCTACGCTTCCGGCGGCTGGGCGCCGGCCGAGAGCATCGGCGAACAGTTGGCGGGCTATATCGAAGGTGGCGGCTTTGGCGCCGTGAAGATGCGGGTCGGGTCCGCCGATGGCGACGCCAAGACCTCCGCCGCCCGGGTCGCCGCCGCCCGCAAATATCTGGGCGACGGCGTTGGTATCATGGCGGACGCGCACGGCACCTTTGATTGCGCCGAGGCCAAACGGTTCTGCCGCCTTGTCGCGGACTATGACCTGGCCTGGTTCGAGGAACCGGTGACGGCGGACGATATTCCCGGCTGTGCGGAAATCCGCGCCAGCACCGATATTCCCATCGCGGCGGGGGAAAGCATTTTCACCCGCTTTGACTTCCGCGATCTGGCTTTGGCACGGGCGGTGGATATTTTTCAACCGGATCTGGCGATCTGCGGCGGCATTACCGAGGCCATGCGTATCGCCGCCCTGGCCACCGCGCAGCAGATCCGCCTGGCGCCGCATATGTGGGGCGGGGCGATCATGTTTGCCGCCGGTCTGCAGATCTGCGCCACGGCGCCGGCGGCCTTCACCGTGGAATACTCCCTGGGCCATAACCCCCTGATGCATGACCTGGTGGCGGAAACCTTTCCCGTGAGAGGCGGCCGGATCGATGTTCCCGACCGGCCTGGTCTGGGTCTGACCATCGATCCGGATTTCGTCCGCGCCTATTCGGTGGCGTAGGGCTTCGACAGGCGTACGCCCATGAAACGCGGTCTGGTCATCGCCCTGACCTTGGGCATCGCGCTTGCCTGCCTGGCATTGTCCATCGCCTATGTCTCGCTGTGGCGCGGCGATCATGACGGCTTGAACCATGCCGTAGGTCGCGATTTCATCAACATGTGGACCGCCTCGCGGTTGGTGGAGGCGGACCGCACGGAAGACATTTTTGATCCGGACAAATTCGCCGCCGCCCAGCGCCAACAGATGGGAGAAGATTTTCCTTTTCATTTCTGGTCCTACCCACCCCATGCCCTGGTGCTGAGCAACCAGCTGTCCAGCCTGCCCTATCGCGGGGCGTATCTAGTATGGACCCTTTGCGGTCTGGGCCTGATGTTCTATGCGGCGCAAAAATTCTGGCCGGATAAATTCTCGCCCTGGCTGCTGTTGCTGGCGCCGTCCAGTTTCGTGAATATTTTTCTGGGCCAGAACGGATTTTTCACCACCGCCCTGGCGCTATCCGGTTTCACGCTGTTACCCCGGCGGCCCATCCTGGCGGGCGTGATGTTCGGTCTGCTGACCTTCAAACCACAGCTGGGTATCATGATCCCCGTCGCCCTATTGGCCATGCGGCAGTGGCGGGCCATTGTCTCGGCCAGCCTGACAACGGGTCTTTTTATTGGCGCCTCGGTGCTGATGTACGGCGATGATGCCTGGTGGCGCTTCCTATCCTCCACCCTGCCCCACCAATTGCGTTTCATGACCGAGGGTACGGGGCCGTTTCAATGGATGATGCCAAGCTGGTTCATGGCCGGGCGGATCATCGGTCTGCCAATATGGCTTGCCCAGGCCGTTCAGGCGGTCATGGCCGTGGCCGCCGCCGTGCTGGTGTACCGTGTCTTTCGGGGCGGCGGAGAATGGCGTCTGAAGGTGGCGCTGTTGTTCGTGGCAACCCTGGTGGCCAGCCCCCAGGGCTTTAACTATGACATGGGTCTGGTCTCGGTGGCGCTGATCTGTCTGACAGGCTTGGCGATCAAGGCTGGCTGGCAGCGCGGCGAATTCATCATCGTCGCGCTCTGCTGGATCCTGCCGTTGATCGTGATGCCCCTGAATGCCGCCGGAGCGCCCATTGCGCCGCTGCTACTGACGGGACTGCTGGCCTGTTTGTACCGCCGCCGGGACATGCGCCCCGAACCAGGCCGCGACCCCGGCTAGGGCCGGATGCGACAGAGCCTGGTTCAACAGCCGCCACAGGCGCGGCAGGTATTCCAGATATTCCGGCCTGCCCTGGTCCGCCAGGCGGGCAAAGACGGCGATCACCCGAACATGACGCTGGGCCGCCAGCACCGCGTAAGAGGTTTCGAACGCAGCGCCGGATGCCTCGGGAAATCCAGCGCAATAACGGGACAGGCAGGCTGCCGTGACCGCCTCGCCAACATCCCGGCGGGCGTCCTGCAACAGGGATACCAGGTCATAGGTCACCGGGCCGATGCCGGCATCCTGAAAATCAATCAGACCGCAGGCCCGCACGCCGGGCCGGGCCGGCAGCCGGAACAGATTGCCGGCATGAAAGTCCCGCAGCAACAGGGATTGCGGCACCGCCAGCGCGCGACCCAGAGGCGCTTGCCAGGCGGCCCGGAAGTCATCCTTGATTGTTTCGCCCACGGGTCCGAGAACGCTGGGTAGATAGGTCTCGCAGAACAGCATGGTTTGCCGCAGGAACACGGCCTGATCAAAGACCGGTAGATCGGCGGCGATGAAGTGTTGGTGCAGATGCAGCAAGGCGTCCGTGGCCAGTTCATAAAGCGGCAGCGGCGGCGCGCCCGCCTGCAACAGCGCGCTGTATGTGCCGTCGCCAAAATCTTCCACCAACAACAGGCCCTGGTCGGGATCAGCGGCCAGGACAGTTGGCGCCGACAGGCCCACGGCATGCAATAAACCCGCTATTTTTACGAAACTATCATGGCTTTCGCCGGGCGGTACAGTTGCCAGCAAGGCGCGCCGATCATCTTGCATCAGGCGTTCATAACGCCGGGTGGAGGCATCACCGGCTAGTGGTGCACGGCTGGCGTCATGCCAGCCCTGCTGCCGCAAAAAGGCGGCGATGCCAGCCGTTCCTACCATGGTGCCTGCCAGCGCTCGGCATCCGGGCCTATTGCGCGCAGTACCAATTCTCGACTGGCGCCGTCGTTCGTGTCGGAGAGATGAATTTCGATACGGTTTTCGGGCATCCAGGGGCCCAGACGGTCGGGCCATTCGATCAGGCAAATACCGTCGGTGAAGGCGTCCTCCATGCCCAACTCGATCACTTCATCGGGTGTGCTCAATCGATACAGATCGAAATGCCAAACCATACCCAGGGCGGTTTCATAGGTCAGTGCAAGGTTGAAGGTTGGGCTGGGAATCTCTTCCTCGATCCCCAGGGCGCGCAGGAACCCGCGGGCGAAGGTAGTCTTGCCGGCGCCCAGGTCACCGTACAGACAAAATACATCCCCCCGCCGGCTTAACCTTGCCAGGGCCGCCGCCGCCGCAGCCGTTGCCACCGCGTCCCGCAGGGCGCACCGGCATTCAACTGTTGCTATGCCGGTCAATCCCCATCACCGAAGGCGGAAGTTTTTGCGGCGGCGTCCTGCTTTGGCGGCAGGAAACAGGTCACCCGGGTGCCCTTGCCCAGGGTGGAGTCCAATTGCACCCATCCGCCGTGCAGCTCGACAAAGCTTCTTACCAGGGACAGGCCAAGCCCGGCGCCGCGTTGACGGTCGGATGGATTGGCGCGGCGAAAATTCTCGAACACCGATTTCTGGTCCGCCTCGCTCATGCCGATGCCGTTGTCGGCGATATACAGACCGATTTCGTCACCCTGGCGCAAGGCACCGATTTTGATTTCGCCGCCCTGATTGGAAAACTTCAGGGCATTGCTCAACAAGCGGTACATAACCTGTTTGATGCGCCTCTCGTCGCCCTCAATGGCGCCGAAATCACTTGGACATTCCAACACCAGCCGCAGCTTTTGCTTGCTTGCCGGTTCCCGCGCCAGGGTCATGACATTTTCCAACACTTCATGGACATCAAACAAATTGACATCCAGGTCCATCTGCCCCGCTTCAACACTGGCCAGGTCGAGAATGTTGTTGATCAGGTCCAGCAACTGGTTTGACGAGAGCAGAATATCAGCGGTGTATTCCTTTTGCTGATTGTTCAAGGTGCCGAAGAATTCACTGCCCAGAACTTCCGTGAAGCCGATGATAACGTTCAGCGGCGTACGCAATTCGTAGCTGACGTTGGCCAGGAATTCGGATTTCAATCTGTCCGCCGCCTCCAACGCCTCGTTGCGTTCCACTAGCGCCATCTCGACATTGACGCTGTCGGTCACGTCCACATAGGTGAAAATGGCATTGCCGTCGGGTAAGGCGACAGAGGCGAAGTCGATGACGACATCGTCGCGTCGGCGCATCCGGCCCGAGATGTTTTCCCGCGCCGTTGCCTGGGAGATCAGAATATCGCGAAATTTCGGCCAGTCGTCGGTTTCGGCCAAGACCGGCCGCACCGCTTCGACAATCTCGGAAATATGCGGCTCGCCGGTCAATATGCCTTCATCCAACTGCCAAATGCGGGCGTAGGCCGAATTCGCCAGTTTCAGCCGGCCATCGCCACCGAAAACGGCGACGGCTTCATAGAGATTGTTCAGGGTTTCCTGTTGCACCGCGATCAAGGTGTTGTAGGAGCGTTCCAGCACTAGGGAATCGGTAATATCCTCGGCCAGAAAAAGCAGTCCGCCGAACGGATGCGGCGAGATAACCTGGCGCAGAACCCGGCCATCGGGCGCATAAATGACATCTTCGCGGGTTTCCAACAAATCCGTGTAAAGCCGCATGAAGCCTTGTTTATAGGCGGGAAAATCCGTCTGCTCCGGGATCCGACGGCCTTCACGTAGTTCCTCCAGGACTTCACCGTGGGTTGGATCACGATTCAACCAGTCTTCGTCGAGCTGCCACAGTTCAGCAAAGGCCTTGTTGTAGTAAGAGAGCCGCTTTTCCGGCCCGTAGATCGAGATCGCGGTAGAGAGATTGTTCAGAACCTCGGCATGGGCGTCGATATGACGACCCAGTTCAGCCTGTGCCTCCTCGACCTGGGTGATGTCATGGACAAAACCAATAACAGACATGCCGTCGCCGGCGGGCGTTTCGGTAACTTCCAGGGTTCGGCGCTGTCCGCCGACCACGAAATGGCGGCTTTCATTGACGCTGTTGCCATCGCGTTGGGCCTGTTCCGCCAGGCTTTGTGCCTGATTGGGTATCAGCGGCGTTTCGATTTCAAAGCCGCCCGCGGCGATGACATCGGCCACGCTGGCGTTGATCAGGGTGGCATAGGCCTCGTTGCACCAGACCATGACCAAATCCGCATTCCTGCGGTAGACGGGCACGGGCAGATCCGCCAGCAGGGCGTTAAGAATATTCAGACCCTCGGTGGCGGCGGTCAGCTTGGTCTTGGTATCGAGAGCCGCCGTGCGTGCCGCATAAGCTTTGACACCGATATCACGCAGCCAGACGATCGCCGCGAAGGTGCCGCTTTCGTCGCCGGGTTGGCCCCGGACGTCGATGATGCTCTCGCCATCGGCGGCATTCAATTCGTAATGAAACGGCTCGCCGGATTGCCGCAGGGCGGAAATCCTCGCCTCAAGTTCGCCATATTCAGCAGCCGCGATAAACGGCGACAGGTCCTCAAGCGAGGAGAATTCCTCTTGCGTCAGATCGAACAGGGTCCGCAGGCCACGGGACCATATGCCGCCATCGGCCAGCCAGGCGATGAAACCGCCGTCGGACAAATTCTCCAAGGCCCGCTGGCGGGCAATGAGCACGGCGGCGGCGCTGCCGGCCTGCGCCAGCCGCTGTCTACTTTTTTGCCCCTGCAGCCATAGCCCGAGGGCGAGGGCAAAACCCACGCCCGCGGCCACGGCAAACAAAGTGGTCAAGCCGGCCATCGACCCTGCCTCTATCCTTTATCCTGCGCGGCGAAAGCTTAAGCGTCTCGCGCCGGCAAGACAAGATAGGCGGAGCCCGACGCTCTAGTAACGATAGTGCTCGGGCTTGAACGGGCCTTGCTCGCCGACGCCGATATAGGAGGCTTGCTCGTCGCTCAAAGTGGTCAGATGCACGCCCAGCTTGGCCAGATGCAGGGCCGCGACCTTTTCATCGAGAACCTTGGGCAGGGTGTAGACTTTGCGCTCGTAATCGGCTGATTTTTCCCACAGCTCGATCTGCGCCAGCACCTGGTTGGTGAACGAGGCGCTCATCACGAAGCTGGGATGGCCCGTGGCGCAGCCCAGGTTCACCAGGCGCCCTTCGGCCAGCACGATCAGGCGGCGGCCATTGGGCATCTCGACTTCGTCGACCTGCGGCTTGACATTGTGCCAGGGATGATTGCGCAAGGCATCGATCTGAATTTCGCTGTCGAAATGGCCGATATTGCAGACAATCGCCCGATCCTTCATATCGCGCAGATGATCGATGGTGATGACATCCTTATTGCCGGTGCAGGTAACGAAGATATCGCCGATGGAGGCGGCTTCATCCATGGTGACCACTTGGTAGCCTTCCATGGCCGCCTGCAGGGCACAAATCGGGTCGATTTCCGTTACCATGACGCGGGCGCCTTGGCTGCGCAGAGATGCGGCGGAGCCTTTGCCCACATCGCCAAAGCCGCAGACAACGCCGATCTTGCCGGCCATCATCACGTCGGTGGCACGCTTGATGCCGTCCACCAAGCTTTCCCGGCAGCCATACAGATTGTCGAATTTCGACTTCGTCACCGAATCGTTGACGTTGATGGCGGGGACCGCCAAGGATCCGTCCTTCTCCATCTCGTACAAACGGTGCACGCCGGTGGTGGTTTCCTCGGACAGGCCGCGCACGTCCTTCATCAGTTCGGGATATTTTTCATGCATCAAACCGGTCAGGTCGCCGCCGTCATCGAGGATCATGTTCGGACGCCAACCATCGGGCCCGATAATCGTTTGCTCGATGCACCACCAAAACTCTTCCTCGCTCTCGCCCTTCCAGGCAAAGGTAGGAATGCCGGCCTCGGCCATCGCCGCCGCCGCCTGGTCCTGGGTGGAAAAGATATTGCAGGAAGACCAGCGCACTTCGGCGCCCAGGGCGATCAGGGTCTCCATCAACACCGCCGTCTGGATGGTCATGTGCAAACAACCAGCGATGCGGGCGCCCGCCAAGGGCTTGGCGGCGCCAAATTCGTCGCGCAGCGCCATCAGGCCCGGCATTTCGGTTTCGGCGATGGTGGTTTCCTTGCGGCCCCAGTCGGCCAGGGACATGTCGGCAACCTTATAGTCCGTAAACGTGCTCATGAATGGTCTCCCAAAAGATCGTCGCGGCGATTCATAACGGCGGTCTAAACGACGCCGGATGCAAGCCCATATGACGGTTGAAATTCGTAGCTGTTGAAGTCTGGAGCGCTATGTAGCAAACAGGCCGCCCGGAAGCAAGCATAAAAAAATCTTTATATGTTTAATCATTCATTTACTTTTCAATCGCAGCGCATAATCGCAGCGCGAGGGTATAAATCACGCCGCTGAGCCCCAGGGCCGCCAGCCACCAGGTCTGCCAAATACCGAAACTAAGATTGGCCACCACCAGACCGCTTAGCAGCAAGCCCGTTGCCGCCGCCCGTGTGCTGGGCTCTGGCAAAGAGGCAACGCGCAGCCACAGACCGGCCAGCAACGCCGCCCATAGCACGGCGCCGATACCACCCAACTCCAGCCAGATTTGCAGGCCCGCATTATGAGGATGGACACTCATCACGTTGCCGCCGCCCGCTAGTTTGCGCCCGCCCCCCGGTATGCGCCGGGCCGCATCCATACCCCAGCCCAGCACCGGCGCCTCGGCGATGCGCTGGGAGGCAAAGTGCCAGATATGCAGCCGGTGCAGGCCGGAATAATGGGTCTCGTCGAAATAGCCCGCCAGACGTTCCGGCGCCAACAAGGTTGCCGGCAATAGCGGCGCGGCCAACATGCCGATCACAACCAGCACCGCCAGCAGGCGTTGCAGCCACGGCCCGGCCCAACAGGCCAACGCCGCGATGGGCAGAGCCAGCAATAGCGCCGCCTGATTGCTGTTGGAGACGCCATGCAGGATCACCGCCGCCGCCAAGGCAACCGCCGCCAAGGCGAAAACTCGGCGGCCCCGGCGCCAAAGGATCAGGGCGGTGGGCCAAGCGCTTAGCAGCAGCAACGCCTCGGCCCGGTTCAAAACGGTCAGGTCGAATTCATCGCGCCGGCCCTGCCAGACCAGCCATTTGTGCCCCGCCAGGCCGGACAGGCTTTCCCCGCCCAGCAACAGCACGGCAAAGGCAAAGGCACCAACCAACGCCCAGCCCAGGGCACGTCCGTCCCCATCGCCCAGATCTTTAAGGCCATCCAGCAGGATCAACACTGATAGGCTGACGCCGGCCAGCTTGGCGAATGTGGACAGAGCCGCCGTTCCATCCAGGGCCCACAGGGCGGAGACAAGGGCCCAGGCCGCGAGCACAGCGGCGGCGATCGCCGTAACATCGGTAAAGGGCCGCCAGCCCTGCCCCAGGCGCAAACGCCGTAGTAGCAGCCAAAGGGCAACGACAAACAACAACGGCACCAGGCCCTTTGGCGCAATAACGCCCAGGGGCGCGAAGAACAGCGACAACAGCAAAAATGGCCGTGCCCGGGCGCTCGGCATCAGCCCGCGTCCGCCCTGGGCAATACCGCATCGTAGGTGGCCAGGGTATCGGCCACAAAGGCCTCGACGGTAAATTCGTCCAAGGCCAGTTGCCGGGCCGCCTGGCCCATGGCACGGCGCAACGCGGGGTCATGCAATAGTTTGCCGATCGCTTCCGCCGTCGCCGGGCCATCGCGGACGGGCACCAGATAACCGGTCTCGTCATGGCGGACCACTTCGCGGCAGCCAGGGACATCCGCGGTTACGATGGGCAAGCCGCAGGCCGCCGCCTCGATCAGGCCACGGGGCAGCCCTTCGCGGTAAGAGGGCATGCAGATGATATGGGCCTGGGGCAGCACGGCCGGCATGTCCGTGCGGAAACCCCACCATTCCACCAGGCCTTCGCTTTCCCAGGCATGGATTGTCCTTTCCGCCACGTCCGTGGGATTGGCCGGGTCGCGGCGGCCAACCAGGACAAAGCGCGCATTCGCGCCAGCCGCTTTCAAGGTCCGGGCCGCATGGATGAATTCATGCACGCCTTTGTCGCCTAGAATGCGGGCCGGAAACATCACCACCAGTGATTCGTCAGGGGATTCGTCGGGGGGTTCGTCAGGTGGATCGACCGGCGAAAAGGTCGCCATATCGACGCCGCAACCCTTGATCATCACGGCGATATCCCGGCGCACCAAATTTTGCGCCAGAAACATTTGCAGATCGTCCGGGTTCTGAAAGATCACCCGCCCGTTGGGATGCCCCAGGGCGTAACGGTACAGCGGCCTGATCAGGGCGCGCAGCAAACGCGCCTGCCAATCGTCACGAATGAACAAAAAGCCCATGCCAGTGATCGCGTGCACCACCGCGCCCACGCCCATCAGTCGCGAAGCCAGACCGCCAAAGATCACCGGTTTCATCGCCACGTGATGCACCAAATCCGGCTTGATACGGCGGATCAGGCGGAAACAGCGGGCCAGCAGGCGGGCTTCGCCAAACAGGCTGCGGCCGCCGCGCTTTAGCGGCAAATCATGGTAGTGAAAACCACAACCGCAAATGACGCTGACCGGGCCAGCTTCGAATGGCGCGGCCACGTGCACCTCGTAACCGGCGGCTTGGGCGGCCAGGGCCACGGATATGCGATGGGTAGTGAAGAACAAGGCCTCGTTCATCAAGAAGAGTAAACGTGGCCCACTCATTTTGCTTGGCCGTCCAGCCAGGCCTGGAACATCAGAATATCCCACAGCTGATGCTGCCAATTGCGCCGTCCCGACAGATGTTCGGCCCAGGTTCGCTGAATGGGTGCTGGGTCGAAATAGCCCTCGTCCGCCAGACGCCGCGGCGCCAACAGTTGTTCGGCCCAGTCCCGCAAGGGACCGCGCAGCCAATCATGGATCGGTACGGCGAAGCCCATCTTGGGCCGCTCGATCAACTCGCGCGGCACATGGCGGTAGAGCACTTGGCGCAAGATCCGCTTGGAGACGCCGCCGCTCAGCTTCATGGACAGCGGCAGGGACCAGGCGAATTCCACCACCCGGTGATCCAGCAATGGCACCCGGGCTTCCAGACTGACGGCCATGGAGGCCCGGTCGATCTTGGTCAGGATGTCATCGGGCATATAGGTCATGGCGTCCAGATACATCATGGCATGGGCGGGATCATCCAGATCCACGCCGGCGATACGCGGCAGATCACCGGAGCGGTCCAGCACCATGCCCTCGGCCCCGGGCCAATGGCTGGTCAGGCCCTCGTACATCTCGGCCGCGTCGCGGGCATGCAGCACGCCGGCCAGCTTATGCAGTTTGTCGCCGGGGTTGCGTTGGCCCAGAAGTCCGCCCAGGCGGTCCCACTGATGCGGCGGCAGGACGGTCAGCGCGGCCGCCATGGCAGCCTTGACGGGCCACGGCAACCAGCCGGTTTTGGCAATCAGGCGCCGCACCCACATATGGCGGTTATAGCCGGCGAACATCTCGTCGCCGCCATCCCCGGACAGCGCCACGGTGACTTTCCCGCGGGCCATCTTGGAAACCAGATAGGTCGGGATCTGCGACGAATCCGCAAACGGCTCGTCGTACATGGTGCCAAGGCGCGGCACCACGTCCAGAGCATCGGCGGCGGACAGATATAATTCATGATGCTCGGTGCGCAGATGCCCGGCGACGGCCTTGGCATCCTCGGCCTCGTCATAACCGGCATCGGAAAACCCTATGGAAAAGGTTTTTACCGGGCGCTCGGACTGCTGTTGCATCAGGGCGGCGACGGTGGACGAGTCTATTCCGCCCGATAGAAACACCCCTAACGGCACATCCGCCACCATGCGGCAACGCACCGCCTCGGCCAACAACCGCTCCAGCTCCGCCGCCGCATCGGCCTCGCTACCCTGAAAACGGTTTCCCTGACCGCCCTCGGCGACCTGGCGCAATGACCAATAAGGTGTCAGCTCAATCTTGCCTTTGCCATCGCAGCGCAGGATCGTGCCCACGGCCAGCTTATGGACGCCGCGATAAATCGTTTTGGGCGCGGGCACGCAATTGCGTTTTAGATACAGCGCCAGCGCATCCCGGTCGATTTCGCTCTGAAACGCCGGATGGGCGCGCAGGGCCTGCAATTCCGAGGCAAATATCAGATGCCGGCCAAATTGCGCGTAATACAGCGGCTTGATCCCCAACCGGTCCCGGACCAGGGCCAAGGTCCGCTCCCGCCGGTCCCACAGGGCGATGGCGAACATGCCGACAAAGCGCTTCACGGCGGCCTCCAGGCCCCATTCGACAATAGCGGCCAAAATCACTTCGGTATCGGAATGACCGTTGAATTCGTGGCCCTGAGCCGTCAACTCCGCGCGCATTTCAGGGAAATTATAGACCTCGCCATTATAGACGATGACATAGCGGCCATCATGCGAGGCCATGGGCTGGGCGCCGTGTTCGGACAGATCGATAATCGCCAGACGGCGGAACCCCAGCGCGATGCCCGCCTTGGCATCAAGCCATTGGCCGTCGGAATCCGGTCCGCGATGATGCAGGGTATCGGCCATGGCCTTGACCTGACGCGCCAGGGTTTCGGCTGGGGTGGCCGGCTCAAACTCCAACGATCCCGTCAGACCGCACATCTAATTCGCCCCCGCCAGACCGATGCAGGTGAAGTCCGTGCCGGGATAATGCCGGGTCAGATCATTGATCCGGATTTTTTGCGCCGGGCTCAATCCGTCCGTGCCGCGCCCGGCGACACCTTTGTTAAGGCGGCTGCCCTCGCCCCGCGCCTGAAGCAGAGCGCGTTCGATGACCGCCGCCTCCGCCGCAATGCCGTGAAAGGCTAAAACCCGCCCAACCGTGGCCGCGCCGTCTTCGATCAGATCTTCATAGCGCAACCACAAGCAGTTATCCTTGGCTTGCTTGGCGCCCGCCCAATCGGCAACGAAGCGAATGTACCAGGGCAGGGCCAGATCGATCACCATGTCCAGGCGCGCCGCGCGTTCACGTAGCATGAAATCACCGGGCGCGTTCAACAACGGTGTGTCCGCCGACTCCCGTTCCAGATGATCCGTCAGGCTGACCGTGGCGTCGTAGGCGTTGCGGGTCAGGATCACCGGGCGGATTGCAAATTGTTCCATCAAGGCCAGATTTGGCGCGCTGGGCCGGGTATGTTGATGGCTGATCACGTCCATGGACCAGGCATCGATCAAATTGGGCAGGTATAAATCCTGTTCGTTCAGCTGGTGATAGCCCAGGAAAAACGTCTGATAGCCGGTGACCTGTTCCAGCACCTTGACCAGGAAGGTGGAGCCTGATTTTGGCAGCGCCGAGATGAAAACGGTTTTGCCGCGCCGGCCGAACAGTTTTTTCAGGCGCAGGTTCAGGCGCAGACCACGGCGCGAGGTGGTCTTCAGACCTCGTTCCAGGCGTTGGGTTGCGCTGCGGCTCATGCCGCCAAGCCATAGCATTGATGGGCCAGAGGCGCCACATGGATGCCCGCAAAGCGTCCCGACGCGGCAGACAGGCGGGCCAGTTCACGGCGCATCTCGTCCAGGTCAAGGCCGGGAAACTTCTGTTGGGCATAATCCGCGATCTGGGGCCGCAGCACCCGGCGCGCCAGATCACGGGCCGGAATGGTCAGATAGCCCGACAACCGGCCCAAGGCGTGGCCCGGCCCGCTGGGTTGCGGCAGGGTCAGATCCAGGCCGTCAATTGCATCCAGTACCCGCTCCCCCGCTTCGGCACCATCCAGGGCGGCATAATATTCCGCCGCCGCCGCCCGGCCCGCCGCGCCGCCGTCCATGACCTGCCCGGCCAGGGCAGCCCGGACGCCTTCAATCAGGGGCGCGGTTTCGCGCACCGCGTGGCTGACCACATTGGGCAGATAGGAATCATAGACCGCTGATTGCACCGGCTGATAGGCGATCACCGGGCAATCCAGCAAATAACCTTCCAGCCCGGTGGTGCAGGAATTATGCACCAGCACCTGGGCGGCCAGCAGCCAAGGCACCACGTTGCCGCTGAATTCCACGCTGACATTGTCCAGGCCGTCGCATTCACCCATCCAACGTTGATGGTTTTCCGATGGGTGCGGGCGCAGGATGATCCGATGCTGGGGAAAGGCCTTGGACAATGGTTCCAGCATGGCGGCGAAGCCATGATACATCCGGCCCAGAAAATCGCGCCAGGCCAACAGGAACGCCTCGTCCTCCGCGCCTGCGACGGTGCCCCTTTGGCGTTGGGATTGCAGCAAATAATCCTCGCCATAGAAATGGTTATAGCGGGCGAAATTGGTGTTGATCAGGATGAAATCACCATGCCGGTCCCGCAACGCCTGGGCTTCATCGGCGAACAGTCCACGGTAATCCGGGCGCAACAAATCGAAGCGGGGATTGCCCGTCGCCACCAGTTTGGCTTCGTCTTTCCCGGCCTTGGCCGCGATGTCGGCCCGTTGCACCGCCCCCCAGCAGAAAAACCGCTCCGCCTCCGCCAGAGAGGCCAGATCAATCCGCTGCCGCAAATAGGCATCCCGGTCACGGTAGACCAGGCCTTCCTCGCACCAGGCAGCGACCTTGTTGCCCTGTTGGCGCAGACGTTGGAAATGTTTGGTCTTGGTCTTGGCGATGGATTTATCCACGTACAGGCCGCGCGGCAGATGCGCTATCTGGCGCACCATGGCGTTCTGCTCTCCCAGCACGACCCGATAGCCCCGTTCGACGGCCAGGGCGGCCAGCAACAGCTTGGCATGAAACTCCCGCGCCTTGGTTTCCACGGGCAGCAACAGCCATGGCGATTCGTTAGCCACCGCCTCAACCGTTCCTCGAAGCATCGATCTCGGATAGCACCGCCTTGGTGACCCGTTCCGAGGCCTTGCCATCCGGATTGCCGGTCCATTTATCCAGCAGTTCCTTTGTGGCCACGGCAAGTTCGACCCCCTGGACAGGTTGTTCCAGGCTGGCCTGCAACTTGGCGGTCAGATCTTCACCGGACGTGGCATAGCTGGCGGCGGCTTCGTAATCGACGATAAAGGGCTCGTAGGCAGGATCAAGCGCTTCCGCGAAACGCGGCACCACGATCGTCTTGCCGGCTGTAATCGCCTCGAACAAACCAGTGGTGTTGAAACCGCAGACCGTATGCGCCGTGATCATTAATTTGAAGGGATCGCCCTTGTAGACGAGTTTCAGGTTTTCGGGCCAGGTCGCAGGATCGCCCAGCAGCGCGATCACCGGATCATAATCGCGGGGGCGCGGCTTGGTTTTGATCACCACGTCAACATCGGGCCGTTCCTGGGCCAGACGATAAAGCGCCCTGTGGCTGTCACGGAATAAAGTTTCCCACGACAGCTTGGCGACCGCATCGTCCATGGGCTCGGCCAGATTAGCGAAGCCGGAGCGGCTTTTGCGGCGGATTTGCGGCAGGCCGGTCTTCGTCGTGAAGGAAAAGAACAGCACCTGCTTGCGGCCAGTATTGTTCACAGTATCGTTCGCGGCATCATTGGCCGTGCCATTTGCCTCATGCCGCCGCCAATAATGCACCCGGTCCAGGCGCGGCATGCCGCAGATGGTGACGCGGTCGGGGGCAATAACTTCCGCTCTGGTCTGCACGATGCGCTCTATCTCGTTGTAGACCAGGATCCGCCGGCCCGTGAACGGACCCCGGCGGGCGCGGTAGAGATCGGCGAAGAAATCCATGCGGCCGGGGCTTTTCAAATTTTCCTTGTGCAGCGCCAAAAAGGGCACGCCCATGGCCTCCAGCGCGCCGGCGAACTCGCGCTCGGCGTAATAGCCGAAATTGGCCGAGACCACCGCATCGATACGCAGCAGCCGCGTCAGATGGGGCCACATGGCGGTCAGAAAGGCGCCATAGTTCCGTTTCGCCTGAATGGTTTTCGGGTCATCACTGACATAGAAATTGTCGTCCAGTTCGGGGGGCAAAAAGGCGGCGGCGATGGATTTCACCATCACCCGGTGCGCCACATAGACCCGCACCTCCCGTGAGGCGCCCAGCGAGGCATGGACGTCTTCATAAAAGGTGTCCTTGTCGATCATCAATACGTGGTAGCGCTTGTGCCCACCCTGATCGGCGTCGCTGGGCATGCGCCGGGTCAGCAGGCGAAACAGGATGGCAACGATGAAATGCTGATGCAGGCCCGCCATCAACCGCACCAGACGCTCCATCACGCCCCGGCCCGCGACATGGACAAGAAAATGTTTCATAGCTGCCCGCACACCCCAGCCGCGCGGCCAAAGGATTGACCGCCCATACTTAATCCCGTAATCGTCCGGCGACCTGTTTCTACAATTGATTCGTTAAGGCAAATCATAGAATGCCCCTGCTTCCACGCAAACTGAGACTTTCCCTGAAGCCGTCGAAACAGCTGTTGTGGCTGTGGCTGTGGCGCGAGATGCGGGCCAGCCGTGGCCGTGAGGTCGGTATCGATGCCGGCTGCGGTCTGATGCAGAACCGCATGCTGTTCGAAACCAGGGACTATGTGGGCATCGATGTGGACCCGGCGCGGCAGGCAGCCAATCAGGCGGAATACCCCGGCGTCCGCGCGGTCTGTGCCGAGATCGAGCAGGCGCAAGAACAGGCCGGCCTGACGGGCGACGTGGTGCTGTGCGTTCAGGTCATGCACAATCGTTATTTCGCCACCGAGCGAACGGTGCCAACGGTCCGGGCCATGTGCGACATGCTGCGCCCCGGTGGTATCTTGATCTTTAATCTCGGCGAGCGGAACATGCCGTTCGAGGACGAGATTGACACGTTGTTGGCGGCGCGCTTTACAAAGGTCAAGAAACGCGCCTACGGCGCGCTTTCGGCCCGCGAAACCTATCTTTCGCCCATCTTGGCCGCTGCGATGTACCTGCTGCCGCCGCTGCGCCTGATCGGCGGGGCGCGCAAGGTTCTCTACGTCTGCCACGGCAGCAAACAGCCGGCGTGAAAATTTATTTATCATCGACGTCCGCCAGCGCAACTTCATCCACCTCGCGACCGATCCGATAGATGGCGTCCGCCTGTGCAATGGTGGACAGGCGGTGGGCGATCAAGATCACCGTCGCCGCGCCGGACAAGGCTTGGATGGATTCCTGGACCAGGCGCTCAGACTCATGATCCAGAGCCGAGGTGGGTTCATCAAAAATGTAAATATCCGGCTTCCGCACGATGACCCGGGCCAGGGCCAGGCGCTGGCGCTGGCCGACTGACAACGCCTTGCCCCGATCACCGACCTGGGAATGATATTGTTGCGGCAGCTGGCTGATGAATTCATCCGCATGGGCGAGCTTGGCCGCCGCCCTGCAATCATCATCGCTGGCATCGGGCTGGCCCAGACGGATGTTTTCCAGCACCGTGTCGTCGAAGATCTCCGGCTCCTGGGTCAGATAGCCGATGCGGCTGCGCAGCGAAGCCAGACTGTATTCGCCGATCTCGTGGTCGTTCAGGGAAATATCACCGCGCTGGGGCCGCCGGAAGCCGGTCAGAATATCCACCAATGTGGACTTGCCCGCGCCCGATGGTCCGATCAGGGCCGTGGTCTTGCCCTTTTGGATGGTCAGATCAAAACCGTCGAAGACCACCCGACCATCGGCATAGGCAAAGGCCACGTCGCGGCAGACCAGATCCGTCTCCAGGCCTTCGAAGGTCAGGCCATCATCCAACTTCTCCCTGCTCGGGGCATCTTCGAGCAGCTGGTAAATCAGGTGTAAAGACGGCAGGGCCGAGCCGATCACCATCCGGCGCGAGGTCAGATAGGTCACGTTGGAGAGCAGCCGTTGCGCCACCAGAATGAAAAAGCCCAACAACACGGCGACGCTTTGCACATCCTGGCCGGCCACCCGCTGCACCCAGATCAGGGCACCGGCCACCATCACGATGACCGACAACTCGGTCATCTGTTTGGGAATTTCGCTGACCGCCTGAAAAATCGCCGCCGCATCGGCGAACCGGCGCAGACGGTCATGAAACGTCGCGTATCGTTGTTCATAGGCATTGAACAGTTTGATCTGGCGCACACTATGCAGGGATTCCGTGGCCAGTTCGGCGATCTGCCGCGACAGCCTGATACGGATCTTGCCAAAGCGCAGGGAATAGCCGTTCAGACCCCGGCGGATCAGGGCCAGCAGCGTCAGGGTGACCGCGCCGATGATCAGGGTCGCCTGCCAATGCACCGCCAGTAGAACCCCGAACAACAACAGGGACAGGATCAGCTTGTTGACGAAATCGACGATGTTGGTCATCACCTTGGCGCCGATCTGGGTCTCGTTAACGACGTTCTGGATCAAGGCACCCTGGGGCATCTGGTCCAGATAGGCATAATCGGCATGCAGGTAATGCTGTAGCAGCTTGGAGGCCCAGTCCTGGCGCAATCGGTGGGAAAACAAGGCTGTCAGCCCCCGGTTCACCACCAACAATCCGCCCTTGATGAAAAAGGCGATGGCAAACAGCACCAGCAAACCTTCGATCTTTGCATCCTTGGGCAGCAGATCCAGGATCGAGGAAATCATCGTGGCGAAGCGGCCCTGTTCACCGTCGCCAATCCCCATCAGGCTGTTCAGCAAAGGCAGTACCAGGGAGAGGCCGAGGCTTTCCGCCAGGGCGCCCACGAACAGCGCCGCCAGCAGAACCAGCGCGAAGCGCCGCCGGCCGGCGATCAGGCGGAGCAGTTTCCCCACCTTGCCTGTCGTGGGCACCTTGGATTTATTTGTTGCGGCAGTTTCCGCCATGGCTACCGCATTATCCGCCGTCTTCATCAGCCAGATGCGCGCCGGCAAGATGCGCCGCCGCCAGATCGCTGGCCCGGCGCTTGGCTGCGTCACCGGGGGCATACAGCAGCGAGGTCAGAATACGATCGACCAACACCAACGGTGTGCGTTTGACGGCCTCGCGCCAACCATGGCCAAGCCGGCGGTCAAAACCACCGTTCGGGCCCGATGGCGTTGCTTGCCCCCCGTCCGCCCCGCGTTTCGCCAACAGGGTCAAATAGCGCGGGATCAGGGTCGAGCTTGGACGGCCCGAGGCCCGCAGCGAGACGATCTCGAAGTCGTGGCCGCCGAACAGCTGGCGCAGTGAAGCTTGGGAGAAACAATATGGGTGATAAATGTGGGTGGAATTCTGCACTGTCGAATTAGGTGTTTCCATCAAGACCACGCCGCCAGGTGCCAGCCAACGATCGACGGCTTTGAAGACCTTGTTCAGATCGACCACGTTCTCCATCACATGCGAGAACAGGATCACATCCATCTGCTGGCCAGGTTCCGGCTCCATCTCGCTCAATTGATCGATGGTGGGCGCGATGACATCCACGCCGCCCAGGGTCTGGGCAAAACCGGCGGCCAGCTCGGACGGCTCCACGCCAAACGCCGTCGCCTGATAATGTTCCGCGATGGAGCTGATGATCAGGCCAAAGGCACAGCCAATCTCCAGCAATCGGGCGCCAGGTTTGGGGCTGCAGCCGGCGGCATCAAGGGTGGCGCATAGTTTTTCCGTGCGCTGCAGCTCCTTGATCAGCTGTTTCTGCCGCGCCTGGGTCTCTTCGGGCGCCGATTTCGCCGACTTGGTCTCCCAAAAAGCCTGGCCATACAGGCGGTCATACCAGTCTTGATTGGGCACCGGGTTCATGAACACCAGGTCACAGCCGCGGCAGCGTTGATAAGGAATGGTGATCTGGTGAAAGGTCAGTTCGAAATAGGGTACCAGATCATTGCCGCCGCAGACCGGACAATGCGCGTGCGGGATCACATCGTCCGGGGTCAGGGCGATGGCCGGCAAATTCTTCGGTTTCTTTTGCGGCGCGCTCATTTAGGGCCTTTTAGCATTATGTCGTCGCGGCTGATTTAGGCCCTCAACGATCTTGATGCAAGCGATGCCTGACCAATATAGCATTGTTAGACTAGATTTTTCGCCCCATCACGGATGCCTTGAATGCCCAACCCAAACACCAACATGGATCTTGCGCTCCCCCATGCCCGCATCGCCGAGACCTTGGCGCCCTTTGTGGCCCGCGAAATGGGCCCGGAAGACGACAGCGAATGGCAGGCCCTGTTGGCGGGCCGGGGTAAAAAAATTCTCAAACGGCGCCTGCGCCGACAGTTCGGCGGCTGGATGGGCGGCAGCCGCCGCGCGCCGGAAGTGGTAGAGCAGGTCTACGGCAAAACATGGGACGAAACCTCGTTGGCGCGCCTTGTCGATAGCAACGCCCGCGCCGTGCCCATTTTGTGGGGCCAGCGGCGCATGCTGGCCGGGGCGCCGGGCCTAAAACGCGTACATTTGTTGCATATGATGCGGGTGATCGAGGAATTGCGGCCTAGATCCGTGCTGGAAGTCGGCTGTGGCATGGGCATCAATCTATTTGTTCTGGCGGCCCGTTTTCCGGACATCACCTTCCATGGCATCGATCTGACGGCCAGCGGCATCAAGGCGATCCAGGAATGGTCGCGCCAGGATAGTCTGCCGCGATATCTGTTGGACTATTCCCCCGAACCCAGCCAGGACCCCGCCGCCCACCGCCGTCTCCAGGTACGCCAGGGCAGCGCGGCGGAAATGCCCTATGACGACAATAGCTTTGATCTGGTTTATTCCATCTCGGCCCTGGAGCAGATGGAAGCCATTCGCGCCGAGGTGATGGCACAGTTAAAGCGCGTTTCCAGAGGCCACGTGGCCATGGTCGAAGCCTTCCGCGATTGGAACCCTCGGGGCATGCGGCGCAACTATATCGTGGCCCAGGACTATTTCGCCTGCCGTCTGCGCGAGCTGCCGGGCTATGGTCTGGCGCCCCTCTTCGTGACCGATGACATCCCCTCCAAGGTCAACATGGCGCACGGATTGGTGGTCGCGGCAGCCTGAAAAAGCGCTGCCTATTATGGGCAAAATTCGCTACCGTCATGGTACATTGAGTTCCTGTCACCAGCTTTGTTGAGGATTTTTATGACTTACTCCGTCATCGCCCGCTGCCCCGACACAGGCATGTTCGGTATCGCCATCGCCACCCGGCCCATCGCGATCGGCGCCAAATGCCCGTTTCTAAAGCCGGGCGTCGGCGCCCTGGTGGTGCAGGCCAATGGTGATCCCCGTTTTGGGCCGCTGGGCCTGGATCTGTTGTCCATGGGCTACGGTGCGGCGAAAGTATTGAAGGAATTGTCCGATAATGACCCCTACCGGGAATGGCGCCAGGTTGCCGTGGTCGACCAGGAGGGCCGGACCGCCGCCTGGACCGGCCAGGACAGCGAGGATTGGAAAGGCCATGTGGCAAAAAAAGATTTCGTCTCCCTAGGTAACCGCCTGGCAGGCGAGGATACGGTCACGGCCATGGTCGATGTCTGGGATGCCACGGCCGGCGAGGATCTGGGCGACCGGCTGATGAAATGCCTGGAAGCGGGCCGGGACGCCGGCGGCCAGGTGGGCGGCGAGTTTTCATCCGCCCTGAAAGTCGTCAACAAACGCAGTTATGCCTGGATCGATTTGCGCGCCGATCTGCATGACGAACCGGTGGGCGAGCTGCGCCGCATGTACGAGCATTACAAACCGCTGATCCCGTACTACGACACCCGGCCAGGCAAACCCGACATGCCCCGCGACGACGTCTGGCGGCAAACCGGTACGAAAAGCTAACGCAGGCCGCGGCTGAAGTTATTTCCGCTTCTTCTCCTCCGTCGGCCCGCCGGCGTCTCGCCATGCCGGTAGCCCGCCAAAGAGTTGCGCCACATTGTTGATGCCCATGTCCTGCAGTGATTTCGCGCACAAGGCGGAACGCCATTCGGCATTGCAGAACAGAACATAGGTCTTGCCGGCATCGCCATAGATATCGCGATGATAGGGGCTGTCGGGGTCGAACCAGAATTCGATCATGCCGCGCGGCGCGTGCTGGGCGCCTTCGATGGTGCCGCTCTTTTCGACCTCACGAATATCCCGAACATCAACAAAGACGAGATCGCCGTCGCCATACCTTGGCAAGGCCTCGTTCACCTGCATCGCCTTGATTTCGGTTTGCGCTTGTTCGGCGAGTTCTCTAATTCCCATGCGCTTCTTATCTCCTAGATTTTCAGTTCAGCAACCACGCCTGCCGAAATCCTTCCGCGCCGCACCATATTTTTGCGGCGCGGAAAAAACCGCGCGCGCCATCCGGCCATGAAAGCCGGCTGGCGCCGTTGATCGGCGTCGGAAATTCCTCAGCTCGTCTCAGCCTTGAACTGGTCAAGCTGCTGCCGTACGCCGGCGATCATGCAGGCAAGATCCGACGTTAGCATCACCATGTCGAAGCCGCGTTTGATGGCGCCCGCCGCGAACGCCGCGCTGGCACAATGCATGACGGCCTTGATGCCATGCTTATGCGCGGTCTCGAGGATCTTGTCGCAGGTAGCAAGATGGGTCGGGTCTGGATTATCACCGCGCGGTTCCAGACCCAATGCGAACGACAAATCGGCCGGGCCGATGTAGACGGCGTCGAGGCCCGGCGTGGCGCAGATGGCTTCAAGATTGGCGAGGCCTTCTTTCGTCTCGATCATGGCCATGACGATGATCTCGTCGTTGGCGTTGGCCTGGTAGTCGGCGCCGCCATATTGCGCCGCGCGGATGGGCCCAGACGAACGCATGCCAACCGGCGGATAACGGCATGCAGCCACCGCCATGGCGGCTTCCTCGGCCGTATTGACCAGCGGCACGATGATGCCGTACGCGCCCAGGTCCAGGGCCTTCATAATGGCCGCCGGCTCGTTCCACGCGACGCGCACGATTGGGGTCGTGTCCGTTTGCGATATCGCCTGCAGCATGGGCCAAACGCTATTCATTTCCGAGGTGCCGTGCTGTAAATCGACACACAGGGCATCGAAGCCCTGGCGCGCCATGACCTCGGCCGTGAAGCCATGGGAGATGGAGAGCCAACCCAGGCTCGCGTGCTTACCGTCTTGCCACATCTGTTTGATCTTGTTTGGTCGCATAGTTGAAGCTCCATTGTCGTTCATATCGAAGCGGGGCCGGTAGCGTTGAGAACAACACGCGGATGGCCGACCCTGCGGTTTTTTACAGCGTGCCTTTTTATGACACCGTGGTCGAGCCCCTATTCGGCCCGGATGGTGAATTCCTGCAGGCAGTGCGCGCCTGGGCAGTAAAGGGCAGCGTTGCGAGATAAGCAACGTACTTTCATGGAGTCCACTCCATTCGAAATAGGAAAATAGTGAACTGATACAGGATCCTGGTAATGTTGCACCGCCTGCGGTCTCTACGGAACGCGCCCCTAGCTGGAAAGATCTCCCATGCCCCTAACCATTGCGCCCATAACGCCCGTGTTTGGCGCCCGGATTTCCGGCATCGATATCAATCGGCCGCTCGATGAAGCGGCCTTCGCGGCCATTCGGGCGGCCTTTGATGAACATCTTGTCTTGGTATTTTCCGATCAAGCGATGACCGATGAGCAGCAGATCGAGTTCAGCGAATGGTTCGGGCCGTTGGAAGGCACGCGTGGCGTTAATCCCGGCTCGGGCACGCCCTTCGCGCGGCAATCGAATCTGGACCTCAAATCCGGCGAGGTCATTCCGGCCGATGATCGGCGCATGTTCTATCAAAAGGCCAATATGTTTTGGCACGCCGATAGCACCTTCAAGGCGGTGCCCTCGCTATGTTCGGTCCTGACCGCGCGCATCGTGCCGCCTGAAGGCGGCGCCACCGAACTCGCCTCCACCAGGGCGGCTTATGCCTCGCTTAGTGAAAAGCAAAAGGCCGAGATCGAGGATCTGGAAATAGAGCACGATTTCGCCTATTCCCGCGGCTTGGCCGGTTTTACCTTCACGGCGGAGGAACGGGCGCATATGGCTCCCGTCCGCCACCGCCTGGTGCGGACCAACAGGGCGACAGGCGATAAGTCCGTGATGATCGGCGTGCATGCAAAATGCGTGGTGGGCTGGCCGGAAGACGAAAGCCGCGCGCTGTTGGATGATCTGTTGGCGCGGGCAACGCGGCCCGAGAACAGCTATCGCCATGAATGGCATACCGGCGATGCGATCGTCTGGGACAACCAGGCCACCGTGCACCGCGCCACCGCATTCGACACGGCACAGCATCAACGCCTGATGCAGCGCACGACGATTTCAAGCGGCGTTCCGAACTATGTCGCGACGTAGACGAGTTTCGATACTCATCGTGCCATGCTTCCCTGGATAGCCGGGTCAAGCCCGGCAATGACGACATGGCTGTAGAAAATTGACATACTCGTCATGCCCGGACTTGATCCGGGCATCCATGGGCACGGCATGCGCCGACACTAAAATCTGGAGCGGCGGTCTTCCACGTTGGCGTCCACATCGATCAGCACCGTCGTGCCCTCGGCATTCAGGCGTTGGGCCTCTTGCAGGGCGGGGGCCATTTCGCTGGCCTTGCTGACCTTGATGCCAACCGCGCCCATGCCCTCGGCGATCTTGGCGTAATCGCCCTGCATGTGGGATACGCCATAAAGCTCCCGCGCCTCCGCGCCGATGGCGCCCTGGGTCGGGCCGGAATAGGTCGCCATGGCGCTGTTGTTGAGCAGTACCGTGGTAATGGCGGCGCCGGAGCGGGCCGCGGTTTCAATGTCGGTGCCCGACATACCAAAAGCGCCGTCGCCCATCAGGTTGAGGCAGAATTTGTCAGGCTGGGCCATCTTGGCGCCGATCATCAGGGGAATGCCGAACCCAAGATGGGTGGTCTTGCCCCAGCCAATAAAGCTGTGCGGCGCGGTGGCGTTATGGAACGGCACGATGGAGTCTCGCGGCGCGCCGGCATCGTGGGTCACAATGCTGTTCTCCAGATCAAGGTTCTGGTTGATCTCGTGAATGACCCGGTAATAGGTCAACGGTTCATCATCCGAGGTCAGGACCGATGCCCATTCCGCCATCCACTCGGCCTTGACGGCGGCAACCTCTGCCTCAACCTGCGCTCTATCGCCGGCGCCCCCCGTCTGGGCCTTGACCGCCTCGATCAGTGCCTGAATGGTCAATTGGGTATCGCCAACCAGGCCGATATCCGCCGCCTCGTCCTTGTTGATGTCATCGGGGTTGATGGAGTTGTGGATCACGAACTTGCCGGGCTTGATCCGCTGGCCATAGGGCGTCCGTGTCAGGCTGGAACCCAATGCCAGAAGAACATCACTATCGGTCAGCCAGCGGTGCGCCGCCAGGGTGGTGGCGCCGCTGCCCGCGCCCAGGGCCAGGGGGTGGCGCTCATCAATGGCGGATTTACCGGGCATGGTGGTGAACACCGGCGTGGCGGTCAGTTCCGCCAGTTCCCGCAGCGCATCCGTGGCACCCGAAAACAATACCCCGGCACCGGCCCAAATCATTGGCTTCTTGGCGCCAAGCAAGGCCTTGGCCGCCGCCGCGATATCGGCGGCTTCCGGCGCCTGGCGGGTCAGTTTCGGCGATTGATAATTTTGCGCTGCTTCGGGGATTTCCTGGGCGCAGACATCGCCGGTCAGTTCCACCACCACCGGGCCCGGGGTGCCGTTGCGCAGGGCATGAAAGGCGCGGCGCATGACGTCGCCGACCTGGTCGGGCGTATAGATCGCCTCGATCTGCTTGACCCAGCCCTGGTATTTCTGCACGGCGGAGAAATTCGGCCGCACCGAGATCTGGTTGAGATTGTTGCCGCCCAGCATGACCAGAATGGGAATATTGTCCGCGTAGGCCTGGGACAGCCCGCCCATGACGTTTTCCGCCCCGGCCTGGGCCTGCACCGCGACCACGCCAAAGCGTTGACGGTCGCTGATCCGGCTGTAGCCGTCGGCGGCCATGACCGCGCCGCGCTCGTGGCGAAAGGCGATGGGGCGGATGCCTTCACGTGCAGCCGCCGAAATCAGTGGATTGGAAGGGAAACAGGACAGCCATTCGACGCCTTCTTGCTTTAGAATTTGGGTTATGTAGTCGATCCCGTTCATGGTCTACTCCCGTCATCCGGCCCGATCCTGGCGATGGGCCTCTCCATATGGGTGATAGCACACTACGGTGCTAGGATCATCGCTGGCTAGAAAGTTTCCTGGAAATGCTGCAATTTAACCCGAGCTATCGCCACGGCATATTTCTGGTCCTGTTCGCCGGCGTCTGTTGGTCGTCCATGGGCTTGGGCATCCGTTTCATAGAGACCGCCAATGTCTGGCAGATCCTGTTCTACCGCTCACTGAGCTTGGCGCCATTCCTGTTTCTGGTGATCGCGTTGCGGTCGGGCGGCAAACCTTTTCAGACCATCCGCAAGGTCGGTGTCGCCGGGGTGATCGGCGGCGTCGCACTGGTCTTCGCCTTCACGGGCGGCATCCTGGCCATACAGGAAACGACGGTGGCCAATGCCATGTTCCTGTTTGCCGCCGCACCGTTCATGGCTGCGCTGCTCGGCTTGTTTATATTGCGCGAACGGGTCCGTACCGCGACCTGGTGGGCGATGGTTGTCGCCATTACCGGCATCGCCGTCATGGTCTGGGAAGGCATCTCGCTGGGTCACATGGCTGGCAATATCGCGGCCTTGATTTCCGCGCTGGGATTTGCCGTTTTCACCGTTACCCTGCGCTGGCGCAAGGTCGAAGACATGATGCCAACGGTGTTTCTGGCCGGTGTCTTCGCCATCATCATAGCGGCGGCGGTTTGCCTGTCCGCGGGATACTCGTTGGTCCTGCCTATGCAGGATATCCTGGTCGCCGGTTCCCTGGGCGTGTTTCAGGTCGGCGCGGGAATGGTCATCTATACCATCGGCTCACGCACCGTCCCGGCCGCCGAATTAGCCCTGCTATCCATGACCGAGGTCGTGTTGGGCCCGTTCTGGGTCTGGCTTTTCCTGGGCGAAACGGCGGGAACATTTACGCTGCTGGGCGGGGTTGTATTACTGGCGGCGATCGCCGGCAACGCGCTATCAGGACTGCGCAACAAGCCGGTACCGATCCTTTGAGTTTCGCTATCAGGCGATCCCCACCATTTCGGTGCCGCTGTAATATACCTCCGAAGCATCGATCCGATGCTGCATGCCGTCCGGTTTGATTTGTTCGCGGTAGCGGGCCCAGCCGGAGGCATCGGCAAAGTATAATTCCGCCATGCCGGCATGACTGTCTCCGTCGGGTTCCAAGCCATGGCTGACCACATAGCGGAAACCGCCCACAGCCTGCATGGTCTGGCGCACGTTGGGCACATGCACATCCAGCCAATGGTCAAACAGCTCGCCGTAATCGCCGTCTTGCTTGATGCCGACCAGAAACGTGACCTTGAAAAAGCCGCTTCGGGTGCAGGGAAAGGGCGGGTTCAGGGTCGGCGGGTTCAGGGGCAAGGCGCCGTCCATGACCACGTACTCGCGCGTTGCCCATGGCATATAGTGTTCCGCTTTTTCTTGGAAAGTATCGGTGGGTTCGACGCCGTGGGCCGAATATGGCCGCGGCAATGGCTTGTCATACCACAGCTGCGCCATGCCATCCCAGTTCTGCGGCCTATCGGGTTTGGGGTCAAACAAGGTCGCCACATAATGTTCCGCAGCCAGCTTGCCGGCGGCGGCGGCTTGTTCGGCGCGCGCGATGACGTCGGGCATGTGATTGGCGAACCAATGCGCGATCAGCTCTTCGCGCGTGGTCGTTGCCCTGCGTTTAATCAGATACATCATCTTGGCGCCAGGGGTCGCTGTTGGTCTTTCCGCCGTCATGATATCTCCTCCTAACTGACTGTTTTTGTAAATTACATGCTGCCGGATTTAGGCGGACCCGGCAATGTGGTATTGCTATCGTCCGCTGGCGCAGCAAAGCCCAAAGGGAGAGTCGATTTGAGACCCAAGAAAGTGGCCGTGACCGGTGGCAGCGGGCGCCTCGGCAGCCATGTGATGGCCGCGTTGGGGTCGGATTACGAGGCCATCTCGCTGGATATCAGCCCGCCCCGCCAGGAGGCGCCATACGTCGCGGCCGATATCCTTGATCTGCCGGCATTGACCACGGCGTTCAAGGGCCAGGACGCGGTGATCCACCTGGCCGGATATGACGACGGCCAAGCGCCCAATGAACAGGCCTATATGGCGACCAATGTGCAAGGCGCCTGGAATGTCTTTCAGGCCGCCGAAGATGCCGGCGTGCGCCATCTGGTGGTGGCATCCAGCACCGCCGCGCTTGGTCTGTATCATGACCGCGCACCCGATTATCTGCCCATTGACGAGGGCCATACGCTGCGCCCCACAGGTGCCTATGCCCTGAGCAAGCAGCTGATCGAGACCATGGCGCGGCATTTCGCGGCACGCGGCTCGTTGAGCATTGTCTGCCTGAGGCCGACCCTGATTGTCCGCCCCGAAAAGGAAGCGCAGATCCTGGCGCAGCTCCGCTTGCCCGACCCGGACGGCGAACCACCGGCATATATGGATTCCGATGGCGTGAAGCCATACGGCGCGCTCTCGGCGATCCGGACCTATGTCCGCTCCCGCGATGCGGCGCGCGGCTTCGTTGCCGCGCTCGATTATCAGGCGCGCCCGTTCGATGTTTTCACCTTGGCCGCTCGCGACGGTATTGGCCGGGTCGAGACCTTGCCGCGCATGACCGCCCTGTATGGAACCTGCCCCGAGGTGCGCGATCCGGCGCATTACCGGGACGACCCATACGCCTCCGTGTTGGACACGCGCCGTGCTCGCGACGCGCTGGGCTGGCAGCCGCAAGGTGATTGGCGCGACGTCGTGGCCGACCACGAACCTGTATGAGAACCGAAAGGAACCGCCCGTGAGTAATTCCGCCGCCCATGTCCTGGCTGCTTCGTTGGAAGCCCATGGTGTTGACACCGCCTATTGCGTGCCTGGTGAAAGCTATCTGCCGCTGACCGATGCCTTGATCGACTTTCCCAATATGAAACTTGTGGTCTGCCGCCATGAAGGCGGCGCCGGTTTCATGGCAGTGGCGCACGCGCGGCTGCGTAACGAGCCCGGCGTCTGCATCATCAGCCGCGGACCCGGTGCCATGAACGCCGCCATCGCGCTGCACGTGGCCTATCACGATGCCGAACCATTGATTTTTCTGGTTGGCCAAGCGGAGCGGGACGAACTGGGCCGCATGGCCTTGCAGGAAATGAATTATTCCAGGGCCTTCTCGGAAACCGCCAAGCTGGTCATCGAAGTGATCGAGCCAAGCCGGATCAGCGAGTCCATCGCCCGCGCCTTCCATGTCGCCCAGTCCGGCACGCCGGGACCGGTCGTTGTCGTCCTTCCCGAGGATCTGCTCTACGGCCCCTGCGAGGCCGAGGTGCTGGGCCCGCGAAAAAAGGCGCTGACGGCGCCAACCCCGGAAGATGCGGCGGCCGCCGTCGCCATGCTGCGCGCGGCGGAGCGGCCCCTGGTCATTGCCGGCGGGCGGCTGCACGGCCCGGCGGCCCTGGCCGATTTGACCACATTCGCCGAACGGTTCGCGCTGCCGGTGGCGACGCCGCAGCGGCGCTTTCACATCTTTGACAGCCGCCATCCGAACAGCGCCGGGCGTTTGATCAACCGGGCGCCTGGTGAGTTGCTGGATGTGATGCGGGAATGCGATCTGTTGCTGGTGCTGGGTGAACGCATCGGACCTTCAATGAGCCAGGGCTTCACCTTCCCCCGCGCGCCGAAACCCGAGCAGCCGATGATCCATGTCTGGCCCGACCCGGTGGAAGTCGGCCGGGTGTTCGAACCCGCCCTGGGCCTGGGCTGTGACCCCCATGAATTCATCAAGGCGATGCTGGCCATGGGCCCCGAAGACAGCGCGGCAACGCGGTCTGCCTGGGTGCCGCGGCTGAACACGGCGCATCGCTCGGTGATGACCTGGAAGCCTGTGTCGGCCAACGATGGCGTGGTCTTTGGCCACGTGGTTGCCGCCATCAACGATCATCTGGACAAGGATGCGGTCGTCACCACGGACGCGGGCAATTTTTCCAGCTGGCCGGCGCGCTATCTCCACCTTGGCCAGGACAATATGTTCATCGGCGCCACGGTCGGCGCCATGGGTCCCGGCGTGCCATCGGGGGTCGCGGCGGGGCTTTCAACGCCGGGCCGGCAGATCGTGGTCTTCGTCGGCGACGGCGGCGCCATGATGACCGGCAATGAACTGGCGACGGCGGTACAGTATGGCGTACCGATCAAGATTTTTGTCGCCAATAACAGCGCCTACGGCACCATTCGAATGCATCAGGCACGCAGCTTTCCGGGCCGGGTCACGGCCACGGCCTTGCAAAACCCTGATTTTGCCGCCTGGGGCGAAGCCTTCGGCGCTAAGGGTTTCTGCATTACGGCGGAAAGTGAAGTCGAACAGGTGGTGGCCGAGGCCATGGCCCACGACGGCCCGGCGGTGATCGAGACCCGGATCAGCCTCAATCACATCTCTCCCAGCGCCCGTATCGACGAGATCGAGGCGCGGTGATGGTTTTCTGTTGCCAAGCCGCCCACTCCCCCTCCCGGCCACCCAATGAGCATGATCCCGTGGGTGGCCGGGAGGGGGAGCGGGCGGTTCAGCCCGCATTGAAAATGCCTTAAGACAGCAACCAGCCGCCGTCTACATCGACCGTGGTGCCGGTGACGAAGTCGTTTTGGATGACGAATAGAATCGCCTGGGCCACTTCGTCCGCCGTGCCGCCGCGCGGGATCAAATTCTTGGCGGTGTTGGCCAGGACCATTTCATCCCGCTTGTCGCTGGCCGGGCCAAACATATTGGTGTTGATAACACCGGGGGAGACCACATTCAGGCGTTTCGGCACGATTTCGGGCGCCACCGCACGGGCCAATGCTTCGACCGCGCTGCCGACCGAGGCCAGGGCGACCTGGCCTGGTTTAGCCTTGCGCGCCGGTGAGCCGCTGACCAGAACGATGCTGCCGTCATCACTCAACCCGGCCCCGCCAAAGCGGACGACGTTGGCATAGCCCCACAGCTTTTCGAAAGACCCCTGGTAGCCGTCCATGTCCATTTCCATGAACGGGCCGGCGGCGCGGGCGCCACCCGTCGCCGCGGTGACCAGAATGTCATAGGGCGCGCAGTCCTCGAACAGGGCCGTCAATGCATCGCGGTCGCGCACATCGCATTGCCTGAACTCCACACCCGCCGGCAGATTGTCCGCCTTGTCCGGACTGCGCCCCATAGCGACAACCGATGCGCCCAGGGCCGCAAGTTGTTCCACGGCTGCCAGGCCGATCCCCGACGTTCCCCCAAATACCAATGCTTTTTTACCGGCGACATCCATGTTGCTGTTCTTTCCTTTGAAAATAGTTGCCGGATGGTACCACGAACGGCCCACCGGCAAAGATCAAGATAGCCTGACGTTCGTTATTTCAGCCGTGAATGCTGCGCGGGCAGCATCAGAGTGGAATGCATCTCCTCGATCAGGCCACCGGCCTTGCCCAGAAAGGCCTGCCAGGCCGGGTCCTCCGCCACCTGGCCCCGTACCTTGGTGCGGGCCGCGAAACTTGGATAGGCCCAGATGTGGCAAACTTCATTGGGCTGGCCGGCCTCGGTCGACCACAGGCCGGTAATACGGGAATACTTTTCCCGTGTGGGCAGGACGTCCATGTACAAGCCCAGCCATTGCTTCATGGCGCCGGGGCGGAGGCGGTAGTTTCTGAATTCGTACAGATTGCCCTCGCTCTCTGGCGCGTTCGGGCCAACCACGCAGTTCAGCAGACGGATGTCCTGGCGCACCAGGTTGGGCCGCATCTCGGGCAGGTATTCCTTGTTCCAACGTTCGTTGGTGGATAGTGCGGCGCGCAAGCGGGCCCGTTCGTTGAGATCGGCATAACTCCATAGATGCATGACCTGGTTCAGCGGCCCGATCTCGGTCATCCAATAGCCTTCCAGCTTGCCATATTCATCGCCGCGAACGTCCCGGCCCACCGTGGCCGAATGCGCGGCGGCCTTGGCCGCCGTACCGGGATTCATGGTGTAGGTACGCAGTTCGTAAATCATGGCGTTGGCTTCCCTTCGCGATTTTGCAGGTTGGTATTAGAATGCATTCAATACTATTTTCCCACCGAGATGTAGTATCCCGTGGAATCGAAGGAGCTTGTGATGAATGTTGAGATCCGGGACGCGCGCTTTACCGCAGTCGTGGGCGACGATGTCGCGTTCGAACAACTGGGCAGTGGCTTTGACTTTACCGAGGGACCGGTCTGGCAGCCCGCCACGGAAACGCTGACCTTCAGCGACATGCCGGGCAATCACATGCGTAGCTGGAACGCCGGGCAAGGCATCACCACCTTCCGCCAGCCGAGCAACATGGCCAACGGCAATGCCTATGACGGAGCCGGCCGGTTGGTGACCTGCGAACACGCCACCAGCCGGGTGAGCCGCACCGAACATGACGGCAGCATCACCGTGCTGGCCAGTCACCATGGCGACAAGGAACTGAACAGCCCCAACGACATCATCGTCAAGCAGGATGGCGCGATCTATTTCTCGGACCCGAGTTATGGCCGCCTGGAATATTTCGGCGTGCTGCGCGAGCCCGAACTCGACTTTCAAGGCGTCTACCGCATCGCGCCTGAAGACAATGCCCTGACATTGCTGGTCGACGATTTCGCCCAGCCCAACGGGCTTTGCTTCTCGCTTGATGAAACGCGGCTGTTCGTGAACGATACCGATCGCGGGCATATCCGGGAATTCGATGTAGCCCCTGACGGCAGCATCGCGAACTCGCGGATCTGGGCCGAGACGGTGGGCGAGGGTCCGGGCGCGCCCGACGGCTTGAAAATCGACAGTGCCGAGAACCTTTATTGCAGCGGCCCCGGCGGCGTGCATGTTTTTGCCCCCGACGGCACCTGTCTGGGTGTGATCCTGACGCCGGAGGTGACCGCCAACTTCACCTGGGGCGATAGCGATATGTGCAGTCTGTTCCTGACCTCGTCGACCTCGCTCTACCGTATACGGGTCAAGGTGCCTGGTAATACTTAGCGCCAACCCAGTTCCGACAGGGCGGCGGCGGAGGCCGGAATTTCCCGGTCGGGATCGTCGCAGATAATCTCCAACATGGTCGGGCCGCCATAACCCACCGCCCGGCAGGCCTCGGCGCCATGGGCGAACGGCACCGACCCCGCTCCCACCGGCGCATGCAGGTAGACGTCCGTTGGCGTGTCCGAGACATGCACCAGGGCCAGGCGTGATGCCACGGCGCGAAAGCCGTCTGCCAGATCCTCGCCGCAAAAATGGCCGTTGGCGATATCGTAAACCACGCCCACATCCTCGATCGCATAATCCGCCAGCGCCGCCATCATCTCTTCGGCACCGGGCAAAAAGGCAAAGGGCATATTTTCCGCCAATAGTCGGGTGCCCGCCGCCCGTGCCGCCGGCACCAGGGTTTCCATGGCCCTGTGAAAATGGCTCAACAGCACGTCTCGTGGTGCCGGCATCAGAGGATTTTGCTTGCCTGGCCCAATCACCACGCCCGGAACCTCCAGATCGCCGGCCAGGGCGATGATGCGGCACAGGGTATCGATGCTGTAGGCACGCATGTCCGGGGTCGCAGCGGCGATGTTGATATCTATGTTTGGCATATTCAGGCTGATCACCGGCAGGCCGGCATCGCGGCTTTTCTTCGCCAGGGCGCGGCGGGCGCCGTGGTCCAGGTTGTCCGGCCAGGCATGGCCCGGGTACATCATGACCTCGAGCCCCAAGGCACCCGTGCCGGCATAGGTTTCAATGCAGTCGCCGGCGCTGTGGGAAAAGGTATAGGCGTAAGTGTTGACGGCATAGCCGCTCAAATCGATCACGATTGCACTCCATTTCATCCAGCATTTCGCCCGCAGTCATCCAGGTTGCCTGATACGGTTTCGTCGTGCAAGCTGGCCGGCATGCGCGCAATTGCCAAAACAGAAGCCGCCCCCGGCCACATCGTGGAGATCGAGGTGGCGGAGCCGGTATTGGGCCCGGACCAGGTGCTGCTGCGGGTCAGTGGCGGCGGCCTTTGCGGCACCGATTTGGCGATCCGACGCTGGGATGCCGATATCGCGGCGGAATATGCACCGGCGTTCCCGCATGTTCTGGGCCATGAATTCGCCGGCTATATCGAAGCGCTGGGCGCCGGGGTGGAGGGAATGACCATCGGCGCCCTGGCCGCCGTCACACCGCATCTCAATTGCGGCCGCTGCTATTATTGCAACAATGGCCGTCACGCGCTTTGTACCCAGCGCAGCATCATGGGCTGCCATGCCCCGGGCGGTCTGGCGGAACGGATCGCCGTCCCCGCCGATAATGTTTTCGTCCTGCCCGACGGCAGCGATCCCCAGCTGGCGGCTGTGATAGAGCCACTGACGGTCGCCACCCATGCGGTGCTCGAACGCGTGCCCATCGGGGCCGGCGACGTGGCGTTGGTCATGGGGGCCGGGCCGGTGGGTCTGCTGCATCTGCTGGTTGCCCGGGCCGCCGGGGCGGCGGCGGTGATCGTCGCCGGCGTGGCCGCCGATGCCACCCGCCTGGCCCTGGCCCGCCAGCTTGGCGCCATCACAGTGGATCAGGACAGCGAAGATCTTGCCGCCGCTGTTCGCCGGGTTGCACCCAGGGGCGCCGACGTTGCCTACGATGCCAGCGGGCACCCGGACGCCTTGGCCGCGGCCCTGCCCGCGTTGCGCCGTGGCGGCAGGCTGGGCATCGTCGGTTATTGTCATGCTACCGCACCCTTCCATTCTCTGCCCCTGGCTTTGGATGAAAAGGAGCTGATCGGCTGCCGCGCCTATAACCGGGGCACCTGGGTCCGCAGCACCACTTTGGCCGGTGCATTGGCGGACGAATTACGCCAGCTGGTGACCCATGTTTTGCCTTTCGCCGAGATCGACCAGGCCTTCACGCTTTTGGAACGCCGCGAGTGCATGAAAGTCGTCGTTTTGCCCGACGATTAGGTTTGGCGAAAGCCCTCCGGGAGCGGCGATACTTGCGTTGATGGCGCAATAGCATGTAGCGTTAACCAATAAGTGGCTAAAGCCGCGCGCATGAGGGAAGGCTGATTTTCAAAAAGTCCGTATCGCGGGCGATGCCCCGCTGCCGACACCTTCACTGTTTTCACAAGCGCCGCGGGTAACGAAAAACGCGTTAGTTGGTTCAGTAAAATCGAATTGTGTCACATCACAGGGAGGCAAGCTGATGAAACGACTTATTGCAAACTCAGAAACAAAAGACAAATTGGGCGCCCGGACGAAAGTGGCCGTGGCGGGTGCGGCGGCGCTATCAGTGGCGCTGCTGTCAGGCATGGGCAGCGCCGGCGCGGCGGATATTAAGATTGGCGTGCTTTATCCTATTTCGGGCGGCGGGGCGATTTATGGTGGTCCGGCCATGCGCGGCCACGATCTGGCGGTCGAGGAAATCAATGCCACCGGCGGCGTCCTTGGCTCCAAGTTCGTAACGGTGGCGCGCGATTCTAAGATCAATCCGGCCGCCGCCGCTGCTGCCGCCAAGGAGTTGATCACCAAGGAAGGCGTCAACGTCATCCTCGGCGGCTTGGCATCATCGGTTGGCCTGGCAATTTCCGAAGTGGCGCGCCGGGAAGAAGTGATCTACATCGCGACCATTCCCAAAACCATCAAGCTGACCACCTCCAAACTTCACCCTTACGTTTTTCGTACGGCTTCGAATACTGATTTCGAGGGCGACGCCATGGCGCAAATCGTGAAGAAGGTGAATGGCAAGAAACTTTGCGATATCCAGCTCGATTATGCCTATGGCCATGATCTGGGCGACGGCATCGCCAAGGCGCTGCCGAAACATGCACCAGGCGCCAATATCGTCATGAAGCTGCGGCCCAAACTCGGCGCCACGGATTTCAACGCCTATATTACCCAGATCATGGGCGCGGGCTGCGAAACGGTGGTCAGCGGGCTGTGGGGCAACCATTTCGTCAATTTCGCCAAACAGGCGGCCCCGTTCGGCTTCTTCAAGGACCACGTCTATATCACCGGTGGCGAGATCGCCAGCCACGAAGTGGCGTCCAAGCTGGCCGGCGATTATCCGGACAACGTCTGGTCCAATACTTACGAACTCTGGTACCACTCGCCCACCGGCGCGCATAAGAAATTCCAGGCGCGTCTGGCCAAGAAAGCCGGCACCAACGCAACGGCCATGTGGCCGGTGTTGGCCTATAACGGCGTGATGCTGTACAAGGCCGCCGTCGAAAAGGCGGGTTCCACCGATGCCGCCAAGGTCATCAAGGCCATGGAAGGTCTGACCATCGATACGCCCATGGGCAGCCTGACGGTTGATGCCAAGTCGCATCAAACCAACACCGGGCAATTCTGGGGTCCGATGAAAAAGCAGTCGGGCGAGGCCTATCGCCGGATGGAACCGGTGACCTTCGTTCCGCCGCCGTCGAAATAATCCACGGCGCGGTAACGATTACATTGCACAGACCCAGCGGGTTTGGCCCGCTCCCCTCCGGTCTTCTTGGCCGGAGGGGCCGCGGTGCTGGCCATCGGAGTTGAAGCCATGAGTATGCTCAGCAATCCAACATTCCTCTTTTATCAGTTCATGAACTCCATTTCGCTGGGTATGAACCTGTTCATTATTGCCACCGGTTTGACGCTGATCCTCGGCGTGCTGCGGGTGATCAATTTTGCCCACGGCGCCTTTTTCATGTTCGGGGCCTATGTCTGCTGGTCCACGGTGACTTTTCTGGGCGGCGCGGTGGGTAGTTTCTGGCTCGGCGTGGTCGCCGCCGCCGTCGTCCTTGGCGCGATGGCTTTTGTCATCGAACGTGGATTGCTGCGTTACCTGTATGGACGGGAGCATCTGACGCAGCTGCTGTTCACTTTCGCGATTGTGCTGATTGTCGGCGACGTGGCCAAGATGATCTGGGGCACGGATCAATACAATGTGCCGTATCCCCACGGTCTGGGCGGCGCGGTGGATTTTGGCTTTGCGAAATATCCCTCCTATCCGCTACTGCTCTGCGTCATTGGCCTGGTCGTCGCGGTGGGCATGTGGCTGGCGCTCTCCAAGACGCGTTGGGGGCGGATTATCCGGGCCGCCACCCAGGATAGGGAAATGTTGGCCGCCCTGGGCATGAACGTGCCCTTGGTCTACACCGGCGTCTTCGTGATCGGCTCGGCCCTGGCCGGCATTGGCGGTGCCCTGGCCGCACCCCGGGTAGCAGTATCGCCGGGCATGGACGCGACCATCATCATCGAATGCTTCATTATCGTCATCATCGGTGGCCTGGGCAGCCTTTGGGGCAGCTTCCTTGGCGCCCTGGCGCTGGGCTTCGTGACCATGTTCGGTACAGTGATCTTCCCTGATTGGGAGCTCGTCCTGGCGTATATTCTCATGCTGGGGCTGTTGCTCTGGCGGCCGTGGGGTCTCTTTGGACATGAGGAAGAGGAGCCCCACTAATGCAAACGGGTTATAAAACGACGTTCTGGATTTCTTGTGCGATTGTCTTGCTTTTGCTGTTGGTGCCGACCCTGGGTTCGAAATATCTGATCGACCTGACGACCGAGATTTTGATCTATGCCCTGTTCGCGTTGAGCCTCAATGTGCTGATTGGTTATTCCGGCAATATCTCATTCGGGCATGCGGCCTATTTCGCCATTGGCGGCTATTCGTGCGCCATTTTGTTGACGACGTATGAACTGCCGCTGATTATTTCCATGCCGGCAGCGATCATCCTGTCCGGGCTGGCCGCCGCCTTTGTCGGCTATTTCTGTGTCAAACTGACCGATATTTATTTCGCCATGCTGACTTTGGCTTTTGGCATGCTGGTCTGGGCCGTGGCCTTCAAGTGGCGCGCCGTGACAGGCGGAGACGATGGCTTTGTCGGCGTCAACGTGCCGGCGTTCATCGACAACCGCTATGGCTTCTTCTATTTCACGCTGTTCGTGGTGACTGTTTCCGCCGCGCTGTTGTGGCTGATCTGTCATTCCGCCTTTGGCCGCACTCTGGTGGCGGTGCGGGAAAACCGCGTACGGGCCGGCTTTGTCGGCGTCAACACCACGCGCCTGCGCCATACCGCGTTTGTCGTTGCCGGCACTTTCGCGGGCATCGCCGGCTCGTTGTTCGCCATGTATAACCGCGGCGTTTATGTGGAATCCGCCTTTTGGACCGAGTCCGGCCAGGTGCTGATCATGGCGCTGCTGGGTGGGCTTTATTCATTCTTCGGCCCGGCCCTTGGTGCCGCCGTGCTCTATACCCTGCAGGTCGGCATCAATCAGTACACGGAATATTGGCCTGTCGTCCTCGGCATCATTCTGCTGATCATCCTGATGTTTCTGCCCGACGGCATTATTGGCCTGGCGCAGAAACTACGCAGCCAATTCTCACGTAAGGCTTGAACCATGGAAACAGTGCTGCAAACCGACCAGGCGACTAAAGCTTTCGAAGGCTTCGTTGCCATAAACAACGTCTCGATCGATCTGAAAAAGGGCGAGAAGCACGCCATCATCGGCCCCAACGGCGCGGGCAAGACGACGTTGTTCAATCTGATCACCGGGCATCTCAGCCTGGACAGCGGCTCGGTCAGTTTCGAAGGCAAGGATATCACCGGGACAGCACCGCATCGGATCGTCAAGCTGGGGCTGGCGCGATCCTTCCAGCGCATCAATATCTATCCGCGTATGACGGTGTTCGAAAACGTCCAGGTCGCCCTGATCGCCCGCGACGGCCGCTCGTTCCATCTTTTCACCCTGGGTCATTCGCTGAACCGCGAGGAGAGCGCCGAACTGTTGGAGCTTGTGGGTTTGAGCGATGAGGCGGAGGAAATGGCCGGTGAGCTGGCCTATGGCAAGCAAAAACAGCTTGAACTGGCGATCTCGTTGGCCAGCAACCCGCGGGTGCTGCTGTTGGACGAGCCGACCGCCGGCATGTCGCCCGCCGAGACCGTGGAGGCGATCAAATTGATCGAGGAAATTACCGAGGCCCGCGGCCTTGCACTGCTTTTTACCGAGCATGACATGGGTGTCGTGTTCGGCATTTCCGACCGTATTTCGGTTCTGCATCACGGCGAGCTCATATTCTCGGGCCCACCCGATCACGTGCGTGAAGACCCTGAAGTTCGGCGGGTATATTTAGGTCAGAGCCATGGCGCAGCTTGAAGTCGATAACATTCGCACGGCCTATGGCCTAAGCAAGGTTCTGTTTGGCGTCTCGCTGACGGTCGAACCGGGCGAGGTGGTGGCCCTGGTCGGCCGCAATGGCGTTGGCAAAACCACGACCATGCGTTCCATCATGGGCATGGCGCCGCCGCAGGAAGGCAGCATACGCTGGATCGACCGCGATATTACCGGCATTCCGGTACACCACGTGGCCAAGCTGGGCATCGGTTACGTGCCCGAAGATCGCCGCATTTTCCCAGAACTGACGGTCTGGGAAAACCTGGATATCGGACGGCGCCCGCCCATGGACGGGGGCGATGGCTGGAGCGAGGAACAGGTGTTCGAGCTGTTTCCCGACCTCAAGGATATCCAAGAGCGCAAGGGCGGTGTCCTTAGCGGCGGCCAGCAACAAATGCTGACCATCGCCCGCAGCCTCATGGGCAATCCCAAGTTACTGCTGCTGGATGAGCCGTCCGAGGGTTTAGCGCCGATCGTCGTGGAATCCCTGCGTGATCGGATCCAAATGCTGAAAACGGGCGGTCTATCCATTGTCTTGGCCGAGCAGAATCTCGACTTCGTGCTGTTCCTGAGCGACCGCGTCCACATTCTTGAAAAGGGCGAGGTGGTTTACACCGGGACACCGGCCGAGCTGCGCGACAATCCCGACGTTCAGACCAAATACTTGACCGTGTAGCGTAAATTCGCCTTTCGCTAACGCGCTTCCCGCTCGATCCGGGCGAATAGTTCGCCCAGGCCGCGTTCAGCCGCGACCGTGCGGGCAACAGCCATTTCCGCATCATTGATACTGCTTTGCCCCAGCCCGACACGGCTTTGGCTAAGAGGATGCGCGATCTGCTCCAGGGTGGTGGAGGAATGCCCGGTCAGGCCCAGCACCCGGTCATGCTCGTCCGCCTTGCCGTCAAAGCGGCCGACGGCGTCTTCCCAATCCTCGCCGAGAAAGCGGATCACGCCCTGCATTTCCCCCACCGGGTCGCGGACCAACGCTTCATAGTGCAGTTCCAGGTAGTTGCTTTCGTCCAATGGCAACGCGCTCTTGAAACGCGCCACATCGCCCAGGTAGTCGCACCATAGGTTGGCGAAATCGGTTATGCCGCCGTATTTCTTGCTGCGCCGGAACGAGGCGAAGATATCCCGAGGATCGCGCACCACGTGAATGATCATTGCCCGGGGCCAATAGGCCAAAATAGCATCCAAATGGCGGATATTACCGGTGGTCTTTTCGGCCCAGCGCCGTTTGCCCGATGCCCGGGTTATCGCGCCCATGAACAAATCCAAATAGGCCGCCGCGCTGTCCGCCGCCGCCATGTGAGCATCCACCGCGTCGGCCCCGACAGCAAAAAAATCGCCGATGCGATGCAGATACTCACGCAACGGCTCCCCGCCCCTGGCCTGCTGCGCCGGCCAATCAATATCGAACCAGTGAGTTTCCAGGCCCGAGGCGATGGCAGAATGCTGTGCCAACATGGCACGTGCCAATGTGGTGCCTGAGCGCATCAGGCCGCCGATAAAAATAGGTGCGGTGTTATTCAAAGCCATTTTCCTATTTTCGCGTATCTTCTTGATGCGTAGCGGCAAGGTTTCGGACTATATAGAGCGATGTCCTGGATCAAGCAAAAGCTCGCTATCATTTATCGCAAGATTGGCGTCGCCATTCTGAATTATCGTGGCCGGCGGCAGCTGAATAAGCGCGGCTACCTCTCGCTGTTCGATGCCCGCCCGGCAACCGCCAAGCCGCCGGTCTGGTCGGACTTGTGGGCGATTTACAGCCAGGTCCGGGCGCGCAAACCAAAGGTACTATTGGAGTTCGGCAGCGGCTGTTCCACGATCATTTTCGCTCAGGCCCTGGCCGACAATGCGGCCGAGGGCGCGCCTGGATTTCTGCATTCCCTGGATGCCGATGCCCATTGGGGCCAGGTCACCATTGACAGCCTGCCCGAGCATCTGCGCCTGTATTGCACGGTGACGCTGACCGAACGGGTGCAAGACGAGCTCGACGGCACCCCGGTCTGGCGTTTTGCCAAGGTGCCGGATGTGGTGGCGGACATGATCTATCTGGACGGTCCGGCCCTGACGCCGGAACGCCGCGCGGCCATCGATGTCCTGGACATGGAGGCGGACTTCCCGCCCGGTTTCCGCCTGCTGGTGGACGGACGCAGTTTTAACCGCGCGCTTTTGGAAAAATACTTCAAACGCCGCTACCAAAGGCAGCACCGGCCCATCCTGAAAAGTACCACTTACGACCTGCTGCCGGATTAAGCCTATTGTGACCCCATAATAGGCCGCGTTATGCTTTGGTGTCGGGCAAACAATTGGGCGTGGTCGCATGAGTTATTACGAGACGTACACAGCTTGCATTTTCCAGCCCATTCTCAAATGGGCCTATAAGCGCGAGGATATCGCCGAGAACCTGGAAAAATACCTGGGCATAATGGATGGCTGCATGCGCCGCTTTGGCGAGGTGGCCGCGCCACTGAAACTGTTCGCGTTCCCGGAATTCTTCCTGCAAGGCTTCACCACCCGGCACGATATCGATATGGATTACTACCGCCGTGAAATCCTGATCACCCTGCCGGGCAAGGAAAGTGACGCACTGGCGCAAAAGGCACGGGAGCTTGACGTATATATCTCCGGCTGCGCCCTGGAACATGATCCCGAATTGCCCGAATACTATTTCAATTGCGCCTTCATCATCAGTCCGGACGGCGAAATCATCCATAAATACCGCAAGGCTATTCCGGCCATTCATGCGGAAATGGCCATGAGCCCGCACGACATGATGGACCGCTATATGGAACTGTATGGCAAAGGCAAAAGCAAGCTGGAGACCTTCTTTCCAGTGACCGAGACCGAGATCGGCCGGCTGGGTACCTTTATCTGCATGGACGGCCATTTTCCGGAGGTAACCCGGGCGCTGACCTTTCAGGGTGCGGAAATTCTACTGCGCCCAACCGCCTATCCCGAGCCATTGGTCTCGCCGCCGATGAATACCTGGGAAATACAGAACCGGGTCCGGGCGCACGAAAATATCGCCTACGTTATCGCGCCCAACACCGGCGGCCTGATCACCGATGAACTGCCGGCCGACTTCACGCCCGGCGACAGCATGATCGTCGACTATAAAGGTATCATCATGGGACGGGCGCCGTACCCTGGCGAAACCGTCGTGGCCTCGGAGATCAACCTGAAGGCACTGCGGGCGCGGCGGCAGGAGCCGCGGCGCAACTTCCTGGCGCAGATCCGCTCCGAGATGTTCGACGGGCTCTATAGCGACGAAATTTATCCCGCCAACATGTTCCTGCAATCGCCTATTACCAAGCGAAGCGAGATGTCCCGGCGCAGTCCGCAGCCGGTCATCGACGGCTTCTTCTCCTCCGGCCGCTTTCTGCCGCCGTAAGACTTTAGGATCTTTCCGTTTGAGACGGAATCGCCAAGCCAGCCCGCTCCCCCGCCCGGCCACCCAATGAGTATGATCCCGTGGGTGGCCGCGCGGGGGAGCGGGCTGGCTAGAGACTCGACGCAAGTCGGAAAGACCCTATTGCCTGGCTTCCCGCGCCAACAGCCATTCCGCCAGTTCCAGCTCGAACGGCTCGTCGATATTGACGATGGGCCGGTCGATGACGACGCCGATGCAATCGTCTTCCATGATATGGCCCTCGTCCACCAAGGTGGCCCGGCGCAGGGCATAGCAGATGCCGTTGCAATGATAATAATCGGGAATGCCTTGGCGCAGGGCTTTTCTCCCTTCCGCCAGATAGGGTGCGAGATTGCCGCCAGCATCCAGCTTCAGGGTTTTGTGAGGCGTGAAATGGGCCGGTGTCGGGCTTAGGGTCGCCGCCGCCTTGTGACCGCTGTCCAGTAGGGTTTCGACGCAGCGGGTCAGATCCTCGGCCCGGCGCATGGGCGAGGTGGGTTCCAACAGGATCGAGAGATCAAAGCGCATGCCGTAATGTGCCTCCGCCGCCAGCCAGGCATGGCGCCACATATCGGTGGAGGTGGATTTGTCGCCGGCGAGTTCCCCGGGCCGCTGAAACGGCGCCTCCAGTCCGTGGCGCGTGGCCTCCGCCGCGATTTCCACGTCATCGGTGGAGATGACGGCCCGGTCGATCCAGGGCATGGATGCCGCCAGCTCGCCGGCCCGGCCGACCAGCGAGATTCCACCCACCTTGGCCAGGTTCTTGCGCGGAATGGATTTGGAGCCGCCCCGCGCCGGCACCACGGCCAAAACCGTCTGTCCCGCCATGGTCATACTAACGATCTCGGCTCAATGCGGCGGCCCTCGGCATGGCTTTGCCGGGCCGCCTCCAACAATGCCATGACGCCCAGGCCGTCAGCAATGGCACAGGTGTCGACCGGTGCACCGCCCAGAACCGCCAGATATTCCCTGGCCACGCCCATGAACATATCGTTGCGTTCACACTCAAAGCGTTCCTCGCGCCAGTTCTCGCCTGCTTCCACGCAGACGGCGATCTGGTTCGGCGCTTCCGACCACAAAATTGTCCCACCCTCGCCTATGAAGCGGATCGATTTGCGATGCGGCCGGCCATACAGATCCAGGTGCAGATTGGCGCGCAGGCCGCTGGCAAAATCGATCATCATGTCCACGTTGTCGTCCGAGGTGATGTCGAGATCGGAGATCTTCTCCACCCGTGCCGACAAGCTCTCCGGCATGCCGAAAAACCACAGCATCAAATCAACCCAATGGCTTTCGTCCAAAAGCGCGCCGCCGCCAAGCTCGGCGGATGACATGAAAAATTCCTCCAGCGGCTCGCCCGGGTGCCAGTCCGCCAGATGCGCCGACATGGTGAAATCCACATATCTCACGGTGCCGATAGTATCCTCCGCCAATAGCGCGCGGACCTTTGCCAGCGGCGGCCACCACCGCCAAGTATAGCCCAGCAGCAACGGCGTGCCGGTGCGTTCGATAGCCTGGGCCAGAACCTGGGCCTCGGCCAGGGTCTTGGCCACGGGTTTTTCCAACAACACCGGCAAGCCGGCCTCCAACGCGGGCAGGCATTGTTCCACATGAAAGCGGGTGGGTGAGCAGACCGCGACGCCGTCCAGGCCACCGGCGGCCAGCGCTGTCTCCAGATCCTCGAATGCAAAGCAGCTGAATTCATCAGCGAAGGCTTCGCGCCGATCCTGGCGCGGATCCATGCCTGATACACGGCAACCCAGTTCGCTTAGGTTCCGGCCATGGCGCAGACCGACACTGCCGGCGCCGACGATCAATATATGTGGCCAAGAAGAACTATTCATCGTACGCCTCGGATCATCTCTTGATAGGGTTCGCTTTCCATCGGCAGCAGGGCGAACAGCGGACCGTCGTTCGGCCGCCAATCCGCCAAGGCCGTGGCCAGGGCATCGGCGCCGCCTGCTTCGGACGTGGCAAACCCGATACCATCGAAGGCGCCCCGCCAGGAGGCGCCGGGTTCCAGCATGGGTGCCTGGGTCAGGCCGTCGGCAATGGCCCGGGTGCGAACCGAGCCATAACCACCGTCGGACATCTGCAGAACCGCCAGCGGCAGCGTCAAACGTTGGGCCAGGCGCGCCTCGGCAAAGAACGGCGCGATGCCGCCGTCGCCCACCGCCAGAACCGTCGGCACCGATGGGTCATGGATTGCGGCGGCGATCGCCTGCGGCAGGCCGATGCCCATGTATCGTCCCGAGCCAGAGGACAAGCACCTCTCGCCCTTGGGCGCTTGCCAGATATGTTCGCCAATGGTGCAGAAATAGCCCGTATCGATGACCACGCGGACACCGCTGGGAAAGGCCTGGGCGATGGCGGCAAAGGCGTGTGCGGGCAGGAAATTGCCGGGCCGCAACAGATGTTGCCGCAGCCTGCCCACGGCCTGTGCGCATTCTTCCACCCCCCAGGCTTTCTGGGCCAGGGCCGCCATGGCCGGTGCTGGATCCCGCAATACGCCGGCGAAGGCAAAGCCATCATGGCCCGGTGCATTGATGGGATCAAGATTGACCGCATCGCACTTGAATGGCCCGGCGCCCAACACTTCGCCAGGGCGCAAACCAATGCCGACAATCAAGTCCGCGCGCTGGATCAGGTCTGCTTCGGGCGACAGTTCCTGGCCGACGCCGGTATAGACGCCGGCGGCATGGGGCAGGGCTTCATGCACCGCGCCCTTGGCGGCGGCGGTGGAGAACACCGGGATCTGCATGCGGTTGAGATCCGGCGACAGGTCGAGACGAAGCGCCAGTGTGCCGGCAATAATGAGGGGCCGCGCGGCCCGTTCGATCAGCCCCAGAACATCGCCCTGATCGGCCAATATCTCCAATTCGGGCACGGCATCGGCCTTATCGACCGATCCCGCCAATTCCAGAAACACCGGGCCCGGCGCCTCTGCCCCGGCCCAGCCGGACAGCGCGTCATAGCCGGGGCCTTTCGCGGCCAGATAGCGCCGGCCTTTCGATATGGCGGCGGTCAGCGCCCCCTGGTCCAGGCGTTTGTGGGCCTTGGCCAAGGGAACCTCCGCGCCATAGGCTTCGGTCACTGCCAGCATGGGCAGGTTTTCGTAGGTGCAGGCCGCCATGCCGCCGACCATGTTGGCCAGGCCCGGCCCCTTGATGGCGATGGCCATGCCGGCCTTGCCGCTCAACCGCCCGACGGTGCCGGCCATGATGGCGGCGGCACCTTCGTGGTGTACCGAATGAAAGCTGACGCCGTGGCCCTCCAGGGCATGGATCAGATCCAGGCTCTGTCCCGATCCGGGCACCCCAAAGGCATGGCCGGGGCCGTTCGCCGCCATCGCTTTTGCCAAGGCTTGGATTGGCATGGCCTACAATCCCAACTTGGCCATGATCTTCTCCGCCGCCCGGCGGCAGACCACGCGCACCGCATCGGGGCTGAAACCGCCGATATGCGGCGTCACGATCAAATTATCATGACTGCGGGAGTACACGATCAGAGGATGCTGGTCGATCTCCGGCTCGCCATCCAGAACGTCCAGCCCGGCGGCGCCGATCCGGCCGCTTTCCAGGCCGGCCAGCAAAGCCGCTTCGTCGATGATGGCGCCGCGTGAGGTGTTGATCACAATGGCGCCGGGCTTGATCCCTGCCAACAAATCAGGCGACAGCAGACCCGTGGTTTCCTCGCTCAGATGCACGTGCACGGAAACCACATCCGATTGCGCCACCATCTCGGCCAGTTCCATTTTCTCGATGCCGTCGGGCCAGGGCTCCATATAGGGGTCATGTCCCAGCACCCGCATCCCGAACGCGGCGCCATAGCGGGACATCCATTGCCCCAAACGGCCGCAGCCGACCAGGCCCAGAGTGCGGCCATTCAACATGGTGCCCGGAAATTCCTCCCGCACCCATTGCCCGGACCGGGTATGAGCGGCGGCGGCTGGCAGGCGGCGGGCACAGGCCAGGGCCAGGGCCCAGCTCAATTCCGCCGCCGGCGTGATGCCCGCCAACAGATCGCCGTCCTCACGCAGGGTATTGACGTTGATGCCCCGGTTTCCGACCTCGCCGCGCGCAATATGATCCGACCCGGTGGTGGCGCACGATATGACCTGTAGATTGGGCGATGCTGCGATCATGGCGTCGTCGATGCGCACCTTCATGGAGGCATCCAGTAGACCATGGGCACCCTTCAGGGCCGCCGCCAAGGCATCGTGTTCGGCTTCGACATGGATGCAGTCGGCAGCCGTTGCGGTTTCGGCCAGGGCTTCGAAACCTTCGGGAGCGCCGACGTAAATTATCGTTGGTTTGGACACGCTGAAATAAAATCCTGTTCGTGGGTTTCCGTTTGGCCGCACCATAATCCGCTATGACCATCAGCGCCATGATAGACAGGGCGGATGGCCAATGTTAATTGTCCCCGAACCCACGTATCAACGCCCGCGTTACAACACAAGTGATCTGATTTTTTGAGCTCTTCACCCCCCCTTTGGCGCCATCTGGCCTGGATGATCGCCCGGCCCCTATTGGGCTTGGCCCGAACCATGGCGAATGCTTATGGCGAGAGGCGTCTGCGCCGTCTGGGTTATCTGGATTTCGTCGATGCGCGCCCGGCAGGCGCCCTGGCACCCCAGGGCGGCGATCTGTGGTTTCTCTATTGCCTGATACGGCAGCTCAAACCGCGTTTGATCATGGAGCTGGGCAGCGGCTGTTCGACAGTGATCTTCGCCCAGGCGCTGCATGATAATGCCAAAGATGATCCGAACAACGCCGGGCGCATCATCAGCTTTGACGGCATGGCGGAATGGGCCGATGTCACCCGCGCCTCGGTCCCCGCCCATCTGGCGCCCTATTGCGAGATCCGTTACGTCCCGGCGGTGGAAGAAGACCGGGGCCAGGATTTAGGTTATCGCTACGAGGAATTGCCCGAGGGCACACCGGACTTTCTCTATGTCGACGGCCCGGCGTTACAGCCAAAACGAAAAATCTGTTTCGATGCCATGTATCTGCAGGATCGTTTCCGACCCGGATTTACCATGGTGGTCGATGGCCGCCATGACACCGTGCGCTACCTGCGCAAACATCTGTCGGGAAACTATCGGGTGAGGCGGAACCTGATACTGCACAACACCCGCTTTGATCTGTTGAAATAGACTCAGATCTGCAGCGGGACGGGGGTCAGGACCGGCTTGCCGTCGAAATGCGCCCGGATGTTGTCATAGACCAGATCGGCCATGGCGCGGCGGGTCTCGTGGGTCGAGCTGGCAATATGCGGCGTCAGGACCACGTTCTCCATGGCCATCAGCTCCGCCGGAACTTCCGGTTCGCCATCAAAAACATCCATTGCCGCACCCGCAATGCCGCCATCGCGCAAAGCCGCGATCAAGGCCGGCTGATTAATAATCGGCCCCCGGGCGGCATTAATCAGGAAGCCGTCCGGCCCCAGGGCCTTCAGCGCCGCCGCATCGACCAGCCCGCGGTTGACCTCGCCACCTTCACAAGCCACCAAAAGTATATCGGAGGCATTGGCAAGATCGAGCAAACTTGGATACGAGCGATAGAGCAAATCACCCATGGGCTTGATGTCGTGATAGGCAATGTGCAAGCCGAAAACCTCGGCCCGGCGTGCCACCGCCTTGCCGATACGGCCCAGGCCCAGAATACCCAGCCGTTTGCCGCGCACGGTAGTGCCCAGGTCCATGCGTCCGCCCAACCATTTGCCGCTGCGGAGAAACCGTTCCGCCTCGCCAATACGGCGCGGCGCCATCAGGATGAAGGTCATGGCCAGATCGGCGACATCGCCGGTCAGCACCTCGGGCGTGTGGGTGACGATCACGCCGCGGGCCTGTGCCGCCGCCACGTCGGTGGCATCATAGCCGACGCTGAACGATGAAATAATTTCCAGGTTTTCCAGCCGGTTGATCAGATTGGCGTTCGGACCTTTCATGCCGCCGGCGAGAATACCGCGAATGCGCGGTCCGACTTCGTCCAGCAATTTTTCTGGATCGGTGGGATCGACGAAGTTGTGCAAGGTGAATTCCTTTTCCAGGCGTTCAACCAGAAAAGGCGGCAATTGGGAAACCTGCAACAGATCGATCATGGACGTGCCCTCCGCATGCCGCATCCGGCACTGAATTGATATCACCAGAAGAAAGTAAGTGGTGCCGCCTGGGTGACTCGAACACCCGACCTCCGCATTACGAATGCGATGCTCTACCAACTGAGCTAAGGCGGCCCGAGGCTGTATTATAGCCCGAAAGGCGGCGGGACAATAGGCCGGGCCACGACGATTTGCAATATGATTTGAATACGGAATTACGACCGGAATTCGGGCCTCGGTTTCACCCATTGCCAAGGTATGCGATGATCGCGCCGAATCCATCACCCTGCAATTGTCGAGAGCAGCCCGCATATGTCCGTAGTTCAACGCCTGACCGGCCTGCATTGGCGCGAACAGGGGCCCATCGTGCTGGTCGGCATGGGCCATGGCGCCACCCACTGGCTGCTGGGCACCTTCTATATCCTGTTGCCCTTTATCGCGCGGCAGTTGGAGTTGAGTTACACCGAAACCGGCCTGTTGGTCTCCGCCGTGCATATCAGCTCATTCGGCACCAATCTGTTCAGCGGCCTGGTGGTGGACGTCACGGGCCGGCGGGTGCCGATCCTGGTTGCCTCACTGTCGATCGGCGCCATGGCCATGGGCGGATTTGGCACGGCGAATGGCGTTTTGAGCCTGTTGCCCCTGGTGGTTGTAATCGGCTGCACCAACAATCTGTGGCACCCGGCCGCGATCTCTTATCTGTCGCGCCGCTTTCCCGAAACCCGCGGCTATGCCCTGTCGATCCATGCCCTGGGCGCCAATAGCGGCGATGCCCTCGCCCCCCTCGCCATTGGCGCCGCCCTGTTGTGGTTGAGCTGGACCCAGGCCGCCATGGCCGCCTGTGTTCCGACCCTGGTCGTGGCGCTGATATTATTTGTCGCCCTGCCGCGAAGTACCTCGCAGAGCCAGCAAGGCGCCAGTGCCGGTGACGCCGGTAGCACCGGCGCCAACGAGGGCATGAGCCTGGCGGCCTATTGGCGCGGCCTGACCGCCCTGGTCCGGGACCGCGCGGTTTTGAGCCTGTGCCTGGTGGCCGCCCTGCGCACCATGACCCAGGCCGGTCTGCTGGCTTTTCTGCCTCTGTATTTGAGCAACGACCTGGGCGCCGGGCCGTTGTACCTAGGCGCGGCCCTGGCGGCGATGCAGGCCTCGGGCGTGGTGGCCGCCCCCATCGCGGGGGCCTGGTCGGACCGGATCGGGCGCCGGCCAATCGTCCTGGCGGGGCTGTCCGCCTCGACCGTGGTCGTCGCCTCGCTGGTACTGATCGGCAGTGCGGAGGTTTTTGTTGTCGGCCTCTCGGTACTGGGCTTCGTCCTGTTCGCGGTACGCCCGGTGATCCATTCCTGGATGATGGACCTGACGCCGCCGAACCTGGGCGGCTCCGCCACCTCGTTGATGTTCGGCAGCCAGGCGATGCTGGCCACCGCCGCGCCGATCATCGGCGGCCTGATCGCCGATACCTGGGGTTTGGTTTCGGTGTTCTATTTCTTGGCCGGCGGCCTGTTGGCGGCCAACCTGGCCCTGGTGCTGCTGCCCCTGTCGACAAAGGCGAAGACGGCGGCAACCTAGGATGCTTCCTATTCCGCCGGCAGTCTGGTGAAATCCGCCGGCCGTTTTTCCTTGAAGGCGGCGATGGCCTCGCGGTTGGCCGGGGCGCCAACCAGACGGCCAAAGGCTTCGTTCTCCCGCTCGCGGGCGTGACGGGTGGCGTCCAGACGGGCCGCCAGCAACAGCTGCTTGGTCGCGACCAGGGAGGGGATGGGTTTTTGCGCGATGAATTCGGCCATCTCCATGGTTTCCTCCATCAGTTGCTCGTCCGGCACCTGTCGCCAGGCCAGGCCGATTTCCACCGCGTAATCGGCATCGATCCAGGGCGCGGTATACAAAATATGCGCCGTCGCGGCCCAACCGATCATGGCGGGCAAAAGGAAACTGCTGCCGGCCTCGGTGGTGACGCCAAGATCCACGAAGGGCGCTTTCAGGCGCGCCTCTTCGGCCATCAGGACCATATCGCAATGGGGCAGCAAGGTCAGGCCGATGCCGACGCCGATACCATTGACGGCGGCGATCAGGGGTTTTGGAAAGGCCTCCACAACCTCGATAAAGGGCTGGAAGCCGTGGCGCAGGCCATCGTCGTGAAGCCGCGGGCTGCCAAGTTCGCCCAGGTCCTGACCGGCGGAAAAGGCCCTATCCTGTCCGGTGATCACAACCACGGCCAGATCGGGAGCCGCCGCCGCTTCCTTCAGGGCCGCCGTGGCCGCGTCATAGACATCGTCGTTGAAGGCGTTCAGCGCATCCGGCCGGTTCAGGGTCAACAGACGGACCCGGTTTCTATCTCTAACCTTGACCAATTCACTCATGACATCGCCTCCATGCGGTCGGGTACAGCGATTTGCACCCGGTCAACTTCTTCTTCAACATCGCGGCAATCCTGTACCAACAAATGTACTCGAAAACGCATTACACTATAATATTGGCCGCAAGCAGCGGATAGCGATGTTTCACGGCGCTATTTAGAAAGGGGGTGTTGATGACAAAATCCACGATGAACAACAGGAACACCACCATGACCGATCAAAGCCGCTGGCAGGCCGTACAAGGGCGCGATGGCGCCGCTGATGGCCGTTTCGTTTACGCCGTAACCTCCACTGGCATATACTGCCGCCCGACCTGCGCCTCGCGCCGGCCTCTACGCCGCAACGTGCGGTTTTTCGATTTGCCCGAGGCCGCCGAGCAGGAAGGTTTCCGCCCCTGCAAACGCTGCAAGCCGACTGAGAGCGTCAGCCCGGATGTGGCCGTGCAAAAGGTGCGGACGATCTGTGGCTTCATAGAACAGGAGCTGGAGTTGGGTGCCGACGGCAGCCCCTCGTTGGCCGCCATCGCCGAACGGGTCGGCGGCAGCCCGCATCATCTGCAACGCACCTTCAAGCGGCTGCTGGGCGTGACACCCGCGCAATATGGCGATGCCCGCCGCCTCGCGCGCCTGAAAGCCGGTCTGAAACAGGGCGAAAGCGTGACCAACGCCATGTATGACGCAGGTTATGGCGCCGCCTCGCGCCTGTATGAACGCTCCAACAGCCAGTTGGGCATGACGCCGGCCAGCTATGCCAAGGGGGGCAAGGGCGCGCGCATGGGCTATACCATTACCCCATCGCCCCTGGGGCGCCTGATGGTGGCGGCGACGGCGCAGGGCGTCTGTTTTCTGTCCCTGGGCGAGGATGCGCATTTGATCGCCGAATTGCGCCGGGAATATCCCCTGGCCGAAATCGTCGCGGACGAGATTGTGCTAGGGGATTGGGTGCGGACGGTGGTGGCCTATCTGGAAGGCGCGATACCCCATCCCAATCTGCCCCTTGATGTGCAAGGCACCGCCTTTCAACGCCGGGTCTGGCAGGAATTGATGCAAATTCCGGCCGGCGTGACCCGCACCTATTCGGAGTTGGCCGAACAGATCAGCGGCAAGGCCACGGCCCGGCGCGCCGTGGCCCGCGGCTGCGCCACCAACCCGGTGTCGCTAATTATTCCCTGCCATCGGGTGGTGCGCGGCGACGGCGGCCTGGGCGGCTACCGTTGGGGGCTGGAGCGCAAGGCGGCCCTGATCGCGGCGGAGCGGGAACGGCGCGAAAAAGCCGGATAAGTTTTTTGGACGCGGTGCGCTGCGGCGACCATTCGCCGCACGCGCCTCGCCTTGACGGCGGCCGCCGGGGCTGTCCTAATTGCTGAACCTGACTGGCGGGGACCAGTATTGAGGCCAGCGACGGGGCAGCGACGGGGCAGCGAAATGTTTATTCAAACCGAACCCACACCAAATCCTGAAACCTTGAAATTTCTACCCGGCATAACCGTGCTGCCGTCAGGCACCTTTGACTATCGCGGCGAAGCGGAGGCGCAGGCCTCGCCCCTGGCGCAGAGCCTGTTCGCCATCGAAGGGGTAAGCGGCGTATTCCTGGGTCATGATTTTGTTTCGGTTACCAAGGGCGAGGCCGAATGGTTTCATCTAAAGCCGCTGATCCTTGGCGCGTTGATGGCCCATTTTAACCAAGGGCTGCCGGTTATTATCAATGCCTTAGTGGATGGTCCCAGCGCGCCGGCCGGTGCCGGGAAGGATCCGGATGGGTCCGGCTCCCACGGGGCTGGCGGGGCCGACGGCGAGGTGGTGGCGCAGATTAACGAGCTGCTGGAAAGCCGGGTACGGCCCGTGGTGGCCCAGGATGGCGGCGATATTGTCTTTCATTCCTTCGAAGAGGGCGTGGTTTATCTGCATATGCGCGGCGCTTGCGCCGGTTGCCCCAGCGCGACCATTACCCTAAAAAACGGCATCGAACGGATGCTGTTGCACTTCGTCCCGGAGGTAACGGAAGTTCGCGCGGTCTGATATAATCAGGCAGCGAATCGCAACCATAATGATCGGAGGCTAAATCTGGTGATGTTTGGTTTGCATTGAACGCAAACGACACCACAAACAACATTGCCAACAGCACTGCCAGCAGCACTGCCAACAAGGCGGCAGGACTCAGCTTGATTTTTTAGTGTTTTTGGCGTAATCAGAGGCCTGAAGAAGCAAGAAAGCCGGCCAGAATGGCCGGTCAGGCCGCCGGAAACCGGCGCGGCGCTTGATCTAGTCTAATTCGGCTTAGGCGTCAAAAGCTCAGAAGAACCGCCAAATTTTTTTCAAATTTTCCCATCTGGCTCCGCCAAATCGGGATTAAGGACTGCTTAACAGCCCGGAATTTGGAAACACTTCGGCACTCAGCTGGGACAATAGCAAACAGTGTATGAACAAACTGTTAAGAAAAAAATTAGATTTGAGAAAAAGGTGCAAGCGCAACGATCAGGCAAGGTGTGTTGGTAGTGCCGGATCACAAAACGAATAGCCGACGAACGATGGTTTGAACGGCTGGGTGTAAGGGGGTTGGTGGCTGGCCATCAATCAAAAATGGCGTTGACGATGAAAATTGGAAATCAGGCTGTCATGGCCGCCGCACTTGCCGTTGTTTGTGCAGGCCAAGTTTTTGTGGGCCCAACCCTCTCCGGCCCGTCTTCCGCTGCGGCGAAGATGGTACGCAACACGGCGTTCGGCGTGAGCGAGATAAATTTGTTCGCCGCGCCCGCTTTTCATCCGGCGATCAGCGCGATCGCGTCGATGCCGGCTCTGGAGATGCCGCATCTGGGCCAAAGCAAGGATACGCCATTGCAGCTGGCCAGTTTGGCGGTCCTACCCGGGCAACGCCTTGATTGGCGCCATGGCCGGCGCTTCAACAGCCAGGAATTGCTCGATTTATCCCTGACGGCGTTGCGGCGGGGCAAGGCAGCGGTGCCGCCGGTATATTTGAGCCGCTTCCCGGCCAAACTGGCGAAATTGCGCTCGCCCAAACTGCGCAAGGAAATTTTCATCAAGACCGTGCTGCCTCTCGTCCTGCGCGCCAACGAAGAGGTGCAGGCGGAACGCCAGCGCATGCTGTCGCTACTCGTGCGGAAACGCGCGCAAGACAATCTATCGGCAAGCGAAAAGGCCTTTCTGGCTCATCTGGCGGCGCAGTACGAGGTGCCTAAGGGCGATCTGGACGAGCTGCAACAACGGGTCGATGTAATTCCGGCCTCGCTGGCCCTGGCCCAGGGCGCGGAAGAATCTGGTTGGGGCACCTCGCGTTTTGCCCGCCAGGGCAACGCGGTGTTCGGTCAACGGACCTTTCGCAAAGGCGATGGGCTGGTACCCCTGCGCCGGGCACAAGGGCAGAGTTACGAGGTCAAGGCATTCAACAGCCTGTACACCTCGGTGCGGTCCTATGTTTGGAACCTGAATACTCATTTCGCCTACAAGACGTTGCGCAGCAAGCGTGCGGCCTTGCGTGACGGCGGCAAACCATTGAATGGTTATGCCTTGACCGGGGCCTTGGAGCGCTATTCCGAACGGGGCGAGAAATACGTCCAGACCATCCGCGTGATCATGCGGGCCAACCGGCTGCACGATTTCGATGATGTACGGTTGCTGCCGGCCGATACGGATCTAGGCAGCGGCCAGCCGTCCTGAATTCGTCGCACCTGGGTTTGGACGCCTAAATTAGTCACACCTGAATTTATCGCAATGGGGCACCGTCATGCATGGCGGCTACGTCTCAAGAATGCCTATTTCTTGGGAATATAGAACGGTGTCCCAAACCAGCGCCAGCGGCCGTCTTTTGCCTGCAGCGTGCAATTGATCCTGCCCCGGCCGGGCGCGAAAGGCTTTTCCAGGCGGACTTCGAAACGCCGGCTGCCCAGGCGCTCCAATTGCGCAACACTACTTTGATTGGAGGCGAAACAGGCCAGGGTTTTCAGGCTGCCAATGCTTTCCGACACGGTAAAGCCAAAGGCCGGCGGATTGTTGTCGTGCAATACCGTATCGGCGGGCAGCACATCTCTGACCGGTAACGGCAAGCCATTGCCCGCGAGACGAAACCGCTCGACGGCGGCAAAGCGCTCGTTCAGGGCAAAACGGGGCAGGCCATAAAGGTCCTCGCCACTATGGGCAACGCCAGAATGCTGACCGAAGGCCGCGATGAAACCCGCTGCCTGGGCAGCCTGTTTCTCCCGCAGGCCGAACTCGCCGTAGGGATAGGCCAGCAGTTTCGGCGCGAAGCCCAACTCCGCGCGAAAGCGCGCGTTGGAACGGGTTAGCTCTTCCTCCAGACTGTCCCGGCTGGCGTCGGGTAAATGGCCGTGACTGCCGCTATGGTTGCCAATGCTCACGCCGGCCGCCGCCAGGGCCCGCAGCTGCGCCCAGGTCATATGTCCCGGCCGCTTGGCATCAATGGCATTGGTGGCCACGAACAGGGTAAAGGGCAGGCCCGCCTTGGCCAGCATGGGCCAGGCCCGGTCGTACACAGAGAGGAAGGCATCGTCGATGGTCAATGCGATGGTGCGCTCGGGCAAGGTTTCCTGGCGGCGAAAAGTCGTAATGATTTCAGGCAGGGACATGACGTTGTAGCCGCCCGCCTTGATCTCGGCCAGATGGGCCGCGAATTGCTCTATCCTGACATTGGTCGAGGGATAGTCTGTTTCGCCAAAGCGGTGATACATGAATACAACCGCCGACGAGGCCACCTCGCCCGCCTGGGCGCGCCGTCCGCCCAGGACCGGGTCAAAACTGCCCAACAACAGAAAAAGTAGGAGCAGGCCCAGATAAATCGGCTTTTTGCCAATCCGGGTCCCAATGATCGGAAGACGATATTTGCCACAAATAGATTGCATGATAGATGTGTTTAATACACTTACCCAGCAAGACCAATATATCTTAATTCCAATTTATTCTTATCGCTGTAAAAAAGGCCAGTAGAAAGTCGGCGCAGTAAGCTAGGGCAGCAGGACAGCGAGGAAGCCAAGATGAGCGGAATTGTAAACGACAAAAGCTTCGACATCATTTTCCGTGATGGGCGTAGCCATGGGGTTTGGCTGGATCGGCCGGTCTCGGAAATCACCTTGCAGGCGCTCTATGAATTGTTGAGCCTGGGGCCGACCTCGGCCAATGGGTCGCCGGGGCGCTTCCTGTTCCTGTGCTCGGACGAGGCAAAGGAGCGGTTGCGCCCTTATTTGAGCGCCGGCAATGTAACCCAGACCATGACCGCCCCCGCCGTCGCCATCGTTGGCTATGACCTTGCCTTCTGCGACAAGTTCGAAACCCTGTGGCCGGGCAACGAAGAGGTTCGCACCTGGTTCGAGGGCAACGACGAAAAGCTGCTGGAAACGGCGTTTCGCAACAGCACCTTGCAGGGCGCCTATATGATCATCGCCGCCCGCGCCCTGGGCCTGGATTGCGGGCCGATGTCCGGCTTTGATGTGGATGGGGTCAACAGGGAATTTTTCGCCGACAGTACCATACGGGTGAATTTCCTCTGCAACCTGGGCCACGGGGATCCCGCCGCCTTGCCGCCACGCAAGCCGCGGCTGGCCTTTGACGACGCCGCCAAAGTGATCTAGTTCAACAATCCGGTCCGGCACCGGGACGCGAGGCATTCGGGCCATGCCCATTCTGGCATTTGACACCACGCAGCAGGCTTGTTCCGCCGCCATTTCCCATGCCGGCGCGGTGCTGGCCCACCGCCATGAATTGATGCAGCGCGGTCACGCCGAACAGTTGCTGCCCATGATCGAGGCCGTGCGGCAGCAGGCCGGCATCGATTTCGCGGAATTGAATTTGCTCGCCGTGACCATTGGCCCGGGCACCTTTACCGGCGTTCGCGTCGGCCTGGCGGCGGCCCGCGCCCTGGCCTTGGTGCACGCGCTGCCGATCCTCGGCGTCAACACGTTGGAGCTGCTGGCACAGGCCGTGGTACAGAGCGAAACACTGGGCGCGATACAGACGCAGCCGGCAGCCGGCGGCGGCATCATTGCCGCGATTGATGCCCGCCGTGGCGAGCTCTATACCCAGACTTTTGATGGTGCCGGCCAGGCTCTGACCGAGGCCTCGGCAATGAAGCTTGGTGCCAAAGCCAAGGCGCCCGCCGCCACGTTCAATCCAGCTTCCGGCTTGATCGTGGGCACCGGCGCGGCGTTGTTGCAGGCTGAATTGCCTGATTGGCGAATCGTCGAGGGTGGAGAACAGCCCGATGCGGCCGTTCTGGCCCTGGCGGCGGAGGCATGGCGCCACCGGGCCAGCCGCTGGCCGCCGGCGCCGCTATATCTGCGGGCGCCGGATGCCCGTCTGCCAGCTGAGGCGCCAAACCCACCGCCAAACTCGCTGCCGCCAAAATGAGCCTCGAAATTTCTCCCGCCGGGGCGGGCAGTTGCGCCCTGTTGGCGAGATTGCACGGCCTGTGCTTTTCCGAAGCCTGGACCCAGGATGCATTTGCCTCGCTTTTGGCCATGCCGGGCGCCTTTGCCTTCCTGGCCAGCACGGAAGAGAGCGCGCAGCAGATGCCGGCCGGCTTCGCCTTGGCGCGGGCAGGCGGCGGTGAATGCGAGATCATCGCCCTGGGTGTCGTGCCTGCCCGGCGCAATACAGGCACCGGCACCGCCCTGCTGGGCGCTATCGTGGCGCAGGCCCGATTGTTGTGCGTCGAGGATTTATTGCTGGAGGTTGCCGCCGACAATGCGGCGGCAATCGCGCTCTACCGCGCGGCCGCCTTTGTCCCCGTGGGGCGCCGAAAAAGCTATTATCGGGGCGAACATGGCGCAGGCCGCGAAGATGGCGTCGACGCCATTATTATGCGCCGCACCCTACTACCGTAGTGCTCTAATTCTTAAGAATAGAGCAATTCCGATTCAATGGGGCTATCGGTGGAAATCAGGCCTTTTCAAGGACCAGTAGTTGCGGTCCTGCCGGGTTGGCGGCGTCTTCGGGCTCCAGGGATATGATCTTATGGCCGTGTTCGCGTACCGAACGCGGCACGTTCTGCAATGGCTCCACACCCTGTAACCGCACAGTTGCCCGCTCGCCGGAAGCCATTGACTCGATTAATAGTTTGGTGCGAACAAAAGTCATTGGGCAAATTTGCGCTGTTATGTCCAAAAAATGGGTCACTGCATCAAGTTCCATTCAAATTTCCCAAATACTAAGACAAATATTGCCGAATTACTATTTTTCCATTGCATAAAAGGCAACAAAACTTTAATATTATTCCAGAATTATGAAGTCTGCGCATATGCAATTGTCTGATTTTCTTAAAGGAACGGGTAACATGGCTGAACAAGGTACTGATCTTAGTGAACTATTGACGCTAACCACGGACATTGTTGCATCTCATGTTTCAAACAACGGCGTTCCCGTCAGTGAATTACCGCAATTGATCCAACAGGTCTACGCGACTTTAGCGGAACTTGGCAAGGAAGCAGCCCCGGCAGCAGAAAAACCGCAACCAGCTGTACCAATCCGCAAATCGATTACACCCGATTTTATTATCTGTTTGGAAGATGGCAAGAAACTGAAAATGCTGAAACGGCATTTGAAAACCGCCTATGACATGACCCCCGATCAATACCGCGAACGTTGGGGCCTAGCCTCGGACTATCCCATGGTTGCGCCGAATTACGCCGAGCAACGCCGCGATCTGGCCAAGAAAATCGGCCTGGGCACATCACGAAGCCGCCGCGGCACTGTTTAGCGGCGGTGTGGTTTAAGGCGCTGTTTAATTTACGGGTGTCTAACATCATCGCGCACTAGGTGGTTGGACGGCCGGAGGAAAGGATTGAATGCCGGGGCATATCGAACGGCTTTGCTTGGAACGTGGTCTGCGGATGACCGGGCAACGCCGTGTTGTTGCCCGCGTGCTATCGGAAGCCGACGATCACCCCGACGCAGAAGAGGTTTATCGCCGGGCCGGCAAGCTGGATCCAAAAATTTCCATTGCAACCGTCTATCGTACTCTGCGCATTTTTGAAGACGCGGGCATACTGCAACGCCTGGAATTCGGCGATGGCCGGGCCCGCTTTGAGCGCGCCCAAAGCGATCACCATGATCATTTGATCGATAACGAAAGCGGCAAGGTGATCGAATTCCAGAACGAGCAATTGGAACAATTGCAGGAAAAAATAGCCGCTGATCTGGGCTTTCGCCTGGTCGGTCATCGGATGGAGCTTTATGGCGTGCCTTTGCAGAACACGCGCCCTTCGGACGGTGACGACGACGGCGGGGATTAGGCCTTCCGGTTTTTTTCGGGAAATTTGACCGCACGGCGGCTATGGCATTTCGCGGCGAGGGCGCCGGCCCCTGATCGCCGGCATTCAGAGATATAAAAGCGGAAGGTTGACGGCGGCCTGACTTCTTGACTATTTGCGCCCTATTGATAGTGTTTTTCCTGATAACATAGTGTGGAGCGCGATAAGGGAATGAACCAACGTCGCCAGCGCCTGGATACATGCCGGGCGCGCGAGAGCGAAGACAATAGCAGGCGCCAGGCAGCTCGACCTGCCGCGCGGCGTATCCCGCGGTGCGGCATTGGCCGCAAATCGACCGACGGTGGCTATTGCGGACGCGGGTGGCTTCCCTTGCCCCGAATATTCCTTGGTTAAGAAACTTTTTATCCGCACCTACGGGTGCCAGATGAATGTCTACGATTCCGCCCGCATGGCGGACGTCCTGGCGCCCCTGGGTTATGCCCAGGCCGACGGCCCGGAAGAGGCGGACATGGTCATTCTCAACACCTGCCACATCCGTGAAAAGGCTGCGGAAAAGGTCTATTCCGAACTGGGCCGCTTGCGCCAGATAAGGGAACAACGGGCCGAGGACAATCCAGAAGACGCAGGCCCGGTGCTTGCCGTCGCCGGCTGTGTGGCCCAGGCGGAGGGGGCCGAGATGCTGGCCAGGGCGCCGTTCCTGGACATCGTCTTTGGCCCGCAAACCTATCACCGTCTGCCCGAAATGATCGTCCGGGCCGAACGTGCCGCGAAAACGGGCGCGGGCAAGAAAAGCAGCAAGGGCGCGGGCATACTGGATACGGAATTCCCGGACGAGGCAAAATTCGACCATCTGCCGCAGCCCCGCGCGGATATCGCGGCCGCGGGCTGCACCGCGTTTCTGACTATCCAGGAAGGCTGCGACAAATTCTGCACCTTCTGCGTGGTGCCCTATACCAGGGGCGTCGAATTCTCGCGGCCCGGTGAGGCGGTTTTGACGGAGTGCCGGTCCCTGGTCGAGGCCGGCGTGCGCGAAGTCACCCTGCTGGGCCAGAACGTCAACGCTTATCATGGCGCCGCGCCGGAAGGGGGCGCAACCGGCACGGCTAGCGCGGCCTGGGATTTGGCCGAACTGATTACACAATTGGCCGGGATCGATGGCCTGGAGCGGATCCGCTACACCACCTCTCATCCCAGGGATATGGACGACCGATTGTATGCCGTCCATGGCAGCTGCGAAAAATTGATGCCCTATCTGCATCTGCCGGCACAATCGGGATCGGACCGCATTCTCGCCGCCATGAACCGGGGCTACACGGCGGCGGAATATCAGGCCAGCGTCGCGCGTCTGCGCCAGGTGCGGCCCGACATTGCCCTCTCGGGGGATTTCATTGTCGGCTTCCCCGGTGAGAGCGAGGCGGATTTCGAGGCCACCATGGAATTGGTGGCCAGCGTCAACTACGCGCAGGCCTATTCCTTTAAATACAGCCCCCGCCCCGGCACGCCCGCGGCCTTGTTGGAAAATCAAGTGCCCGACGATGTGCGCGGCGAAAGACTGCAACGCCTGCAGGCCTTGCTGGACAGCCAGCAACAGGCTTTCAATCAACAGATGGTGGGCCGGCGGTTGAGCCTATTGTTGGACCGGACCGGCCGAAGGCCCGGTCAATTGGTGGGCCGCAGCCCTTATATGCAGGCGGTACATCTAGATGGCCCCGCCTCAATGCTGGGGCGAATGGTCGAGGTTGAGATTACCGATGCCCATGCCAACAGCCTGGCGGGGCAATTAATTTCCGGTGTTCAAGGACCGGATTTGCAGCCGACTGCGGCGATGGCGCCCTCGGAAAAGCCAATCGGCATGGAGCAGATAGTTTGAACATGACAACAAATGGCGGCGAACCGGCCCTGGTGATCGATTTTGATGATACCCGGCTGCTGGCGCCGCTGTTTGGCGAGCATGACCGCCACTTGGCCCGGATCGAGCAGCGTCTGGGCCTCTCGCTGGTACCGAGAGGCAACAGGGTTGCTATCCTGGGCGAGGCGCATTCGGCGGCGGTGGCCCGTGCCGCGCTCGAAGATCTGTATCAACGCCTGAAAGGCGGCCTCGAAGTCACGGTAGCGGACGTGGATGGCGCCGTCCGCATGGCCGAGGTGCAACCGCTTGAGCAAACCGGGATGCAATCGCGGCCCGATAACCAGGACGATGGGGCCACGGCACCGAAATCCCAGCGCAACTCTAAGCGCAAGTCGCGCCGCACCACCGGATCGGAAGACACCCTTATCAGGACGCAGAAAAAACTGATCACCCCGCGCTCCCCGAAACAAGCGGCCTATGTGGATGCCATGCGGCATAGTGATCTGGTATTTGGCTTGGGCCCGGCTGGTACCGGCAAGACCTATTTGGCGGTCGCGATTGCGGTTTCCATGTTGCTGGAAGAGGCCGTCGAACGCATCGTCCTGACCCGCCCGGCGGTCGAAGCCGGGGAACGCCTTGGTTTTCTGCCCGGCGCGCTGGAGGAAAAGGTCGATCCTTATATGCGGCCGATGTATGACGCCCTGTACGACATGATGCCCGGCGACCGGGTTTTGCGCCGCCGTGACGCGGGCGAAATAGAGGTGGCGCCGCTGGCCTATATGCGCGGCCGCACCCTGTCTAACGCCTGTATTATCCTGGACGAGGCGCAAAATACCACGCCGGTGCAGATGAAGATGTTTCTGACCCGCATGGGCGAGAACAGCCGCATGGTGGTCACGGGCGATCCATCCCAGGTCGATCTACCGGCCGGCACCCCGTCCGGACTTAAGGACGCGCTGGGAATTCTGGGCGGCATCGAGAGCATAAAAATGATTGAATTCAGCGCCGACGATGTTGTCCGCCATCCCCTGGTCGGTACGATCGTGCGGGCCTACGAACAGGCCGGCAAAACACCCGCCGGCAAGGATTAGTCATGCCGGGCAACAGCGACGGCCCCAATACGCCATCGGTTACGCCAACCGCCTCTGGGCCCATGGGTCCCGGCGGTTTGGCGGAGACACGGGAGGTGCTGCGCCAGGCAGCCAGCGTGGCCCTGGCGGATGACCGTTGGCAGCGCTGGCGGCCGGTGCGGGACATCGCCGCCGCGCTGGGCTTTATCGTGTTGATGACCATGTTGCTGATCCAGCCTGGCGGCGGCCGGGTGGCGCAGCCCGCCATAGACACCGTGGCGCAGGCGACGGTCCGTGCCGGCCGTGATGTCCTGGTTGAGGACCGCGCGGCCACCCAGGCCCGACGCGAAGCGGCTCGGGCCGGGGTTGCAGAAATTTTCGACTATGATTCCGATCTCTACTTTGGTCTTGGTGATCGTGTGTTCCAGGCACTGGCCAATCTGAAAGCGCGAAAAACGGATGATGCCAGGCCGGTGGCGGACCGCAGAGCCGATTTCCAGAAAGAGCTGGGGGCCACCGTAAGTAGCGGCGTCTTCGCCTTGATCGAAGGCCTGGCTGATCCCAGTGATGCGGCGCTGGCGATTAATTTCTTTTTGAACATGTGTCTCGACCGCCAGGTGATCGCGGATCGTGGAGCCCTGCCATCTGGACCCAGCACAGGCAACAGGACGAGTACCGGATCGAGTAGCGGAGCAGGCCCCGGGACGAATACTGGGACGAGTACGGGGACGAGTACTGGCCGCAGTCTGGAAATTTGGGACCTGAGCCTGAAAATGGGTTCGCGCCGGGAAAACGCCGTCGGCATCATTGACCTGCGCCAGTTGCGCCGCCTAATGACGGCCCGGGCCGGCGATGCCCCTTATGGCGAGGCCCGGATCGTCCGCAGCTGGATCCTGCAGGCCGCCCAGGAGATAGCACGGCCAAATCTACAGCCCAACCAGGTCGCCAGCCAGAAGCGGCGCGACGAAGCGGTGGCGGGCGTCGAGCCCGTTTTTCTGCGGATCAAGGCGGGAGAGGTCATCGTCCGCCGGGGCGATCGGGTTACCCCCATGGCCTGGCGGCGTATTGGTATCTTGAACCAGAATGCCGACGGGCGTCAGGTTTGGCGTGAAATGGTGGCCGTCGCGGGGCTGTTGGTCGGCTTTCTATTATTGGGTGCGATCTTTTTCTCCCGCGCTCGGGTACCGCTCAGCTTTGGGCGGAAGTCCGCTTACCTGACCCTAAGCATTGTCGCCGCCACCTCCCTGATCGGCGTCGCCATGTTTTATGCCGGCCTGGGTTTTGCCGACGGCATGGGTTTTGACCCCGACGCCGCCGCCTATTTCATACCGCTGGCGCTGGCCACGGTGCTGGTGTCCTTGTTGGTCGATGCGCGGACATCGTTGTTGGTCGGGGTGGTTTTGACGCTGTTTCTGGCCTATCGGGTAAATGGCGATTTGTGGCTGGCAACGAATTACATTGTCGGCGCGTTGGTCGCCGGCATCGCCGCCCGGCGCAGCCGCCGGCGGATTGATCTGTTGCGCATCGGCCTGATGGTGGCTTTGGCCCAGGCGGCCATGGTGCCGGTGACGGTGACCCTTGCCGGTCATGCCATGGGCAGCGAACATCTACCCTTGATGCTGGGCGGAATAGTCTCGGGCCTGTTGGTCGGAGTGGCGACCCTGGGCCTGTTGCCAGCCTTTGAATGGCTGTTCGACGAAACCACGGATACCCGTCTGCTGGAGCTGGCCTCGGCCGACAATCCGCTGTTGAAGGAATTGGCGCTGAAGGCACCGGGCACCTACTACCATTCCACCATGGTCGCCAATCTGGCGGAAGCCGGCGCCGAAGCCATTGGCGCCAATGGCCTTATGTGCCGGGTCATGGCGCTGTATCACGATATCGGCAAATTGCAACGCCCGGCCTATTTCATGGAAAACCAGCGCGGCAGCGACAATATTCATGAACGCTTGGCTCCCGACGTTTCAGCACGGGTGATCCTGCATCATATTCTTGACGGCCTGGAGATGGCACGGAAAGCCAAGCTGGGCCGGCTGATCCTGGAGGGCATCGCCCAACATCAGGGCACAACGTTGTTGCGGGTGTTCCATGAAAAGGCCAAGGCCCAGGGTTACAACGGGCCCGAAGAGGATTACCGCTATCCCGGCCCGCGGCCGCAGCGGCGCGAGGCCGGCATCTTGTTGTTGGCCGATTCCATCGAAGCCGCGACCCGGGCCCTGAAGGATCCGACCGCGGCAAGCGTTGGCGCGCGGGTCCGTCATGTCATCGAGACGCGCGTCGGCGAAGGAGAGTTGGATGACTGCAATCTGACCCTGCGCGATCTGGATATTATCGAAACCACGTTTACCCGTACCTTGACGCTGGGTGTGTTTCACAATCGAGTTGACTATCCACCCATGGCGAACCCAAACAGTTCCACACTGGAAGGCGATAAAAACAGCGATGCAGATAGAGATCATCGTGTCCACCCCCTGCCGGGCGTGGCTGACCGACCTGCCTGATGCAGTGGAGATTGGGCAAAAGATCGTGGCCGCTGTCTTGACCGATACTGGTCTGGCCGGCCGGGAGATCGAGATTGGCGTAACGCTGACCGACGATGGAGAAATGCGGCAACTCAACAAAGACTTTCGCCAAATCGACAAGGCAACCAATGTATTGTCCTTTGCCGGCGATGGCGATGGCGATGAAAGTCCGGCGCCGGGCAATCCGGAAATGCCGCTGTTACTAGGTGATATCGTGCTGGCCCATGGCGTCGTCACCACCGAAGCGCGGGCTCAGGGCAAGACTTTGCATGATCATTTTTGCCACCTGCTGGTTCATGGTACATTGCATCTGTTGGGTTTGGATCATATTGACGTGGAAGGGGCGCATGCAATGGAAGCGCGGGAAGTGGCAATCCTGGCCCGCATGGGCATCGCGGACCCCTATCTGTTGGCGGACCAGAGTGTATCATTGGACCTGACATGAGTGATTCGTCCGACCTTCCTTCATCCGGCAAACCGCGTAACGGCGGCGCCAAGGCCCAGGGTACCAGCATGCCCGAAGCCGGCGGCAGTGGCGGCTTCCTGCATTGGCTGAGCAATCTGTTGCGCGGCGGCGGCGATACGGACCTGAAGGAGAGCATTGAGGAGGTCATCGACGAGCACGAAGCCTTGACGCCCGTGATGAACCCGGAACAGCGCGCGATGCTGATGAACATCATCAGTTTTGGCGAATTGGAAGTGGATGACGTAATGGTGCCGCGCACCGACATCGTAGCGCTGGAGGCCGGTGCCTCGACGGCGGACGTAGTCAGCACCTTCCGTCAGGCCCATCATTCCCGTCTGCCGGTCTATCGCGAGACCCTGGATGACATCGCCGGCTTTGTTCATATCAAGGATATCGTCGATCATTGGGGCCGGGACGAGGAATTGTCCCTGGCGCGCATCCTACGCGAACTGCTGGTGGTGCCGCCGTCCATGCCGATCCTGGATCTATTGGCACGTATGCGATCGACCCGCATTCATATGGCCGTGGTGGTTGATGAATACGGCGGCACGGACGGCCTGGTGACCATTGAAGATATTGTCGAGGAGATCGTCGGCGAGATCGAAGACGAGCATGACACGCACGAGGGGCCTTCATTGCAGGAACGGCCCGATGGCAGTATCGAAGCCGACGGGCGGGCCGAAATCGAGGATTTGGAGAAAATTCTGGCCGTCGATCTATTGCCCGACGAAGTCGACGAGGATATCGAAACCTTGGGCGGTCTGGTCTTTGCCATGCTGGGCAGAGTGCCGCAGATCGGCGAGGTTATCAGCCATCCAAGCGGCGTTGAATTCGAGGTCGTCGATGCTGATCTGCGCCGGGTCAAGCGGTTGATGATCCGCCACGGCGCAGGCAGCAATGCCGCCAGCGACGACGGCGACGAGGGTGAGCCAGGCGACGAGCCCGGTACAGAATCCAACGGCTAGAGCAGTTTTCATGAATACTGGCTCATTTGACCGGTCTGTCAAACCTGTCTGGCATTCCATTTGGTTCCGTCTTCTTGCCGCGGTGTCGTTTGGCGCCGCTGCCGCCCTGGCGCTGGCGCCCTGGTATCTTTGGCCTTTGATGGTACTTGGCTATGGCGGCCTGTTATGGCTTTTGCATGGGACGGGGCGCACGACAGCGGCTTTTTTCCACGGTTGGGCTTTCGGTATCGGTTATTTTCTGGTTGGCCTGCATTGGGTCGGCCATGCCTTTATGGTCGATGCCGCCCGCTTTGGCTGGCTGATGCCTTTCGCGCTATTCGCCCTGGCAGCCGGGCTTGGATTGTTTCCCGCCTTGGCGGCCGTCTGTACCCAGCGTCTGTCGACGCCGGGGATCGGCCGTTTGCTGGCGTTCACCTTGTTCTGGGGCCTGAGCGAATGGCTGCGCGGTTCCGTGTTAACGGGGTTTCCCTGGCTGCTGTCCGGACATGTCTGGGCCGCCAGCGACTTCAGCTTACAGGCCGCCGCCTATCTGGGATCATCCGGCCTGGGGCTGCTGGCGGTACTGGCCGCCGCCGCGCCCGCCTTGATGCTGATCGCAAACACAAATGGCAGTTCAAAGGTGGCGGGCGCCCGTATGCGGGGGTTCGCAGCCAGCGCCATCGCCCTGGCCCTCGTCGTCCTGGTGTTGGCGCTGTCCCAGGCACGGTTGCAAGCGGCGGCGGATAGCTATCATCCAGAGATACGGTTGCGCCTTGTCCAGGCCGGCATTCCACAGGCGGACAAATGGCGGCCGGAGTTGCGCGACCGGCATTTGGCACTTTACCTTGAGCTAAGCCTGAGCGCGGATGGCGCGGGACAGCCAGCGGATTTCAGCCATTTGATCTGGCCGGAAACAGCAACACCGTTTTTTTTGGCGACGGATCAACGCCGCGGCGGGGCCATCGCCCGCGCCCTGCCCCCGGGCAGCCTGTTGATAACCGGTTCCCCTCGGCGCGGGGAGTCCACGGAACGCCCCTTAAAATTGTATAATAGTATTTTTTCTCTTGATCGCAATGGTGTTACCACAGCAATTTATGACAAGTCTCATCTGGTGCCCTTTGGTGAATACCTGCCCTTCCGCGCCGTGATGGCGCACCTTGGTTTGGACAAACTGGCGCATGGCGCCGTGGACTTTTCGCCAGGTTCGGGGCCACGCCTGGTAAGCCTCGCCGGCCTGCCGTCTTTTCGACCCTTGATCTGCTACGAGATCATTTTTCCCCGCGAAATAGAGACGCAAGGCGAACCCTATAATTTAGTTACGAGACCGGAATGGCTGTTGAATTTGACCAATGATGCCTGGTTTGGCAGTAATTTCGGACCTCGCCAACACCTTGCCATTGCCCGGGTTCGTGCGGTTGAACTTGGTCTGCCCGTGGTCCGGGTTGCGAATACCGGAATTTCCGCCGTGATCGATCCCCATGGACGCATTACCAGCCAATTGCCCTTGGCCGTGGCGGGCGTGATCGATAGCCGCCTGCCTGCCGCCTTGCCGGAAACCCTATATGCCCGTTTTGGCGACGGGATTTTTGCCCTATTGTGTCTATTTCTTGCCGGACTGAGTATTCTTGCCCGTTTTTACCGTATTATTACTGTCCGCCATAACAACTAGTCGATGCTTGACAGACAAACCCGGCTGCTACATACATGCATATGCAACTAATTGGATGCATACAGTATTTTTCGGCGACCAGAATGACGGCTTGCCAGCAATGATTGCGAAAGAGGAGTAGTATCAGTGACAGCGAATCCCAATCCGGTTGACATTCATGTCGGCTCACGCGTTCGGCTTCGTCGTACTCTGTTGGGTATGAGTCAGGAAAAACTTGGCAATGCCTTGGGATTAACGTTTCAGCAGGTACAGAAATACGAACGCGGCACCAACCGCATCGGCTCCTCCCGGTTATTTTTGTTAAGCCGTATATTGGATGTGCCCGTGTCTTTCTTCTTTGACGACATGTCGCCGGAAGTGGCGTCGGGCCAGCCCGGCTTTGCGGAGGCGGCCCAGGCCAATTTTGATCAGGACGATCTGGCGAAACGCGAAACCCTGGAATTGGTGCGCGCCTATTACAAAATCACCGACGCTGGTGTGCGCAAGCGGCTGTTTGATCTGGTCAAGGCGGTTGGCGGTCAAGTCCTCGAAGACGTGGACGAGGTCTAATACAACTGAATTTTCAACTAAATTCAGCCTGCGTCATTTAGGCACTGCCCACTATCCATCGGCGGTGCTTGACCGATCGCAAAAAGCCTGCAACAACCCCCCTGCATTTGGCGATATGATCGCCGAGACCAAATTAGTCATGGCTTTATAATTTGCAGGAGGCGCCTCGTGTCGAGCGGCAACTATCTTTTCACCTCTGAATCCGTGTCCGAAGGGCATCCGGATAAAGTTTGCGATCAAATTTCCGATGCGATCGTTGATATGTTTCTGGCTGCTGATCCGGACAATGCCCGGGTCGCCTGTGAAACGCTGACTACCACCAATCTGATCGTTTTAGCCGGCGAAGTGCGCGGCCCCGCCGAAGTTGCCAACAACAAGGCAGCCATGGAACAGGCGGCCCGCGATACGGTACGCCGTATCGGCTATGAACAGGATGGTTTTCATTGGAAAAAAGCCGAGGTGCAGGTCCACCTCCACCCCCAGTCCGTTGATATTGCCCAGGGCGTCGATGCCTCCGGCAACAAGGACATCGGGGCGGGCGACCAAGGCATCATGTTCGGCTATGCCTGCAATGAAACCGACGCCCTGATGCCGGCGCCTATCCATTATTCCCACGCCATTCTGCGCCGCATGGCCGAGGACCGCCACGTGGGCCTGACACCGCAGTTCGGCCCCGATTCGAAAAGCCAGGTCACCCTGCGCTATGTTGACGGCAAGCCGGTTGGCGCCACCTCCGTCGTGGTCTCGACCCAGCATGCCGAGGAAGCGGGCGCGGACGAAGTGCGCGAGTTGGTGCGTAAGTATGTTAACGAAGTTCTGCCTGACGGCTGGATGTGCCCGGAAGACGAATTCTATGTCAATCCGACGGGCCGGTTCGTCATCGGCGGCCCGGACGGCGATGCCGGTCTGACCGGCCGCAAGATCATTGTTGATACCTACGGCGGTGCCGCCCCCCATGGCGGCGGTGCGTTTTCCGGCAAGGACCCAACCAAGGTTGACCGCTCGGCCGCCTATGCGGCGCGCTATCTGGCCAAGAATATTGTCGGCGCCAAACTGGCCGACCGTTGCTGCATCCAATTGGCCTATGCCATCGGCGTGGCCAAGCCATTGTCGATCTATGTGGACACCTATGGCACCGGCCGCTGCGATGAAGACCGCCTGGTCAGCTTCCTTTCCGACAATGTGGATTTGAGCCCCCGCGGCATCCACAACATGCTGTCGCTGAACCGGCCGATCTATGCCAAGACGGCCGCATACGGTCATTTTGGTCCGGACGCGGAAGCAGACGGCCACTTCAGCTGGGAAGGGTTGGGTCTGGTACCGGAGTTGAAGCCGCTTCTTGGCTGATAACCACCCGCGTACTCTTTATGGCCGGCGGCGCGGAAAGCCGCTTCGGATAGGCCGGCGGGATGTGCTGGAGCGGCTGTTGCCGCGCCTGGCGATTGATCCCGCCGACTATCAGGCCAGTGCGCTGGATCCGCGGACATTGTTCGAAAAGAATATCGAGGCGGTCTGGCTGGAAATCGGCTTTGGCGCCGGCGAGCATTTGTCGGCGATGGCCCAGGCCCATCCTGAAATCGGCTTTATCGGCTGCGAACCGTTTATCAATGGCGTGGCCCGTCTGCTCAGGGATGTGGATCAACACAGCCTGACCAACGTTCGCATCGTCATGGATGACGCCCGGCTGTTGCTTGATGGTCTGGCGGCGGGCAGTATCGGACGTGCGTTTCTGCTTTTCCCGGACCCCTGGCCGAAGCGTCGGCACAACAAGCGCCGCTTTGTCGGACCGGAAAACATTGCCGCCATGGCCAAAGTACTGAGCGATGGCGCGCAATGGCGGATCGCCACGGATCACATGGACTATTGCCGCTGGATTCTGGCCCATATGTGTCCGGCGCCAAAATTTCAATGGTTGGCACGGCGGCCCGGAGACTGGCGCAACCGGCCAGAAGGCTGGCCCGGCACCCGATATGAGGAAAAGGGCGCACAAGCCGGGCGCCCTCCCGCCTTCCTGAGTTTCGAACGCCAGGCACGAAAACAGCCCATCAAACAGCCTTAACGCTTGCGTTACGTTGGTTGGGACCATATATAGGCAGCTAACAAATAGCCTGGCGACCAGCGGGGCGGTAACAAAGGTGGGCCAGCGGCCTGCCTTTTGCGTTTTAAGACAGTTTTTCTATGACAGTTTTTCTAAGACGGGTTTTTGGGATCAAGACGAACAGTGGCCACAGAAAATCATCAGCTGGGTGAAGTGGAACGCCTGATTGCGCCCTCGGTCGAGGCCATGGGCTTTCGCCTGGTACAATTGAGCATGTCGGGGGGCGAGCAATCGCAGCCGACCCTGCAGGTGATGGCGGAACCCTTGGACGAAAGCGATATGAATGTCGCTCATTGCACCGAATTGAGCCGCGCCATCTCGGCCATTCTGGATGTGGAAGACCCAATCCCCACCGCCTATTTACTGGAAGTCAGTTCACCCGGTGTTGACCGGCCCCTGGTTCGACCCGAGGACTTTGACCGTTACACAGGTTTTCAGGCCCGCATCGAAGCAGACGCCCCTATCGATGGCCGCCGCCGTTTTGTCGGTCGTCTACAGGGTTTGACTGATGATTTGGTCAATATCGCCGTGACCGACAGTGATAACAGTGTAAAAGAATTCGCCATTCCCCTCGAGACCGTCGCCCGCGCCAAACTGGTGCTGACCGATGAATTGATCAGAGACACCTTGAAGAAGAGAAAAAACTAATGGCCGATGCACAAACAGTCGTAGGCGCCAACCGGTTGGAGCTGTTGCAGATTGCCGATGCGGTTGCACGGGAAAAGTCAATCGACGCGGAAATCGTCGTCGTGGCGATGGAAGAGGCTATCCAAAAGGCGGCGCGGTCGAAATACGGCATGGAAAACGAAATTCGTGCCGAAATTGACCGCAAAACCGGCAATATCGGCCTCTCCCGGCTGCTGGACGTGGTCGAGGAAGTGGAAAACCCGGCCACGGAGATCCGCCTGACCGAGGCCCTGGGCCGCAACCCGGATGCCAGGGTCGGCGATTTGATCTCGGAAGCGCTGCCGCCCATCGATTTTGGCCGTATCGCCACGCAAACAGCCAAGCAGGTTATCGTACAAAAAGTACGTGAGGCCGAGCGCGAGCGGCAATACGAGGAATACAAGGACCGCATTGGCGAGGTCGTCAATGGCGTGGTCAAACGGGTCGAATACGGCAATGTGTTGGTCGATCTGGGCCGGGCCGAGGCCATCGTGCGCCGGGACGAGGCACTGCCGCGGGAAAGCCTGCGTCAGGGTGACCGCATCAGGGCCTATATTTACGACGTGCGACAGGAGCAGCGCGGGCCGCAGATTTTCCTCTCCCGCACTCATCCGCAATTCATGGCAAAACTGTTTACCCAGGAAGTGCCGGAAATCTACGACGGTATCATCGAGATCAAGGCCGTGGCCCGCGACCCGGGCAGTCGGGCCAAGATCGCCGTGGTTTCCAACGATAGCAGTATCGATCCGGTCGGCGCCTGCGTCGGCATGCGGGGCAGCCGGGTGCAGGCGGTGGTCAATGAATTGCAGGGTGAAAAGATCGACATCATCCAATGGATCGCCGATCCGGCGGCCTTTTTGGTCAACGGCCTGGCGCCCGCCGACGTGGTCAAGGTGGTGATGGACGAAGATGCCCAAAAGTTCGAAGTCGTGGTGCCCGACGAGATGTTGAGCCTGGCTATTGGTCGGCGCGGCCAGAACGTGCGCCTGGCCTCGCAATTGACCGGCTGGGAAATCGATATCCTGACCGAGGAAGAAGAATCCGAACGGCGCCAGGAAGAACTGCGCCAACGCAGCGAATTGTTCACCGAAGCGTTGGTCATTGACGAAATGATGGCGCAGCTGCTGGCGACCGAAGGCTTTAATTCGGTCGAGGAAGTCGCCTTCGTGGAACAGGAAGAACTGGCCACATTGGAAGGTTTTGATGAAGATCTGGCGGCGGCCCTGCAACAGCGAGCTAGTGACTATCTGGAAGCCCGCGATGCGGAGTTCGATGAAAAACGTGCCGAACTTGGCGTCACGGAGGAATTGGCCGCGCTTGAAGGCCTGACACCGGGCATGCTGGTTACCTTGGGCGAAAATGGCATCAAGGAGCTGGATGACTTCGCCGAGCTGGCGACCGACGAACTGACTGATCCGGGCGATGGCCTATTGCGTGAATTCGGCCTTGATGAAGAGACGGCTTCGGCCATGATCATGGCGGCGCGGGCCCATTGGTTCGAGGATGAAGACCAACCCGCAGAGGCGGCCGCCGATGATGACGCGACCGAGGCGGAAGAAGCTGCGGAAGAATCTGGGGCCTGAAAGCAGCCGAAATGGGCAATACAGCAACAACAGCCATGACAGAGGACGCGGCCGAGGCGATGGCCGGCGCACCGGAACGGCGCTGTATTGCCACCGGGGTTTCTGTTTCGACGGACGCTTTGCTGCGTTTCGTGGTTGGGCCGGATGGCGGCATATGCGCCGATCTTGGCCGCGAATTGCCGGGCCGGGGCATCTGGGTCGGCGGACGCCGGGAATTGCTCGACCGGGCAGTGAAAAAGCGTCTTTTCGCCCGCGCCGCCAAACGTGCGGTCGTGGTCGCGGATGACCTGCCCGATCGGGTCGAGGCGCTTATGGCACAGCGGGCCTTGGCCCTTCTGGGCCTGGCGAAACGGGCCGGCCAGTTGACCCTGGGCTATGAAAAGGTGCGGGCTCTGCTGGCCACGGACGAGACCGTAATTGCCATTTCGGCCCATGATGCCTCCCTCAAAGGCCGGGAAAAATTGTTGGGTGGCGGCACCGTTTCTTTTGCCGAAGCCGTGCCCGGTAGTATCTTTGATGGGCGTGTTGTGGTCGACCTATTTGGCATTGAAGAATTGAGTTTGGCATTGGGCCGCGAAAATGTGGTACATGCTGCGTTGCGGGTTGGTGGTTTAGCGGACCGTTTCATGGCTGAGTGCCGCCAACTGAAGGATTACCGCGGCTGAACGTTCGGCTGGCATAGGGCCAGCCGGGGCGATTTGACGTGCGGGTATGGTGTTTTCGACGGCCTTTTGTGGCCGCCGTTGATGGCCATTTGATAGAGAGATGGGACAAGACGACGTGAGTGATACGGGTAAGAAGAAAACCCTGAGCCTTGGGGGTGGAGAGCCTCTTAGCCTTCGCAAACCGGGCGAGGGCGGCGCGACCCCATCACGTGGGGGCATGGGTGGTGGACGCAAGACCGTCAAGGTCGAGGTGCGGCGCCGGCGCGCGCCCGCGCGCGGCAGCCAAACCGGCGCGGCCAGTGCGCCCAGCGCACCTAGCGCGCCCAGTGTGGCTGAAACCGCCGTTGCGGCCAGTCCGGCGCCAGCAGCCGAGGCGACACCGGCGGTCGAGCCGGCCGCTGTAGCCGCACCAGCGCAAAGCGCCCCCACGGCAGAAACGCCGGCGCCTAAAACCGGCGGGCCGGCCAAGGCCGGTGCCAGTACCAGTCGTACCCGGCATGTGTTGAAGACCCTGTCGACGGAGGAAAAATCCGCCCGGGCCCGAGCCTTGGAAAACGCCCAGGCTGCAGATCAGGCGGCCCGCGCCAGGGCCGAGGAGAATGCCCGCCGTCAGGCCGAGGGAACAGCCAGATTGGCGCGTGAGCGGGAGGCCGCCGAAGGCCGGCGCCTTGGCGAGGAAGCCCGGAAAAAAACCGAGGAAGATGCCCGCCGCAAGGCCGAGGGGGAAGCCGCCCGCAAGCTGCAGGAAAAAGAGAACAAGGCGAATGCCGAAGCCGATGCCAGCGGCGCCGCCACCACCGCGCCCCGGCGTGGGCAGCAGGGGGAAGACGGCAAAGAAGGCTCGTCCCGGCGGCCCGAGCGCCGGCCCGTGGAACGGCCCAAACAAACGCCCCGCGCCCGCACCGAACCGAGGCGCCGGTCGGGCCGCATTACGGTCACTGAGGCCTTGGCCGACCGCGAGGAAAGGGTCCGCAGCCTGGCTTCCATCCGGCGGGAGCGGGAGCGGCGGAAACAACTGGCCGCCGATAGCGGCGAGAGCCAGGGTAAAATCCTGCGCGAGGTCGTGGTACCCGAAACTATTACAGTACAGGAACTGGCCAACCGCATGGCCGAACGGGGCGTCGATGTAGTGCGTTCGTTGATGGGCCTTGGCGTCATGGCGACGGTCAACCAGGCCATTGATGCGGACACCGCCGAACTGGTGGTGGCCGAATTCGGACACAAATTGCGCCGGGTTTCCGAGGCGGACGTGGAAATCGGCCTCAAGGGCGATACGGATGACGAAGGTGATTTGGTTATCCGCCCCCCCGTGGTTACCGTCATGGGCCATGTGGACCACGGCAAAACCTCGTTGCTGGACGCGATCCGGGCCTCTGACGTGGCCGCCGGCGAAGCAGGCGGCATCACCCAGCATATTGGCGCCTACCAGGTGACAACGCCGTCCGGATCCAAGATTACCTTCATCGATACGCCGGGCCATGCGGCCTTTACCGCCATGCGCGCCCGTGGCGCCGATGTCACGGATCTGGTCATTTTGGTGGTGGCCGCCGATGACGGCGTCATGCCCCAGACGATCGAGGCGATCAACCATGCCAAGGCAGCGAATGTACCGCTGATCGTGGCCGTCAATAAAATGGATTTGCCCAACGCCAATCCCAACAAAGTCAAACAGGAACTGCTGCAATACGAGGTGATCCCGGAGGAAATGGGCGGCGATGTCCAGATCGTCGAGGTTTCCGCGATGAAAAAGCAGAATCTGGACGGCTTGGAGGAAATAATCCAGCTACGGGCCGAATTCCTTGAATTGCAGGCCAATCCAAACCGCGATGCCGAAGGCGTGGTGGTCGAGGCGCAACTGGACCGCGGCCGTGGTGCCGTGGCGACCGTGCTGGTTCAGCGCGGTACGCTTAGGGTCGGTGATATTTTCGTGGCCGGTTCTCAATGGGGCCGGGTCCGCGCCATGCTGGATAGCCATGGCAATAATGTCGAAGAAGCCGGTCCATCCATGCCGGTTGAGGTCTTGGGCCTGAATGGCGCGCCCGGTGCGGGCGAGGAATTCAATGTCGTTGAGAACGAGAGCCGGGCCCGCGAAGTTGCCGAATACCGCCAACGGATGGAGCGAGAACGCCGCGCCGTTGCCGGTGCGCGCGGCTCTTTGGAGCAAATGTTCTCCAACCTCCAGGACAGCGAGAAGAAGGAATTCCCGCTGCTGTTCAAAGCCGATGTGCGCGGCTCCCTCGAAGCCATCACTTCGGCGGTGGAAAATCTGGGCAACGACGAAGTCGCGGCCAGGGTGCTACACGGCGGCGTCGGCGGCATCACGGAATCGGATATCGATCTGGCCCGGGCTTCGAACGCCGTGGTCATCGGCTTTAACGTGCGGGCCAATCCTCAAGCGCAGGAAATGGCGCGGCAGGAAAATGTCGAAATTCGTTATTATTCGATTATTTACGAGCTGGTTGATGACCTGCGCAAGGCCATGAGCGGCCTGCTGGCGCCGGAGATCCGCGAGACCATTATTGGCGGCGCCCTGGTTCAGGAAGTCTTCAATGTCTCCAAGATCGGCAAGATCGCCGGTTGCAGAGTCAGCACCGGCCTAGCCCGGCGTCAGGCAAGGATACGCCTGTTGCGCGACGACGTGGTCATCCACACCGGCAGCTTGAAGTCCCTGAAGCGTTTTAAGGATGATGCCAACGAGGTGCGCGAGGGCAACGAATGCGGCGTCGCGTTGGAGAATTATCAGGATATCCAGGCCGGCGACCAGATTGAATTCTTCGAGGTCGAGGAAGTCGAACGGTCGCTTTAACGAGAGCAATTTTCAATTGCCTAAGGTCGCCATCGCGACTTAAGTAATTGGTTCGATTGCTCTATTCTTAAGAGTCGGGGCGCATTTTCTTTCAATGCACTCTGGGCATCAGCCGCACGGAATTTTATCGTGGTTGATGTTGGTATAAGGCAAGAAAATGGCGAAGCATCGCGATTCCGGGCATAAGGATTCCCGGCAAATGGCGCGTGGGGCGCATGGTCCGTCGCAGCGCCAACTGCGCGCCGGCGAATTGGTCCGCCATGCGTTGGCTGAAGTTATCACCCGTGAAGAAATCCGCCACGAAGATCTGGCGGCGGTCGCCATTACCGTGACGGAAGTCGCCCTAAGCCCTGATCTACGTCAGGCGACCTGTTACATCATGCCCCTAGGCGGCAAGGACACCGACAAGATATTGAAGGCACTGCACAGTGTCAGCCCATGGCTGGGCGGCCAGGTGGCCAAGCGGGTCAGCCTGAAATTCGCGCCGCGCCTACATTTTCGGATCGATGGCAGTTTCGACAATGCCTCGCACATCGATGGCCTGTTGCGGCGTGAAGATGTGGCCCCAGATCTTGAAGGGGATCTAAATGAGGCTCTTAGTGTAGACGAGCCCGAGACCGGGGAAGACGGCGGCGATGGGGCGTAAGCGGCGCGGCCGGCCGGTGCACGGCTGGTTTATCCTCGATAAACCCCTCGGCATGACCTCGACCAAGGCGGTTGGCAAGGTGCGGCGCGCCTTCGATGCCGCCAAGGCCGGTCATGCGGGCACCCTGGATCCCTTGGCCAGCGGCATTTTGCCCATTGCCATGGGTGAGGCGACGAAGGTCGTGGCCATGGCGATGGACGGCGCCAAGGCCTATCGCTTTACCATCCGTTGGGGCGAGGAGCGCGATACCGACGATGCCGAGGGCGCGGTGATTGCGGAAAGCGGCGAGCGTCCAACAGCGGCGGAAATCGAAGCCGCGCTGCCGCAATTCACCGGCGAGATCGAACAGGTGCCGCCGGCCTATTCCGCCATCAAGGTAAATGGGGCGCGGGCCTATGATCTGGCCCGCGGCGGCGAAACCCCGGAATTGGCCGCCCGTTTGATCCGGATTGATGAACTACATCTTCTTGAATGTCCCGACGCCGATCATGCGGTGCTGGAAATGATCTGCGGCAAGGGCGCGTATGTGCGCGGCGTGGCCCGTGACCTGGGCCGCGTTCTGGGTTGCCGTGGCCATGTCAGTGAACTGCGCCGAACCAGGGTTGGAGACTTCGACGAAAACATGGCGATTTCGCTGGATAAACTCGAGGACATGGGGCATAAGGAGGCGCTCGACGACCTGCTTTTGCCGGTCGAGGCTGCGCTGGCCGACATCCCGGCGCTGCCTGTAACCGGTCCGGAGGCTGACCGTCTACGTTTTGGACAGGCCATCCGGGTTCCGCATAGCGTCGAGGGAACCGTATACGCGACGACAGACGGCAGGCCGGTAGCACTGGCCGAAATTCATGCCGGTGAAGTCCGTCCGGTTCGTGTTTTTAATCTGTAAGACTTTATATACGAATAGGAGATTTCGATGTCGATTACGGCCGAACGCAAGACCGAATTGATTGGCGAATTTAAACAATCCGACAGCGACACCGGTTCGCCAGAAGTGCAAGTGGCAATTCTGACCTCCCGGATCGTGACCTTGACCGATCATTTCAAGGAACACAAAAAGGATAACCACTCCCGACGTGGCTTGCTGAAAATGGTCAGCCGGCGCCGCCGCTTGTTGGATTATCTGAAACGCAAGGATCAGACGCGTTACGAAGCTCTGATCAAACGGCTGGGCCTGCGCCGTTAATATTGTCAGCAGGCATACCAAGTCTGATCAAAATTGATCCCTGTGCTGTCCTTCGGGCGACGCAGGCCTCGGTGCTATGTCTACCGGGAAACAACGACGGTCATGACTCATTCGGGGTTATGGCAAATTGAATTGAACGTAAGCGAAGCCATGTTTTGACCGGCGATGGCGCCGGATATTTTGGTAAGGAAACATGGCTGCTGAGAAAGAGAGAACGAAGATGTTTGATATTCATCGCAAGGAAATAATGTGGGGCGGGCGCAAGCTGGTTCTGGAAACCGGGCATATCGCGCGCCAATCCGATGGCGCCGTGATGGTGACCTATGACGAAACCACGGTGCTGTGCACCGCCGTTGCCGCGCGCGAACCGCGCCAGGGCATTGATTTCTTCCCACTGACCGTGAACTACGTGGAGAAAACCTACGCCGCCGGCAAGATACCGGGCGGCTTTTTCAAGCGCGAGGGGCGCCCTTCGGAAAAGGAAACCCTGACCTCGCGGCTGATTGACCGGCCGATCCGGCCGCTGTTCGTGGATGGTTTCCGCAACGAGACCCAGATTATCTGCACAACCATGAGCCATGATCTGGAAAATGATCCCGACATTGCCGCCCTGGTGGGCACCTCCGCCGCCCTGACCATTTCAGGCATCCCCTTCATGGGCCCCATTGGCGCGGCACGCGTTGGTTACATCAATGGTGAATACGTCCTGAACCCACGCATCGACGAGCTGGAAGAGAGCGACCTGGACATGGTCGTGGCCGGCACCGCGGATGCCGTGATGATGGTGGAATCGGAAGCCAACCAGCTCTCCGAGGATATCATGCTGGGCGCCGTGATGTTCGCTCACAGCGAGATGCAGCCGGTGATCCAGGCGATTGTCGAGCTGGCCGAAGTGGCCGCGAAAGAGCCCTGGGACCTGGCCCCGCCGGAAGATCATTCCGCGATCCAGGGCAAGGTGGCCGACGCAATCGAGGCTGATTTGCGCACGGCCTATGCCGAGCCCGTGAAACAGACCCGCACCAACATGCTTTCAACGGCCAAGGGCAAGGCTTACGAGGCATTGTCCGATGATCCGGACGCCGGCGCCATTGGCGATGCCGTCAAGAAGCTGGAAAAGAACATTGTTCGTGGCCAGATCCTGGACTCGGGCCAACGCATTGACGGCCGCACTACCTCGACCGTACGGCAGATCGAAAGCCAGGTTGGCGTGCTGCCCCGTACTCACGGCGCGGCCCTGTTTACCCGCGGCGAGACCCAGGCTTTGGTAGTAACCACCCTGGGTACCGGCGATGACGAGCAGATCATGGATGCCCTGGCTGGTTCATACCGCCAGCATTTCCTGCTGCATTACAACTTCCCGCCATATTCCGTGGGCGAGGCCGGCCGTTTCGGCTTCACCTCCCGGCGCGAGATCGGGCATGGCAAGCTGGCCTGGCGGGCGATGAATGCGGTGATGCCGAGCAAGGATGAGTTCCCTTACACCATCCGCATCGTTTCCGAGATCACGGAATCCAATGGTTCCTCCTCCATGGCCTCCGTTTGCGGCTCCTCCCTGTCTCTGATGGACGCGGGTGTGCCGTTGAAGGCCGCCGTGGCGGGTATCGCCATGGGCTTGATCCTGGAAGGCGACAAGTACGCCATCCTGTCCGATATTCTGGGTGATGAGGATCACCTGGGCGATATGGACTTCAAGGTCGCGGGCACGGAGAACGGTGTCACCTCGTTGCAGATGGACATCAAGGTCGCGGGCATTACCGAGGTGATCATGCGTGACGCCCTGGCCCAGGCCAACGAAGGCCGCAACCACATCCTTGGCGAGATGAGCAAGGTCATTGGCGAACATCGCGGCGAATTACGCGATACCGCGCCGAAGGTTCACCTCTTGAAGGTGCCGGTCGACAAGATCCGGGAAATCATTGGTACGGGCGGCAAGATCATCCGTCAGATCACCGAGGAAACCGGCGCCAAGATCGATATTTCCGATGATGGTTCCGTCAAGGTATCCTCACCGGATCAAGCCAGCATCGATGCCGCCACCACCTGGATCACCGGCATCATCGCCGAGCCAGAGATCGGCGAGATCTACAAAGGCAAGGTGGTCAAGGTTGTTGATTTCGGCGCCTTCGTGAACTTCATCGGCAACCGGGACGGCCTCTGCCATATCTCGGAACTGGCCGACCACCGGGTCAAGACGGTGAACGACATTTGCAACGAAGGTGATGAAGTCTTCGTCAAATGCCTGGCCATCGATGATCGGGGCAAGGTTCGCCTGTCCATGAAAATGGTCGATCAGGAAACCGGTAAGGAAATGGTTGCCGAAGAAGCCACCGCGGACTAACCGAACGGACCTTATGGTCAAAAATTTAGGCCCCGCTCTCCGAACTGGAGGCGGGGCCTTTATTTTGCCAAATGGGCTGTGGCTGTTTCAGACCACGCGCTTCTCGCGCAACTCAGCTATGGCCGCGTCGTCATAACCCAGTTCATGCATGACCTCGTCCGTATGTTCGCCCAAGGTCGGCGCGCGCATGCGGATGGTGTCGGCTGGGGTTTTCGAAAAACGTACGTGCAGCTTGGACATGGGCGCCGGCGACGGCGTGCCGGGATAGTCCACTTCCTGCAGAAAATCGCCTTGCAGGACCTGTGGATCTTTCAAGGTATCAGCCGGCTTATAAACATGGCCGCATGGAATGCGGGCCTCGGCAAGGGTCTCGATGGCTTCCTCGCGGGTTCTTTTCGAGCACCACTCCTGCATGCGGGCCGAGATCTCGACGCCATTGTCGCCACGCAGCAGGTCATCCTTGAACTTGGGATCGCTTATCCAATAATCCCCGTCGCCCATAAGATTTACCCAGCGTTCATAAAGTGTCTGGCCGACGACCTGGACGATGATCCATTCATCATCACTGCATTTGAAGGTGTCCATGGGCGCGGCGGTCTGGCCCCGGTTGCCGGAGCCGACCCGGTCCGCCCCAATCATGGCCTGCTCGATCAATCCGGCATTGTTGAACAGCAGGGCGGTGCCGAGCAGGCTGCCTTCCACCCGCTGCCCCTCGCCCGTCGCGCGCTTATGCAGCAACGCCGCCAAGGTGCCGATGGTGGCGCCCGATGCGGTGCCGAAATCGACCCACGGCGTGTGCGCCTTCATGGGCTCGTCCTCATAGCCCGACAGATGCATCATGCCCGACATGGCAGCGGCCACGCCATCGAAACCAACCCGGTCCTTGTAAGGGCCGACAGAGGTAAAGGCCGAGACCGTGGTCAGGATAATATCCTCTTTCACCGCCCGCAGGCTTTCATAGTCCAGGCCCATGGCGGTCAATGTCTCGGTCGGCAGATTGGCGATTACCACATCCGCCGTCGCAACCAGTTTCTTGACGATCTCCCGGCCTTCGGGCTTCATGGGATTCAGGGTTAGGCCCCGCTTGTTGCGGTTGAGATGCAGATAACCCGAGCCGACGCATTCCTCGCCTTCGGCGCCTTCGCCAACCGGCGTTGTGAAACGATCCTCGCTACCATTAATCTTTTCGATGCGAATAACATCGGCACCCAAGTCGCCCAGCATCATGCCGCAACATGGGCCGGCAATATAGCGCCCGAAATCCAACACCCGCACTCCGTCCAAAACCTGGCTCACCGCAATCTCTCCCTAGAAATAATGGCCACTCATCAGAGCGGCGCCCTCTTTGTCTGTATCATACCGTCGGCCCGCCCCGTTCCGCAATGCGGTCGGTACGCAGGCAGGCAACGTCAGAAATTTAGGAAAGTGCGTCGCGCAGGGTCGCCAGGCTGATCGGTTTCTGATGGGTTTCCACCTTCAGGCCCCGGACTTCGCCCAGGCCGAGCGCCATTTTACCGTAATACGGATTGTAGCCGGTGACGACCAGGATCCGGGCCGTGCAACTCTGTTCCGCCAGCCATTGCACCAGTTCAATGCCCTCGATATCCGGCATCACCATATCCAGCACGATCACATCCGGGTTGAATTCAGCATAGGCATGCTTGAACAGGTTGGGATCGGAGAGGGCGGAAACCTCATAGTCAAGACCTTCCGCTGTCCGTTTCACGAAGTCAGCAAAGTCCGGTTCGTCATCAACCACCAATAACCGTTTAGCGTCTTCCGTCATAACCCCTCATGGCACCTAGCAATTAGTCTCGATACGACGGTCCAAATTTTGCACCAAGGCATTTTCAACACCCATAATGTCAATAAACCGTTTGCGGCGCGAATACATTACCCCTCGCGCACAACCTGGGCGCTAGACTTATTCCGCCGCCGTGGCCGATGCGAATGCCTGGGGCTAGGCCGAGGGCCGACTGCGGGCATATTGCGGCGGATAGGGGATTTCCACGCCCAATTCCTCGGCTGCCCGCCAGGTCCAGTGCGGATCGAACAGCATACCCCGCGCCAAGGCAACCATGTCCGCTTGGCCCTGGGCGACAATGGCCTCTGCCTGGCGGCCATTGGTGATCATGCCCACCGCCATGGCGGGCATGCCGCTTGCCTGCCCCACCTGTTCGGCCAGATGCACCTGATAGCCCGGACCAAGGGGAATTTCCTGGCGCGGGTCCATGCCGCCTGACGAGACATCGATGAAATCGCAATCCATGGCTTTTAGCGCCTGGGCAAAGACGACGGTCTCTTCCACGGTCCAGCCCCCATCCACCCAATCGGTGGCGGAAACGCGGACGCCCAAGGGCCGTTCGCTGGGCCAAACGGCGCGTACGGCGGCGAATACTTCCAGGGGAAAACGCATCCGTCCGTCCAGATCGCCGCCATAGCCGTCATTGCGCTGATTGGCGATGGGGGAGAGGAATTGATGCAAAAGATAGCCATGCGCGGCATGCAGCTCGGCCAACGCATAGCCGGCCCGCGCCGCCCGTTCGGCCGCCGCCACGAATTGTCCCTTAACCTCCGCCAGCCCGGCATCATCAAGGGCCCGAGGTACATTCCAGTCCTTATCATAGGGTACGGCCGAGGGCGCCACGGTCTGCCAGCCATCAGCCTCGTCCGGGCCGATTGCCTGGCGGCCGCTGCTGGGCGCGCCGGTCGAGGCCTTGCGTCCGGCATGGGCCAATTGCACACCGATCTGGCCGGTGCCGTGCCGCTGGCAGAAATCGATCACCCGTTGGATGGCGGCCTCGTTGCCGTCCGAGTAGAGCCCCAGGCATTGTGGCGTGATCCGGCCGGCCGCCGATACGCCCGTGGCCTCGGCGATCACCAGACCGGGTCCACCGGCACAGAGCTGACCCAGATGCATCAAATGCCAATCCTGGGCATCGCCATCCTTGGCACTGTATTGACACATGGGCGCAACCACCACGCGGTTGCTTAGGGTCAGGCCACGCATGGAAATAGGGGAAAACAACTTCGATGGCATTGGACGCACTCACAATTTTTTCTATTTAGAATTCTTCATACAACATATCAGCGCTCCAGGAAGACGCCAACGCCCGCGTCCACGGCGGCCTGGTAGGCGAGCGAGGCGAGTGCCAGATCGGCCAGCGCCAGACCGCGAAAGATAAACGCATGACGCTCCCTGTCATGCTTGCGTCCCGAAATCCGTCCGGTGACAAGGTCCTGAAGATCGCCGCTGATGAGCGCGGTATCAAGCATCTGAACGGGCATTTGCGCCTCTTGTTCCAGGTCATCGATCACGATGCCGTCGAACCGCCGCAAGCTATCTTCGATCCAGGGCCGGGCAAGATCGACAAGCGAGGCAAAGGCGCCGGGTTTGAGCCAGCCGGCATCTATGTGGCGGATAGGCGCCGTCGTCGTCGGCGTGCTCGAAATGATGATATCCGCGTCCGTCACCGCATCCCGGGCCGTTTCGCAATCATGCGCCGCCAAGCCAAGGTCGCGGCCCCGCTGACACAGGATATCCCGGTTTGTTTGCCCACGCCCGAATATTCGGATTTCCCGCAACGCGAACATTTGCAAAAGCGCGTCCAAATGCGTATGGGCCTGAGCGCCGCAGCCGATGAAGGCCGCGACGGAGGCATCGGGCCGGGCAAAATATTTCGCGGCAACGGCGCTGAGGCTCGCCGTCCGTACCATGGTGATCCAATAGCCTTCCATCACGGCAAAGGGCAGGGCAGTCTTGCGGTCAAACAGGGTAATCAATGAGCCGGTGGTTTCCAGGCCATGATCGGCATTGGCGGTATTCACGCCCAGGGCTTTCACCGCCATATGGGGCGGTTCTTCCGCCAGGGCCGTTGTCGACATGAACAGGACATTCGGTTCCGGCCGCAGGGCGCTTTTCGGCGCGTTTAGAACATCGCCCCGATCACGGCCCCGGCACAGTGTTTCAATCTGACGAATGGTATCAGCGGCCGTCAGTCCCAGGCTTTGCAGAACGGCGCGGGATAGATAGAGCAGACCGGGATCTTGCGGCATATTTCGAGGCTTCCTGAAAGGGCGGCTGGACGCGGCGGCTAGAACACCCCACATTACCATGCAGGATGAAAGAGCCTCGGCAAAATCGTGCGACAGCGAGCGAAAATGGGAGCAATCCCTTCCGCCTCCGCTTTGGCATGCGCTTGGCTCTGATGGTCGGTTTTGGCGGTTTAGTATTGGCAGCGGTGGCGACGGTGCTGGTCTTGGGACTGTGGAGCGCGCGGGAGAACACGGTTTCCCTGACCCGCAAGCTGGCCGATGCAGGATTGAATGATGTCCAGGCCGCGATCGAGAGGCGGTTGCAGCCGGCGGAAACCGCCGTGGAGCATCTCGGCCGCCGCATGGAACGCGGCGAGATCAAGGCCGCCGATACGGCCGATCTGAGCCAGGCTCTGTCATCGGCCTTGGCGGGCATGCCCCAGGTTGGCGCGTTGCTATTTCTGGACGCGCAAGGCCAAGGCCTGCAGGCGGTCCGTGAAAAGGACACCGTCACCGTCACGGAGGAGAAATTCGGCCATGCGGCGGTAATCGCCGATGAAATCCGCCTCTCTCAATCCCAAAAGGGTGTCCATTGGGGCAAGGTTCTGCGCCCCCCCGGCGTGCCCTTTTCGCTGTTGACCGTACGCCGGCCAGTGCGCTTGGACGGTGAGTTCATTGGCGTTCTGGTCGCCTCCGTCTCCATATCACAGCTTTCGACCCTGCTGGCGGAAACGTCCTTGGCGATCGATGGCGAAGTCTTCGTGTTGTACGACCAACGCTTCATTCTGGCGCATCGCCGCCTGGTCAAGGGCTTCAAGGGCGCCTCGCCGGAAAAGCCCCTGCCGACGGTGGAAGAATTTGGCGATCCGGTGCTGATGGCGTATCTGCATCCCGAACTGGGGCCGGAATATGGCGGCAGAATGTCCCGTGACATGGGCATCCAGATTGTTGGCACGGCGGATGGAGAGGCCTATCCCCTGATCGCGCGGCGCCTGAACTGGTTCGGCGAGGTGCCATGGGAAATCGGCGTCTATTTCCGCAACGACGACGTGGCGGCGGAGTTCGAGCGTGTCATGTGGGCATCCATCGCCGGTCTGGTCGCCTTGCTGCTGGCATTGCTGCTGGCCTGGGTCCTGGCCAACCATATTAGCCGGCCATTGAAGGAACTGGACCGCGCCGCCCGGCGGATCAAGGATCTGTCGTTGCAGGATGCGCCCACCCTACCCCCCAGCCGGATCAGGGAAATGAATGACGCGGGCCAGGCCTTCAACGCCATGGTCACCACCCTGCGCTGGTTCGAAACCTATGTGCCGCGCAGTTTGGTACGCCGCCTCATGCACCAGGGGGAAGGTGATTTCGGGCGCTCGGTGCAACGCGACGTCACGGTCATGTTCACGGATATCGTTGGCTTCACGCCCACTTCGGAGCAAATGAGCGCGGAAGAAACGGCGGCCTTGTTGAATGATCATTTCGCCGAGGTGGGCGCCTGCATCGACGCGCAGGGCGGCACAATTGATAAGTATATCGGCGATGCGGTGATGGCCTTTTGGGGCGCGCCAGAAGAACAATCCGACCATGCCGTCCGTGCCTGCCGCGCCGCACTTGCCATCCGTGCGGCGGTCGAGGCCAGCAACAAAGTCAAGGCGAAAACCGGCAAGCCGCCGCTGCATTTGCGTATCGGCCTGCATTCCGGCCCGGTCATTGTCGGCAATATCGGCGCGCCGCAACGGGTAAATTATACCATGGTGGGCGATAGCGTAAACATCAGCCATCGGCTGGAGGAGCTGGGCCGCGGTCTGCCCGATCCGAATTCCGCCGTCACCATCATCATCTCCCGAGCAACCCAAGATGCGGCTAGCGTCAGGGAGGCGGAGGATTTGGGCCCGCAGCAAATTCGGGGCCGGCGCGAGGCCTTGAAGGTCTATCGGCTTTAAGCGCGTCTCACCGATCGTAGGCTTGCTGTCTTGGGTTTGGGCGGGGCCGCGGGTCTGGGCGGCGGCGCTTTCTTCATACGCACCATCAAGATCAGGGGCAGCGCGGCCAATGCGGTCAACATGTAGAAGTAGAAGGCGTTGACATAGCCGATCATCAGGCCCTGGCGCTGCACTTCGCCGCTAATATGGGCCAGGCTCTGTATCGAGCCCATGCTCCACGCGCCCGCGACCGAGGGGATCTGCCATGCCTTGGCATAGGGTGTTACCGCTTCAGCTAGATGGCCATAATTGATCTTGGCGCTATGGAGAACCAGGGCGACACTGATCGAGATATGCACCGAACTGCCGATATTGCGCAGCAGATGAAAGATCGCGGAGCCTTCGGGAAACAGCTGCTTTGGCAGGGTATTGAAGGTCACCAGGGTCAGCGGCACCCATAAGAAACCGGTGCCCAGGCCTTGGATGAAACCGGCCCAGGCCACGTCCGATGTGGTCACGTTGATATCGAACTGCGCCATCATCCAGCCGGAAAAGCCCTGTAGAGCGAAACCGCTGATCAGCCAGATACGCGGATCATAGCGGTTGCCAAAAAACAGAATGCTAAAGCCCAACAAGGTGCCCGCGCCCCGCGCCCCCAGCAGCAGGCCGATAATACTGTCGGGATAGCCGCGTAAATTTTGCAACAGGCCCGGCAGCAGGGTCATGGGCGTGAAATTCAGCAAACCAAAAACCAGGGTCAGCGCCATGCCAAGCACGAAATTGCGGTCCAGAAACAGATGCGGATTGAGGAAGGGTTTCTCGGAGGTAAAGGTATGGACGATGAAAATATAAAAACAAAGGGCCGCAAGGCAGATTTCCAGGACGATTTCCGTGGATTCCAGCCAGCTGTTGCGCTCGCCCCGGTCCAGCATCAGTTGGAAGCAGGCAATGGCCACGGACAGGGCGATAAAGCCGGTCCAGTCCAGGCGGATCCGCGCCGCCCGCGTACCCTCCGAGACAAAGGCCCAACAACCCAGGAACGAGGCCGTGCCAATGGGCACGATCATGAAGAATACCCAGCGCCAGCTATATTCCTCGCTCAAATAACCGCCGATGGTGGGCGCGATCAACGGTCCCAGCACGACCCCCATGCCAAAGATGGAAGTCGCCGTGCCATGCTTGTGCTGTGGGTAGGATTCCAAAACAATGGATTGCGACAGTGGTGCCAGGGGCGCGCCGCACAGGCCCTGGAGCACCCGGAAAAATACCAGCATCTCCAGCGAGCCCGAAAAGCCACACATCAAGGTCGCCAGCGTGAAAAAGGCGACGCAGAATAAGAGCACGCGGCGCCGGCCAAAGCGCGCGGTCAGCCAGCCGGTCATCGGCGTGGCGACGGCGGTGGCGACAATATTGAAGGTCACGACCAGGGCGATCTGGTCCTGTGTCGCCGAAAGGGCACCCTGCATTTGCGGCAGGGAGACATTGGCGATGGTGATCGTCAGCGCATACAGCGCCACGGTCGAAGTCAGGGTAAAGAGGATGATGCCCCGCCGCAGTGGCGAAATCGCACCGTCCTCCAACGAGGAATTATTCAGCGTATGTGCCTAACGGATTAGCAGCCAAGCTGGCTGGCAAGATCAAGGAAGTCGTCGGCAACATAGTCGTAATCGTTTTCCGGCTCCATATCGAAATCCTGGGTGGGGCCATATTCCGTGGGCCGGCGGACAAAGGCCGTGCCCAGGCCGCAACCGCCCGCGGCGACCAGATCGTTGTTATGGGCGGCGACCATCAGGCACTCGCCGGGCGCCAGGCTTAGAAAAGCGGCGGTCTTCAAATAGGCTTCCGGTTGCGGCTTGTAATGGCCGGCGACCTCGGCGCCCAGAACCGCGTCCCAGGGCAGCCGGGCATGCTTCGCCATATTGACGATCAGGGCGACATTGCCATTCGAAAGCGTCGCCAGGATATGTTTCTGCTTCAAGCGGGTCAGCCCGGCGACCGTATCGGGCCAGGGGTTCAGACGGTGCCAGACCTTGTTCCAGTGATCGATGTCATCCACCGACAGACCGGTAATGGCGAATTCATCCAATAATTCCAACAAATTCGCGTGATGCAGATCGTCCAGTTTGACCCAGCCGGTCCGCCCCTCGCGGACCCGCGCCATGGCCGGTTGATACTTGGCCCGCCAAGCATCCGCAAAGGCGGCCCAGTCCCTGTCGATGCCGCGGTCACGGCCAAAGGCCTCGCCTTCCGCGATGATACTGCCGCGCCAATCGACCACGGTACCGAAAACATCGAATAGTAACGCCTTGAATGCCATGTGCCTGCTCGTTTCCCATGCCCGAACCTCCGGGCTGCTCTACGATACCACATTGGGTGGGGCCGAGTGTACGGCTATGATGGTGGAAAATGCTGTTTGATAAAGGTTCAAAGGTGATGCCGGAAATATATGTGGACGCCGATGCCTGTCCGGTCAGAGAAGAAGTCATCCGGGTTGCCGAGCGCCACGGCCTGGTCACCCACATGGTCAGCGACGGCGGTCTGCGCCCCGATCCCAGCCCCCTGGTCCACAATATCGTGGTCGCCCAGGGGGCGGACGCAGCGGACGATTGGATCGCCGAGCATATTTCCCCCGGCGATATCGCCATCACCAACGATGTCCCCCTGGCCGACCGCTGCCTGAAACAGGGTGCCGGCGCCATCCGGCCCAACGGCAAGGCCTTTACCGAAGATTCTATCGGCATGGCGGTGGCGACCCGTAATCTGATGACTGATCTACGGGAAATGGGCGAGATCACGGGCGGGCCGGCGCCGTTCTCCAAGCGGGACCGTTCCCAATTTCTACAGACCCTGGAAGTCGCGGTGCAGAAATCCTTACGCCGAACCTGATGCGGCTTCCTGCGCCCGGGCCCATTCCCCGCGCATCCATTCGACGCAGGCGACGGCCTGTTCAAACAGGGAGTAACGGCAGCCCGCGCCATAGTCGAGGTTGGGAATGAATTCCGTCGAGATCTGGCCCAGAGGGCTTTCGTTGTTGCCAGCATGATGCGCCAATAACCGGCGCACCACTTCTTTCCACGGCTCCAGCGCCGCCTCGCTCCACGGAGCATGATAGGTGCCGGGTGCGGGCGCAAGGAATGGATATTGAATGCCCCGGCCTGGTTTGCCGTCCGCATCATGGGCATCCAGGTTCAGCGGATTGTTCGGTATCGCGGCGCGGGCATGACAATGGCCGACCCAGTTGTGGCCGATCCATTCGGAGCAAACATCACCGTCCGCGAACGGATCAAGCACCAGACGTCCCGCTTCCACGTCGCCGCGGATATCGAGGATCTCTTGCTCTCGTGGATTATCCATCTTGAAGATGACGTGGCTATGATCCAGGGTCATGCGAAAGGGCAGGCCGCGCGCCTCGGCCAAAATTCCCACGGGTGTTACACGGCGAAAATCCTCCGACCACATATTCACGTGTACTTCCAGGCAAGGCACAACGCCGGCCTTGGCGCCCAATTCCAGCGCCCGCTCATAAAAATCGACAACTTCGCCGTCGCTGACCAGAGAACCATCGGCGCCATGCGCCAAAATCTGCACATTGTGAACGCGGGAGCCGAGGCTGCCTGCGGCTTCCATGTTAGAGGCCAGCAGATCTTCGTCCTGGCCCAGGCGATAGAACCAGCCGCTACCCAGCACCGGCAGGCCGTATTTCCGTGAAGCGGCGCGAAAATCCTCAATCTCGTGCGGATCCGGGGTCTTGTCGACATAGTCGAATACACCAGCTTCGCGCACCATGGCAAAGCGGCTGTCGATATCAGGCATGCCGTCGGCCTCCGCGTGCCGGATACCGTTGGTTTGGATACCAAAAAGAAGTGTCTTCGACATGGCATTTTCCCTGCCCCGAATGTCCCAGTTATTGTTTTAGAGCCATTTTTCAGACTTGTCCCAGGTCATTGCATGTCCCCCGCAAGCGAGGTATTTCAGGGTGGTGATGGAGAATAGACCGCGCAGGACAAGTGTTGCCAGGCGTGGCCGGCGCATTGTCGCTTGGCTCGCCACGCTATCGCTATGTCTGAACACCCTGCTGCCCACCGCGGCCATGGCCATGGCGGTCCATGGCGGCCAACCGGTGATTATCTGCACCCCGGACGGCTACAAGACCATCCAGTTTGACCAGCACGGCGCCCCAATACCTGTAACTGTACCTGTACCGGCACGGCTGGCACACGAGGGGCACGATTGCACCCTATGTTATAGCCTGGGCCACTGTGCCGCGCCCGCCGCGGCCATGCGGGCCGCATTAGGGAACAATGCACAGGACGCCATACGGCCGGCAGACACCCCGCCCCATGCATCAACGGATGTACGGGGTGGTGAAGCGCGCGGACCGCCCCGCCACGCATGATCCAACCAAAGCCGCGGCATGCAAGAGCATGCCGCCATAAGTTATTTGGACTCATACGAGGTATCAAACCATGAAAAATCTAATCACGGCCGGCGCATTGGCGCTGGTCCTATCCACCGCTGTATCCCTAACGCTGAGCACATCGTCCAGGGCGGCTGATATGGCAGGCATGTACAAGGCCGGCGATATCACCATCATCAATCCCTGGGCCCGGGCCACGCCGGGCAAACCACGTAACGGCGGCGCCTATCTGACCATCAAGGGCGGGGCCAGCGGCGATGAATTGACCGGCGTCGAAAGCGATGTCGCCAAGAAAACCCAGCTACATGGCCACAACAACGAAAACGGTGTCATGAAGATGCGCCAGGTCAAGGCCATCACGGTGCCGGCCGGCGGCATGGCCATGTTGCAGCCGGGTGGCTACCACGTCATGCTGATGAAGCTGAAGTATGCCCTAAAGGAAGGCGAAAGCTTCCCCCTGACACTGCACTTCGCCAAGGCGGGAAAGGTCACGGTTGAGGTCAGGATCATGTCCGTTGGCGCCATGAATGCCGGTAAAAACACCGGCCATGGCAAAATGAAGATGAAGCACTAGCGGCGGCGGTTGCCCCGCCGCATAGCCCACCGCCGGATGGCGTCCGCCTCGGCAGACCGCATCCGGCGGATGGGGCATTACTCCGCTAGATACGCCATAACTTCAGCCTCTGTCAGCGCTAATGGCACGCCATTTTGCGAACAAATTTCATCTTGCAACAATGCCCGGTGCAAGGCGCAATCCTGTTCCACGATGGCGGATATGACGTGATCGGAAGTGCCCTTGCCCGTGGTCATATAGGAAAAAACCGTGGCACCGGCACTAAGATAGGTGACAACGGGAGGTACGGCGGCAATGCCAACGCAATTGCTCAACGCAACTGCGCAAAAAACCAAAATAATCGCCCTCATTTACACACTCCGTTACAGGATTTTACATTTTTTTAGGCCGATGAAATCCGAACTAACTTCAACCAATGGCAATGGCGGGCGAAGTTGTCCGGATTACCCCATCGGCGTCCCATGGAGTGTCGGCATAGGGCCATATGATGGCCTTAACTATGTTTGGCGAACGCAAACCAATCCGATAGTGAGGCTCGTCACAGTTTTACCCTGATACGCACCAGGCTATGATGGCCGTTGTCAGACCCATATCGGAGCGCCGACATGCAGTTATTCTGGACACCCGCCTCGCCCTTCACCCGCAAGGTGGTCATCGCCGCCAAGGAGCTTGGCCTGTGGCAGCGAATTGACGTCAAACCCACCACCTGGCCCCTGGATTGGGGCTATGCCACGGTACCATTTACTGCCGGTCTGGCGGCGGCCAACCCGGTCGCGCGTATTCCGACATTGATCACCGATGACGGCGTGGCATTGGGCGATTCCACGTTGATTTGCCAGCACTTGAACAGCTTGGCGACCGATACCCGTGTCATTCCCACGGATGGCGGCCAGTGGCCTATGTGGGCCCTTTATGCGGTCGCCGATGGCCTGTTGGAGGCGCAGGTCGCCATGCGAGCGGAAATGCTGCGTCCCGATGCAATCCGTTCGGCGGGTTTCCTGCAAAAACAACAAGACCGCATTAGGCGCTGTTTCGATCACATTGAGGAACACGCCGTCGAATTGAGCGTCCCCGGTGGGAGCCTGCCCAACCTGGCGCAAATCACCGCCGGCATCGCCTGCGGCTATCAGGACTGGCGGGACTGGCTGGCGGATTTCAGGCCGGGCCGGCCGGCGTTGAGCAACTGGTACGGCGAATTCTCCCAACGCCCGGCCATGCGCGAAACCGAACCCAGCGACACGCCCGAGGCCTGAGGGGAACGGCTGCCTATTCGGCGGCTTCCACCGCCTGGCCGCTCAAGTAACCGCTGAGTTGACGGTCGTGACGGCCCATGGCGGAACGGGAGGTCCGTTCGGTCCAGGGCTGCCAGCGGGCGCCGGCACCAAGCGGTTGATCCCCCATGACCGTAACGCGCTGGATAATCCGTTCTGCATTGAAATCATTGAGGACGTAATGCTGGGTACAGCGGTTATCCCACATTCCGATGGTGCCCTCGCTCCAGCCATAGCGCACGGTGAAGCGGGGGCTTTGCACCCAGCGGGTCAGGAAAGGCAGCAGATTATTGCTCTCTTCCATGCTCATCTCGACGATACGGCGGGTGAAATGCTCATTCACATATAGCGCCTTGCGGCCAGGGCCGGAGTCTGTCTCAGGCAGGACGCGGACCACCGGATGGATCGTCATTTTGTCGGCCCGGCCGTGCGGGTGGGCATCGTGCAGGGCGGTCAGGCCATCGCACATTTCCTGCATGGGCGCCGACAGGGCCTCATAGGCCGCGCATAGATTGGTCCACATGGTATCGCCGCCCGTTTCGGGGCATTTACGCATGTTCAAGATGGACATCAGGGCCGGTTGCGCCTGAAAGGTCAGATCAGTGTGCCATTCATCCGCGATGCCGCCCTCGCTGGCCGACAGCTGGAAAATTTCCGGGTGTTGCGCGGAATTCCTTTCCGCCAAATTGGGATGACCTTCCAGCGGCCCGAACGGGCGGCCCAGTGCTACATGCTCTTCCATGCTCATGTTCTGGCCGGGGAAGAACAGCACCATGTGCTCCTCCAACAGGCGTTTGACTTCGGCAATATCGCCGGCATCGGCCTGGGCCAGATTGATGCCATGCACCTCGGCCCCCAGCGCGCCCGCCAAGCGTTTCACATCCCAACTATTCCTGATCGCATCGGTGGTCATGACGTCCCCATCCCCTGTGGAAATTATTCCCGGATCATCTTATACCATATTCAATGCGCTGCCATATTGCGTAACAGGTGTGCCGCGCCATTTTCGCCGTTGATCGATGGGCTGTCACCAAAGATACGCTCCTTGGATTGGGCGTAAAGCTCTCTATTGGCGCCCAATGGCGCCAATTGCCGCGCCCTGTCCACCGCGACGCCAAGCAGCTCGCCCTGACCGGCGACATCGTGCACGAAACCGGCCTGCATTGCCGCTGGTCCGGTCCAGCGCTGCGCCAACTGCACCGTATCAAAAAACGCGCTGGCGGACATTTTGTGCCTAAACAGCGCCAGTTCCGGATCCGGAATGGCCATGCCGATCTGGATTTCATTGGCACAGAGAAAACCCCGATCGGCTCGCATGATCCGCACATCATGGCATAACGCCGTCATGAAGCCGGCGCCAAAGCCATGGCCATTGACCGCGCAAATCGTGGGCACCGGAAAAGTGATCAAGCGGCTCATCAGGCCCATGAATTCCTTGCCAAAGACGGCCTTATCCCCGCCCTCGCCATCTCCCTCGCCCTTGCGCCAATCCAGATCCAGACCATTGGAAAAGAATTTCGGATTGCTCGACGTGGTGACCAGCGCCGCCGGGCCTTCCGTGGCCAAAACCTCATCCAGACGCGCATCAAAGGCACGGACAAAGTTCGTGTTCCAGCGGTTCTCACCCTGATCCATGGTCAGGATAAAGACATCATCTTCCCGATTTAACTCGATCATTGTTTCCTCGTTAGTGGTTGCCGCAAGGTTGTTCCGGTTTATACCATTGCGTGGGCCCTGCGTCCGCTTCCCTTCGCAGCAGAGTATTGCGCCTATTTCTCGCTGTGCACCACTGTAGCATCCCAGTCGTCAGCCGGCGGTGTAATCAGAAAATTGGCGATACGTTGGCGGTAGAGGGCATAGAGAGGAGAGGCCGGGGCCGCCGCGGCCAGGCCAGCCAAAATATCGTCGGCCTGCCGCCATTCCCGGGCCCGGTAATGCGCCAAGGCCTCGTGGTAACTTTCGAGCTCGCCGTCGCCAAGGATGCCGGCTTCCAGTGGTTCGAAGATGCGCACGGGCTCCAGCTTACCCTTGACCCGCACCCGGTCGAGTTCGCGGTAGATGAATTCAGGCGCCGCCGCCGCCGCGCTTTCGCTGATGATCAACGGCACGCCGTAGAACCGCGTCAGGCCTTCTATCCGCGACGCCAGGTTCACGCCGTCGCCGATCACCGAATAATTAAGGCGGTGTGTAGAACCCATGTTGCCCGCCACGACCAAGCCGGTGTTGATGCCGATGCCGGTGGCTATCGCGGGCAGGCCCTGGGCGGTCAACTCTCGGTTCAGCCGGACCAGTTCGTGGCCCATGGCCAACGCCGCGCGGACGGCTCTTTGCGCATCGTCGCCATGCGCTAACGGCGCCCCGAAGAGCGCCATGATGGCGTCGCCGATGTATTTGTCGATCACCCCGCCTTCGCCCTCGATAACCTCGGTCATACAGCTGAGATAGCGGTTGAGGAGATCGAGAAGGTCGCTCGGATGCTGGCGCTCGCTCAGTGCCGTGAAGCCGCGGATGTCGGCGAACAGAACCGATACCTCGCGCTCTTCGCCACCCAATTTGAGATCCTTGCTCAAAAGCTCCTCGGCCACCGCCGGATCGACCACCTTGCCCAGCAGATCGCGTACCTGGTCGCGCTCCGCCAGCCCCTGGGTCATATGGTTGAAGGCGGTCGCCAGCTCGCCGATCTCGTCGACCCGGTCGACCGCCACGGCGCCGCCGTAGTCACCTTTTTGCACCCGCCGCGTTGCGGCGACCAATTGCTGTACCGGACGGTTGACGCTGCGGGCAATGGCGCTGGCACCAAACAACGAGGCCACGAAGGCCACGGCCGTCAGCAATAACAACGCCAGTCTGAGGCGCTGGTAGGGCGCCAGCGCGGCGGCCAGCGGGCGCTGTAAAACAGCCTGCAGAACACCATCGGCGGCGACGGGTTGCATCAGGGTAACGTTGTCTTGGCCGGCCATTTCCAGCACGAAGCTCTGGCGCGGCCGCGTCACACGCGCTAGTGCCGCCGCCAACGTGTCCGGCTCACGCAAGGTTGAGGCCTCGATGCGCCAAGCCTTATCGACCCGGCGCAATAACGATACATGCGCCAGCGTCAATTCCTTGAGGCTGCTCACAAATTGCTCGTCAAGTACGAAGCCGATGCCGATCCAGGCCACCGGCAAAGGCGCCAGTAACGGCACCAAGACCATCAGGTATGGCCGGCCATCAAGCATCATGACCAAGGCCGCCTCGCCCTCATCGCTATCATCGGCGGCCTCGAGAATGGCGGAAAAATCCATTGGCGCCGCTTCGGCCCGGCGCTCCAGGGTGGAGGCGGTCACCTCCTCGTCCAGCGACAAAAGCACCATGGTATCAGCCTTAATGCGGCTCCGGTGATTTTGCAGCGCCGACAACAGCGTGCCCTGATCGCCGCTGGCATAGGCCGTCTTGAAGCCGAAGTCCCCCGACAACAGCCGCGCCGCCTGGATCATCTCGGCCGTGCGGCCGGCTAGCAAACGGCCGAAGACGCGGGCGTCAACCTCCAACTCGGCATTGATTTGCTGCCGGGCATAGTGACTGTTGGCCAGATCGACGATGACGAACGCGGCGCCCTGGACGGCCAGCAACAGGCCGACAAAAAATACCGTAAGGCGGGTGCGGAAACTGTGGAAGCGAAACAAGGTTCAGTTACCGGTGCTGTTCCGCTCGTCATCGGCATAGTTCTTATCGGCGTCCGCCGGCTTCTCGCGCCACCATCTACTTTTCGGCCGCAGGCGGATTTTGAAGTCGATTTCGACGGCGGCCGCGGCCAAGGTTACCGTGCGCGGGTTTTTCGCCGCTTTTTTCTTCCCCTTCATGCCGGGATGCCAAACCCGCACCGCATAGGTGCCCGCCGGCATGTCTGAAATAACCGCCTGCCCGGTCTTGTCGGTGACCTTGGTATATGGCGTATCCAGAACCAGTATATGTGCGATCATCCAATCGTGAATATTACATCCCAGTGTCACTTCGCCTTGCTTGTCGAACACCACCGGCGCCGCTTTTTGGCCCGTATAGAGCGGGCGTTCGAATGACTTGGCCTTGGACACCGAATAGAGGTGATGCTTGATGTTGTCCTTGTTGGGGAATTTCACGGTGGTTCCGGCCCGCAGGGCGGAGACGAATGGCGTATAAAGCTTGTCGACCTGGTCGATGATCGCCTCCGCGGCGCTTGCCGCCGGCGGGCTGCCCAGCGGTATGGCGTAAATAACTGCGTTCTCCACGGCACCTTGTTCGTTGCTGACCGTGCCACGCAGTTCGGCCGCGTCCGCGGTCAACGTTGAAAACCCCACTACTAGGCTCGCGAGCACAATGCGCCACATTTCAGAATCCATCCCCTGCCTGGATATCCGCCCCTAAAACTACCACCAATATGGCTGGCCCGGCCAGCCCCGTGGAATAATGGTTGGATGGGATAGGGCCTATGTCACGTCACTCATCCTCGTCGAACTCAAACCCATCGGCCAGGAAGTCGAGTTTTTCGGATCTGTGGAAGCCATCGTAGTAGGGATAACGGTCATCCGCCGTGGGCGCGTTCTCGGGCGCCATGGCATATTCGGCAGTCATGGTGGCGACGGCCCCGTTGACGCCGATGCTCTCGCCGGAAATAAAACTGGCCCCTGGCGATAGCAGGAACACCACCGCCGCCGAGACCTCCGCCTCGGTCGACAGACGCCGGGAGGGGATGAAATTCTTGCGCCGCAGAATGCGTTTCTTGTGCGCCAGCGGATATTGCTTCAGGCCCGAGGTGGCGATATAACCCGGCGCCACCGCGTTGACCCGGACGCCATAATGGGCCCATTCCAGGGCCGCTGTCTTGGTGAAATTCTCGGTCCCCGCCCGGGCCGCGCCGGAATGGCCCAGGCCGGGCATGGAACGCTCATGATCGGCGGTAATATTGACGATGGCGCCGCCGGTACTCTTCATGCTCTGGTTCAGAAGTTCCCGGCTCATCAGGAAACCGCCGGTCAGATTGGTGCGGACCACGGTCTCCCAGCCTTTTTGCGAGATATCTTCCAATTTGGCCAGAAACTGCCCGCCCGCGTTGTTGACAAGGCCGCTGACCGGGCCATGCCTGGCCAGAATTTGCGCGATGTTGCCAGACACCGCATCTTCTTCCCGAATGTCGAAGGCGAAACAATCAGCCTTGCCGCCATCCTCGATAATCTCGGCGGCGACCGCTTCCAGCTTTTCTCTTTTGCGCCCGGTAATCACCACATTGGCGCCCAGATGGGCCAGTTCATGGGCGATGCAACGGCCAATGCCGCTGCCCCCGCCGGTGACAATAATGGTCTGACCGGCAAACAGATCAGCGCTGAAGACGGAATTGTACGGCATGCTTTCTAGCTCCCAACGATACTATCCATTTGTTTGCAAAAAGCAGCTTTTGTCAATACTATGACTGACAATTGCACTGTTGTGATGCATAGTGCAATCGCTTCTTTGCAAAGCGAGGATTTGGATAATGAACGATACGGTGCAATCAAGAGTATCGCCAGAGCTGAAACGGGACGCGGAAAGGGTTTTTCGTGCGATGGGCCTAAAAACCTCTGATGCCATTCGTCTGTTTCTGCAACAAAGCGTAAACGTCGGGGGCTTGCCTTTCCGCCCTTCGGCGGCGCGGCCCAATGGCGACACTGTCGCGGCCATGAATGAAACGAAGAGCGGCGAAAATTTGTCGGAATATGGTGGTTTTGACGAACTGAGGAGAGATCTGGACGTATAAGATGCTCGTCCTCAAAGTTTCAAAGCAATTTAAAAGGGACTTGAAGAAGGCCAGCAGACAAGGCCGCGACATTGGCAAGCTGGGCCAGGCTATTACCGAGTTGCAACATCGGCGCACGCTTGAAACAGCGTTTAGGGATCATGGCTTGACGGGAAATTGGCGCGACCATCGCGAATGCCACATCGCGCCAGACTGGTTGCTCATTTATAAAATTACGGATGATGAACTACGGCTGGCGAGGCTGGGCAGTCATTCGGAACTTTATTAGTTTTGGCTCGCCGTCAGCCTTGGTCATCATCCCAGCGCGGGAACAGGGCGTGGGTGATGCCGAGCTGATCCAGGGCGCGGCCGACGCCTTGGTCGACGATGTCCTGGATGGTTTCGGGCTTGTGATAAAAGGCCGGCATGGGCGGCATGATGATGGCGCCGTAGTCAGCGGCGCGGACCATCAGGTCCAGATGGCCTTTATGCAAGGGCGTCTCGCGCACCATCAGGACCAGGGGCCGGCGTTCCTTCAGGGTGACGTCGGCGGCGCGGGCCACCAGATCCGCATCGTAGGAATTGGCGATCGCTGACAACGTCTTGATGGAACAGGGCGCGACGATCATGCCGCGGGTGAGGAACGAGCCGGACGAGATCGAGGCCGCGATATCCTTGTTGGAATGAACCACGTCGGCCAAGGCGCGCAGATCGGCCAGGGAAAGATCGCTCTCGTACTTCAGGGTCTGCACCGCAGCCTCGCTGACCACAAGGTGCGTCGGTACCGATAATTTGCGCAGGGCGCGCAGGATTTCGATGCCATAGGCGATGCCGCTGGCACCTGTGATCGCCACTACCAGGGGCAGGCTCATCTCTGTTCTCCCTCAATTCTCGGCGCCACTCTCACCGGGCCGGCGGCGCGGCGCTCCCGCGCGGCGATATAGGCCGTGGCACCGATGATAATCGCCGCGCCCAGGCCTGACCAGATGTCGGGCCATTCATCATAGGCGAAATAGCCGATGGCGACGGCCCAGATCAGGGTGAAGTAAAAGCCAGGCTGGGTAAACGACAATTCAGCAATCTGAAATGATCTACTCCAGCAAAAATGCGCCGCCGTCGCCATCACGCCGGCGCCAAAGGTCAAGCCAATAGTATGCAGGGAGGGATTGTTCCAGACAAACAATGTCGGGATGGAACTGATCATGGTGACGAACAGGGAGAGATAAAAGACCATGGCATAGATCGATGTATGCCGCGCCAAATGCTTGGCCATCAGGGTGGAAACGGCTTGAAATGGCGAGGATATCAGGATCGCGATGGCGCCCAATGAAATGATCTCGATACCAGGGCGCAATATCACCACGGCGCCCAAAAACGCGATGATAATACCCGCGAGGCGGCGGTAGCTGAAGCGTTCACCCAGAAACAGAAACGCCCCGATGGTGACAAAGACGGGTGCGGTGAAGCTTAGCGCGGTCAGATCCGCCAGGGTCATCAGCGTGACCGCATAAAACCACAGCAGCACGCTGATGGCATGAACGATACCGCGCAAAAAGTGCCCGCCCAGCAGCTTTGGATCAAAATCCGTTTTTTCGAACCTCACGACCAATGGCAGCAGCAGCAGAGTGCCAAAGCCATAGCGCATGAAAGCCGCCTGCAACGGGTGCACGTCATCAGCTACGCTGCGCACGATCCAGGTCAGGGTGGTGATGAACAAACCGCCCAACAATACCAACAGCAAACCAACAAAATTGTCACGCCAGGTTGGTGAGATAATCACCCGGCTCATCTAAGACGGGCTCATCTAAAAATAATTCTTCGGCGGCAGGCCCAACAATACCTGCCCGGCGGCCTCGTAGTGGGAGCCGCGCGATTGGATCTGTTGCGACAGCGTATGCATATCGCGGAAGCGGCGCTCGAACGGCGTGCCGGGAAAAATCGCACTGACGCCCGCCGCCTTGTAAACCCAGTCGGCGACTTCGATGGCGCCATGAATAAGGTGGGTCGCGGCCAGGCGCACGCGGAGCCGTTCCGGCGTCGTGATGGCCCCGGTCTCGCCGGCACCCGCGTAAACCTCTGACAGGCTTTGCAACAGATAGGCCCGTGCCGCACTCAATGTGGCCTCGGCCTTGGCGAAATCCGCTTGCACCGTTGCCGTATCAGCCAGACGCGACAGGCCGCGTGGGGTCTTCTCGGCGGCCAGCTCGGCGAAGGCGGACAGCATGGCCCGCGCGATACCAAGGGCGGCACCGGCCACGCCAACAGCATAGAGCTGCTGCTGCGGGAAGGCGTACAACGGCCCGCTTTTGCGCCGCAAGGTCTGATCATCACGGGTACCGGAATAGGCCTCCGACACAAACAGATCATCGATGCTGTAGCTGTCCGAGCCTGTACCGCGCAGACCGATGGTGTCCCAGACATCGTGCAGTTCGGCTTGTTCGATGGGAAACAGCAAGGTCCGCAACGTAGGCTTGCCCAAATGGTTCAGGCGCAGGCTGCCATTGGCTTCCTTGATGCGGCAATGCACGCCCATCCAGTTGGCCTGGCGGCAGCCGGAGGCGAATTCCCACCTGCCGCTGACCCGATAGCCGCCGTCCACCGCATCCGCCGTGCCGCCGTGGGGCGGCCCCCAGGCGACCACGGTTCGGGGGTCGGAAAAAATCTCCCGCGCAGCCTCCACATCGATAAAAGGCGTGATCAACACGGTGGAGTTGCCAACGAATATATTCCAGGCAACGGAAGCGTCATGCCGGGCCAGCTCCTCCATGGTGAGGAGAAAGTCGCAGGGATGAACTTCGTCGCCGCCAAGCTCCCGTTGCAAAAGCATGCGGAACAGCCGCGCCTCGTGCAGCTGGCTTAACAGCGGCTCGGGTATACGCCGGGTCCGCTCGATCTCGTCGGCGGCAGCCGTCAGCGCAGCCGCCAACTGCCGGGCACGGTCGAGCGGTTCTGATGATTTGGCCTGATCCATGCCCTATTGCGGCCTAGATCAAGCGGCCTGTCAATGGATCTCGGGCTCGGGCACGGCTTCGCCGTCGCGTAGGATCTCGAAGTCACAGCCTTGGTCCGCTTGCGTGACGTGCTGGGCATAGATCGCACCGAAGCCACGGCTATAACGGGGTGCTGGCGCGGTCCAGGCGGCCTTGCGTTTCTCAAACTCGGCATCGTCGATCATTAGATCCAGACGCCGGGCGGGAACATCCAGTTTGATCATGTCGCCGGTCTGAACGAACGCCAGAGGGCCGCCAACAAAGGATTCGGGCGAGACATGCAGCACACAGGTACCGTACGAGGTGCCGCTCATGCGGGCATCGGACAGGCGCACCATGTCGTTGACGCCCTGTTGCAACAGCTTTTTCGGGATCGGCAGCATGCCCCATTCCGGCATGCCGGGACCGCCCTGGGGGCCGGAATTGCGCAGGATCAACACGCTGTCCGCCGTCACGTCCAGATCGTCGCTGTCGATGCGGGCGGCCATGTCATTGTAATCATCAAAAACCAGCGCCGGACCGGTATGGTTCAACAGCTTGGGGTCCGCCGCGATCGGCTTTAGCACCGCGCCGGTGGGGGCTAGATTGCCCCGCAGGATCGCCATGGTCTGTTGATCGGAAACAGGATTGTCCAAAGGCCGGATGACATCGTCATCATAGACCTCGGCGCCGGCGATATTCTCGCCCAGGGACTTGCCGCTGACCGTGGGTGCGTCGAGCTCCAACAGATGCGATAGCCGCGCCATCAGGGCCCGGATACCGCCGGCATAATAAAAATCTTCCATCAGATACTTGCCCGATGGCCGCACATTGGCCAGCAACGGCACCTCGCGGGCCACGGCATCGAGATCATCCAGCTTGATATCGACCTTGGCCCGGCCCGCCATGGCAAGAATGTGCACGGCGGCATTGGTGGAGCCGCCATAGGCCATGGCCAGACGCATGGCATTGCGGAAGGCGCGTTCGTCCAGGAAGTCGGAAATCTTTTCGTCTTCCCAGGTCATTTCGACAATGCGCCGGCCGCTTTCCGATGCCAGACGGGCATGGCTGCTATCGGCGGCGGGAATGGAACTGCCGCCCGGCAGGATCAGACCCAGGGCCTCGGCGATGGCGGTCATGGTCGATGCGGTGCCCATGGTCATGCAGGTGCCGGGAGAGCGCGAAATACCGCTTTCAATGGCGTCCCAGTCCTTGGCGTCCAAACGACCCGCCCGGCGCTCGGCCCAAAACTTCCAAGCATCACTGCCCGTGCCCAGGGTGTTGCCGGCCCAGTTGCCGCGCAGCGCCGGCCCGGCGGGGAAAAAGATCGTCGGCAGATCCATGGACGTCGCCGCCATCAACAGGGCCGGCGTGGTCTTGTCACAGCCGCCCATCAGGACGACGCCGTCAATGGGATGGCTGCGGATCAGTTCCTCCACTTCCATGGCCAGAAAGTTGCGGTACAGCATGGTGGTCGGTTTGACGATGGGTTCGGCCAGGGACATCGCCGGCAGCTCGACCGGAAAGCCGCCTGCTTGCCAAACGCCGCGCTTCACTTCCTCGGCCCGTTGGCGCAGATGCATATGGCAGGCGTTCAGGTCGGACCAGGTGTTGATGATGGCGATCACCGGCTTGCCCGCGAAATCCGACGTGCTGTAGCCCATCTGTTTGGCGCGGGAGCGATGGCCGAAGGCGCGCAGATCGTCAACGCCGAACCAACGGTGGCTGCGTAATTCGTCGGGTTTTTTGCGCGTCATAATACGTTCCGCCTGTGTTTATGAGGTGGTTTATTGGGAAGCGGTGATGCCGCCGTCGACATAGATGATTTGCCCGGTCACAAAGTCCGAGGCGGGGGTGGAGAAGCTCAAGGCCGGTCCTACCACGTCCTTCGGGTCGGCGATACGGCCCAGCGGGATGCGATCCAGCAAGCCTTGGCGAAATTCGTCATTCTCCATGACATGGCGGATCATTTCCGTATAGACAAACGTCGGTGCCACGCCGTTGACGGTAATGCCCTTGGGGGCCAATTCCATGGCGTGCTGTTTGATCAGCATGACCATGCCGCCCTTGGTGGCGCAGTAGGCGGAATAACCACGGTCCCGCAATCCCAGTTGTGAGCGGACGGACAACAGATGAACCTGTTTGCCCCAACCGCTGGCCGAGGCGACCTGATGCCGTGCCGCCGCCTGGGCCAGGAACATCGCCGCCTTCAGATTGACCTGATAGACCTCGTCGAAAGCTTCCTCGGTGACCTCCAGCAAGGGTTCCTCCCGCTGGATTCCGACACAGTTCATCAGTATGTCTATGGCGCCGTGATTAAGCACGATGCCATCCGCGCAATCACGAATATCGGATACGGACGTTACATCCACCTCCATGCCATGCGCCTTAAAGCCGGCATCGCGAATGGCTTGCGCCAGGGTCTCGGCCTTATCGCCGTCACGGCCCGAAATAACCACTTCGGCCCCGTGCATGGCCAGGCCCCAGGCGATAGCCTCGCCGATGCCGCCATAACCGCCAGGCAGCCAAGCCACCTTGCCGTCCACGCGGAACAGGCCGTCCAGGGCCGTCGCAAAGTTCTCTTTTGGGGTGATTTGATCCATTGTGCCTTCCTTATGCCGCCTGGCTGCCGACCAATTCGCCCAGATAGGCGGTGACATCAGGGTTTTGCAGCAGAGTGTTGAAATCCGGCGCCTGGGTCAGGCGGCCTTTTTGTACAAATATGAAGCTCTCGCAGATCTCTTGCATGATCCGTAAATGGAATGGCTCGTTGGGATGTACGCACAGCACCACCAGCCGGCTCTCTTCGCGCAAACGGCGAAAGAAATCCAGCATGAAGCCAATGTAGCCATCTTGCGTGTTGAACTGCGGTTCGTCGAACAGATGCACCTTTGGGTAATCAGTACTGGATGGCTGCAGCATGAAATTCGGCCGCCGCTTGCGGAAATGACGCACCTGGTAGGATTGATGATAGTGGATCGCCAGGCGGTCCCGCTGGTCCGAGCGGACCTGGTGAATGTCCTGGCCGCAAACCCTAACTTGCCCCGAGGTCGGATTGTTGGAGCCGGTAATCAGCTCGAACAACGTCGTCTTGCCGGATCCGTTGGGACCCATGACACCGACGATGCCCGGCTTTTCAATTGTGAAGTCCGCCTGCAGATCAAAGGTGACGCGTTTGTTCAGGACACCTTGGGTATAGGTCTTGTGGACCTGATCGACGTGCAAAAGTGGTGTTTCGGTCATGGCTCAAACTCCCAACAGGCGTTCACGCATGGGCGCGTCTTCCAGCAGCTCCGCCGCCGGACCCTGGTGCACAACCTTGCCATGATCCATGACATAAGCCCGGTCGCTGACCGCCAGGGCGCTTTGTGCGTTCTGCTCCACCAACAGCACCGCGATACCTTCCGATTTCAGGCGGCTCACGGTTTTCATCACATCTTGCACGATTTTCGGCGCCAGGCCTTGGGACGGCTCGTCCATCAGGACCAGTCCCGGCGAACCCAACAAGGCGCGGGAGATGGAAACCATCTGCATCTCGCCACCTGAAAGATTTTCGCATTCGCGGCTCATCAAATGTTCCAATGCCGTGAAAATCTCGAACATCTCCTTCACCGACCAACTGCGAAAACGCGTCTTCTTACGCCCAATGGCCAGGTTGCGGGCCACAGTCAGGGTAGGGAAAATACGCCGGTCATCAGGCACCCAACCGATCCCGGCACGGGCGATGGTATGCGATTGCGCCCCGGTGATGGCCTTGCCGTCGAAATTTATGGCGCCGGTTTTAGCGGGCGTCAGGCCCAGAATGGAGCGCAGGGTTGTGGTCTTGCCGGCGCCGTTGGGACCCAACAGGCTGACCACTTCGCCGGGCGCTATGTCCAGGGAGACCCCGAACAGAGCCTGGGTCTCGCCATAAAACGTCTCGATATTGTTGATTTGCAGCATCACGCCAAGGCTCCCAGGTTCGAGGTACGGACCCATTCGTTCTCGCGCAATGTCTCGGGCGTGCCCTGGGCGATGACCTGGCCCCAATGGATCACCGCGATGCGGTCGGCCAGATCAAACAGGAACTTCATGTCATGTTCGATGATGACGATGGTAACCGATTTGCGGATCTCCTGGATCAGCGTTGCCAGGGTTGCCGTGGCGTCGGTGCCCAAACCCGATGTAGGCTCGTCCAGGAACAACATGCGCGGTTCCGCCGCCAGGGCAATGCCGATTTCCAAGGCCCGGCGCTGTCCATATGACAGGTCCGAGGCCGGGGTGTGCTCCCGGCCCCCCAGGCCGATGCGGGCAAGCACCGCCGCGCCGCGATCCTGGGCATCGACATCGTGGGCCAGATTATGGGTCATGGAAAAGCCCCTGGCGCTAACTTCCGGCAGGGCGAGCACGATATTTTCCAGCGCCGTATATTCATCGAACAAATTCATCATCTGGAACGAGCGTGCGATACCGTGCCGGGCAATCTTGCGCGGCGGCAGGCCGGTGATGTCCTTGCCGTCGAAAAATACCGTGCCCCGGTCCGGCCGATAGCGCCCGGTCAGCACGTTGAAACAAGTGGTCTTGCCCGCGCCGTTGGGCCCCATGATGCCCGAGATCTGGTTCTCCTCGAACGACAGGGTGATGTCTTCCAGGACCACCTGATCGGCGAAGCGTTTGTGCAGATGCCGTGCTTCGAATAGGGCCATGTCAGTCTCCCCCTGCATGATTTGGCTCGGGACAGGCTTGCGGCGCTTCCTTGCGCCGGCCGAACATCAACTGGGCGTCCTGCCAGATGCCGGCAAGGCCCTCGGGCTTGAACATCACCATGAGCATGAAGATCAGGCCGAACCAAAGCAGCCAGGCCTCGGTGTAGGCGCCCAGGATATCGCGGGCCAGAAAGTAGAAGATCACGCCCAGGACCGGGCCCCAGAAACTGATGAAACCGCCGCCGATCAAGACGATCAGGATCACGATGCCGGACCATTGCAGGCTCATGATGTTGATGTAGGCGCCTTCCTGGGCCATGGCGAACAGGGCGCCCGCCAACCCGGATATGGCGCAGGAAAGCGTGAAGATGATCCATTTATAGAGCCAGACGTTATAGCCCAGAAAGGCCACCCGGCTGTCGTTCTGCTTGATGGCGGTGATGATCTTGCCAAAGGGCGAATTCACCAGGCGCCACATACCGACCACGATAATCACATAGGCGGCGAAGCAGAGATAATAGAGATTGAAATTCGATTTGATGGAGATCTCGGCCAGGCCCAGATCCAGGGGCAGGCGCTGGATATTCAACAAACCGTCCTCGCCCCCGGTCACGTCGGTCCATTTCGAGGCGATAAAGAAGAATATCTGCGCGCAGGCAATGGTCATCAGGGCAAAGTAGATGCCCCGGCGATGGGAGATAAACGCCGCCACCAGGCCACCCAGTACGGCGGTCGCCGCCACGGCACCGAACAGGCTGACCCATAAATTGGCGGCAATATTGAACTGGGTCAGGCCGAAGGCGTAGGCGCCGATGCCCAAAAAGGCGCCATGGCCAAACGACGGCAGGCCCGTGTAGCCCAGCAGCAGGTTGACGGCCAGGGCGAAAATCACCCAGATCATTACCTCCAATCCAAGGTATTGGTACAATCCGATGGCATCAATCCAGAACGGCATGGTGCCGAACACCAGGAACGAGACGAGCATGGGTGCCGTGAACAAGTTACGAATGCTTTTGGAGTTCATGGTCTAGGCCTCCAACGCGCTGGCTTTGCCGGCGAAACCGCGGGAGCGGAAAGTCACCACCACCAACAGCAGCAGATACATGGACAACAAGGACCATTCCGTCAGGAAGGCGGCTGTTAACGCCACCACCATGCCGACCAGCAGCCCGGCGCTGACCGCGCCCCAAAAACTGCCCACGCCGCCCAGTACGATGACCACAAACGCAGGTATCACCGCATCCACGCCCACATGCGGGCGCACGCCCCAGATCGGCGCCATGATGATGCCGGCGATGGCGGCCAGCGCGGCACCGAATGCAAAGACATAGAGCCGTAGGCGCGAGAGGTTATAGCCCAGGACGCGCACCATCTCGCTGTCATGGGCGCCGGCCTTGATCACCGCGCCATACGGCGTGCGGTTCAGGAAAGCCCACAGCAGGCCGATCATCGCCATGGCGAAGACGGCTGCGAAAATACGGTAGTTTGAATAGATCATGTCGCCGAAGAAGAAGCCGCCCCGGATCGCCTTGGGCAGGGGCAGGAAGTATTCCGCCGGGCCCCAGATCTCGCGAATGACTTCCTCCAGCACCAGGGCAGCGCCGAAGGTCAGCAGCAGACCATAAAGCGGATCCTTGCCGTAGGTTCGGCGCAAACAAATTTCCAACCCCATGCCGACGACGGCGACCAGGGCCGGCGCCACGATCAGGGCGATGATATAGCGGGGCACGGCGGGCAGCTCGTAATAGGACTGCATGAAGGCGAGGGGTATGCCGCCGTCCTGGCCCATCAACATGACGGCGAAATAGGCGCCCAGGGCAAACAACGAGCCGTGGGCGAGGTTGATAACTTCCATCACCCCGATGATCAGCATGAAACCCAGTGACAGCAGGGCAAACAGCAGGCCCAGGGCAACGCCGTTCAGCAGGTGCGGCAATAGATTGAGAAGGAAATCAACCATGGTTCATCATCCGCTCACACAGCCACCAAATGCAGCTCCTCCGTCATGCCCGGACTTGATCCGGGCATCCACTGGTCACGGCGGCGGCAACTGACCCGGCGTTGCCATGGATTGCCAGGTCAAACCCGGCAATGACGATGGAAGGGTGCGGGGCCGCCGTATGAAAGACGACCCCGCCCGGTTTTAATCAGCCTTGATCGTAGCTGGGCGTATCAGCGAACGATTCCAGCTTGCAGACCGCGTCCGCACTGGCGCGGACCGATTCGGGATCGGCGGCCGTGAGGATTTCGAAGTAATCGGTCTTGTCCTTGGGATTCTTGTTGCCGCGGGCAAGATAGACGGTCTGTTGCACATGGTGAGAGTTCGGGTCGATCACCGCGCCATGTGTCTGCATCCGGTCGGCGGCGGACATCTGGCGGCCTTCCAGGGCCTTGATGATCTTGGTGTTGTCCGTGCCACCGGTTTCCTCGACCACGCGGAGCAATTCCCGCATGGCGACATAGCCGTTGTAGGTGACGTTGCCGGGCACCGCGATCCGTGTTGTCGGATAGCGGGCTTGATAGCGGGCGACGAATTCCTTGACGCCCGGCAGGTCCAACAGGTGATACCAGGTGGTGCCAAACACGCCAAAGGCGGCTTCTGCGCCCAGGCCATAAACATCGGGCCAGTCTTGTTGGTTGTTCAACCACGCCGGCTTGTTATCCAGGCCCATGTCGGAGACCTGCTTGCGCATCACTTTGAAGTCATCGCCACCGACGGCGGCGGCGACCACATCAGGCTTTTGCTGCTGGATTTTCAGCAGAATAGCCGAGAAATCACGGGTGCCGACCGGAATGGCCACTTCGTCAACGGTGGAGGCGCCATATTTCGTGGCGACCGTCTTGGTGGCCTTGTTGGTGTTCTGGCCCCAGACGTAGTCGTTGTAGAGGAACATCCATTTCTTGCCGAAGGCGTCGATGGCGTTCTTGGCGGCGGCGCGGGAGAAGTTCTCGCCACTGCCGTCCCAGACAAATTTCACCCGATGGCAGTTCTTGCCGGACTCGGTGGGCGAAGATGAATTGGTGTTGAAGTAAACGCAACCATACTTCTGGGCTACCTGGCTGATGGCGTTGGCGGTGCCGGACTGGATGGCGCCAACCATGAAATGCACGTTCTCGCGGGTGATCAGACGTTCCGCCACGCGGGTACCGGTCTGCGGCGTGGTCTCGGTGTCCATCCAGACATATTCGACCTTGCGGCCCAGCACGCCGCCTTTGGCGTTGGCCTCTTCGATTGCCATGATGGTGCCGCGCTTTTCCGCTTGGCCCGAGTTGGCGAACTGACCGGAGGCATCGTGGGTCAGACCGATCTTGATCGGCTTGTCCGTGCCAGCAGCATAGACCCGGTTATGCTTCCACGGGCCAAGGAATGCGGCGCCCCCACCTGCCACACCGGCTGTTGCCAGAGCGGTACCTCTTAACATACTGCGACGGGTAATTTTCGAAGACATAGTTAAACCTCCCAGGTTGTCGTCCTCATCTGCGCCCGCATCGGCGGGCCCGGTTCCTAAAACATCAATTAGCGCTTAACGCGCGATAGAGATCGTTAGGCGCTTATTTGGAAATAATATCCTATTTTTAAAAAAAAGAAATAGGATTTTTAATTTATTTTAAACTTTTTCAAATGTGGCTTATTGCCACGCCTCTTGGGGCAAAATTCTGAGCGCGCCGTCACGGGCTGTGGAATTTTTGGCAGTTTTTCTGCTTCGCGATGCCGGCCGCAGCGACATTTCAAAAATAGTATCCGTTTAAACGTCGATTAATTTATCCTATTTATCGTATTTTTTGATCATAAATCATATTTTATTTGCCCCTGAGCTGTGTTTCGCATAGTTTCCAAATCACGAAGTTTCAGCGATTCTCGCAAAGGGAGATTTGTTTTGGCGGCGAATAATTTGGCGGGCATGACCTTGGCCCCGGCGCTGTATCGACGCAGCGGCATTCACGGCACCATCGTGCATGCCATCGGCACGGAAATCGTCACCGGCGTCCTGCACGAGGGTGAAAGACTGCCAGGTGATCAGGAGCTCATGGCCCGCTTCCAGGCCTCGCGCACGGCCTTGCGGGAGGCGCTGAAGGTGCTCTCTTCCAAGGGCCTGATCGAATCGCGGCAACGGGCTGGCACGCGCGTACGCTCGCGGGGCGATTGGGATTTGCTGGATGTAGACGTGCTGTCCTGGCATACACCGGAAAGCATCACCGAATCGTTTACCGCCGATCTGGTGGAGCTGCGGGAGTTGATCGAGCCGGCTGCCGCCAGGCTGGCCGCCGACCGCGCCACGTCAGATGATCTAACCCGGATCGAGGCGGCGTATCTGCGCATGGAGATGGCGGTCGATGATTACGAGGCGTTTTATGTGGCGGATGTGGATTTTCACCTCGCCGTGCTCAACGCCTCACATAATCAGCTGGTTCAGCGCCTGGCGGGTATCATCGGCACGGTGTTGGGTTTGAGTTTTGGTCTGCAAAAGCAGGCCCGCATTCCTTTGCGGGAAAGTTTGGAATCCCATTACGATGTGTTCGACGGCATCCGCCAACGCAACCGCCGCGCGGCCGAGCGGGCCATGCGCATCACCATCCGCCGTGGCCGAAACACCCTGTCGCAACGGCGCACGATCATGCGTGGCCAAACCGCCTGACGGCTAGCCGTAAGTGAATTCGAAACCGGCGTAGACGGCCAGAAAAACCACGGCGACGGCCACGATCAGCCCTGTCGTAACCCGCATCATAAAGCCGAACTCACGCCCGGCATCGCCCTTGATTTCGCGCTGCTTGCGCTGCACGACGGGGTCGGCTTCCTGCAGTCGATCCCAATCGGCCATGCGTTGGCGCACGCCTTTCAGGCCCAGAACATCGTTGCCCGGCAGACGGTCCCCCAGCAGCAACCCGCGCACATGGGCCAAGCCAATAAATACCAGGAACGCGCCGCACCCTGCCGACAGCACCAGATAAAAGACAAATTTCGACCATGAGGCCCACAACAGCAGCGGCGTGATGGCGGCGATGACACCGGCGACGGTCAGGCCGGCCTCGATCAAGGTCAACGCCACTTTCGACTGCGGTTGGCCCGGCGCGCTCATGATGCATCTCCAATAGCTTTATTAAAGTCCCGCACGGCCGCCGCCGGCCCGTCGGGATAGCTCCATACGCCGGCGACAACGGAGAGGAAATCAGCCCCCGCCGCGACCAGGGGCGGGCAGTTTTCCACCGTGATGCCGCCGATGGCGACACAGGGGATTTCGAACAACTTCGACCACCAATCCAAGATCTCGATATCGGCCGCCGCCTTGGCCTGCTTGGTATCGGTGGGGAAGAAGGCGCCGAAGGCAACGTAGTCGGCGCCGGCCTCCGCCGCCGCCATGGCCAGATGCCGCGATGCGTGGCAGGTGACGCCGACGATATGATCAGCCCCCAGAATGCTCCGCGCCTTGGCATAGGGCGTATCTTCCTGTCCCACATGGGTGCCGTCGGCACCCAGTTCCGCCGCCAGGTCGGGACGGTCGTTGATCAGGAAGGCGACATCATGTTCCTGGGCCAGGGGCATCAATGCCGCCGCCGCCCGGCGCACCACATCATCGTCCACATCCTTCAGACGCAATTGCAGACAGGCGACATCACCCGCCCCCAGCGCCGCGCGCAGATCCTCAATGAACACCGCCGGCTCGAAAACCGGGGGCGTAATCAGATACAGGCGGCAGGGATCATCGCCACCATCAACATTACCACTCATTCAAGCCGCATCCTTTTCCATTTCCACCCGGTAGCCGCCACGACGCGCCAGACCGTTCATTTTTGCCCGATGCGCCAACGCCGCCTGGGCAGCGGGAACATTACCCGCCTCGCCCCGCCAGGCCTGCAAGGCGGATGCCTGCAACGCCCGGCCATAGGAGAAACTCAACTGCCAAGGCAGATCCGCCGCGTTCTTGTTCATGGCATTCAGATGCGCCGTGGCCTCCACTTCCGACTGCCCGCCGGATAGAAAGGCAATCCCGGGCACCGCCGCCGGCACTTGGCGGCGCAGCACCTTGACCGTCATGGCCGCGACATCATCGACCGAATTCTGCCGCGCGCATTTCTTGCCCGCCAACACCATGTTCGGCTTCAACACCATGCCTTCCAACACGACATTCTGGTTGAATAGTTCCCTAAACGTCAGTTCCAGGGCCAGCTCGGTCACCTCCCGGCAACGTTCAATGTCGTGTCCGCCATCCATCAGCACTTCCGGTTCCACGATCGGCACCAGGCCGGCCTCTTGCGAGAGGGCGGCATAACGGGCCAGGGCATGGGCGTTGGCCTGCAAGCAGGCGCGGCTGGGAATATCGGCGCTGATGTCGATGACGGCACGCCATTTGGTAAAGGCGGCGCCCAACTCAACATATTCCGCCAGCCGCTCGCGCAGGCCATCCAAGCCCTCGGTGACTTTTTCTCCCGGACAACCGGCCAGTTCCTTGGCGCCGGCATCAACCTTGATGCCAGGCAGAATGCCGTTGTCCCACAGCACTTTGGAAAACGGCACCCCATCGGCGCCCGCTTGCCGCAATGTCTCGTCATACAAAATAACGCCGGAAATATGATCCCCCACCCCCGGCGTGGTGAACAGCAAGCCCCGATAGTCGCGGCGGCTGTCCTCGGTCGAGACGACGTCGATACTATGCAAACGCTTTTCTATGGTACCGGTACTTTCGTCCGCCGCCAAAATTCCCTTGCCCGGGGCAACCATGCGGGCGGCGTTGGCGATGATGTCCAAATTCGTCATTTTGAAACTCCTCATCCCTGCCTAATGTCATCTGGGCCTAACGTGGTTCCTGAAGACCTCATACCACATTGCGATGATAGGCACCCATAGAGATCGCCTCCGCGCACCCTCGGGTAGGAGTGGAGGCGCCAGCGATACGGTGTATCGTCAAACCTTCACGACGCCATCCGAGGGTGCGCGGAGGCGACCGGAACGTCACCTTTCGGATGGCGTCTTTACGGGTGCCTATCATCGCAATGTGGTATCAATAGCTTATACCAAACCGCGTTGATAGGAACTCCTTGAGATCGGTCAGTTCAGGGCCCGGATCAACAGCCTTGGGCGGGCGGGCCAGGACGTCGGCGCCGTATGTTTCGGCGATCTGGCAGACCTTTTCGCGGACCGCCGCCTTGCCGCGCAACACAACACCGCGCCAACCCAATTGCAGCGCCATTTGGGCCATGGCACCATCGTCGCCGCAATCCAGGATCGCCCGCACCGCAGCTTTGGGGTGGCTCTGCTGCGCCAATTCCACCATGGCCAGATAGAAGCCCGGCCCGCCATAGGCCGCCGCGCCGGGCGCGGTCAGCAATGTAATGGGCCGCCGCGACGCAGCGGCGAAGGCCATGGCATCGTCGGCCTGTTTGGCATGATGAAAAATGATCGCGGACATGACACAGTCATAGTCCTAATGCAGGTTAGTCTTCCAGCGCTTTGATGCCGGGCAAGACCTTGCCTTCCAGCCATTCCAGGAAAGCACCGCCAGCAGTGGAGACATAGGTGAAGTCATCCGCCGCGCCGGCATGACGGAGTGCCGCCACCGTGTCGCCGCCCCCCGCCACCGATACCAGCTTGCCGGCGACGGTAAGCGCCGCCGCCGCCTGGGCCACCTTGACGGTGCCGCTATCAAAAGGCGCGATTTCAAAGGCCCCCATGGGGCCGTTCCACAGCAAGGTCCGGCAGTGCTGTAAACGCTGGGTCAGATCCCGCACACTGGCCGGGCCCACATCCAGGATCATCATTTCGTCGGGCACTTTGTCGACCGGAACGGTGGCGCTGTCGGCGCCAGCCTTGAATTCTCTGGCCAGAACCACGTCCACCGGCAGCACGATTTCGCAACCGGTTTGCGCGGCCTTGGCCATGATCCCGCGCGCCGTATCCGCCAGATCCGTTTCACACAGCGAGGCGCCGACATTGACGCCCTTGGCAAACAGAAAAGTATTCGCCATGCCGCCGCCGATAATCAGCTGGTCCACCTTGTCCAGCAAATGCCCCAACACCGCCAACTTGGACGAGACCTTGGCCCCGCCGACCAGAGCCGCCACGGGCCGTTCGGGGTTTGCCAGGGCCGCTTGCAACGCGGTCAGTTCGGCTTGCATGGACCGGCCCGCCGCCGCCGGCAGCAGATGCGCGATGGCTTCCGTCGAGGCATGGGCCCGGTGGGCGCAGGAAAAGGCGTCGTTGACATAGATATCGCCCAGCTCCGCCAGACTTTGGGCAAAGACACCATCGTTGGCTTCCTCACCCGCATCAAAACGGACGTTCTCCAGCAACAGCACTTCGCCGTTTTTCATCTGCGCCACTGCCGCCGCCGCGCCTTGCATATCCGAGAATGCAACGGGTCGTTCAAGCGCGGCATCCAAGGGCCCGGTCAATGACGCCAATGACATATCAGGCACCACCTGCCCCTTGGGCCGGCCGAAATGGGACAGCACGATGACCTTGGCACCCTTCTCGGCCAGTTCGGCAAGGGTCGGGACGGCCCGCTCGATCCGGGTTAGGTCACTGACCTGACCGTTCTGCATGGGCACATTCAGATCAACCCGCACCAGCACACGAGAACCGGCAATTTGATCAGCACGGGCCAGATCATCCAAAGTCCGCATGCGGATTTTTCTAGAGCTTGGCCATGGCGACGGCGGTATCGCTCATGCGGTTGGAAAAGCCCCATTCGTTGTCATACCAGGTCAGGATACGCACGAAGCGGCCATCGATCACCTGGGTTTGGGTCAGATCAAAGGTCGATGACGCCGGGTTATGATTGTAATCAATGGACACAGTGGGGCCATCGGAAGTCGCCAGCACGCCTTTCAGCTTGCCGGCGGCGGCCTTGGCGATGGCTGCGTTGACCGCCTCGACCGTGGTTTTCTTTTTACTGCGGAATTTAAAATCCACCACCGAGACATTCGGCGTCGGCACCCGGATCGAGGTGCCATCCAGCTTACCCGCCAATTCGGGCAGCACCAGGCCGACGGCCTTGGCCGCACCGGTAGAGGTCGGGATCATGGACATTACCGCCGAGCGGGCCCGGCGCAGATCGCCATGCAGGGTATCCAGTACCGGCTGATCGCCGGTGAAGGAATGAATTGTGGTCATGTAGCCATGCTCGATACCCACAGCTTGGTTCAGCACGTAGGCGACCGGGGCCAGGCAATTGGTGGTGCAGGAGGCGTTGGAGACGACCTTTTGCGACTTGCGCAGTTTGTTATGGTTGACGCCATAAACAACGGTCAGGTCCGCATCACCCGAGGGGGCGGAAATCAACACTTTCTTGGCGCCGGCGGTCAGATGGGCCGAGGCTTTTTCCTTGGCGGTGAAAATACCGGTGCATTCCAGCGCCACATCCACGTCCAACTTGCCCCACGGCAGGTTGGCGGGATCACGCTCCGCCGTGACCTTGATGGCATTGCCGTTGACGTTCATGCCGGTCTTGGTGGTTTTCACCTTGCCGGGAAAAGCGCCGTGCACCGAGTCATAACGCAATAGATGCGCATTGGTCTCGATGGGCCCCAGATCATTGACGCCCACCACCCGAATATCCTTGCGCCCGGATTCCGCGATGGCGCGAAGTACCAAGCGGCCAATGCGGCCAAAACCGTTAATTCCTACCCGAACGACCATCGTGCTCTCCTATGAAAATATCGCTTGTTCTCAGTCAGCCCAAAAGCACTAGCCTTTTTGAGCCGCTAATTTCTCCTTGGCCATTTCGACCACGGCTTCCGCCGTAATGCCGAAATGTTTGTATAAATCTTTTGCCGGCGCCGAAGCGCCAAAGCCAGGCATGCCGATGAAGCCGCCATTCTCGCCCACATAGCGGTCCCAGCCCATGGAAATGGCTGCCTCGATACCGATGCGCACGGTGCCTTGGCCCAGGGTTTCCCGGCGATAGCCTTCGTCCTGTTCCTCGAACAGTTCCCAACACGGCATGGAAACCACCCGTGCGGGGATACCGGCGCTTTGCAGATTATTGCGCGCGGCCACGGCGATGGAAACTTCCGAACCCGTCGCCAACAGGCTCACCATCGCCTCGCCATCGGCCGCGACCAATTCGTAGGCGCCACGGGCACAGGCGTTGTCGTCCTGATATTCCAGGCGCAGCGCCGGCAGGCCCTGCCGGCTCAAGATCATCGCCGAAGGGCTTTGCTTTTGCGCCAAGGCCATTTCCCAGCATTCCGCCGTTTCCATGGCATCCGCCGGGCGAAAGACATAGAGGTTCGGCATGGCACGCAAGGCGGCCATATGCTCGACCGGCTGGTGGGTTGGCCCATCCTCGCCCAGGCCGATGGAATCGTGGGTCAACACATAAACCGCCCGGCAGCCCATCAAGGCCGAAAGACGCATCGCACCCCGGCAATAATCGGAAAACACCATGAAGGTGCCGCCATAGGGGATGAAGCCGCCATGCAGGGCCAGACCATTCATGGCCGCGGCCATGGCATGCTCGCGCACACCGTAATTAATGTAGCGGCCGGAAAAATCGTCCGACGAGACAAAACCAAGGTCCGCCGTCAGGGTGTTGTTGGAACCGGTCAGATCGGCGGAGCCACCAACCATTTCAGGAACTTCGGCGTTGATCACTTCCAAGGCATGGCCAGATGCCGCCCGGGAGGCGACCTGTGGTTTATCCTCGGCCAGCTTGCGCCGATAGTCAGACATCGCCCCGATGATGCTGGCCGGCAAATCACCGGCCATTGCGCGATCGAACGCGGCGCGGTCATCTTGTTCCATTGCGTCCAGGCGTTCTTCCCAGGCGGCGGAAGTCGCCGCACCGCGGGCGCCGACCGCATGCCAAGCCGCGGCCACATTGTCCGGTATCTCGAACGGCGCATGGGGCCAGCCCATGGCCTTGCGCGCCCCGGCGATTTCCTCGTCACCAAGGGGGGCGCCATGAGCGCCCGAGGTGCCCGCCTTGGTCGGGGCGCCGCAGCCGATCTGGGTGCGCGCCGCGATCAGCGAAGGCCGGTCACTTTGCCGCGCCGCTTCGATCGCGGCGGCAAGGGCCTCCGCGTCATGGCCGTCAACACGGGCCACGTCCCAGCCGTACGAGAGGAAACGGGCGCATTGATCATCGCTGACACTGAGAGAGGTCGCCCCATCAATCGTGATTTCGTTGTCGTCAAACAGCACGATCAGCTTGCCCAGGCGCAAATGCCCGGCCAGGGACGCGGCTTCATGGCTGATCCCTTCCATCAGGCAGCCGTCGCCGGCCAGGGCGTAGGTATAATGATCCACCAGCGCATCGCCAAAGCGGCTGGCCAGCATGCGCTCGCCCAGGGCCATGCCAACGGCGGTGGCAAGGCCCTGGCCCAGCGGGCCGGTGGTGGTTTCAATACCCGTGGCGGCACCGAATTCAGGATGGCCCGCCGTGCGGCTGCCCAGCTGACGGAAATTGCGCAGCTGGCCCATGTCCATATCGCCATAGCCGGTCAGGTGCAGGACGCTGTAAAGCAGCATGGAGCCGTGCCCGGCGGAAAGCACGAAGCGGTCGCGGTCAGGCCAGTTCGGCTTGGCTGGATCAAATTTCAGAAACCGGGAAAACAACACGGTGGCCATGTCGGCGGCGCCCATGGGCATGCCCGGATGGCCCGAATTGGCGGCCTGAACGGCATCGGCGGCTAAAAAGCGAATGGCATTCGCCATTTCGCCATGCCCCGCAGTCTCTGCTGCTACCACGTTACTGTTCGGGGTATCGGTCGGTGTCATATGGAATCTCGAGATTGTGGTTGCATCCGATCAACAACAGCGCATTTGGACTTCTGAAAACCGCATCTGATAGCCGGATTAACAAGCCTGGTGGACGGGCAAGCCGGGACGATTTCCACTGATCCCGGGTCGGCGGCCAACATAGCCTCTCACCTTACAAGGTCAACCGGGAATAAGCGGCAAATCACAGGCAATTCGAACTCTTATGCCGCATCAGGTCACGGGCAGGTTGACGCGGTGGCAGGGCCGGCTTTACCCTGCGCCGGAAGGATCTGGTGCAAGCCTTTTTCAAACAAGACGGAATCCACAATGGCAGATGATGCTGGCGCGAAAGCAAGACTGGAAGCAGCGGTACAGCGGCTGGAGACGGCCCTGGGCCGTGTGGTGGATCGCGGCGGCGCGGGTGCCGGGGATATTGCCGGTCTGCGCCAGGAGCTGAAGGGCCTCGATTCGCAGTTGGCGGAGGCCCGGGCCGAGCGCGACAACCTGGCCGGAGAGTTGGCGGCGGCGCGGGCCGAGGGCGCCGCCCTGCAAGAGGCGATGGATGCGGTGTCCGCCCGCCTGGACGGCGCCATAAATTCCGTGCACGCGCTACTAGACGAATAGCGCCGGACCAATAGAATCGGACGAAGGACATGGCGCAGGTCAATATTCAGATCAATGGCCGGGACTACCTGATTGCCTGTGAGGATGGTGAGGAAGAGCACCTGACCTTCTTGGCTGAATACATCAACAGCCAGGTTGATGGACTGGTGGAGAGCGTCGGCCAGGTCGGCGAAGCGCGCCTGTTGTTGATGGCCTCCCTTTTGGTTGCCGATGAACTGGCCGAGGCCAGCCAGGAGCTGGAAGCTCTGAAAGACGGCAAGGATGGCACAGATGGTACCGGGACGGACGGCCCTGGAGGGCAATTGGATCTGGTGAAATTGAGCCAACGCATCGAAGACATTGCCGCGCGGCTGGAGAGCGCCTAAATAGGTACTTCGGGCGGGTTCTGCCGGGTTCGCGAAAAACGGTTCCCTGGGCCAATACCGTTAGTAAGGGAGCTGCCTCTGTTAGGATCGTGGTCCTTTCATTGCGGCGCCCACCTGCGTAAGCAGGCCACAGCGGAGCAAGGTATTTCGACGGCTTGGCGGTCCCGTCCGTCCTAAATTCATAGCGCGACAAGGGGCGCGACAAGAGGTCCATGGCCGCTCACGATAAAACCGCAGCGCGGAAACAGGCCCGGATCCGGCGCGCGGCCATTCCGCAGTCGATTCGCAACGATGCCGGCGACCAAGGCGCGACGCACTTCCTGGACGCCATCAATCTTTCGCCGAAATCAACTCTGTCCGCCTATTGGCCTTTGGGCGACGAGTTCGACAGCCTGCCCCTCCTGCAGGCGTTACTTCAGGCCGGGCATCGGATCGCCCTGCCGGTGGTACAGGGCGCCAGCCAGCCCCTGTGTTTTCGTGTCTGGCAACCCGGCGATGCCATGGCGGTCAGTTCCTTTGGCGTTTCCGAGCCTTTGGCGGCAGCGGCGGAAGTGCAGCCCGATGTCGTGGTCACGCCGTTTTTGGCCTACAATGATGCGGGCTATCGCCTGGGCTATGGTGGCGGTTATTATGACCGCACGCTACGGGTCTTGCGTCTGGCAAGGCCGGACGTATTAGCGGTAGGTTTGGGTTTCGCGGTGCAGCAGATGTCGGTGCTACCTCATGATGCTCATGACGAGCCCCTGGACTGGTTGGTTAATGAACAAGGTGCGCAACGATTTGCACGCTAGCCTCGGAAGGGGCTGTAAAGGAGTAATTGAGTGAAACTGCTTTATCTAGGCGATTTGGTTGGCCGGGCCGGTCGCACGGCGGTGGTTGAAAGCTTGCCGCAATTGCGCCGGGATCTGGATCTGGATTTCGTCATCGTCAATGGCGAGAACGCCGCCAATGGCTTTGGCATCACGCCAAAGATCTGCGATCAGGTCTATGCCGCCGGCGCGGATGTGATCGTTCTGGGCAATCACGCCTGGGACGCCCGCGAGATTATCCCGCATATTGATGGCGAGCCGCGCCTGATCCGCCCTCTGAACCTGCCCAGCGGCACGCCGGGGCGCGGCGCCAGTGTGTTCGAGGTGCCGGGCGAGCGGCGCATTCTGATCGTGCAGGTGTTGGGGCGGATTTTCATGGACCCGCTGGATGATCCCTTCGCCGCCGCCGCCGGCGCCTTGAAGGCACATACCCTGGGCGGCAGCGTGAACGCCATCTTTGTCGACATGCATGCCGAGGCGACGTCGGAAAAGACCGCCATTGGTCATTATCTGGACGGTCAGGTCAGCTGTGTCTTCGGCACCCATACGCATGTGCCCACGGCGGATCATCAGATCCTGCCCGGCGGCACCGGATATATGAGCGATGTGGGAATGTGCGGTGATTATGATTCGGTGATCGGCATGGAAAAATCGGAACCGATCCGCCGCTTTACCCGGAAAATGCCCGGCGCCCGCTTTGCCCCGGCGACGGGCGAAGCGACGGTCTGCGGCGTCTATGTGGAAATCGATGATAAGACGGGTTTGACCACATATTTGGCGCCATTGCGCCAGGGTGGCCGCCTGGGTTCCGCCTGGCCGCTGCCAGGCGCGCGCGATTAGCTCGACGAATTAGGTCTCGCCGGACTGGGCGGCCAGATCCTTGGTCAAATCGGTGCAGCGTTCGGCCACGTATTGCAGGCGCCGCGCGGCAGTGGATTCGTCCGTCGGCGCCTCGACGATGGACAAAGCCACATCAAGGGCAAAGATACCGGCCTGGGTGGTGGCGGCGGCTTGTTCCAGCCGATTGGCACCTTCGGGCAGCGCCAGACGGTCTAGTGAATCGGAATTCGACAAGGTAAAAATCCCTTCCCTCGGATCTTCTAAATGACGTCAGCACAATCTGCGCCCACACTGTTAACAAAGCCTTACCGATTGCGGCATTAGTACGGGCCCGGCACAATGGGCGGCGTGCGGGGCGGGGCGCGGTATTTTCCTTCGCCCTATTGTTGCCATATTGGCCGTTTATGGGTATGTGCTGCGCGCGACCACAATATCTGGTAAATTTTTTGGTGATTCGTGCGCCCTGTGGGGAGCTGCGTCATATAGACGCCGCAAACAGCGATTTTGGGGCTGGCGGCACGTAAAACTAGGGTGATTTGACGACCATGGCAGGCCATTCACAATTTAAGAACATCATGCACCGCAAAGGCGCCCAGGACGCCAAGCGGTCGAAAGTTTTCACCAAGCTGATCCGCGAGATCACGGTGGCCGCGCGCAGCGGCATGCCGGACCCGGAAATGAACCCGCGCCTGCGCGCCGCCGTCCAGGCCGCCCGCGCCGCCAATATGCCCAAGGAGAACGTGGCCCGCGCCGTCAAGCGCGCCACCCAAGCAGGTGAAGGCGATAACTATGAAGAGATCCGCTACGAAGGCTATGGTCCTGGCGGCGTCTGCCTGATCGTCGAGGCCCTGACCGACAACCGCAACCGCACCGCCTCGGAAGTGCGCGCCGCATTTACAAAATTCGGCGGCAATCTTGGCGAGACCGGCAGCGTTGCCTATCAGTTCGACCGCGTTGGCAGCATTGAGTATCCGGCCGATGTCGCGGATTCCGATGCCATGTTCGAGGCCGCGGTGGAAGCCGGCGCCGACGACGTGGAAAGCCACGAAGGCGGGCACGAAATCATCTGCGCCGCCAATGATCTGCACGAAGTGGCCAAGGCCCTGGAAGATCAGTTCGGCGAGCCCAAGGCGGCGCGTCTGAACTGGCGTCCGCAAAACTCGGTTCCCATGGACGAGGGCGGCGCCTCGACCTTGTTCAAGTTGTTGGAGGCTTTGGATGATAGCGACGATGTGCAACAGGTCTCGGCTAATTTCGATGTTTCCGACGAGATCATGCAGAAGCTGAACAGCTAGTTGAAAGGTCACTCCGGCATGCGCCTGATTGGTATTGATCCCGGCCTGCAGCGTACCGGTTGGGGTGTGCTTGCGGTTGAGGGCAGCCGCCTGAGCCATGTCGGTCATGGGGTGCTGATCTCTGATCGCAAGCTGCCCCTCGCCGAGCGTCTGCGCCAGTTGTATCAGGCCCTGGGCGATGTCTTGAGCCAGTGGCAGCCGGTCGAAGCGGCGGTCGAGGAGACCTTCGTCAATAAGAATCCCAGCTCCACCCTGAAACTTGGTCAGGCCCGCGGCGTATTGCTGTTGGCGCCGGCCATGGCCGGAATTCCGGTTTCCGAATACACCCCTAATTTGATCAAGAAATCCGTGGTTGGCACTGGCCATGCACAAAAGGCCCAGGTCGCCATGATGGTGACGACACTGTTGCCGGCGGCGGGCAATGTGACGGATGACGCAGCCGACGCCTTGGCGGTGGCGATCTGTCATGCCCATCTGCGGCGCAACCAGCAGATCATGGCGCAAGTCGCGAAGAACGAGGAAAAAGCCGGGCCCAATAGGCGCCAGGGGGTGGGCCCATGATTGCCAAGCTGTCGGGCCGTCTGGACGTGAGTGGCGAGAACACCTGCATCATCGATGTGGGCGGCGTCGGTTATCTGGTATTTTGTTCCGGTCGCACCTTGTCCAACCTGGGCGTTGCAGGCGGCGCGGTATCCCTGTTGATCGAGACCCACGTGCGCGAGGATCATATCCACCTTTACGGCTTTGCCGAGGCGGCCGAGCGGGATTGGTTCACATTGCTATTGGGCGTGCAAGGCGTCGGCGCCAAAGTCGCCCTGGGCATCCTGTCTACATTGGCGCCGGACGAGTTGACCCAGGCAGTGCTGGCCCAGGACAAGGCGATGATCACCCGAGCTCCCGGCGTTGGTCCGAAAGTTGGAAACCGCATTGTCACCGAATTGAAAGACAAAGTGGGCAACTTGGCCCTGGGCCCCGGCGCCGCGGCCAACGATGCCACACCAAACAACGCGGCGCGGGGACCGGCGGCGGATGCTGTTTCGGCCCTGGTCAATCTAGGCTATCGCCCGGCCGAGGCCCAGCGTGCCGTGCAAACCGCTGCCACCAGTCTGGGCGAGACCGCGGAACTGCAAACCTTGATCCGCGACAGCCTGAGGCAATTGGCATCATGAGCGAGTTCATGGGTGAGACCACGCCCGAACGCCTCGTCACCACCCAGGCGGCGGGCGAAGACGGCATCGATGTGGGCCTGCGGCCCCAGGGCCTGGCTGAATTTGTCGGCCAGCGGGCGGAAAAGGAAAATCTGCGCATCTACATCGAGGCGGCCCGGCAGCGCGGCGAGGCCCTGGATCATGTGCTGTTTCACGGCCCGCCCGGATTGGGCAAGACCACCCTGGCGCAGATCGTGGCGCGGGAGTTGGGCGTATCCTTCCGCGCCACCTCGGGCCCGGTCATTGCCAAGGCCGGCGATCTGGCCGCCATCCTGACCCACCTGGAAGAACGTGATGTCCTGTTCATTGATGAAATTCATCGCCTGAGCCCGGTGGTCGAGGAAGTGCTGTATCCAGCCATGGAAGATTTCCAGTTGGATCTGGTGATCGGCGAAGGGCCGGCGGCGCGCACCGTGCGTATCGATCTGCCGCCCTTCACGTTGGTGGGGGCGACCACCCGCTCTGGTCTGATCACCACGCCTTTGCGCGAGCGTTTTGGCATTCCCATTCGGTTACGATTCTATGAAGTGGCGGAGCTGGAACATATCGTTGCCCGCGCCGCCGGGCTGTTGGCCTTGAACCTGACGGACGATGGCGCGCTGGAAATCGCCAAACGCTCGCGCGGCACGCCGCGGGTGGCGGTACGGCTGCTGCGCCGGGTCCGGGATTTCGCCACCGTCGCCGGCGCCAAGCAAATCGACGCCATCAAGGCGGACGCGGCCCTGAACCGCCTGGAAGTAGACCAGCGCGGCCTGGACGCCATGGACCGCCGTTATCTCAGTTGCATCGCCCGGGATTTCGAGGGCGGCCCCGTCGGGGTGGAGACCATCGCCGCCTCGCTGTCCGAACAGCGCGATGCCATCGAAGATATTATCGAGCCGTATCTGATCCAACAGGCCCTGTTGCAACGCACCCCGCGGGGCCGTGTACTGACCCGGCAGGGCTATGCGCATCTGGGGCTTGCCGCCCCGAAAGCCAAGCAAGCGCAGATCGAGCTGTTGCCGCTTGCGGAGGGAGAACTTGCAGACGGTGAAGAGGAGGGCGGCGATGTCTGAAATCCAGATATCCCAGCCACATCGCTTCATGGTCCGGATTTATTGGGAAGACACCGATGCCGCCGGCATCGTGTACTACGCCAACTATCTGCGCTTTCTGGAGCGCGCCCGCAGCGACCTGGTGCGCCAGGCCGGGATTGATCAGGTGGCTCTGTTGGACAGCGACGGCGTGGTCTTTCCCGTACGCCGTTGCGAGATTGACTATCTGCAACCCGCCCGCCTGGACGACGAGGTTGAAGTCCGGACCAGTATCCAAAAATTGGGCGGTGCCAGCATGGCGATGGTTCAGGACATCCATCGTGGCGATCAGACCCTGGTCCGCGCCAAGGTACGTCTGGCTTGCACCGGCCCCGGCGGCCGGCCCCGGCGCCTGCCCGCGAACGTGCGTGCGGCGCTGTCACAAATTGTTTTATCCGAGCCAAAGCCCGCTCATAAGCCCGCCCTTAATCTTGAGACTAGGAACTGAATGAATGGAAAATCAAGCCGTTGATGCCGTCGCACTCGCGGGCTCCGCCGTCGCCGCGGATTTCTCTCTTTGGGGTCTGTTTCTCAAGGCGGATTGGTTGGTCAAGGCGGTGATGTTGGTGCTGATTGGGGCATCGTTCTGGTGCTGGGCGATAATTTTCGAGAAAGGCATCCGCTTTCGCCGCCTGCGCGCCCAGGCAGATGCCTTCGAGGATTCGTTTTGGTCCGGCGGCAGCCTGGAAGATCTGTTCGATAAAATTGGCACCCGGCCCGACCACCCCATGGAGCTGCTGTTCGTCTCGGCCATGCGGGAGTGGCGGCGCTCCACCTCCAAGGGTCTGTCTGGCGAAGACTTTCTGCGCGCCGGCATCAAGGACCGCATCGTACAGGTCATGCATATCACCCTGACCCGCGAGATCGAACGGTTGGAGCGTTACATGGGCTTCCTCGCCACGGTCGGCTCCACCGCGCCCTTTATTGGATTGTTCGGCACGGTCTGGGGCATTATGAATTCGTTCCAGGCCATCGCCTTGACCAAGAACACCAATCTGGCCGTGGTCGCGCCCGGCATCGCCGAGGCCTTGTTCGCCACCGCCCTGGGGTTGATCGCGGCGATCCCGGCCGTGGTCGCCTACAACAAATTTTCCACTGACCTGGGCCGCTACAGCATTCGCCTGGAAGGTTTCGTGGGCGAGTTCTCGGCCATTCTGTCCCGTCAATTGGATGAAAGGCAGGATTGATGGCCGGCTCCGCACAGCAATCATCGCGTCTGGGCCGCCGGCCCGGGCGTTATGCCACCATGTCCGAAATCAATGTAACGCCCTTTGTTGACGTGATGCTGGTCTTGCTGGTGGTCTTCATGATCACCGCGCCCCTGCTGACCGTGGGCGTGCCCATTGATCTGCCCAAGGCCTCCGCCTCCAACCTGCAAGGCAACGAGGAACCTTTGACCGTCTCGATCAGTGACAAGGGAGAAATCTTCCTGCAGGAGACCCTGGTGGGCCGTGAGGAATTGGTGGCCCGGCTGCTGGCCATCGCGGAAAACCGAACCTCGCGGCGGGTTTTTGTGCGCGGCGACCGTTCGGTCGATTACGGCGCGGTGATGGCGGTGATGAGCCGTTTAAACGCCGCCGGCTTCAATAAAGTGGCTCTGGTGACCGAAGCACCCCGAAGCCAAGTGCAGAAGTAGCGGTGCCCGGCCTTGCGCAACGGAATAGCCATATCGACCCTGCTGCATTTTGGTGTGGTGCTGGCGGCGGTCTATGGCCTGCCCGATCTGCTGAACCCGCCGGTGGTGGTGGAGCAACCGATCATCGTCGAACTGGTCACCATCGCCGAGCGCACGGTAAGCCAGAAACCGGTGGAGCCGCAGCCGAAGAAACCACCGCCGCCGGCACCGAAACTGAAACCCATCGCGGCGCCGGAACCGAAGCCGGAACCAGCCGTGGCCAAGGCGCCACCGCCACCACCGCCGCCGCCGGAGCCGGCCAAGGTAGAAGCGCCGGCGCCGCCCAAACCGGCGCCAAAGGCGAAGCCCGCCGAGGTGGTAACGCCAAAGCCGAAGCCGGCGGAGAAACCAAAGCCCAAGGCCCAAAAGAAACCGGCCCCGCCCAAGAAAATTGCCATGGCGGAACCGCCCAAGGCGTTTCGCAGTTTGCCCCGGCCCAAGCAGAAACCAAAACGCCGGCGTCCAAAATTCAGCGCCGACCGGATTGCCGCCTTGCTGGACAAGGACGAGAGAAAGCATCGGGCGGAGCAGCAAACCAAGGCCACGAAGAAGAGGACGGCGGCCAAGCCGCCACCGACCAGCCGGCCCAGCCCGTCCCGTGTCCGGACACAGCCAATGACCATGAGCGAAATCGACGCCATCCGCTATCAGATCCAGCAATGCTGGACCATTCCCGCCGGCGCCCGGGATGCCCGCAACCTGGTGGTGCGCATCAAGGTATTCTTGAATCCGGACGGCTCGTTGGCGAAAGCGCCAGAGATCGTCGGCGGCAAGCAGAACAGCGATCCGTTTTATCGCACGGCGGCGGAAAGTGCCCGGCGCGCGGTGCAAAAATGTGCGCCGCTGAAGAATTTGCCGGCGGACAAATACGCCCGCTGGCGCGAATTGACACTAACCTTCAACCCCAGGGACATGCTGGGCGGATAAGGTTCCCGAAACCAAGATTGAGACCGAGCCCGACACTGAGATCGAGACTAAGGAAACAATAGGCTATGTGGATCCTCCCGAAAGAAACGAAACTGTTTTTCATCGTTTGCTTGTTGTTGGCGCTGCCTTGCCTGGCAGGACTGCCGCGCCCCGCCTGGGCAGCGTTGGAAATAGATATCACCAAGGGCAATGTGGATCCCTTGCCGGTGGCCATCCCGGCCTTTCATGGCACGGGCGCGGCGGCGGCGGATCAGGGCCAGCGCATGGCCCAGGTTATCACCGCCAATCTGGAGCGCTCAGGCCTATTCCGGCCGCTGAACCCGAAGTCTTTTATTCAGAGCCCCGAATCACTGCAAGCCCGGCCGCGCTTTGCCGATTGGCGGGTTCTGAACGCCCAGGCCCTGGTCTCGGGAAAAGTCGGCGTGGAAAGCGATGGCCGGCTGCGGGTGGAATTCCGCCTTTGGGACGTCCTGGCGGGTGAACAGATGACCGGTCTGGTCTATTTCAGCACCCCGGGCAATTGGCGTCGTATCGCCCATGTCATCTCGGATGCCATCTACAAGCGCCTGACTGGCGAAGAGGGCTATTTCGACACCCGCGTGGTCTATGTGGCGGAAAGCGGGCCCAGGGACAAACGCATGAAGCGCCTGGCGATCATGGATCAGGACGGCGACGGCCACCGCTTCCTTACCGACGGCAGCTATCTGGTTCTGACCCCGCGCTTCTCACCCTCGCGTCAGGAAATCACCTATCTGTCCTATTACCGCAATACGCCGCGGGTCTATCTTTACAACATCGATACGGGGCGACAGGAGGTCTTGGGCGAGTTTCCCGGCATGACCTATGCGCCGCGGTTCTCGCCGGACGGCAACCAGGTGATCATGAGCATGGCGCGGGACGGCAAATCGAACATCTATGCCATGGACCTGCGCACCCGCGCGATCAATCGGCTGACCAAGGGCCCGGCCATCGATACCTCGCCCTGCTACGCGCCCGGCGGCGATCGGGTGGTTTTCAATTCTGACCGCGGCGGCAGCCAACAACTTTACGTGATGGGCGCCGATGGCAAGGGCGTCAAGCGGATCTCGTTCGGCGACGGCCGCTACGCCACGCCGGTCTGGTCGCCCCGAGGTGACCTGATCGCCTTCACCAAAATGCGTAAGGGCCGGTTCTATATTGGTGTGATGCGGCCTGACGGCAGCGGCGAACGCCTGCTTTCCGAGAGTTTTCTGGATGAAGGGCCAACTTGGGCGCCAAATGGCCGCGTATTGATGTATTTTCGCCAAGAACCAGCCGATAAAAAGGGCAAGGGTGGGCGTACACGCCTGTGGTCGGTTGACCTGACAGGCTACAATGAACGCGAGATGGTTACCCCGATCGATGCATCGGATCCCGCATGGTCGCCACTAAGCCCCTTGAATCGTTGATAGATCATGGTTAATGTCATGGCGTAGTCCTAGTTATGGCCGGCCTATGGTGAGTAGCAGTAGCAAATACTTATTGCCCGTTCAGGCGATAAAATTAAGTTGTTTTGTTTCAGAGTTTATTTGTGTCATTAGGTAGTTGTTAAACTAATGCTGTCCATGTATGTCTGGCGCGTTGGATTATTGGTTGAATTATTGTCGCGAGAAGGCTAATTGCGAATAGCTAATTGCCTGCGAAACGAGATTAAGTTATCGAACTAGCGCATTGTTTACAGCATTGATTGGCACGAACTCTGCCAGTGGTGCTGGAATAAATGGATGCTGAAAAAAACGAATGAGGAGTGGTCTCTATGGTCTTTGAGAAATTTGCGCTGAAGGCGGCGTGTTTGGCGGCGACCATCCTGTTGGTCGCGGCCTGCGAAACCCCGGTCGATGAAAAGGCCGACACTTCAGGCAGCGGGGGCGCCAAGCAGTCGACGATGCAAAAAGCGCCCAAGACCGAAATGAAAGCTACGATGGCGCCCAAGGTGATCCCCGGCTCGCAAGAGGATCTGGTGCTGAACATCGGCAGCCAAGTTCATTATGACTATGACCGCTCGAATCTACGTCCCGATGCCCGTCAGGTGGTCGAGCGTTGGGCCGACTGGCTGCAACAATATCCGGCGGTGACGGTGACTATTGAAGGTCATTGCGATGAGCGGGGCACGCGGGAATATAACCTTGGCCTGGGCGAGCGGCGCGCGGATTCAGCCCGTAAGTACCTGATCGCCCTGGGCGTCAACGCTGATCGTATCGGCACGATCTCGTACGGCAAGGAACGACCGGCCTGTGTCTCCAGCAACGAAGCCTGCTGGTCCCAGAACCGGCGCGGCATGCTGCTGGTCAACTAAGTTACTGACGATCCGCTGATCTGTTGGGCGGAGATGTCAGGCGTCTTTCCGGGCTCGCCAGAATGCACCTAGTATGGTGCGCTGGGCGGGCCCGGTTCATTTTGCCCCGGTTCATTTTGCCGTGTCAGCGGCTGCAATTTCGCCATAATCGCATGTCAAAAACGTTATTGTGATGATTGTAGACGGCATCACCCCCACGTCACAGCGGCGTCACAGCGACGTCACAGCGACGTCACACGGGCCTCACATGGGCGTCACATGGACATCGTACGGAAAATGCCGTGAATAGCCGGAGTTGAAGTCAATGCAGCGCATTCAACACCTTTTCAACCACCTACAGGCGGTCTGGCTGGCGCCGGTCTGCATTGCCCTAATGCTCATCGCCCCGACGCCGGGGGCAGCGCAAAATGCCGATATACAAACCTTGACCCAGCGGATAGAGCGTTTGCAACGCGACCTGCGTGAATTGCAGAAAGACTATTATCGCGGCCAAAAAAGCCGGGCGCCGGGGGCGGCAACCGAGGCCGATAAGGCCGTTGCGCCGGGCGGAGCATCCAGCGGAGGTCAACTGGCCAATGCGGAAATCCGTATGAGCAATCTGGAAACGGAGATGCGGTTGCTGACCGGACAATTGGAAGAAGTGCGCCACGGCATCCAAACCGTGTTGCAGCGCCTTGATGGCCTGGTCAAGGATGTTGATTTTCGCCTGACCGAAATTGAGCGGGGCCGGACCGGCACGAAAACGATGCCATCATCGCCGCCGTCCAACGGCGCTGCCGGACCGAACACTGATGACAAAGCTGACAATAGGGCCGACAATGAGGCGGCCGGGCAAGTGGCGGCGAACGCACCGCCGCCGAGCGTGCTGCCCAAGGGCACGCCAATGGAGCGTTACAATTATGCCTATTCGCTGCTTTTGAAGGTGCGGCTGGACGAGGCGGAGGCCGCGTTTCAGGAGTTCCTGGCCAAACATGGTGACGACAAGTTGGCCGGCAACGCGCAATTTTGGCTTGGTCAAACCTATTTCACCCAGGAAAGATATTCCGACGCGGCGCGCACCTTTCTGGCCGGCATCGACCGCTATCCGAAAAGCAACAAGGCGCCGGATACCTGGCTGAAACTGGGCATCACATTGGGCAAGCTGGATCAGAAGGAAGAGGCCTGCGCGGCGTTTCTGGAAATGCGCAATCTGTTCTCCAATCTTCGTGCCCAGGTGGAAAAACGCCTGCGGCGGGAGACGCGGCTGGCGGGTTGCAACTGAGGCTCCGTCCCAGGGGAGGCATCCGCTGAACATGCCGGCAATCAGCAACCATGACTTCGCGGACGCGATGGCGGCCTTGGGGCCGTTCGAGACGGCGCCGGAGCTTGCCGTGGCGGTATCGGGCGGCGCCGACAGCATGGCCCTGGCCTTGCTGGCGCACACTTGGGCACGGCAACGGGGCGGCACCGTCACCGCCCTGACCGTGGATCACGGCCTGCGTCCCGAGGCCGGAGCGGAGGCCCGCCAAGTGCGCGCCTGGCTAGCCGACAGAGGTATTCCTCATCACACTCTCGGATGGCGGGGCGATAAACCCCACAGCGGCGTTCAGGCCGCCGCCCGCCAGGCCCGCTACGGGTTGTTGCAGCAATGCTGCCGGCGCCGGGGCATCTTGCATCTGTTGACCGCCCACCATGGCGATGATCAGGCGGAAACCTTGGCGATGCGCCTTGAACGCGGTAGCGGCGTCGAAGGGTTGGCCGGCATCCCGGCGATCCGGGCGCTGGGCGGCGTGCGCCTGTTGCGCCCGCTTCTGCGCCAACGTCATGCCGACCTGGTGGCGACCTTGACCGCGTCTGATCAGCCCTGGCTGGAGGACCCTTCGAACCAGGACGAGACCTTCGCCCGTGTCCGTGCCCGGCGGCATTTAGCCAATAACGAGCACGAAACCCTGTCCATGCTAGGTCTGGGGCGGGAGGCGGCAGACACGCGGCGGCAAATGCGCGGCGCCCTGGCGGATCTGGCGGCGCGGACGGTCCGTCTGCATCCGGCCGGTTTTTGCCACTTTGATCCGGCGGTCTGTCTGGGCCAAAACAGTGCTCTGCTGGCGCCCCTGCTGGGCGACGTTCTACGCTGTGTAGGCGGCGGCCACTACCGCCCCCGCCGCGACCGGTTGGATCGTTTGGCCCGCGACCTGATGCAGCAGCGGCTGGTGGCCGGACGCACCTTGGCCGGCAGCCGACTATCGCCCACCGCGGACGGCCTGCTTATTTGCCGCGAGACGGGCCGTTTGCCGGGCCGTGAAAAAATCGGCGGCCAAAAAAGCGGTCGATGGGACCGTTTTGACTGGCGCCTGCGCGGTGACCTGAACAATGCGCGGCGGGCCCATCGAAGCGGCGATTTAGCGATTGGCGCCTTGGGTCAGGACGGTTGGCGGCAGGTACGTCGAAAACATGGGCAGACGCGGACGACCCTGCCCGGCGCACCGCCAAGTCCCGTACGCCTCGGTTTGCCCGCTTTGTGGTTGGGGGAGGACGTCCTGGCCGTACCCCACTTGAATTTGATCGCGGACGCCCATGGTCCGCAATGGGCCCGAAAAATACATTTTTCCGCGCGTTTTTCGCCCCTCCGGCCTCTGCATGCCGAAGGATTGGTGCTTGTTTAAGCACGTCTTAGCATTATCTTTATGGTAAGCGGCCAGAATGGTGTAAAGAGTTCATCCCTTTTGATGGAAATTTGGTAGCATCGGGCTATCCGAGACGCCGCCGGAGAAGGAAGCATAGGTGAGCAATTTTAGTCGTAATATCGCCCTTTGGGTGATCATTGCCCTTTTGGTACTGGCGTTATTCAACCTGTTCCAGGGCCCTGGCACGCGCGGCACCGCGACCAATCTGGCATATTCGCAATTCATTTCCGAAGTGGAAAGCGGACAGGTACGCGACGTCACCATTCAAGGCAACACGATTAGCGGCCATTACACTGGCGGCACGCCCTTCAATTCCTATGCCCCCAACGATCCCGATCTGGTACGCAAATTGAACCAGGCCGGCGTAACCATTTCCGCGGCGCCGGACGAGGAAGGCACGCCAACCCTATTCGCTATTCTGCTGAACTGGTTCCCCATGCTGCTGTTGATCGGCGTCTGGATCTTTTTCATGCGCCAGATGCAATCGGGCGGCGGCAAGGCCATGGGCTTCGGCAAATCCAAGGCCCGTTTGCTGACCGAGCGTTCGGGCCGGGTCACCTTTGACGATGTCGCCGGCATTGACGAGGCCAAGGAAGAACTGGAAGAAATCGTCGAGTTCCTGAAGGACCCGCAAAAATTCCAACGCCTGGGCGGCCGCATTCCCAAGGGCGCGCTGTTGGTGGGCCCTCCCGGCACCGGCAAGACGCTGTTGGCGCGCGCCATCGCGGGCGAGGCCAATGTACCGTTCTTCACCATCTCTGGCTCCGACTTCGTGGAAATGTTTGTTGGCGTCGGCGCCTCCCGCGTCCGCGACATGTTCGAGCAGGCCAAGAAAAATGCCCCCTGCATCATCTTCATTGACGAAATCGACGCCGTCGGACGTCATCGCGGCGCCGGCCTGGGCGGCGGCAATGACGAACGCGAACAGACATTGAACCAGTTGCTGGTGGAAATGGATGGCTTCGAGGCCAACGAGGGCGTGATCCTGGTTGCCGCCACCAACCGCCCCGATGTGCTCGACCCCGCTCTGTTGCGGCCCGGCCGTTTCGACCGCCAGGTGGTGGTGCCGAACCCGGACATCGTTGGCCGGGACAAGATCCTGAAGGTGCATATGCGCAAGGTTCCCATGGCACCGGATGTGGACAGCCACACCATTGCCCGGGGCACGCCGGGTTTCTCTGGCGCCGATCTGGCCAATCTGGTCAATGAGGCCGCCCTGCTTGCGGCACGCAAGAACCGCCGCGTGGTCACCATGCAGGAGTTCGAGGAGGCCAAGGACAAGGTCATGATGGGCGCGGAACGCCGCTCCATGGTGATGACCGAGGATGAAAAAGAATTGACCGCCTATCACGAGTCTGGCCACGCCCTGGTTGGCCTGCTGGTGAAGGGCAATGATCCCTTGCACAAAGTGACGATTATCCCCCGCGGCCGGGCCTTGGGCGTTACCATGAACCTGCCCGAGACGGATAAGTACGGTTACAAGAAAAGCGAAATTTGCGCCCGCCTGGCGATGACTTTTGGCGGCCGTGTCGCCGAAACCCTGATCTATGGGCCGGAGGACGTGACCACCGGCGCCGGCCAGGATATTCAGCAGGCAACATCATGGGCCCGGCGCATGGTCACCGAATGGGGCATGTCCGAAAAGTTGGGACCCCTGGCCTATTCCGGCAACGAGCAGGAAGTCTTCCTGGGTCATTCAGTGACCCAGACCAAAAATATTTCCGACGCCACGGCCAAGATTATCGACGAGGAAATCCGGCGCTTCGCCGAGGACGCGGAAGCTTTGGCCACCAAGGTGCTGACGGAAAACCTGGATAAACTGCACGACGTCGCCAAGGCCTTGCTGGAATATGAAACCTTGAGCGGTGACGAGGTCCGCCAATTGCTTCGTGGCGAAGGCATCGACCGCCCGGATGAGTTCGAGCCGCCGCAAGACAGCTCCACGGCAACATCCGTACCGCCATCCAGCAAGCCGACAAAGCCGGATGGTCCGAGCGGTATGGAGCCCGAGCCTCAACCCGGCTCTTAAGGCCGGCCGCTGCCCTGTCCCAGCACACGAATGTTGCGGGCGCGGTTCATCTCGCACCTGTCTTGAATCAAACCGGTAAGGGTCTGCCCTTTGCGGGCGGTCCCCTATGTTTTGAGCAATGCCGCTTGTTCGGCCGAAACATGACCGGCAAAATCATCAGTGTGCGCGAGGCGGAACGCCGTGCGCCGGCGGCTCTGGACCGATTGCAGGCAGCGCACCCGTCTATCGCCGGCGGCAATCGGCTTCAACCCAAATCCCGGCCGATTATCATGGGTATCGTCAATGTTACCCCGGACAGTTTTCATGATGGCGGGCGCCTGGATCCGGCCGCGGCCGTTGCCCATGGCCGGGCCCTGGCGGCGGCGGGCGCGGCGATCCTGGATGTTGGCGGGGAATCGACCCGGCCCGGCGCCACCGAAGTGCCCCTGGACGTGGAAATTGCCCGCATAACCCCGGTAATCGAGGCCTTGGCCGGCGACGGCCTGATGATATCGGTGGATACCCGCAAGGGAGAGGTGATGACGGCGGCGGTCAAGGCAGGGGCCCAGATGATCAATGATGTCACCGCCCTGCGCTTTCACCCCGACAACATCGACCGCGCCGCCGAACTGGCGGTGCCCGTGGTCCTGATGCACAGCCGGGGCACGCCGGAAACCATGCGCGCCATGACCCACTACGACGATTTGATCATGGACGTGTTCGACGATCTCTCGGCCCGGATCGAGGCCTGCCTGGCTGCCGGCATGGCGCGGGAAAATCTGCTGATTGATCCCGGCCTTGGTTTTGCCAAGAAGCCGAAACAAAGTGTGGCGTTGTTGCACGGCTTGGCGCATTTCCATGCCTTGGACTGCCCGGTGCTGATTGGCGCCTCGCGCAAATCCTTTGTCGCGATGCTCGCCGACGGCAAGGCAACCGAAAAGTCATTGCACGGATCATTGGCGGCTGCGACGCGGGCGGCGCAACAGGGGGCCGCTGTTCTACGCGTTCATGACGTAGCCGAAACGGTACAGACGATGGCGAAATTCAAGTCCCTTTGCTATAAGGGATAACAATAAATGACCGGTAAGTGAGGGGCGCATGGAGCGCGAATTTTTTGGCACCGACGGTATTCGCGGTACCGCCAACACCTGGCCCATGACGGCGGAAATCGCGGTCCGGGCCGGCATGGCGGCGGGATTGCAGTTTACCCGTGGAGAGCATCGCCACAGGGTCGTGGTCGGCAAGGACACCCGCCTGTCGGGCTATATGCTGGAGCCGGCCCTGACCGCCGGCTTCACCTCTGTCGGCATGGATGTCATTTTGGTTGGCCCGATGCCCACGCCGGCGGTCGCTCTGCTAACCCGCAGCCTGCGGGCGGACTTGGGCGTGGTGCTTTCAGCCTCGCATAATGCCTACGCCGACAATGGCATCAAATTGTTCGGCCCCGACGGCTATAAACTGTCGGACCGTATCGAGATGGAGATCGAGGCGCGCATGCAGTCCGACATGGCCGCCAATCTGGCCAGCCCCGGCGATCTTGGCCGCGCCATGCGGTTGGAGGACGCGCCGGGCCGTTATATCGAGGCGGCAAAGGCCACCTTCCCCTCTGCGAACCGCCTGGATGGTCTGAAGATCGTGATCGATTGCGCCAACGGCGCCGCTTACAAGGTCGCGCCCACGGTGTTGTGGGAGTTGGAGGCGGAAGTGATCCCCATTGGCGTCGATCCCGACGGCTTCAATATCAACCAGGATTGCGGTTCGGTTCACACCGATACCATGCGCGAGCAGGTTGTCGCCCATGGCGCCGATGTCGGCATTGCCCTGGATGGTGATGCGGACCGCTTGATCCTGGCCGATGAAAACGGCCAGTTGATTGACGGCGATCAGTTAATGGCCGCTATTGGCGACTATTGGGCCGAGACCGGCGCTCTGAAGGGCGGCGGTATCGTCGCCACGGTGATGTCCAATCTGGGCTTGGAACGATATTTGATCGGCCGGGGGCTGGAGTTGATCCGGACCCAGGTTGGCGACCGCTATGTGGTCGAGCATATGCGCCAGCACGGCTATAACGTCGGCGGCGAACAATCGGGCCATATCGTTATGTCGGATTTCGGCACCACCGGCGACGGCCTGGTCGCCGCCCTGCAGGTCCTGGCCTTGATCGTGGCCGAAGGACGACCGGTGAGCGAGGTTTGCCGCCGTTTTGAGCCGGTACCGCAATTGCTGAAAAACGTCCGCTACACCGGCGCCTCGCCATTGGATACTGAAAAGGTGGCCAACGCCATTCAGGCCCAGCGCAGCCGCCTTGGTGATAAGGGGCGGCTGTTGATCCGGCCTTCGGGAACCGAGCCGTTGATCCGGGTCATGGCCGAGGGCGATGATGGCGACTTGATCCATTCCGTGGTTGATGAATTGGTGGACATGATCGAGGCCACGGCGGCGGCCAATTGAGATAGGGCATCCAATGCAAGGCAGAGTACTGATTATCGCCGGCTCGGATTCGGGCGGCGGCGCGGGTATTCAGGCGGATATCAAGACAGTGACCGCCCTGGGCGGTTATGCCGCGACGGCGATTACCGCCCTGACGGCACAGAATACCAACGGCGTTCATGGCATCCATGAAGTCCCCCCTGCGTTCGTGACGCAACAGATCGAGGTCGTGCTCGACGATATCGGCGCCGACGCCATTAAAACCGGCATGCTGCACCGGGTCGAGGTCCTGGATGCGGTGACCTCCGCACTGGCGCGGTCGGCGGTTGATGTGCCTCTGGTGGTCGATCCGGTGATGGTGGCAAAGGGCGGCGCCTCGTTATTGGATGACGATGCCCGTGCCATGGTGCGCGAACGTCTGCTGCCCCGCGCAACGGTCCTGACCCCGAATATTCCCGAGGCGGAAATCCTGGCCGGAATGAGCATCGGGGACGAGGCGGCAATGGCGGCCGCCGGGCGCAAGCTGCTGGCCATGGGCCCCAAAGCGGTATTGATGAAGGGCGGCCATCTGCCGGGTGACGATGTTTTTGATCTGTTGCTGACCGAGACGGGGATACAGCGCTTTACCTCGCCCCGCATTGAAAGCCGTCATACCCATGGTACCGGCTGCACCCTGGCCTCGGCTCTGGCCTGCGGCCTGGCCCAAGGCTTGGCGACGGCTGCGGCGGTGGAACGGGCGCGGGGCTATGTCTTGCAAGCGATCTTGAGCGCGCCGGGCTATGGCCAGGGCCATGGGCCCTTGAACCACGGCCATACAGTAACCGATGGATAAGCCTGATAGCACGCGGCAACGGAGTTACAGCTGGCACGATCCCAGCCGTCATTGGTCGCGCCTGGGTGAATTATCGGGCTTGGACTATCTTTCCGCCGTTGTCCGGGGCGAGGTGCAACCGCCGCCCGTCGCGATCGCCATGCGCCTGGCCCTGGTCGAGGTGTCAAAGGGCCGGGTGGTGTACACCGGGCAGCCCGGCGAAGATTTCGCCAACGATGTAGGCTCGGTCCAGGGCGGCTGGCTGGCAGCCTTGATCGACGCCGCCATCGGCAGCGCGGTGCATTCCGCCCTGCCTGCCGGGCCGCGCTATACGACGTTGGAATTGAAGGTCAATTATGTCCGCGCGGTGGCCGTGGACAGTGGCGAGATCCGCTGCATCGCCGAAGCCCTGCATATGGGCCGCAGCACCGCGACGGCCCAGGCCCGTGCCGTGGATGCGAACGGTAAACTTTACGCCCATGCCACCACGACCTGCCTGATTTTGCCCAGTGACTGAGTGGGGACTGAGTGGGGACTGAACGGCGAATGACCGGCACGTCTGGATTAGGCCAACGAGCGGCCCTGCCACCGGCGCAGACACGTTGGTTGATTATCATCCTCGGTACCCTGACAGCCTTTGGGCCCATGTCCATCGACATGTACCTGCCCAGCCTGCCGTCCATGGCGGCCGATCTGGACGCGCCCGTCGGCGGCGTGCAAATGACGCTCAGCAGCTTTTTTGTCGGCATGGGACTGGGCCAGTTGCTGTTCGGTCCACTGTCCGACCGCTTTGGCCGGCGCCCCATGCTGTTGGCGGGTATTGTCCTGTATATTCTGACGTCTGCCCTGTGTGCGTTGAGTACGGGTATTGAGATGCTGATCGGCCTGCGCCTGTTGCAGGCCCTGGGCGGCAGCGCGGCGGCGGTTATCGCGCGCGCCATGGTGCGGGATTTCTTTGCCGGCGATCAAGCCGCCCGCGTGCTCTCGCTAATCATGCTGGTGATGGGCGCCGCGCCGCTGATTGCGCCTTTCATCGGCGGCTATGTCCTGGTCTGGTTCCAATGGCGCGCGATCTTTTGGGTGCTGGCGGGCTTTGGCCTGATATGCTTTTTTCTGGTCCTTGGCGCTCTGCCGGAGAGCCATCCGGCGGAACGGCGCAGCCGCCATGGTCTGGTGGGTATGTTGGGAGTTTACGGCCGAATTCTGGGGCATCCCGGTGCGCTGGGTTATCTGCTGGCCAATGCCACCGCCTATGGCGGCATGTTCGCATTTTTTGCCGGCTCGCCCTTTGTTTACATCAAGATTTTTCAGGTGGCGCCGGAACACTACGGTTATCTGTTCGCCTGCAATGTCATTGCCCTGATCGGCAATTCGTTGTTGAACGCAAAATTGGTGCTGCGCCTGGGCGCCCATCGCCTGTTCGTCCTGGGCACGGCTTTGACCGCCGTTGGCGGTCTGGTCCTGCTGTTCAACGCGGTGACGGGATTTGGCGGCCTGCCCGGCATTGTGGTACCGCTATTCATCTATATCGGCGCCTTGAGCCTGATCGGCGCCAACGCCCTGGCCCTGGCCCTGGACCGCTTCCCCCAGGCGGCGGGCAGTGTATCCGCCCTCTCGGGTGGCCTGATGTTCCTGTTCGGCGCGCTGTCGGCGGGCGCGGTCAGCCTGTTCCATGATGGTAGTGCCCTGGCCATGGCCGCCGTCATCGCCGTCACGGGGCTGACCACCCTGGCGCTGCAATTCGGCCTGACCCGAACAAAAGCTCAATAATTGCGCAGAAACGCCGCCATGTGGAAATGCGCCTGGGACGGGGCATAGTGATAGTCCCGGCCAACGGGGCAGGCCCGCCGCGCCCGGCAACCCTGGTGCAGGCAATCCCCGCCTTCGGGTTTGCGTAAATGATCAGCGCAGGCCGGCACATCATAGGCACCGTCGCTGAATGCAGCCACGGGACAGCTGCTTAAACAGGGCCGGTCGGCACAGCTATCGCATGGATGAATGTCCAGAGGCGGCGGCAGATCCATTTTATGGCCGAACAACAAAGCGCCGCGATAGGCATGCCACAGACCATATTCGGGATGGATCAACGGACCAATGGGTGATGACGACAAGCCCTCGGACCGCCGCGCCCAGCGTAGAAATGGCAGATGCGGCGGGCCGGCAAAGGGAAACACGACGTCGGCGCCCAAATCCCGCGCCAGAGGTGTAAGTTTCTCCCGGCACCAATCGTCCAGGGCATGCTCACCCGCCACATGGTCACTGAAATTTCGCCAAAGCCCGGGTCCGGCATTACCCACCAGAACCACCGTGGCCGTTGTCCGGCCATCCCGCAGTGCCGGCACGGCGTCGTCGGCGCGAGGCTGAAAGCCGCCACGCGGGATCAAGCCAAGCGATGCGGCCGCCACCACGATCTGATCAAACTGCGTTACGCTCATATGTCATTCGCCTCCGCCGCCATTCCATGGCATCTTGCAGGCAATGAACGCAAAGACAAGTATCGACCGCTTACATTATCTGATTGTTGCCTTCGGCCTTCTGGCCCTGCTGGGTCAGTGCCAGCCGGTGCCCAAGCCGTTCGCCGCCGCCCATAAGGGTGATTTCAGCGCCATCCAGATCGGTCCCAGAGCCGGCATCCTGGTGTTGCCAATTACAGGCACGGCGGAGCCGGACGCCAGTGGCAGGCTGGCCAATGCCATGGCAAAGGCGCTTCGCCTGCACGAGGTCACGGCCACCACGGGCAAGGGTCATCGCCGCGGCCATTTGCTGCGCGGCAGCACCACCATGACGTCCAGCGGCCTGCTGCGCCTGAACTGGCGCCTGCACAATGCGGCGGGCGAGGAAATCATGACCATCGTCCAGGAGGAACCGGTTACACCCATCGCCTGGCAACAGCCCAATAGTGACTTGCTCGCCAGATTGGCCCGTAACGGCGCGGACGCCATCGACCAGAGATTGCGCCGGGAGGAACGCCACCAGGGCCGGCGGATCAGTCTGGCGACGGTCAGTCTAGGCCCGGTGGATGGCGTGCCGGGCCAAGGCGGCCGCCACCTGGCCGCCGCCATGCAGGCCGCCCTGGCCAAAGCCGGGGTGCCGCTGTCAGAAGAAACAGTGGACGACGGCTTTGTTCTGCTGGGCAGCATGCGTGTAACGCCCAGCGACGGCGGCGTGCAGTTTCGGGAAATACAAATCGTCTGGCATCTGATTCGCGCCGACGGCCGGGAGTTCGGCAAGATCAGCCAGGCCAACCGGATACCCGCCGCGCAACTAAAAGGGAACTGGCGCTTTCTAGCCCAGGCCATTGCCCGGGCCGGCGCACCGGGAGTACTGGATTTACTCCGCAGAGATCCTGGCGGATAGCGCCGCTTCGATGGTGTCGAGGCGGTCCTGGCCAAAGAATATCTCTGTACCAATGAAGAATGTCGGCACCCCAAAGGCGCCGCGGCTTGCCGCCGCCTCGGTCGCGGCAAGCAATTGATCCTTGGTGGTCTGCTGCTGCATGCGCGCGAAGATCATCTTGGAATCAAAACCGGCGTTATCAAGAACTTCTGCTACAACCGCCGGATCGGACATATCGCAGGCTTCCGCCCACATGGCGCGGAACAGCGCCGTGGTATATTCGGCCAGACGGCCGGTTTGTTCCGCTATCATCGCCCCGCGCATCAGAGGCAGAGATTCGAATGGCGCCTTGGGGTGAAAATCGAGTTTGATACCGTACGTCCGGGACAGGCGCGGCAGTTCGACCCGCATCATATAATTTCGCTTGGCCGGCACCGCCAGGGGGGATGCATTGCCACTCAGCTTGAAGACGCCGCCGGCCAGAACGGGCCTTAGGGTCAATGTTGCGCCCGTCCGTTCAAGAATACCCGGCAGCCGTTCATGCGCAATATAGGACGGCGGACTTGCGACATCGTAGTAGAATTCAAGGTCCATTTGTATCCGCGCTCCGGGCCGCCGCGTCTTTCAAAATTTGCTCAACCATGGCCGCGGCGGCGCCAGTGAAGTCGATACATTTGCTGGCCAGGTTCTGCTCCTCGAAGTCCTTGCGTCCCTCGGTGGTATCCAAATCCACACCGAGCAGCTCCGTGCAATTCGTCGAACCGAAACGATGCTCGAAAGCCCGCATCATTGCGCGCACCGCATCGTAGGTTGGCCGGGCAGATTGCTCCGGATCAACCCGCCCATGCACCAGACCCAGGGCCAGGACCGCGCCGGTCACGGCGCCGCAGGGACCGCCGCTTCGAGCCATGCCGCCACAAAATCCGGTGGCCATGCCGGGGATGAGCGCGTGGTCCATGCCTTGGCCCTCGGCAGTTGCCTTGCAGACGGCCTCGGCGCAATAGAATCCATCTTTAAACAACTCCCGTCCGCGGGCTTCGGCGTTATTCATTTCACTGCTCCAAAGATCATTATTAATTCGATATTTCCAGAATTATAGAATTAATATAATATTGTAAAGAAAAAAAGCTTCGATGTTAGACTCATGGCGTCAGCGCAGGGAGGCACCGTCATGACAATAACCAGCCCACTTTGGGGTGCGGAACTGGATCACATTCGCCTGGATTCAACCGACCCGACGCAAATGGCGGCGTTCTATCGGGATGCCTTCGCCATGACGGAGCAGGCCTTGGCCGACGGCACCGTCTTGTTGCGCGGCCCCGACCGCCGTTTGATCATCGGCCCCGGCGCCGATGCCGGCAGTAGCCAGCCCTATAGCGCCTTTCGCTTTGCCGATCAGTCCCGATTGGATGCCTACAAGGCCCATTTGACCTCTCAGGGCGTCAACCTGATGCCAACGCCCACCCCCCTGTTCGCCGACGGCGCGTTCGCGGTGGCCGATCCTGATGGCCGGCGGATGGTATTCGGGCTTGTCAGTGACACCGGCAATGCGGACGGCGGCGCCCCGTCGGGGCATCCACCGGGGCGGTTGCAGCATGTGGTGGTTGCCACCGCCGATCTGGCGGCGATGATGGCGTTCTATGAAGAGACCCTGGGCTTTGTCGCCACTGATCATGTGCTGCGCGACGATGAGGATGGCGGTCAGACCTTGACGGCGGTGTTCTATCGCTCCACCCCGGAACATCATTCCTTTGCCATGTTCCTTTCCGATGCCGCCCGCCCGGACCATCATGCCTATGAAGTTTCGTGCTGGAACGATATCCGTGACTGGGCCGATCACATGGCCACGCTGGAGATAAATTTATGGTGGGGGCCGGGCCGCCATGGCCCCGGTAACAACCTGTTCTTCATGGTCGAGGATCCGGATGGCTACAAGGTCGAAATCTCGGCTGAGTTGGAAGATATGGCCGATGACGACCCGGTCCGCCAATGGCCCCATAACGAACGCTCCCTCAACCTCTGGGGGCCCGGCTGGATGCGGGTTTAACTTTTTTCGCTCACCCTGGTGCGCGAAAGCGCACCGCTCCGCGTGGGCGGCGCATAAGCGCCGGGCCGCCGTCGCGGCCCAATCCACGGAACAAGCGGCAAATGCTAAAGGCCCGAACCCTGCCAGTTCTGGTCCGGTTCGGCGGGCGCGGAGCCTAATGCGGCGGCCTTGATGCCCTGAATGGCGCAATATTCGTCTTTTTCCGAGGTATCGCCGCTGATGCCGACGGCGCCAATGACATGGCTATCGCCATTCAAGACCAAGACCCCGCCGGGAACCGGTACAAAACGGCCATCGGAGGCAGCGGCCAAAGCACCCTGAAAGGCCGGGCGCTGACCCAGGCGATCACGAATTGTACGGCTGGGAATGCCCATGCCCAGGGCGCCCCAGGCCTTGCCCGTGGCTATATCCACCCGCAGGATGCCGCTGCCGTCCTGGCGCTTCAGGGCCACTGTATGGCCGCCCGCATCCAACACCACGACGGTCAAGGGCAACATGTCAGCGGCAATGCCCGCGGCCAATGCGGAATCAATGATCTTGTCCGCCACCACCAGGGACATGTCGGTCTTCAGATCGTATAGCTTGGGCTCGGTCATGGTGCCTAACTCGTCTGTGCCTATCGCGTCCGGTGGCGGTCGAGTTCCGGATTATCAAAGGGTTGAAAGGCGGTCAGGTCCTTGGTCTCGTAATAATGTTTCAAGGCCCAGACGCCGGTGGGAAAGGCGATCTCGTCCCAGGGAATATCCTCCCAGGCAAACAGGCCCACCTCCAGGCTTTCCTCGCCCGCGCCCATCTCCGGACTGGTCATGCGGGCCCGGTAAAACATATGCACCTGGCTGATGCGGGGAATATTGTAGATCCCGATCAGAGCGTCGATTTCGATCTTGGCGCAGGCCTCTTCCAAAGTCTCCCGCTCCGCGCCCTCGGCGGTGCTCTCGCCTTCTTCCATGTATCCGGCCGGCACGGTCCAATAGCCGTGACGCGGTTCAATGGCCCGTTTGCATAGCAGGATCTTGTCCTCCCAGGTGCAGACGGCGCCAACCACGATGTTCGGATTGACGTAATGAATCCAGCCGCAGTCACCGCAGACGTGGCGCTCGTGAGTATCACCCTCGGGGATGTCGCGGGCGAAAGGATAGCTTGTGATAGGTCCGTTATTCATGCCCATAATGTGGCATCAAGGCGCGCCCGCGTCTAGCGCAGTTCCAGGCTAGATACTGGTTATGCTACATAGGCGCTAATTGAATGAACGCCAAAAAATGGACGCCTCAATGATTGGAAGGATGAAAAAATGGCCGATGCTTTCAACCCGCCCGGCGTGGCGGTACCGTTTGGGGCCTTCTCCAATGCCGCCTGGCAACCGCCCGGCAGGGTGCTGCATCTGGCGGGACAGGTCGGGGTGGATGCGGACTGGAACCTGGTCGGCCCCGGCGACATGGTCGCCCAGGCACGCCAGACCCTGAACAACCTGAAGGATATATTGCACAGCGTTGGCGGCGAAATGGACGATATTGTCTCGGTCATTGTCTATGTGACCGAAATGGAGCCCCTGATGGATGTGCACGAGGTGCGCAAGGAGTTCTTCTCCGCGCCCTATCCGGCCTCGACCCTGGTCCAGGTGGCGGCCTTGGTGAAACCGGAATTTCTTATCGAGATTTCCGCCGTGGCCGTCATTCCAGAAGATCGGGTCAGGTAATGGACGTCGTCTTGCAAAGTTTCGTAGCCGGCTTTCCGGTCCTGATGCTGCATATGCTGGTCACCCTGGCCATGCTGGCGGGCGGTGTCGTGGTTTACACCATAACCACGCCGCACAAGGATTTTACCCTGGTACGCGACGGCAATCTGGCCGCCGCCGTCTCCCTGTCGGGGGCTATCCTGGGCTTGGCCATTCCGTTGGCCTTTTGCATGGCATCGTCGGTCAGCGTGGGGGAAATCGTCATTTGGGGCTTGCTGGCGGTGGTGATACAGATTTTGGTCTTCCGTTTGAGCGATTTGTTGTTGAAGGATCTCTCGGCCCGGATCGAAGGCGGTGAGATGGCACCAGCGGTCCTGTTGGCCGGGATAAAGTTATCGGTCGCGGCCATCAATGCCGCCGCGATCTCCGGCTAGGCCGGTCAATCGGTTGCGCCTCCAAACATGAACCGAATAACTTATCTGATCGCCATGCTGGCGGTGTTGTATGGGGTCGTCAGCGCCTTGATGGGCGGGGGTGATGGTCCCCGCCGCCCCCGCCAGACAACGCCGATGCCGCCGCCCAGTGACGTCGGCTCTAGCCGGCCACCCAGACCTTCAGGGCCATCGGCACCGACCGGACCAGCTGGGCCAACGATCGAGGTCGATGTGGGTAGCAAGGGGTCCAGCACCGGCACTGCATTTGCCATCACTGACGACGGTTGGTGGCTGACCGCGCGCCATGTCGCCCATGGTTGTGATGCCATATGGCTGCAGACCGCACCACGCAAGGGTTGGCGGGTCGCGGAGGTACATCTCCACCCCAACGCGGATCTGGCACTGTTGCGTACCCGAACCGGGCGGGCGCCCCTAAGCCTGGCGCACGGTACGCCGGCGCGGGGAGAGGACGGTTTTTCCCTGGGCTATCCCCAAGGCCGGCCGGGCGATGTGCATGCCAGGGTGCTTGGCCAGGCGCGCCTGAAATCCGTCGGCCGCTATCGTATCAACGAACCGGTCCTGGCCTGGGCCGAGGTCTCGCGCCGGCCTGGTGATCTACCCGCTCTTGGTGGCCTGTCGGGCGGGCCCATGCTGGATGATCAGGGCCGGGTCGTGGGTGTGCTGGTAGCGTCGTCAAAGCGGCGCGGCCGGGTGATGACCACGGCGCAGGCGTCGATCCATGAGCTATTGGCGCAGTATCCGGAGGCCCAGGCGACCGCCGGCGCCGTACCGCGGCCCATCGACGGCAACAGTTTCACCGCCACGGGCAAAACCCTGCGGCGCGATCTGACGATCGCCAAGGTCCTATGCAAAGTACGTCAGGCCCGCCGCCGGCCCTAGTGTCCTGGTTCTGAAATACGTCGTATTTAGAACGGCTGGATTAGAATTCCAGAACTGTACCGATGACGAATTCCTTTGCCTCGTTCTCCACGGCGGCGGCGCTCAGATTGTCATCCACATCCCAATAGGTCATACCGCCGGTCAGGGTGATACCAGGGCCCAAAGCATAGTAGGCGCCAACCTGGTAGCCATCGGTTTCATCCTTGCCCAGGCCGGCACCGGCTTCGGCTTCGCCATGGGCATAGGCCATGCCAACAGTCCAATCACCCACGACGTAATTCACGCCCACGGAATAATCCGTCCGGTCCGTGTTGGCGGCGGAAGTACCCTGGTTGTCTTCACGGTAGTCGGCACCGAATGTTATATCGCCATAGACTAAGGTAAAGCCGACCCCCCATTGATCCTGATCCTCGGCTCCGGCGGCCGCGACGGCGGCGGCGGTGCCTTCCACATTGGCCGTGGCCATGCCGGCATACAGGGCAATTTCGCCACCCTTGAATGCCCGAACATAATTGACCGCGCCTTCGAAGGCCTCGGATTGCTGACCGGTGTCGATTTGACTTTCCAGGCCAACGGCGTCGCTGGCACAGGCCGCGGCGACCGCGCCACAGGTGTCGGGCGTGTAGGACAAGCCAAATTGGAAGCCGCTCATGCGTGGCGTGAAATAGGTGATTTTGTCCGCGTCACCGGAAATATTACTCTTCACTGCGGGCGAAGCGACGCCGTTGGCCAAAACGGAACTGACGAAATCCGGCGACACCAGACCGACGCCTTCGATTGGCGCGGGCGAGCCGTAATACATTGAATCCGATGCCGGATCGTCCTGACCATAGACCACTCTGCCAAAGGTGCCCTGGACATAGATGTAGCTTTCATCGATTTGATCGGCGCTGGTTTCGCCTTCCAGCTGCATATCGACACCAAAGCTAATGCCATTATCCAGTGTTGTTTCACCCCTGAAGAAAATTTCTGATTCCCGGGCAAAACCATGATTGCGGGTATTCGCCGCCGACTGGCCCACACCATCACTCTGGCTGCCAGCAACGGCAACGGCCGCGAAGTATCCACCCAGGCCGAGTTTGATCTTTTCAGCGGCTTGCGCGCCATTGACAGTGAGTAGCATTGAACCCGCAACCAGGGCCGTCGTACTCAAAAAAAGGTTTTTCATTCCGATGTCGCAGTTCCCGTTCACGCCCCAAAAAGGCTTCCAATTTGGGATCAGTATGCAAGAGGTTTTTCCCTTAGAAATTGGATATATATTCACCTGTAAATTGTACGCAACATTAAGCCTATGCGGCCTTGACGTCCGCAAGAAATCTTTCGACGGTGGCGGCAAGGGTTTCGGCTTTCTGAGCCAATTCGCCGGATGCGGTCAGGACCTCTGTCGCCGCCGCACCGGTATCCGTGGCGGCCTGGCTGACCTCGGCGATGTTGCTGCTGACCTCTTGGGTGCCCTGAGCGGCCTGATCCACGTTGCGACTGATTTCCTGGGTCGCGGCCGCCTGTTCCTCCACCGCGGCCGAGATCGCGGTGGAAATCCCGCTGACCGTTTCAATGGTCTGGCTGATCCCGGTCAGAGCCTCCAGCGCGCCGGAAGTTTCGCTCTGCATGCCGTTGATCTGCGCGGCGATTTCCTCGGTCGCCTTGGCCGTCTGGTTGGCCAGGTTCTTGACCTCGGAAGCGACCACGGCAAAGCCCTTGCCCGCCTCGCCGGCCCGGGCCGCCTCGATCGTGGCGTTCAGGGCAAGCAGGTTGGTCTGCGAGGCGATATCGTTGATCAGGCTGACTACATCGCCGATCTTTTGCGCCGCATCATTCAGACCGGCCATGGCGGTGTTGGTCTTGTCGGTCCGCTCCACGGCCTCCGCCGTGATCTTGGTGGATTCCATGACTTGGCGGTTGATCTCGCCAATCGAGGCCGACATCTCCTCAGAGGCGGAGGCGACGGTCTGAACATTGACGCTGGCCTGTTCCGAGGCGGCGGCCACGGTCGTGGTCTGCTGCACGGCCTGATCCGCCGACCGTGACATGGCCTGCGCCGTCGCATCCATCTTGTTCGTCGCGTCGGTGACACCGTGCAGGATATCACCGACAGTGGTGTCAAAATCAGTCGCCAGCTGCTCCAGTTTCTGGGCCCGTTCCTCGCGCCCGGCGCGCTCCTGGCGGCGCTCCAGCATCATTTCATCTTCGCGGATCATACTCTCCTTGAAGATCTGCACCGCGGCCGCCATATGGCCGACCTCGTCGCCACGCCCGATGCTGGGAATATCGACCGTTTTGTCGCCGCCCGCCAATGTTTCCATGACCTCCGTCAAACCACCGACGGCATCCAGAATATTCCGGGTCATCATGAACAGCAGGCCGCAGGCAACGACCACCAGGGCCAGCGAAATCAGACCGAAGCTGATCACGCTGATCAGCGCGGCGCTTTCCAGATCGGCGGCCAGGGCGCGCAGGTCGGCCGAAACGCGGTCCTCGGCAACCTTCATCAGGTTGATCTTCTTGGTGATCTCGGCGAACCAATAGCCGCCCGCGGTAGCTTCCGTGCTGCCGGTTTTCGGCGAGGCAATCGCGATCTTGCGCATGCGCTCAACCTCGGCCACCGCCGGGCCGGAGACCGTGCGCTTGTAGAACTCCCATTGTGCCGGCTCGGCATACATGCGGAAGCTGTTGAAGTAGTTCTTCTGCAGCGAGATCAGCTCGACGAAGCGGTTATAAATCTTGCTATTGAATTTGCCGGCACCGAAACCACCCGCGCCCATGGCGCGTTCCTGTCCGGCCCGTTCCTTGGCCTGCAAAAAGGCGATATAGCCGCCGATCGACTTCGAGACCTGATCGTCGGTCGAGTTGCGCAGCATCTGCGCGACCACGCCCAGCAGCTTGGCAATGGTGGAGGTATAGTATTTCGCCATGCCCGGAACCGTGGTCTTCAAGCCGTCCACCTGGCCACGCATGCCCGGCAGTGCCTGTAGCTGGCTGAAGGCCGTTTCGGCCTGGGCCGCCAACTCGGCGTCGAAGGCCGTGAAGGCAAAGGATTTATAGGCCGTCTCGAAGGCGGCGCGCTTGCCATTGGTGTCGGTGCGTTGGGCAGGCAGGGTGTCCACGAATTTCTTACCCTTGCTGCCGATGAAACCGGCTGAGCGGCCACGCTCTTTCTGCAACTCATGCACCAGGGCACTGACGGTGGGCGCAAAATCCGCCAACATGCGGACGCGGCCCATATCAGCCATCGTCTGATAGCGGTCATGCACCAGTTGAGAGGAAATAACCATCAGCCCGATGACCGGCAGCAATACCGCCAATGCCAATTTCTTGCCGATGCTCAGATCATTTAGGATGGCTATCTTGCCCATGGTTTAGTTGCCTCCAGCATTCCATAGTTATCTCTTTGGAGCGGGCAATTAAGACCAACCGGATTGAGCCGGGCCCGCACCTTGAATTTTCCCACAATTGGCAGCGCGATTCTGTCGTGGCCTCGTCCTGCCCATAGCGGAAAGTAATACAAATCAGTATTTAAGGAATTGCTAACAAAGTCCGAAAAGCCCACGGAATTCCGGATTTTTTTCCACGCACAAATAGAAACGATACGACCTGTGGCGTTGTCCTCCACGGTCGACAGGCGCTATGGTGGCGCCTTGTGATAGGGACGCAAAGGTGGGAGATGCATGGCTGTTGAACAAGGCGGGGTGGCGCCGGGACCATTGGACGGCATGCGGGTGCTGGATTTTTCCATGTTCCTGGCCGGGCCCTATTGCAGCCGGTTGATGGCGGACATGGGTGCCGAGATCATCAAGGTGGAGCCGCCGGGCGGCGATATGCTGCGCCATGCACCGCCCTTCCGGGGTGGGCAGAGCGCCTATTTCGGCCATATGAACTGCGGCAAGAAAAGCCTGGAATTGGATCTTAAAGAGGACCAGGGCCGGGAATTAGTCCGCCGCCTGATCCCAAATGTAGATGTCTTGCTGGAAAATTTCCGCCCTGGCGTGATGCACCGACTGGGTCTGGATTACGACACCCTGTCTGCCTTGAAGCCGGATTTAATCTATTGCTCGGTCTCGGGCTACGGGCAAGAGGGACCGAGCTCTCAACGCCCCGCTTTCGCACCGATTATCCATGCCGCCTCCGGCTACGATTTAATCATGATGAAATATCAAGGTGATGCTGACCGGCCGCCGCCGACCCGTTCCACCGTGGCCGATATTCTAGGCGCCACCCATGCTTTCGGCGCCATCAATGCCGCCCTGGTGCAACGCCTGCGTACGGGCCGCGGCCAGCACATCGACGTTGCCATGATGGATGCCATGCACAATGTGCTGGCCTATGAATATCAAGCCGCCCAGATGGAAGCGCCTGATGGACCTATTGTCTTTTCACCGATTCGCACCACTGACGGCTTTGTCATGGTGGCGCCGGTAAGTCTGGCTAACTTTACCGGCCTGGCGCAAGCGGCGGGGCGGCCCGAATTGCTTGCCGATGACCGTTTCGCCGAGCCTTCCGCCCGGGTCAGAAATTGGACCCTGTTGTTGACGGAAATCGAAACATGGTCCCTGACACAGACAACGGACGCCTGCGAAGCGGCGATCCTGGCGAAAGGCTGTCCCTGCACCCGCTATCTGCAACTGGATCAATCCATGGCCGAACCACAAATCGCATCCCGTGGCGCGGCGGTGAAAATTAGCGGTGTTGATGATCCCTACAATGTTGGCAATTGCCCGGCGCAATTCGCGGGCACTGACGTGGGCGCCCGGCCCTGGGTCGCCCGCCTGGGGCAGCACAACGAGGAATTCTTCGCGGAAGCCGGATTGGAGCCGGATTAGAATATCTTGCCGCGCAGCCGTCTATTGCCCGAACTGTGGTCTTGGGGTATTTACACAACAGCTACGTGATATAGAACGGCATCATGAACCAGACCTTAGCTGACAAGAACATTCTATTGATTATCAGCGGCGGCATCGCCGCTTATAAATCGCTGGATTTAATCCGCCGCCTAAAGGAACGCGGCGCGGGCGTACGCTGTGTCCTGACGCAGGGCGGTGCGCAGTTTGTCACGCCCCTGTCCGTCGCGGCCCTGTCCGAGGAAGCGGTTTTTCAGGATCTGTTCTCGCTCAAGGATGAGAGCGAGATGGGCCATATCCGCCTCTCCCGCGAGGCTGACCTGCTGGTTGTCGCGCCCGCCAGCGCCGATTTGATGGCCAAGATGGCCGCCGGGCTGGCCAATGACCTTGCCTCCACCGTATTGCTGGCGACGGACAAGCCGGTGCTGCTTGCCCCGGCCATGAACACGGTTATGTGGGATCATCCGGCGACAAGGCGGAATTTCCGCACCCTGTTGGATGACGGCCTGCATGCGGTCGGACCGGGACAGGGCGATCTGGCCTGTGGCGAGGTCGGCGCCGGGCGGATGTCGGAACCTCTGGAAATCGTCGCTGCTGTTGAAAATATCATCGGGGGGCAGTCAGCCGGGCCGGCAACGGGACCGTCCACTGGACAGTCCGGGGCGGCGCCGCTAAAGGGCCGCCGGGCCATTGTCACCTCCGGCCCTACTTACGAGGCCATCGATCCGGTGCGCTATTTGGCCAATCGTTCGTCGGGCAAGCAGGGCCACGCCATCGCCGCCGCCCTGGCTGGGTTGGGTGCCGAGGTAGTGCTGGTCGCCGGCCCCAATAATCAACCCGACCCCGGCGGCGTATCCGTGCGTGATATTGAATCCGCTACCCAGATGCTGGCTGCCTGCGAAGCGGCCCTGCCCGCCGATATCGCCGTCTGCGCCGCCGCCGTTTCCGATTGGCGCGTCGCGGGCGAGGCTGAACAGAAAATGAAAAAAGACGGCAGCGGCCAACCGCCGGCGTTCAATCTAGTGGAAAACCCCGACATTTTGGCGACCTTGAGCCAGATGAACGGCGGTCGGCCAAGCCTGGTCGTGGGGTTCGCCGCCGAGACGGAAAAGGTCGTCGACCACGCGCAAAGCAAACGAACGCGCAAGGGCTGCGACTGGATTGTCGCCAATGACGTGGGCGCGGGCACCGGCGTCATGGGCGGTGATGAGAACACGGTTCACTTGATTACCGCGGACAATGTTGAAGCCTGGCCTAAAATGCCCAAGGACGCGGTCGCCACCGCCTTGGCCAAACGCATCGCCGACCACTTCACAAATCATTTCGGCTCCGAATAGAAATATGATCTCTATCCCCGTCCAACGATTGGCCCATGGCGCTGAACTTGCCCTGCCGCGGCAGGCCACCATGGATAGCGCCGGTATGGATCTGTTGGCGGCGGTGGAGGGCGACGTTGTGCTTGCCCCCGGCAGCCGGGCCCTGATCCCCACGGGCATCGCCGTGGCCCTGCCCAGCGGCCATGAAGCTCAGGTGCGGCCGCGCTCGGGCCTGGCGCTAAAACATGGCGTGACGGTTTTAAACAGCCCCGGCACCATCGATGCGGATTACCGGGGCGAAGTCGGCGTTATCCTGATCAATCACGGCGAGGCACCTTTCACGGTGCGGCGTGGCGAGCGCATTGCACAGCTGGTTATCGCCGCCGTGACCGCTGCCGTCCTCGACGAAGTTGAGCGCCTGCCCGAAAGTGGCCGGGGTACGGGGGGTTTTGGCTCCACCGGAACCGCCGGGCCCATTGGCACCGGGAATTAGACATGCTGCGCCTGTCGAAACGGACCCTGTATGTGCTGGAGGCGGTGCTGGATATTGCCTGCAATGCCCGCCCTAATCCGGTCCAGTCCCGGGATATCGCCGAGCGCCAGGGTATTCCCCAACGCTATCTGGAAGGCGCGATGCAGCATCTGGTGCGCGCCGGCATCCTGCGCGGCGTGCGCGGCCCCAAGGGCGGCTATCGCCTGGCGCGGGAGCGCAGGCGCATTACCGTGGCCGAGATCGTCCGCCTGATGGAGGGCCTGGACGGCCATGACGAGGACCTGGCGGAATTGGCCGGCTCGCCCCTGGGACAGGCGGTGGTGCGGCCCCTGTGGCAGGAATTACACGACGACATGCTGGCCCGTCTGGAAGGGGTCAGCGTGGAAGACCTGTTTCGCCAGGCCCGCCAAGCCGGCGTCGCCGACGCCGCCAATCCAGGCAAACAAGGCGCCGATTTCGATATTTGAACATTTTGGGCGATATGAGTAGCCATGACAAAGCCTAGCAGCACAAGCCAGCGGCGCACCGAGGGACGTGGCCTGGTTTATGATTCGATCATAGATACCATCGGCAACACACCATTGGTGCGCCTCTCGCGTTTGCAAAATGATGCCGGCGTCAAGGCGGAGATCCTGGCCAAACTGGAATTCTTCAACCCCTTGGCCTCGGTCAAGGATCGCATCGGCGTGGCGATGATCGAAGCCTTGGAAGCAGCCGGCAAAATCGGCCCCGAAACGGTTCTGGTCGAACCGACCTCGGGCAATACGGGCATCGCCCTGGCCTTCGTCGCCGCCGCCAAGGGTTATCGTGTGGTCCTGACAATGCCCGATTCAATGTCTGTCGAGCGTCGGCGAATGCTGTCCCTATTGGGCGCGGAGCTGGTCCTGACACCTGCCGAGGATGGCATCAATGGCGCCATCAAGCGAGCCGAGGAACTGGTTGCCAGCATGCCCGACGCAGTCATCCCACAACAGTTCGAACATCCCGCCAATCCAGATATTCACCGCCATACCACGGCAGAGGAAATCTGGAACGACACCGATGGCGGGGTGGATATCGTGGTTGCCGGCGTCGGTACCGGGGGCACCATCACCGGCGTTGGCGAAACCCTGAAAAACCGCAAGCCGGGCCTGTTGATGATCGCGGTCGAGCCCGAGGACAGCCCCGTGCTGTCAGGCGGTGATGCGGGGCCCCATAAAATTCAAGGTATCGGCGCGGGCATCATTCCCGCCGTACTGAACCGTGATATCTTGGACGAAGTCCTGACCATCGGCAACGAAACCGCCTTTGAAACCGCCCGCCGCGTGGCCGCGCTAGAGGGCTTGCCGGTGGGAATTTCATCAGGCGCGGCCCTGGCGGCGGCGCTGGAAGTGGCGGAGCGGCCCGAGAATGACGGCAAGACCATCGTGGTGATCATCCCGTCATTTGCCGAACGCTATCTGTCGACAGCGCTGTTCGAGGGCATGGCATGACGGCGCTGCAAGAGGAACAGATCCAGCGCTACGCCCGCCACATTGTGCTGCGGGAAGTGGGCGGCATCGGCCAGTCCAAGCTTTTGGCGGCCAAGGTTCTGCTGATCGGCGCGGGCGGCCTGGGCTCGCCGCTGTTGATGTATCTCGCCGCCGCCGGTGTCGGCACCATCGGTGTGGTGGATGATGACGTGGTTTCACTGTCAAACCTGCAACGCCAGATCGCCCATGGGACCGCCGATATCGGCCGGGCCAAGGTGGACAGTGCGCGCGAGAAGGCTAATGAGCTAAACCCGGACGTCACCTTCGTGCCCCATCAGACCCGTCTGAACGCCGGCAACGTCATGGCGCTGCTGGCGGATTATGACATCATCGCCGACGGCTCGGATAATTTCGATACCCGGTTCCTGCTTAATGATGCCTGTTATTTCGCTAAGAAAACCCTGGTCTCGGCCGCCGTGCTGCAGTTCGATGGCCAACTTTCCACCTACAAGGCCCATCTTGGGGCGCCGCATCCCTGCTATCGCTGCATTTTTCCCGAACCGCCCCCCGAAGGCGCCGTGCCGTCATGTGCCACGGGCGGCGTGTTGGGCGCCATGGCCGGGATCATGGGCACCATGCAGGCGACGGAGGTGCTGAAGGAAATTCTCGATATCGGCCAAAGCATGTCGGGCCGGCTGTTGATCCATGATGGCCTGGCCAGCGTAGCGCGCACCATCGGGGTCAAGCCCGACCCCAACTGCGCGCTGTGCGGCGAGACGCCACGTATCACGGATCTAGGCGGCCACCATTAGAGCATGTTTCTTTGAAACATGCTCAAACTCTTAAGAAAAGCGCAATTGAATCAATAGGCTAAGTCGCGCCAAACAAGTCTTGGGCGACCCTGGTTAATTGAAAATTGCTCTAAGGCAGCCGGGCCAACCGTTCGCACAACAGGTCGAAGAAACCGTCGGCGTCAATCTTGTCAAGCACCAGAGCATTCGTGATCCCAATCTCGGTAGGATCGCCAACAACACTCTGACCGATCCGTTCGGCATCGTTGATTTCGATATCGACCAAGGCCTGATGGCCGGAAAACAACTCCGGCTGCAACAGGTAGGCAATGACACAAGGATCGTGCATGGCGGTATCGCCCCGGCCATAAACCGTCAACATCTGTTGGGCGGCTTTTGCGGCCCTGGTGCCCACAGCGGCGATCTGGGCTACCCGTGCCGCGGTGATGGGCACCTGGCGGGTCAGGTTCAGGCCGAGCATGACCAAGTCAGCGCCCGAGAGGAAGACCAGGCGCGCGGCGTGCGGATCAACAAAAAAATTGAACTCCGCATACGCGGTAACGTTGCCCCGCTCCGACGAACCGCCCATCAGCACCACCCGGCGGGCGTCGCCAAGCACGTTCTTCTGATTGCAGATCGCCAGACCCGGATTGGTCAACGGTCCCAGGCAGCACAGGGTAATCTCGCCCGGCCGGGCCGCCAGGCTTTCATTCAGATAGGTAACACCGTTGACCGACGCCAGGGGCGCGGTGGGCTCCGGCAGGGCGGCACCGCCGATGCCGTCACTGCCATGCACATCCGTGGTATGCAAATCGATCAGCATGGGAGACGCGGAGCCGGCATGCACCGGCACCTCTTCCCGCCCTGCCAGCGCCAAGATCCGTTGGGCATTGTATTGCGTCTTGGCCAGGGCGACATTACCACCAACCGCGGTGACGCCAAGGACCTCAAGTTCATCCGGGCTGGCCAGGGCCAGCAATAGCGCCAGGGCATCATCAACGCCTGGATCGCAGTCGATGATGATGGGGATGCGGGCCATGCGGTTTGGGGCCGCTAGGCGGGAAGCAGCGACTCGTCGATGATGCGGTCAGGCGGTTTGTGGCCGTCAACGAAGGTGCGGATGTTGATTAGCACTTTTTCGCCCATATTGATCCGCCCCTCGATGGTGGCGGAACCCATGTGAGGCAGCAGGACAACGTTGTCCATTTCCAGCAGCTTCTTGTTGACGGCGGGTTCATGCTCAAAGACATCCAAACCGGCGCCGGCGATCCGGCCCTCCTGCAGCAGGCGGACCATGGCATCCTCGTCAATGACCTCGCCCCGCGCCGTATTGACGATATAGCATTGCGGTTGCAGCAACTGCAGCCGCCGGGCCGAGAGCAGATGATAGGTCGCCGGGGTGTGCGGACAATTGACCGAAATGATGTCCATCCGCGACAACATCTGGTCCAAGCTTTCCCAATACGTTGCCTCCAGCTCCGCTTCCATGGCGGCATCCACCCGATGGCGGTTATGGTAGTGGATCGACAGGCCAAAGGCGCGGGCGCGCCGGGCCACGGCGGTACCTATACGGCCCATGCCGATAATGCCCAGACGTTTGCCCCAAATTCGATGACCCAGCATCCAGGTTGGACCCCAGCCGTGCCAGTCGCCAGCACGCAGGATGCGCTCCCCCTCGGCCACGCGCCGGGGCACGGACAGCATCAGGGCCATGGTCATGTCCGCCGTATCCTCGGTCAGGACACCCGGGGTGTTGGTCACCATGATGCCCCGTTCCCGGGCCGCGTTATGATCGATGTGATCCCAGCCGGTCCCGAACGAGGCGATCAGGCGTAACCGCTCACCCGCATTGGCGATGACATCAGCATCGATTTTGTCCGTGACCGTGGGCACCAGAACGTCGGCGAACTTTACCGCCGCGATCAGGTCTTCATGGCTCATGGGATCGTCGGTCACGTTTAGACGGGTGTCAAACAGCTCCATCATCCGCGTTTCCGTCACATCCGGCAATTTGCGGGTCACGATAACCAGGGGTTTGTTTTGCGACATGAAAATATCTCACGCAGGCATGGTTGGGGCCGGAAATGGCCGAAAAAAATCTTGGCTGTACGTCTCTAGCAGACTGTACGCATTCCGACAAATGGGCAGGTGACGAATGCCTGCTTGACCTGTCGCTTACCACCTTGGCATAAGGTTGGGGTGAAGCCTATTTCTAGCATTTTTCTGGCCCTGACCATGGTGACCGCAACCATGGCACTGGCATCTGTCGGCACAGCCAAGCAGGCCGCGCCGGCGGCGCATGCCGGCTCGTCGGGATTGCCAACGCCGCGCTTCGTCTCGTTATCGGCGGAAATCGTCAATATGCGCGCTGGGCCCGGGGTGCGCTATCCCATCACTTGGGTCTATCGCCGGGTTGGTGTGCCGTTGATGGTCATGGCGGAGTTTGATTATTGGCGCAAGGTCCGCGATGCCGATGGCACGGAAGGCTGGATGCACCGCAGCCTGTTGAGCGGCCGGCGCATGGCGGTGCTGCGTACAGACGTTGGTGAACTTAGAAAAGCGCCCAAGGGCGATGCGCCGGTGATCCTGCGGGCCGAAGCAGGCGTGATGGGTAAATTGCTCGCCTGCCAAGGTGCCTGGTGCCAGATGGAGCTGAATGAAATGCGCGCCTGGCTGCCGCGCGCGGATATTTTTGGCGCCTTGCCCAACGAACAGTTTCAATGATCCGCATCGCTGTCTTCATGCTTCTTGCCGTGCTGTTCTGGCGGACAGCGGCAGCCGAAACTGTGCGCTATGTACGCTTCTCCGATCAGAACGGCAGCCATTACGGCATTCTGGAAGCCGATAAGGTTCATGCCATTAGCGATGCCCCCTATCGCCCGCATCGCCGCACCGGTGGCGTACGGAATATGGCGGACGTCACCTTGCTGGCCCCCGTGCTGCCGGGCAAGGTCATCGCCGTGGGTTTGAACTACCGCAGCCATGCCGGCATGAGCGGCGGCGCCCGGCCGGAACTGTTCGCCAAGCTACCCTCGGCCGTGGTCGGACCCAACCAGGCCATTGTGTTGCCATCTCATAGCCGCAGCGTCCATTACGAAGGCGAAATGGTCGTTGTGATGGGCCGAAAAGCCCGCAATATTAGCACTGCAGATGCGCCTGATTACGTCTTTGGCATCACCGCCGGCAATGACGTTAGCGCCCGCGACTGGCAAGCCGGCGACCTGCAATGGCTGCGCGCCAAGGCGTCGGATACTTTCGCGCCTTTGGGGCCGGTCCTGGTGCGCGGCCTGAATTACGCCGATCTGCGCCTGATCACGCGGGTCAATGGCCGGGTAGTGCAGGACGAGAGAACGGGAAATCTAATCCATGGCGTCGTCGCCATCATCAGCCATATCAGCCGCAGCATTACCCTGAACCCGGGCGATGTGATCTATACGGGCACGCCGGGCCAGACCAGCGCCCTAAAAGCCGGCGATGTGGTCGAGGTGGAGATCGAAGGCGTCGGCGTACTGAAAAACCCGGTGCAGGCTGAGTAGGCTATTCTGCGGCCAGATCGAGCATGGTTGCCGCCAGGACCTGCACGCCCTGTTCAAAATCCCCTAAATCCATCTTCTCGTGCGGATTGTGGCTGCCGTCATCGTTACGCACCAATAGCACCGCCGCCGGAATGCCGGCACGGGCAAAGATCGAGGCATCATGGCCCACGGTGGCGAATTCGGTGGCGGGAATAGCCAAACTCTGGGCACTGGCAAGCAAACCCGCACGCAAGCCCGGATCAAGCGGCGTTGGCGACGAACCCACCGGGTCACCTAGAACAAAGCGGACCCGTCTGCGGCGCCCGATTTCTTCCGTCATGGCGGCGATGGCAGCCGCGAAACGGTCCTGGGACCGTTGCTCGGTACTGCCAAAGTTGAGGCTGAAATGGCACTCGCCGGGGACTTTGGTCAGGGCGTGGTTGGCGGGGTCGGTAAACAGCTTGCCAATGGTGAAAACCGCCGAGGGATCAACGCCGTCCTCAATCTCGTGCCACAACGCTTCCAGGCGTTGCAGCAATTCCGTGACCGCCAACACCGTGTCCTGGCGCAGGCGCCGCGGCGTCGCGGCGGAATGCTGGTAGGCGCCATAGCAAACCCCATCGCCGTAACGCAGATTGCCGCGCACCGCAGTGGCGATGCCCAGGGGTGCATCCTGTTCCATCAATAAGGGCCCCTGCTCAATATGCAGCTCCAGAAAAGCCTTGGTATTGGCCGGTTTGATTTCCGGCCCATCGGCGCGCCAGATATCATCCACCGCCAGGCCCTGGTCCGTCATATGATCGGCGATGGAGCGGCCGCTATCCAGGCGCACAAGAGCATCAAACTCGGCCCGATCCATATTGCCCACGGCCAGGCGCGCGCCGACATAGGCAATGCCGAACCAGACGCTTTCCTCACAGCGGGTGCCCATGGCGGTTAGATTGCAGCCCGGCACCATGCCCGCCCGGCGGATCGCGGCCAGGGCGGTCACGGCGGCGACGGCGCCAGCCAGGCCATCGAAATTACCGCCGCGCGCGACGGAGTCCAAATGCGAACCGCTAAGGATGCCCGGTGCGGTTTCATCCCGCCCCGCCAGCCTGGCGTAGGTGTTGCCGATGGCATCCATGCGGGTTGTCAGGCCATGCTCTTGCGCGGCCCCAAGCAGGATATCCGCCGCCGCCTGATCCTCGCTGCTCCAGGCCGGGCGGGTCACGCCTTCGAGGTCCCGGCTTGCGGCCCTGGCGCGATCGAATATATCCGCCGCCATGGGCATCAGATCCCTGACCGCATGGCGCAACGTTGGCCCGGCCACCGGCATCGCGCTTAGCTGTACGACAGGCGTTTTTGCACGCTGATTGGCGCGCCGGCCAGAATATCGGCGATCTGCCTTCCCGCGCTGCCGTCACCAAACAAGGCGGTTTTCGGGAACCGGCCATGGGCGATCTGTTGCCGCGCCATGGCCTCGATTTCAGCCCGGTCATAGCCCGCATGCACCACGTTCTCGCCATGCTCCCGCCGTGCCTGGCGGGTGCCCACATCGACGGTCGGCGTGCCCAAAAAGGCGCCCTCGCGCAGACCGGAAGAGGAATTGCCGATCAGACAGGCGGCATTGGCGATCAGGCGGGCATAATCCTCGGGCGTGAAGTTGCGGTAGAAATGCAGCTTGCCGTCGCCATTGATCTCGCGATGCATGCGTAGCCCCTTGGAGACATCGTCGGAGCCCGCATCCACATTCGGCCACAGCCAGGCGGTCTGCATATCCAAGGCCAGAACGGCGGCCAAGGTTTCCTGCACCTGTTCGAAACCCTGGCCGAACTCTGTGGTAACGGGATGTTGCAACACCACCAGATAAGGCTGGCTCGGATCCAGGGTGGCGCCAACCCCTTTGTTGGAGCTGAATAGATCGGACGGCAGGGTAAGATCCAGATCGGCGATCAGATCAATCGCCGGACAGCCGGTCATATGCACCCGCTCGGCTTCCTCCCCCATGCGCAGCAGATAATTGCGCGCCAGTTCCGTGGCCGGAAAATGCACATGGGCCAATTTGGAGACCGCATGGCGCACGCTTTCATCAATGCTGCCCGTGACTTCGCCGCCCTGGGTATGGGCGACGGGAATATTCATATAGGACGCCGCAATGGCGGTGGCGATGGTCTCGAAGCGGTCGGCCACGGTCAGCACCACGTCGGGGCGCAGGTTTTCGAACTGGGTCGATAGATCCATGATCGCCATGCCGGTGGATTTCGCCATGGTGGTCGGGTTTTCGCCTTCAACAATGGAATAGACCGTGGCCGAGGGCTCAAAACCATCGGCACGAATATTGTCCACCGCATGGCCAAATCGATAGAGCAGCGCCGAGGCGCCAACAATGGTTTGTAATTCAAGATCAGGGTGATCCTGAACCGCCCGCATGACGGATTTAATGCGGCCATAATTGGCCCGGCTGTTGACCACGACGCAGATTTTACGCCGGGATTTGTTCCTACTCATTGCAGATCCTCTGGACGCAGCAAACGGTCGGCGGCCACATCGCGGGCCAAAGTGCGGCCCAGCATTTCATCCAACCTGGTGGCGGCGATACCGGTACCAGGTTTTTTGGCGGTCAGCATATCCGCCGCCAACACGGTGCCCTTGGCAAGCGCGCGGGTGGGCGCGAGGCTTTTGGTGAACAACCCGCGCATGGTTTCCATTTCATCGGCGACCAAGTCCTTGTCCACCGGATTGGCGTCCATTTGGGCAAAGGCGGCACGGGCGTCGGCGACCTGGCGGAACTGGTCAAAGGTCAATGATGCGGGTACGTCGGGGCCGAACAGGCCCCGGTCAAAGGTGACATGCACCTCGATCATATCGACGCCGCGGGCCAGGGCGGCCAGGCTGGGAAACGGGCTGCCGCTGTGGTCGGATAAACCAGCCGGGCAGCCGTGAGTTTCGCGCAATTCATCAATCACGTTCAGGCCGACCGCATCCAGCGGCGTGGGATAGCGCGAGGTACATTGAAAAAGCGCCAGATCGACGCCCAGGGCGCGGATGCCGGCGGCGCTTTCGGCAATCTCGGCCCAGCGGCTCATCCCCGTGGAGAGCAATATGGGCCGGCCCGTCGCCGCCATGGCCGCCATTAGATCGGTTGATTTGTATTCGCCGGAGCCGATCTTCCAGGCCGGATGGCCCAATTTGTCCAGCAGCTCCACCGCCGCGACGGAAAAGGCCGAGCTGAGAAATATTAGCCCTTTCTCGGCCGCATGTTTGGCCAGTCCCGCCCATTGCTCCGCCGTGAACTCCATGCGCTGCCAATAGTCGTAGCGGGTGGCGTCCTGTTTAGAGAACTTGACCCGGAATTCTTCATCCAGCGTGGATTCCGCCGCCGCGATATGGGTCTGAAACTTGATCGCATCGGCGCCGGCGGCGGCGGATGCATCAATGAAGGCATGCGCCGTGCCCAGGCTGCCTTCATGGGCCTGGCCGACCTCGGCGATCAACAGCGCCGGGGCGCCGTTACCCACCGCCCGGTCGCCGACCTTGATCCCCCTAACGGTTTTGGCGGCGCTCATTTCGTTCTCCATTCCGGTACTTCGCCCTCTCCCAAATCCCAAAACAGGCCCGCCATGATTTGCAGGCCTTCGCGCAAAATCGGCTCCAACGCATGTTCGTTCGGGGCATGCTGGGAGCAGGCGGCATAGGAATGGGGCACCCAGATGGTGGGCAGTCCCAAGGTCTCGGCAAAGACGTCATTGGGTAACGAGCCGCCCAGGTTTGGCAGGATGGCCGGCTCCATCCCCGTTGTTTCGCGCAACGAGGCTCTGGCCCATTGCACCCAGGGGTGATCAGGCAGCAGGCGGGAGGCGCGCATGACAAAGCCATCGTTTTTCTGCCCCACGGCAACATCGTGAAAGCCGTTGGCATCCAGATGGGCGCGAATGGCGGGCAGGAACGTGGCGGGATCGCGGTCCACGGTAAAGCGGATCTGGCACCAGGCCGTGGCATCGGGGGGGATGGCATTGGCGACCCGCTCCGGATTGGCGACTTTCATGGCCAAAACTTCAAAGGCATTCCAGGCAAACACCCGCTCCGTCGGGGTCAAGCCGGGTTGGCCCCAGTCTTCCTCGACCGCCGGGCCATCTTCTCCACCGCCTACCTTGACCTTGGAAAGCACCTGACGCACGGAAGCCGGAATTTCCTCGGGCCGCAGTTCCGGCACCAGAATTTCGCCTTTGGGCCCGACCAGGACCGCCAGTGCATTGGCGATGCGGGTGCCCGCATTGGAAATCAAGCCGCCCCAGTTGCCCGAGTGATGGGCGCCCTCGCGCAGATTAACCGTCAGCTCAAAATTCAGGGCGCCCCGGCTGCCCATGAACAGGGTCGGCTGGTCCGGTGCCAAACGCGGGCCGTCCGAGGCGATCAGCAAATCCGCCCGCAATTCCTGCAAATGATCGGTGGCAAACGCGCCCAGACCGACCGAGCCGACCTCCTCGGACATCTCCAGCAGGATCTTGCAGTTGAAGCCCAGGCTGCCCCGCACTTCCAGGACCGAGGCCAGGGCGGCAAGATTGATCGAATGCTGCCCCTTGTTGTCCGCCGTGCCCCGGCCATACCAGCGCTGTCCGTCCTTGACCATGCTCCAGGGATCGCGATCGTCTCGCCAATCTCCCTCAAAGCCGCGCACCACGTCGCCGTGGCCATAGCTCAACAAGGTGGGCAGGTTCGGATTTTCCAGGCGTTCGGCCACCAGGAACGGGCCGCCACGGGGGTCGGGGTTGGCATGGATCGTCACCGTGAAACCAAGGCCTTCCAGCGTGGGGGTCATCTCTTCGACCAGATAACGGTCCAGTTCAGGGCGCAGATCGCGGACCTGGGCCGAGGAGCGAATGGCAACGCGGCGGGAAAGATCCTCGAAGAATGCGCCGCTGTCGAAATGATCCGCCGCTTTTGCTATGGCTGCGTCACGCGTCATGCTGTGCCCTCTATTTGTTGGCTGCCAATCGGGTCGAGCGTTCCGGCCAGACAAATAGGGCCAGACAATAATGCCGTCTATAGCGTGCCTTACAGCACCCGGGCAATGCTGTTTGACGGTACCTTGACCCTGACTTCGCGGCCCAGCAGATTGAGCAGTATAACCACCCGCTCGGCATCGCCGCGGCGTTCGAACAGGCCCACGTGATCGGCCATGGCGCCACTTTCCAAGCGTACCAGATCACCGGGAGCCAATCTGTTCGGATCCACCAGTTGAACGTGGCCGGCAGCGTCCTCGCGGCCGCGGATTTCCTGGATCACCGCATCGGATATCAGGCCCGGCCGCTCGCCAAAGCTAACCAGATTGGCCACGCCCGGCGCCGAATTGATGGAACGGCGGCCCGGCGAATTCGGGTCGGCGGCGACAAACAGGTAACGGGGAAACAGCGGCGCATTGACCCAATCGGTTTTGCGCGCGTGGCGCCGTTCCTTATGGTATTCCGGCAAATAGACCTCGAAGCCGCGCTCCCACAGGTTGCTGCGCGCCCACCGCTCCATCCGGGCGTGCGTATAGACCGCATACCACTGAGTTGAGGGCGGGGTCATGATGGGCTCTCCGATGGGTCTTTGTCCGCGGCTTCGGCCAGTGGGCCGTTACGAAGCAGGGGCGAGGAAATTTTCAGTAATGCCGGTGCTCTTATCGCGTCCGGACCGAATTGGCCAGCCAGTTTTTCAAAGCTGCCCTGGGGGTCCTTTACATCGCAGATCAGGATTAAATCAAAGGCCGGCAGAGAGGCCGGATCGCGGACCAGATCGACATGGCGAAAGCGGTTTGCGGTCCCCCCTTCGTCGGCCACGCCAACCACCTCAACATCGTGTTGTAAAGCGCATAAAAGTGCGATTTCCGCCAACTCCCCCGCGCCCACCAGGGCGACCCTGCGCCGTCCCCCGTCAGCCGCTTCACCGAGCAACTGATCGCACTGATTCCGGGCCCGGCGATAGAAGTCGAACGAGCGGAAAAGATAATTCGCCGTCAGCCGTGATTTCTCGCCAAATCCCTTGGGGGTGAGATAGTAGGCATAGCGATTCGGTGGGGTCCGCCGCACCTTGACCAGACCCATCCGGACGCACCGTTTCAGATAGGCATTGGTCAACCCCAGGGCGATGTTCAGGCGCGCCGCCAAACCACGTTGTGACAGGCTCTCCTCGCCATCCACCGCGTGCAGCATTTCCATGGTGATGCGGGTTTCATTGTCCCCGCCGTCGGCGGACACCTCACCCTCGTCCAGTGTCTGTTCGCTGCTCATCCCGCGCCCTCACGCCTCGATTGGCATGCCATCAATCGAATCGGTGTTCATATGATGAACATTAACGCGTTCAGAGCATGAACGTCAAGATAATGCGTCGCTGGCTGTGCTATGAAGCCTGCAATAGCAACGTTCTGGCTTGCTCGATGGTGCTCCGCGCCATGGCGGCCAGGCCCGCATCATCGGCGCTGCTGACGGGATGGCTGATCACACCGAACGAATAATCCGGCATGCCCAGCACACGGCACATCAATTCCGCCGCACTGACAAATTGCGTCGTCATGACGCCGATGGCCGGAACCCCAAGACGTTCGGCCGTTACCGCATCATGCAAACTGCACGACGAGCAACTGCCTCAATCGCCAAGGCCCGAGATGACCGCATCCCACTGTGAGATTTCCGCCACGATGGGCGGGTCAGCGGGGGCGCTGTAATTCGATTTCACCCGCACGACCACGTCGGCGACGCCGAATTCATCCCGCAGCATCCTATCCAGGTGTGAAAAATACCCGACCGTGCCTTCCTTGCCATTGGAGATAAAGCCAACGGTCTTGCCCTGCAGCGAGGTTAGGCGCGGCGCGGGCTTGCCCAGCTCCGCCGCCATCTCGCTGCTTGGGTCCAACACTTGCAATGTCATTTTGCCTTGTCTCCTTCAAAAAACGTTGCGCTAAATTTTCGGCGGCTCACAATCGAGGCAGACGCCAATGGCCATGGTCACCGCATGGCTTTTGTGGCCCAGCCAGGGCGGAATGACGGCGCCGAAGCCGCCCGCTGGCCCGCCGGCGGCAATGACCAGCAGCTGATCGGGACTTTCCATGGCGGGATAGACCGTGTCGCCACGGTCGCGCACCACCGCGCCTTTGCCCACATCGGCCCATTCGCTGCGCCGGATACGGGCGCGCTCGAAAATGAACTCCGCTACGTCCGCCTTGCTCCAACCGGCTGTCTGCAAATGCTGGCGCAGCTGCTGCGGCACGATGATGGCGTAGTTGCCCGGCCAAATGGAGTAATGCCGCATATTGGCGCGAATTTCGGCCGCGAAGGTCTCCAGGATCTCTTTTGGATCGGTGGTCCATTCGTTCATGATCTGGCGCGGCGCGCCGGCGGCCATGACGGTGACGGCGGAGGCTTCTTTTGGAATATCGTTCTGCTCGGCCAGGCTCAACCAGGTGCTGTCGTCCTCGTCTTCCGCCAGGCAATAGCTGATCTTGCCCGGATGGCCGATGGTCGAGCGGTCGATGCCACCCGGCCGCACGTCGAAGACATTGATCAGGATCAGGCGCAGGGCGCGGCCAATGGCCATCGTGGCCCGGTCACTGGCGCCCAGCACATTAAAAGTTGGGTTGGTGGACAATTCCTGGCGGATCGGCCCGTTCAGAACCAGCATGACGGCGCAGCCCCCGGTGCTGGCCGTGGCGCCATGTAGCAAAAACTCCGGCTGCATCATGGCCGTAATCGCGGCGATTACCACTGGGAAATGCATGGGCAGACAGCCCGCCATCACGGCGTTGATCGCCAGCTTCTCCACCGTGATCGGGCGTTCGCGCACCGGTTCGATGCCGATCAACTGCTCTGGCGGCAGCATGGCCCATTCCAGACAGGCCTCCACCGCCGCCGCCGTTGGCGGCACGATAGGCAGGCCATCGGTCCAGCCGTTGCTGTGGTAAAGCTCCTGAACGGCGCTGAAATCCGCTGCCTCATGAATTTTCGATGCAAGTTGCACGTTCTGTCTTCCTCTCAGCTGTATTTAGAGGCCCATTTCCTTGGCGATGATATTACGCTGTATTTCCATGGCGCCGCCACCGATCTCAAACATCTTAGCATCGGCGAAATGCATGGGCAGGCCGCTTTCCACGCTGTAGCCGAAACCGCCCAGCAGCTGAATTCCCTGGTGGGAAACCATCATATAGGCCTCGGCGCCGGCGACTTTCGCCATGGATGCCTCTTTGTGACAACTACCTTCATGTTCCAGTTTCCAGGCCGCCCGATAGGTCAGCAGCCTCGCACTGTCCACGGCCATCTGCATATCGACCAGCTTGTGCCGCACCGCCTGCAAGCGGCCCAGAGGCTTACCAAAGGCAATGCGCTGGTTCACATAGTCCAGCACCAGATCGATAATGCCCTGGGCGGCTCCGACGCCGATGGCGCCATGGTAAAAGCGTTCGTTGTCCAAACCGCCCAGCAGACCCTTCCAGCCATTGCCGCGCCCGCCAATGACGGCATCGGCGGGGACCCGCAGGTCGTTGAAGGCGATGGAATACGTCGGGATCATGGCCAGGCCCAGGGTCTCGATCCGGTGATATTCAATCTCCGGCCGCTGGCCGGGGTTTTCCACCAGGAACAGCGTGATGCCTTCGTGTTTCGGTTTATCCGGGTCAGTGCGCGCCGCGATAACGGCAAATCCCGCGCTTTCGATTTGGCTATTGAACATCTTGGTGCCGTTGATCAGGTACGAGCCATCAGGTTGTTCCTCGGCCCGTGTAGAGATCGCGGCGGCGTCCGAGCCGGCTTCCGCCTCGGTCAAACAAAGCGCTAGCTGCACTTCGCCGCGCACCACTTTGGGCAGAACCAAGTCCTTTTGCGCCTGCGAGGCAAAACGTGCGATCTGTGGCCCGACAATCACGGCGGCACGGCCATAATGGGTCGATAGGGCGGAGGAGGCCCGGGACAGCTCCTCGACGAAGACCACCATGCCGGTGGGATCGACTTTCTCCAGACCGCTGTATTCGGGCGGCAGCAGGAAGCCGAACACGCCCAGCTCGCCAAGCTTCAGGAATGCCTCGCGCGGCGGCTCCACCTTGTCGCGGACCCATTGCAGAATTTTCTCCCGCGGGAACTCGGTCTCGACGAAGCGCCGGGACATATCCTTCAACGCTTGATGCTCGGGGCTTAAACTGAAATCCATCTGACTTACCTATTGTTCCTCATGATACGCGGCTACTCGCGGCTACTCAGAGTGTACCCGCCGCGACCCGTGCTTCTACATTACGCTTGATATTTTCCAGGCTGACCTTGGCTTCGGCATCGATCCGCTCAATCATTTCAGCCGTCGGCGCCTTGGCCCGGGCCGGGTTCTGTATGGTGCGCGTATAGCGCACCTGATCACCGACGGACACAACGTCATAGCGGGCAATGATGGGGCCAAGAAAATCGGTCCCGGTCGCGGCAATCCAAAGATGTGGCGATTGGCATTCGGTTACCCGCCAGTTCAGTTCCGCTGGACCGGTGCGGGTATGCCATTGCTCGCAAAAAGTATCACCGACGACCAAGGGGCGGTCGGGACTGTCCATTTCGTGCGAGGCGGCGATCCATTCCGGCCAGGAATTGGGGTTGGAGACATAGTCCAACACCGCCTTGGCCGGCGCATCAATAAGAATGTCGTGGCTGCGTTCAAACGCGACTGTATCTGTCATGGTCTCGATTTCTTTTTTATTGTCTATGTCAGGGGGCCCCGTAGACTTGGGGTGGCCATGGGATGTTATACCAAGGATCATGGATACTAATCGAGTTCACTGGGCAGGGTCATATTGAAAATGGATGGTATCAAAATAAACGGCGAACGGTTGCTGGCAGATCTGCGGGCAATGCGGGCCATGGGCGCGGCAGGCACGGGCGTTGTGCGCCCGGCTTTCTCCGAGATCGATATGACCGCCCGGCGCTGGCTGGCCGAACGCTATACCGAGGCCGGCTTGACGGCCACCATCGACGGTGTCGGCAACGTGTTGGGTAAATCCGCCAATCCCGGCCCGGCGCTGTTGATCGGCTCGCATTCCGACACCCAGCCCACGGGCGGCTGGCTGGACGGCGCCCTCGGCGTGGCCTATGGCCTTGAAGTGGTCCGCGCCCTGGCCGAGGACCCGGCGACCAAGCATCTGGCGGTGGACGCGGTATCCTGGCAGGACGAGGAATCCCGGTTCTACGGCTGCCTGGGCAGCCGGTCTTTTTGTGGCGGCTTTCCGGCCGAGGCTGAACAGGGCCTGACCGACAAGGACGGCGTCGCCCTCTCGGATGCCCTGGCCCAGGCCGGCCTGACGGACGTGCCGCGCCTGTCTTCAGGGGAGCATGACTATATGGGCTTTCTGGAGGCGCATATCGAACAGGGCCCGCATTTGGAGACCGATGGCTTGCGCATTGGCATTGTCGAAAGCATTGTTGGCCTGGGCGGCATGGTCTTCACCTTCACCGGGCAGCAGAACCATGCCGGCACGACCATGATGGCCGGGCGCAAGGATGCGGCAACGGCGCTTTATGCCCTGGCCAATGCCATCAACGAGGAATTTCCCAAAGTCGCAGGCGAACGCTCGGTCTGGACCATGGGCCGGGTTCTGCTCCGTCCCGGCGCGCCATCCATCGTACCCGGCTACGCCGAGCTGGAATTGCAATACCGGGATGTGGACCCTGCCGTATTGGACCGCTTCGAAGCCACCGCCCATGACCTGGTGGCCCGAATTAACGGCCGGGGCGGCGCCGTGGCCGAGGCGAAACCGTCACGGGTCCGCATCGCACCGGCTCATATGGACGAGGGTTTCAGGGGGCATCTGGCGAAGGCGGCGGAGCGTCATGCACCGGGCAACTGGACGGCCATGCCGTCGGGCGCCTTTCACGATGCGGGCGTGGTCTGCGCGGTGATGCCATGTGCCATGTTGTTTATTCCATCCATTGGCGGCATCAGCCACGATTTTGCCGAAGACAGCCACGTCGAGGATATCATCCTGGGTTGCGAAGTTCTGGCGACGGGCGCGGCAGCCATCCTGACGGCAGCCGTCTAATGGAAGGCATGATTGATTTGTGGCTGGAAGTTGTCACTGTTTGGCAGACGGCGGTGTTCGGCATTGGTGTTGGCCAGGTGCTATCCGCGTTAGCCGTATTCATATTATTCCTGCTGTTGCGCCGGGTTTTTACCCGCATTGTGTTGGGCACCCTGGGCAGCATCACCCGGCATACCAAGAATGATTTTGATGACGAGCTGATCGCGGCCCTGGAAGAGCCATTACGCTTTGTCTTTATCATCATCGGACTGTATGCCGCGACCCAGGTGGTCTCGTTTCCGGAAGAAATCAACGTCCTGCTGACCCACCTAGTGCGTTCACTCATCGCCTTTGCCATTTTCTGGACCCTGTACCGCTGTGTCGCGCCGCTGTCATTCCTGATTGACAAGGCTTTTGGCGCCATTGGCCAAACCTCCTTGGGGGACAGCCTGAAGGAGTTCGTGGCTAAACTGGCCCGCTTTGTCATTGTCTGCGTCGGCGTCGTGGCGGTGTTGGAGGAATGGCAGTTCAATGTAGGCGCGGTATTGGGCGGCCTGGGACTGGTGGGCATGGCGGTGGCCCTTGGGGCGCAGAGCCTGATCGCCAACTTGTTCGCGGGCGTCACTATCTTTCTGGACGGTATTTTTGACAAAGGCGATTGGATCAGAGGCGCGGGCGTCGAAGGCACGGTGGAGGATATCGGTTTCCACACCACCAAGATCCGCCGCTTTGACAAAGCCCTGACCATCATTCCAAACGATAAGCTGGCCAGCGATGCAGTGATCAATTTCTCGCGCATGACGAACCGTCGGATCTATTGGAAGATCGGCGTCGAATACAGCGCCACCGAGGGGCAGTTGCGCCAGATCGTCAACGGCATCAAGGATCATGTCTACGACAACGAGGATTTTGAAACGGATCCAGCGAAAGTGACGACGCTGATCCATGTGGACAGCTTCAACGACAGCTCCATCGATATCATGCTCTATTGCTTTACCTCCACAACCCGCTGGCCGGAATGGATGCGGGTGAAGGAGGACCTGGCCTTTGCCCTCAAAGGCATCGTGGAAGGGGCGGGCAGCAGCTTCGCCTTTCCGTCCACGTCCATTTATGTTGAAACCTTGCCCTTCGGCACGCCGGAAGCCTATCCCAGCGTTCCGAACATATCCCCTAACGCAGCCCCAACCGTATCTGAGGAAACCCCATGAAACTGTTCTTTTCCGGAAATTCCCCTTACGCCCGCCGCACCCGCATCGCCGCCCGCGCCACCGGCCTGGCGGTGGAGGAAGTCGATGCCTCGCCCCTGGCGGCCGAGAACCATTTCCTGTTGCAACACGGCCCCGGTGGCAAGGTGCCGGGACTGGAAACCGACGCCGGCAATTTTCTCTGTGAGACCCTGATTATCAGCCGCTATCTGAACGACCTCTCGGGCGGAAAATTGCTGCCGAGCGATCCGGTGGCGGCCGGGGCGGTACTTGAGCTTGAAGGGATCGGCTCCCTGCTTATGGATACCCTGTTCCATTGCTCCCATGAAAAACGCCGCGAAGCCGGCGAGCAATCGCCTGCCCTTATCGACAAAGAAAGCTTGCGCGCACGCCGCTGTTACGACGCCTTGGACAACCTGCTCGCCGGTCAGGACGCCGTTATAAACCTCGGCACCATCGCCGCGATTGCCTCCCTCGGCTATGCCGATTGGCGCCACGCCGATGATAATTGGCGCAACGGGCGGGAGGGACTGGCGGCCTGGGCAGATGCAATGATGAAATTCCCAGCAGTCGGTGATACCTATCCGGTTTTCTAAGACCGTCCGGGAGCAGGATTTTTCACCCGCATTAAGGGAAATAATATCGCCGTCACGCCTGCCCCGCAGGCAGGGATGACCTTGCCGCAACCCACTTAATGTTAGCAATCATTGATCTTATCCCGAAAACGTTCCAAAACCAGACCAATTTCCCCTTGCGAAAGGTTATAGCCGCGCTGCATATCTACAACTGCATGTATTGGTCATGCAATTGTATTTGATGTGGTCCCGTATTTTGAGAATCCTGGTATTGGACGATGAGGCTGACTTCAGATCTGCCGTCAGGTCGTTTCTGGAGCGCGATGGCTATGAGGTTACCGAAGCGGCCGATGGTGCCGCCGGACTTGAAGCGGCGCGATTAAATCAGCCCGATTTAATTATATCCGATATCCGCATGCCCATCATGGGTGGGGATGAGTTTTTCAAGGCCCTGCGGACGGGCAAATCGGATCTCGACATAATTCCGGTGATATTTCTCTCTGGACATATCAATGATGAAGACACCGCCCGTTTCTTGAACAACGGCGCCGACCATTGCCTGCGCAAACCGGTTTCGATGAAGCTTTTGCTCGCGCACGTGCGCTCCTGCCTATCAACCTCCGAACGCTATAGCGAATTCATCGCGAGAAAACTGGATATTGTTGGCAAATCCCTGCCGGTGTCGATTTCCCATGATTTCAGGCAATATAGTTCACTGGTGGAAAATGTGAACGCCTATGTCGAAGTTGTTGCCGCGATCTTGAAAAACGATGACGCCAATTTCGAGGCGGGCGGCCCTGATCAGGGCGCGGCGGATGGCGACCGGTCCACGGCGCGGGACGATGCGGCGGCCCTACAAACAAGCCGGGCCAGGTACATACGGTTCCACCTGCGGGAAAACAAAAAGCTGCAATCCTTGATCGAGAACAGCGGCACCGGCGCCCTGACCTGGCAACTGATTTTCGTGGTGGCTGAATCACAAATAGCGAACCGGGCGATCTACGTTTCCGATTTATATTTCATGGCGCAGGCAGCGAAGACGACCATCAACAATCACATCCTGGCTCTCATTGAAGACGATGTTTTTGTGAAACGACGCAGCCCATCCGATGGCCGCCGCCAAAGCGTGTCCCTGACTGATAATTTCGCCGGCGCGTTTTACGCCCATATTGATGAGACCGTCCGGAAAATCGCGGAAATTCCGCTCCAGCCTTAGCGCACGCCGCAGCTAGTGACCGCTACAAATGCGCCGCCATCGCTTTGTGCCAGGTCGAATCCGCGCCGTCGCCTACCGTGGTGATGTGCACATCCAGCAGATAGGGCTCGCCCGCGGCCTGGGCGTCCTTGCCACGCTGTAACGCGGCTTCCAACTCGCCAGGCTCGTGCACGTGTTCACCCTCGATACCTTGCGCCTTGGCCAGCATCACAAAGTCGATGGCCGGGTCGCCCAGATAGGTTTCGGGATACCTGTTCTGAGCTTTCATGTTGCCGCCCCAGGCAGCGAAATTGGTTCGCACGGTCTGATAATTCATGTTGTTCCAGACCACGGTCAGGATCGGCAAGCTGTAGCGCGCCATGGTCCAGAATCCGGATGAGCTGTACATGACACCGCCATCGCCGATGGAAAGCACCACGGGGCGGTCCGGCGCCGCCAACTGCGCCCCAATGGCGCTGCCCAGGCCGTAACCCAGGCTGCCGCCGGCGGTGCGTACCAGGCTCATGTCATTGTCGCCATAGCCAAACGGCATGAGATGATCATAGGCCCGGAAATTTTCCGATACCACGACCGAGTTGCCGGCCAGATTGCGCGCCATGGCATCGCCCAGGTACATGGGATGGATGGGATTGTCCTTGGCGTGGCTCAAGGCGCCGTCGGCTTGTTTGGCCAGGCGCGCCGCGCTCTGTTCCCCCAGACCCATCTTGCGTTTTTGGATATGGGCCAGGTTGGCATGATCGGGTTTCCACAAGGCGTTCAAGGCGCGCAGGGTATGATTGACATTGCCCAAAACATCGAGGTCGAGGGCAAAGGTGTTGCCCAGCATGGCCTGATCCTGGCCAATGCCGATGATGGTACCGGCATCGGAAAATTTCTCGTCCTCGGCGGAGGACCGGGTGTTCTGGCGATAGCCGATGCAACAGACCACGTCATAGCCCTTGTCGGACATGCCATCAATCGGGCCGACATAGTTGGGATGCTGCATGGGGAAACCGCCATAGTCGAAAAACCCAACCGCCACGGGCAGGGCATAATTCTCGGCCAGATCAAGCATTTCGCGCGTCGCGCCCGAATTGCGCACGTCCGGCCCGACGACGACCAGGGGATTTTCCGCATTCAACAGGGCCTCGTGAATCTTCTCGAGGGTGCCGCCGTTAGGCGTCTGCGCCACTTCCAGGCCTTGCGCCGCCTGGATCGTGGCCTCGATCCCGGTTTGGTCCAGGGCGGCGGAGGAATAAGCCACATAGACCGGACCCGTGGGCATGGTCATGGTTTCCTTGAAGGCCCGGCGTGTCGCCATGGCGATGCCGCGGCCATCGGTGACCTCCCAGCGGTTCTTGGTGATATCCTCGACCGCGCCCATTTGGCTAAAGCCACCAGAAGCGCCCAGGGTATTGTGATCGCCGAACGAGCCGTTGTCGCGCAGGGCGGCGGTGACCACCATGGGGGTGCCGTCGAAATAGGAATTCTGCAGCTGCCCTGAACCCTGGCGGGTGCCGGCGGCCAGATGCACGTTCACGAAGGACGGCTTGTTGGCCGCCTTGGCATAGCCATCGGCAGCCGAGAGGACGAGGGATTCCGACAACAGCAGGATCGGCTGCACGCCGGGCACGGTCAGAAAAGCATCGAAAAAGCCGGCCTCGGCACTGCCTGTATTGGTGAAGGCATACTCTACCCCTTGCGCGACCAACTGATGCATCAGCACCTCACCACCCGTACCGGTTACTGTTGTCTTGCTCATAAAATCTATCCCCAATTGAAATGCCGCGACGAGGCGCGGCGTTGCCCATGCTTGATTTGCTCTAAGCCTAGACATAGCGGCCCGCTCAATCAAGGCGGCTACCTGCCCGACGGCGGTACTAGAGCAGTTCCGGGAAAGTCACTATACCGCTTGTTTCTAGTCGTCAGCCTCCAGGACCGTGACCTTGGCACCGCCATCCTCGACCAGGAAATGGCTGCCGGGATAGCCGGCTTCGACCGGGATCCGCAGGGTTCGGCCCCTGGGGTGTTCGGAGGGTTCGGGCTGCACGGTAACGGTAGCCGTGGCCCGGGCCGTGGCCATGGCCTCGTCCACCGTCTTGTATTGCGCCAGTTTCAGTAAATTCATCCGGGTTGGAAAGACCACCGTACGCTTGCCCATCTCGGCGTCGGCCACCGCCGCCTCGGGCCGCAGCCATTCGGAATCCGTGGACTCGGACCCATCATGCAAGGCGACATGGTCCACCGGCGCCCGGGCGACGAAAAATTGCGTATCAAACACCTTGGGCACAATGCGCGGCGTGATCCAATGGGCGTAGCTGACCATTTTGTCCAGGGCCAGGATCAGACCTTCGGTGCGGCAGACATCGGCGATGGTGATCTTGCCCGCCGTCAAATCGGCCCGCCAGCGCGCCTCGATCCCAGCCAGTTGATCGGCCTTGATCAGTTCGTCACTGTCCTTGTTGGTCGCCAACAGAACGCCGCATTCCTCGAACGCCTCGCGCACTGCCGCCACGCGGTGGGACAACGTCATCTCGTCCAGGCCCTCCGCCCCGCGGCAGAATTCCCGCGCATCCGCATCCTCGGGATCAACCTTGCCGCCGGGAAACACCAGGGCGCCCGAGAAAGAGTCTATTTCATGGTGACGTACCACCATAAAGACCTCCACGCCATCGGCACCGTCGCGGATCAACAGGACGGTGGAGGCTGAAATGTCCGGTTTTTTCTCTTCGCTCACGTTTACTCACATTCTTTGTTGTCTACTGCTGTTGCAGCTTTGTAGCACAGTTTTTCTGGTTGGGTGCTGGTATCGCGAAGCCTGCTATGCCATTTTGGCCCGCTAAATTGAGAAGGATATCTAATCATGAGCCTCGCGATCGACCCGAATAGTGAACGGCAGCTGCCCGATACCCTTGTCACTGCGTTGACGGATCTGTTAGGCGAGCGTTTTTCCACCGCCCAGTCGGTGCGCGAACATCATGGCAAGGGCGAGGCCTATCATACCGCCGCCCTGCCCGAGGGCGTGGCCTTCGCCAACAGCACCGAAGAGGTCGCGGCCATCGTCAAGGCCTGCGCCGCCCACCTAACACCGGTGATCCCCTATGGTACCGGCACGGCCCTGGAAGGCCATACCCTGGCCCTGCATGGCGGCATTTCACTGGACGTCAGCGGCATGGACGAGATCGTCCGGGTCAGCGCCGAGGACATGGACTGCACCGTCCAGGCCGGCGTCACGCGCAATACATTGAACGAATATCTGCGTGATACGGGGCTGTTTTTTCCGGTCGATCCCGGCGCCGATGCCTCCCTGGGCGGCATGGCGGCGACGCGGGCCAGCGGTACGACGACTGTCCGCTATGGCGCCATGCGCGAGAACGTGCTGGCCCTGACCGTGGTGTTGGCCGACGGCCGCATCATCCAGACCGCGCGGCGGGCCCGGAAATCCTCCGCCGGCTATGATTTGACGCGGTTGTTCGTCGGCTCCGAAGGCACCTTGGGGGTGATAACGGAGGTTACCCTGCGTCTTTACGGCATTCCCGAGGCGACCCGGGCCGCGGTCTGCTCCTTCCCCTCATTGGAGGCGGCGGTCAACACGGTGATTTCCGTGGTGCAATGCGGCATCCCCATCGCGCGCTGTGAATTGCTCGACAAGACCGGCATGAAGATGATCTGCGATTACGGCAAGCTGGACGACTACAGCATCGGCGATACCCTGTTCATGGAGTTTCATGGCAGTGAAGCGGGCGTCACGGAACAGGCCGAAATGGTCCAGGCCATCGCTGCCGATTTTGGCGCCGGCGATTTCAAATGGGCCTCGAAGGCGGAGGACCGGACAAAATTATGGGCGGCGCGGCACAATGGCCATTACGCCATCCTGGCCACGGCCAAACCGGGTCAGCATACCATGTCGACCGATGTCTGCGTGCCGGTCTCGCGCCTTGCCGAATGCATCATGGCGACCCAGGAAGATCTGGCGCAAAGCGGTCTGGTATCACCCTTCGTCGGCCATGCGGGCGACGGCAACTTCCACATGGCGATCCTGGCCAACTATAGCGATCCGGAAGAAGACCGCCTGGCCCACGAATTCCACGACCGTCTGGTCCGCCGGGCCCAGGCCATGGAAGGCACCTGCACGGGCGAGCACGGCGTTGGTTCAGGCAAGATCGATTATCTGGAGGCGGAGCTGGGCGAAGCGGTGGATGTCATGCGTAGCCTGAAACGCGCCCTGGATCCCGACAACATCATGAACCCGGGCAAAATGTTGCGGCTATAAAGCATAATCGGGGGACGGACGTGAACGAACAGCCAAAGCTATCGAAGCATTACACCGCCACACATTGGGGCGCCTATCATCCCGAACATGATGCCCAGGGCCGTTTAAGCCTGCGTCCCGTGGCGGACGACCCCGATCCCTCTCCCATCGGGCGTTCGCTGGCGGATGCGGTGGATGACAAGCTGCGTATTGAACAGCCCATGGTGCGGGCCGGCTGGCTGGATAACGGTCCTGGTCCCTGCGGGAATGGAAACGGTAGCCGTGGCGGCGAGCCCTTCGTGCCGGTTTCCTGGGACAAGGCGTTCGAGCTGGTCACGGGCGAGATCGAGCGGGTGCGAAGCCAACATGGCAATCAGGCCATCTACGCCGGATCATATGGCTGGGCCAGCGCCGGGCGCTTTCATAACTCCAAGGCACAATTGTCGCGCTTTCTGAACTTGACGGGCGGCTTTACCCGGTCGTTGAACACCTACAGTTTGGCGGCGGCGGAGGTCATCCTGCCTCATATCGCTGGCAAGATGGTGCCGCTGCAAATGGCCCATCACCCCTGGCCGGTCATCGCGGAGCATACGGAGCTGTTTGTCTCCTTCGGCGGTGTTCCGCTAAAAAATGCCCAGGTAGATTCGGGTGGCGTAGCCCAACATAGTGCGGCCGAAGGTTTACGCGCCTGCGCCAAGGCAGGGGTGGAATTCGTCAACATCGGCCCGGTGCGGGGCGATGCGGCTGATTTCCTCGCCGCCGAATGGATCCAGCCACGGCCCAGCACCGACGTCGCCCTGATGCTGGGTCTGGCCCATACCCTGGTCAGCGAAAACCTGCACGCGCCGGCTTTCATGGCCAAGTACTGCGTTGGCTTCGACCGTTTTCTGCCCTATCTGATGGGCCAGATCGACGGCCAGGCCAAGGATGCCGACTGGGCCGCCGCCATTGTCGATCTGGACGCGGCGCAGATCCGCGCCCTGGCCCGGCGCATGGCCGCGAAACGGACGCTGATCAACGTGGCCTGGTCCCTACAGCGCGGCGAACATGGCGAACAGCCCTTTTGGATGGTCATTACCCTGGCTGCCATTCTGGGCCAGATCGGCCTGCCCGGCGGCGGCTTTGGCCTGGGCTATGGCGCCGCGGCACCCATGGGCCGGCATATGCCGGCGGCACCCTGGGCAACCTTGAGCACGGGGCGCAATGAAGTCTCGGACTTCATCCCCGTGGCCCGCATCTCGGACCTGCTGCTGAACCCGGGCGGCAGTTTTGACTATAACGGCCAGACCGGGACCTATCCTGATACCCGCATGGTCTATTGGGTGGGCGGCAATCCGTTTCATCATCACCAGGATCTGAACCGTTTGCTGTCGGCCTGGCAACGACCGGATACGGTGGTTGTGCACGAACCATGGTGGAACGCCATTGCGCGCCACGCCGATATCGTCCTGCCCGCGACCACGGTGCTGGAACGCAATGATATCGCCGGCTCGTTCAGGGACGGCAGCACATTGTTGGCGAACCGCAAGGTCATGGACCCGGTTGGCCAGTCCCGTCACGACCACGATATATTTTGCGGCATGGCGCAAAAGATGGGCTTTCTCGACACCTTTACCGAAGGCCGGGATGAAATGGACTGGCTGCGACACATCTATGACCTATCCCGCCAACGGGCCGCCAAGGCCGGCCATGAAATGCCCGACTTCGACGTGTTCTGGGAGGCCGGAAGGGTGGATCTATCGCCCCCCCGTCAGCCGAGTATCTTTATGTCTGGCTTCCGCAACGATCCCGTCGCCGAGCCTCTGACCACACCCTCCGGCAAGCTGGAGATCTGGTCCGATACCATCGCCGAATTCGGCTATGACGATTGCCCCGGCCATCCGCGATGGATCGAACCAAAGGAATGGCTGGGCGCCGAACTGGCCGAAATCTATCCCCTGCATCTGGTCTCGAACCAGCCCGTGACCCGCCTGCACAGCCAGCTGGACAATGGCATCGTCTCGCGAGAAGCGAAAATTGCCGGCAGGGAGGCCGTGACCATTCATCCCGACGATGCCGCTCGACGTAACATAAAGGAGGGCGACGTGGTCCGCCTGTTCAACGAACGCGGCCAATGCCTGGCCGGCGCATTGCTTTCAGATGCGGTCCGTGCCGGCACCGTGCAACTGCCCACCGGCGCCTGGTACGACCCGGAAGAGCCCGGCAAGATCGGCAGTCTGGACAAGCATGGCAATGCCAACGTGCTGACCCGCGATGTGGGCACCTCGTCCCTGGCTCAGGGTCCGTCGGCCCATTCCTGTCTGGTCGAGGTCGAGGTCTTTCAAGGCACGCCGCCGCCCGTGACCGCCTTTACACCGCCGCCCATCCGGAAAGATTAAGCCAGTTCGGGTAATCCAACGGCGCGGAAGTTTTCCGCTGTCGGCTTGCCCGATGCCAGGTCCCAGCCGCGCTGACCATAGTATTCATCAAGCAACCGATCCCAATCAGGACGTTCCAGGCGCTCGCCCGCATGCGGGCCGGTCGCTGGTTCGTTCATAAAACGCTCGGGCGGATAGTCCGAGGCGCGGTCAAAGGTGGTGTGGCGCATGTTGAAGGCTTTCTGTAGGTAGAGGATCTTTTCGCCCTCCGTCATCAGCTCATCAGCGGTCTTGTTATCACCCGTCGCCAGGGAATATAGCCGCGCAACCTCGTCCGGCCCCATCATTTGCAGGCCGCACCAATATGTGGCGTAAAAACAGATGCCCGTGATTTCCAACAGATTGTGAAAGCGCTGGTAGTAGATCACCAGTTCGGCCTTATGCTCGTAGGAGGTCGGATCGAACGCCGTGGGGACGCCAAAGCGCTGCATGGATAGTTCGGGCTGCAACGGCATGCGTTCCGTCAGCGGTCCGCCCTGGGTATGGGTGCCGCCGCGCTCGGCCACGGCAATGGCCAGCGCCCAACCCTTGAAGACGCGCATCTCCTCGGCCAGGTCTTGGCCTTTCATATGCATGGCGAAGCGCTCGGAATTCCGGCCCAGCCTTTCCGCCGCGGCCAGGCTGCCGTCGGCCAGCAGATCCCCGATGCCTTCGCGGTAGGCGATCTTAGTCAACAATTGGCTGATCACCTCGACGTCGCCCCATGCCAACTCCAGGCCATCGGTATCGTCCGTGGTGAGGAGACCGCGTTGATAACATTCCAGGGCCCAGGCGATGGGATTGGTGGCATTGGTATTGTCGAGGCCCAGCTGGGTGCAGTGTTCACTGAGCGCCAACACGGCGGCCGGATCGGAAATGCCCAACTTGCCGCCGAAATCCCAATAATCCTGGCTTTCCACCTTTTCACCACGGGTGCCGGCATGGGGGCCGGACTTCACGCGCTGATATTGCGAACACATGACCGGGCAGGCGAAGCAGCCGAAAGCCTTTTCGATATAGTGCTTTTCCTTGACCGCCGTGGCGATGGCGTCGGCCTCGTCGAGGTCTATCTGTGTCGCCTGGTAGTTTCGCACAGGGATGGAGCCCAGCTTGTTCCATGCCTCGAACGAGGTCGAGGTGCCGAAATTGCGCAAATTCTTGGTGGTATCAACGCCCATCAGATAACGCTGCATGGCCAGGCTCTCGGCCATGAAAGCTTCAGGCTCGGCCACTTGCAGCGCGCCCGAACCGCTGACCGCAATGGCCTTGAGGTTTTTCGAGCCCATGACGGCACCAACACCACAGCGCGAGGCGGAGCGGGTGCGGCTGACAATGATGCAGGCCGCCGCCGCCATACTCTCGCCGGCGGGCCCGATGCTCAATAATTCCAGGGTCGGGCGGTCGATGCGGGCGCGGAGGATCTTTTCGGTCTCCCACGTGGTTTCTCCCCAAAGCCCGTCAGCATCGCAAATGGTTACGTTGCCGTCGTCGATATCTATATAAACCGGTTGCGCCGCCCGGCCGGTGACGACGATATGGTCAAAGCCGGCATATTTCAGTTCCGGGGCGAAATTCCCCCCCGCGCTGGCGGCGCCAAAGCCACCGGTCAGAACGTTTTTGCAGCTGATGGTCATGCGGCACGCAGTCGCCGCCATGGTGCCGACCAGACTGCCGGCTGTGAAGATAAGCGGATTGTCGGGATCCAGCGGTGCCTTGCCCAACGGTGTTTCGTTTAACAACAGCCAGTTGTTGACCCCCATGCCGGCGGGGAAGCGTAGGTTCAGGGGCGCGGTCGGCTCGACAGTGACCGCGCGTCTTGTCAGATCAACGCGCAGGATATTGCCACCGATGGCGAAAGGTTGGGTCATCTGTCAATTCCGCTTAACAGAGAGGGCGCCGACAGGGCACCATTGCACACACAGCGGGCGCTCCTCGTCGGCGCAGCCGTCGCACGGTCTGCGGCCGTCCCGCGCCGCGTCGAAAATGACGATTTCAACTTCGCCTTCCCGCTCGTTCTTGATGATCTCGATGCTGGAATTGCGCCGCCCGAATGCCCCCTCATGATGGAAGGAGCAGGCCAATACGCACAAATTGCAGGCGCCGCAACGCTCATGCCTCGGCAGGATGGTCGAAATTCCCATCTTTATGCACACCTCTCTTTTTCGCAGTTTCCTACTAAGAGACAGCTGTCTTCATTGACTTACGTCAAATCGCCGTATTCTCGGCTCTCTCCAGCCAGTCCGTGCAGGCCTCGGCGACGGCGCGCCAGCCGTCTTCCTGCAGCAGCATGTGGCCCATATCCTCGAATTCCAGATAGGTCGCCTGATCGAGATATTTGTCCGCCACATTATGCACGGCGGCGGGGGAGATGACTTTATCCCGGCCACCAGCGACGGCCAGGATCGGACAATCCACCATGACCGGATTGACATAGGAGGCGCGGCCCCTATCGAACATCCAGAACAGGCTTTCAAACAGGGCCTGGCCGGATTCCGGGACGAATTGCGCGAAGACCTCCCGCTGGCGCGCGGGCGAGAGGCAATTTAGGGAATTTTCCGCCGCGATCTCGAAGGCGGCATTCAGGCTTTGTCCCCAGAACGGGCCAATGGACATCAGGCCCATGGCGGCGGCGATCTCGTTTTCCGAAGCCGGCAGCATACCCCAGGGCGGCGCCGGGGCCAGCAGGATCATGGCGCGGGCCAAGCCCTTGGCGGCCAGCAACTGCGCCAGCAAGCCACCCATGGAATGGCCCAACAGAACCGGCGGCTGGGACAATTCCTTGATAAGCGCGCTAAGATCCGCGACGTAATCCCCTAGGCCCGTCTGCGCCAGGCGCGGATCGGCGGGCTGGCCTGGAACTTGATCGTGATAGCGCAGCTCGGGCGTCAGCACGGTCCAGCCCCGGGCCGCGAAATGATCACGAAAATTGGCGAAAATCGAGGCGCGGCAAAAAGCGCCCGGCAGCAGCATGATGGTCTGGTCTGTGTTCCGGTTCATACCAGATGGGAAAATATGGTCACGACCTGACGGTAGTTCTCTTGCTTGAAGTCCACCGCCACATTGGCCAGGGTTGCCATGGGTGTCCATTTCCAGGCATCGAATTCCGGCTCCGCCGTGGCCAGGTTGATATCCTCGTCCCGGCCCAAAAAGCGCATGGCGAACCATTTCTGGGTTTGGCCGCGGAATTGCCCGTGCCAGACCTTGTCAGCCAGATGGCTGGGCAAATCGTAAGGTATCCAAGCCTCGCTTTCGGCAATGATTTCGGCCTTGTTGGTGCCGATTTCCTCTTCCAGTTCGCGCAGGGCCGCCTGGCGCGGGGTCTCGTCATCCTCCACGCCGCCCTGGGGCATTTGCCAGGCTTCGGCCCGCTGATCAATACGCTGGGCAACAAGCACCAGATTATCCTTGTTGATCAGCATAATACCGACACAGGGCCGGTAGGGCCGTTCGGAAAACGGTTTCAATTTTTTGCCTCTTGATGATCGGTAATGGCGGAAATCGGCACCAGGTCAAAGCCACGGTCGCCCATGGCACGGGTCCACTGGGCCAGGCGTTCGATGGTTACCGGATAGGGAAAGCCAATCCCGATGGCGCCGCCGGAGGCGGAGGCCAGACGCTCCAACTCCAACAACCTGGCGTCAATGGCGGCGCGGGAGGCGACCGCATCAAGCACCCGGTCGTTGGCGGCAATGGTCAAGCCGATCCTACCCGCGACAGCAGAAGCAACGGAGGAAGACGAGGCACGGGCGTCCAGAAACATCAGACCCCGATCGCGCATGGCCTCCAGTATGGGCTGCAGATGGGACTCGGTGGAGGTAAAACGCCCGCCCATGAAATTGACCACGCCCACATAACCGGCAAAGCGGCCCAACAGCCAATCCAGCCGCTGCAGATTTCGATGAATTGTCAGGCTGGTCAGCAAGGTATGGGGCCCGGGATCGTTGGTGGGATAATCCATCGGCTCCATGGGTACCTGCAGCAGTACCTCGTGGCCGGCGGCACGGGCCTGGTTCACGTAATCCTGCAAATTGCGGCCGTAGGGCGCGAAAGCCAAACTGACCCCGCCCGGCAATTGCTGAATGGCGGTCATCGTGGTCGCGCGGCTGAGGCCAAGGCTGCCGACGACAATGGCAATCCGGGGCCGGCCCGTGGCCTTGTAAGGGCGTGCATAAACCTGCAGAGGTGTCCGGCCGTCCGGCGCCACCACGGGCAGGGGGCCGTTCTCGGTCGATTTGATCAGGGCCGGGTCTGGTGCGGGGCGCAGGCCGCCGCTGGCCATGAACTTGCTTTTCGCCCCGTGCGTTGAAGCGGTTTTAGCCGGCGCATGCCCGGATTTTTCACCATCCTCGCCATCCTGGGTGACTGCTTTATGATCTTGAGGGCTGGGTTGTGGGCCGGGCTGGGGATTGGGTTGCGGACCGGGTTGCGGACTGGGAGCCGGTTCGTCCGCCGTTTGCTGGCTTGAGACTTTCGGTTTTACGTCGTGGCCGTCGGTATCCTTGGCCGGTTTGTGTGCGGCCGTTTTGGGCGGGGCGGCTTTGCCAGGCGTGGCCTCGGACTTGTCGCCGGCATGCTTGTCTTCGCCATGTTTCTCCTCGCCGTGTTTTTCCTCACCCTGCGTCTCGCCGCCATGTTCCGAACGTTTTTTGGCCGGTTCCTTGGAGGCGGCCTGCTTCCCGCTGCCATCCTTGGTGAGATCTACCGGCAACACCGCATCCGCCAGGGTGGCTTGCGCGTTCAGTTCAGCCTGCTGCTTGGCGGGGTCATGGCTATAGCTCAACCAGGCAGCCAGGCCGGCTATGCCCGCGATCAGGATCAACCCTACCGCGGCCGGCGTGCTGGGGGCCCGCGTAACCTTGTCGGTGCGTCCGCCAGCCCGTCCGCCGGCCCGGTCACCGCCGCTGTCGCCAGCCTGTTTTTTGCCTCGTGGTATCCTGGCCACGTTTCCTCAATCCTGGATCAGAATTCTATTTGCCGTTGCGCCGTTGTAAAAGGGCCATGCCGCGCAGCAAATCCAAGGCATAGTTCAACTGAAAATCACGTGGTTTGGCGGTTTCGCCGCCACCATCGCCATTGCGTTTTACATTGGTATGGTTTTCCGGCATGGGCACAGGATTTTTTTTCTTCTCCGCCTTCAGATGCTTCGGTAGGTCCGCCTCGCTACGGCGGTGATTGTTTGCCGCTTTCTCCACCCGCACCTGCTCCACCGTGATATCCGGCTCAATCCCCTTGGCCTGGATAGACGTGCCCGATGGCGTGTAGTAGCGCGCCGTGGTCAGCCTAATGGCGCCATGTCCCTGCAACGGTATGATGCTTTGCACCGACCCTTTGCCGAACGACTTGGTGCCGATAACCAGGGCCCGTTGATGGTCCTGCAAGGCACCGGCGACAATCTCGGAGGCGGAAGCCGAACCGCCGTTGATCAACACCGCCACCGGCAGACCTTGGGCCAGATCTCCCACCTTGGCGTTGTAGCGATGGGTTTCCTCCGGCCGCCGGCCTCTGGTCGATACGATCTCTCCCTTGTCCAGAAATGCGTCCGAGACGGCAATCGCCTGATCCAAGGCGCCGCCCGGATTATTACGCAAATCCAGAATCACGCCTTTGAACTTGTTTCCCAACTCGGCCTTACGCTTGGCCATCGCTGCCTCCAGGCCGCTGTCGGTTTGTTCGGTGAACGAAGTTATGCGGACATAGACCATATCGCCTTCCAGGCGGGAGCGTACCGACTGTACGCGAATGACATCGCGAATAATCTTTACCTCGAAAGGTTTTTCCACACCCGGCCGGACCACCAACAGGCGGATTTCCGATTTCACCGGGCCGCGCATTTTCTTTACCGCCTCCGCCAGGGTCAGGCCCATCACCGGCGTATCATCAAGCTGGGTAATATAATCCCCGGCCTTCATGCCGGCGCGTGCCGCCGGCGTCTCGTCAATCGGCGAGACCACCTTGACCAAGCCGTTTTCCATGGTCACTTCAATACCAAGGCCGCCGAATTCGCCTTTGATCTGCTCGCGCATATCGCGGTACGCCCTGGGCGGCATATAGGAAGAATGCGGATCGAGAGAGCGCAACATACCCGTGATGGCGGCCTCGATCAGTTCCGGGTCATCCACCTCTTCAACGTAATCGGCGCGGATCCGCTCCAACACATCGCCAAACAAGTTTAGTTGACGATAGATACTATCGTCGGCCGCCCGCGCCGATCCCGGCAGGGCCACCAGGGGCAGTGCCAACAGGGCGGCAAGCGTATACAGCGCCAGCATGCTTTTCGCGACCCGGCCACCGATCAAAATCTTCATCATCCACTCGCCCTTTCACGGCTGCTCGACCACCAGGAGTTCGGATTTATTGCCGTCCCCTTGCGCCGTAATTCTATATACAGAGACCGCTTGCCGTCCCCTCCCATGCGACCCACCGGTTCGCCCGTAAGTAATGACTGTCCGACCACCGCCTGCAGCCGCGTCAGACCGGCCAGCAGAGTATGGTATCCCTCACCATGCGAGATGATCAAGATCAGGCCGTATTTTCGAAACGTCCCGGCGTAGACCACCCGACCGTCATAGGGCGCGACAACCTGCGCCCGATCAGCTGTTCGCAGGGTGATACCCTGGGCCCGCGGGCCAAATCCAGTGCTTTCGCCAAAGCGTCCGACCCGCCGGCCCTTGGCGGGCAGGCGCAGACGGCCGCGGATCTTGGAAAACGGCAGTTGCCGCAGCGCCAGAGCCTGGCTTTGCCTGGCCGGTGGGGCGGCGTCTTGCGCATTGCCTTTGGCGTTATTCTTTCCCTTGGGGGCAGCCAAGGCCAGAGCCATGTCAGCGGCCAGCTTGCGGCGGCGGCGTTCGGCCCGTTGCTCAGCCTGCTGCTCGGCCAACTGCTCGACTTGACGCAAAGTTGCCGCATGCCCCTTCCCGCCGGCCGCGATTTCCGTTTGCCGCGCACCGCGCGACCGCTCCGCCGCATCCAGGCGCTGTAGCAAGCCTTGCAAATCCTGTGCCTTGCCCACCAACGCGGCCAGGCGCTCGCCCTCCGCCGCGCCAGCCTGCTGCAACTGCCGTTCAACCAGCACCCGTTCCCGTAACAGGGATTGCAGTTCCTGGCGGCGGCTGGACAAGGCCGTCACAGTGACCGCCCGGTGCCGTTGTTCGCGGTCCAGCCGGCGCCGCACTGTGTCGGCTGCCGCCAATAATTCACCAACCTTGGCCGCGTCGCGATGCAGGGCCGGCACGGCGGCGGCCAGCAGGCGGCCACCACGGGCCGCATCCAACATGCTGCCCGGTGCGGCCAAAAGCGCGGCGGCGGGTTGCCGTTCCAACCGGGCCAGGGCGGTGATGGAGCGCGCCATGCCCTCACGCATCAGACTAAGCCGGCGATAATGCTCCGCATCCTGGCGCTGCAACAGCGCCAGGCGTTCTTCAATCTCGCTTAGCGCGACCTCTTCCTGTTGTGCCCGGTTCGCCGCCAGGGCGGCACGGATACGCAGGCCGTCGACCTGGTCGCGGATGGCCCGGGCCCGATCGGCAAGGGCGTGTTGTTGCTTCCGGCCGGCGCTAATCGATTCCTTCGTCGTCTCTATATTGCGCTGAACTTCCTGGCGTTCGTCGCCAAGCGAACTGGAGGCGGCAAATCCGCCTAGCAAAAGCGCCGGCAATGCCAGAATTATCAGGCGCGCCCTAGCCATGATGCCGCATGGCCTGATCCGTGGCCGCCATCAATGACCGGCCCGTCATTTGGTCTGGCTGTGCCAGCCCCATCAACGCCAGCAGCGTGGGGGCCAGGTCCGCCAGACTGCCATCCCGCAATTCGGCCTGGGCATCGGGCGCATTGACCAACAGCACCGGCACCGGCCCCGTGGTGTGCGCCGTATGGGCGCCATGGTTTTCGGGGTCGCGCATCAGCTCGATATTGCCGTGGTCGGCGGTGATCAACATGGCGCCGCCGGCATCGTCCAAGGCGGCGCACAGACGGCCCAGGCAGCGGTCAATCATCTCCACCGCCAGCACCGCCGCATCCAGCTTGCCCGTATGGCCGACCATGTCGGGATTGGCATAGTTGACCACGATCAGATCATAGGTCGCCGAACCAATGGCGGTAACCAGCTTGTCCGTGACCTCCGCCGCCGACATTTCAGGGGCCAGATCATAGGTCGCGACTTTTGGCGAGGGTATCAGGATGCGGTCCTCGCCCTCGAAAACCGCCTCCTCGCCGCCATTCAGAAAAAACGTCACATGGGCATATTTCTCGGTCTCGGCGATACGCAGTTGGCGCCGGCCGGCCGCCGCCACCACTTCACCCAGCGTCTGCCGTAGCCCGATCACGGGAAACAATGCATCAACCCTGGTATCCAGCGCGGCTGAATAGCTGACCATGCCAAGTTGATCGGCAAACGCGGCAACACGGCCACGGGCAAAGCCGTCGAAGGCCGGATCGACCAGCGCGCTGAGTATCTCCCGGGCCCGGTCGGCGCGGAAATTGGCCAGCAACAAACCATCCCCGTCCGCCATGCCCGCATAGCCGGCGACAGTCGTGGGCAGAATAAACTCGTCGTTGATATCCTGGGCATAGGACGCCTGCATGGCCGCGGCCGCATCGCCGCCCGCCGCACCTTTGCCTTCGACCAATAGGTCATAGGCCTGAACTACCCGCTCCCAACGATTGTCCCGGTCCATGGCGTAATAGCGGCCGCACAAAGTGGCGATGTAGATGTTGTCCTGTCCGGCAATGGCCGCGCTGATCTGTTGCAGATAGCCCGCGCCCGAGGTCGGCGGCGTATCCCGGCCATCCATGAAACAATGCAGCCAGACCTTTATGCCCGCAGCGGCAATGATGCGGGCCAGGGCCAGCATGTGGTCTTGATGGGAATGGACCCCGCCCGGCGACAACAGGCCCAGCAGATGACAATCGCCGCCACTAGTCTGCAAATTGGCAATGAATTTGGCCAGGCGCGGGCTTTTCGCCAGGCTACCGTCCGCCACCGCCTTGTCGATACGGGGCAAATCCTGAAGAACAATGCGCCCGGCGCCGATGTTTTGGTGCCCGACTTCGGAATTACCCATCTGCCCTTCCGGCAGACCGACGGCCAATCCAGAGGTCTGCAACAGAGCGTGGGGTGCTTCCGCCAGCAATCGATCGTAGACCGGGGTTCGGGCAAGGGCGATGCCATTGTCCGCCGCGGCCTCCCGATAGCCCCAGCCATCCAGGATACATAGCACTACGGGGCGACACTGATTCTTCACGTTTAACCTCAAAATCTAGTAGTTACCCACTGATTCGACACCAATATGGCGCAGCTTGTGACGAATGCAACCGCTATCATCAGGCCCGTGTTCAAGCCCATGTTCAAGCGCGGTGATACGGATGCCCCGCCAGTATGGTGTGGGCCCGGTACAATTGCTCCATCAACATCGCGCGAGCCAGCATATGAGGCCATGTCATGGCGCCCAGAGACAAGCTCAAAACAGCCTCCCCGACCAGAGCCGGATGCAGGCCATCGGCGCCGCCAATGACAAATGCCAAATCTGCGATACCGTCATCCCGCCACCGGCCCAAGCGTTGCGCGAACGCCGCGCTGGACAGGGTTTTGCCCCTGCCGTCCATGGCCACCAAGGTCGCCCTGTCCGGCATCGCGGCACGCAGTAATTCGGCTTCGGCCAAGCTGAGTTTTTCGCCGCTCAGGTTCTTCCGCACCTCGACTTCGCGGATTGCCACCGTCCAAGGCAGCCGTTTCAGGTAAGTTTGGCAGATTTCAGCCGCCGGGCTGCCTTTGGCACGGCCCACGGCGCATATAGTGACTCGCATGGTCTAGAGTGCGGCGCGCTCGGGCTCCGCCATCTCGATCGACCACATCTTTTCCAGATTATAGAACTCCCGGACTTCCGGGCGAAACAGATGCACGATGATGTCGCCCATATCGATCAACACCCAATCGCGTTTGCCGAGGCCCTCGACCTTGCAGCGGCCCAGGCCTTCTTCCTTGGCCCGGCGCAGCAAATGGTCCGCCATGGCGCCCACGTGACGGTCTGAACGACCGTTCGCGATCACCATGTAATCGGCTATGCTGGATTTGCCCTGCAGGTCGATGACGACGAGCTCTTCCGCCTGGTCCTCATCGAGAGAACTATTCACGAGTGCCAGCAATTCTTGGCTATAAGCTGGCGTTTGCCTTGCACTTGCTATGGTGAATAGCTCCTGATTTTTCTCATGGTCTGCATATGGACCCTTGCTTTCGTGATTGTTCGTACATTATGGCAACATTTCATGGAAATGTCATGCTTCTTTCAGCTGCTTTGGGGATTTCAACTGCTCGCCCCGGATCGCGGTACTTGATGCCGGATGCAGACGGGAGAACAGAAAACACCACGCCGGCGCCGGCGCCAGGGGCAGTTCGGCGGGTCTGCGGACGCGATAGCCGGCATAGCGGGCCGCCGCCGCGCCGGCCAGGGCGCGGCGGCTCTCACCGGGCCGGTTGAAGACCGCCATGGGCATCATCTCGACAATCTCGCGCCAGCGGCGCCAGCGCGGCAATTGCACCAGATTATCCGCCCCCATCAGCCAGACGAAAGCATGTTGCGGCCAGCGCCGGCGCATGGCGGCCAGGGTATCAACGGTGTAGCGGGTGCCAAGTCGGCTTTCCAGATCGCAGGCCCGAATGCGCGGATGCTGCGCCATGGCCTTGGCACCGGCGAGGCGCTGAGCCAGCGGCGCCATGTCATCGGCGGCCTTGAGCGGATTCTGCGGCGAGACCAGCCACCAGACCTGATCCAGCTGCAGCTGCTTCAGGGCCAGCAACGAGATATGCCGGTGACCTTCGTGGGCCGGATTAAACGAGCCGCCCAACAGACCGATTTTCAAGCGTGCCATATGAAAGCTCTAGGGCCGCACCTGGCCCTGGCCGTGGACGACGTATTTGAACGAGGTCAATTGTTCAACGCCAACCGGGCCACGGGCGTGCAGGCGGTTGGTGGAAATGCCAATCTCGGCCCCCATGCCGAATTCGCCGCCGTCCGCGAATTGTGTCGAGGCGTTGTGCAGCACGATGGCGCTGTCGATCTCGGCCAAAAAGCGTTCCGCCGCCGCCACGTCCTCGGCAATGATGCTTTCGGTGTGGTGAGAGCCATGATGGTCAATATGGGCAATGGCATCGCCGACACCATCCACGACTTTCACCGCGATAATACTGTCGAGATATTCCGTATCCCAATCGGCCGCCGTGGCCGCCACCACGCGGTCATCGGCCCCTTGTGTTTCGCCGTCGCCGCGCACTTCACAACCCGCATCCAGCAGATCCTTGACCAGAGGCGCCAGATGGGAGGCGGCGCATTGGCGGTCCACCAACAAGGTTTCCGAGGCGCCGCAGATACCAGTACGGCGCAACTTGGCGTTCAGCGAGATCCGCCGCGCCATCTCCAGATCCGCCGAGCCGTCCACATAGACATGGCAATTGCCGTCCAGATGGGCGATCACCGGCACCCGACTTTCGTTCTGCACCCTCTCGATCAGGCCGCGGCCGCCACGGGGCACGATGATGTCGATATGCTGGGGCATGGTCAGCATCATGCCGACCGCCGCCCGGTCCGTGGTCGGCACCAGCTGGATCGACCCTTCGGGCAGGCCCGCCGCCCGCAGCCCCGCCACCAGGCAGGCATGGATGGCGCGGGAGGAATAGAAGCTTTCCGAACCGCCGCGCAAAATGGCCGCATTGCCCGATTTCAAACAAAGCGCGCCGGCATCCGCCGTCACGTTGGGGCGGGATTCATAGATGATGCCGATCACGCCCAGAGGCACCCGGACGCGGGCGATGCGCAGGCCGTTGGGCCGGTCCCATTCGGCCATGGTGTCGCCCACGGGGTCGGTCAGTTCGGTTATGGCGTCCAGGCCGTTAGCCATGGCTTCGATGCGTTCCTCGGTCAGCAACAGACGGTCCAACAGGGCCGGGGTCAGATCGCGCTTTTCCGCCGCCGTCATATCGGTGGCGTTGGCCTGCAGGATTGCCTCCGCGCCATCCCGCATGGCCTTGGCGGCTTCCGACAGGGCGCGGTTCTTGGCCTCGGTCGGGGTTTTAGCCAGAACCGTCGCCGCCGCCCGCGCATCGGCGCCCAGCTTCAGCATCTGCCGTTGCAGATCATCCGTCCCGGTTTCAACCGTGTTTTCCGCCGTGCTCATCGTCTCATTCCCTTTGAAGCCGACCCAGCTTGCTCTAACCCAGCACCAAGTCGTCGCGATGGATCATCTCTTCCCGGCCCAGAAAGCCCAGAATAGACTGAATTTCACTGCTGCGGTGGCCCTTGATGCGCCGGGCATCGGCGGTCGAATAGGCCGTCAGGCCGCGCCCTAGGGCCAAGCCGTCCGGGTCGCGCACAACCACCGCGTCGCCGCGCTGAAAATCGCCCTCCACCGCCGTTACGCCGGCAGGCAGCAGGCTCTTGCCCTGGTTCAAGGCCCGGGCGGCGCCGGCATCAATGGTGATGCTGCCTCTGGCGTGCAGACTGGCCGCGATCCAGCGCTTGCGCGCACTGGCCGGCGTGGCCGACGTGGTGAACCAGGTGCCCCGCCCGCTGTCCTCCAGGGCCGCGATGGGATGGGCCGCCCTGCCGTCCGCGATGACCATGGAACAGCCCGCCTGGGCCGCCATGCGGGCCGCCTGCAACTTGGTCACCATGCCCCCGCTGCCATCGTGGCTGCCCGTGGCACCCGCCATGGCCTCGATCTCCGGCGTGATCTCCGCCACCTCGGCGATGAAGTCAGCACCACCGTTCTGGCGCGGGTCCTCGCTGTAAAGACCGTCGATATCGGACAGCAGAACCAAACAATCGGCGCCGATCATGGCCGCCACGCGCGCCGCCAGACGGTCGTTGTCGCCAAAGCGTATTTCTTCCGTGGCGACGGTGTCGTTTTCGTTGACCACCGGCACCGAACCATGGCTCAGCAACGCCAACAGCGTATTGCGGGCATTCAAATAGCGCCGGCGGCGCTCCGTATCGTCACCGGTCAAAAGGATCTGCGCCACGGGCACCGCGTGTCGGGCCAGGCTTTCCTGGTAGGCATGGGCCAGGCGGATCTGCCCCGCCGCCGCCGCCGCCTGGCTATCTTCCAGACGCAGGCTCCGCGCGCCCAGGTCCAGGCTGCGCCGGCCCAGAGCAATGGCGCCCGAGGAAACCAACAAAACATCCTGGCCCCGTTGCCGGCAGACCGCAACATCGTCGGCCAGGGCGTCCAACCAGTCCCGGCGCAGGTCGCCCGTCTGCTGATCCACCAGCAGGGAGGAGCCGATCTTGATAATTACCCTTTTGGCTTGGCGCAGGCGATTGGTCGACCGCGCGCTCATGGCTGCCAACCCCCAGCGCCCTCGGTGCCGGCGGTTTCCGCGGCCTCTTCAGCGTCTGCCTCGGGCGTCTTCGCCACCGGTCCCATGGCGTGCGCCAGTTCGGCCAGCAGGTCCGGCAGGCCCTTGCCCGAGACGCCGGATATGACATGTACCGCGTGGCCGCATTCCGCCGCCAGCTCCGCCTTGCGTTCGGCAATCAGATCGTCGGTCAGGGCATCGCATTTGTTCAAGCAGACCAGTTCCAATTTATCGGGCAGGCCGGCGTCATAAGCGTCCAACTCGCCACGCACGGTGCGGTAGTCGGCGGCGACATCGTCCGCCGTGCCATCCACCAGATGAAGCAGGGCGCGGCAGCGTTCCACATGGCCCAAAAAGCGGTCGCCCAGGCCGGCGCCTTCATGGGCGCCCTCGATCAGGCCCGGAATATCGGCCAGGATGATTTCGCGCTCGCCGGCTTGGGCCACGCCCAGATTAGGATACAGCGTCGTGAAGGGATAGGCGCCGATCTTCGGCCGGGCCCGGGTGACCGTGGTCAGAAAGGTGGATTTGCCCGCGTTGGGCAGGCCGATCAGGCCGGCATCGGCGATCAGTTTCAGACGCAGCCAGACGGTCATTTCCTCGGCCTCGCCGCCCTGCTCGAACTGCCGGGGCGCCCGGTTGGTGGAGGATTTGAAGCTTTCATTGCCCCGGCCCCCATGGCCGCCCCTGGCCAGGATAATGGTTTGCCCGGGCGCAGCCAGGTCGGCCAGAATATGCTCCCGCTCCTCGTCGAGGATTTGCGTACCCACGGGCACCTTGACCACGACGTCATCGCCGCCCGCGCCGGTGCGGGAGGTGCCCATGCCGGGCCGGCCGCTCTTGGCCTTGAGGTGCTGTTGGTAGCGGTAATCGATCAGGGTGTTGAGATTTTCCACCGCCTCGACCACCACGTCGCCGCCCTTGCCGCCGTTGCCGCCATTGGGACCGCCGTATTCAACGAATTTCTCACGCCGAAAGCTGACACAGCCGTGCCCGCCCTTGCCGCTAAAGACATAAATCTTGGCTTGATCGAGAAATTTCATGGCGTTGATTCTTCAAATCGTACTTGGCTGAACCACCCACTCCCCCGTCCCGGCCGCACATTAATGGTACCCTGTGGACGGCCGGGTCGGGGGAGTGGGTGGCCCGGCACTTTAACGATAGTAAAAAGATACTCTTCAAAAAACAAAAAACGGGGGATGGAAAGCCATCCCCCGCTTGTAACTGCGCTTGCGGGCGCGCCTACTCCGGCGGCTGCACCGAGACGTAGGTCCGGCCACCGGCCCGGGTCCGGAAAGACACCTGACCTTCGATCAGCGCAAAAATTGTGTGGTCCCTGCCCAAGCCCACATTGTCGCCCGGCTTCCACTTGGTGCCGCGCTGACGGACGATGATGTTGCCGGGAATGACTTTTTCCCCGCCGTATTTCTTGATGCCCAAACGCCGGCCCGCTGTATCGCGGCCGTTGCGTGAACTACCACCTGCTTTTTTATGCGCCATCTCTGCGGCTCCCTAGCTTTCGCTGCTCTCGACAGCGGTATCGGCCACCGTCTCGGCAGGTTTTTCTGCAACTTTATCTTCGGCCTTTGCCTTGGCCGCCGTCTTTTTGGGCGCCGCCTTTTTCTTGGCGGCGGCCTTCTTCGGGGCACCGGGTCCGGAGAATTCGGTAATCCGCACGATGCTCAAATCCTGGCGATGGCCGTTGCGGCGGCGATAATTTTTCCGCCGCTTTTTCTTGAAGACAATGATCTTCTTGTCGCGGGCCTGTTCCACCAGGGTGCCGACCACCTTGGCGCCGTCCACCAGGGGGGCGCCGACGGTGGTGTCGCCGTCCGTGCTCATCATCAGCACGTTGTCGAAAGCCACCTCATCCCCGGCCTCGCCGGCGATGCGTTCAATCCGGATCACGTCATCCGGCTCTACGCGGTATTGTTTCCCGCCCGTCTTGATTACAGCGAACATCACTTCAGCCCATTATTTGGTCTTGCGTGTACGGCACCCGGATACACCGAAGATAGGCGCTCTTCCACGCGAAACAGTTCAGGCGGCGCAAACGCCGCCCAGGTCGGCGCGGATATACGCCCCGCACGGCCCTTTGTCAACGGCCCAGAGCCGCAAAACAAGGTTGCGGCACGGGAAAATTGCTTGCCCGAATACGTATAATCCCTTGCACTAAAGCACCGGCTCTCTTTATAACCGACCGCGCCCGATATGATCGCCAAATAATGGCGCTATCCCCGCGGAGGGGTGACAGAGTGGTCGATTGTGCCGGTCTCGAAAACCGGTGTACCTTTGCGGGTACCGTGGGTTCGAATCCCACCCCCTCCGCCATTACATTGTTCGCAACAGTCTCCCGCCGTTCGCCCGGGGCTGAAAACCCAGGGTTCTAGGGCCTCTGGGGCAGAAGCTGTTGACCGTTCATACTGTTTATCTCTCCAAACCCTCTCCCTATGCGCCATTCTCTCCGAAGCTGTTGACTACGGCAATTCGGTACGGATTTTGAACGTATTGTTTCTATACGGTAATTTGAGATCCCAATTTCTCGGAGTTCGAAGTTCCACCGCTCGGGCGAGAGAGGCTGAGATCGAATGCGAAAGTTCAAAATGCAGCACTCTTACCAAATTGTCAGGAAGTGGCCTTCCAAGAGGCGTGATTTGCAATACGACAGAACACACAACACAGCCAGCGAGACAATAATGACAGTATGGAGGATAGAACCTGACCATACGGCCACGCACCTGGGCTGATTGCAGGGACTTCGCCGTCTTCATCGGCGGGCCCAATCCGGCCTTGCGCGAGGATCAGGTCTACAGCCAGGCCCATTTCGATGCTGTTTGCGAGAGCTTCGGCGACCCTGCCGGCCTCGACAAGTACGAAACGGTATTTATCGATAGCATCACAGTTGCCGGCCGTTTGTGTCTGCAATGGGCAAAAGGCCAGCCTCAAGCGATCTCCGAGCGTAC
>JABIWH010000004.1 GCA_018701215.1 Rhodospirillaceae bacterium
ACCTCGCAAGAAGAATGCCGTAACTTCATTCGACATGACGGATATGCATAAATCAATCTCGAAAATGGTCTAGAGCGCATTCGAAGAAAATGCGCTCCGACTCTTAAGTATAGAGCAATGGAACCAATTACTTACGTCGCGAGAGCGACTCCGATTAATTGAAAATTGCTCTAAACATAGTTGCGCTTTGGCCTAAGCGCGCAGGTTGTCCCAGATTTGTGCCAGAAACACCGGGCCGCCGTGGGCTATGTAGGCTGCCGTAGCCATTCCGGCCAGGGCTTGCAGGCGCACCAGGTCGGGCGGGGAATAGGTGTTGCGGGCCTGGGCGGCGGTGATCAGATGGCCGATAAACCGGCCCTGCCAGATCATCGGCGCATAGATGGCGGAGCCCATGCGCGCTGATTTCAGGATCTGTTTGAAATCAGCATGATCATCGGTGTTTTCCAGGATCAGGGCCTGTTCGTTCTTCCACACCCAACCGGGATGGCCGGTATCCAGGGGATAGTACAGACGATGCTGTTTGGCTGGAAAGCCCCATTCGGCGATCAGGAAATGCGATCTGTCGTCGGGGCTGACCATGAAGGCGCCGCCGACAGAGAAATGCCGCTCGCCCGGTTTCAGGGCGCCGGGTTTTTCGTGTGCCGTGGCATCGCCGGTAATGCGCAGGGCGGCATGGACAAATTCGCGCACGGCGGCCTCGGCGTCCTCCGCATCGGCGGCGGCCTGGGCGGCGCGGGCGGTCTCGTCCCAGGGATCATCGGTCAGACTATTGGGCAGAACGGCGGTCATCGCGGCGCCGGATTTTGCGCTGCCCAGTTCTCGGCGATCTGTTGCCGGGTGGTGATCCAGACATCCGGTTTGGCGGCTACGTGCTGAAAAAATTTCTCCAGATAGCCGATCCGTCCGGGCCGCCCGATGATGCGCAGATGCAGGCCGAACGACATCATCTGCGGATCGTCGGCACCCTCGCGGTACAGCCAATCAAAGCTATCGACGGCATATTGCAGCCAATCCGCCGGCGTCAGGGAGGGTGCGGTCCACATCTTCATATCGTTCGAATCTACTGCATAGGGCAGGATCATGATCGGCCTCTCATGGCTGTTATCCCAGAACGGTTTGTCGCCGGAAAAATCATCCATGTGATAGGTGAAGCCTTCTTCCATCAACAGCCGCCGGGTGTTGTCGGTCAACAAATAGCGCGACAACCAACCCGTGGGCCGTTTCCCCGTCGTGGCCTCGATGGAGCTAATGGCCTTGCGGATAAAGGCCCGCTCCGCCTCCTCGTCCATGTAATATTGATGCACCCAGCGCCAGCCATGGCTGCAGACCTCGTGTCCACCATCGACAATGGCCCTGGTCAGGTCCGGGGCCTTTTCAAGCGCTTGCGCGGCGGCGGTGAAGGTGGCCTGGAAACCAAAATCATCCAACAGCTTCATCACCCGTGGCGCGCCCGCCTTCAGGCCATAGAGATAATTGCTTTCATTGGAATAATTACGCACCGGCTTGTGCAGGGCGACGCCAAGTTCATCAACGATTTCCGGGCCCCGGTCACCCTCGGTGATATTCATCTCCGCGCCCTCCTCGACATTAACGACAATCGAGAGGGCAAGGCGGGCATCCCCGGGCAGGTTCCATTTCGGCATGAGGGCTCTCTTTTTTGAACGACTGTCCGTTCAGGGTAGACGAGACCGGCGCAGCTATCAAACCACTGTCGTTATTCCGCCGCGTCCGAGCGTTCGCCCGTGGTCTGGCGTGCTACCAGATGGGCATACAGGCCGCCGTGGGCGATCAATTCGTAGTGCCGGCCCTGTTCGATCAGCCGACCCTTTTCCAGCACGACGATGTGATCGGCATCGCGCACGGTGGACAGGCGGTGCGCGATGACGATGGTGGTCCGCGCTGCCATCAGATCATCCAGGGCGGCGCGCACCAATTGTTCGTTCACCGCATCCAGGTGCGAAGTCGCCTCGTCCAGAATGAGCACTGGCGCGTCTTTCAAGAATGCCCGCGCGATGGCGACCCGCTGCCGCTGCCCGCCCGACAGACGCATGCCCCGCTCGCCCACCGGCGTATCCAGGCCGTCGGGCAGACCGGCGACAAAATCATCCAGGGCGGCGCGCTGGATCGCCTGGGCCAGTTCGGCCTGGCTTGCCTCGGGCCGGGCAATATGAATGTTGGCGCCCAAGGTATCGTTGAACAAATAAGTGTCCTGGGCCACCAGGGCGATGCGCTTGCGCATTTCGTCCAATTGATAATCCCGCAGATCATGGCCATCCAGCTCGACCCGGCCCCCATCGGGGTCCCAAAAGCGCATGAACAAATGCGCGATGGTGGTCTTGCCCGCGCCCGACGGCCCAACCAGGGCCAGGGTACGGCCTACGGGCACGGTGAAGCTGATGCTTTCAAGGGCCGGTGCCTTGGTCCCGGCATAGCGGAAGTTCACATCTGTAAAGCTTAATCCGGACGGCATTGCCGCCCCGACGCCGGGCCCGTCGCGCACCGGGATCTCCTCGCCGTGAATGGCATAAAGACGCCGCGTCGCGCCCAGGGTATCGGCCAGTTGCCGGCCGATATTGGCGATCTCGGATATGGGCAGAAAAGCCGCCATGGCCAGCAGGGTCAGCAGCGGCAATTGCCCCGCCGGCAGGGCCCCGGTGCTGACCAGATCGGCGCCCACGGTAACCACGGCCAGGCCGCCCAGGCCGGTGGCCAGTTCCAGGGACACGGTTTGCAGGGTCAGCTCGCGAAAGAATGGCAACCTTACCGTGATCTGCCGCCGCGCCAGGGCCATGAAATCGGCGCCCCGGCGGTCCTCGGCCTGAAAGGCCACGACTTCCGTCAGGCCCTGGATGCTGTCGACGGCATGGGCGTTCAATTCGCCCAGGGCCTCGCGCGCGGCGGAACCCAGGCGATCGACCCGGCCGCGCCGGAAAAAGGGGCTCAAGCCTACCATCAGCAGAAACGGCGCCAGGGCCAGGGCCATGGGCGCGCCGAAATAAGCCAAGGTAATCAGCACCAACAAGGGCACCAGGACGGCGACAAAGGCCGGCGCCACGGTGTGGGCAAAGAAGAATTCAACGGTTTCCACATCCTGGGTGGCGACCGAGACCAGATCACCCGTACGCCGCCCCAACAGATAGGCCGGCGCCAGTTTGTCCAGCTTCTCGAACAACGCGATGCGCATCTCCGCCAACAGGCGAAAGGCCATGTCGTGGGCGATCCAGCTTTCCAGCCAATGCAGGATGCCGGCCAGAGGCGCCATGGCCGCGACGATCCACAGCAGATAGCCATGCGGCAGCCCGGCCTTGACGGCGGCCACGGCCAGGGCGCCGACGATGCCGATACCCGTATAGGCGACGACCCTGCTGACACCGAAAATAAAGGTCATGATCAGGCGGCCCTTCCAGGGCGCGACATAACCCAACAGGATGTGAAAGGCGCCGGCCCAACCCATGCCGCGGGCGCGCAATATGGCATCGCTTTCGCCCGCCTCGATCGGCAGATCCTCGGCCACGGCGAGCGTATCCGCCGCCGCCGTACGGGCTTCCAGACGCTGTTCGGCGCCGGACTTGTCCTGGGCCTGAGCCGCCATCAGCCGGTGATAGCTGCCGCCCAGGGCTAATAGCTCATCATGGCTGCCAGTTTCGGCGATCCGGCCGTCGCCCAGGACCAGGATGCGGTCGGCGTCAATGACGGAAGACAGACGATGCGCGAAGATCAAGGTAGTGCGCCCGGCCATCAGGCGGTCCAGGGCCTGTTGGATCACCGCCTCATTCTCGGCATCGACCGAGGACAGCGCCTCGTCCAGCACCAGGATCGGCGCATCTCTCAACAACGCCCGCGCGATGGCAACGCGCTGGCGCTGCCCGCCCGACAGTTTCAGGCCCCGCTCGCCAACGATGGTAGCGAAACCCTGGGGCAGACGGGTGATGAATTCTGTGGCATTGGCGGCGGCCGCCGCCGCCCGCACTTCCTCGTCGCTGGCATCGGGCTTGCCCAGGCGGATATTGTCCTCGACCGTGCCAAAAAATAAATAGGTATCCTGCTGCACCACCGCGAATTGCCGGCGCAGACTGGCCAGTGATTGCCGCCGGATATCCTGGCCGGCGATCAGGATTTGTCCTTGGTCCGGATCGTACAGACGCAGTAACAGGCGCTGGATCGTGGTCTTGCCCGCCCCCGATGGTCCGACGATACCGATCCGCTGGCCGGCCTGAATGGTGAAATCCAGACTGTCGTGGGCCGGTTGCTGGCTGCCGGGATAGGCAAAGCCGACGCCCTTGAACTGAACCGACGCGGCCCCGCTCAAGGCCAGGGTTTCACCGCCATCGTCCTTCAGGCTGGGTTCCGCCGCCAGGATCGCCAGAATGCCCTCGGCCGCGGATTGCCCGACCATGCCCTGGTGCAGCAGATTACGCAGCTCGCGCAAAGGCCGATAGACCTCGACCCCCAGCATCAGGACCACCAACAAGACCCACATTTCCGCCTGCTCGGTGCTGACCCGCCAAGCACCCATGGACAGGGCGGCGGCCGCGCCAAGCGCGATGCCCGTATCCGTGATGCCCCGGCCCAGGGCGTTGGAGGCCAGCACCCACATGGTGGCGCGAAACAGATCATGGGCCTTATCGGCCAGGCTGTTCGCCCGCACATGGCTTTGCCCAAATGCCTTCAGGGTGCCCAGGCCCTGCAGACTGTCGAGAAATTCGGCGGCGAAAGCGCCATAGGACTTGGAACGTGCCCGCGCGCTGTCCCGGTCCCAAAAATGAAAGGCCGAAGGCGCCACCAGGGTGATCAGGGCGAACACCAGCAAAGTGGCGGCAATGGCCGGGTCGAGAAAGACGATGAAGGCGAAAATCAGCACCGGCGTCAGGGCCGCGACGAACAGCTGCGGCAGATATTGGCCGAAATATGTCTCCAACTGCTCCACGCCTTCGACCAGGGAGACCAGCACATCGCCGGTCCGCTTCAGGCCAAAATAGGCCGGACCCAGGTGGACAACCTGTTCATAGAGACGTTGGCGTAATGTCATCTGCACCCGGGCCGAGGTACGATGGGCAACCATGTTGCGGCTGTATTCCAGGGCCGCACGCAAGACCATGGTGCCGCCGACCAGCAAGACCGGGGCCCACAACTCCCCCAGACCCGCGCCGTCGAACACCTCTCCCAGCAGCCAGCCCAGCAGGACCAGACGCAAAACGCCCACCGCCGCCGACAGCAGGCCAATTCCCACGGCGCCAAAGAGGCGATGGCGCAAACCCGCCGTGAAGCGCCAAAGCCGGGCGTCCAGATACATTATCGATTTCCCACCTAATTCGCGTCGTCCCCCACGGCCTAAAATTCGTGACCGCGTCCCATGCACAATCTATGCCGTTCGGAGCGCTCTGCCAATGGAGGAGTAGCGCGCGATTGGATTAGAAATTTTTACCGCCGTGTTTGCCGGAATTCTTGTTGTATTTGATGCAGATGCAAGTATTCTCGGAGCCAAGAAAAATCCAGCCATGGGGGCAGGTTAATTCCGTGTGGCTTGGCACGAATTCGTTTTTGAGAGGACAAATGCATGGCACAGACAAGAGTTGCCGATCAAACAACCGCAGTACAGGCGCGGACGACGCAGGTCATGCAGGCAGGCCTCGCGGCCCTGTTGGGACTGGCGCTGTTCATTGGCGTGGCCCTCTCCCATCCCGCCGCCATCCATAATGCGGCGCACGATTCCCGCCATGGCATAGCGGCACCCTGCCACTAGTTCACGGCTGGCAGCCGACGGCCATATGGCTTTCTTTAAATCGATCTTGATCAGTGCGTTGATCGCCGGCATCGTGGCCGGCGTTGGGCTGACGGCTATGCAAACATTGAAGGTCTATCCGCTGATCTTCGCGGCCGAGGCCTTCGAAGATGGTGGCCAGCCGCAAGCGGCCCATGATCACCATCAGGAAAGCACCGCTGGCAATGCTGCGGAATCCGGCCATCACCACGATGAAGCGGCATGGATGCCCGCCGATGGTGGGGAGCGGCTGTTCTTTTCCTTATTGTCCAATGTCCTGATGGGCGTTGCCCTGGGTATGATCCTGGCGGCGGTATTCGCCCTGCGCCAGGTGGTCAATTGGCGTCACGGCGTGATCTGGGGCCTGGCCGGCTTTATCGCCCTCAATCTCGCGCCCGCCATGGGCGTTCCGCCGGAGCTGCCCGGCATGCCGGCGGGGGATTTGCTGGCACGGCAGACCTGGTGGCTTTCCACCGCGCTGTTGACGGCGGGGGGCATCGCCCTGATTTTTCTGCCCAGTAGCCTAATTTGGCGTGTCGCGGGCATCGCCCTGATCGCCTTGCCACATATCTACGGCGCACCGCATCCCCATAGCATGGAAAGCGCCGTGCCGGCGGTCCTGGCGGCGGATTTCGCCACCGCCAGCCTGGCCACGAACCTGATATTTTGGACCATTCTGGGCCTGCTAACGGCCGAGGCCATGGCGCGCATGCCCCGAAACAGGCATTCCGAAGCGCTTTAGGTTATTTTCGATTTCATCGAGTTGCCGGGCCGCCCGCTCCCCCTCCCGGCCACCCAATAGATTATGATCCCGTGGGTG
>JABIWH010000003.1 GCA_018701215.1 Rhodospirillaceae bacterium
AAGGGACTGTTGGGCCCCGTTGGTGATCAATACGTTATCGGCGGTCAGGCGGGTCAGGGGCGTTGAAAACCGTTCGCTGACCCAGGTTCGCAAAGGCAGATAACCTTCCGTCAATGAGTATTGCATGGCCTGGCGGGCGGCGTCGGGGCGTGCTTCGAGGTCTGTGTGGATCTGCTTCACGCGGTCCATGGGGAAGAGGTCCGGATCCGGGATACCACCGGCGAACGACAGGATCGTCGGATCCGCGATGACCTTAAGCAGTTCGCGGATTTCGGAAGCCTTGATGGCGCCGGCATCGGCAGTAAATCGTTTTTCCCAAGACATGTCGACGCGTTCCATACGGCAAATTAATAGGTAAGTAATATTGACCTATATTTTATTGCGCGTCAAGGGGTGAATATGAAAGAAAATGACAAAGCTGGCTCGCATCTGGTTCTATCCGGTTCGAATTTTTCGCGCGTCAGACGCAGGCTTTGATAATATGCATGAAACCGGCGCAAAACCGGCTACCCCCGTCACGAGGAAATCGCCTTATGTCCGTTCTGCAACTAAATGCCCAGGAAGGGCTGTACTACGAGCTCGACCAGGCCAGCCGCGCCGGTGCGCCGACTTTTGTTTTCGTCAACGCCATCACCGGCGATGCCGGCATGTGGCAGGCCGAGGTGGGCCCCGCGTTGCGAGCGGCGGGCTTTGGCACGCTTTGTTATAATTTTCGCGGCCAGGCCAACAGCCCTTATGCTGACGGACTTGAATTGACTGAACAGATTATCGCCGGTGACCTGAAGTACCTGGTCGAAGCGCTGAAGATTGACCGGCCCATATTGGTTGGGCTGTCCATTGGCGGTCTGTATGCCGCCAAGGCATATTTGGCTGGATTACAGGTCACGGGTCTGGTGTTGATCAATACCTTGCGCAAGATCGGCCCGCGCCTGGATTGGATGAACGCGGCAACCTTGCGTTTGATGCAGGTCGCGGGCCCGAACCTGATGCGTGATGTGATGACGCCGCTGTTGTTCGGTCCAAAATTTCTCGAGGCGCATCGCCACGAATTCCTGGAAGAAAACACTTCGTACGACCCGTTGCCCGCCGATGGCGGCGCCATTAACCTGATCACCTGGATGGGCAAGACGGATTGGCAGATTGACTATCGTCAGCTTGCCTGCCCGGTGTTGGTCATGATGGGTCCCAATGACCGCATCTTCTATGACGCGGCGATCGTCGATGAACTCTATGCCACTTTGCCCAATGCCCGTCGTCAGGATGTCGCCGAGGCCGGCCATATGCTGCCCGTGGAATGCCCGGACGCCTTTGTCGCGGCGGTCGCGGCGTTCGCCAATGATATGGGTTAGGGAATATGTCTGATCACGAATTCAAGATGGCCGACGGTGCGGCGCAGCCGCTTGCCGATCATCTGGGTATCATGAACTGCCTGAACCAGTACTGCCATGTGGTGGACCGGGGTAGCGTCGACGAGATCGTGGCGCTGTTTGCCGAGGATGCGGTGTTGCTGACGCCATATCAAGGCAATGGCCGTTTCGAGGGGCGGGCGGCAATCCGCGCCTGGTACGAAAATTATGACCGCGAGGTCCGCGCCGCACGGCGCCATCGCCGCCATACGATTACCTCGCCATTCATAACTATCAATGGGGATGCGGCGACCGCCGTCTGCTATCTGGATTCATCCACCATCTTAATCGCCTCCAACGTCATCAATGTCAGCTCCGGCCGCTACGACGATAAACTGGTCAAGGTGAACGGCACCTGGCTGTTCAAGGAACGCATTATCAACATCAACCATGTGCATCGCATCGAAAGCTTCGATGAGCCATCCTGACCGGCGCCTTTCAGCACAAAATCCCGCGCGCTTACTGCTTGGCGTCCTGTGCCAGCCAATCGCGCAGCGCCGGCAGGTCGGGTAGCACGGCCATACATTGCGCCATCAAATCCGTTTCGATGATCGCGATATCGGGGATGTGGACGACGTTCATTCCTGCCGCCAAGGCGGACAACAGGCCGGGTTTGGAATCTTCGACGGCCAGACAGCGGGCCGGCGCCGCCCCCAAACGCTTGGCGGCTTCCAGGTAGATGTCGGGACGTGGTTTTCCCCGCGCGACCTGATCACGGCTGACCACGTGACGAAAAAAATGATCGATATGGTTGTCGTTTAGCTTCACCGCTACCGAGGTGGTGGAGGATGTGGCGACGGCACAGGGCAGGCCCCGGTCTTGCAAATAGGTCAAGATCTCCACGGTACCTGGTTTCAGCGGATAGCCGTTCGCCAGGATCGGCTGCAGCGCGTCGCCAATGGCCTGGCGTAGCATCTCTATCGTGACCGGCGGTTTGAGCTCTCTTTGCAGCACTTTTTCAAGCTCGTCATAAGGCAACCCGACGATATCGGCGAACAGCGGCACGATTTCCGGACAGTTCTGCTCGTCCGCCACGATGCGCCAAGCTTGAAGGTAAAGCCGCTCGCTATCGATCAGGATGCCGTCCATGTCGAAGATAACGGCATCAATATCGGAGGCTATTGGCGCGGCTGTCATCACGGCGTGCTGCTCAGATGTCGGATATGTTGCACGTCAGATGCCAGCTAACCTGACCTTTTTTCGACAGCTTGTCGTAGTTCAGACGCTTCTTCTTGGCGTGCCGGCGTAACAAGACATCGATCTGTTCCCGGGTTTCTTTATCCAGATCATCGGAATCCAGGACGATGGTGGCGGGCAGGGTCTTTTTCCGCTTCGCCACCGGTTTGGCTCGCGCGCGCGCCGGCATTTTATCCCCGCCGCCGAAAACACCATCCCAGCCCGAACGATAATCATCGGTCGATACGGAGGAGAAATAGCTGATCGGCCGGCTTGGCGCCGACGATTTCCCGGAGCCGCCGCCAGATCCGCCCGCAGATCCGTCCCCTGATCCGCCTTCTGACCCGGTGCTGCCGCTTTCGCTGCTAGAGGTGTCTGCCGCGGCGGTCGAAGTCTCGGATTTCGCCGCCTCGGATTTTGACGCCGTACTATCGGTCTTCTTGGTCTCTGATTTGGTCTTCGGTTTCGTTGCCATCTTTGCCTATATACCACTTGCTGAAATGCGAAGGCGGAACATACAGCGCCTATAAACTCCGGCCAATGATTTCCTTCATGATCTCATTGGTGCCGGCATAGATGCGCTGAATACGCGCGTCGGCCCAGGCGCGGGCAATGGGGAATTCCCACATATAGCCATAGCCGCCATGCAGTTGCAGACAATCGTCGATCACCTTGCATTGCGTATCGGAGGTCCACCATTTCGCCATGGCCGCGGTTTCGGCATCCAGTTTGTCTTCCAGCATCAGGGCGATCAGCTTGTCGACAAAGGTCCGCGCCACGGTGGCCTGGGTCTTGGCCTCGGCCAATTTGAAACGGGTGTTTTGGAAATCATGGATCGGTTGGCCAAAGGCTTCCCGCTGTTTGGTGTAATCGATGGTCCATTCCACGGCCGCTTCGGTGTTGGCGACGGCCGAGATGGAAAGCTGCAGGCGCTCCCAGGCCAGCTCCTGCATCAGATAGACAAAGCCTTTGCCTTCCTCGCCCAGCAGATTGGTCATGGGCACGCGCACGTCGTCAAAGAACAATTCCGAGGTGTCCTGCGCCTTCAGGCCGATTTTCTCCAGGTTACGGCCCTTGCGGAAACCTTCGCGCTCGGCTTCGACCAGAACCAACGAGATGCCCTTGGCGCCCGCGTCCGGATCCGTCTTGGCGACCACGATGACAACATCGGACATCTCGCCGTTGGTGATGAAGGTTTTGGAGCCGTTGATGACCAGCTCGTTACCGTCTTTCAACGCGGTGGTGCGCACCCCTTGCAGGTCGCTGCCGGTGCCGGGTTCGGTCATGGCGATGGCGCCGATCATCTCGCCCTTGGCCATTTTGGGTAGGAATTTCCGCTTTTGCTCTTCCGAGCCGTAGCGGTTTATGTACGGCGCCACGATTTCTGAATGCAGCCCGAAACCAGGACCCGTGGCGCCGGCGCGGGCGAGTTCCTCGAGCAGAATAACGCTATAGGTCCGTTCGACCCCGCCGCCGCCATATTCCTCGGGCATGGACGCGCACAGCAGGCCCAACTCGCCGGCCTTGAGCCAGGCGTCGCGGCTGATTTTGCCGTCTTTCTCCCATTGCGCATGGAAAGGCGCGATTTCTTCTTCGACAAAACGGCGCACCGTATCGCGGAAGATCTCATGGTCGGAATCAAACAGGGTTCTCTCTATAGCGGTCATTACCTTCTCCTAACTGATTATTCTACGCGGCGGCCAGACGCATGCCTTGTTCAATGGCGCGCAGCGCATCCAACTCGCCGGCCTGGTCGGCGCCGCCGATCAGATGCACGGTCATGCCGGCGGCTTTCAGGTCGTCGTACAGATCGCGTCGTTCTTCCTGTCCGGCGCAGACCACGATGTTATCCACGGCGATGCGCCGCTCTTCTTCATCAACGGTGATGTGCAGACCGTCGTCATCAATCTTGCGATAAGTGACGCCGCCGATCATCTCGACACCCTTCATTTGCAGGCCGGCGCGAATGGCCCAGCCCGTGGTCATGCCCAGGCCGCGGCCCAGGGACTGTGCCTTGCGTTGCAACAGGGTAATCGCGCGGGGTGATTGCATGGAGGGACCTTCAGGCATCAGGCCGCCGTCATGGTTGGGGTCGCGGTCGATGCCCCATTCCCTGAGCCAACGGTCGATATCGGGCTTGGCCGGATCGCCTGCACCGTCCGCGTGGCTAAGCAATTCAGCGACATCGAAACCGATGCCGCCCGCGCCGATGATGGCGACACGATCACCCACCGCCGCACCGTTCTGCAGGACATCGATGTAAGACAGCACCATCGGGTGATCGATGCCGGGCAGATCCAGGGCGCGGGGGGTGACACCGGTCGCCAGAATAACCTCGTCATAGCCGCCTGCTTGCAGCTCGGCGGCGGTGGCGCGGTGGTTCAGCTTCAGATTTATGCCCAGGCGCTCGACCTGGGCGCCCCAATAGCGGATGGTCTCGCCATAGTCTTCCTTGCCCGGAATGGCCATGGCCATGTTGAACTGGCCGCCAATCCGGTCGCTTGCCTCGTGGATGGTGACCTCATGGCCGCATTGGGCAGCCGTGATGGCGTAGGAGAGACCGCCCGGGCCGGCACCCACGACGGCAATTTTCCGAGCCGATGGGGCGGCCGTGATCTCCAGCTCGGTTTCGTAGCAGGCCCGGGGGTTGACCAGGCAGGTGCAGACCTTGCCTTTGAAAATATAGTCCAGACAGCCCTGGTTGCAGCCGATACAGGTGTTGATTTCGTGTGCCTTGCCGGCCTGGGCCTTGGCCACCAGATCGGCATCGGCCAGAAACGGCCGCGCCATGGAGACCATGTCCGCGTCCCCCGCCGCGATCAGGGTCTCGGCCTGGTCCGGGTTGTTGATCCGGTTCGAGGCAATAATCGGTATGCCGACCCGGCCCATCAGCCGGGCCGTGGCCCAGGTAAAGGCGCCGCGCGGTACCGAATGCATGATTGTCGGCACCAATGCTTCATGCCAACCAATGCCGGAATTGAACATGGTCGCCCCGGCCTCTTCCAGGGCCTGGGCCAGGGTCACCGTTTCCTCCCACGAGAGGCCGCCTTCAACCAGATCAAGCACGGAGAGGCGATAGAGCAGAATAAAATCATCACCACAGACTTCACGGGTCCGGCGCATCACTTCGATGGGAAAGCGGATGCGGTTTTCAAAGCTGCCGCCCCAATCGTCCTCGCGCTGATTGGTCCGGGTAGAGATGAACTGGGTGATCAGATAGCCTTCCGAGCCCATGATTTCGACCCCGTCATAACCGGCCTCCCGGGCTTGTTGGGCGCACGTGGCGTAGTCTTCGATGGTTTGCAGGATCTCGTCATGTTCCAGGGCGCGCGGCACCTGGGGGTTGATGCGCGAGGCGATGGGTGACGGCGCGACGGCGTCGGGTTGGCGGGAATAGCGGCCGGCGTGCAGCACCTGCATCAGGATTTTGCCATCGGCCTGATGCACCGCATCCGTGATCAAACGATGCCCGGCGCTGCTGTCTTCCGGGGCGGTCGCGGTCATGCCCAAGCCACCGGCTGCGTTCGGTGCGAAGCCGCCCGTCACGATCAAGCCGGCCTGGCCGGCGGCGCGGTCGCCAAAGAAGCGCGCCATGCGGCGAAAGCCGTCGGGATGTTCTTCCAGCCCCGTATGCATGGAGCCCATCATCACCCGGTTCCGCAAGGTGGTGAAGCCAAGGTCGAGCGGCGCAAAAAGGCGGGGGTAGGGGGCTGTCATGTTCGTTCGCTCCAATACTACGTTTGCTTTGATTTTCACGATGGATGGTTAATGTTGTTGTTTTCCGGCTTTCGGCGGTCAGGCTGCCTATCTCGCCCACGGGCCTAGGTGGCGGTTTGCTTCTCCAGGAACTGGCTGATCTGGTTGCAGTTATGGTGCAATTCGTCGATCACCTCGTCGATATCCCGGCGTTGCTGTTGCAGTACCGCAAGGCGGTCTCGGCTCTTTTCCAGGGTCAGCTTCAGCTGCTCCCGGCCCTCATCATTGGGGTTGTAGAGGTCCAGCATTTCGCTGATATCCGAGAGCGAGAAGCCCACGCGCTTGCCGCGCAAAATCAATTGCAAGCGGCCGCGATCGCGGCGGCCGTAAACGCGGTTCTGGCCATTGCGCTCGGGCTGCAGCAATTTCTTGTCTTCATAAAAGCGGATAGCGCGCGCCGTGATGCCGAATTCGGCGGCGAGTTGGCTGATTGTATAGGTCGCTTCAGCGGTGGGTTCCGCATTGTTTGAACCCGGCATTGTCCCCGCCTCTTGTAGTGGCTGTCTGAACTGTTCGGAATGGCGCTCACAGTACTTTACGTTGACGTAAACGTCAATTTCGCCCGCATCTCACCGTACCGTCCACCCTATTGATAATTTTGCCGTCCCTGCCGGCCTCAATTTGGCCAATCTTTCCAAAACCTGAGAAAACCCTACCAAATCATTAAAAAATATGATGAAAAATTGCTTGCGATACCGGCCTTTTCCGCTAGGATTTTGGTGTTATGTGGGTTTAGTGCATAATCAGGAGGGGTATGTTGCGAGAGGGCGGAATACTACGAACGGCAATGGCGTTTGGCTTGGCGGCGGTGCTTTGGCTATCGGCGGGCGTGGCGACGCGTGCCTACGCCGCCTCTAGTTTGGAGCAGCAGTTCGATCAAGCCTTCCAGCACATGTTGCAGGATCCGGCCAATCTGGACAAATCATTCAAGTACGCGGAACTGGGCATCGAAATAGGCGATTACGAGGCCGCGATCAGCGCGCTTGAACGGATGTTGCTGTACAATCCGGATCTGCCGCGGGTGCGCCTGGAATTGGGTGTTTTATATTTTCGTTTGGGTTCCTACACCATTGCCCGCGCTTACCTGACCCGTGCCGTGGAAGGTGCCAATGTTCCCGATGACGTGCGCGCCCGCGTTGCCGTTTTTCTTGATGAAATCGATAACCGGCTCTCCAAACACCGCTTTTCCGGCTCGGTCTATAGCGGCATGCGCTATCAGACCAATGCCAACGCCGGCCCGGAAAGGGCGGCGATCCGCCTGCTTGATACGGAAGGCGTTCTGGATGGCGAGTTCACCGCGAAGGTTGACTGGAATGCATTCGTCTCATCGAATTTCCGCCACGTCTATGATCCGCAATCCCATAGCGGCGATGTCCTGGAAACGGACCTGCTGGTCTATATCTCGCAGCAGTCGAACCAGCATCAACTGGATTTGGTTTTCAGCGAAATCAGCATGGGCCCGCGCGGCCAGTTCCTGCGCGAATTTATCGAGAACGCCTCGTGGCGGCCGCATATCGTGGCTTCGATCGTGATCCTTGATGATTCACCCTACTACGAGACCTATGGCGCCGGCGTGGATATCGACAAGCAGTTCACGGCGAAAACCAACGGCTCCGTGTCCGCTTCGTATGTGCAAAAAACATACCGCGCCGATGCCGGTCGCACCACGGCGCGGTTGCAAAATGGCGCCGAGGCCGATTTAGAGGGCAATGTTGGTTATCGGGTGAACGACAAGGTCATGCTGACATCGAACGCCGGCGTTGCCAACCTGGATACCGATATCTCGCTTTACAGCAATACTGAATTCACATTTGGCCTCGGCGCGATCGTAACCCACGATCCGCCAAAGTATTTCGATAAATTGCTGGTGACCGGCCCCTGGACGACATCATTGTCCGGGACCGCGATTTATAGCCGCTACCATGCGCCCGATTCCTCGATCGATACATTCGTCAAGCGCAAGGACCATGAATACCGCGCGACCCTGTTGACCTCCATACCCATCAATAAATCCTGGTCGGTGACGGCAACGTTGGCGCGCACCTCGGTCAATTCAAATTTCCTGAACTACAGCTACAACAATTCGGCTGCTTCCGTCGGCGCATCCGTTCGGTTTTAGAGCGCTACCAGGCAATTCCGTTTTGCTTTGCGGTGCCCTCTAGCCTGAGGGCGGCCTGTCGCTGCCCAAAATGATTTGCCGGAGAATATGGCCCGCGTACCAAACGCCGTGGCAAGCGAGGGCCAGCAGGCCATCTAACCTGTTTTCCGGGCCATTGTGCGTCATGGGGCGCGGCCTCGCCCCGTCCGCGGCCTCGCCGCTGTCCTGGAACAGAATTTCCAGAATGCCGGCGAAACGTTTGCGGCAGGTTAGGCAGTGATAGATGCCCGGGCGGATGGTTTGCGGTTGGATCGTGCGCAGCGCCTCCCGCTCGCCGCAATGGGGGCAAAAGGGGCCGTCGGACCAATGCGCGCAATCAAGGTTGCCGTGCCGCTCGATCAGATAGTGGCTATTGAGTTTGCCATCATTCACAATCACCGATTCTCCCCACCCATTCATATGGCGAAGAGGTGGTGGTGGTCAAACGGCGTTGTTCAAAATTATTCTCCTTTTACAAGAACAAATTTTGAACATGAAGCGATTTATATAGCAAAAATAGTAGCTTACTGCCCTATTGCCAAATGAGAACAAAGCCGGTACAATATGCGCATTGATACAGTTCAACCTTTGCTCCCGAATTGAATTCAGGGGGCGGTTATGGGATAAGGGAGCGGAATATGTCGGCTGGAAATTTACGCTTGGTGGAGCAGGACCGGATGGATAAGGAAAAGGCGTTGGAGCAGGCCCTGGCGCACATTGACCGGGCCTTTGGCAAGGGCTCGGTGATGAAACTGGGCCAGAACACCAACGCCGTTCAGATCGAAGCGGTTTCGACCGGCTCCCTGGGCCTGGATATTGCGCTGGGCATTGGCGGTCTGCCGAGAGGCCGGGTGGTCGAGGTTTATGGTCCGGAAAGTTCCGGCAAGACCACCCTGACCCTGCATGTGATAGCCGAGGCGCAGAAAACAGGCGGTATCTGTGCTTTCGTGGATGCCGAACATGCGCTTGACCCCGCCTACGCCCGCAAGCTGGGCGTGGATGTGGATGAATTGCTGATTTCACAGCCCGACACCGGCGAACAGGCCCTGGAAATCGCCGATACGCTGGTCCGTTCGGGTGCCATTGATGTTTTGGTCATCGATTCTGTCGCCGCGTTGACCCCGCGGGCGGAATTGGAAGGCGAGATGGGCGACACACACGTGGGCCTGCAGGCCCGCTTGATGAGCCAGGCGCTGCGCAAATTGACTGGGTCGATCTCCAAATCCGGCTGCATGGTTATCTTCATCAACCAGATCCGCATGAAAATCGGCGTTATGTTCGGCTCGCCCGAGACGACATCGGGGGGTAACGCGTTGAAATTCTATGCCTCCGTGCGGTTGGATATCCGCCGCATCGGTGCCCTGAAGGACCGGGACGAAATCGTCGGCAACCAGACCCGCGTAAAGGTGGTCAAGAACAAGGTGGCGCCGCCCTTTAAGGTGGTTGAGTTCGATATCATGTACGGCCAGGGTATTTCCAAAATGGGCGAGTTGCTGGACCTAGGCGTCAAGGCCGGGGTGGTGGACAAGTCCGGATCCTGGTTCTCATATGGCGACCAGCGGATCGGCCAGGGCCGGGAAAACGCCAAGCAATTCCTCGCCGAAAATATTGATATGGCGGATGAAATCGAGCACAAGGTCAGGGCCAATGCGGGGCTGATCGCCGAAGCCATCATTGGCGAGCCGATCCCTTCGGCCGATGCCGCCGATGATGGCGATGCCGCTGATACTGCCAATGATGGCGATCTGGACGACAACCACGATGCGGACCTGAGCGGTACCGCTTAGGGCAATTCCCGCTGACGTCAGGGAAAAATCGGGGGCGCGTCCAACAGGGCGCGCCCCTTTTCCGTTCATCCCAGCCGCGGAATATCGACGGCTTTCAGATTGCAGCGGAAAATGCTATTGCCCTAGCTAGTCGTCATTTACCAATCAATTTCCCAACCATGGTGGTTCCCAGGCAATGGCAAAATATCACGTGACACTAAAGGCAAATCTGGCGGATGGCGCGTTGTATTGGGTCGCCGACGTCAACGCGGCGACCGAAGATGCCGCGATGACCGCAGCCGAGGCTTCATTCGCGCGGCAAATGGACAACGCGGCGGAATGGTCATTTACCGAAGCGGACGTTGAACCGTTATAAAAATTAGTCGAAACAATGTGGCGTTATTGCCACGCCACTTTATAAATAACAAAATTGGATCGCGTAATTTATTGAAGAAACGCGATTTCCTTAATTAATTCCATGTTAACAATAGATTATTTCACCTAAAAGTTATTACTAAAATATTATTAGCCAATATTGGTATAAATTTTTTAATGGTCTGACGGCAGTATTATTGAAATTCAAGGTCGGTGCGGTGTCCGGGTCGGGAAACACGGAAAAACCAATCTGACGGTGAATTATGCGTAAAGCAGAATATGCCCACGCTTCGATATTACATTACGACGTCCGCCCGCGGATTCGTAAGCGCACCTGTGCGACTTTGCGAGAGCTCGGGTTTCGACGCATTGCCAATGTCGGCGATCCCCACGATCTGGCAGGTCTGGTGCGTACGCGGCAATTTGAAATGGTGGTCTTCGCCGTTGACGGCCTGGATGCCAGGGCGCCCGCGTTGGTCAGGCAGGCACGTCATTATGAGAAGTCTTCCGACCCCTACACACCGATGATCCTGGTTTCGTGGAACGGCGCCACGGACCAGGTACAGCAGGCCTTGAATTCGGGCACCGACCAATTACTGATGTGGCCATTTTCGACCGAGCAGCTGGCTGCCCGCGTGGATGCCCTGATCTCGGCACGAAAACCATTCGTCGAGACCGAGGATTACCTCGGTCCGGACCGCCGTGACCAAAAGTCCCGCGACAAAGGGTCGGATAGCGTCGAAGTACCCAATGCCCTGCGCGCCAGGATCGAAAGACGCCCGGATCTAGCACCCAGCCAGGATGCCATGCTGGTCGCCAGGATTAGCTTGGAACGGATCAAGATCGGCAATGTCGCCCGGCGCATTGGCAAAATTGCCAAAATACTTCGCCAGCGCGGAGGCGAAGCGCATTTTGTGAACAACAGGGCGGCAGTGGAATTGGCCGCTATTCAGAATTCCTTGGCGGTGATCCGCAAGGCGCTCGACATTACGGAACTGGACCATATGCGTTCCTTTTGCGACGCGGTGGAGCGGGTGACGGTGCAATTGGCGCAAACGCCCGCGAAACTTGATGCCAAGGGGCTGGCTCTGTTGGAACAGACGTCACTGGCCTTGCGGGTGGCCATGGAAGTTGATGAGGATACGGCAATGGCGGCGGTCCGGTTGTCGGGTGACGTTGCCAGGGTGGTTTAACAGTTTCATTCAAAACCGCGGCTGAAACGGCTCGGCATAAACCTAACGTTAAACTTTTCAGTTCAAGGTAGCTCATCGCGGGGCAACGGGCGTTTGTGGCGCCGGTATTGGAATTTTTAGTTCGGGACGCAATTCCGACAAAGGGTTACTGGTTAATGGAAACCGAACCATACAGTCATTCGACGGTACTTATTTTCGATCGCAAATTGTATGTGCGCAAACAATTGCGTTCGATATTGAATATACTTGGTTTTTGGAAGATCGAGGAATGCGAAGACCTCGAAGATGTGCGGCATGCCTTGGCCGGGCGTCATTTCGATCTGGCCATTTTCGCGGTGCAGGGCAAGTCCGACGGTGTCGCCAAGGTGGTCAACGACATACGGCGGTTCCGCTGCGGTGACGATCCTTTTTTGCCGATTCTTTTGACGAGTTGGGACGTCCGTTTGCGGCTGGTCCGTTCGATCGTCAATTCCGGCGCCGACGATTTTCTCGCCCATCCCTATTCCACAACCAATATGGGCGACCGCATCAAGGCCCTGGTCTACAACCGCAAACCCTTTGTCGTGACGGAAGAATACTTTGGTCCCGATCGCCGCACGGCGGAAGTCCGGGCCAACGATGCGGGAACGGTCGAAGTGCCAAATGCCCTGCGTGCCCGCGTCGAAGGGCGACCCGAATTGCGCCCAAGTTCCGATGTGATCGAAGTGGCTTTGAACCAGTTGCGCCTCGTCAAGGTGCGTAATATTGCACGCCGGATCTGGGCCATTTCCGACATTTTGTACAAGGGCTTTGATGATCCTTCGCTGCCCGACTGGATCGACCGGGAATTGGAGCAAATGCTAAAATCGGCGGGGGGTTTTCATGATGCGCTTTCGCCGCGCGAATTGGCGCAGCTGGGCACCTTGTGTGATTCCGTGATCCAGATCGCCAATCGTCTCCGCGGCCAACGTCCCAGTGAAAGGGATCTTGAACTGCTGGAACAAAGTTCCCTCGCCCTTCGCGTCGCGGCCCAACTTGGCGGCGACAGCAGTGTTACCGCCGCCGAGATATCCGATGCCGTGGCGGGTGTCAGCAGCAAGAACGACGAGCTTGTAAGATCCGTCGTCGGCTAGTGCAATTTTCAATTCATCGGGGTCGCCCAAGACTTGTTTGGCGCGACTTAAACTATTGATTCAATTGCCTATTTCTTAAGAGTCTGAGCATGTTTTGAAAAAACATGCTCCAAGGCGATCTGTTAAGCCTGCGCCGCATCGCGGGAGCGCAGGGCAAAGCGTTGTACCTTGCCAGTGGCGGTCTTGGGCAGTTCGTCGATGAATTCGATGGCGCGGGGATATTTATAAGGCGCGATCGTCGCTTTCACATGATCCTGCAATATTCCGACCAGATCCGGCCGGGCCTGGCTGGGTTCCCGTAATACCACATAGGCCTTGACGATCTGGCCACGCCGGCTATCGGGACTGGCAATCACCGCACAATCGGCGACGGCGGCATGTTCTAGCAATACGGCCTCGATCTCCGGGCCGGAAATGTTATAGCCGGATGATACGATCAGATCGTCGGTCCGCGCCTGATACCAGAAATAACCATCCTCGTCTCGTAAATAGCTGTCCCCGGTCATATTCCAGCCATTCTGCACGTAGGTGGCCTGGCGTTCCGGATTGGCCATGTATCTGCAGCCCGTGGGCCCGCGCACCGCCAGGCGGCCGACCTCGCCAGGGGCCGCCGGGTCGCCGTTTTCATCCAACACCGCCGCCTCGAAACCGGCGATGGTCAGTCCCGTGGCACCAGGGCGGATCTCACCATCACGCCCGGAAATAAAGGTGTTCAGCATTTCGGTGGCGCCAATGCCGTCGTGAATACTTAATCCGGTCTTGGCATGCCAGTCATTCCAGGTCGGTTTGGGCAGGGTTTCCCCGGCTGAATTACAGTGCCGTAGGCTGGACAGGCTGTCCATGTCGGCCAGGTCGTCCGCCAGATTTTCGATCAGGGGCATCAGCGTACGGTACATGGTGGGGGCGGTGTACAACACGGTGACCCGGTGTTTTTTGATCGCTGCGATCAGACTTTCCGGGCTGTAGCTATCCAACAGCAGCGTCGATGCGCCCGCATGCAGGGGAAAAAACAACAAGCCCCCCAGGCCGTAACTAAAAGCCAAGGGTGGCGTTCCGGTGAAGACATCGTCGGGCCGGGCCTGAATGATCTGCGCCGATGAGGTCAGACAAACCGCCATGACATCGCGGTGGAAATGCATGCAGGCCTTGGGCTGCCCCGTGGTGCCGGAGGTGAAGGCAATGATGCAGACATCGTCGGCAGCGGTGTCCACATTTTCGAATGTGGGCGGCTTCTCCGCCATGCGCGCTTCCAGGCCCACGCTGCTTTGATCGTGGAACAGGACGATGTCGGACAGATGCGTGGCATCGCCGGCGGCCTGATAAAGTTCGTCCGCCAGTACGGCGTCACACAGAGCCACGCGAATTTGCGCGAAATCGGCCATATACAACAGCTCCCGTGCGCGCAGCAGGGGCATGGAGGCAACGGCAATGGCGCCCACCTTCATCACCGCGAACCAACAGGCCGCATACATGGGATTATTGCCGGAATGCAACAACACCCGGTTGCCGGGTTGCACACCAAGGTCATCCACCAGGACATGGGCGATGCGGTTGGCCTTGGCTAAAAGCTCGCTGTAGTTCCAGGACATCTTGTCATCAAGCACAGCTGCGTTGCTGCCGTGTTCGGCGGCACCGCGGTCGAGGATTTCCGTGGCGCAATTGATCCGGTCGGGCAGGGCGGCCAATTCGGGCAATCGGGAATAATCAATCTCCGGCCAGGCTGTGCGCGGCGGTAAATTATCCGCCGCGAAGTGATCCACATGGGCGGTGGGGCCGCCCGGAGCCTTCAACCGTACCTGTAACTGAGCCTTTGACGCTGACATGGGTTTCCTCATTATTCGCGTCGATGTTCCGCCATAATCATTGTCATGGCAATCAATTCCAGTGTGGCATTACATCACCTCGCCGCCAGCGACGGCGATGGCCTGACCGGTTATGGAGGCCGATGACGGCTGGCATAACCAACCCACCGTGGCCGCGACTTCGTCCGGCTGGATCAGACGGCCCTGCGGGTTGCCACGGGTCAGGATGGCGCGGGCCTCGGCCTCTGTCTTGCCTGACTGCTGAATGTTGCGAATGGCATTGTGCGCCATCTCGGTCTCGGCATAACCGGGACAGACCGCATTGACGGTGATGGGCCCCTTGGACAATTCCAACGCCAAGGCGCGGGTCAGCCCGATCAACGCATGTTTCGAGGCTACATAGGCCGCCACAAAGGGGTAACCGCGCAGCCCGGCGGTAGAGGATATATTGATCATGCGGCCAAAACCTTGCGTCTGCATATCATCCAACACCGCCTGTGAGAGCAGAAATGCCGCCTGAACATTGATCTCAAAAGTCTCTCGCCAGCTATCCAGCTGCAACTTGGCGAGCGGCGCGGCGGGGGCCACGCCGGCATTGTTGATCAGAATACTGATCGGCCCCAGTTCGTCACGCGCGGCCGCCACGCCCCGGGTGATGGAGGCCGCATCACGCAGATCCATGGTCTGACAGGCAACGGCAGTATCACCGCGTTGCGACAATGCTTGGCTCTGCTCTTGCAGTGCCGCCTCGTCCCGCGCCGCCAGGGTGATGTTGGCGCCCAGGTCCGCCAATTCCCGCGCGATAGCCGCGCCGATACCGCGATTGCCCCCGGTAATCAAGGCATGCCGGCCGGTCAGGGGACGCGGCGTGGGGCCTGTGTCGTCCTCTGGCTTGGCGGCTCTACTGGCGTTTGCTGTTGTCATTGTTCACCTGTGCGTTTGCCCTGAAGCATGTTTCTTCAAGAGATGCGTGGGCTCTTAAGAATAGAGCAATTGAACCAATTACTTAAGCCGCGCCAAACAGGTCTCGGGCGGCTCCGAATAATTGAAAATCGCGCTAAATCTAAACATGCTATAACCGCCGGGCAATATAGGGAAAAGTACCATGAGCATCGCACATATTGCGGATGGCGAGGGCCAGCCCATTGGCGAAACCTTGAGCGGCCTGTTGCGTGCCATGCAGGCGGCGCACCAACGCGACGGTTTCGCCGATCTGGCATTGCGCCGTGACCGGCTGGGCCGGATCGCGGCCATGGTGCGGCAAAATCAAGACGCCATTGTCGCGGCCATAGATGCGGATTTCGGCGGCCGCTCGCGGGAGGAAACCCTGCTGGCCGAGGTTTTCACCACCCTATCTAGTGCACGCCATGCCAAGGGCGGCGTAGCGAAATGGATGCGCCCGCGCCGCCGTGCCATGGACCTGGCGTTCAAGCCGGCGCGCGCCAGGCTGCTGCCCCAGCCATTGGGCGTGGCGGGGATCATCTCGCCCTGGAACTATCCCCTGCTTATGGCGCTGTCGCCTCTGGTTGGTGCGCTGGCGGCGGGCAACCGAGCAATGGTCAAACCGTCCGAATTCACGCCGCGTACCTCGGAATTGCTGGCTGAAATGATCGCGGAAAATTTCGCCGCCGACGAGGTTGCGGTGGTTCAGGGTGGTATCGAGGTGGGCGCGGCATTCGCCGCCCTGCCGTTCGATCACCTGCTCTATACCGGATCGACCAATGTTGGCCGCAAGGTGATGGCGGCGGCGGCGGCGAACCTGACGCCCGTGACGCTGGAACTTGGCGGCAAATCGCCCGCGATCATCGGGGCCGATGCGAACATGGATGCGGCAGTGGCTTCGATTGTGCGGGGCAAGTTGTTCAACGCCGGGCAAACCTGTGTCGCGCCCGACTATGTGTTGGTACCCCACAGTCATTTGGATGCCTTTGTTGCAAAGGCCTTGGCCGTGGCGGCGAAGTATTATCCCGATCTGGCCGACAATCCTGACTACAGTTCCATCGCCAACCAGGCACAGTTTGATCGTCTGCAAGCCATGATCAGGGACGCCGAGACACAGGGCGCCCGGATACTGACGGCCGGAACCGGGGGTGGGCATAAGCTGCCGCTGACAATAGTGCTGGATAGCACAGATGTCATGGCGGTGCGGCGCGAGGAAATTTTTGGCCCCGTGCTGCCCGTTGTTCCGTACAACGATCTTGATGCCGCCATCGCGCATGTAAATGGCGGCGACCGTCCCTTGGCTTTGTATGTCTACGACCGGGACCGGGCGAATATCGACCGGGTACTGGGCGCCACCATATCGGGCGGCGCCGTGGTCAACGATTGCCTGATCCATGCCGGGGTCGAGGCTCTGCCCTTTGGCGGTGTCGGTGCCTCGGGCATGGGGCAGTACCACGGCCAGGATGGTTTCGAGACATTTTCCAAGTTGAAGCCGGTGCTGTATCAAAGCCGCCTGAACGGCATGTGGATACTCAATCCGCCCTATGGCGCCAAGGCCAAGGGCTTGATCAAGCTGCTTTTGAAACGTCCCTAGGCGGGTGCGAGTGCGGTTTTCAATACCGAGCCGCAATGTTCCACGGCTTCCCGGCAAGCGCTGGAGGCACCGTAATATTGCATGAAAGCATGCACGGCGCCCTCATAGTTGACCAGGTTCGTCGGCACACCGGCGGCTGAGAGCGCCTCGGCATAGGCCATGCCCTCGTCCCGCAGGGGATCATAGCCGGCGACGATTATTTCCGCCGGAGCCTGGCCGCCGTGATCGGCGGCGATGGTGGGGGCAAAGTTCGGATCGGTGCTCAGGTCCCTGCCGCCGGTATATTGCTCCATAAACCATGCAATGTTGTCGCGGGTCAGAACATAGCCTTCCGCGAAGGCGGCGTGGCTTTGGCTATCCTGATGCGGCGCCACGCCCGGATAGATCAGCAGTTGCAGGCGCAAATCCGGCCCGTCTGCGTCCCGTGCCGCCAGGGCGCAGACGGCGGACAGATTGCCCCCCGCGCTGTCGCCGCCAATGGCCAGGCGGCTGGGATCGCCGCCCAGTTCGGCCGCGTTGGCGGCGCACCAGTTCATGGCCGCGATACAGTCCTCGCCGCTGGCGGGAAAGGGATGCTCTGGCGCCAGACGATAATCAACCGAGACAACGATGCAATCACCTCGGTTGCACAGGCGCCGGCACAACGGATCGTGGGTGTCGAGGTCGCCGATGACGAAGCCGCCGCCGTGCAGGTAGATGAAAACACCTAAAGTTTCACCGCTCCCTGCCTCCCGTGGCCAATAGACGCGCACGGGAATTTCGCCCGCCGGTCCGGGAATGCTGCGATCCTGGCTGCGGTGGATCGGTTCCTCCTCGGGATCCATCAAATTGACCATGACCTGGTAGCCGGCCCGCGCCTCTTCCAGGGTTTGCTCCCGATAAGGTGGCCGTCCGGCCTGTTTGATCAAGTCCAGAATTTTTTGAATATCGCCATCGACCGCCATTATGTTTTCCTCGAAACTGCCGTCATTAATCCACCAAGGCGTTATACACCCAATTGCGCGCCGCGACCGTATAATGGCGCCGCTTGGCCGGGTCCTGGATCAGCAAAATCGCGAACAGATCCTTACACGGATCGACCCAGAAATAGGTGCCCGCATAACCGCGCCACCAAAAATCCCCCAAGGTGCCGGGATAATGCGCACCCTCGTTCCCAATGCGCACGGCAAAACCAAGACCAAAGCCATAGGCCTTGCCGGGATAGAAGAATTGCCGATCCAGTCCGGCGATATGATTTTGCGTCATCAGGGCCAGGGTCTCGGGCTTGATGATCCGCTTGCCGTCCAGGCTGCCCCGATTGCGCAGCATCATGGTAAAGCGCAAATAGTCCTCCATGGTAGAGGTCAAGCCGCCACCACCCGACAGCATGGGCTTGGGTTCGGTGACATTGAACAGCGGCTTTACGCCCTGTGCAATGCGGCCGGCCTTGTCGGCGTCATGGAAAAAGGCGGTGTCCGTCATCCCAAGGGGGCGGAATATGCGCGCGGCGAGAAATTCATCCAAGGGCTGGCCGGCGGCAATTTCAATGACCCGGCCCAATACGTCGGTGGACCGGCCGTAATGCCAGGCGGTGCCCGGCTCAAACCGCAGCGGTAGTTTCGCCATGACGTCCGAGAACTGGTTCAGATCGATATCGGAAGACGCCGCGCCGGCCGCTTTATACATTTTACCCAGAGCGCCTTTGTCAAAGACGCCGTAGATCATGCCGGAGGTATGGCGCATCAGATCCCGCACCGTAATTTGTTTCAACGCCGGGCGCGCACCATCCACTTTGATCATGAAAGAGGATCCGGCCTGTTGAAACACGGTTGTTTCGGCAAAATAGGGGATATAGCTGGAAATAGGCTCATCCAGCCGCAGGCGGCCTTCCTCGACCAGGGACATGGTCGCCACGCTGACGATGGGTTTGGTCATGGAGTACATGCGGAAGATGGTTTTCGACGTCATCGGCCGCTTCTTCTGCGGCGTTTGAAAACCGGCGGCTTCAAAAAAGCCTACTTTGCCCCGGCGCGCGATCAACATAACCGCGCCAGGCAGCTTACCGTCGGCCACATCCTTGGCGATGGCTTGGCGAACTTCGGACAGTTTGGCGGCGTCAAGGCCGATCGAGCCAGGATCGACGGTGGTAATATCCGCTCTGGCGGTGAAATTCAAAACCGTACAACAGCACAGGACCGACAAGACAACAGACAGTGCGGGAACTGTTCTATTCAACATCATTCTACCCTCCCGATTTTTCGTCTCGAGGATAGTGCCGTATGCTTTCTTAGGGCGGCAAGGCCGTTCTATGCGCCGAGCAGACTGCTCCGGCTGATCAGGAATTCCTCCACCGCCGCTTCGAGGGCGGCGAAAGAGTCTTCCGTGTGTGCCAGCGATAGGGTGAACATACCGCGGGCAGCCGGATAAATGCCCTGGGCGACCAGATCCATGTGCAACAGCGGGCGCAGCTCGTTCCGCCCCTCCATGGCGTCCTCGACATTGCGGATCTCGCCACGGCGGAAATGCACCGCCATCATGCTGCCCCGTCCGGTGAATTGCAGCGCCGCGCGGTGCTTGTCGGCCAGGCCATTCAAAGTTTGCCGCAGCATATCGCCGCGGGCATTGAAGCTTTCCGCAAGGTCCCCGGTGTAGATCTTGGTCAGACCCGCCAGGCCGGCATTCATGGTCAGGACATTGTTGTTAAAAGTGCCGGCATGGGGCCAGGCACCTTCGCGTCGGGGATCGAAGCGGTCGATGATGTCGGACCGGCCGCCAAAGGCGCCAAAAGACATCCCGCCGCCAACATATTTACCCAATGACGTCAGATCCGGCATGATGCCGGTCAGGCCTTGCAGGCCGCCCGGGCCGAGGCGCGAGGTCATGACCTCGTCAAAGATCAGCAAGGCGCCGGAGCTCTCGGTCTCTTCGCGCAGCATGGTCAGGAATTCCGGCGTGGCCTGAATGCAGCCGCCGCCACCCTGCATGGGTTCGACAATGACGCAGGCCAGATCCGCCCCCTGTTCGCGGATCAGGGCGCGGCAAGCCTCGACATCGTTGTAGGTGCCCATGACAAACGGAAATGGTGCATTCAACGGCGATCCACCCGGTGCGAAATAGAATACGCTGCCATGATAGCCCCCTGACATCACCATGACGTTGGGCCGTTCGGTAAAGGCGCGGGCGGCGGATACAGCCATCAGGTTGGCCTCGGTGCCCGAGTTGGTAAACCGCACCCGGTCAATGGCGGGAAAGCGCGCGACAATGGCGGCGCCGAGGTCGGCCTCGGCCCGGTTCTGTCCGCCCATGACGATGCCGTTGTCCAGGGCGTTATCGAGAGCCGCGCGGATGATGGGGTTGGAATGGCCGTACAGACCGGCGGTATATTCGCCCAGAAAATCGATATACTGATGCCCATCCAGATCCCACAGATGGCAGCCTTCACCCTTGGTCATGGTCAAGGGAAAGGGGGGATAAAACAGCACCGTACGGGTGTTGCCGCCCGGCAGCACTTTGGAGGCTTTCTCCAACTGCGCCTGGCTGTTTGGATTAGCGGCGGTAAAGCGCGCCTGCGCCTCCGCGATGGCCGAGGTGATGTCGGTGTTGGCGGTGGCGGGCATGCTCATGCGAGCCATCCTCTTCTGTTTATGGGCTCTTATTGGCTGTAGGGTTTTAGCTGAATGTCTTGAAGGTGATCAGTGTGAAGGTATCCTTGACGCCGGGCAGGGTCTGAATTGTCTCGGTGACGAAATGGCCGATGTCGGCGCCGTCTTCCAGATAGCATTTCATCATCAGGTCGTACTGCCCGGAAATGGAGTGAACCTCGGAAATCAGGTCGGTGTCCTCGACGGCGGCAGAGGCGACATTATAGGTTTCGCCCAACGCGCACTTGGCCATTACGAAAATGGTTTGCATGGAGCCTTCTCCCTATCTGTCGCTACTTATCGGTCTTCTTTTTACGCCCCGTGCCATGGGTAAGAAAGGCCGGCATGTGGTCGCCCAGGCCGACGACGGGCTTGTCGCCATCATCCCGATTGTTATCGCGGCCGCCGCCCCGTCGGGTTCCCCGGTTATTATCGGCCCGGCCTTCGTTCTGTTTGCGTCCGCCGCGCCCCTGTCCTCGGCCCTGGCCTCGACCCCGGCCGCGTGTAGTGCGTTTTTCGCCGCCAACCGCGCCATCGTCAGCCTTGGTTTCCTCGGGCGCATCGGAGGTGCCCGCGGCACTATTACCGCTTTCGCTGTCGCTGCTGCGGCTACGTCCGCGGCCACGGCCACCTCGGCTTCGGCCGCGGCTCCGCTCCCGGCCTTCACGTTGCGGTTTTTCGTCTGTGTCCGCCGTCGTCTCAGCCGTCGCCGCCGTTTCTTCCGCCGTTTCTTCCGCCGCTTCTTTCGCCGGCGCGGGAGCCGCTTCAGCCGCGGTTTCCGGGATAACTTCCGGGCTCGTTTCTGGGGCTGTTTCAACAACCTCTTCGACAGTGCTTTCGACGGTGCTGTCGCTGGAGCTTTCGGGCGCGCTTGCGCTTTCGCTTTTGGGGGCGCCGTCATCCGGGCCTGGCGCCGGTACCGTTTCCTTGGCCGGATTATCGGGATCGAAGCGGGGGATCGGCTTGCCGATCAGTCTTTCCACTGCCGCCAGGAATTTGCCGTCCTCGGGCGTAGCCAGGGTCAGGGCACGGCCCGGCATGCCGGCCCGGCCGGTACGCCCGATGCGGTGCACATAGTCGTCGGCGTGGATTGGCACGTCATACAGGAAGACATGGCTGAGGCCCTGGATATCCAGCCCACGGGCGGCAACGTCGCTGCAGACCAGGATCTTGACTTCGTCGTTCTTGAATTTCTCCAGCGTCTGCATGCGATAGCTTTGTTGCATGTCGCCATGCAGGGCCAGTGCGTCAAAGCCTTTGCTTTTCAGCATTTTACTAACCGCATCCACATCCCGTTTGCGGTTGCAGAAAATCAATGCGTTCTTCACCGGCTGGGTACGCAACAGCGATTGCAGGACCCGGTCCTTGTTCCGGGACTGGACCATGGTCAGGGTTTGATCCACGGTCTCCGCCGGCGAGGCGGGCGGGGCAACAGAGATCTCCGTCGGATCATTGAGGAAGATATCCGCCAGACGCTTGATTTCCGGCGGCATGGTGGCCGAGAAGAACAGCGTCTGCCGTTTCGGATTGCACAGCTGCACAATGCGTTCCACATCGGGGATGAAGCCCATATCCAGCATCCGGTCAGCTTCATCGATGACCAGCACATCAACCCCGCGCAAGAGCAGGCCGCCGCGCTCAAAATGATCAAGCAGCCGTCCCGGCGTCGCGATCAAGACATCGGCGCCGCGGTCGATGATCCGGCTTTGATCAACAAAAGAGACACCACCGATCAAAAGCGCCATGTTCAGTTTGTGATATTTGCCATAGACCTCGAAATTTTCCGCCACCTGCGCGGCCAACTCCCGCGTCGGTTCCAGGATCAGGGACCGGGGCATGCGCGCCCGTGCCCGTCCGTGGGACAGGATATCGATCATCGGCAGGGTAAAGCCGGCGGTCTTGCCCGTACCTGTTTGCGCACAGCCCAAGACATCCCGCCCCTGCAGGACATATGGAATGGCGCGTTGTTGAATGGGCGTCGGTTCGCTGTAACCAGCGTCATCGACCGCTTTTAGGGTAGGAGTGCTAAGACCAAGTTCTTCGAAGGGCATGAAATTCCGTGCGTACAATAATTCGGGATGTTTCGAGTCAAATTTTCTGAATTTGAGCTTCCGAGCTTAAAGGTCTCAATGCGCAAATGCCAGAGTTCCGGCGTGTATATGGTATTTCCCACATTGCCGCAATGCGGCATAATCGTTTGCCTGCCCGGTGTCAATAGAGCCAACGTCTGCCAAAGTCCGGCGCCAAATACCACGCCGGCCCTGGCGAAGCCTCGCCAGGCCAGCGGCGGCGTGGTAATCCTGTGCAATGTTAATGAGATATCGCGCGCGTGTCATATGGCTGATGAGAAAATTCCACTGATCCTGATCCCCGGTCTGCTTTGCACCGATGCCTTATGGCAGGCGCAAGTGGATGGCTTGGCGGACGTGGCGCGCGTTACGGTTACGGCCGAGCACGCCCGTCATACCGATATCGGTGCCATTGCCGGTGCAATTCTGGCCGCCGCACCGCCCCGTTTTGCCCTGGGCGGACTTTCATTCGGCGGCTATATCGCGTTCGAAATCATGCGTCGGGCGCCGCATCGGGTGGACCGGCTGGCGCTATTTGATACCACGGCGCAGCCAGACCCGGAGGAGCGGCGAAAGCTGCGACGCGATCTGATCAAGCAGGCCCAGATTGGCCGCTTCCTTGGCGTCACCGATAAATTGCTGCCGAATTTCATTCACCCCGACAGGTTGGGCGATACGGTGTTGACCGATGCCGTCAAGAACATGGCATTGAGCGTGGGCCGCGACGGCTTCGTCCGCCAACAGACGGCGATCATTGGCCGTACCGACAGCCGCCGCGACCTTGCCGAGATTGATTGTCCGACGCTTGTGTTGGTTGGCCGGCAGGACGTACTGACGCCATTGGCAGGGCATGAGGAAATGCAGGCAGCGATCCCAGGTGCGGAGTTAAGCGTGATCGAGGACAGCGGCCATCTACCTACCATGGAACGGCCCGAAGCGGTCAATCAGGCGATGCGGGATTGGCTTGGCGCGTAATGGCTAGAGCAAATTTCAATTAATCGGAGTTGCCACCGTAGCTTATTTGGCGCGACTTAAGTAATTGGTTCAATTAGTCTATTCTCAAGAGTCGGAGCACATTTTCTTTAAATGAGCTCCAGACGGTGAATAAACGGGTGCGAGGAGAAATGCGATGAGAATTGTAATCAACGGCCAGCAGGCCTTCGGCAAAAGCGTCCTTGACGCCCTGTTGGAGCGGGGCGACGATGTCATTGCGGTCTATTGCGAACCGGACCGCGAAGGTGGCCGGCCCGATCCCATCAAGACCGCGGCGCTCGAGCACGGGCTGCCGATCTATCAGCCGGCCTCGTTCAAGAAACCGGAAGTCTGGGCCGAGTTCGCGGCCTTGAAGCCTGATCTTTGTGTCATGGCCTATGTCACCAAGATCGTGCCGGAGGAATTCCTCAACACCCCGACCCATGGCACCATTCAATATCATCCCTCGTTATTGCCAAGGCACCGCGGTCCCAGTTCGATTAACTGGCCGATTATTCAGGGTGCCGCGAAAACCGGTTTGACAATTTTCTGGCCCGACAACGGCCTCGATACCGGCCCTGTGCTGTTGCAGAAGGAAGTCGAAATCGGCGCCGACGACACTCTCGGCAGCATCTACTTCAACCAACTGTTCCCCCTAGGCGTTGCCGCGATGGTGGAGGGGGTCGATCTGGTCAAGGCCGGCAAGGCGGCGAAGATTATCCAAAACGAGGCGGATGCGACCTATGAAAGCTGGTGCACGGCGGATGATGTCGCCATCGACTGGAGCCAACCGGCGGCCACGGTGCACAACCTGATCCGCGGCGCCGACCCGCAACCGGGCGCCTGGACCACACACGGGGGCAAACGCTTGCAGATATTTGACTGCGCCCGCCTTGATGGCGCATCCGGGGGTGCTCCGGGCCAGGTCACCGCCATTGGCGGGGATGGTGTCGAAGTCGCAGCCGGCGACGGCCGTATATTGCTCAAACGGGTACGCGGGGAGGGCGCGAAAGTGGCCGCCGCCGAATATGCCGCCGATGCCGGCCTGACTACCGGCCAGCGATTGGGTTAACGCGCAAGAGCATGTTTCTTCAAAATATGCTCACACTCTTAAGAAAAGGGTAATTGGTTCAATCGCTTAAGCCGGGCTAAACAAGTCTTGGGCGACTCCGGTTGATTGAAAATTGCTCTAGCAGGCCGCGGCGGAAACGCAACCGCCGATCAGATGCCGGCTATTGGTTGGCAACAATACCGTCATCAGTTCATCCATGGCCCGGTCAAAGGTCCTGTCGTTTATGCCATTGGGACGGGGCATTTCCATGATGGCCTCGCTGGCCATTTCACTGTCATAGCAAAAGGCTGCCAGCAGGCGCAAAACATTGGCATCGCCGATGGGCGTCGAAGCACTTTGGCTGGCCGGCGCGGCGCAGGCGGTATCGCCGTTTGATGCGCGCACGGGATTAAAAACCAGTACCAAATGGCCATCATCGCGGGCCTTGGCGGTGGTCGCCGTTAAAGGCACGGATGGATAATCGCCCGGCAATTCCAATGTTGCCAAAAGCGCATCGTTGGTATTCGCGCCAAACGGATTGGCGATGACTACGGTCGGAAAACTACCCTTGGAAACCACATACCGTACGAGACTGGGCTCGTAGAAGCCGCCTACATCGTCACTGTAAATTGTCGCGGCCCCGGCACTTTGGCTGAGACATAGCAGCGCCGCCGTACAGGCGCCGACAAAGGTTTTAAGGCTCAAAGATTTTGTCATCTGAAGCTCCCATCAATATGGCTATCCGGCTCTATTTAGATAGGTCTTCGCAGCCTAAACATCCAGGTCTGTCACGAAACGAGCGTTGTCCTGGATGTAACGATATCGTGAGTCCGCCTTGCGGCCCATCAACTGTTCCACCAAATCGCCGGTCTCGCCGCCGTCTTCTGGCAGGATAACCCGCAGCAAAGTGCGGTTTTTCGGATCCATGGTGGTTTCCTTCAATTGTTTCGGCGGCATTTCACCCAAACCCTTGAAGCGGGAGGTTTCCACCTTGGCACGGCCCTGAAACTCAGTTTGCAGCAATTCCTTGCGGTGCGCCTCGTCACGGGCATACAGGGTCTTGCCGCCCTGGCTGATCCGGTACAACGGCGGCAGGGCCAGATAAAGGTGTCCCTGGTGGACCAGATCGGGCAACTCGCGAAAGAAAAAGGTCATCAACAATGATGCGATATGCGCGCCATCCACATCCGCGTCGGTCATGATAATGACCCGGTCATAACGCAGATCATCCTCGCGGTAGCGCAGCCTTGTGGCACAGCCCAGGGCCTGCAACAGATCGGTCAATTCCTGATTGGCCTTCAGCTTTTCCGCGCTGGCCGAGGCGACATTGAGGATTTTTCCACGCAAGGGCAAGATGGCCTGATTGGCGCGGTTGCGGGCCTGTTTGGCGGAACCGCCGGCGCTATCGCCCTCGACAATGAATATCTCGCTGCCGGCAGCTGAATTCTGTGAACAATCCGATAGTTTGCCCGGCAGCCGGACCCGGCGCGAGGCCGTCTTGCGCTTGATATCGCGTTCGTCCCGGCGGCGTCGGCGTTCGTCTGCCCGCTCAATGCCCCAGGCCAACAGGCGGTTGGCGTTTTCCGGATCACCCGACAGCCAATGGTCGAAATGATCGCGGACGATCGCCTCGACCCAACGGGTTGCTTCGGGGCTGGAAAGCTTTTCCTTGGTCTGGCCGCTGAACTGTGGTTCGGGAATGAAGACCGACAGCATGGCCGCCGCCGGTCCCAGAATATCGTCACCAGTCAACTGCGCGGCCTTACGCACGCCGACCATCTCGCCGTAAGCCTTCAGGCCCTTGGTCAAGGCCGCGCGCAGGCCGGCTTCATGGCTGCCGCCTTCCGTGGTCGGCACGGTATTGCAATAGGAATGGAGGAAGCCATCAGTTTCCACCGGCCAATGCATGGCCCATTCGACCTCGCCCTTGGCCTCGGTCAGATCAGCGCGGCCGCTAAACGCCTGTGGCGTAACGGTCGGGCCGTCCCCCAGGGAGGCGGCCAGGAAATCAGCCAGGCCGTTGGGAAAATGCAGCACCGCTTCGCTGGGCGTCTGATCCTTGCCCGTGATCAAGCTTTCCGCGCAGCGCCAGTGGATTTTTACGCCGCGGAAAAGATAAGCCTTGGAACGGGCCATGCGGTACAGGCGGCTGGGCAGAAAGCGCGCGCCGGCGCCGAATATTTCCGGATCCGGATGGCAGGCAATGGTGGTGCCGCGCCGATTGGCGACCTTGCCCATATCCAACAGTTTTGTTTTCGCTTCGCCCCGGCTGTATTCCTGACGCCAAAGCTGGCGGTCGCGGGCGACTTCCACCACCAGGGAATCCGACAATGCGTTGACCACCGAGATGCCGACGCCGTGCAGACCGCCGGCGGTTTGATAAACCTTGTCGGAAAATTTGCCGCCCGAATGCAGCGTGGTCAGAATGACCTCCAAGGCGGATTTCGGTTTGTACTTTGGATGCGGATCGGTGGGAATGCCCCGGCCGTTATCGACCACGGTCAGGATACTCTCGGCGTTCAGTGTTACTTCGATCCGATCGGCATGGCCGGCCACGGCCTCGTCCATGGCATTGTCCAGAACCTCCGCCGCCAGATGATGCAGGGCGCGTTCGTCGGTGCCGCCGATATACATGCCGGGACGGCGGCGCACGGGCTCCAGCCCCTCCAGAACCTCGATGTCCTTGGCGGTATAGGTATTCGTCTTGCTCCCGCGGGAGGCGGCTTTGCTGCCGCTGGCTTGTTTGCCCGCCAAATTAGGCTTGCCTGGTTGTGTGAACAGGTCGTTCATGTCACTCGATCTATCGCCTCAAATGAAATACGTGCGCCCGGCTGACCGAACGAATCAATACAAAGGATATATAGTCACGCCGGCATTACCAATCCATGTACGGCTCGGGCGCCAAATTTATTGGCGGTCAGAAAAACGAAACCCGGCTATAGGATCTGGCTGCCGGGGCAGGGACGGGGCCGCTTGCCGCAACGCCGACCGTATGCCGGGTTTGATAAATTTAAAATATTCACGTTTTGTTCTTTTGTCAAGAAGACATATGAAAATCAATTCCGGCGCCACCGTCGAGACTATGTTTTGGGCAATTTCGTCCTGCACTGCGAAAAGACCGGTCAGGTCGCCGTCAAACTTGTCCGCCCAGATTTGATTGCCGTCCAGGGCATCGACAAGCTGGGCAGTAATACGGACGCGGTTGCCGGCCTTGCGCACGCTGCCTTCCAGGACATAGCGGACGCCCAGTTCCCGGCTGACCCGCGTCAGGTCAACCGCCTGCCCCTTGTAGGTAAAGGAAGAATTGCGGGCGATGACGAAAAAAACCCGGTTCCGGGACAGGCTGTTAATGATTTCGTCGGTGATGCCGTCGGACAAAAACTCCTGCTCCGGATCGCCGGACATATTGTCAAAGGCAAGGACCGCGATTGATGGTTTGTCGGGCAATACGAGCGCCCCAGATTCTTTCACTGGCACATCGCTTGTAGCGGGCCATCGCCAGACCGCAACCGGTCGTTCGATATTTTTCAATTGTTGCGTTTGACCGCCGGAGAACTGCTTTGCCGCCTTACCATCGAGACTGTGATGCGCCGTGTCGGAAATAAGCACCTGGCCTGGTTCGGCAAGGGCCTCTAGGCGCGCGGCAACATTGATCCCATCACCGTAAATATCGTCATCTTGAAGGGTTGCATCGCCGGTATGGACACCGATGCGGAGTCTGATTGTCTCATGATCTGCGAGACCGACTTGTACCTCTATGGCGCTGGTGACCGCATCGGAGACGTTGGGATATTCCACAATCCAGCCGTCGCCCATACGCTTGATGACCTTGCCACCACGCTCGGCCACCACTGGCTCGAATAGCTTTTTCCGCAGTTCAGCCAAAGCGGCCAGCGTACGCGCTTCGTCTTCGCCCATCAGACGGGAATAATCGACCACATCGGCGATCAATATGGCGGCGAGCCGGCGTTTCAAAATTGTGTTCTTCCTTGGCGGGGAACCTTATCGAAATTGGTGGAAATACTAGGTGGTCAGAGAGTCTGCTCCTAGCACGTTCCGGAAGGATGCCACCGTCAAGCCGATGTTCGCTTATCACCCGGCATCGAGCATTATATCAGAAAATGCTTACGGGGCGCTATTGACCCGGAAGGGGCATCTAACTTGCCCATGGGCACCCGGATTACTCAACTCGCAACGCCTTCATTTGTCCGACAATCCTGCTTGGCCAAGACCGCGATCCAGAGATTTGCTGAACATGCAAACCGACATTATGAGCAGCAGCGAACCCTCCTCATCGACATAGTCCATATCGCCAGCCGTGCTCATGGTACTGTCAGGGGAATAGGCTTCCGCCGTGCGTTCGGCGTCGTTGAAATATTCGAATTCGCAGGCGTTGACGAACCAGACGGTGCCGGACGTGCCGGCTGGGCAGGGCTTCATGTCATCGCAGAGAATATGCATTTCGCCGAATTCCACCTGACCGGCGGTACCTGAGTGGGTGAGCCATTCCTCGCTGTCGCAGAAGGTCAGCCCTGCACCTCTCTCTTGCCTGCTTTCCTCACAGCACGATCCGCCGTAGGTCTCAAAATTCCGCGCTACTCGTGAGGCCTCCTGCCGTGACGATGAAAGCTACAATTTTTTCCAGGCCTTCATGGGTTTTCAGGTTGGTGAAGACGAAAGGGCGACCGTCGCGCATGCGCTCCGTGTCGCTGCGCATGACTCCCAGATCTGCGCCCACCAGGGGGGCGAGGTCGATTTTGTTGATGACCAGCAAGTCCGAGCGGGTAATGCCGGGGCCGCCCTTGCGTGGGATTTTCTCACCCGCCGCGACGTCGATGACATAGATGGTCAAATCCGCCAGTTCCGGGCTGAAGGTGGCGGCGAGATTGTCGCCACCGGATTCGATCAGGCAAATCTCGGCCTTTGGGAAGGCCTGGTTCATCTGCGCCACCGCCGCCAGGTTAATTGAGGCATCCTCGCGGATCGCGGTGTGGGGGCAGCCCCCGGTTTCGACGCCCATGATCCGCTCTGCCGGCAGCGCCCCGGCGCGGGTCAGGATCTGTTGGTCCTCCTTGGTATAGATATCATTGGTGATGACGATGATATCCCGTTCATCCCGCATGCGGCGGCACAGGGCCTCCAGCAATGCGGTCTTGCCGGAGCCGACGGGGCCGCCGACGCCGATGCGTAAAGGTCCATGTTGGGATGTCAGGTCTGTTAGATGGCTCATGATCGAAACAACCTCGTGTATTGATTTTCATGTTGCATGCTGGCCCAGTCCACCATAACGGCGGCGGAGCCCAGATCGTCCGGACCGGCCGTGCGGGCCTGCTGCGCCATGGACATAACGGCGTCTTCCATTGCGGCCTGAGCCAATTGCCCGTCGGTCTGCCCCAGGGGCACCAGGCGGACAGCGGCGTTGATCAAATTCGCCAGCCAGGCCTGCAGGTAGAGTGGCAGGACGGCTGCCGGCTCGATCCCGTGGCCGGCGCAGGCCATGGCCATCGCGATGGCGAGACTAGGTGCGATATCGGCCTCGCGGAGTAGATTTCGGCGTGCCGACACGGCGTCGTTTGGCCAGGCACGCATCACGGTGAGTAGAAAGGCCTCGCCCTGGGACAGGCCCTCCAACGCCAGTTCGCTGCTGGCAAAGGATACCGCCGCCAGTTCCGCGACTGAGAGGAATACAGCGTCATCAGCTGCCATGGCCGAGGCCAGAAAGATTACCTCATTGCGGCCGCTGCCGTGGCGCAAATCAGCCTCCAACCAGTCGATCAAGCTAGCCCGGTCATGCACAAGGCCGGCTTCGACGGCGTATTCCAGGCCGTGGGAGTAGCTGAATGCGCCAATGGGGAAGGTTGGCGACAACCAGCTTTGCAAACGCAATAGATCTGCCGGTTTAATGTTCATGATTATGGTCGTGGTCGTGGTCATAGCTATGGCTATGGGCATGGCCCCCGTCCTGGCCGTCATAGGCGCCGCCTTCGGGTTGGAACGGGGCCGTGATGTGCTCTACCTGAGCCCCCATGCCGCGCAACATGGCCTCGATCACATGATCGGGGCGGATGCGTAGACGGTCCGCCGTCACATCGGTGGGCAGATGCCGATTGCCCAGATGCCAGGCCGTGCGCAGCAAGGCCAGGGGTGTCTGACAGCGAATCTCCAGCAAAGGTTCCGGCGCGGCGCGGACCGCCATCCAGCGGCCGTCGCTGATACGCAGGCCGTCACCATGGGCCATGGCGATGGCTTTTGGCAGGTCGAGCAGGATGTCTTCGCCGCCGTCCGTCGATAGGCGGATGCGCCGACGATGGCGCTCGTCAAAGGCCAGGGTGATGCAATCGGCAGCCAGTTCTGTCGGCCAGTGCTCAACTTGAAAATGCGCGATGGCGCGTTCCATAGCATTCTCCTCAATACAGAAAATAGCGTTGCGCCATGGCCAGCACTTCCGCCGGCTCGCAGGTCAGTAAAACCCCGTCGGCACGGACTTCGTAGGTTTCCGGATCAACCTCGATTTTCGGCATATGGTCATTCAGGACCATCGCGCCCTTACCGATGCCGCTTCGGGTGTTGCCCACCGCCAGCACCGGCTTGGCCAGGCCATAGCGTTCGCCCGCGCCGCCGTCGATGGCGGCCTGGCTGAGGAAGCTGACCGACGATGCCGTGCGGGCACCGCCAAAGGCCGCGAACATGGGCCGCATATACTGCGGCTGCGGCGTCGGGATCGAGGCGTTGGGATCGCCCATTTGCGCTGCGGCGATGCTGCCCATCTTGATGACCATGTCCGGCTTGACGCCAAAGAACGCCGGCGACCAGATGCATAGATCCGCCAACTTGCCGACCTCGACCGAACCCACATGCTGCGCGATGCCTTGGGCGATTGCCGGGTTGATGGTGTATTTCGCCACATAGCGCCGGGCCCGCAGGTTGTCGTTGTTCCCTGTTTCCCCATCCAGAGGGCCGAATTGCTTTTTCATCTTGTCGGCGGTTTGCCAGGTCCGGATGATGACTTCGCCCACCCGGCCCATGGCTTGGCTGTCCGAGGCAATGACGGAAAATGCACCTAGGTCGTGCAGGATGTCTTCCGCCGCGATGGTCTCCTTGCGAATGCGGCTTTCGGCAAAGGCCACATCCTCGGCAATATTGGGGTCCAGATGGTGGCAGACCATGAGCATATCCAGATGCTCGTCCACCGTATTGCGGGTGAAAGGCCGGGTCGGATTGGTCGACGAAGGTATAACGTTAGCTTCGCCGCAAACCTTGATGATATCCGGGGCATGGCCGCCCCCCGCGCCCTCGGTATGGAAAGCATGGATGGTACGGCCTTTGAAGACCTTTACCGTGTCCTCGACAAATCCAGATTCGTTTAGAGTATCGCTGTGGATCATGACCTGCACGTCCATCTCGTCGGCCACGGACAGACAGCAATCGATGGCCGCCGGGGTGGTGCCCCAGTCCTCGTGCAGTTTTAAGCCGCAGACGCCAGCCTCAACCTGTTCAACCAAGGCACCGGGCAGAGAAGCGTTTCCCTTGCCAAAAAAACCGAGGTTCATGGGAAAACCATCAGCCGCCTGCAACATGCGCTGAATATGCCATGGCCCCGGCGTACAGGTAGTCGCGTTAGTGCCCGTAGCCGGACCGGTTCCGCCACCCATCATGGTGGTAATGCCTGAATACAACGCCTCTTCGATCTGCTGTGGGCAGATAAAATGGATGTGCACATCCAGGCCGCCGGCAGTGATGATCTTGCCTTCACCCGCGATCGCCTCTGTGGAAGGTCCAATAACAATATCCACGCCAGGCTGAATATCGGGGTTGCCCGCCTTGCCGATGGCGGCGATACGGCCATCAATGATGCCGATATCAGCCTTGACCACGCCCCAATGATCCAGGATCAAAGCATTGGTGATCACCGTGTCCACGGCACCCTGGCTCCGTTCCCGTTGCGATTGCCCCATACCGTCGCGGATCACCTTGCCGCCGCCAAATTTGACTTCCTCGCCGTAAATCGTGTGGTCCTGTTCCACCTCGATGAAAAGCTCCGTATCAGCAAGGCGTACCTTGTCCCCCACGGTGGGGCCGTACATATGGGCATAGTCGGCCCGGTTCATTTTCGCTGCCATGGTTTAGGCCCCCCCATCCGTCGAACTATCCAGCTCACCCATCACGGTGCCGTTGAAACCATAAACCGCGCGGCCGCCGCCGTAGGGTACCAACGGCACCTCGCGCCGTTGTCCCGGCTCAAAACGGATGGCGGTTCCGGCGGGGATGTCGAGACGTCGGCCACGCGCCGCCTCGCGATCGAAATCCAGGGCGCTGTTGGTTTCGTAAAAATGATAATGACTGCCCACCTGTATCGGCCTATCGCCGGTATTAGCAATGGTCAGGGTGATGGCATCCCGGCCCTGGTTCAGGGTGATTTCGCCGTCCTTCGCAATAATTTCGCCTGGGATCATGATGTCAGTCCTAATAAAATGGGCCTCAACGAATGGGATGATGGACGGTGACCAGCTTGGTGCCGTCGGGAAATGTCGCTTCGACCTGAACGTCGGACAGCATTTCCGCGATGCCCTCCATGACCTGCGCGCGGCTAATGACTTCGGCCCCCGCCGCCATTAGATCGGCCACAGTACGTCCGTCCCGGGCCCCTTCAACGACGAAATCCGAAATCAGGGCCACGGCTTCCGGGTAATTCAACAGAACGCCCCGTTCAAGCCGGTTACGCGCCACCATGGCGGCGGTGGCGACCAGCAGTTTGTCTTTTTCCCGTGGGGTCAGATACACCGGCTTTCTCCTCCAAATTTATCCTTAACAGGCCCAAACGCGCGGCAGGGGCATAGGTGTGGACTGGGGCTGGCCCCGAAGGACAGCGCGGAAAGGCAACAAAAACGCCTCCACATCGCGCCGCAGGGTCAGGCCGTCATCGGCCAGGAAACGGCAGATCAGCAGGCCAGGCCGCTCGCTTGCCCCGGCGCGGCCAGCAACCCGTTGCAACAGCTCCCTCGCGGGGTCCAGGTATTGTCCGGCATCCGGCGCGGCGTAAATCAAGGTTGCCAGAGCACGCGCCCCAGCCAGCAGAGACGGGCGCGCGGCCAGGCTTTCCAGATCGCCTTGCAGCCGGAAATCGTCGGCCCATATCAGTCGCCCGTCCCGGCGCAGGCGCCAGCGGTCCCGGACGCGGGCGCTATGCAACCGTTCGCCGCTGGCCAGACGCCCGAACAGCAGCCAGTCTAGGGCCAACAATCGGCTGTCGCCATCCATTTCGATGCACGTCTGCCGGCCCAGAGCACCGCCGTCGAACAGAATAGTTTCCTGGGGCAGCCATTCCAGAAAGGCACCGTCGGTTAGCATGAGATGACATTGGACTTGGCTATCGGCACCGCGCGAGCGATAGACCTTTTCCGCTGCCTGGGTCGTTGCCGTGACCTGCGCACCCGCCGCCGCCGAAATACTGTAATTGAGGCAGTCGCCGTCGGTGATGCCCCCGGCGGTATTCAACAATACCGCCTCCACCCCGCCGCCAGGGCTGCGCGGCAGCATGACACGGCAAGGGTTAGCCTGATAAAGCTCGGTCAGCCGAGTGCCCGAAAACCCAACCCTGGCGCTGCCTTGCAGGCGTTGCAGAGTTGGTGGTGTCTCAGACTGTGAGGTAGCGCCGTACATCTTCTTCCATCATTTCCGCCCGATCGCCCGATAGGACAACCTCGCCCCGCTCCATGACGATGTAGCTGTCAGCCAGATCACGGGCGAATTCAAAATACTGCTCCACCAGTACAATGGCCATGTCGCCGCGATCCCGCAACAGGGCTATAATTCGCTGAATATCCTTGATTATCGATGGCTGAATGCCCTCAGTCGGCTCATCAAGGATCAGCAGGCGTGGCTGCATGGCCAGCGCGCGGGCAATGGCCAGCTGTTGTTGCTGTCCTCCCGAAAGATCGCCGCCCCGCCGGCCCAGCATTTCCTTCAGGACTGGGAACAGCTTGAATGTTTCACTGGGCAGGCGCCGTTCGCTGCGCGGAAGTGCAGCAAAGCCCGAGCGCAAATTCTCGTCCACGGTCAAAAATGGAAAGATCTCCCGCCCCTGGGGGACATAGGCAATGCCGGCGCGGGCTCTGGCATGGCTGGCCATTTTGCTAATATCGCGGTCTTCCCAATGAATGCTGCCGCCTTGAATGGTTTGCTGGCCAACAATGGCGCGTAAAAGAGAGGTCTTGCCGACGCCGTTGCGGCCCAGCACACAAGTTACTTCACCCGGCCGGGCCGTCAGATTGACGCCGCGCAAGGCTTGGCTAGCGCCATAAAAAAGGTCGATACTATTTATCTGCAACATGTTCTAGCGGCCCAAATAAACTTCGATCACCCGGGAGTCGTTCTGCACTGATTCCAAGGAACCTTCGGATAACACGGAACCTTCGTGCAGCACCGTAACCTTGGTGCCCAAGGCTCGGACGAATTCCATGTCATGCTCCACGACGACGACAGAGCGGGTTTTCGAGATTTCCCGCAGCAACACGGCGGTTTGCTCCGTTTCGGCATCGGTCATGCCCGCCACCGGCTCATCGACCAGCAGCAATTCAGGCTCTTGCATCAACAACATGCCGATCTCCAACCATTGCTTTTGCCCATGCGAAAGTTCGCCGGCCAGACGTTGGCGGGAGTCCGATAAGGCAATCGTATCAAGAGTTCCGTCAATGACGTCCTGCTGCGCGGCGGATAGCTTGGCGAACAGTGTCGCCCAGGGCCCTCGGGGTGCCTTTTGCGCCAGTAGCAGATTATCTTCGACGCTATGGCTTTCAAACACCGTTGGCTTTTGAAATTTACGGCCAATCCCCAGATTAGCGATTTCCGCCTCGTCCATACCGGTCAGGTCCCGATCACCCTGAAAAAGCGCGATGCCCTTGTCGGGGCGGGTGCGCCCGGTGATGATATCCATCATGGTGGTCTTACCAGCGCCGTTGGGTCCGATAATCGCTCTCATTTCCCCCTTTTCGACCACCAGGCTCAAATCGTTCAGGGCCTTGAAGCCGCCAAAGCTGACTGATATTCCGTCCAGATAGAGTACGTCGCTCATGACCGGTCACCCACACGCAATAGCCGGGCACTGCCGGCGATCCCTCGGGGCAGGAACAAGGTGACGGCGACAAATAGGCCACCCAAAGCGAACAGCCAGATTTCGGGAAAGGCCGCAGTTAAATAGCTTTTGGCCAAATTCACCAGAACCGCGCCCATTATGGCACCGATAAGGGTACCACGCCCGCCCAGGGCTACCCAAACCACGATTTCGATGGAATTGGCCGGCGCGAATTCACCGGGATTTATGATGCCCACCTGGGGAACGTACAAGGCGCCCGCCACACCGGCCATCATTGCCGAGACCATGAATACGAACAGTTTGTAGTGCTCGACCCGATAGCCAAGGAAGCGGGTGCGGCTTTCCGCGTCGCGGATACCGACCAGGATCTTGCCCAATTTCGAGGTCACAATCGCCCGGCACAGCAATAATCCGACCAGAAGAGCGGTGCCCGAGGCAATGAATAATCCGGCGCGGGTGCCCTGGCCGCGCAGATCGAAGCCGAGAATTTCTTTGAAATCGGTCAGGCCATTATTGCCGCCGAAGCCCATGTCATTGCGGAAAAAGGCCAGCATCAAGGCAAAGGTCATGGCCTGGGTGATGATGGAAAGATAGACGCCACTGACCCGGCTGCGAAAGGCGAACCAGCCAAAGATAAAGGCCAGGGCACCGGGCACCAGCAGCACCATGACCATAGCGACGGCAAAATTGTCGAAGCCGTACCAGTACCAGGGCAATTCCTGCCAATTGAGAGCGACCATGAAATCCGGCAATTCGGCATTGCCGTAAACGCCCCGGTCGCCAATCTGGCGCATCAGATGCATGCCCATGGCATAGCCACCCAAGGCAAAGAAAGCACCGTGTCCCAGGCTAAGGATGCCGCAATAGCCCCAGATCAGATCCACCGACAGGGCCAGCAGAGCAAAAGCCAGATATTTGCCGAACAAGCTGACTGCGTAGGTGGGTATGTGCAGGGCCGAGGTTTCCGGTACGGCAAGGTTCAGGATGGGCACGATGATGGTGACCGCCGCCAAGAGAACGGCAAACATCCCGGTGCTTGAATAAAGCTTTGTCATGCTAGGCCTCCACCGCCCGGCCCTTTAGGGCGAACAGGCCCCGGGGGCGTTTCTGGATGAACAGGATGACCAGGAACAGGATTATAATCTTAGCCAATACGGCACCTGCGTATGGTTCCAGAAACTTGTTCGCCATGCCCAGGGACAGGGCACCGACCAGGGTGCCCCACAGATTGCCCACGCCACCAAATACCACTACGAGGAAACTATCGATGATGTAGCCCTGGCCCAGGTTCGGGCTGACATTGTCGATCTGACTTAATGCAACACCAGCCAACCCGGCGACGCCGGAGCCCAGGCCAAACGTCATGGCGTCAACCCAACTGGAGCGGATGCCGACCGCATTCGCCATGGGGCGGTTCTGGGTCACCGCGCGCATACGCAGGCCAAAATCTGTGTAGCGGATTAACAAGGTCAAAAGAATAAAAACCAAGGCGGCGAAAACAATGATCCAGATGCGATTATGGGTCAGAACCAAACCGCCGGTGATCTCGATGGAGCCGCTCATCCAGGACGGCGCGATCACTTCTCTGTTGGTGGGGCCAAAGATGGAACGCACGAACTGCTGCAATATCAGGCTCAACCCCCACGTCGCCAGCAAAGTCTCCAGGGGTCGGCCATAGAGAAACCGGATTACGCTCCGTTCCAGAAATATGCCGAACAGGCCGGTGACGAGGAAAGCCGTGGGAATGGCCAGCAACAGGGAATGCGCAAAGGCACCAGGGAAATATGTCTGCATCATCACCTGCACCACATGCGTGGTGTAGGCACCCAGCATAACCATTTCGCCGTGGGCCATGTTGATCACCCCCATAACGCCAAAGGTGATGGCGAGGCCAATGGCCGCGAGCAGCAGCACCGAACCGAGGCTGATGCCTTGAAAAATATTCTGCAGGATATCGAAAAAGGCCAGACGCTGTTCGATACCGGCATGGGCCCTGTTCACGGCCTGGAGAAGATCGCCTTGTGCTGTTTGGGCCGTATTGGCCAATAGGTCGCGGACCTCCTGATCGGGGAAGCCCGAGAGGATTTCGGCGGCGGCCAGCTTCTCCTCGCTGCTGCCGTGGCGCAGGCGGGCCGCGGCCAGGGTGCGGGCGAGGGCCTCCCGCACATCCGCCTCCGTCTCCTGCAGATAGGCTTTGGCCAGCGGCGGCAGGCTATCGGCGGCGGCCGACTTAAACATGGATCGGGCCGCGCTCAGGCGTTTTGCGGGCTCGGGAGCAAAAAGCGTCAGGGCACCCAGGGCACCGCGGAGCACGCCGCGCAGGCGGTTATTGACTCGGATCTTCTTGAATGAACGGGGCTTGGCCTCACCTAGGGGCGCGCCGCTAAGGGCGTCGACGATATGTCTCTTGCCGCCCAGCTTTGTCATGATGACCAGGATGCCATCGGATTTTCTCTTGTGCAGGCGGCCCTCCAGTAGGGCCGTCAGAGGCGCCACAACGCGGGCATCGCCGCTAGCCGCCAATTTTTCCACCACCGCAATCTTGGCCTTGAAACTCTTGCCGCTTAAACCGCTCAGCAGCGCGGCCGTATCGTCGGCCTGCGCCGGCAGACAGAAGCCTGCGGTCGCCAAGAGCAGCAGCAGAGGTATGAAAAAATATCGAGACATATGTTCTTGGTCCAGGGAGGTATGACAACAATATTGGGGAGGCGGCGCCAAAATGATGTCGGGCCGCCTCCTTGAGAGCAGGAAAGGTTAGTTGGTGAAGGAAGGTTTCTTGCAGTTGCCGCAGATCCAGGGATAGGTCCAATCGGCTGTCAGAGCAGCGCTTTCGGGGATGAAATCGCTCCAGGCGTCGCCCACGACTTCACCGTCCGTCTGCCAGACCACGTCGAACTGGCCGTCGCCTTGGATTTCACCGATCAGTACGGGCTTGGACAAGTGATGGTTGGTATTCATCATCGCAATGCCGCCGGTCAGGTTTTTGACCTTTTGGCCGTACATGGCCTGGCGTACCGCATCCACATCCGTCGTGCCGGCCTGCTTTACAGCTTGGGTCCACATCTTGAAACCGATATAGGTGGCTTCCATGGGATCGTTGGTGACCCGCTTCTTATCACCGATAAAGGCGTGCCAGCTTTTGATGAAAGTGTCGTTTTCAGTTGCATCAACGGACATGAAATAGTTCCACGCTGCCAGATGCCCAACCAGGGGGGCCGTATCCAGCCCGGCCAGTTCTTCCTCACCGACCGAAAAGGCAACCACGGGGATGTCTTCCGCCTTGATGCCTTGGTTGGCCAGTTCCTTATAGAACGGCACGTTGGCATCACCGTTGATGGTGGAGACGACGGCGGTCTTGGTTCCGGCCGAGGCGAATTTCTTCACACTGGCTACGATAGTCTGCCAGTCGGAATGTCCAAAGGGAGTATATTCCTCCATGATATCTGCATCCGAGATACCTTTGCTGTGCAGGAAGGCGCGCAGGATCTTGTTGGTCGTGCGCGGATAAACATAGTCCGTGCCCAACAGGATAAAGCGCTTGGCCCCACCGCCGTCCTCGCTCATCAGGTATTCCACCGCCGGAATCGCCTGCTGGTTTGGCGCGGCACCGGTGTAGAACACGTTGCGGGAAGATTCCTCGCCTTCGTATTGCACAGGATAGAACAGCATGCCGTTGAGTTCTTCGAACACCGGCAGCACCGATTTCCGAGAAACGGAGGTCCAGCAACCGAACACCACGTCAACCTTGTTGACCTGGATTAGTTCGCGGGCCTTTTCCGCAAACAGGGGCCAGTTCGAGGCCGGGTCGACAACCACCGCCTCGACTTTCTTGCCCAAAAGGCCGCCTTCCTTATTCAACTTGTCGATCATCATCAGCACCGAGTCCTTCAATGTGGTCTCGGAAATCGCCATGGTTCCCGACAGGGAATGAAGCACGCCGACCTTGATCGTATCTTCTGCTGCCTTGGCCGGTATGGCTGTGGCCGCAACGCCGGCCGCCAGCGCGGCAGCGGCTATGGTGTTAAGGGCATTACGTCTGGTTATCATCAGTTTGTCTCCATAGGGGTTGTCTTGCACCACCCCTCTCACTGCAAGGACCATGCCAATTCCGAACCCGTCTGATGATTTTTCGTAAGCAACTGATCAATATAGGAAAATTCGGCACAAAAGTGCAGGAGTCGGAACCAACCCAAATCGCACATTTTTTGAGCATTAAATTTTAATGCCCAATTATCAGGCGTTATGCCGGACTTTGAAGCGCTTGTCTTAGCGCCGCGTTGGGGCAGAATAGGCTAGCTCAAGCCAGTCTCGCGATGGTCGAAGTCATCGACGCGATGCGCCTATGCCACGGTGCTTCGGTAAAAGTGATGACTAAAAGTAAGATCGGCGGACCTGCCGACAAGAAGGCTCGGATGGGCGCACCATTATTTTGAACAATTTCAAAGGACTGAAAAGCGGATTCAAAAAATGAATCCGTGATCCCGATGTTCGCCTGTACTGTGGGTCAACCGTTGCAATTTAGGAAGTCTTGTCGCCAGATGAAATATGATTTTGACCGTATCGCCACGCCGCGCGGCATTGGATCCGTCAAATGGGAGCACCGAAAAGGCGACAATGGGCTTGAAGCCTGGGACGCCACCGAAGAGATAGACGGCAAACGGCAAGTGCTGCCCATGTGGGTTGCCGACATGGATTTCGCCATCGCCGAGCCCATTCGCCGGGCGTTGGAGGCGCGGGCGGCCATACCCAGTGTTGGCTATACCTATAAGACCGATGCCTATCTTTCCGCTGTCACCGGTTGGATGCAGCGCCGTCATGGTTGGACGGTGGAAAAGGATTGGATCGCTACCGCCTCCGGCGTGGTGCCGGCCTTAAACATGCTGGTTCGCACCTTCACCCAGGCAGGCGACGGCGTCATCGTGCAGCCGCCGGTCTATCATCCGTTTTATATGGTGATCGAAAACAATGACGCCCGCGTGGTGCGCAACCCCCTGCGGCTGGTCGATGGCCGTTATGAAATGGATTTCCAGGATCTGGAGGCAAAGGCTTCTGATCCCACCGTCAAGATGCTTCTATTGTGTAGCCCGCACAATCCGGTAGGCCGGGTTTGGAACGAAGCGGAACTAAGCCGGCTGGGGGAAATCTGCAACCGCCATGACGTGCTGGTGGTGGCGGATGAATTACATGCTGACCTCATGTTGAACGGATCGGTGTTCAAGCCTTACGCGGCGCTGGGAAGGGCATGCGCTGAAAACGCTATCGTCTGTAGCGCCGCGTCCAAGACTTTTTCCCTGGCCGGCATGCATACGGCCCACATCATCACGCCCAATCCTGAACTTAGATCCCAGGTCGGCGCCGGTCTACAAAAGGCGACCATGTTCGGCATGAATCCATTCGGTGCGGCTGCCGTGCAAGCGGCTTACGACGAGGGGGAGGAATGGCTGCGACAGGTGCTTGCCTATATCCAGGGCAATATGGATTTCATGGCCGGGTACTTGGCCAAGAATTTGCCGCACATCCGCATGATCAAACCAGAAGCCACTTATTTGGCTTGGTTGGACTGCCGTGCGCTGGGGCTGGACAAGGCGCAGTTGGAGGACCTGATGCTGAACAAGGCGGGGCTCTATTTGGATGAAGGTTATATCTTTGGCGAAGAAGGTGCGGGCTTTGAACGGATCAATGTCGCATGCCCCCGCTTCATTTTGGAGGACGCCATGCGCCGATTGACGGATGCTGTCACCCATTGATCCATCAAGGTATGGCCAGGCGGTTATAGGCAGCTATTAATGTTGTGGATGGCTCCCACCCACCGGCATTGAGGTGTTATGTATTAGGAAACCCTAACAGTCCGGAGATCGGACAAGAGCGTAGCCGCTTTTCGCTCCCCAATTTTTGGCTTCTTAAACTTTCGCCATGACGTCATGGGCGAACCATTCGATTTGGTCATTCATCTCGGCCAGAGTGTTGGCAGGGATCATCAGAGCTGAACAGTGATCGACGCCGATGGATTTTAGCTTCTCGATCTTTTCGATGACGGTATTAGGTGAACCAACTAGATTGGCCGCTACCTGCTGACTTAGATCACGGGCCGTATAGGCAAGCGATTGCCGGTGTGCGACCAGACCGCTGGCCATATAATTAGTCTCTGCTTCTTCATCGGTCTTAGCGAGCAACATTGAGAATTGTGGCGCAATTTCGACCGCATCTTGAGGCCGGCCCAGTTCGGCAGTGCGGTTCTTCAGAATTTTGATGCGCTCTTCCAATTCCGGAAGCGGACGCCATCCTGACAGCCAGCCGTGGCCATACCGCGCGGCGCGTTCGACCGTCGCCATGTTGTGGCCACCAATAAATAGCGGGTAGGGATCCTGTTTTGGTTTCGGGAACATCGCAACGTCCTTGAAGGCATAGAAGTTCCCGTCATGGCTGGCCGAGGTCTCGGTGATCAGTTCCAAGAATGCCTCGATCCCCTCATCCAGCATGTCGCCGCGCCGCGCGCCTTTCAGGCGGGGCGACATGGCGGTGAACTCCTCGCGGTAGGCCCCAAGTCCGACGGCTAGGATGAAACGGCCGCCCGATAGACGGTCCAACGTTGCAACTTGTTTCGCCAGGTAAACCGGTTCCCGCATGGGCATGACAAGAAGAGCGGTCCCGACCATAAGGCGTTCCGTGGCCTGGGCGCACATCGCAAGCGTGATCAATGGCTCGTAAAAGTTTGGTGCTTTTCCGGGGTGCAGCTCCGTCACATATTTCTGGGTGGTGATGTGATCATTGCCCCAGACCGAATGGTAGCCTAGCCGTTCGCACAATTGCGCCTGGGCAACGAAATCCCCAGGCCCGGCAAAAGGAATGGGATACATGACGCCTTCGAAGCCGGTCGAGAGGCAAATACTAAATTTCATGGCAACATCCTCAGGTCTGGGAACGGAGGGCGGACAGGACCGCCGTTATCTGTTCCGGTGTACGCATCGAAGCCAGAACCGTGCCGTCGAGACCGGCGGCCTGATAGGCGTCAAGCCTGGTTCGGAAGGTATTCGGCGTTCCCGCCGCGGCATGGCGTTCGACGATGGTGTCGTCGATCAGTTTGTCCACGGCATCACCATTGCCAGATGCAATCGCCTCGTTGACTGCCGCCTGATCCAGGTGGCTGCCCGCGAGTTCGAGGTTCTGGGCATGATGTTTTCCGCGTAACGTCGTCGCCAGAACGCGCCGCACACGATCAAAAGCCGCGTTTGCGTCGTCGGCAACGGCTGCGTATACAAGCCCGTGACTGTGAAATTCCGCAGCCAAACCGTTTGCCGACACCTGCGCCAAGCTCCAGCGCACAAACTCGACCGACGCACCTGCCGATAACAGTACGCCATCAGCGTGGGAACCTGCGAGCCGAAGCATCTTGGGGCCAGAGGCCGCCAGCAGCAGAGGGATATAATGTTGGCCGGAGCCAAGCGCCCTACCGGAAGCCTCAAAGCGCTCTCCCTTGATCTGTACCGTCTCTCCCCTCAATAAGGCACGGCAAATATCCAGGGCCTCGCGCATCGGGCCAAGCGGTGCCGCCGTGTTGATCCCCACATTGGCCAGATCCGCTGGTGCCCCGACGCCGAGGCACAGAGAAATTCGACCGGGAAAAAATTCGTCAATCGTCGCCGCCGCCATGGCCGCATGCACCGGATGGACCAAATAGGGGCTGATGGCCACCAAGGTTATCTTCAAATGCGGGTGCCGGTTCAGCAATACGCTGGCCGTTACGATGGGATCGCGCTGATACAGGTGACAGGCCAGCCAAATCGAATTGACGCCGCCGTCAACCGCCGCCTGCGCTTTCGCTAGAACCGCTTCAACCGGTTCGCGGCCGTCAAATGAAATGCTAGGTCCGGGCAAGGCTTTCCACCGCTTCGATAATCTTTTGATAACCGGTACAGCGGCAGATGTTTCCGTTCAAATGATGCTCGATCTCCGCCCGTTTTGGCCTCGGATCTGATGCCAGTAACGCCTTGGCCGCAAGAATCATGCCAGGGGTGCAAAAGCCGCATTGGAGCGCCCCATGTTCCAGGAATGCTGCCTGAACCGGATCAAGATCATCCGGGCCGCCCAAACCTTCAATCGTTACAACAGCGGCGGCGTCGGCATCCACCGCCAACATGGTGCAACTGCTCACGGGCCGCCCATCCACCAGAACGGTGCAGGCCCCGCATACCTGCATCTCGCAGGACCGTTTGACACCGTGCAAGGCATGGCCGTCGCGCAGGAAATCAATCAACAATGTATGGGATGCCACTGTCGCTTCAACCGGATTGCCATTGAGGTTGAGCGAAATCTTGTGAGATGTTGGCATTACACAGATACCTTTCTACCCAGCGCCGCGGCAATCGCGCGATGCGCCACGGTCAGCGCCAAATGCCGGCGGTAATCCGCGCTGGCATCTTCATCGTCAATAACATCAAGCTCGCCGATATCCGCCGCGATGGCCTGTTTCAAGGCATTATCAGGCACATCCGGGTTGGCTGCGATATAACGCTCCGCGCTCGGCAGCGACGCCGGGCAGCCTGCGACACAGCCGACCCAGACGCGCGCGCTAGTACTGGGATCATTCGCCAGCACCACAGCCGCCCCGGCGACAGTTCGATGACCATGGACCACCCGCTCGTAGCTTATGCCACCGGCAGCCAAGGGAATTTCGATCCGCAGGAGAATTTCGTCCATTGCGCGAATGGTTTCAAGCGCCCCGGTTATGAATTGGCTGGCGGCCACGCGACGTTCGCCGCGCGCGGACTTCAGGTATAGTTGCGCATCAAGCGCGGCAAGCAGTATCGGCGGGTCGGCGCGTGGTTCGGCAAAGCAAAGATTGCCGCCAATGGTGCCTGAGGCACGGACGCGGACATTGGCGATCGAGGCACAAAGTCTGGCAAGGGCCGGCAATGTATCGCGAATGACCGCGTTTACGGCAATGTCGGCGTGGGTCGCGAGGGCGCCTAGCGATACCATGTCATCGTGCCTGGCAATCGCGCGCAGCTCCGGAATCCGCTTAAGATCAACAAAGTTCTGGTAATCCGCAAAGTGCATTTTCATCGCAAGAAGCAATTCTGTACCACCTGCGTAAGGCGAGACGTCGTCAGCATGGCACGTCATGAACGAGACGGCTTCATCCAGAGTTCTCGGGCGGTGATAATTGAACGGTCTAGGCAGCATCATCACCTCGTTTACGCAGTGCGCGCCAAATTCTCTCCGGTGTTAAGGGAAGATCGCGGATGCGGACACCATAACGGTGCGCCAGCGCGTTCGCGATGGCCGGCGCCACGGGCAGAATACCGCCTTCGCCCATACCCTTCGCGCCCATGGGGCCTGGACCGTCGCCGTTTTCGATCAACACAGTGTGGGCATGCCTGGGGACGTCATCCGCCGCCGGCACCCGGTAGGTGACGGGCGTTGCATTGACGGGTTGGCCATCGACGTAATCCAGCCGCTCGAACAGTGCGTGCCCCATGCCCTGCACGGCCGCGCCTTCTTCCTGGCCTTCCGCGCCGGTCCGGTTGATTGCCCGGCCGATATCGGCGACGCCGACATAGCGGCTGACCACCAATTCTCCGGTCTCTTCATTAACCTCGACATCGCAGGCGCCGACAGCCGTTTCCCAAAACAGCGGGGATTTCGTGAAATCGCTACCGCTGCGCGCCGGAGTAATCATGGCGCGGCCCACGACCTCACCGGAATCGATCCCAAACGCTTTGTGATAAAGCTCTTGGAAAGATAGGATTTCATCGCCATGGGCCACGCCTCCCGGGACCAGTTGAATGTCGTTCGGGGCACCGTCAAAGACGGACGTGGCCAGCGCCAGAATCTGATCGCCGGCGTCGCGCGCCGCATCTTCGACGGCAAGACCCATAATCACGGTCGAGCGGCTGGCCCCGGTTCCCCAATCAAACGGCGCCGCTGCCGTATCGGGATTGGCCACCCGAATTGAGCCGGGATCCTGGTTCAGGGTCTTTGCCGCCACCTCACGCAAAACCGCGCGCACTCCTTGGCCGATATCCACGCTGTTGGACAGCACTACAATGGAACCATCCACCAGGACACGGACCAGCGCGCCGCCAATGGGCATGATGCCCGGATCCGTGGCGGCGATCGCGATGCCGGCGGCGGGGCCGCCGCCCAGATCCGCCATGGCCCGGTCCGCATGCTCCATCATTTCGGCCATATCGGCATCCAGCGGGCGCAAGGTGCTTAGAATCTCACCGCCGCGGGGCAGGAGATTTCGCCGCCTCAGATCGACCGGATCGATGCCCATGGCTTCACCGATCTCATCCATCTGGGACTCCGTGGCCCATACGGCCTGGGGGCCACCGATGGAGCGGAAGGCCGCACCCGGCACGGTGTTCGTGTAGACAGCCTGAGCTTCTATTTCGAGATTTGCTATACCGTAGGGGCCGATGACACGATGCGCTGATTTTGCGGCGACCGCCGGACCGGTGTCGGCATAGGCGCCGCCATCAAGAAGGATCTTGGCGCGCTTCGCTATAATCTTGCCGCTACCATCGACGGACGTGCGCAGGGTAATCGCCGCGCCCAGGCGGCGGCAGGTAAGCATCGATTCTTCAAGACTTAACGCGACCCGGACCGGGCGGCCAGCCTTGTGCGCCGCCGCGGCGACCAGCGGCTCGATCTTGACCGAAGCCTTGCCGCCAAAGCCGCCGCCAACCAGTGGCACAATAATCCGAACATTGGAGAGCGCCAACCCGAACACGCGTGACAGCACCTTTTGCACGGCCGTCGGCGACTGGGCGCCGGACCATACGGTCAGGTGATCGCCTTCGAAGGCGGCGACCACGCAGTGGGGCTCCATCGCGAAATGGGAAACGCCGGGAAAGGTGTAGGTCTGCTCGAAAACGTGGGCTGCCGCACTCTCCGCGGTATCCACGTCGCCCGTGCTGACCTGAAATCTCTGAAAAATATTGCTGCCGGCAACAGGTTTGGCTTCGCCCTTGAAATAGAAATCAGCGATCGTTTCGTGGACGTCATGCAAAAGTGGCGCCTCGGGCGCGATCGCCGCAATGGCATTGTCGACATACGGGAGATGCTCATAATCAACATCGATCAGATCGAGCGCCGCCTCCGCGATTTCTGGAGTTTCCGCGACCACGAGGGCCATCGGCTCTCCCACATAGCGCACTTTCCCAGCTGCGATCACGGGTCGGTCATTGAGAAATAGACCCCAATGATCCTGAGCTAACGTGGGGAGATCCTCTCCGGTCAGCACCGTAACCACGCCGTCGAGTGCGCCGGCCGCCGCGCAATCCAACCGGGCAATCCGCGCATGCGGCGCCGCACTGCGCAGAATGCGGCCATGGGTCATACCAGGAACGCTGATATCGCTCGCGAACACCGCACGGCCGGTGATCTTTTCAAGCAGATCCGGTCTGGACGCGGCGCCGGTCGTCGGATGCTGTGTCATCGGCGTAGCAGCGCCGTGAGCGTCGGCGTTGGCGCCATGGCATCAGAGGCCATCGCGGCGCCAGCGATGAAAGGTTGTCTCGCGCGCATATACTTCGATTCCCTGGTTGGCGTGCTAGGTGATTGTCTCAATGTCATGATGCACGCGCAAGACCTCGATTGCGTCGTTTGACAACCGAGGCGGCGCGGAGACGGCCAAAAAGGCGCCTTTCAGCACGTCAACGAAGATTAGCCAAGACATGCTCCAGGAATTCAAAGAAAATGCAGCCACGAAACAAAGTCACAACAACCTCCGCACTGCTTGGATGAACTGCTCCAAGTCGTGTTCAGTATTGTAGTAGTGGGGGGCAACGCGCATGACCACGGGCAGTTTACGGGCCTCGGCATCGAGGCGCGTGCTGGATGGGTCGGAGGCACCAATTGCGATCCCTTGTTGGCGCAACACCGCTACGGTTTCGCGTGGCTCCAATCCGTCGATCGTGAAGCTCACAATTGCGCACTGTTGCGCGCCGATGTCTCTAATTTTTGCCCCGGGAAGTTGCTTCAACATATCTCGGCAGGTGGATGCCAGCTTCCAAACCCGATTTTGAATGGCCGCCAGCCCAAGCGCTGCCGCATATTCAACCGCGGCGCCTAGGCCGGCACGGAGGGCATAAGAGTTCTCCCAGGTCTCGAAGCGCCGGGCATCATCGCGGAGTTGATATTTATCCTTTGCCACCCACGGCGCGGCAAAGTGGTCGATCATCACGGGCTCCAAAGTTTCTAGCCATTTCCGGGCAACGTACAAGAAACCCGAACCCCTTGGTCCACGAAGAAACTTGCGACCCGTTGCAGACAGGAAATCGCAACCAATCGCGCCAACATCGACCGGCATTTGTCCGACCGCCTGGCAAGCGTCCAGCAGATAGGTGACGTTGTGTTTCTTGGCGATCCTGCCAACTTCTGCGGCCGGATTGACCAGCCCGCCATTAGTGGGGATCCAGGTCATCGCGATCAAACCGACACGATCATCGATCATGGTTTCAAGCGCCTCTAAATCAACCGCTCCACTCGCATCGCTTGGCACCACGTCGATATCAAGATCGTCCTTCTTTGCGCGCTGAAGAAACGCAACATAGTTTGCTGCGTATTCCGCCTCGCATGTCAGTATGCGCGTACCGGGTTTGAAGGGTAACGCGTAGAATGCCTGGCACCAGGCAACCGTCGCATTCTCCGTCAGGGCAATTTCTCTTCGATCCGATCCAAGATGTGCCGCAACCACATCATAAACGTTCTCCAACATGCCAGCCATTTGTGCCTGTGCCTCATAGCCACCCAGCCGCGCTTCCAACTTGGTATGATTGATCACCGCATCAATGACGGGTTGGGGCATCAAGGCGGACCCAGAGGCAAGCAAATGAATGCCTTCAGAAATGCCAGGTGTCTCGGCCCTTAATTTCTCAATGTCCAAATTCACGATCCCTTCTACTAATTCACAACGGATGTCCCATAAACGCGCTGCCAACAGCCATTATCCCGAGCTGTTGCCGGATTTTTTCAGTCTGAACACTCCTAAAATCATGGGCCAAGAAAGCTTTTGTAAGTTCGGCTCAAGTCCTATTTCTGCTGGATGAATTCGTTTGGGCTTGGTCGGCTGATGTTTCTTTGACAATGCCGTTTCGAGACTTGTATTCCTAGTCTAGTTCTGCGCGCAATGCCGCCAACTGACGCCTCTCCACCGGAGATCAAAAGCGACTTCTTTGGGCCGCCTTTCTCTTTGATCGAGTTTGTCTGCAATGCTCACTCTGGGTCAAAACCGCTCTGTTGTCGCTTGCTAAAATAACGCTCGAAGCTAGGTTATTAGCAGACATCAGCCTGACGCCGATTTCTTTAACAAAATCTGCCATTCGCTGCCATTCCTAACAATCCAATGCGGATGGAGTATGCGAGGTCGATCGCCGCGAAACTGCTCAGCCGGGACGTTCATAATGGCGCGCCGGTTTTGCCGCAAGACTAGGCATTGATATAGTCGGTTGTTAAATTTCCCGCGCCTCATACGCCTGCATGATGACACCGAACGTCTACGTGCCGGATCACGGTTCGCCTCGTGCACACGGTCGCTCATTGACTGACAAAAGTGAGCGCGAAGGGGCCGAAATCCTGCTCAAAAGACATCGAAATCATCCGCGCCAAGGTCGGTTTTCGGTACTTCCAGCAAGGTGTCGCCGTTGTTGCCGTCCAGTGCGATCACCATATCAGTTGAATCCCTGTCCGCACTGGCCACCAAGAGCGCCAACAGACCGGCAGGCGCCGTTGTTGGACCGGCCGGTATTAATTCAACAGGAAATCGTCCTCGTGCAAATCGGCCTCGGCGACCCCGATCAGGGTTATAGAATCGGTAATACTGACTTCGTCAACAACGCTGGTGACCGTGATGACGACATTGCCGTTTCCGTCGTCCTCCGCCCTGCTCAACACTTTGCTGAAAATGTTGACATTGGTGTCGACGAGATCAATTTGGTCCACGACGCCTTCGCCGGCGCTGAAGTCAAAGATCACGTCATCGTCCCAGCCCTTGGCGAAAACGTAAATTTCACCACCATCGCCGCCATACAGTTCATCGTTGCCTGTGCCGCCGGTGATGTAGTCATGGCCGTCACCGCCATGAATGGTGTCATCGCCGGCGCCGCCATCCAATTGGTCGAGGCCGGCGCCGCCCCACAGATCGTCGTTGCCAGCCCCGCCGGAAATAGTGTCGTTCCCGCTATTGCCCTCCAAACGGTTGTCGGCGGCATCGCCGATCAGGGTATCGTCGAAGGCTGAACCAAGAACATGCTCCATATTTTCGACGGTATCGGTGGTCCCAAAACCATCAGCCGCGGTGCCCTGGCCCGACATGCCATCCTGGCCGGACAGATCAACATTCGCGCCACCCATTGAATCCCGGTAATCCAGCTCGTCATTGGCCCCACCGCGTCCGTCGATGAAATCATTACCGGCGCCGCCCCGGAAACTCTCCAGCCCGGTGCCATTGGACCCGAAAAATTCATCGTCAAAGGCCGATCCGCTGAGGCTGCCGATACCGCTGAATGTATCGGTCCCCACATTGGCCGCATCGCCGGACGCGATACCCGATGCGCCGCCGGACAACAAATCCGCGCTGACGCCGGCATTCGCGTGTTCGAAGCCGAGGCGCGTACTCCCGTTGCCATTGATGGTGTCGTCGCCGCCGGCCCCTTCGACCTGGTGGACCATGCTACCCTGTGGCGCGTATAGGGCATTTACGTTGATTGTATCGTCGAAGTCGGATCCGACGATCCGATCAATGTCGATTAGGACATCCGTGCCGACGGATCCATCACCAACCACACGGCCCTCATTGTTGGCCAAGGGATTGCCGCCGAACAACCCCGCAAAAGTCACGTCTATCGACCCCGTGGCAGCCTGGTAATCCGCCTCGTCCGTCTGGCCGACGGAATCGGATGGCGTCGCCAGACCGACCAGCCTGTCGTTGCCGGCGCCACCAACCAGCACATCGGCGCCAGCACCGCCAACCAACACATCATCACCGTCATCGCCGACAAAGGTGAGATCCACGGTCTCCGAAGTCAGGGCGCCTGAAAAAGTATAGATCTGCCCTGCTGCATTCAAACCGCCCGTGCTTCCTGACTGTTCACCGACCACAATGGTCAGCCCGTCGATGGCAACCGAATTGCCGAAATTGTCGTTGTATTGCGAAACCGGCGGCAGCAGCTTTTCGGTCAGGATCCAGTCGTCGCCCTGGCGCTGGAAGATATAAGCTTCGCCGGAATCGTCACCGATAAATCTCTCCAGAACATTTTCCTGCATGGAGCCGACGACGATCGTATCACCGGAAATGTCGACGCTGAAACCGAACAAATCGTCCTGGTCGCGGTCAACGTCAAAAGCCGCCAACTGGGCGATCTCGTTCCATTCAAATTCCCCTGTACCGCTGTTGAACTGCCTTTCAAATACATAGGCTTCGCCAACAAAGGGATGTGCGCCGACGCCACTTGGATTGAGGATGGTCTGGCCGTATGCTCCCACCACGGCCAAATTACCATCAATGGCGACACTGGCCCCAAATCGGGCCGACCCAAAAAGATTGGCGCCAAACAGAACCGATGTCTCAACCCAATTGCCGTTCCCATCCCTCTCGAAAATATAGGCCTCGCCGCTGTTGGAATCGGCCTCGCTTGCGGCACCTTCAGCTCCAACGATGGCAAAATCACCCGATATCGCAACGGCGGAACCAAAGTCGTCGCCAAAAGTCGATGAGGCGCTCAACTCCTGGGAACTCCAGCTGCCAAAGCCGTCGCGCTCGAAAACATATGCGGCGCCGGCGCTTGTTCCCAATTCGTCATTGCCCGACGCGCCGACAATGGCCGTGTTACCGGACACGGCGACACTTGCCCCAAAATTTGCGGAGACGGTGGCGGGATCGGTATCGGGTTCGACCAATTTGCTCTCGACCCACGTCCCGCTGCCATTGCGCTCGTAGACATAGGCCGCGCCCTCATGCCCGTCTGGCGTCAGGTCATGGGATCTCGCCCCGACGATGACAATGTCGCCATCGATGGCAACCGATCCGCCTAGTCGATCGTCTGCCACGGCATCGGAAGCCGTCAGTTTATCAATCTCGTTCCAGTTGCCGGCCCCATCGCGCTCCAAAATATAGGCCGCGCCTCCATTGCTCGCGGCGTCATCGTCATTCGATGCACCGACAATCATCCTGTCGCCGGAAATCGCGACGCTGGAACCAAACCAATCATTGCTCGCGGCGTCGCTGGCGGTAATTTTCGCAACGGTTGCCGAGGCGATGGAGAAGTCCTGGACCGTATCGTCGTATGAACCATCGGTGACCCGCACGGTGACGATTGAGGGCACAACAGTATCGCCATCATCGACCGTATAGCTGAAGGTCGAGGTGGTATCGCCCACACTATTGTTGGCATCGATGGTAAGGCCCGCCAATTCGCTACCGCTCAGAACATCGCCGTTCTGCACCACGGTACCATTGGCTTTGCGGACAACCGCGTTATCGGGAATACCGGTGACCGAAATGGTCAAACTGGTATCATCGACATCGGTTGGCGGCGAAATCTGTAGGCTGATTGCCCCGGTTTCCGCCGCCAAGGCAAATATCTTGTCGCCCTGAACCACCGGCGGATCGTTCACCCCGTCAATGGTGATGGTCGCGGTCTGCGGCGTGCTGCCGCCATTGCCGTCCGTCACATCGTAGGAATAGACGATCTCTTCGGTTTCTTCGCCACCCAGCCCGTTATAAAACCCGGGGCTAACGGACAGGGTGCCGCCAACGAGCGAAACGCCGCCGTCATCGCCGGACTCAAGGGAAACGTTCGAGATATTGAGGGTATCCCCTTCGGGATCGCTGGCGTTGGCTAGAAGATTTACATTGAACGTCGGATCATCTTCCGTGGCATTTGCCGTCACCGGTGCAGAAATGACAGGCGCGTCGTTTACGCCGGCAACCGTCAGCGACACTGTCGCGGTATCGCTGCCGCCATTGCCGTCCGATATCGTGTAGCTAAACGAATCTCCAACACTGTCGCCGTCTCCCAGCGCCTGCAGCACACCGGCTCCGGTCGGATCGTAATCTATCTCGCCGGTACCCGTGTTGAGCGTCACCGTCGCTCCTTTGACCGAGGTGGCCGACAGCAGGCCGTTGGCACCAAGTCCGGTCACGGCCAGCGTGTCGCCCTCCACATCATCATCATCGGCAAGCAGGTCGGCGGTGTCGATGATGGCGGGGGCGTCCTCAGTGGTGATGGTGCCAAGTACATCGCTCACCGCGTCGGGCACGTCGTTGACGGAGCTGACTGAAATGTCGAGGGAAACCGTGGTCGACTGAGACCCGCCCAGCCCCGTCGCGCCCAGATCATCAAGCGTAACGACAAGCACATCGTTACCGTGGTAATCGGCGCAGGGTGTATAATCGATGAAATCCGCTATCGCCGCGTTGATCTCGGCCTGCGTGCCGGTAAATATCAGTATGCCGTCCGTACCGTCAGCATCGCTGAAAGTCAGTTCCGTCGTGTTGTTCAGCGAGAGCTCGCCGTTCGCGACCTCTAGAGTGACCCTTAGCGGGTCAGTGCCCGCATCGGCGTCCGTGACCGAGAATCCTGGTATGGCGAGCGGTGTATCCTCGTTGGTCACCGCGCCAATATCCAAGACCAGGAACTCGGACGGTGACGAGCCGTAGAATGTGTTGATGTCCGCCGCAAGGCTGGCCGTGCTGCCGTCGAACTTCCATAGTTCCGCGCCGTTGGTACCATCGTCGGCGCTGAAGTAGAGGTTGCCGTTGAAACCCGTGAGATCACTTGGCGAGGAACCATAGTATGATGTGCTGAGGTCCGCGACCTGGCTCGCCGAGGTGCCGTCAAACTTCCATAGCTCCGCGCCGTTCGTGCCGTCGTTGGCGCTGAAATAAAGGCTGCCGTTGAAAACCGTGAGGTCGCTCGGGGAGGAGGAACCGAATCCCAAATTGATGTCAGCCGCAAGGCTCACCGTGGTGCCATCGTACTTCCATAGTTCCGCACCGTTGGTACCATCGTCGGCGCTGAAATAGAGGTTGCCGTCGAAAACCGTGAGATCACTTGGCGAGGAGCCGTAGTAAGTGTTGAGGTCCACGACCTGGCTCGCCGTCGTGCCGTCGAATTGCCATAGTTCGGCGCCGTTCACACCATCGTCGGCGCTGAAGTAGAGGTTGCCGGCGAAGACCGTGAGATCGCTTGGGAAGGAGCCGTAGTAGGTGTTGAGATCCGCGACCTGGCTCGCCGTAGTGCCGTTGAACTCCCATAGTTCCGCACCGCCCAGACCGTCGTCGGCGCCAAAATAGAGGTTGTCGTCGAAGACCGTGAGGTCACTTGGCGAGGAGCCGTAGTAGGGATTGAGATTCTCCACCTGGCTGGCACCACCGCTGTCGTAGCTCCACAGCTCCACACCGTTTACGCCGTCATCCGCGCTGAAGTAGAGTTTGTTTTGGAATACGGTAAGGTCGGCCGGGGACGAAAAACCGGGTCCCGTATTGATATCCGCCACAAGGCTCGCCGTGGTGCCATCAAAGCGCCATAGCTCCGTTCCCGTCAGGCCGTCGTTTGCTTGGAAGTACAGGGCCGGCGTTGGCGACAACGTCACCACCGGCGCATCATTGACCGGGTTGACCGTCAGGTTCACCGTGAACGGCCCGCCTGCCGCTGGCGCCCCGCCGTCATCGCTCAGGCTGACGCTGAAACTGTCGGACGTCGTCTCCGAACCGTCATGCGCGAAGCTGATCAATCCGGCGTCGATATCCGCCTGGCTGAAAGCACCGCCCGCCAGGACCTCGATGCCATTGTTCCAAAGGCTGCCATGGTCGGGTGCCGCATCCAGGATGAAGGTCAGGGCCGAAGCCCCATCGTCAACATCCGTGGCGCCGAGATCGGCGGCGTTCAGCACCACCGTGTTACCCTCGTCAACCACCGCCGTCAGATCGCCGCCCATGACCGGCGCATCGTTGACCGGGTTGACCGTCAGGTTCACCGTAAACGGCCCGCCTGCCGCCGGCGCCCCGCCGTCATCGCTCAGGCTGACGCTGAAACTGTCGAGCGTCGTCTCCGAGCCATCATGCACGAAGCTGATCAATCCGGCGTCGATATCCGCCTGGCTGAAAGCACCGCCCGCCAGGACCTCGATGCCATTGTTCCAGAGGCTACCATGGTCGGGTGCCGCATCCAGGATGAAGGTCAGGGCCAAAGCCCCATCGTCAACATCCGTGGCGCCGAGATCGGCGGCGTTCAGCACCACCGTGTTGCCCTCGTCAACCACCGCCGTCAGATCGCCGCCCATGACCGGCGCATCGTTGATATCGTTGACCGCCAGGCTTAGGGAGACGCTGTCGTCCGGGCTGCCACCCACCGCCGGGTCATCCACTTCCACCGTCACGTCCAGCTGACCCAGGCTCTCTGCATCGAGCACCACGCCGGCATTCAGGAACAGCTCACTGCCGACTATCGAGAACGAGGCCGCATCGGCGCCGGATAGAGTGAGGTTGTTCGTGCCCAGGGCATCGTCGGAGATAACAATATCGGCAACCTTGGTCGATCCGCTGGTGTCGCTGTTCTCGTCAATATTCGTGACCACGTTGGCCAGCGCCACCGTCGGCGCCTCGTTGATATCGTTGACGGTCAGGCTTAGGGAGACGCTGTCATTCGGGCTGCCGCCCACCGCCGCATCGTCCACATCAACCGTTACGTCCAGCTGGCCCAGGGTCTCGGTATCCAGCACCACGCCGGCATTCAGAAATAGTTCGCTGCCGACAATCGAGAACGAGGCCGCATGGGCACCGGATAGAGTGAGGTTGTTCGTGCCCAGGGCATCGTCGGAGATAACAATATCGGCAACCTTGGTCGATCCGCTGGTGTCGCTGTTCTCGTCAATGTTCGTGACCACGTTGGCCAGGGCCACCGTCGGCGCTTCGTTGATATCGTTGACCGTCAGGCTCAGGGCGACGCTGTCGTCCGGACTGCCGCCCACACCTGGGTCGTCCACATTAACCGTCACGTCCAACTGACCCAGGCTCTCGGTATCCAGCACCACGCCGGCATTCAGAAATAGTTCGCTGCCGACAATCGAGAACGAGGCCGCATGGGCACCGGATAGAGTGAGGTTGTTCGTGCCCAGGGCATCGTCGGAGATAACGATGT
>JABIWH010000002.1 GCA_018701215.1 Rhodospirillaceae bacterium
TCATCACGACGCTGCCCCGGCATTGTTTCAGATCCACCCAGGCTTCATAGCCCACTAAAAAATCACAGCAGCCCGCATCGCGGACATCAACAAATACCGTTCGTACGATCTGGTCCGGGCTGACCTTGAATTGAGCCATGCGGGCCGCCACCGCGCCGGCGCAGTCATGCGGCCCGGCCACTGCCAAACCACTGAAAAGAAAAAGAAAAACCACAACAGCTGTAAAAATTCGCACCGACCCGCTCCTTACCCCAAAAGCGTTGTCCATACTTTTTACATATTGCGTCTGTACTGTCCGCCTACCTCGAATAACGCATTCGTGATCTGGCCCAGGGAACAGACCCGCACCGCATCCACCAGCACGGCGAAAACATTGTCGTCGTTGCGCGCCGCCTCGCGAAGGCGCTCCAACATAGCGGGCGCTTCCTTGGCATGGCGTTTATGAAAAGCTGCCAGGCGCTTCAACTGCGACTTCTTTTCCGTCTCCGATGACCGGGCCAGCTCCAGCGTGGAATTCTCCGCCGGCGGTTCGGGCGAGACAAAGGTGTTCACGCCGATAATGGGATAGCTGCCGTCATGCTTTAGGGTTTCATAGTACAGGCTCTCGTCCTGGATCTTGCCCCGTTGATAGCCCGTCTCCATGGCGCCCAAGACGCCGCCACGGTCCGAAATCCGCTCAAACTCCTGCAACACCGCTTCCTCTACCAGATCGGTCAATTCCTCCATGATGAAGGAACCTTGATTGGGGTTCTCGTTCTTGGCCAGGCCCCATTCCTTGCCGATGATCATCTGGATCGCCATGGCCCGGCGCACGGATTCCTCGGACGGTGTGGTGATCGCCTCGTCATAGGCGTTGGTATGCAGGGAATTGGTGTTGTCATAGCTGGCGACCAGGGCCTGCAAGGTGGTGCGGATATCGTTGAAGGCGAATTCCTGGGCATGCAGGGAGCGGCCGGACGTTTGGGTGTGGTATTTCAACTTTTGGCTACGCTCGTTGGCACCATAGCGCTCCTTCATGGTGATGGCCCAGATACGCCGCGCTACACGGCCCAGCACGGAATATTCCGGATCCATGCCGGTCGAGAGGAAAAACGATAGATTGGGCGCGAAATCATCGACCTTCATGCCCCGCGCCAGATAGCTCTCCACATAGGTAAAGCCATTGGCCAGGGTAAATGCCAGCTGCGAGATCGGATTGGCGCCTGCTTCTGCGATGTGATAGCCGGAGATCGAGACGGAATAGAAGTTCTGCACCTTGTTATCGACGAAATAGGCCTGGATATCGCCCATCACCTTGAGGCTGAACTCGGTCGAGAACAGGCAGGTGTTCTGGCCTTGATCCTCTTTCAGGATATCCGCCTGCACGGTGCCACGGACATTTTCATGCACCCAGGCGCGGATTTTAGCGGCCTCTTTAGCAGTCGCCGCGCGGCCTTTTTCCGCTTTGAATTCCGCCAGGCGTTGATCCATGGCGGTGTTCAGGAACATCGCCAAAATTGTCGGGGCCGGGCCGTTGATGGTCATGGAGACGGATGTGGACGGTTGGCACAATTCGAAGCCGTCGTAGAGCACCTTCATATCGTCCAGGGTGGCGATGGAGACGCCGGAGTTACCCACCTTGCCATAGATGTCGGGGCGCGGGTCCGGGTCGTTGCCATACAGGGTCACTGAATCAAAGGCCGTTGATAGCCGCTTGGCCGGGCTGTCCTTGGAGACGAATTTAAAGCGTTTGTTGGTGCGGAAAGGGTCGCCCTCGCCCGCGAACATCCGCGTCGGGTCCTCGCCCTCGCGGCGGAAGGGAAAGACGCCGGCGGTATAGGGGTAATGGCCGGGCAGATTCTCCGTCATCATCCAGCGCAGTAATTCCCCCTCGTCTTCATAGCGCGGCAGCGCCACCTTGGGGATGGCGGTACCACAGATGGTGGTGGACGTCAGCTGACTGCGGATTTCCCGGCCCCGCACCTTGGTGACGAATTCATCGCCCTGATAGGCCTTTTTCGTCTTGGGCCAGGCCGCCAGCATGGCGACACCATCATCGCCGATATCCTTGTTGCGGTCCGTGGCCAGTTTTTCCATGCGGGCCAGCTGCGCCTTGGGCGCGCCGCCCTTGGCCAGGATCTCGCGGGAGGCAAGCAGTTGTTGGCGTTCCCGCGCCGCAGCCGAACGATCCGCCACGGCACCGTGATAGGCGCGCATGCCGCGCGCGATATCCGCTAGATATTGCACCCGGTCCGACGGCACGATGAAGTCCTGGCGTGAGGAACATTTGTTCGGATTGTCCGGCAGCGCCGATGACAATTGCGCCAGGCCGCGATCAGCCAAGGCGCCTAGGATGCCGTGATACAGCGCGGTCACGCCGTCATCGTTGAATTTGGAAGCAATGGTGCCGAACACCGGCATCTCGTCCACCGTCTGGGCGAACAGCTCGTGGTTACGCTGATATTGTTTGCGTACATCACGGAAGGCATCCCTGGCGCCCTTGCGGTCGAATTTGTTGATCGCCACCAGATCGGCGAAATCCAGCATGTCGATCTTTTCCAACTGGGAGGCGGCGCCGTATTCCGGCGTCATGGCATAAATGGTCAAATCCACGAACGGCACAATGGCCGCATCGCCCTGGCCGATACCGGAGGTTTCGACCAGAACGAAGTCGTAACCGGCCGCCTTACAGGCAGCGATGGCGCCGGGCAGGCAGGCCGCCAGTTCGCTGCCCGAACCCCGCGTCGCCAATGAACGCAGGTAGACCGAACCATTGCCTGGGAAACGATCAATGGCATTCATGCGGATACGGTCACCCAACAGGGCGCCGCCGGATTTTCGGCGCGAGGGATCAACCGCGACAATGGCGATCTTCATGTCCGGCTGATCCGTGCGCAGACGGCGTACCACTTCATCCGTCAGCGACGATTTGCCGGCCCCGCCGGTGCCGGTAATGCCGACCACGGGCACGCCGGCCGCATTAACGCCAGATCGTTTTTTGGCCAGGGCGGTCAGGTCCTTGCGCATGGTCTTGGAAAGCGTACCCGCTTCCAGGCCGGTGATCAGGCGTGCCAGGACGCCACGGTCGCCCTTTTTCAGCTTGGCCAGAGTTTTCGGCAGCTTTTTCGATAGATCAAAATCGGCCCGGCCGACCAGATCTTCGATCATGCCCGGCAGGCCCATGGCCTGACCGTCTTCTGGTGTATATATGCGGCTGACGCCATATTTATGCAGGGCGCGGACCTCCTCGGGCACGATCACCCCGCCGCCGCCGCCAAAAACCTTGATATGACCGGCACCGCGTTGTTTCAGCAGATCGATCATGTATTGGAAGAACTCGATATGCCCGCCCTGGTACGAGCTGATGGCGATGCCTTGGACATCTTCATCGATGGCGGCGGAAATAATTTCCTCGACCGAGCGGTTATGGCCCAGATGGATGACCTCCGCCCCGGTGCCCTGGATCATCCGGCGCATCACATTGATAGCCGCGTCATGGCCATCAAACAGCGAGGTCGCGGTGACGAAGCGGATATGGTTCTTCAATTTGAAGCTGCTCTTGACGGGTTTCGCCGCGCGCTTGCTTTTCTTGGCAGGCGCCTTTCTGGAAGATTTCACCGCTTCACGCCCGCCTACACTGATGCCGTCCACCGCACAATCTCCGCTTCATCGTAAATAATTACTTCTTCATAACATGCCGCTTGGCAACATTGCACGCCTAGATCATTCGGCCATCTCGCAGTACACTGCGGCCATGATCGATAATCGCACGAGGACCCTCAGATGGCGGAAATAGCCAAGGTCAATCCAGGCAAGCAACAACCGGCGGCGGATGCCGATGCAGCAGCACGGCCCCATGGCCAATACCCGCGCACACGGATGCGCCGCAATCGCCGCGATGACTGGAACCGGCGTCTGGTCTCGGAAAATGCCGTCTCGGTCAATGATCTGATCTGGCCCCTGTTCGTGCACGACCGGGATGAGGCGGTGCCCATCCCCTCCATGCCTGATGTTAGTCGCCTGAGCGTCGATGGTGCCGTGAAAGCCGCGGAGCAGGCGGCTGAATTGGGCATCCCCGTGGTGGCGGTGTTTCCCGCCGTTGAACCGGAACTGAAGAATGCCGAGGGCGCGGAAGCGACCAACCCCAATAATATCGTCTGCAAGACTGTCCGCGCCATCTCCCAGGCCGTGCCGGAGGTCGGCGTGATGTGCGATGTGGCGCTCGATCCCTTCACTTCCCATGGCCATGACGGCCTGATCCGCGACGATTATGTGGTCAACGACGAAACCGTGGCAGTGTTATGCCAGCAGGCCTTGCTGCAGGCTCAGGCGGGTTGCCATATTATTTCACCATCCGACATGATGGACGGGCGGATCGGCGCCATTCGTGATTGTCTGGATGGCAACGGCTTTGATGACGTTCGCATCATGGCCTATTCGGCGAAATACGCTTCCGCTTTCTATGGTCCGTTTCGCGATGCCGTGGGTTCGGGTACCTATCTGGGCAAGGCGGACAAGAAAACCTATCAGATGGATCCGGGCAATACCGACGAAGCCATGCGCGAGATCGCCCTGGACCTGGCCGAAGGCGCTGACATGGTGATGGTCAAACCGGGTATGCCGTATCTCGATATCGTACGCCGGGTGAAGGACGAGTTCGGCGTGCCCACATTCGCCTATCAGGTCAGCGGCGAATATTCCATGCTGGCCGGCGCGGCGGAGCGGGGCTGGATGGATGGCGAAAGGGTGATGATGGAAAGCTTGCTGTCATTCAAACGGGCCGGCGCCGACGGCATTTTGACTTATTTCGCGGCCAAGGCGGCGACCCTGCTGCGCGGTGGATAATTGGCCTAAGCCGACTAACAAAAAATTAACTTTCGCCGCAGACAATCGAGATCAAATCCACGAGTTGCAATCTGCACGGCGTCTCACTATTCTTTGCCGACAGAATTCTTGAGGAGAAAATCACTTGATATCAAATCGTTACGGTATTTTTTTCAATTTTCAGTTAATCATTTTGGCAATTTTGTTCGGCTTGATTTCGAACGTCTCTCTGGCGGCGGTCCAACGGGTTGGTATTGCGGCGGCGGTTAATCCCGCAACCAAGGGCACACCGCCCGGCGGCAACGACCGGGTCGTCGTTGTCGGCTCCAAACTGTTGCAGAATGAACGGATCGTAACCTCGGACAAGGGCCGGACACAGTTGCTGTTTCTGGATGGCTCCGCGCTAACCATCGGGCCAAATTCCGATTTAGTGCTGGATGAATTCGTTTACGACCCCGAGACGAAATCCGGCAAACTGGCTTTCAGTGCCACCAAGGGCCTGTTTCGCCTGGTCGGCGGCAAGATCTCCAAAAAGACAGCGGTGACCTTTAAGACTCCCAGTGCGGTCATCGGCATTCGCGGCGGCATTGCCATTGTCACGGTGCAGCAGATTAAGCAACAAGCCGCTGTAGGTACAGGCCTGACGGCCGGCGACAGCGGCGGACCGGCCATACCGGCGGGCACCCTGCGTTTGGCGCAAGCGGCGCCGGGCCCCCAGACGGTAACAACGGCGCAGTTGGCCTTTGGCCAGATGACCGTGCAATCGGGCGGCGTCACCCGCGCGGTCAATATCCCGGGCTTTCAAGTGGTTGCGGTCAGTCCTGACCAGGCGCCAAGCCGGCCAGTCCTGGCGGAGGGGCCGGGCAACGGCCTGGCCGGGTTGGAAGGCGCGGGCGGGGCCAACAATGGCGGCGCGCCAGAGGCCCCTACCAATGAGGACGTCGCCGATACCCAAATCTCGGACCTGGGCTCTTCCATACAGCCACAGGCCATCGTGCCGGCGCCGCTCGCGAACATGTTGGCGGCGCCGGCGGCGCCGGGCGATGATGCCCTGACCATCCAGAAGCAGGTTTTAGTAGTCACCGACACGACCACCGCGGCGCAACAGAACATCACCCTGGACGAAACCACGGGCACCAGCGGCGGCAAACGGGTTACCAGCATAGGCAACGGCTTTTCCTATGGCGGCCGTATTTTGAGCCAGACACCCTTCACCAACTATAATTTCAACGACGGTACGACCTCCCGCGTTGCCCTGCGCAACGGAAGTGGCAGCGGCGCCAGCATCACAGCCGGCTATTTGTCGGCTGGCTCCGGCATCGCTGGCCTTGAATTCCGCCTACCCGTAAAGAGCAATTTTTTCACCTTCGGCAGCGACGAAACCAGCACCCGCTTTGGCTCGGTGTCCGGAACCGGTTTTGGTGCTCCGGACGAATCTTTTTACTACTTTAATTTGCGCGAAACTGAATCCAACAATAATCCAGCCAGTGTTTTTGCTGGCGTACCATTCACCGGCACCTTTCCAACTTCGGGCGTCGCGGTTCACGATCTCTATCCAGGATTTCCGGGTAAGACCTCAATCCCCATGCTGCCAGAGGCTTACGGCGGTAATTTCAGCGGCGCGCCAAGCCCGCTTCTGTTCAGCGCCTATTCGCCCAACCTGACATCCTTTCCAAACGACCGCCGCTCCGTCGCGTTGTACGGCTTAATTGCCATTGATGGCGTTGGTGCCAATCAGAAATCCGCCATGGTCACCTACACCGGCGTCTATCTTGGAGGCACCAAAAGTAACAACAACATTTATCTGAGCGGCTATGACCGAAGTTCCGTGCGTTTGACAGCCACCGGCACGCCAATTCGGGTCAGCGGCGGCGGTGGGACGACATCACGGGACGATCTGGAGAATTCCATCTTCGGTTTCGACGGGCCGGATCATTTCGTGATCAGTTCGGATTACACGACAACGGCTGGCACATATACCAATGCCGCGGGTTTTGTTCAAACCCTGGAGAACACATCGACTCCCGCGTTGACCTTTTTTCACGAGACCTATACCCGTCCCGCGCCGGGACCAAGCGGTATTGGAAACTCCCGCACGGCACAGACTTTGAAAGGTTTTGCCGCCGGTATCGTGACGACGAAAATTAGCGGTACAATCTCCACTTATGTCGCCGAGACCCTGAGTTCCTCGCCGAGTAATTTCAAAATCACCACCAACCCGACGACGAACCGCGTCGCCGCCGTCCTTCACACTCAAGATGCCATCAGTTCCAATTCCAGCACGGTGCTGTATTTCGGCAACCTCACCGGCGCCTCGCGGGCCCGGCAAGCATTTATCGACGACGATTATTTCGGCATTCGGGAGTCGACCTCCAACACCTCCACCGTCGGAGGTTCGACCGCGAGCAATTCAAGACTGGGCCTGATCACATCCGCCTTCACCAATCTATCGGGCAGTTTGGTCAGCGGGATCAGTTTTTGCGCCTGCGCCTATACAAAATGGGGCTTCATTTCCGGCGAAGCGCGCAAAGATGATGAAACCGAGCGCCAGCGTTTTCATTTGATGCCATGGGTCGCAGGGCGGCTTTCGGGTGCTTCCGTCACCTCCGGCCTGGCAGGTTCCGCCACATATTCCGGTCATGTCGCCGCCAATATCAAGAATGGCAGCAACCAATACGTCGCCTTGGGCAATTATGATCAAACCTGGGATTTTTCCAGCCGCAGCGGCAGAGCCACGATCTCCAATCTGGACGGCGCCAGTTATACCGGATCCATCAGCAACGTTTCCGGTACCGGTGGCTCCCAGTTCTCCGGCTCGATCTCCGGCTCGGGTCGCAGTGGCGATCTGCAGGGCGCCTTCATGAAGGGCTCCGCCTCCAAGGTGAGCGAGGTCGGCGCGCAATTTCACGTCAACGGCAGCGGCTATTACGCCGCCGGCATCGCAGTCGGCAAACAGCCTTAAAGGCTGACGCTTTCGCGCACTATTCCTTGGGCCGCAGGGAGACCATGCGCGCCAGCAAGGCCGAGGTATCCCAGCGGCTGCCGCCCATGGCCTCGACCTCCGCATAGAACTGGTCCACCAGGGCCGACATGGGCAGGGAAATACCCTGATTTTTGGCCTCCTGCATGCAGATCGCCAAATCCTTGCGCATCCATTGCACCGCGAAACCATGTTCATACTCATCCGCCAGCATGGTTTCGTAGCGGTTTTCCATCTGCCACGACTGGGCCGCACCCTTGGAGATCACATCGACCACCTGAGCGCCATCAAGACCAGCCTTTAGTGCCAGGTTCATGCCTTCGGCCAGGCCCTGCACCACGCCCGCGATACAGATTTGGTTGACCATCTTGGTCAATTGCCCCGCACCCGCTGGTCCCATCAGCTGACACATTTTGGCATAGCTGTCGATGGCGGCGCTGACCTTGTCGAAGTCGCTTTGATCGCCGCCGCACATTACCGTCAGGGCGCCGTTCTCGGCCCCCGCCTGACCGCCCGAGACCGGCCCATCGATAAAGCCTAAACCCCGTTCCTTGGCCTCGCCATGCATTTCACGGGCCACATCAGCCGATGCCGTGGTGTGATCCACGAACACCGCGCCCGCCGCCATGCCGGCAAAAATACCGTCCGCGCCCAGGGTGACTTCGCGTAAATCATTGTCCGCGCCGACACAGGCAAAGACGATGGCACAACCATTTGCCGCCTCTTTTGGTGTCGCGGCACTGGCACCGCCGTGCTGTTTTACCCAGGCTTCGGCCTTGGCGCTGCTGCGATTGTATACCGTGACATCATAGCCCTTGGCGGCCAAGTGCCCCGCCATTGGGTAGCCCATGACACCCAACCCGATAAAGGCGACTTTCTCACTCATGGCAATCTCCATTTCCAAAATCTTCGGGGACTATACAGGGTGAATTGGCGGCGTCCACAATCCTATTCAGATCGCCGTCTCACCTTGGCAAGCCGCTGGCAACAGCGTAAGAAATAGCCATGAAATGGTTCCGCCGTGGCCTTGTCGCCTTAATCTTCGTGCTGCTACTAGGTAGTGGCGGAGGCTTCATTTGGCTGCGGGGTTCACTACCAAAGGTCGATGGCAGCATCTCCCTGCCCGGTCTAGAGGCCCCGGTCGAAGTCGTACGGGACCGTCACGGCATACCCCACATCAATGCCAATAGCGAAACCGATGCCGCTTTCGCCCTGGGCTTCACGCACGCCCAGGACCGGCTCTGGCAGATGGAAATGAACCGCCGCATCGGCGCCGGCCGGCTGTCGGAAATTCTTGGCCAGGCAACCCTGGGCGTCGATCGGTTCCTGCGCATGCTGGGCCTGTACCACCATGCCGAGGCCACATTGCAGCATCTTTCGCCACAAACCCAAGCGGTGTTCGCCGCCTATGCCGCCGGCGTTAATGCGTTTCTAGAGAACCGCAGCGGACCGCTGCCGCTCGAATTCCTGATCCTGGGCCACCGGCCGGAGCCCTGGCGGATCGCCGACAGCATCGTCTGGACCAAGGTGATGGCCCTTGATCTGGGCGGCAATTGGCGCAAGGAGCTGACCCGCCTGCGTCTTGCCGGCCGCGTGGGCGTGGCCGGCATCAATGATTTCATGGCTCCCTATGGCGAGGACATGCCCAGCGGAGTGCTGGCAGCGATGGCGATTGATGGCGGTTTGGCCGACAGGATCCTAAGCGACGATGGCTTGGCACGGATCCTCGGCGATGCCCATCTGCCTCTGGGTGAAGGTGCCGGCTCCAACAACTGGGTGGTCTCGGGCGAACGCAGCGCCACGGGCAAACCCTTGCTGGCCAATGATCCGCACCTGGGTCTGGCAACGCCCGCAATCTGGTATTTCGCACATCAGAACATCGCCGGGCGCAATGTTATTGGCGCCACTCTTCCTGGCGTGCCGACCACTATATTGGGCCGCAATGACACCATCGCCTGGGGTTTCACCAACACCCAGCCCGACGTCCAGGATCTGTATTTCGAGAAACTGGATCCCACCGATCCCAACCGTTATCTAACGCCGGGCGGCCCGGTCGCCTTCGAGGTCCACGACGAAGTCATCAAGGTCAAGGATGCCGCCGATGTCATCATGCGAGTGCGGCGCACCCGCCATGGCCCGGTGTTGAGCGATGCCCACCGCGGCGCCGCAGCGGCCCTGCCCAAGGACTATGTACTGGCCCTATCCTGGACCGCCCTGCGGGATGATGATCTGACGCCGCAGGCCGGTGTTGAATTGTCCAAGGCGAAAAACTGGCTCGATTTCGTCGCCGCCCTGAAAAATTTCCACACCCCGCAACAGAATATTGTCTACGGCGATGTGCGCGGCAACATTGGCTTTCTGGCACCGGGCCGGGTGCCGGTGCGCTCACCGGAAAACAAGGTCATGGGCACCATGCCGCAGCCGGGCTGGGACGGAAAATATGACTGGCAAGGGTTGATACCCTTTGCGGAACTGCCGCGCGGCTATAACCCCAAGGATGGCCTCATCGCCACGGCGAACCATAAAATCGTCGATGACGACTATCCCCATCACATCACTTTTGATTGGGCCGCGGGCTTCCGCGCCAGACGTATTCAAAGCCTGTTGCGGGCCCGTGAACGCCATTCCGTGGAAGGCTTTCGCGCCATGCAGGCCGACGTGGTCTCCCCCTTCGCCCGTGCCGCCCTGCCCTATATGCTGGCCATCAAGCCCGGATCAGAGCTGGCCCGCCAAGCTTTCAAGATGCTGGCGCCTTGGCAGGGAGAGATGGACCGGGACCGGGCCGAGCCGTTGATCTTCAATGCCTGGATCTGGCAATTCGCCAAGCTGATCACGGAAGATGAATTAAGCGGCATTCAGGCCGATGTCTGGGGCCGGCGCGGACCGTTCGTGCTGCGCGTACTGCAAGACCGGCCCGAATGGTGCGACGACAGGCGGACCAAGGGCACGGAAAGCTGTAATGCCATGCTGATCCGCGCCCTGGACCAGGCCGTGCTCTGGATTTCGGAACGCCAGGGCGGCGAGGTCAGCGCCTGGCGTTGGGGAATGGAGCATTTGGCCCGCTCCAGCCACCGCCCGTTCGGCAAGGTCAACTACCTGCGCTATCTGTTCGATATCACCGTGCCCGTCTCGGGCAGTGTCTATACGGTGAATGTGGGCGACTTCGATATCTTCAACCCGGAACGGCCCTTCGCATCCAAGCACGGGCCCAGCCTGCGCGCCATCTATGACCTGGATGATCCCGACCGTTCGCTGTTTATTCATTCCACGGGTCAGTCGGGCAATCCGCTTTCGCCGCATTACGCCGATATGGCCGAAACCTGGTCGGAAGGCGGCTATCTGCCCATGAGCACCCGGCCGGAGGACTACTTCGTCGGCGCCACGGGCACCTTGCGCCTACTGCCGCGATAGCGCACATTTGCCGCACGCTACGATTTTGGGGAAGGGAAATTGATCATGGCTTATTCGGTATTCGTCGGCGCGGGGCAGTGGGTTGGCGTGGTGGATGACGAACGGGCCCAGGGCCTGTTTGGCTTCGATGCGGATTTGGGGGAATGGCAACCAATCAACGAAGGCCTGCCCGATAATCTTGAAGTCCGCTATATCGCGATCCGCCCGGACCAACCGCAAACGGTCTATGCCGGTACCCAGGAAGGCCCCTATGTTTCCAATGACGGCGGGATGAACTGGCGCGCCCTGCCGCTGCCCGAAGGCACCGCCGCCGAGGACAAGGTGGTCTGGTCGATCTGCCTGGATCCCTCTGATGCTGAAACCATCTACGTGGGCACCCAGGGCACAACGGTCTTCCGCAGCCGCAACGGCGGCGCCGATTGGCAGCGCCTGCCCATCGAACCGCCCGAGGGCTGTTTGAAGGCAAACTTTCCCATGCGGGTAATCCGTATCGCCGTGGCCAGCCACGACCCGGATGATATCCTGGTCGCTTTCGAGATTGGCGGCCTGGTGCGTAGCCGGGATGGCGGCCAAACCTGGCAAAGCTGTAACAAAGTCTTGTTGGAGATGACCGGGCAACAGCATCTGAAAAGCGCCATCGTTTCCGACAACGAGATCGAAGGCATGATGGATTCCCATGCCCTGGCATTGAGCGCCAAACATCCCGACACGGTCTGGCTGGCCAACCGCATGGGATTGTTCCGCAGCGATGACAACGGAACGGACTGGTCCGAATTCGGCATTGGCCGTTTCTCGCCCCTGACCTACGCCCGTGACGTCATGGTCTCCGGCCATGATAGTGAGCGTATGTACGCCGCGCTATCTGTTGCCGCCATGAGCGATGCCGGCTCCCTCTACCGAAGCGACGATTTCGGCACCACCTGGTCCCGCTTCGACCATGATGTCTCCATCGACAGCACCCTGATGGTGGTGGCCGAAAGCGTCACCACGCCCGACCGGGTCTATTGCGCCGCCCGCCGGGGGCAGGTTTTTGGCACCGAGGACGGCGGTGAAACCTGGCAGACCTATCAATTGCCCGATGGCGTACAGGGGGTATATGCCCTGGCCTGTGCTTGATGCGGCTGTTCCTTTGGGCAATGGCACTGATCCTGGCCGCCCAGACCGCGCCGGCATCGGCCAAGTCTCTGCCAACGGTGTTTCTGGCGGAAATGACATCGCCGGAGGTGGGCCGGGCACTGCAACAGGGCGTGCGCACCATCATTATTCCCACGGGCGGCATCGAACAGGGCGGACCGCACCTGGTGTTGGGCAAGCACAACCATATTGTCCGCCGGGCCGCGGCAGCGCTGGCCCGGGCTTTGGGGGATGCCCTGGTAGCACCCGTGATGGTCTATGTACCCGAGGGCCCGGTCGATCCGCCCCAGGGGCACATGGCCTTCCCCGGTACCATAAGTCTGCCCGAGCCGGTGTTCCAATCCGTGTTGGAAGCCGCCGCCCGCAGCTTCAAGGCGCATGGCTTTCGCCAGATATTGTTGCTGGGCGATAGCGGTGGCAACCAGCGTGGCCAGGGGCGGGTCGCGGCAAAATTAAGCCGGGAATGGGCCGGCGGCGGGATTGGGGTACTGCATATCTCTGACTATTATGATCCGGAGGCGAATGGGCAATTCGATTGGCTGCGCCGAAACGGCCTGGCGGCGGCGGCCAAAAGCGGGCATGCCGATTTGCGTGATACATCCGAGTTGCTGGCGGCGCATGCCAAGGGCGTGCGCAATGATATGATTGCCAAGGCGGGCAGTGATCGGGGCGTCACCGGAAATCCCAAAGGCGCCTCCCCCGTGCTGGGTGATAGGCTGTTGCAATTGAAATTCGCGGCGGCCCTGGCCCAGGTCCGGCGTTGGCGTGCGGGCCATGAATAGATAGGTAGGACGTTTAATCGATGTATGGTTCGCTTTTGTTGGCCGATCCGGGCGGGGTTTTGCTCTGGGCCGGGATCACCGCCTTTGTCGCCGGGCTGATGCGCGGTTTCGCCGGTTTCGGCTCGGCCATTCTAATGGCACCGATCTTTGCCGTATTGCTTGGCCCGGTGCACATGGTGCCCATGGTGGCGGCGATCGAGCTGCCCATGAGCGTGATGCTATTTTTGGGCAGCCGCCGCGATGTGGAATGGAAATTCGTCGCGCCGCTGTCGGCCATAGCCATGGCCGCCATGCCCGTGGGCATCTGGCTGCTGGTCAGCCTGGACGCCAGCGCCATCACCAAGGCGGTCTCGGTCATCGTGCTGTTGTTCGTCGCCGTCCTGATCACCGGCTGGCGCTATCAGGGGCCGCGACCGCTGGCGCTAACCCTGGGCATTGGCGGCATCTCCGGCGCCATGATGGCAACCACGTCCGTCGGCGGGCCGCCGGTATTGTTGTATATGCTGGCCGCCGCCATGCCAGCGGCGACCATTCGGGCCAATATCGTGGCCTATTATCTGCTCACCGGTTTTGTCCTGGTGACCATGGTCATGCTGGCCTCGCCCACCGCGCTGGCCGCCGTGATTGATGCCTTGGTCTTACTGCCGATCATTCTGGCCAGCTCCTGGACCGGCAGCCGACTGGCGGGTAAGGCGGCGGATCAGACCTATCGCTGGATCGCCTATATCTTTCTGGCGGCCGCCGGTCTAATTGGCCTGATTGGTTAGCCAGGGGCCCCAAGACGGCGCAGATGCAGATCGTTGACCGTCACCGTGCCGGCGAGCAGATCATGCAGACAACGGCCGCGCGGGTTAAAGAACGACACGCCGAGGATCAGGAAATTAGTGATCGCGGCGGAGGCGATAAACAGCACGGTCTGTAACGCCGCCTGAGCATAGCCCGGACGATGGCCGTTCCAGGCGACCACGCGCAGATCCATTACCCGCATCCCCACCGTGGCGTTCGAGGCGCCGCCGATCAGCAAGGTGTGATAGGCGAAGGGCAGCAAAAACGCCGCCAGGCTCAGGACCGGAAACAGCAGACCAAGGGTGATCAAGGCAAAGACGCTGCCGAAAACCCATAGCGCCAGCCAAAGACAGACAATGATCGAGATATCGATAAGATAGGCGATCAGGCGTTTGACCCGAATGCCGTCGTAAAGTTCAGGCGCATCAAGTGGGTCCGGCGCCTCGTTGGGCCAGGCCTTGGTTTCGTTGTCGCGGTTTCCATCCAGTTTAGGAACCGATATCGCACGCACCTTGCATCCTCCCAATTTTAATCGCTGTCATCATGACAGATAGGAAGCTTTCAGATAAGCGCCATTCGGACTTGTCAGACCGAAGTCCGGACGGCTGTAGTGGCGAATTGCGGTGCGGCATGGGAATGGGTAGTGTCTTGGTTCGAGGACACCTAATTCATCAACAGGGGACGTGTAAGCATGTCGGGACCAGATCAGGAACTTTTCAATTTGGCCATGTCGGATGAATCACGTCCGCTCATGTACGCGGTACAAAAACACATTGCCGAGAATGTCGATCCCATTACCGAAGAGTTCTTTGCTCTCAATCATGGCAAGGCAGACCGTTGGGTCTGGCATCCGCGCCAGCTGGAATTGCTCGACGGCGCCAAGGCGAAGGCCAAGGAGACCGGGCTGTGGAACTTCTTTTTGCCTGATGCCGAAACCGGCGAAGGGCTGAGCAATCTTGACTATGCCTACATCGCCGCCGAACTTGGCAAGAGCCCCCTGGCCCCCGAGACCCTGAATTGCAGCGCGCCTGACACCGGCAATATGGAAGTGTTGGAGCGGGTCGGCACGCCGGAACAAAAGGATAGATGGCTGACGCCGCTGCTAAACGGAGAAATCCGCTCCGCCTATGCCATGACCGAACCCGGCGTAGCCTCCTCGGATGCCAAGAACGTCGCCACCCATGCGGTGCTGGAAGACGGCGAATGGGTCATCAACGGCGAGAAGTACTATATTTCCGGCGCCGGCGATCCGCGCTGCAAGATCATGATCGTCATGGTCAAGACCTCGCCCGATGCGGCACCATCCCGCCAGCAGTCGCAGATCCTGGTGCCCATCGATACCCCCGGCGTCGAGATTGTGGAGCCGATGCAGTTTTTCGGCGAAGACGGCGCGCCGCACGGCCATATGCGCATCCTGTTCAACAATGTCCGCGTGCCGGAGGAAAACATCCTGTTGGGTGAAGGCCGCGGCTTCGAGATTTCGCAGGTGCGCCTGGGCCCGGGCCGGATTCATCACTGCATGCGCTCAATCGGCCAGGCGGAAAAGGCGTTGGAGCTGATGGTCAAACGGGCGGGGGGCCGCGAGGCCTTCGGCAGGCCAATTCTCAGGCTGGGCAAGAATCTTGAAGTAATCGCGCGGGCCCGCATCGAAATCGATGCCATGCGATTGATGGTGCTACAAGCCGCCAAGGCCATGGACGTTATGGGCAACCGCGAGGCCCGCGTCTATGTCTCCGGCGTCAAGGCCATGGTGCCTGAAAAAGTATGCCGGATTATCGATGAAGCGATCCAGATGCACGGCGCCACCGGCGTCTCGCAGTGGACACCGCTGCCCGGCATGTATGTGCAGCAACGGGTTCTGCGTCTGGCCGATGGTCCGGATGAAGTCCATCACATGGTTGTCGGACGCGCCGAAGCCCAAAAACACGTGGCCTGGTAAGCCGACGGGTCTATGTTCTGTGGAGAGGTCTAGTTATCCGGGGCCGGCGGGGCCGAGGGCATTAAGGCGGCTTCGCGCAGCAGCACGATGGATATGCGCCGATTGGTGGGCAATGTGGGATCCTCGGGCACCAGGGGATCGGTATCCGCCTTGCCGCTGACCGTGGCTATGCGGCTGATGGGGACACCAAAACCGACCAGGGTACGGCGCGAGGCATTAGCCCGCTCTGCCGATAGTTCCCAGTTACTGTAATCATTCCGGCCACGGAAAGGAATGGAGTCCGTATGGCCCGTAATGGCGATCTGGTTCGGCATGCGGTGAATGATATCGGCGACCTTTTCCAATATCTTCTGCAGATTTTCCTGCATGGTCGAGCCTCCGGAAGGAAACATCGAGGCGTTTTCCTGATCCACCAGCTGAATGCGCAAACCTTCGGGCGTATTGTCGACAATCAAATTCTTAGCCATATCCGAAAGACCGGGTGAATCCTGCATGGCCTGACGCAAGGCTTCCTCGGCATTTTCGAACTCTTCCTGTTCCCGTTCGGCCATCTGGCGCAACAGCTCTCGTTCTTCCAGCTGCTTGGCTTCCTCATGCCCGGCTTCGCCTTCTTTCTGGTCTTCGTCCTCTTCCGCCGGTTTGCGCTGCCGGGGTGGGGCCATTTCCATCACCACCGATGGCGGCGAGCTTTGTCCAACCCGGGCGCCTTCCGTGGACATGGACATGCCGCCCATGATGCCGCCGCTGCCCGAAGTGGATTTGGACGCTGCAGAAGGCGCAAAATAGTCAGCCACGCCATGGCGCTGTTCATCAGTGGTCACATTCAACAGCCAGAGCAGCAGGAAGAATGCCATCATGGCGGTCACGAAATCGGCATACGCGACCTTCCAGGCGCCACCATGGTGGCCGCCGCCGCCCTTGACGACTTTTTTGATAACAATTGTGGCTTCGCCGTTCGCCATGATCTATCGCCTCAATGCCTCCTACCGGCGACCCTAAGCAGGTGCCAGTTCAGCCGTTGCATCCTCAAGCTCGATAAAGCTCGGCCGATCATGACCGGACAGGGTCTTGCGCGCGAATTCAACGGATATAGCCGGCGCATAGCCTTGCACGTGGGCTAAAATACCCGAGCGCATGCATTCAAGATATTTGAACTCCGCTTCGCAGTAGAAACCCAGATAGGCCCCCATGGGCGCAACCAGGCCGTATGACATCAAAATGCCAAAGAAAGTGCCGACCAGGGCGCCGCCGATCAACATGCCCAACACTTCAGGCGGTTCCGAGATCGAGCCCATGGTGACAATAACGCCCAACACCGCCGCGACAATGCCAAAGGCGGGCAGGCCTTCACCCAACGCCCCCACGGCATGGGCCACGGCATGCGCCTCATGTTTCCGGGATTCGATATCTTCGTCCATCATGGCTTCCAGTTCATGCGGATTTTCCGTACCCATGGTGATCAAACGCAAGGTGTCGCATAGAAAATCAGACGCATCATGGTTCTTCATGAAGACGGGATAATTGGTGAAAATGGTACTATCTTCAGGGTTTTCGATGTGCGCTTCCAGAGCCAGGGCGCCCTTGCTCTTGGCCAGTTTGAACAAGGAAAATTGCAAACAAAGTAATTCCACATAGTCCTGCTTGGAGTAGGGCGAGCTTTTCAGCAACCGGCCAAGGTGTTTGCCCGTGGCCATGGTGACTTCCTTGGGGTTGGAAATAACGAAGCCACCCAGGGCGGCGCCCAGGATGATCAGAAACTCCAATGGCTGCCACAGCACCCGCAGATCGCCATGTGGCATATAACCGCCGACCACAGAGCCAAACACGATCACCAATCCAATTATAAAAAACATATCTCGCCCATCAATCTGAGGCCTGGAAACCAGGCATTGCCAACAGCGACCGCCATGGCTACGCAGTCGAACTTGGATGCTGGCGAGATAAGGTTAAGATAGCGTTAGTTCAGGGCGTTTAAGTCCTGGCGCGGCTTGGCTTTTCGGCCTAATTCAGTATATGCGTATTTTGCCTGCCAATTTCTTTCTAATAGTTTTAATATGGCATGACTGCGGCATACGGGGGACATCTGTTCAAAACAGCAGTTTGTAATGGGAATGTTGGGGAACACGATCATGAACATGAGTATAAATCCACGCGCCTTTCGCGACGCAATGGGCTGTTTCGCATCGGCCGTTACGGTGATATCGACCACCACCGCCGATGGCCAGGCGGTGGGCGTGACGGTGAATTCATTCAATTCGGTATCGTTGGAGCCGCCGTTGGTGCTGTTCTGCCTCGGCCGGGACGCCAGCAATTTTCAACATTTTCTGAACTCGGGCCGCTTCGCCGTGAATATCCTGCGCCAGGACCAGGACAAGGTTTCCTCCGGTTTTGCCTCGGACGGCGGTAACTTCTTTCAAACAATGGAAAATGATGTCTCCGAGCTGGGCAATCCCCTGGTGCCCAATGCCCTGGCCATGTTCGATTGCGAGATCGAGGCGGTGCATGAGGGCGGCGACCATGTGATCCTGATCGGCCGGGTTAGCGAGCTGCGACATGACCCGGACGGCGACCCGCTGTTGTACTACCGGGGCCGATATAGCTCTGTCGGCTCTGATTAGCGGTCAACCGGCACCCTCTCAACCAGCGTCTGGGGTATCGATCAACTCCCTGACCTTGTAGCCGGCCGCACGCAGCGCCGAGGTAAGTTCGTGAATATGGTCTCTGTCGCGGGTTTCCAGCACCAGGTCCAGTTCCGCCAGTTTGGCCGGTACACCGGGGAAATTGCGTTGATGCTGAACCTCCAGAATATTACCCCCGGCTTCGCCAACCAGCTGCGCCACCTTGGCCAAGGCACCGGGCCGGTCGCTGATTTCAACCCGCATGCGGGTGATCCGCCCTTCCCTAATCAGGCCGCGCATCAGGATTGATGACAGCATCCGGGTATCAATATTGCCGCCGCACAAGATCAGCCCCACAACCCGGCCCCGGAAGCGTTCGGGATAGGCCAGCAATGCCGCCAGACCGGCGGCACCCGCCCCCTCGGTGACGGTTTTCTCCACCGTGATCAGCAAATCAATAGCGCGTTCAATATCCTGTTCCGAAAGCAGCAGAATATCGCTAACCAGATCATCGATGACCGGCAGGGTCAGGCTGCCCGGTTGGGCCACGGCGATACCTTCGGCGATGGTCTGGCCGCCGCAATCGTTGGCCAGGCCATGCCGGGCCTGATAGGCGGAGGGGTAAAGCTGGCTTTCAACGCCGATAATTTCGATTTCTGGGTTGATGGCGCGGGCGGCAATGGCATTGCCGGCGATCAAGCCGCCGCCGCCGATCGGCACCACCAGGGTATCGATCTGGGGGGCCGCCGCCAGCATTTCCAACGCCACGGTGCCTTGTCCGGCAATGATCGCGGCATCATTGTAGGGGTGGATATAGGTCAGCTGCCGCTGGTCGCGGATCGCCTCGGCGCTGAGCGCCGCCTCGTCCACCGTCTCGCCCTGCAAGACCACGTCCGCGCCCAGTTCACGGGTCTGGCGCACTTTCACGTTCGGCGTGCCCACGGGCATGACGATGGTCGCCGGAATGCCCAGGCGCTGGGCATGATAGGCCACGCCCTGGGCATGATTGCCGGCGGAATTGGCGATCACACCCTTGGCGCGGGCCGCCTCGTCCAATTGCAACAGCTTGATCAGGGCGCCCCGGTCCTTGAAGGAACCGGTGAATTGCAGGTTTTCGAATTTTAGAAAAACCTCCGCCCCGGTGATCCGGGACAACGTCAGGGAATTCGCGCACGGCGTCTCGACCACGAATCCGGCCATCTGGGCCTGGGCCCGGCGAATATCTTCATAGCTAACCTTTTGCATGGCCAACCGCTTCCTCATCCAAAAACTTGCACATTTACCCCATGGCCCGCCATGATAGCCCCATGATGGCTATAGAACCCAATTGGCAAATGTGGGCGACGTTCGCGCTTATCGCGGGCGCTATCATACTCTATGCCAGCGAGCGGTTCCCACTTGAACAAACCTCGCTGGCTTTGTTGGCGGCATTATTGCTGTTATTCCATTTCGCGCCGCTTGAAGTGGCGGGGCAGAGCCTGGATGCGCGGGCCCTATTGGCCGGTTTCGCCGATCCGGCGCTGATTGCCGTATTGGCGCTGATGGTGGTTGGGCAAGGTTTGATCCGGACCGGCGCCCTGGACGAGCCCATAAGGTTCATGACCACCCGCTTTCAACGCCATCCCGCCCTGGCCATGAGCCTGACCCTGCTAATCATCGCGGCCCTGAGTGCCTTCATTAACAACACCCCTATCGTGGTTATTTTTATTCCCGTTATGGTGACCGTCGCCGACCGCCTCAACCGGGGGCCGTCACGCTTGATGATGCCATTGAGTTTCGCCGCCATTCTGGGCGGCATGGTGACCTTGATCGGGTCTTCCACCAATTTATTGGTTGCTGGCGCGGCGGCGGGCATGGAGCAGGCGGTAATCGGATTTTTCGACTTCGCGGTTCCAGGCGGCATGCTGGCGGCGGTGGGCCTGGTCTATGTAATCTGGATCCTGCCGCGCCTGCTGCCAGAGCGCGCCTCCATCGCCTCGGAAATGGCGGGCGAGGGTAAGCAGTTCATCGCCCAGATCGCCGTTCGCCCCGGCAGCCCCCTGGTCGGGCAAAGCTCCGTCGCCGGCATGATCCCGCACCTGAAAGGCATGACCGTCCGTTTGATCCAGCGTGGCGAGGAAAGCCATCTGCCGCCATTCGAAGATCTGCAGCTGCAGCCCGGCGACAAGGTCATCGTGGCCGCCACGCGGGCCCTGCTGACCGAGGCGCTGTCGCGCACGCCGGAAATGGTCGACACCGACACCGAGGGCGGCGAGGCGGGCGACAGCATGCTGGCCGAGGCCATGGTGACGCCGGCCAGCCGGGTGATCGGGCGCAACCTGCGCATGGTCGGTTTTCATTATCACACGGGTTGCGTCATTCTCGGGGTTCAGCGGCGTTCGCGCATGATGCGTGGCCGGATGGAGGATATCCGTCTGGAAGCCGGCGATGTGCTGCTGATCCTAGGGCCCAGGGAGCGGGTTACCGATCTGCGCTTCAGCCGCGAAGTCCTGCTGATCGAATGGTCGGCGCTCGAGTTGCCCTCGCGTCATCACGCCAAGCGGGCCTTGGGCATATTTGCCACCGTCGTGGTGGCCTCGGCCACGGGCTTTATTCCCATTGCCGTGGCCGCCCTGGCCGGCGCCTTGGCCATGATCACCCTGGGCTGCCTGAATGTGCGCCAGGCGGCCCGCGCCGTGGACCGCCAGGTGGCCATGCTGGTCACTGCCGCCCTGGCCATGGGCAGCGCCATGCAGGCCACCGGTGGGGCGGCCTATCTGGCCCAGCATATGATCGCAGCCCTCTCGGACCTGGGCCCGGCGGTGCTATTATCGGCGCTTTTCGCCCTGGTGGCGGTGATGACCAATGTGTTGTCGAACGCGGCCACCGCCGTATTGTTCACGCCCATCGCCATAAATGCCGCCCTGGCCATGGGCATGGAGCCGACGGCATTTATCCACGCGGTGATATTCGCCGCCAATTGCTCCTTCGCCACCCCCATGGGTTATCAGACCAATTTGCTGGTGATGGGGCCGGGACATTACAAATTCAGTGACTATCTGCGTGGTGGAACGCCGTTGATCGTGCTGATTTGGCTTGCTTTTTCGTTGCTGGCACCGTGGTATTACGGTTTCTGAAAGACTTTTGCTATAAATCGATGCCATGAAACCGTTTTCGCCACAAACACTGACCTACTTTTTTCTCTCCCGGGCCTCGGCCTGTCCTTATCTACCGGACCGGGTGGAGCAAATGGTGTTTACGGATCTGTCCTCGGCCGGCGCCCCGAAAGAGTTGCACGATCAGCTATCGCGATCCGGTTTCCGCCGCAGCCAAGGCATTGCCTATAAGCCCAATTGCCCAGATTGCCAGTCCTGCCGGGCGGTCCGCGTACCCGTGGCGACCTTTGCCCCCGGCCGCGGCCTGCAGCGCATTGCCCGGCGCAGCGCCGGCATTACGGCCCATGTCATGCCGGCCAAGGGGCGGGGTGAGCATTATGCGTTGTTCCATCGCTATGTCCGCTCCCGCCACGGCGACGGCGGCATGGCGGGGATGAGCTTCGATGACTACCTGGCCATGGTGCAGGACACGCCGGTGCCCTCGGAATTGATCGAATTCCGTGACGAAGACGGTGAATTGTACGGCGTCTGTCTGACCGATATCCTGGATGACGGCCTGTCCCTGGTTTACAGCTTTTTTGATCCCGACATGGCGCGGAACAGCCCCGGGAATTATATCATCCTGTGGCATTTGGCAGAGGCCAAGCGGCGCGGCCTGCTTCATGTCTATCTGGGCTATTGGATCGAAGAGAGCCGCAAAATGGCCTACAAGGCCCGCTTCCGTCCCCTCGAAGCCCATGGCCCGAACGGTTGGGAACCGCTATAAACGTCTCCCTAGTTGCCTTTACCTGCACGTGAATATTGTAAGGAGACCGCGTCATGACGTACGCCCATATTATTGTGGAGCGCGACGGCCCCACCGCGACCATCATCCTGAACCGGCCCGACGCCATGAACGCCCTGACGCCCGAGATTCTGGGCGAGACGCATGACGCGCTGAGCGAGATCGCCGACGATGGCGCCATCAACGTCGTCGTCGTGACCGGCGCGGGCCGGGCCTTTTGCGCCGGTGTCGACCTCAAGGCACTGCAGGCGAAGGGTCATGATATCAGCCAGGGTAACGTCGGCGACGATCTGAACAATGCCGCCCAAGCGGTCTTGGAAAAGATCGAAGCCATGCCGCAAGCCACCATTGCCAAGGTCAACGGTTTCTGTTTCACCGGCGGCATGGAATTGATGCTGGCCTTTGACATCGTGATTATCGCGGAGGAAGCCAAGCTGGGCGATACCCACGCCATCCTCGGCTTCCGTCCCTCCTGGGGCATGACGCAGCGTTTGCCGCGGAAAGTCGGTACCATGCGCGCCAAGGAACTATCATTTACCGCGCGCACCTTCAGCGGCGCCGAGGCGGCGGCAATGGGCCTGGCATTGGAAGCGGTGCCGTTGGCGGAACTGGATGCCCGCGTGGAGCAATTGGCCACCGCCATTGGCCGCAACAGCCCCGGCTCCATCCGGGCCTACAAGGACCTCTACAGCCAGGCCAACAACGCCGGCCTGGATGCCGGCCTGGAATACGAACGGGTCACCGACTATGAAATCCCCGACGTAACCCAACGCCTGGGCGATTTCCTGGCCAAGCTGGGCGGCAAAGGCTAGACCGGCGTGAAGAACGAACCCCACGTCCGCCACATCGACGACGTCGATTGGGAAACCCGCCCGGGCCGCACCGATGGCGTGCGCTGGAAGTTATTGGTGGATAGCGACCGGATCCCCAGCCATGGTTTCAGTCTGGGAATTTTGCAGTTTCCGGCGGGCACCGAGCTGGCGGCCCATCATCACGGACCGCAGGAAATCTATTGGATACGCGAGGGCGAAGGCGAAGTGTTGATCGGCGGTGAAAAACAAAATGTCCGGCCCGGCTCGATCATCTATATCCCCGAAAACCATGTACACGGTATCGCCAATATTGGATTGGGGCCCCTGACCATCATGTGGGTGTTTCCTACCGACACCTGGGCCGAGGTTGAGTATCTGTTTGACTAAGCGTTGCACGAAACGGTGCTTTCAGCGGCGGCCTGTTAACATTTCATCAATATTTTCAGGTTATATCCAACATCACCCGCAATATGGATTATTGCGGGATCGCGAACCACGAAATGGCAAACCGTCGGTAACGGCGGGACGCAAAGCCACCGGTCCAAACAGCTCTAGATCAGGAGCCTGACGGATAGCGGGGTTACCGAAAAGGATAACGCACGATGGTCAATTCCATCAACACCAACACCAGCGCGGCGATCGGTCTGCAACGCCTATCAAGCAACCGAAACAGCCTGGAAACCACCCAATCCCATATTTCCAGCGGTAAAAAGATCAATTCGCCCAAGGATGATGCCGCCACCCTGGCGATCGCGCAGGAATTATTGGCGACCTTTTCCGGCACCGAAGCCGTGCGCGACGGCCTGAACCGGGCCACCGCCACCATCGACGTCGCCTTGGCCGCCGGGCAGTCGAGTGCCGATCTTTTGGTGGAAATGAAAGGCTTGGCGGTTCAGGCTTCTCAAGAAGGCCTGGATCAAACTTCCCGCGATGCCCTGAATTCAGCCTTCAACGCATTGCGCGATCAGATCGTCAGCATCAATGACAGCGCCGAATTCGCCGGCAGCAACCTGATCGCCGCGGGCGCCGCCGACCAGGACATATTGAGCGACGAAGACGGCAACCGCATCACCGTCAAGGCCCAGGATTTTTCCACCGGCGGCCTTGGCGTCGGCGGTCTTGCCCTTGATAGCGCGGGCAATGCCGCCACGGCGCTCAGCGCCCTGGACGCCGCCATCACGGATGCTTCCGGCAAACTGGCCGAACTGGGCAGTTCGGGCCAGCGCATTGAAACTCATAACGAATTACTCGGCATCCAGAACGATACCTTGCGCGCCGGTATCGGCAATCTGGTCGATGCCGACATGGCGGCGGAGAGCGCGGCGCTGCAGGCCGGTCAGATCAAGGAATCTCTCGCCATCGTCAGCCTGAGCATCGCCAATGCCGCCCCCTCCAACATGCTGGCGCTGTTCGGCGGCTAAAGTGAATTGATGCTGGATGTCGAAAAAATTAATCTCTCCGTGGTTCCCGTTAACCTTTGGTTAGGGGATTGCGGCTATATTGACTATTGCTTGCTCTAGGAATCACGAGCAGGTTGCGAACCACGAAAAGGCAAACCGTCGGTAACGGCGGGACGCAAAACTACCGGTCCGAACGGCCAACCCAAGGATAATTTGGGAGCCAGCGGACAGCGGAGTTACCGAAAAGGCAAACGCAATGTATACGTCCGATAAAATATTTCCCCCCGGCAATCCCAGCCCCAGCTATGCCCAAAGGCTTGGCCGCATGTTCGCGGTCTGCGTTAGCGCGCTGGTGATCAGCGTCAGCAGCGCGGGTCTGTCCCAGGCCCAGGTGGTGGTGGAGATGTTGGCGTCTCTCGAGAGCCAGGATCAGGTCTCCATCTACCGGGAACAGTTGATTAGGGCCCGGGCCGAGATTGGCAATGCCAACGCACAGCACGAACTGGCGGTTCTGCTGACCACGGCCAAGGGCACGGCCAGTGACTATGCCGAGGCCGCCATTTGGCTGCAACGCGCCGCCGAAAGCGGCCACAGCAGCGCGCAATATTGGCTGGGCAATCTGTACATGCAAGGCGCCGGCGTGCCGAGAAATCCCAAATTGATGATCAAATGGTGGAAAGCGGCCGCCATTCAAGGTGTCGCCAGTGCCCAATACGCCCTGGCCGCCGCCTACCGCGACGGCCGCATGGTGCGCCAGGACATGGCTCTTTCCCGCAGCTGGTTCGAGGGTTCCGCCGGCGTGGTCGCGACCGAGATCGCACAAAAGAGTGGCCCGGCGATGGCCGCCGTGGTCAAGAAATCCCGCAAGCAGATCGAAGCTGAAGAGGCCAGAGCCAAGGCCGAGGCTGCCAAGCAGCGCCGGTTCGACCGCTATGCCAAAGAAGGCGGCCTGGGCGGCAGATAAGAGCCGGCCCGGCTGTCCTTATTCGGGACGGCCATCTGTACGAAATACGCACACGGTCCGTTGTATTTGGCGGATTTCTGTTCCGATAACATATAAGCCTTTGATTTTACTATCCTAAAATAGCTGGCATCATTTTTGCATCTTAGTTGAGTAGAGCATCCTTGAAGAGCGGTCACCCGACTGCCCGGTACCGAGTAAACCTTGGTAAGGATGCCTGCCCAACGGAGGCGAAAATGGCACGGTCCTTGAAGGCTTACACTGATGACTATTTACCGCTGGCCGAGGCTGGCGAAGACATCGCCCAAATGCAGCTTGGCCTGTTGTATTCAACCGGCCAGAAAGGTGCGCCGCTGGATTATGTGACGGCGCATAAATGGCTAAATCTAGCGGCCTTGCGGGGCAATGACGAGGCCAAGCATCTGCGTAAGGAACTTGCCGGCGTGATGAGCCGGGAAGAAATCGCCGCGGCGCAGCGCATGGCCCGTGAATGGGTCTCCACCCACTAGAAACCTTTCGCAATTCCCTCCCCTTGCCGTTGCCGTGTATCCGGGTATTGTCGCAGTTAACGAAAAACGACAGATCCGGAGGCAGCGCCAATGACCTGGTCCATCAAGGGAGAAATGATGGTGAACTGCAATTGCGCGGTTTTCTGTCCCTGCGTCATTTCCCTCGGCAAACATCCCCCCACCGAAGGCTATTGTCAGGCCTGGTTCGGACTACGCGTCGATGAAGGTACCTTCGACGGCGCGGATCTATCAGGCCTGAACATCGGCCTGCTGCTGGACATTCCCGGTCTGATGTCGCGGGGCGACTATTCACTGGCCGGTTACATTGACGAAGATGCCAGTGACGCGGCCTACGATGGCCTGGTCGAAATTTTTACCGGCCGGGCCGGCGGCTCGACATTTCTGTTTGCACTTCTGGTCAGCAATATTCTGGGGTTCGAGCGGGCCCCAATCGAATACACGGTTGACGGCAAGACCCGCCGTTTCCAGGTCGGACGGCAAATCCTGGGCGAAATCGAACCCATTGCAGGCAATGACCCGACAAAGCCGGTGGTCATCACCAATTCCGAATACTGGCCGGGCGAAAATGTTACTGTCGCCCGGGCCAACCGAGGGAAGGTCCGCGCCTTTGGCCGGGTCTGGGACTTCGACGGACTAAGCGCCGAGATCATGGCGATCGACTGGCAGGGTTAACTAATCTATTGGAGGAAAACAGCATGGCGGAAATCAGCTACCCCGAGGATTGGCGCGACATCCCGGCCGAACAGTTTGCCCGCATGATGATGACTCCGGAGCAATACACCGCCATGCGGGCAGAGCGACTGGCGCGCGAGGGGCTGGCGCCAAACGTCGGCGACCAGGCACCGGACTTCAAGCTTGAGCGGTTATCAGGGTCAGGCAAGCGCACGGGCGAAATGGTCAGTCTTTCGGAGCATCTGGCAAACAACCAAGGCCGCCCGCTGGGTTTGATCTTCGGCTCCTACACCTGACCGCCCTTTCGTATTCAGGCCGTGCGCCTGAACGAAATCGCGGCACAGTTCGGTGACCGGGTTGATTTCTATTGCATCTATATTCAGGAGGCCCATCCCGACGACGGCTGGCAGGTGCAACATAATCTGGACGACAATATCATCCTGAACGCGCCGGGCAGCATCGAGGAGCGGGCCGAGATCGCCGAAGTCTGCGTCCTGCGTCTGAACATGGCCATGCCCATGTTGCTGGACGATATGACCGACCAGGCGGATCGGCTGTACAACGCCCTACCCGAACGCCTGTATCTGATCGATGGCCAGGGCGTCGTGCGTTTCAAAACCGTGGCGGGCTCCCGCGGCTTCGCGCCCGAGGATTGGGCCGACGCCATCGCCGATATGGTCGGCCCACCTGCATAGATTGAGGAGATCCGCTTGAGCTTTTGTAGATATTTCATGCCCTTGGCCGTACTTGCCGCGATGGCATGCGGCTTTTCCGGGGCGCAAGCCGCCTCGGCCCATCAGCCCTACGCTGGGCAACAGCAACGCACCATCAAGGCCCTGTCGGCAGGTGACATCAGCGGCTACCTGAAGGGCAAGGGCATGGGCTTGGCGAAAAGCGCCGAGTTGAACCATTATCCCGGCCCCTTGCATCTGCGTCAGTTGGCGGATGAGGTTAAGTTGACGGCGGAACAACGGGCTGCCATCGCAACCATCGAAGCCGCCATGAAGGCGGAGGCAAGGCGCCTGGGCCGCATTATTCTCGGCAAGGAAGCAAGCCTGGACGCCCTGTTCGCCGACGGCCGCGCCGATGGTGACGAGGTGCGGGAGCTAACGGTTGCAATTGGCCGTTTGCACGGTGAGCTGCGCGCCGTACATCTGACGGCGCATCTGCACGTCCGCCCCCTGCTCAGCCGGCATCAGATCGCCACCTATGACCGCTTGCGCGGCTACGCATCGGGCCAAACCGGACATTCCAAGCACGGCAAACATTGATGCCAAAACAGTTCGCCGGCGGCTGAACATGGAACAGCAATCGGTGCCGCGCGGCATCTTCTACGTGGTTCTTTCGGCCATGGTTCTGGTGCCCATGGTCTCCGCCTCGATCAAGCATCTTGGTCATAGCTATGGCGTATTGGAGATCGTCTGGGTCCGCGCCCTGGGCCAGACCGTCTGGATGATCGCATTGCTGGCGCCGCGCCACGGCTGGCGGATTCTGCTGCCACGGCGCCCCGGCATACAATTGTTGCGCTCGGGCCTGCTGTTTATCGCCACCTTGTGTTTCATCCTTGGCATCAAGGCGGTGCCACTGGTCACCGTGCATGTGATCGGCTTTACCGCGCCCATGATTGTCGTCGCCCTATCGGCGATTTTGCTGCACGAACGGGTCGGCGCCGCCCGCTGGGTGGCGGTGGGCGGGGGCTTTCTGGGCGTCCTGATCGTGCTGCAACCGGGTACCGGCAATGCCCTGCCGCCCGCGGCCCTCTGGTTATTGTTGGCGGCGGTCAGCTGGTCCGTGGTGCAAATTCTCAGCCGTCAGGTGGCCGCCCATGACCGCTCCGAGACCACGGCGATCTATACCTACGCCGTTGCCTTGTTGGCGACCACGCCCTTCGTGCCGGTCTATTTCGACTTCTCCATTTCACCGGGACCGGGCGGTTGGCTGGCATTTCTACTGATCGGGCTGGTCGGCGGCATCCGGCACTATTGCATTATCAAGGCCTATGCCCTGGCCCCGGCCTCTCTGATCGCGCCTTTTAACTACACGGAATTACTCGGCGCCACCTTGGTCGGCGTCATCGTCTTTGGCACCCTGCCCAACGGCGCCACATGGCTGGGCGCCGGGGTGATCATCGCCGCCGGGCTTTACCTGGCCCATCGCGAGCGCAGCGTCGGCCCCTGATGGGATTTGACCCCGCCTGCAATCGGCATATTCTTTACTGATACCCTGTCCTGCCATACTGGTAACGCGCAAAGCTAACTTTGCCAAAGAAATGGAAAAGGAATGAAAATAGGAAGAATCCTGATCGGCCTATTGCTTTTGGCTGCCGTGGCCACGTACCAGCGTGCGGCAGCAGACGAAAAATTGACAATTTCGGCCATTGAGGGCAACGGCATTCTGATCCAAGTGGGCAAAGCGGTGCTGGTCAAGACATACCAGGATGCGGGCCTTGGGGTTTCGTTCAGGGACTACCCCGGCAAACGGGCGGTGTTTAACGCCAACGACGGCGTTACGGACGGGGAGTTGTTACGCTCCAAACGCGCCTCGAAACTATACAAAAATCTCATTCGCCTGGAACCGGCGGCAATCACCGATGAGTTCGCCGCTTATTCGGTCAACGTGGCCGGGCCGATCGTTTCCACCAAGGACCTGGCACGCTATTCCATTGTCTACCGGCGCGGCAGCACCATCCCGACCAAGGTAACCGAAGGTATGCGCCGGTTCGAAATTGACCGCTTTGAACAAGGTATCAAGCTACTGCAAAGCGGACGCGTGGATGTGATGTTGTATTTTAGAATCCCCACGTCATACAACCTAAAGCATAAATTCCCCTCAACGAATATCCGCCGGATCAGCGACAAGTTGATCATTGCTCCGCTCTACCACTATCTGCACAGGCGCAATAAGCATCTGACGCCTAGGTTGGAGGCCGCATTGCGCCATATTGTTGCCAGCGGAGAACGGGACAAAATTGTCGATGCCGTGGTCGCCAACGGCGGCTTTGACGGTGATCTGGCCAAGCTTAATCTGAATTAACCGCGGTACCGAATGGCGGTGCAAGGACTGTACCCAACTGTTATGATGGCGTTCAATTCAGTCCCATGAGGTCTCCAATGAGTAAACAGCAGCAAATATCCGAGCCAACAGATTTCGGCGATGGGCAGTATCCCCACGCCCTGGTCAATGTCACCAATGTCTGCAATTTGGATTGCCGTCATTGTTTCGTCTTCCGGGCCGATAACCCACAGGCCCCGCGCGACAAGATGAATGACGCGACCATGCTGCATCAGTTGGAAGTTCTGCGCGACAAGCACGGCATCCGCTCCATGCTGTTCATGGGTGGCGAGCCGATGATCCGCAAGGACATGGTGCTGCAAGCCGCCAAGCTGTTTCCCGAAAGCGCCATCGTCACCAATGGCACCTATGGTATCCCGTCCATCCCCGGCCATCTGGTCACCGTATCACTGGACGGCCCGATGGAATTGAACGACCCGATCCGTGGCGAGGGCGTCTTCGCCAAGGTTAGGGAGGCCATCTTTGCCCGCGACGCCAACGACGGCACCACGGTGATGCTGCAAATGGCCGTGACGCGGGAGAACGCGCCGGGGTTGGAAGAATTCATGGCCGAGGTTTCCCAATGGCCCATCAACGGCGTCGCCTTCAGTCTTTATGTCCCGGTCAAGAATGACCAGACTGGCCTGGACTGGAAGGACCTGAAAGAGCGTGACAAGGTTTTGGACCGGATCATCGCCTTGAAGGAAAAATATCCCTCCGTGGTCAAATCCCATGTTCCCACCCTGGAATTGATGAAGTCCGACGTGGCCATCAACTCCACCGGTGAAAACGGCGAAAAATGTATCCTCAAACGTGACACCCTGCCGCTCTATATGGGTGACGGCGGACAGTTCGAGAAACCTTTCTGCTGCTATGGCAATGATGTGGATTGTAGCCACTGCGGCGCCTACGCGGTCTTCAACCGGGCCTATCTGGCGTCGCAAGGCCGGGGCGATGGCTCGCGCTATGGCCGCGACGGCGCGGCAAACGTTGCCGCCGTTGTTGAGCAGACCTCGGGAAAAGCATAGTCTACGGACAGCATGGCAAAACAAACTCAAGTCTCGGAACCAACTGATTTCGGCGAACGGCAGTATCCGTACGCCCTGGTCAATGTCACCAATGTCTGCAATCTCGATTGCCGCCATTGTTTCGTCTTCCGGGCCGACAATCCGCAGGCGCCGCGCGACAAAATGAACGATGCCACCATGCTGCATCAGTTGGAAGTTTTGCGCGATAGGCACGGCATCCGCTCCATGCTGTTCATGGGTGGCGAGCCGATGATCCGCAAGGACATGGTGCTGCAAGCCGCCAAGCTGTTTCCCGAAAGCGCCATCGTCACCAATGGCACCTATGGCATTCCCTCTCTCCCCGGCCACCTTGTCACGGTATCGCTGGATGGCCCCATGGCGCTGAACGATCCAATCCGGGGTGAAGGCGTCTTCGCCAAGGTTAGGGAGGCGATCTTTGCCCGTGACGCCAATGACGGCACCACGGTGATGCTGCAAATGGCCGTGACGCGGGAGAACGCGCCGGGCCTGGAAGACTTCATGGCGGAGGTCGCGGATTGGCCCATCAACGGCGTTGCCTTCGCCTTTTATGTGCCGACGGTCAATGACAGCTCCGGCCAGGACTGGCCCGATCTGAGGGAACGCGACGAGGTATTGGACCGGGTCATCGCCCTGAAACGGCAATACCCCGATATTATCCGCTCGCGCATCGCGACACTGGAATTGATGAAGTCGGACGTCGCCGTCGAAACCACGGGGAAGCACGGCGAAAACTGCGTCCTGCGCCGCGATACCCAGCCGCTTTATATGGGCACGGGCGGACAGTTCGAAACACCCTTTTGCTGCTACGGCAACGACGTGGATTGTAGCCGCTGCGGCAGCTATGAAGTCTTCAACCGGGCCTATCTGGCATCGCAAGGCCAGGACAAGGGGGCCCGCTATGGCCGCGACGGCGCGGCGGGGGTCGCGGCCATCGTCGAGACAGCCGCCGAATAAGGCTCAGCCTGCGGCCCTTAGCCGAGTGTATTCATCTTCATATGCCGCATAGGAATCCTTCAGGACCGCGTGGTTCAGCAGCATTTCGGCCAGAACCTCGCGCGATGCCGGCTCCATAATCCGGCTTTTCACCCAATAGCTCTCCGTGCGCCGGCTTTCCGACAGGGCGACAATCTCGCGCTCGATCAGATAGTCTCGGCCCACCAGCAACGGTCCCTTGAGCATGCGGATTTCCAGATCGGCGAACAGCCCGATAGCCGGGCCCTTGCCGCGCATGCCAGCTTGGTGCGAGGTATATTGCGCCAACACGCTGACCATCTCCAATGGAATGACCGCCCCGCCCCAGGGCGATGGGCCGGAATACCACGGCGTGGTCTCGGTTATGACTTTGAGCTTGTCGGCCAGACTGAACGGATACAGATCGCCCATGCGCTGATCCATATCCATGCGCACTGCTTCCGCCGCCGGGCCCCTCTGGCCGACCGACAGATGCTCCAGTATGACCAGGGTTTCCGCCGGGCGCAGGGCGGCCAGTCGGCGTTCCAACTCCGAAGTGCCGGCCTCGCGACCAACTGAAGCGGTACCGCGCAACACCTCCTGGCCGCCCGCCTTGTCAGCGCCGATGCGGATCACTTTGGCATCCGGCGCACCCGGTTCAACGAAGGCGCGGACGTCCTCGCCCTCGACCACCATGTTGCGGAAATGAGCCGACAGGCAGCCCGTCTCGAACCAGGCATCGCCCCACAGCCGATGCAGCAGGGGCACGAACTGGCTGAAATGGGTCGGCCCTTCGATTGGCGCGGCCTTGAAACCCAGATCCTGGGCCATGGCGTCATCATGCAGAGACTCGTGGCCATCATAGGTCTGATCGGCCAGCATCTGCCGTGGCGAACGCAGCGGCCCGCTCAGGACCAGCGGCGTATCGAAGGCTTTAGCCACGACCCACGAAGGGCATCTTGGTGGCCATCACGGTGAGGAACTGCACATTGGCGTCCGGCGGCAGGCTGGCCATATAGACCACGGCGCGGGAAACATTGTCCACGTCCATCAAAGGTTCCGGCTTGATCGAGCCGTCGGCCTGGGGCACGCCGTCCTTCATGCGCGCGGCCATGGGTGTCAGCGCATTGCCGATATCCAACTGGCCACAGGCGATATTGTATTTGCGGCCGTCCAGCGAGGTCGATTTGGTCAGGCCCGTGACCGCGTGTTTGGTCGATGTGTACGGCGCTGAATTTGGCCGGGGCGTATGCGCCGAGATGGAACCATTGTTGATAATGCGGCCGCCCATGGGATCCTGGTCCTTCATCACCTTGAAGGCCTCTTGCGTGCACAGAAAGACGCCGGTCAGGTTAACGTTGACCACCGTCTGCCACTGTTCGAACGGCAGCTCCTCGATATTCACCGCCGGCGCGCCGGCGCCCGCATTGTTGAACAGCAGATCCACGCGGCCAAAGGCCCGCACCGTGGCCGCGAACAGGGCCGCGACCGAGGCCGGGTTGGAAACATCGGTAGGCACCGCCAAGGCGCGCTCGCCATCGGCGCCGGCCTCGGCAATGCTTTCCTGCAGGGCATCCTCCCGCCGGCCCGCCAGGGCGACGGAATAACCTTCCGCCAAAAGGGCCACGGCGGCACCGCGGCCAACGCCGGAACCCGCCCCTGTCACGATCGCAACCTTGCCGTCACCATTCATTGTATCGCCCTTTCGGTCCAAAAAGTTCTGGCGGCAAAGTAGTCCGCCCCCGGCCTAGTAATCAACTCAGTAATCAACTTAGTAATCGATGCGGAAATAATCCGGCCGGCCCAGGGGCCAGTATTCGCCCCAGACATCCGCCCCGCCATCGACGGTCAGCACCGTGCCGTTAATGAACTCCCCCGCCGGGCCGGCCAGATAAACCGCCGCCTGTGCGATATCCTGGGCCGTGCCAATCTTGCGCATGGGATTGTGGTCAAAGCTGGGTTTGGCCGATTCCGGGTAGTGCGCCAGGCCCGGTGAGGCCACGACGCCGATGGCGATGGAATTCAGCCGGATGTCATAGGGCGCCCACTCCACGCACAGGCCGCGCGTGAGATGAATTTCGCCGGCCCGGGCGGCCTGGGTATGGGCGATGCCACTGGTGCACATGGCCAGCACGGTCACCATGTTGATGATACAGCCCGGCTGTTTGTTGTCCCGCCAGTGGCGGGCGGCGGCCTGCATCATCAACCAGGAACCGGTCAGGTTGGTATCCACCACGGTGCGCCAGCCATTGGGGCTGATATCCATGGCCGGTGCCGCGAACTGCCCGCCGGCATTGTTGATCAACACGTCCAGGCGGCCAAAGCGTTCCCATGTGGCAGCCATCAGACCGCTCACCAGATCCGCATCGCGAATGGTCAAGGCCTGGGTAAAGCAGGGAATGTTCAGGCTGGCCATGTCCTCCTCAAAGGCCGCCATCTTGGCCTCGTCCCGGCCACACGAAACAATGGTAGCGCCCAGACGCCCGAATAGGACAGCCGTGGCCATGCCGATGCCCCCCGCCCCGCCAGAGACCAGGACGACCTGATCCTTGAACAGATCATCGCGGTAGACCGTCGGCAGCGCCGCCAGCTCGGCCGCGGTGGGTGCGGCATAGATCTCATCCTCGGCCTGGTCGGTCATGAAACTCTACTCCGCTGCTTTGTAATCGTCGGGGAAGTACTCCCGCACGAATTCGCCGTCATCATTATAGGTGAAACAGGTGTTTAGCATACCCGCCGGCAGCCGCCGGGGCCTGGTTGGCTCCACGCCCTTGTCCATGGGCGCCCGCTCTGACCAGACCGCCTGCATGGCGGTGGTCGCCATTTGCGACAGCATTTCCACCAGATGAGTGCAGCCCTTGCCATGGCCGACCCGCTCCCTGACCATGCGGTTCCAACCCGGTCCGATCTTCAAGCCGGCCAGGTTCTTGAAATTCGGCGCCACCAAATGACAGATACCATGCGCACCCACATCCAGTTTCGCCTCCGCCGACTGCACTTCCATGTTTCTACTGATAGTCAGGCGCAGCCACAGATCATGCACCGGCTCCCCCGCCGCCCGGTGGGTATCCACCAGGTGATGGGAAAACGGCTTGATGTCGAGGATATGCCCCTCCACATCGACCAGGCCGTCCTGGCGCTGGTAGGCGGTGATGGAAATGGTGCGGTTATGGATTTGCTCCCGCTCGCTGGCTTGGGAAAGTGGCATGCTTGGGCTCCGAAATATTAAATCAACATTGACCAGCGATTAGCGCGCCCGCGACCGGAAGGCAAGCATCTGCTAAGCTTTGGCTGGGATTCGGGGCAAGATCTGAATGCAGTCTGCAATGCGCGATCAGGAAGACAGCCGCTATGGCTGGGTAATGGTGTTCGTCGGTTTCACTCTGATGGCCATGAGCTTCGGCGCTCTCGGCGCGGTCGGGGTATTTCTGAAACCGATCGCGGCTGATTACGGCTGGTCCCGGGGCAGCATCGCCCTGGGCTACACGACGGCGGCCCTGTCGGCGGCGGCATTCGGTATTCTGTGGGGTTTCATGGCGGACGGCCGGCCGACCCGCCGCTTTATGTTCATGGGCGTGCTCGCCGTCGCCCTGGCGACGCTGCTATTGAGCCAGACATCATCGCGCTGGCAGTTTTACCTGTTTTATTTCCTCTTTGGCGCCTTTGGCCATGGCGCGTTGATGAGCACGATTTGGGCCAACGTGGGGCAATGGTTCGTGCGTAACAAAGGCTTGGCCCTGGGTATCGGCATGGCGGGCGGTGCCTTTGGCCAGGGGGCGGTGCCTTTCGTGGCCAGGCTGTTGATATCCGCCTACGGCTGGCAAAGTGCATACCTTATTTTGGGCCTGGGCTTTCTGGGACTTGGCCTGGCAGTCGCCGCCCTGACCCGGGATCCGCCGGCAAAACTGGCCCATCTGGCCGAACTTAAAGCAGCGGGCGCAAAATCGGGCAATGGCTGGTCCCTGGGCGAGGCCGCCTATGTGGTGTCTTGGTTTTCCATGGCGGTGATATTTTGTTGCAGCTGCATGTCCGTGGTGATCGTGCATCTGGTGCCCATGCTGACCGATGGCGGCCTCGAACCGCAGGTCGCCGCCTCCGTGCTGACCACGATGATGTTGATGGGCGCCCTGGGACGCATGATCACCGGCCGGATTTGCGATCTGATCGGCTCGGTCCGCACCTACGCCTTGGCCTCTCTGGGTCAAACGGTACTGGTGATCTGGTTCCCCCATATCGATAATCTATTCGTCCTCTACCTTCTTGCCGTGGTGTTTGGCGCCCTGTTCTCAGGCGTCATGGCCTCCATGGTGATTAGCGTCAATATGGAGGTGCCGGGCAAGGTCGCGGCGCGCTCCTGGTCCATCGTCTCGTTCTTTGCCTGGATCGGCATGGGCACGGGCAGCTACATGGGCGGGGTTATATTTGACCTTACGGGCGGCTATACCTGGGCCTTTGCCTTCGCCGCCGGCATGGGCTGCCTCAACCTCCTGATCCTGATCTGTTTCCGCATCAGCCGCGGCAGACGCCGCCCGGAGTTGACCCCAGCCTAGGCGTTACGGGAGGCATCGGGGTCGAGGGGATAGATCGGCCGGCGCAGGTTCTTGAAGGGGAAAGCAGCGTAGTCCGAGCTGCAGACCCCCGGCCCCGCCACCAGCACCACATGCTTGGCGATGGGACCGAAACCGGCCCGGAAATGCTGCCGTGATTTGATCAGCACATAACGCTTGGCCGCTGGATCAATGCCGGCGTGGGTAAAACAGCCCGTATCGAAGGGTTCGTAACGGCGTTCGGAAACCACGATATCGACGCTGCCCGAGCGCAATACCGCCGTCCGCCCCATGTTCATGGGGCTGCCCGTGGCCATGGGCCCGGTGACGATGAAACGGCCATCGGTGATGCATTTCACCGTGCCGGACACCGCGATGGGCCGGCCCGCCAGCGCCATGGCCGGGCTGTCGGTCTTGCCGCCCAATTGCAGGCTGACGTCGGCCCCGACGCCGGCATCGATCATCCGTGAGACACTGTCGGGATCCCAGATCGGTCCCGCCACCACGTCTTCGAGGCCAAGGCGGAGAACCCCGTCCAGCACCGCCATATTGTCCTGAGGCCCGCCGGCGCCGCAATTGTCGCCATGGTCCACCAGGATAATCGGGCCATCATCTAATTCGCGGGCCCGGTTCAAAGACGTTTCCACCGGCTCGATCTCAAAGACGAAATCTTCGCGCCGTTGCCAGGCCTGATCCATCAACTCATCCAGCAGGCCACCCGCCGCCGCCGCATCACCGTCGCCAACGACCACGGCGCCCAGGCCCACATGGGGAATATCCGCCAGAGGGAAACCACCAAAAATCGAGGCATTCAGAACCTCGCCCCCGGCCTCGGCCGCCATGGCCCGGTTCATGATATCCTTCATGGGCTGATCCAAGGGTGTCTGGCGCAGCATGTGGGTCAGCATGGGCAGGGAATGCCACAACATCACCGGTTTTACCTCGCCCGCCATGGCGCGCAACAGGGTCGCGCCGGCGCGGCGCCCGGTTTCGGCCATATCAATATGGGGATAGGTGCAATAGCCGGTAATCACCGTTGCATTGGCGATCATCACCGCTGTTAAATTGGTGTGAAAATCCAGCGCCACGGCGATCGGCATTTCGGGCGCGATGGCGCGGATGCGGCGCAGCAACTCGCCCTCGCCATCGTCATGGCCCTCGGTCACCATGGCGCCATGCAGATCGAGCATAACACCGTCACAGCCCCCGCGCACGGCGTCACAGATACTGTCAGCCATTTCGTCAAAGGCGGCCTGTTCCACCGTGCCCGAAGGCGAAGCGTTGGCGATCAGGGGCACGGCATATTCGGCGCCTTGCCGCTCGGCCAGGTCAATATAGGCCGCGATGGGATTATTGGTGCCGCGATAGATGCCAACGGCCTTGTCACCGGATTTTGGGCCAAAGGCGCGCAATGGCGTCGGCAACGGGGAAAAAGTATTCGTCTCGTGCCGCATGGTGGCCAGAACCAGTCGCATCAATTCCTCCTCAAATTACCCACGCATTTGTCTGTTACAGCGGCCTGGAACGAGCTAGCTTATCAGGCAAATAGTACAGAGCAACATTACTGCGGAGGAACTGACATGGCCATGGATAGAGAACCCGACGATCAGCAACTGGACGGCAAGGTCGCCATCGTCTCGGGCGCCGGCGCGATCAAGGGCGGCATAGGCAATGGCCGCGCCGCCGCCATCCTGCTGGCCCGGGCCGGCGCCAAGATCATGGCGGTTGACCGGGACCTGGAGCTGGCGGCGGAAACCGCGCGCCTGATCGAGGCCGAGGGCGGCGAGGCCCTGGCCCATGCCGCCGACGTCACCGAGGAGGCCGAGTGCGAGGCCATGGTGGCCCTGGCCATGCAGACTTTCGGCCGGGTCGATGTGCTGGACAATAACGTCGGCATCGGCAGTTCCCGCAACGTGGTGCTTGAGGAAGTGGAAACCTGGGAACGGGTCATGAAGGTCAACGTGCAGACCATGTTCCTGACCGCGAAATACGCCGTACCCGCGATGATCGACAGCGGCGACGGCGGTGCCATCGTCAATGTCTCGTCGATCTCGGCCCTGCGGCCGCGCGGCCTGACCGCCTACTCCGCCTCGAAAGGCGCGGTAATTTCGCTGACCCGGGCCATGGCCATGGACCATGCGGCCGACGGCATCCGGGCCAATTGCATCGCACCGGGGCCGGTTTATACCCCCATGGTCTATAGCCGGGGCATGTCGGACAAGGCGCGCGAGCAGCGCCGTTCCGCTTCGCCCCTGGGCATCGAGGGCACGGGCTGGGACATCGGCAACGCGGTGGTCTTTCTGTCTTCGGCGCGCGCGCGCTATATCACCGGGCAGACCTTGGTGGTGGACGGCGGCATCACCGTCGCCGCGCCCGCCCGTGACCCAAACGCGTAGTAATTAGGAGCGCATAGAACATGGCACGTATCCCCTATCTCGATGTCGACGACCTGGCGGAAGATGATAAAGAGTTACTGAAACGGCCTATCAATCTGCACCGCGCCCTGGTCAACAGCCCCGGCGCGGCGCGTAATTTTGGCCATGTGGGCAGCTACATCCGCTTTGGCTCGAAACTGGACCCGCGGCTGCGCGAATTGGCCATTCTCCAGGTCGGCTATCTGGCGCGCAGCGACTATGAATACAGCCACCACATCAAGATCGGCCGGGATTTCGGCGTCTCCGACGATGATATCCGCGACATGATCACCGAGACCGAGGGCCGCAACAGCGGCCTGCCCGCCCTGGACCGGGCCGTCCTGCGGGCGGCGCGGGAGATGACGGAAGAGATGAAAATATCCGACATCACTTTTGCCAAACTGGAAAGCCATCTAAGCTCGGAATTATTGGTCGATCTGACAATGGTCATAGCTTTTTACAACGCTGTCGTGCGTATGTTGGGTACCTTGGAAATCGATGTAGAAGACAGTTACGCATCGTTTCTCGACGAGTTTCCCTTGCCGACTTAGGACTGGACAACTGGGATGAATATGCAAAATGGGGGGACCGCACAGGATGCGGTACAGCGCCTTGTCGCGGCCATTCGTGATGGCGTGCAACAGGTCATCATCGGTAAATCCGCGACCATCGAGCTGGCCATCGCCGCCCTGCTGGCGCGCGGTCATGTCTTGATCGAGGATGTGCCGGGGACCGGCAAGACAACCCTGGCAAAAGCCCTGGCGGCGACCATGCGCTGCGATTTCACGCGCATCCAGTTCACCCCCGATCTGGTGCCCGCCGACGTGTTGGGCATCAACTTCTTCGATATGAACAAGCGGGCGTTTGAATTCCGTCCCGGACCGGTGTTTACCCAGGTGTTGTTGGCGGACGAGATCAACCGGGCAACGCCTAGAACCCAGTCGGCATTGTTGGAGGCGATGCAGGAACGTCAGGTCTCCATCGACGGCGTGACCATGGCCCTGCCGGCGCCGTTCTTCGTGGTCGCGACGCTCAACCCGGTTGAGATGGAAGGCACCTTTCCTCTGCCCGAGGCCCAGCTCGACCGCTTTCTGTTGCGCCTTGATCTGGGCTATCCCTCCCTGGCGGAAGAGGCCGCCATGCTCGACCGTTTTATCGACGGCGGCGAAGGTTCATCGGCACCCGGTGTTGGTGAAGCCACCGTGGGGCCCGAGGATATCGCCCGGGCCCAGGCGGCGGTTGACAAGGTTACGGTGGATGGCGCGGTCCGTGATTACCTGCTGGCAATCGTCGCCGCGACGCGGAACGATGAGAGGCTGCGCCTTGGCGCCAGCCCACGGGCTGCCCTGGCCCTGCAACGGGCTTGCCAGGCCCATGCCGCGATCGACGGTCGGGGTTATGTGATACCAGACGATATCAAGGCATTGGCGGTGCCGGCCCTGGCCCATCGCCTTAGCCTCGATACCGGGGCACGCCTGCGCGGCGTCACCGCCGCCGCCATCGTGGAAGAGATACTCAAACGGATCGCCGTCCCGATCGAAGGCTAAAACGGCGGGCTGGCGCGACAATGAGCATGAACCAGGCATTGAGCTTTACAATAGGCCGGGGGCGTTGGACACGTTCGGGTGCGGTGGTATCCGAACTGATTATGCTGATCCTGATCATCGTCGCCATTGTCGCGGCGGTGGCGGGCAAGGTCTATGTCGCCGCGATTTGCGGCCTGATCCTGATGCTGACCTTCGTCTCGCGGCTGTGGACGCGGCTGGCGCTGGTCAAGGTCGAGTACGCCTGCCTACCTTCGGCCAAACATCTCATGGAAGGCGATGAATTCGAGCTAACCTTGACGATCGAGAACCGAAAGCCCCTGCCCCTGCCCTGGCTGACCGTTTCCGAAATCCTTCCCGACGGACTGGCCCTGGAACAACAGCACCAACAGACCCGGAAAGACCCGAATTTATTCCAGGAAACCGTGATCCGGGAAACCACAAGCCTTGGCCAATATGAACGCATCAGATTTTATCACCGTGTCCGCGCCTTACGGCGCGGCTACTATGGCTTTGGCCCAACACGCATCAGCAGCGGCGATATTTTCGGCTTTTACGAGGCCCGCCTCGACACGGACCGTAGGGCGCCGGAACTGGTGGTGTACCCGAACACCGTCGCGATGCCGGATTTCGACCTGCCGCCCTACCGGCCCATGGGCGATTTTTGGAGCCGCGCGCGCTTTATCGATGATGAAACACGGCCCAGCGGATTGCGCGAATACCGCACCGGCGATGCGGCCCGGCATATCGACTGGAAGGCCACGGCACGCCGCGATGCCGCCTTTGTCAGAACCTACGATTCCTCCCACGCGCAGCGGGTCGTAATCCTGTTGGAATGCGATACCGCCATGGAACGTTGGCGCAACTACCCGATGGTGCTGGAAGCAACAGTTACCGGCGCGGCATCCGTGGCGCGCCGTTCGATCGAACTTGGCTATGCGGTCGGACTTATCAGCAATGGTAATGCGCCCAGCGGCCCGGCACCGCCAATGGTACCGCCGGGTGCCGGACCCGACCAATTGACCGCCCTGATGACCGCCCTGGCCGGTGCGCGGTCACATACCTCCGTCCAACTACCGGACATGGTGGCGCGCTATGGCGCCGAGGCCATGCCGGCGGGCGCCACGGTCGTCTACATCGCGGCCATATTTCGGCCCACAACTGTCAACTTCATTCGCGAACTGGGCCGGCGCGGCCATCGGATCGTGAGCCTTTGCGCCGGCGGCGATGAGCCACCCGACATTCCGGACTTTCCCATATTAGACTACCGCGCGGTCTTCAAGGCGGCGGAGACAGACGATGAATGACCGCCGGGAACTGATCGCCATCGCCGCGACAATCATCGCGGACGCCGCCTGGCTGTTTCCAATCGCCGTAGTGCTTGGCATGGGCGCGCATCCGGGCCAGCCGGTGTTGCCCTTTTTCGTGATCATGCTGCTAATGGGCCTGGGCTTCGCAGCCGCACGGCTGGCGCCGTCCAAGATAGCGGACCCGGCCCTGCACGCACCGGCGCAGGCGATAGCAGGCCTGGGCGTAACGTACCTCACCCTCTCGGTGATCTCGGCCCCGTACGGTGTGGACATCGATCTGCTATGGGGTCCGCAGTTGATTAGCGGCGGTTATTCGGGCCGGCAAGCAGGCGGTTTGATTTTCGCCATGTTGGGTGCCGGCTTTCTGTGGCACCGAGGCGTCCGCATCGCGGTAGAGACGCATCCACAGCTGCGGCTGCTGAGTACCTTCCGCTCCGGCATCGTGGCGCTGGCCTTGGCGATAATGATGGAACAGGCCACCGGCATTGATGCCTCGGCAACGCTCATGCTCATTTTGTTCTTTGCCGCTTCACTTGGCGGTTTGGCATTCGCGCGGCTGGAACCGGGCGGCGCCTGGACGCCCCTCGTGGGCATCGCCGTTGGCGCGGTGCTGGGCGGCGGCTTTATCGTCGGCATGATCGCCGCCGTAATCGGCGGCCATGGTCTGGTTTTCCTGGCCTGGGCCTGGGGCTATGTGTCCGTGGTCATTTTATGGCTGCTGGAAATAATATTCACGATCTTGCTGTGGCTGCTGCCCGAGTTGGGCGCGGGGAGCGGCGGCGGCGTTGACTGGAAGCCGCCGAAATTCAATTTGCCCGAGTATGTCAAGGCCGAAGCCGGGCCGGAAGGATCGGGCCTGACTGGCGAACTGTTGCAATTTTCCGGCCTTTTGCTTGCGCTCTATATTGCTTACCGCCTGCTCGCCTGGGCTTACCAAAAATATGGCCGGAAAGCGCAAGTCGACAGGGAAATCGACCGCGAGTCCATTCGTGGCGAGGCGGATGCCAAGGCTGACCTGCTGAACCTGTTCTGGGATCTGTTGCCCGATTGGCTGCGTCCGGCGGAGGCCGACATCGGCCCCCGCTATCCGAAAGACAAGCCGGGCATAACGGAGGTCTATGCGCTGTACTTCGATATGCTGACCACCGCCTGCAAGCACGGCCATAATTTTACGGCGTCGGCGACGCCGCGCGAACGCCGGGCCGATCTCGAATCCGCCATCCCCGGCGCCCCCGTGGCGCGGATTACCGATTGTTTCAACGCCGCCTGTTATGGCAACCTCAGAACCGACCAAGCAACGGTCGACGGGCTGCGCCACGACCTTGAGCAGTCTTTAATTCCACTGCCATGATAGGCTGATGGAGCCAAAGCGGGCGTTATCGGGCTGGCCATGGAATTCACGGGAACGCAGGACGCCGGTATAGGCAATCTTGAAAGGCCCGCGTTCAAAGGCCAGACCGAACGATAGATCCGCCACCAGGGGCTCACGATCAACGCTATGGCTGCGGCGCCAGGTATTACCGTCGAGAAAGATATTGTGCGCCACATAGCGCCCCTCGGCGCCAGCGAAGGCATACAGGCTCCACTCACCCCGCAGCCGCCGGCCATCAAGGGTACGCATGCCTTTGATAAGATTGGGCGGGCCGAAATCTCGGGGGATGTTGTAGCCATAGCGCAACGCGCCGCCCACATTCACATGGCTCAACACGTTGCCGATGCTGACCCCCATGTGCGGCACCACGTCGAATTCTAGATTGTCCGGATACGCGCCCAGGGGATCGTGGCGCCATTTTCGTTCGTACATCAGCAACAGGCCCGGCTCGTCCTTCAGCTGGTTATCCCAGCCGTCGAAACGGTCAATCACCCGAATGTCGTGAACCCAGTCCTGCACTTCCTGGCCATAGGCATGCGGCCCGACGATACCCAGATTGAGCTCGATGGAATCCAGCATCCGCTTGAAGCCGTGCGCCGCGATATCGGTTTCCGTATGCAGGGACATCGCACCATAGAGCCAGCCCGCGTAGGGCCGGTCGTCAAGGATCAGGTCGGTCCGTCGGCGGTCGGCGGGGGTATACATTTCCTGCGCCACGGCCAGACCCAGCCTGGTCTTCGCATTCTCGTTCAGGCTCATCCAGGCCAGCAGATCGCGCACCCAGGGCAGCGGATTGATCGCATCCTTGCGCGGCGGCGACACCCAGGAGCCGCGAATGCCATTGGTGTAGTGGCGGTCGGCGCCATAGAACAGATCGTTCTCGAATTGCAGAGTGAAGGTGCCAGCCTCCGCTGCAGCCGCATGAGACGCGGCCGGGATCAGGGCCAGAGCAAGAGCCAGAAATCCAGTTGCTGGCAAAAAACCGCGGAACATGGCTCTGCGCGGCGGAGGCAAGCCGCCCCCTACTCCGCCGCCTGCGGGGTTGGCGGTTCCTCCGCCGCCTGTTTCCCGGCTCTGCGGCGTTCGAAAAAGGCCGAAGTGCGCGCGCCCAGGGCCAACAACGACGGCGTCACGAACAGGGTCAGGATGGTGGCAAAGCTCAAACCAAAGGCCACCGCCGTTGATAGCTGCACCCACCACTGCGTCGACGGCGCACCGATGGAGATGTCGCGGGCCACGAAGTCGATGTTCATCTGAAAGACCATGGGCAACAGGCCAAAAATCGTCGTAATCGTGGTCAGCAAGACCGGGCGCAAACGCTGGGTGCCGGTACGGACCACGGCCTCCATCGGCTCCATGCCGGATTTCACCAGCCTGGCATAGGTATCGATCAGAACGATATTGTTGTTGACCACGATGCCGGCCAGGGCGATGACGCCGATGCCAGTCATGACGATGCTGAATGATTGCCCGGTAATGATCAAACCGGCCATGACACCGACCGTGGACATAACGACCGCCGTCAGGATCAACAGAGCATGATAAAAGCTGTTGAACTGAGTAATCAGGATAATAGCCATCACGAAAAGGGCCACGCCAAAGGCCTTGACCAGGAACTGTTCCGCCTCTTTTTGGTCCTTATCGGCGCCCTTGAAACGAATATCGACGGCTTCATCGAAACTCTGCGTCGCCATCCAGGCGCGGATTTCGTTGACCTTGTCATCGGCCAGAAGACCTTCGGCAACGCTGGCCTGAACCTTGATGACCCGTTGGCCATCGCTTCGCCTAATCAGGCCCGAACGCTGTTGCGGCGTGCGCGAGACAAAGTTCGAGATCGGCACCTGGCCATGGCTGGTCTGTACCCTGAGGGCATCAAGTTGACTGATGTTGCGGTATTCGACCGGGAAACGGATGCGGATATCGACTTCCTCATCCGCATCATCGGGGCGGTATTCACCGACTTTGATACCATGGGTGACAAGCTGCACCACCTTGCCCACGGTCAGGATATCGGCATTGAAACGCCCTGCCTGGGCGCGGTCGACCTTCACCTGCCATTCGATACCCGGCAGGGCGCGTCCGTCTTCCACGTCCAGCAAACCGTCCATGGCTTCCAGCCTGGCGCGGATCGTCTTAACGATGGGACCCAAGCGTTCGGGAAAGCGGGAGCGGATTTCAATCTGAATGTCCTTGCCCGTAGGCGGGCCCACATCAGGTTCCCGCGGCTCTACCCAGATACCGGCCAGATGGGCCGTGCGTTCACGCACTTCCGCCATGATTTCCGCCGAGGTGCGGCGCTCGTCCCATTCCACGAATTCAACAAAGATGGTACCGATCACGTCCTGCGCCTGATCCTCGCCCCGGGCGGCACCTCCGGTCCTGGCATAAATGGTGCGGATGCCCCGAATACCCATCAGCTCCGCCTCGACCTCGCGGACCAGGCTGTCCTTTTCCCGGGTCGACATGTTGCCGCGCGCATGGACGTGGATCAGGGTCTGGTCCGGTTCCACGGCGGGAAAGAACTCCACCCCCTTGCCAACAACCTGATAGGCCGCCTGGACCCCGACCAGAATGACCAGGGCCGAGGCAAGCACCAGGATCGGGCGGCGGATGAGAACGTAAAGAATGCGGGCATAGGTGCCGGTAAACCCGGGAAGCTGACGCACATCGCCATCCTCGGCGGCAGCCAATGCAGCCAGCACCTTCGGGTTGGCGGAACCTGCCTTGCCCATCAAGCCACCGAGTGTAGGCACGAATATCAAGGCCATCATCAACGATCCGGCCAATGTCATGACCAGGGTAATGGGCAGAAATTTCATGAATTCGCCAACCACGCCTGGCCAGAAGATCAACGGCATGAAAGCGGCCAGGGTTGTGGCGGTCGAGGCAATGATGGGCCAGGCCATGCGTTGGGCCGCCAGGATATAGGCTTCCCGGCGGTGCAGCCCTTCGGCCAGTTTGCGGTCAGCGAATTCGGTCACGACAATGGCGCCGTCCACCAACATACCGACCGCCAGGATCAAGGCGAACAGCACCACGATATTGACAGTCAGGCCCATGTTATCGAGCACCAGAATACCGAACAGGAACGAGGCCGGAATAGCCAGGCCGACCAATCCCGCCGTGCGCACACCAAGGGCGGCGACAACAACGATCATGACCAGCAAAATCGCGCTCAAGACATTGTTCTGCAGATCTTCCAACATGGTGCGGATGTCTTTTGATTCATCCTGGATAAAATCAATCTGGACACCCGCGGGCCATTCCTTGGCCCGTTCCGTCACCAAACGGCGCACCTCGTCAATGGTCTCGATGACATTTTCACCCAGACGCTTCTTGATTTCCAAGGTCACGCCCCGGCGGCCATTAATGCGCGCGAAACTGTCGGGATCCTTGAACGTCCGGCGCACGGTGGTAACATCCCGCAACGTAATGACACCATCGCCAAAGGCTTTGATGGGCAGATCCAGCACATCCCTGGCGGTTTCGAATAGGCCGGGCACCTTGATGGGAAAGCGCCCCTTGCCGGTATCCAGAGGCCCGGCACCGATCAATTGATTGTTCCGGGTAACGGCGCGGACCAACTCTTCCTGGCTGATGTTGTAGCTTTCCATCCGCAACGGATCGAGCTGGACCTCCAGCAATTCATCCCGTTCACCGGCGATGTCGGCCTCCAGCACGCCGGGCAGCGCCTCCAGCTCGTCCTGTAGATCACGGGCCAGACGCAGCAAGGTGCGCTCCGGCACATCGCCGGCCAGGGTAACGACCAGGACCGGAAATAGGCCGACGTTGACTTCATGAGCGGTCGGCTCGTCGGTTTCATCGGGTAGGTCCGGTTTGACCAAATCGATCGCTTCGCGCACATCGCGCAGCGCCTTGTCCACGTCAAAGCCGGCGTCGAATTCCAGCAACACCGATGCATTGCCGGTTTCGGCCCGGCTGCGCATTTCCTTGATACCTTCGATGGAGCGCAATTCCTGCTCCATGGGGCGGACCAACAGACGCTCGGCATCCTCGGGTGAAATGCCGTCATGGCTCATGGAGACATAGACGATGGGAATATTGATATCCGGCTTGGATTCCTTCGGTATCGTCAGAAACGACCCCAGGCCGGCGATCAGCACCAATACCAGAACGGAAAGAACCGTCCGGGAATGGTTGACCGCGACCGATATAATCGTATTCATGATGCGGACGCTTCAGCTGTCTTTGGCGGCTCGCGTTTGCCGCCATCGCCCTGTTCGGCACCGTTGGAAATCCGCACCCGGTCACCCCGGCGCACATATTCCTGCCCCACGACAATCAGTTCGGCGGCATCCGGCAGGCCCGATACCCAGACACCATCCGTGCTGCTGCCAACTATTTTCACCGGATAAAAGGCGACTTTGTCCCCCGTCTCGACGCAGCGGATACCCACCGTGCCTTGATCATCCAACGTCAATATGGCTGGGGTTATAAAATGTGCCTGGATCTGTTTGGTGGGAAAGTCCAATTCCGCCGTCGTGCCGTGGCGCAATTCGCCATTTGGATTGGGCACCAACAGCTCCACCCGATAGGTGCGGGTCGCCTCGTCCGCCGTGGCTGAAATATAATGGATGCGGCCTTCGACTTTCTGCCCGGTCACCAATACCGCGCTGCCCTTGGCGTTGTTCTTCAGCTGGCCAATATCTTTTTCGCTGATCTGGGCCACGACAAGATAAGGATCCTCGTCCACCAAAAGGGCGATACCGCTGCCATCCTTGACATAGGCGCCCAGCTCCACTTCGCGGCTATCAATAATGGCATCAAATGGCGCCCGGATCACGGTACGGGCCAGGGCGACGTCCATCTGCTTGACCATTGCCCTTGCGGCATCCAGGCGGGCGGCAGCGGCGGTATATTGCGTTTCCGCCCTGTAGCCCTTCTTGCGCAGTTTCTGGGCCGCCAGATATTCCACGTCGCGCTGGCGCACCAGCGCCTTGGCCTCGGCCATATGAGCGTCGCGGTCAGCCACGTCAATATGCACCAGGACATCGCCCCGGCGTACCCGGCTGCCCTTGCGCAGGGATATCTTGGTGATCCGGCCCTTGATTTCGGACATTATCATGACCTTGCGCTTGGCTTCCGTATGGCCCCTCGCCGTCACCGCGCGCCAATGGGGCTGCGCCGTGGATGCGCGGGTGCGAACGGCGGTCAGGGCGTTCTCGCCCTGCTTGGCCATACGCTCCGCAACCGAGGGCGCCTGACCTGGTGCCGAGCCGCCATCAGCCGATCCCGCCTGCCCGCCGAATTCACCACTCAACACCCAACCCATCGCGATCACGGCGATGGTCAGGGCAAGAAGATAGGATTTGCGCATAATGTAATTCCTGCTCAATCAGCTGCGCCAGAATGATCACCTGTGCGATCCCCGGCACGATCCCCGGCACGACCCCCGGCACGATCACTGTCGACCTGCGCCAACAGAGCCTCGCTTTCCACCAGATACCGGTTGTTTTCGAGATAGGCCGCCGCTGCCTCGTACAAGGCCCGGCCATAACCGGCGACGAAGCGTTGCGCCGCCGCGCCATGGGTTTCCCGTTCGGCGAGTTCAGATGCCTGGCGGTGGTGTTGGGCGATGCGGTGGTCGATCATTTCGCCGATTTGTCCAGCCGACAACAAGTCGGCGAAACACATGGCGACCAGGAATTCCGAACGCACCCTGTCGCGCCCCGGCAGATTATTCAATTCCTGCACCAGGGTCAGACGGCCATCGACGGTCAGGCTATAGACCTTTTTATCCGGCCGCTTGGCTTGGGTTTCCGTCTCGCAATGGACCAGGCCCTCTTTTTGCAGCCGGTTCAATGCCGGATAAATGGAGCCGAACGAGGCATCGTAGAAATGGCTGAAAACATCCTCCAACCGTTTCTTGATTTCGTAACCGGAGGCATCGCCCAGACTCAACACCCCGAGACACAACGTTCGTACATCCATGGCGCTACAACCTCTTCACTTAGCATCAAATCTGCATATAGCAATTCGATATATTAATGTAAAGAGTACGCAACAAAAATAAACTCGCGGCCGGCCGGCTGGACAGCTTGCAAGACAGCTCGCAAGCCGGGTTCTACTGCTTACTAGGCGGCTTACTGGGCGGCGTCGACCATTCCGCCCGAATAGCCGGCGGCGGTCAATTCCCGGCCAAGATAGGCGGCAACGCTGGGCAGACCCCGTGGGGCACCGGATGTCCAGCGACCTTCCGCATCCGGGTTATAGTTTGTGTTGGTGTTGATATCGTAGGTCAGGGCCCGGCCCGCGCCATCCATGATGAATTCAATGCCGGCGATCTGGATCTGGTTGGCGTGGAGAAATTTTTGAAATGCCTCGATCAGGGGCGAAGCGAAATCCTCCACGATCTGAAACATTGGTCCCCGGCTATTATCGCCAGGATCGATGGCGCAAGCCTCCGCCGGGCAAAGTTGAAAGCCGTCGCGGGTATCCACGCGAACCGCATAGAGAAATTCACCGCCGACGAATTCCAGGCGATGGATGATCGGCTCTGGCGCCTGGATATATTCCTGTATCAACAACAGCCCATCCACCGGGGCCTCGTAGTCCGGACCGTCGAACCAGGCGTCCAGGGCATCAACATCGTCATGCAGATGCACGCCGAGACCCTTGCCGCCCCGGTTATGCTTGGAGATAAACGGGCCCGAAAAGCTGCGCCCCGCCGCGATCGCGGCCGCGCGGCCCAGGGCGGGACAGGTTCGTGGCGTCTCGATACCCGCCGCCTGTAGCGCCGCGTATTGCGCAATCTTTGACAGCTCCAAGCGAATAGCACGGCTGCCGTTGATGACCCGGCGGCCATGGCCTTCCAGCCATTGGATCATGCCATCGGCATATTCCGGCGAAAAACGATGGTCCCGACTATGGGCGGAGGCGCTCATGCGGGAATAATAGATCCCCTCCGGCGGCGGCGTGGAGAGGTCAAACTGCCCCTGGGACAAATCCCATAGCCGGTAGGGCAATTTCCGTTGCACCAGCTCGGCCTCCAACGGCGCTGACCACTCAGCGTTCTCGAACAGAACATGGATATGGCTCATGGCCGCGACCCCGCCTAGGTTCCCAAACTGACGGAGGTGCCGCCATCCACCGGCAAGGCCGCGCCGGTGATGAAGCTGGCTTCGTCCGAGGCCAAAAACAGCGCCGCGTTGGCGATATCCCAGCCCGTCCCCATCTTGCGCCCCAGGGGCACTTTGGCATCACGCCCAGCAACGATTTCCTCCCGCGTTTTGCCCAGCGCCGCGACGCGGGTATCCACCGCCATGGGCGTATCCATCAGGCCTGGCAGGATGACATTGGCACGGATGCCATAGCGTGCGTTATGGATGGCCAGCTGATCGGTCAAGGCGACAACGGCGGCCTTGGTGGTCTTGTAAGCCACCAATGGATAGGCGGACCAGGCCGCCAGTGACGAGATATTGAGGATCACGCCACCGCCCTGTTCACGCATGGAGGGCAGGGCATGTTTGCAGGCCAAAACCATGCCGCGCAGATTGACGGCGACACAATAGTCAAAGGCCTCGACCGTGATCTCGGTAATCTCGGCATCACCGCCCGCGATGGAGATGCCCACATTGTTGTGCAGAATATCGATGCGGCCGTATTCACCCAAGGTGGCGTCCACGGCGGCCTTGACCGCCGCTTCGTCGGTGACATCGGCGGCCACCGCGATTGCCGTGCCGCCGGCATCCTCTATCATCGCCACCGTGTCCTGGGCCGAGGCCAGATCACGGTCCACCGCGGCCACCTTGGCCCCTTCGCGCGCGAAGACCAGCGCCGTGGCACGGCCGTTACCCATGGTCTCGCCTGGGCTTTGCCCCGCACCGACCACCATCGCAATTCGATCCTGTAAACGCATCGTCGCCTCCTCCGCTGGTTTAATCTACAATTGTGGATAGGCATTATAGACCAAGGAACACATTTGCGATGGCTGATCAGACAAAAATCCTGCTTGAAAACCTGACCTTCCCCGAGGGACCCCGTTGGCACGAGGGCCGGCTATATTTCTCGGACTTCTATGCCCATGAAGTCGTCGCGGTGGATATGGCGGGCCAGCGCGAGACAATTGTCGAAGTGCCCGGCCAGCCATCCGGCCTGGGCTGGACGCCCGATGGCCGCTTATTGGTGGTCTCCATGACCGACCGCCGTTTGCTGCGCCTGGACCCTGGCGGCCTGGTGGAGGTCGCGGATTTGTCGGCGCTGGCCAACTATCACTGCAACGACATGGTGGTGGACGAACAAGGCGGCGCCTATGTGGGCAATTTCGGCTTCAACAGCCACGATGGCTCCGAGTTCAAGGCCGCCGACCTGATCCGCGTCGATCCCGACGGCAGCGTTTCCGTGGCGGCGGCGGGCCTGGCCTTTCCCAACGGCTCGGTCATCACGCCGGACGGCGGCACCCTGATCGTGGGCGAGACGCGGGGCAATATTCTCAGCGCCTGGAACCGGGCCCCGAATGGCACGCTGTCGAACCGCCGGGTCTGGGCCGATCTGGGGGCTGGCTTTCCCGACGGCATCTGCCTGGACGCCGAGGGCGCGGTCTGGGTCGCCGATCCGCGCAACAAGGAGACCATCCGGGTGTTGGAGGGCGGCGAGGTCACGGATCGCATCTCGACGGGCGAGATGGGCTCCTTCGCCTGCATGCTAGGTGGAGAGGATCGGCGCACGTTGTTCATCTGTACCTGCCTGCAATCGGGCCCCGACACCGCCGCCCTGCGTTCAGGCCGGATCGAAACCGTGGAGGTCACCGTCCCCGGCGCCGGCTGGCCCTAGGGGGCGGGCAAACCTTCGACAAATTTCACTCTATTTGATTGAGGAGAAATCGATGGGTGTACTATTGGTTACCGGCGGCAGTCGCGGCATTGGCGCGGGCGTTGCCCGATCGGCGGCAGAGAACGGCTGGCACATCGGCATAAACTACACTTCAAACAAAGAGAGCGCCGAGGATGTCGCCGCATACGTCCGCAGCCAGGGCGTTAAGGCCTGCGTGGTGAAGGCCGATGTATCTAATCCAGACAATGTCGAGGCTATGTTCAGCCGGACGGAGGAAGAACTTGGTCCCATCACAGGCCTGGTGAACAGTGCCGGAATTAGCTCCGGTATAGGCCCGATTGAAGATCACGACCTTGAGCAAACCCATCATATGCTCGAGATCAACGTGTTCGGATTATATGCTTGCTGCCGTTCCGCGGTGCAGCGAATGGCCAAACGGCACGGCGGTCAAGGCGGCACGATTGTCAACATTTCCTCGGCGGCGGCAAGAACTCACGCACCCGGATCCTTTGTGGATTATGCGGCCGGCAAGGCGGCGGTCGATAGCCTCACCATAGGCCTGGCGCAAGAGCAAGCGCCACAGGGCATCTTCGTTTACGGCGTAAGGCCAGGCGTCATCAATACGGACATGGTGAAGGAAGCGGCGAAAATTAGTCCCGCCTGGCTAGAGGGCATTCTCGCGGGCACGCCCAATGGGCGGATCGGCGAAGTGGAAGACGTATCGAGCGCCGTGCTGTGGCTGTTGTCCGAGGACGCGCACCATTCGACGGGATCGATTATCGATATCTCCGGAGGGCGGGCCACCCAGTGACGCCACTGGTTGGGCGTTACGGTCTATCGGGTATTAGGGCAAGGGCGCCGTATCGTCCTCGATTTCATGGCCGGCAGCCGTCTCCACCGCCGCATCATCCGTCGCTTCGGCGAAACGCTGCTGGGCGCGGTAGCTAAACGGGATGGAGCCCAGGTACGCCACGCCCATGACGGATAGGACGAACCAGGGATAGCTGGCCAATATGGCCGCGACGAGGGCCACCACCAGCAGCATGGGCAGCACATATTCCCGGCGGATACGCACCCGCTTGAAGGAGTACGTAGGTATCTGACTGATCGCCATGAAAGCCACGAACAACAACCAGAGCGCCATGAAAATCGGCTGTTGCAGAAAGCTCTCGCCAACCTGGAAGCTGATCGCCATGGGCAGCAGGGCGACACAGGCGGCCGCGGGTGCGGCGATGCCGGTGAAGAAATAGCTGGACCAGGCCGGGCGGTCGGGATCATCCAGGGCGGTGTTGAAACGCGCCAGACGCAAGGCCATGCAAGTGCTGTATGCCAACCCGGCGATCCAGCCAATGCCGCCCAGGGCCTGAGTGCTCCACAAATAGATTACCATCGCGGGCGCCACGCCAAAAGCGATGAAGTCGGACAGCGAGTCCAACTCGGCGCCGAATTTCGTCGCGCCTTTCAACAACCGCGCCATGCGCCCGTCCAGGCCGTCGAGAACGCCCGCCACCAGGATCGCGGCAACCGCCAGCTCCCACTTCTCCTGCATGGCGAAGCGGATCGCCGACATCCCCGCGCACAGCGCCAGCACCGTCAGGATATTCGGGATCAGGCTGTTGACCGGTAATTCCCGCAGCCGCCGGTTACGCCGTCCGATTTTCATCGTACTTCTCCCACCCGTCTTGCTTCATCGCTGTCGCCGTCCGCCAATACGGTCTCGCCCGCCACCGCCAATTGTCCCACCGCCACCAGGGGCTGGGTGCCCTCGTCCAGATAAACATCGACCCGGCTGCCGAAGCGGATCAGGCCAAAACGTTCGCCCGCGCGGACCCGCTGTCCTTCGTACAGGCCGCAGACGATGCGCCGCGCCACCAGACCGGCGATCTGCACAAAAGCGATATCCTGGCCCAACGAGGTGGTCATGCGGATGGCCTGGCGTTCGTTGTCGACCGAGGCCTTGTCCAGGGAAGCATTGAGAAACTTGCCCGGGCGATAGGACACCGCCGTGATCTCGCCATCAATGGGAATGCGGTTCACATGCACATTGAAGACATTCATGAAGACGGCGATACGTTGCCGCGGCGCCTCGCCCATGCCCAGCTCGGCGGGCGGCACCGCCATTTCGATGGATTGTACGACGCCGTCGGCGGGCGAAATGATCAGACCGTCGCGGCTTGGCGTCGTACGCTCGGGATCACGGAAGAAATAAACGCACCAACAGGTCAGGATCACGCCAAGCCAGCCCAGGGGATCGGCGATCCAGAACAGAATGATCGTCGCCAAGGCAAAGATCGCGATAAAGCGATAGCCTTCGCGGTTGATCGGCACCAGCACGGCCTTCAATGCATCCATTACGTCGTCACATCCAGATAAGCTATATCGACATAACCGGCGGCCAAAACCCTAAACCACCGGTTCCTTTTCCAATTGCGGCTCATCCTTATCCAGCCTTTCCAGCCGTTGCAAGGCCTCTGCTTGTTCCTGCTGCCGCTGCCACATTGCGGCATAGGTATTGTTGGCCGCCAACAAGGCCTCGTGGCGGCCCCGCTCGACGATCCGGCCCGCCTCCAGCACGATGATTTCGTCCGCATCAACGATGGTCGAAAGACGGTGCGCGATGACCAATGTGGTGCGGTCGCGGGAGACCAGGCGCAATGCGGCCTGGATTTCTTTCTCGGTCTGGGAATCCAGGGCCGAAGTGGCCTCGTCAAATAACAGGATCGCCGGGTCCTTCAGGATTGTTCGGGCGATTGCCACGCGCTGTTTTTCGCCACCGGATAGTTTCAGGCCGCGCTCACCCACCGCCGTGTCATAGCCATCGGGCAGGGTCGCCACGAAATCATGGATCTGGGCCAGTTTCGCCGCCGCCTCGATCTCCTCGTCCGTGGCATCGACCCGGCCATAGCGGATGTTGTAGCGGATGCTGTCGTTAAACAGCACGGTATCCTGGGGTACGATGCCCACGTTGGCGCGCAGGGATTGCTGGCTGACCCCGCGAACATCCTGGCCATCGATCAGGACACGCCCGCCCTGGACATCGTAAAAACGGAACAAGATGCGCGATATGGTTGACTTGCCCGCCCCCGACGGCCCGACAATGGCCACCGTATGGCCCGCCGGTACCCGGAAACTGACGTCATGCAGGATCTGCCGGTTGGCCTCGTAGCCGAAATCGACATGTTCGAAAGCCACGTCGCCGGCGCTGATTTGCAGGGGCGCGGCGCCAGGCGTGTCGGCGACTTCCGTATGCACCTCGATCAGCTCGAACATTTTGTCCATGTCCACCAGACTCTGCTTGATCTCGCGGTAGACGAAGCCGAGAAAGCCCAGGGGTTGATACAATTGCATCATGAATGTGTTGATCAGGACGAAATCGCCGATTGTCAGCTCGCCGTCGATGATACCCTGGGCCGCCAGCAGCATCACCGAACACATGCCGAAAGCGATGATCACGCCCTGGCCGATGTTCAATAAGGCCAGCGATGTCTGGCTGCGCACGGCGGCACTTTCGTATTGCGCCATGGATTGATCGAAACGGTTGGCCTCGTGGCTCTCGTTGCCGAAATATTTGACGGTTTCGAAGTTCAACAGACTGTCGATGGCCCTGGTATTGGCCTCGCTGTCGGTGCGGTTCATCTCGCGCCGGTGCTTCAGGCGCCATTCGGTCACCGTCAGGGTAAAGACGATGTAGATGCCCACGGCAAACAAGGTGATGCCGGAATAATCCGCGCCATAATTTATCAACAGGACGCCGCAGACCAAGGACAGCTCCAACAAGGTGGGCAGAATATTGAACAGCGAGAAACGCAGCAGAAAATCAATGCCCTTGGTGCCGCGTTCAATGGCGCGGCTCAAACCGCCGGTACGCCGATCCAAATGGAAGCGCAGGGAAAGATGATGCAGATGGCGAAAAACCTGTAAGGCGACCGTACGCAGGGCATTCTGCCCAACCTTGGCAAAGACCGCATCCCGCAGCTCGCCAAAGGCCTGGCCCGCCAGGCGCGCCGCGCCAAAGGCGAAAATCATCAGAACGGGAATGGTTACCGCCGCGCTGATCTTGCCGTCCGTGCCGGTGATGTTCAGGCTGTCGACGACTTCCTTGTAGACGAAGGGAATAAAGACGATCGCAACCTTGGCCGTGGCCAGCAATATCATAGCCACGATAACCCGAAAACGCAGGTCCCAACGTCCCTGGGGCCACAGATACGGCATCAAGGTCGCCAAGGTCCGCCAATGGCTCCGGCTTGGCCCCTCCGCCGTAGGATCGAAACTGCCCCGCATGTTAATCCTTCATCCCCACTAAAATCCGGTACGCCACGGCGTTATCAGAGATATGTAGTATCAAACCGTGCAATTAGAAACCCATGCGGACGCGCTCCTCCGCTCGACAGGCCGCTTATTGGCCCGCTTTCTGGTGATCACCGGTTCTAAATAGTGTCTCGTTTACGCGAAGTTAACTCCACCGCGTTGTAATTGCAGATGTAAAGGGGAGCGGATTTATGTCGGTGGACTATCAGGAAGATTACTCAGAAGATTGGGACATGGCGGATGCGATGCCCGACATGCATGTCGAGAACGATGCTGCAAGTTATTCCAATCTGAATGAAGCATTGGACGAGGCCGGCACGGCCATCGGTGAGATGTCGGCCAATCTTCCCATCGCATTTCGTTTTGACTGGCACGGTATGGCTATTTTCTGCCAGATCGTGGAGCGCGGATCCGAAATTTTTCTGGAACTGGCCACGGACCTCGGCCCCCTGCCCTTCACCATCGAAAATAGGGAACGGCGGTCGTTCCTGAAGCAACTGCACGGCCTGTCCCGGGAAATACCCGTTGGCCAATATGTCGTAACGGAACGGGGCCGCTTTCGCCATTGGGCCGAGCACCAGCTGGAAGCGCCCATAACAGGCAGTTCCATTGTCACAAAAGTCGTGCAGACTATTCTCTCCAGCCGGCCCTACTATCAGCTGGCAAAAACCCCCGTCTAACAAGTTGCTGGCGCCACTCGGCGTCTGATTGCCACGGCAAACCCAAGCCGCTAGTCTGGATACTGGAGCGGTTGCTTCTCTCGCGTTCAACCATCGACAGGTGCCGGCCTCGATTCGCACAGGTTGAATAGCAATAGGAGCGCCGCCAAGCAGTCATAAACAAACGATAGCCTCAAGTATGAGTACCACATCAGGCGACGAGGTAGTGGCGCGGACGGCCTATCAGCGGGCCATCATTCTGCTGACCATGTCGCTGTGCACCATGCTCTATGCCCTGACGCTGACCATCGTCAACGTTGCCCTGCCGCAGCTACAAGGTGCGCTTTCGGCGACGCCGGATCAGGTTTCCTGGGTAATCACCCTGAATGTCGTCGCCACCGCCGTCGCCACGCCGATGACCGGCTGGATCGTCGTCCGCTTTGGCGAGCGCCGGGTCTTGATTGTCGCGGTGATCGGTTTCGGCATAGCCTCAATGCTGTGTGCCACCGCGACCACCCTGGCGCCATTGCTGCTGTATCGGATCGGCCAGGGCGTCTTTGGCGCGCCGCTGGTGCCCCTGTCGCAAGCCATCATCGTCGCCGTCTATCCCCCCAGCCAACGGGCGATGGCACAGGGCATATTCGGCATGTCCGTGGTCATTGGACCGGCCATCGCGCCGATGATCGGCGGCTATCTGGCGGAGGAATACAATTGGCGCTGGATATTTATCCTGATTCTGCCGCTGTGCGTCGCGGCATTGATCGGCCTGGTCGCTTTCATTCACGATTCGGGACCCAGGCGTAAACTACGTCTGGATTGGACCGGTTTTTTGGCACTTTCAATTGCCGTGACCTGCCTGCAGCTGATGATGGACCGGGGCGAGCGAGAAAACTGGTTCGAATCCGGCGAAATAATGATCGTCACCGCGCTGATGGCCCTGGGCTTCTATCTTTTCGTGGTGCAGATGATGAGCCATCCCGAGCCGTTTATTTCTCCCGCGATTTTTGCCGACCGAAACTTCAACGTCGGCCTGTTCCTGGTTTTCGTATACGGGCTCTTGAATGTCACGCCGACGGTACTGTTTCCCTCCATGCTGCAAAATTTGAAAGGCTATCCGGACTCCCTGATCGGTATGCTGTTGGCAATGCGCGGCGCCGGCATGGTGATCGGCTTTCTCGCCGCCGCGTTGATGGGCCGTTTCGATCCCAGGGTGGGCTTGTTTCTGGGCCTGGGCCTGATCGGCTGGAGCGGCTGGCAGATGTCGGGCTTCAATCTCGACGTTCCGCCATTTGCCGTTGGCGTGGCGGGCATCGTTCAGGGCATCGGCACCGGCGTGATGTGGGTGCCGCTGTCCATCGTCACCTTCGCCTCGCTACCGCCCAGCAAGTTAGCAGAAGGCTCGGCGCTGTTCCATTTGCTGCGCAACTTCGGCTCCTCCATCTTTATTTCGTTGAGCGTGATGACGGTGGTTCGGACCTCCAAGGTCAATTACGCCGAACTGACCGAACACATCAGCCCGCTCAACAAAATATTGGATTTCCCTTCCAGCCTGGGATTTTGGAACCCTGATACCGTGCGGGGCCTGGCCGCGATCAGTTCCGAGGTGGGCCGTCAATCCACCATGATCGGCTATTCGAACGCGTTTCTGCTTTACGCCATCGTCTGTCTCGGCGCGGCGCCATTCCTGCTGTTCGTCAGGATCAAGTCGCGCTAGGCATTTTCAATGCGGCCTAAACCACCCGCTCCCCCGGCCCGACCTCCCACAGGGTACCATTAATGAGCGGTCGGGCCGGGGGAGCGGGTGGCCTGGCGCTTCGATGAATATCGAAAACAACCTAATTGATGGGCAGATCCCGCCGGACGTAGCGGCCGTCCTCGATGCCCGTGAAGTATTCATCGACCTCAGGATGACGCACCGGATCGCCGTTATCGTCAGTTAGCAAATTCTGCTCGGAGACATAGGCCACATAAGTGGTCTGGGCGTTCTCCGCCAAGAGATGATAAAACGGCTGCTCGCGCCGGGGGCGGACGTCCTCGGGAATGGACATCAGCCATTCCTCGGAATTAGCGAAGATCGGATCCACGTCGAACACCACACCCCGAAAGGGATGGATACGGTGCTTAACGACATCGCCGATCTGGAATTTTGCGACCATTACTGTCGTCACGGGACCACTGGCTCCTCATTCTCACGCTGTAA
>JABIWH010000027.1 GCA_018701215.1 Rhodospirillaceae bacterium
CGCGTCCAGAATACCGTCAATGATAGCCGTGAAAGGATCAAGCTTTGGCCGCTTGACTGGCTGGCGGCGGCGGTAACCAGGTGGCTCCACATGCCGCAGCATCTTCCTTACCGTCGATTGCGCAACACCATACCGACGCGCCACCTCCCGCTGGCTCAGTCCGTCAACATGACAGGCCACGCGGCGCGTCGAGGTTGGTCCGCAGACCGTAAGGTCCGTAGATCACGAAGCCCATGGTGACGTCCGGGTTCTTGGTGATACCTGCCGCCCGGTCGATGTTGGTCACGAAGATGCGTACCTTGTCGCCCTTGTTGACCCGCACCTGCCGCGGAATATAGCCATAGCTGAAGGCCTTGACGTGGACTTCCTTGACCCCGTCCTTCATCCGGATACCCGGTTTTTCCTTGGATTTTGGCAGCAGATAGACCTTGGCATCGGCCCTGTGAGCGGGACGGATGTCAACGGCAGCCTTGGTGATCAGGCCGCCCTTGGTGGCCTGGCCCATGTTCCAACGCTTGATCTGCGAGGCATAGATGGACTTGGCGTTATGCGGCTCGCCGTCAACCGGGACGATCCGCAAGGTCTTGCCGTAGGTCGGGCTCTTCTCGCGCGCGTCCCACAATTCGAAGTTCACCGGATAGACCAGGCCGGTCGGGTTGAACAGGCCGGTGGAGAACTTGTTCAACGAGATGACATAGTCGTTGTTGGAGCTGATAGCGATATGCCCGGTCCGGTAATGGGTCGGAATTTCGTCCACCACTTCAAGCTTTTTCAGGTCGATCTTCACATTCGAGTCAGCGACGAAGCAGCTTTCGTAAGCGTACTTGGAGGTCAGACCTTCCGGACTATCCTTGCCGGGTTCGTAGGTGCCGCCGTCCTTGTCGTAGACGTCCATCACCGAATGCAGCGGACCGGCGCAGGTTGGAATAACCTTCTTGACCGCCAGTTTTTCAACATCGATCACGGTCATGGTCGCCGACAGTTTGTCGCTGACCAGAACCAGGGTGCTCTCGGGGATGACATCGGTGCCATGCGGGTTCTTGCCGACCGGAATTTCCTTGATGTACTTGAAAGGAGAGGTCGAGAACACGCCTACCGTTGAATGATAGTAGTTGCCGGAAAAGACGTAACGGCCCTTTTTATCCACATCAAGATAGTCGGGCGCGCTGGGGGCCGGGCCCCAATCAATAACTTCGGTCTTGCCGGATTCGATTTCGATCTTCGCCATCTTGCCGGAATATTCGCCGGTGGCGTAGAGAAACTTACCGGTATCATCCAGTGAAATATGATGCACGCCAAAGGGGAACGGCAGTGAAATCAAGCGTTCCAGAAAACCGGACTGCAGGTTGATACCCGCGCACAACCACGGAGTAGAGATTGCCTCTCACGCGGATAGCCCTTGCAAATCCCCTCGGGTCCGGGGCAGCAGCCGCGGGGCCCAAGGCTGCCCCAAACGAGGACGCTTTTTGTGGCCGACCGAAGCAACACGCGCAGCGTGCCGTCCGCGGCGACGGAGACTGTGCGCGTCCCCTCCAGCAAGGCGAAATACGTATCACTGCCGCCGGTCAGTTCCCGGTCTCCACCCAGAAAGAATGACGCCGCAGACGGTTGGCCGGCGGGGGTAGCTTTACGCCGGTTACGGCGCGATGGCTGCGGCCAGCTGTAAAAGCACTTCATCGCAACCGGGTGCCGCCAGCAATGACAGGCCCAGTGGGCAGCCGTCCAGGCTGGCCAGGGGCAGATTGATCTGCGGACATCCCGACAGGCCGGCAATGCAGGTCAAACCCATGGCGCGCCAACGAAAATCGTCCAGCTGCGCTTCCGGCGTTTGGCACAGGGGCGCGATACCGGGCGCGGTGGGCAGGCACAGCACGCCATCGCCGCCCAGCAGATCCAGCAGGCGCCGGCGCACCGTTTCGCGCACCTGGCTGCTTTCTTCCACGGCATCAGAGGTGATCGTCGCGCAGGCGGCGAAGCGCTCGGCCACGCCGGGCCCGAAATTAGGCTTTGCCCATTCGATCCAGGCACCGTGGACACGCCAGATATCGGCCATCTGCAAGGTGCGGAAATGCGGCATCCATTTGTCGGGTCCATCCGGGCTGACCCGTACCGTTGTTTGTGCCTGAAACTGTCCTGCGGCCAGATCAACCGCATCGGCCAGAGCCGCCGCCCCATCGCCCGCCAACAACTCGAAACAATCCTGGGCCAGCAACAGGCGGGCCGGGGCGGCATTGTCCTGATAATCAGGCAACAGAACCCGTCCCACCTTTTGCATCAATTCGCCGCCGCGCGCGAACCAGCCGACGGTATCAAAACAGGGCGCCAGGGGGTGCACGCCATCCACCGGTATACGGTCCTGGGTGGTGCGGATGCCATGGATGCCGCAAAAGCCCGCCGGCATCCGGACCGAACCGCCGGTGTCCGAGCCGAGGGCGAAATCCACCAGACCGCCGGCCACCGCCGCCGCCGAGCCCGAGGATGAGCCGCCGGGGATGCGGCCCGGCGCATTGACATTGACCGGCGTGCCGTAATGGGCGTTCTGCCCGGTGATGGAAAAGGCCATTTCGTCCGTTTGCGCCTTTGCCGCCAGATCCGCCCCCGCCGCCAGCAATTTACCGACAGCTGACGCGGTCGCCGCCGCCGGGCCGTGGTTGGCCAACCAGTCCGGACTGCCGGCGCCGGTGACATGACCCGCGACATCGTAAAGATCCTTGGCGGCGAAGTTGAGCCCGGACAAGGGGCCTTCGCCGGTCGAGGACAGGGCAACGTTGTCGTGGGTGATATAGGCGCCGAGATTGTTTGTCATGTCCTCACCTTTGCTTGCCGAAATTCTTCTGGGACGGAGTGTGAGACCGGTCACTTATGTGCCCGCCCATCGTAGCCATATTTGATCGGCAAGAAAGGATAGTTCGATGTTTGAATTGGGTCTCGAATTCCTCGCCTCGACGTGGCTGTGGTGGTGCCTTGCCGCCGATGTCGTGCCTTTGTGGAACCCCTTTGGCGCACTTTTCAGCCTGGTTTTGCTGGTTGGATTATTTGGCTTCTGCATTAAGAAAATCATGGGCGAAGAATAAGCGAAACTGTACAAGGGGGTATGCATGCAGCGGACTTCCAGGAACAATTTGGCATTGCCGGCCGGCGGGTGGGCGGCGGCGCGCCCTGTCTGTTCATTGCCGAGGCGGGCGTGGCCCATTTCGGCGACATGGATATGGCTATTCAATTGGTTGAGCTGGCGGCGGCTGGGGGCGCCGACGTGTTTAAGACCCAGGTCTTCGATGTGGACGAGCTGATCGCGGCGGAGCTGCCGGAATGGCGCGACCGCCTGCGCCCGCGCAACCTGTCCCTGGCCGAATTCAATGAGTTGAAAACACTCTGCGATGAACGGGGCCTGCTGTTCATGGCCACGGCCCATAACGAAAGCCGCATCCCCTGGCTGGAGGAATTGGACGTCCCCGCCATCAAGGTCGGCTCGGGCGAGCGCGGCAATCCGGGCTTCCTGACCAAACTGGCCGAATTGGGCAAGCCCATGATCGTCTCCACCGGCATGTACGACGAGCGGGACGTGGGCGAGGCGCTGGAGGCTTGCGCCAAGGGTGGTTGTGACCGCGTCGCCCTGTTGCATTGCATTACCGCCTATCCAACGCCGGGGGAACAGGTCAACCTGGCCGCCATGGACCGGCTGGCCGAATTGTTCCCTGGCCCCGTAGGCTATTCCGACCACACACAGGATCATCTGGCATTATTGGCGGCGGTAGCGCGCGGGGCGGAGGTGGTGGAAAAGCACATCACCATTCTGCGCGATGTGCCCAATGCCCAGGATTGGAAAGTCTCCGCCGGACCGGAGGACCTGGCCACGCTGATCGCCAATGTACGGCGGGTGGAGGCGATGCTGGGCCATGGCCGCAAGGAGCCCACATTGGCGGAGCAGGAAGGTCAGGTCTGGGCCACCAAGTCCGTGGTCGCGCGGCGCGATCTGACCGCTGGTACCGTCCTGGGAGAGGGCGATTTGATCACCAAGCGGCCCGGCAGCGGCATCCCGGCCAATCGGTTGCACGATATTGTTGGCCGTACATTGGCCCGAGGGGTGGCGGCGGACACCCTGTTACAGATGGAAGACCTGGCGTGAAGAGCAAAAAAATCTGTGTTTGGTCGGGCAAGCGCGGCGGCTTCGGCGCCCTGACCCCGACCATGCGCGCCATTCAGGCCCATGAGGCGCTGGAGCTGGCCCTGGTGGTCACCGACCAGCATCTCTATGACCAGTTTGGCCGCACGGTGCGGGAGGTGGAGGATCAATTTCCCGTCGCCGCCGCCATCGATATGGAACAATCCGGCGACAGCAACGAGGAACGCGCCCGCGCCGTGGGCCTGTGTCTGCAACGATCGGTCGATGTGCTGGCCGATCTGGCGCCCGATGTCCTGTTGGTGATCGGTGACCGGGGCGAGGTATTCGCCGCCTGCATCGCGGCCCACAACATGCGCATCGCCATCGCCCACGTCCAGGGCGGCGATCTGTCGGGCAGCCTGGACGAGCCGGTGCGCCATGCCATCACCAAACTGTCGCATATTCATTTCCCCTCGACCGAACAATCAGCCGAGCGTATCCGCCGCATGGGAGAGGAGCCCTGGCGCATCCATGTGGCCGGCGATACCCATATTGATCAGATCCTGCTGGGCAGCGCCACGGGGGAGGACGAGCTGCGCCGGCGCTATGAACTGGGCACGGGCGAGCCGTTCCTGCTGGTCTTGCAGCATTCAGATTCCACTGTACCCAATGATTCCCGGGCGCAGATCGAGGCGACCCTGGCCGGTCTGGCGGACATCGGCATGCGTACCATGCTGGTCTACCCCTGCTCCGATCAAGGCTATGAAGGCATCATCGACGGCCTGGAAGCCGCCCGTGGCCGCCCTGGCGTCTCGGTGCATCAGAATATTCCGGCGCCGGATTTTATCGGCCTGCAGAAAATCGCCGCCGCCCTGGTCGGCAATTCATCCGCCGGCCTGATCGAGGCGCCGTATTTCCAGCTTGGCGCCGTGAATGTCGGCGACCGCCAGATTGGCCGCGAACGGGCCGCCAATGTCATCGATGTGCCTTACGATGCCACTGCCGTCAGCAGTGCCGTGCAGCGGGCCCTCAACGATAGCGAATTCAAGGCGGCCATGGCCGCGACGCCACCGCCCTTTGGTGACGGCACCTCGTTTCGCCGCATTACCGATACCTTGGCGGATATTTCCGTGGACGAGCGCATGCTGAACAAGCGCATGAATTACTGATGAGTAAGCCGGCGCTGCTATATTACCGCCTGTTGAGCTGGCAGCCGGAGAACCAAGCCCTGGCGGCGGCCGCTTTCACGGTGCATGAACTGGACAATCCGGATCAGGACACGGATAAGGTTCTGGCCGGGGTCCAGGCCTGTTGCGCGCCCCTGGGATTTTATTTCGGGCCCGAAAAGATGGAGCGCTGCCCAAATTTGCGGGCGATCGTGACCAATACCACCGGGGTGCCGCACATCGACATGGCGGCGGCGGCGGAGCGGGACATCGCCGTATTTTCGCTGAAGGACGAGCAGGCCTTCCTCGATACCATTACGCCGACAGCGGAACATACCTGGGGATTATTATTGGCCCTGCTGCGGCGCACGCCCTGGTCCTTTGAGCATATCAAGGCCGGCCACTGGAACCGCTTTGAATGGGGCGCGCCGGCCATGCTGTCACGCCTGAAGCTGGGTATAATCGGCTATGGCCGTCTGGGCCGGCGGGTGGCGCGCTATGGCGCGGCCTTTGATATGACGGTGCGTTACCATGATCCTTTTGTCGCCGCCGATGGCCAAACCGAACGCGCCGAACGGTTGGAGGATCTGGTGGCATGGGCCGACGTGGTCAGCCTGCATGTCCCCGCCCTGCCGGAAACCCAGGGCCTGATCAGCGCCGAGGTGTTAAGCCACTTTAAGCTAGGCAGTCTGTTCATCAACACGGCACGGGCCGAATTGGTGGACGAAGCAGCGTTGTTAGAGGCTTTGGCGGCAGGCCGCATCGCCGGCTATGGCGCCGATGTCTTGGATGGCGAGTTCGGGCTGGATTTCAAGGCCGCCGACCATCCGTTGGTGCGCCATGCCCAAACCCACGACAATGTCCTGCTGACGCCGCATATTGCCGGCTCCACCCATGACGCCTGGCGGGAAACCCAGGGCCGGGTGATCGAAATGGCCATTGAACATTTCAAGGATTGGAAAGCATGAAGATTATTCCCGGCGCCGTCTGGGGCCTGATCCCGGCACGGGGCGGTTCCAAATCGATCCCGATGAAAAATCTGACGCCTTTTGTCGGCCGCCCCTTGATGGATTTCCAGGTTCTCGCGGCCAATGCCTCCCAGTGTATCAGCCGCATTCTGTGCAGCACGGACCATCAGGACATTGCCGACCGCTGTGCCACGCTGCGGATCGAGGTGCATGAACGGCCCATCCATTTGGGTGCCGACGACACCCCGGTGATGGCGGTAATCGCGGATCTGTTGCAGGATCTCTACGCCAAGGAAGGCGCGGTGGCGGAATGCATTGCCCTGCTGCAACCCACCTCGCCGTTTCTATTGGGCGAACATATCCGCTGGGCCGTGAACGCTCTACTGGCTGATGCGGATGCCGGCTCGGCACAGACCGTGGTGCCGTGCCCGCACAACCACCATGCCCTGAACCAGCGGGTCATCCAGGATGGCCGCGTCAGCTTCCGCTTTGCCGAGGAGCGCGCGATCGCCCACAACAAACAACGAAAACCAAACCACTATCTGTTTGGCAACCTGCTTGTTTTCCGCAGTCTAGCGGCATTAGAACAGCAGACGCCGTTCGCCAACCCCTCCGTGCCCATCGAAGTTCCCTTTTGCCAGGGCTTTGACCTGGATGCCCCCGATGATGTCAAGATGGGCCAGGCGCTATTGGCAGCGGGCCTTGCCGAATTACCAAATTCTTAAGGATTTCGCTTGAAATTTGCGTCCATAAGCATGATTTTATAAAGATGGTTCCCGCTGTTAAATATATGGTGGGACGGAAGCCTTCTACGCGGGGCCTTTGGGGGCTCCGAGGCAGATGAAAATGGTGGAAAACATGGATAAAACTGTTCTAAGCCGGCGCAAGGCACTGACTAGGCTTGGTCTGGCCGCTGCGGTTGTCTATGCCGCGCCCACGATTACCCACATTGATGGCGAGGCCCTGGCAACAAAAAAATCACGTCCATCTGGTCATGGTGGCAGCAAGAGCAAGAGCAGAGGTAGTAAGAGCAGAGGTAGTAAGAGCAGAGGTAGTAAGAGCAGAGGTAGCAAGAGCAGATAGGCCTTGGAGAGCGCCGCGCGGCGATCACCGGGCATGGCTACGCCGCCAAGAACGGATAGGTTAGTGCTGGCCGGCCCGCGCCATGGTATCGAGATCAAGGGGCTGGGCAATGGCGCGGATCTGGCGTCGTTGCTTTTTCAATTAATTCCACAGTGGCCTGTATTGGGGCCAATACTAGGGCCAACAAAGGGACCCGCATTGGGATCTCGGGACGCCCCGGATAGCGCGTCCGTGGATGACATCACCATCCAGCGAAATGGCGATCATTGGCAAATTGCCTCGCCGCATATGGCGATTGATGACCATGATCTCGACGATGGCTACATGGCCGCCAATGCCCTTATCGGCGCCTTAATCGCCGCCTATGTGGCTCAGGACGATGCCCTGGTCTCGATCCATGCCGGTGCCGTGCGGATTGGCGATGGCCTGATCCTGTTGCTTGGCGACAATGAAAGCGGAAAAAGCACCTTCGCGACCGTCCTGGCATCCAGAGGGCAGCGTTTTTTCGCCGACGACCGGCTGATTCTGAATTTGGCCGATGCCACGCCCATGGGTTCCTCCCTGGCCATTGCGCCCAAGCTGCGCCTGCCCTTACCCGAGGAAGCCGACGATGCCTACCGCGATTTTGTTGCCGGCAACGGCGTTCTGAACTGGCCCGAGATGGCGGTACTACGCCCCGGAGAGGACCAGGCGGCGGCATTTGGTGAAAGCTTGGTGGTGCGGGCCCTGGTCGTGCTTCGCCGTGAAACGGCTACGGCCCAGCCCGCCCAGCCGACTTTGTCGGCGATGCGGCAACCGGACATGGTCCGCGTCCTGTTGGAGCAGCTTTATGCCCCGCATTTGACCCAGCAAGGCGAACTATCCGCCTGTGTGCGTCTAGCCCAGGGCACCGAAATCTGGCAATTGCACTATGCCTCGGCCTTTGCCGCCGCCGATACGATCGTCGAACACTTTAGTGCGGATGCCCCGTGATGAGCCGCTATCACCGCCGCCCAGGCATCAACGAAACCCCGGTCGAGGATGAATTATTCCTGATCGCCGGCGATAGCGGTGATATTTTTCACCTGGACCAGCTCGCCATGGCGATCTGGCGCGCCCTGGAAGAGCCGGCCAGCGAAGCCGAATTGCGGGTCTTGTTCCGCGAGGCTTTTCCCGAGACCCCCGCCGCCACGATCGAACAGGACCTGACAACCGCCCTGTCCACATTGCGCCAAGGCGACCTGATCGAACTCCGCGATTGAGCTTCGCGCAGGCCGTGCTAGGCTTGGCCAACCTTTAGCGTAGCTTTGGAGTGTCTTCCATGACCCGTATGACCGGTGGCCAAGCCCTTGTGAAATCCATTATCGCCCATGGCGTCGATACTATTTTCGGCCTGCCCGGCGTGCAGCTGGACTGGTTCTTCAACGCCCTGCACGATGAAGGCAACAACATCCGGGTAATCAACAGCCGCCACGAACAGGGCGTCGCCTATATGGCGCACGGCTATGCCCAGTCCACGGGCAAGGTCGGCGCCTTTGCCGTGGTGCCGGGCCCTGGTGTTTTGAACACCACCGCCGCGTTGAGTACATCCTGGGCCGCCAACGTGCCGGTGCTGTGTGTCACCGGGCAGATCCCATCGGCCTCCATCGGACGCGGCTATGGCCAGTTGCATGAAATCCCGGATCAGTTGTCGATCCTGCAGGGGTTGACGAAATCCGCCGCCCGCATCGACCATCCCACCGATGCGCCCGCCAAGGTGGCGGAGGCCTTCCGGCAATTGCGCACGGGCCGGCCGCGGCCGGTGGCCCTGGAAATGCCCCTGGATCAACTGGCCGAGGCCTGCAGCGTGGACCTGTTGGATGCAGCCACGGACCATGCCCGCCCGCCCGTGGACGAAGATGCACTGGCCAAGGCGGCCAAGCTGTTGGCCGGTGCCAAGGCGCCGATGATCTTCGTTGGCAGCGGCGCCGTTGACAGTGGCGAGGCGATCCAGGCCCTGGCCGAGATGCTGCAGGCACCGGTGATCGCCAACCGGACCGGGCGCGGCATCGTTTCCCACCGCCATTATCTGTCCATGATGCATCTGGAAGGCCACCGTTTGTGGGCCGATGCGGACGTTGTGCTGGCCATCGGCAGCCGGCTGCAGCCGGCGCGCATGAACTGGGGCACGGATGACAATCTGAAAATCATTCACGTGGACATCGACCCGGTTGAGATCAAGCGTATCGCCGCACCGGACGTCGCCCTTGTCGGCGACGCCCAGGACATCGTGCCGGCCTTGGTGGATGCGGTCGGCAAACAGGCCCCCAGCCGCGCCTCCCGCGAGGATGAACTGGTCACCTTGCAGGGCGAGGTGCACAAGATGTTGCTGGACCGCCTGGGCCCGCAAATGTCCTGGATCAAGGTGATCCGCGAGGCCTTGGATGATGACGGCATCTTTGTCGATGAGCTGACCCAGGTCGGTTATGTCTCCCGCGTCGCCATGCCGGTGTATCAACCACGCAAATATTTGAGCTCCGCCTATCAGGGCACGCTTGGTTGCGGCCTGGGCGTGGCCATTGGCGCCAAGATCGCCAATCCCGAGCGCCAGGTGCTGTCGATCAACGGCGACGGCGGCTTCATGTACAACGTGCAGGAACTGGCAACGGCGGCGAAATACAACGTCAATGTGGTGGCAATTGTCTTTGCTGACGGTGCCTTTGGCAATGTGCGCCGCATGCAGGAAGAACTTTATGACGGGCGTACCATTGCGTCCGATCTGCACAATCCGGATTTCGTGAAAATGGCGGAAAGCTTCGGCTGTGCCGCTTATCGCGCGGAAAGTCCCGACGAACTGGCCAAGGTCTTGCCCACCGCCTTCAAGCAATCCGGGCCAGCGGTGATCGAGGTGCCGTTCCCCAAGACACCCGACCCCTGGCCGATCATCATTCCCGGACGCAACAGATAGGCGAACTAACCACCTTTGACGTACGGATTATCCTGCTTGCGCAACAGGATGCGCAGGGGGACGCCGGGCAGATCAAAATGCTCGCGCAGACCGTTCTGCAGATAACGGGCATAGGCATCGGGCAGATCGTCGGGCAGGTTGGAAAAGATCACGAAGGTCGGCGGCCGGGTCTTGACCTGGGTCATATAGCGCAGGCGGATACGCCGGCCATGCTGGCCCAGGGGCGGGGGATGGCTCTCGGTCATATCCTTTAGCCAACGGTTCAGCGCGGCGGTGGAGATACGCTGTTGCCAGTGTTGATAAACCTCGGTCACCTTCGGCATCAACTTTTCCACCCCGCGGCCGGTCAGGGCCGAAAGAGTGACCACGGGAACGCCGCGGGCCTGGGTCAACGAAGTTTCCAGACGGTCGCGCAGCTGCCCCATGCTGGCGTTGCGGTCAGCTATCAGATCCCACTTGTTGGCCGCGACCACCAGGGCCCGGCCTTCCTCTAGGGTACGGCGGGCGATATTCAAATCCTGACGTTCCAGGGGCGCCCGGGCATCCAGCAACAGCACCACGACCTGGGCGTATTCCATGGCGCGCACGGCATCGTCAGCGGCCAGTTTTTCCAGCTTTTCGGTCACCCGCGCCTGCCGGCGCAACCCGGCGGTGTCGATCAGACGAATGGTCTGTTCGCCCCATTGCCAGGCAATGCCGATGGCATCGCGGGTCAGGCCCGGTTCCGGCCCGGTGATCTGCCGCTCTTCGCCCAACAGACGGTTGACCAGGGTCGACTTGCCCGCATTGGGCCGGCCCAGAATGGCAAGCTGCAAAATGCCATCATGCGCGTCGTCATCGTCGCCTTCGTCCTCGGCTTCAACAAGAGCAGCCATGTCGATTGGGGTGTCATCCTCGTCGGCGACTTCGACGCTAGCTGGGGGCACATAATTCTTGGCGGCATGTTCTTCCATTGCCGCCAGGATACCGTCATGCAGGGCAACCAGGCCTTCACCATGAGCGGCCGAGATGGCGAGCGGTTCGCCCAGACCCAGGGACCAGGCCTCGGCCAGGCCTGAATCGCCGGCCGATCCCTCGCATTTGTTGGCCAGCAACAGCACCGGACCATTGCGCCGGCGCAGCCAGCCGGCGAAATGGCTGTCCAACGGCGTGACGCCCGCCCGGCCATCAATCAGCATCAAGGCCAGATCGGCATCGTCCAGCGCGGTTTCGGTTTGCCGCTGCATCCGACCTTCCATGCTGGCCGCATCCGCATCTTCCAAACCCGCCGTGTCGAACAGGCGGAAATCCAGGCCGGCGATGCGGCCCGCGCCCTCGCGCCGGTCGCGGGTCACGCCGGGCTGGTCATCGACCAGGGCCAGGCGCTTGCCGACCAGGCGGTTGAACAGCGTCGACTTGCCCACGTTGGGGCGGCCGACAATCGCGATTGTGAACGTCATCGATATTACCTTAAGGCAATCAAGTCGCCATTGTCAGACAGGACATAAATCGAACCATCCGCCACCACGGGCGGGATCAGGGCACCCTTGGGCAACTCCAGGCGGCCCAGCAATTTGCCGGAATAGGGCGAGACGGCAACCGCATAACCCTCGGACGAGACCAGCACCAGCCGATCAGAGGCCAGTACCGGGCCGCTCCAATGGATCGGATCCTGCTTATCCTCTTCATCCTCGTAGCGGGGCAATTGCGCCACCCAGCGGATGCGGCCGCTCTTGCGGGCCAGGCAGACCACTTCGGCCTGGGTCGTGACCAAGAAGATAAAGTCGCCCGCCACCCAGGGGGTTTCCATGCCGGCGATATCCCGATCCCACAGGCGCCGTCCGCTGCGCAGATCGATCGCGGCGACCCGGCCGGAAAAGCTGACGGCCAAGACCAGATCGCGGTCGATCACCGGACTGCCCCTGATCTCGCTCATGGTCGACAGGGGCGCCAAACGCCGGGTCCGGATCAGTTGATCGCCCCAGACCATGCGGCCATTTTCCAGGCGCAGGGCAAACAGCTCGCCCGATGAATAGGGCACCACGACCAGGCCGCCGCCCACCGCCACGCTGGGCGCGCCGATCAGGCCGGCATCCTCGGGAATGCCGCCATGGCTCCACAAAGTGTGGCCATCGGCGCTGGAAAGCGCATGCAGCTGATTGTCATAGGTAATGACAAAAACCCGGCCGCCGATCGCCGTCGGGGCGCCACGAATGGGCGTGCCGATGCGGCGCTGCCAAATCTCCTTGCCATCGTCTAGCGACAGGGCATGGACGAAGCCATAGCCGGTGCTGACATAAACCGTGCCGTTATCAATACTGACGCCACCGCCGATCACGCCTTCGTCTTCGTTTTCCGGGGTCAATTCCCGGTGCCAAAAGCGTTTTCCGTCGGCGACCCTAAAGGCGGATACGCCGGCCTCGGCATCCATGGCGACCAGGCGGTCCCCGACCACCACGGGCCGGCTCAGCAATTTGCTTTCGCTGCCCGAACCTTCGCCGATACTGATTTTCCAGGCCCGTGCCAGATCCTCGCCAATTTCCAAATGGTGCATGGCATGGTTCGCGAAACCAGCGGCCTGGGGCCAGTCCGGGTTGCGCCAGGGACGGGGCAAACGCACATCAAGATCGGCGATGGCCGCATCCGGCTCCAACGCCTTATCCAATTGCAGAATGGAGATACGCTCGCCCGGCAGCGGCGGTTTTTCGGTGCCGCCGAACCAGTCCGGCGTTTCACAGGCCGACAGCAGTAAGGTTGCCGCCGTCAGCAATAGCGCGGTTAACAGGCCGCCCCGACCGCATCGCATCACGGCCCTATTCCTCTCCGAACGCGGCCAGCATCTGGGCGGCGCGGCTACGCATGCCGGCAGGTGCCGCGGCATCATCGGACAAGGCCTTAAACGCGGCACGGGCGCCGGCCAGATCACCCTCGCGGTGTTTCAACACCGCCTGCAACTCCAACCCGGAATAGCGCCAGGGAGAGCCATCGGCCATCACCGGGACGAGGCGGCGTTCCAGATCATCCTTGGCGCCATCGTCGATCAACAGCATGACCGCCTGCAATTGCGCCAGGCCTTGGAAAATCGGGTCCATATCGCTGTCAGTGGCGATCTGATCATACGCGTTCAGGGCGCCGGCGTTGTCACCGGTTTTGAGCCGCGCCGTCGCAGCCTGGAATTTGGCGATCACGCCATAGCCGGTACTGGCCTCGGCCGCCAGGGATTGAAATGAGGAAATGGCGGCGGCGGCATCACCCTTTTCCAGCAATTGGGCGGCCGCCACATAACGGCTGGATTCTTCCGCCTGCTGGGCCGTTTTGTATTCCCGCCAGCCAACCCGGCCCGCCGTGCCAAGCACGACCGCTACACAGGCAATGATGACATAGCTGCCATACTTGCGCCAAAGCACCATGGCTTTGTCGCGCCTGACATCTTCATCGACTTCTTGGAAAATATCCGCCACGCGGGCACACTCCACAACTTGCCGCAAGACAACGGCTGTTATCCATTGCGGCGTTTGAAAAAAGTCGGCCAATCTAGCCCGCGCCAACACTTGGGGCAAGCCGGGATATAGCCCAATTCCTATTCGCTTTTGATCTCTAAACCGAAGACGCCAACAGGTCCAGCTATAAGCTGGAATAGGGTGCTACAGCGCGGGCATCGGCAATTCAGGCAATAGCGGCGCAATCAGCCCGGCCATGGCCAAAAGCCGGGCATCAGCCCGGTTCTGGCCGATCAGTTGTAGGCCCAGGGGCATGCCGTCGGGCGACAGGCCACAGGGCAGAGATAGGGCGGGACAGCCCGAATGATTGGCCCATTGGGTAAAGTCGGCCTGGTTCACCGGAACCTCGTCGGATTGAGCAAACGCCGCCTGGGGCGCCGTCGGCAGCAATAACAGGTCCACCTCGTCAAATAACTGCCGCACCTGCTGGCCCACGGCCAGCAATTGCCGTTGCGCCGCGACCAGGCGGTGGGCCGGCGCATTGCGGCCATATTCCAGGTTCTTGCGGAACTCCGCCGAAAAATCTTCCGGATTGGCCAGCAATTCCGCTTCCAGGGCATGGCCTGCCTCGGCCTCGGAGATCAACAGACCGGCACGCCGGGTGCCCGTGCAATCCTGATTGGGAAAACGCAGATCGACCCGAACCGCGCCCTGCTGTTCCAGAGCGGCTATATGGCCACGGAAGTTCTCCCAAATGCCCGCTTCGCACGGCGCCGCGTCCATATTCAGGGGCACGGCGAAACGCAGGCCTTCCAACGTCACCCCCTTGGCGCGGAGAGCCCGGTGGGGATGGATGGATTCCGTGCTTTCAGGATCGTGGCCCGCCAATACCGCCAACATCAGGTTCAGGTCCCGTGTCGAACGGCAGATCGGTCCCACATGGTCCAGGCCATAGCTCAACGGCACCACGCCACGGGTCGAGATCAAACCATGGGTCGCCTTCAAACCCGCCAGACCGCAATAGGACGCCGGCAGGCGTACCGAACCCATGGTATCCGTGCCCAGGGCACCGGCGCAAAACCGCGCCGCCACCGCCGCCGCCGAGCCGCCGGAAGAGCCACCCGGCGTATAGTCCCGGCGCCAGGGATTCTGTGCCGCGCCATGATGCGGGTTGTTGGTGGTTGCGCCCAGGGCGCCTTCATGCATGTTGGCCTTGCCTAACAGGACCGCGCCGGCATCCCGCAAACGTTCCGTGACAGCCGCGTCCCGGTCAGGCGTGCGGAACCTGGCCATGCCATTCGTGGTGGGGACGCCAGCCAGGTCAATGTTATCCTTCAAGGCAATGGGGATGCCATCCAGGGGCGATAAGCGCTCGCCCGTGGCCCGGCGGGCATCGGAGGCGCGGGCCTGTTCCAGTGCCGGTTCCCCCAGCAAGGTAATGAAACAGTTCATACCGGCTTCATATTGTTCGATGCGGGCCAGATAGGCCTGCAAAAGATCCTCGGCACTGAAATCGCCGGCCGCCAGGGCTTCAGCGGCACCGGCAATGTCCAATTTGGTTAGGTCGGTCATAATCTTATGCGTCCTTGGGCATCATGAGGTCCACCAGCCTGGTCACCTCATCGAGACTTTCCAGATCTTCGACCTGATCGATCAGCGCCTCGGCCCGCTCCGCTCCTATCGGGTGCGGCGCGGCGGCGCAGTTTTTTCGGAACTTCGCCAAATGCGCCTCGTGGCTCATGGGATTGGCCGGACTGCCGTAAACATCCTGTACGGTGACGATATGTTTGGCGCCATTTTTCAGGGTAATGGTCACGGTCACCGGGACCAGGGCATTGGGATCGGGGTTGTCGTCGATATTGATCTGGATGCGGCGGGCCAGATCCTGGCTGTCCGGGTTGCTCAGATTGCCGTCATCGTAGGCATCGACGCCAATGCCTTCATGGCGCAGGGCATGTGCGGTGACATAGGCGGCGCACAGGCGGGCATAATTGGTGCTCATGACAGCTTCGATGGGCCGGCCCACCAGATGATGGATCAAGGGCGGTACCTGGGCCACGATGCCCGCCACTTCGTTGGCGCTGAAACCGTGTTCCCGTTGCAGGCCCAGGCAGCCGTCGACAATGCCATGGGTGGCCCGGCCGGATGGAAACGGCTTGTGCGACAGCTCGGTAATGCGCCAGGTCCGGCCCAGACTGCCCAACAGCACGTCGCGGTCATAACCGTCCTCGATCAGGCGGAAATAACCGAACGGACCTTCGAGAATATTTCGCGGACCCTGCAGGCCGGCCGCGGCCATGTCGCAGGCCACCACCGCATTGCGGGCATTGAAACCGACCTGCATGCCCAGCAGCATGGAACCTTCGGTATGGGCCTGCATGGTGCCGCTGATCTGGCCATAGGCGATGGAATAGGCATGGCGTAAAGTCTCGGCATCAAAGCCCCGCAGCTTGCCGATGGCGGTGACGGCAGCCAGGGCGCCGGCGGTGGCGGGGCGGAAAAATTTCAGCCCCGTGGTCACCGCAACTGAGATATGACAGGCCACGTCCACGCCCAGCGCGGCGGCCAGGATCAGATCCTTGCCGCTGGTGCCGCCATCCTTCTCGGCCACGGCCATGGCCGCACCCAACAGCACGGTCATGGAATGCACCACCGCGCCTTCATGGACGCAGTCGAATTCGGCGTTATGGATCTGATAGGCATTGCACAGGGCGGCGGCCGGTGCCGGCAGGCGCAGGCCATGGCCCCAGACGCGGGCATCATCGCCCTGGCCCCATTGAGTGGAAAGCTGAATCATCTCGTCGACCCAGGGACCCGCGCCGCCCGAGAGGCCGACGCCAAAACTATCCAGGGTGAAGGTTTTCGCCGCCCTTATGGCCTGGGGCGGCAGATCGTCAAAGCCGGTGCCCAGAACATGGTCGACAAAATCATCAATCGCATCCATTGCCTCTACCCTTACCGTTGTCTCGGACTCGGGCTATACACTAGCATGGGCTGGTTTGCTGGCCCGCTCCTTATTGTTCGGTACCATAGGACTGTCATGCCAAAAACCATTTCTCCCGCCGATGTTCCCGCCCTTCTGCAGCCCGGCCACACCGTATTTGTGCAAGGCGCGGTGGGCGAGCCCCTGGCGCTGGGCCAGGCCCTGGCGGCGGATGGCGAAGCCAGCCGGGGTGTGCATTATGTCTCCTGCCTGGTGCCCGGCATCAACCGCACGGATTTTTCCGCCTTCCATCCCGACGCCCGCCTGACCGCATTCTTCGTTCAGGCCGAGTTGCGGGAGTCTTTCGCCGCCGGCAAGATCCGCTTTCTGCCCCTGCACTACAGCGGCATTTGCAGCTATATGAAGAGCCTCCCAGCGATGGATATCCTGTTGATGCAGGTCGCACCCCCCGACGAAAACGGCATGTGCAGCCTGGGCCTGTCGGTGGATTTCGTGCCGATGCATTTGGACAAGGCCAAGGTGGTGGTGGCGGAGGTCAACGCCAACATGCCCTCGCCCCCCGGCAGCCCGAAAATACCCTACGACCGTCTTGACTATGTCCTGCCCACGGCGCGCGCCCTGCCCGAATTGCCCACCGGCGATCTGCCAGCGGTGATCGAAACCATCGGGCAAAAGGTGGCCGCCCTGATCGGCGACGGCGATTGCATCCAGATCGGCATCGGCAAGGTGCCCGCCGCCATTCTTGGCTGCCTGAAGGACCGCCGCGACCTGGGCCTGCACGGCGGCATGGTGACCGATGAAGTCGCGGACCTGGTAGACGCCGGCGCCCTAAATTGCAGCCAAAAGTCCATCGATAGAAACACCTTGATCTGCGGTGCCGCGATGGGCACGCAACGGGTATTCGATTGGGCCGCCGACCGGACCGACATACAGTTTCGCGGCGCGGACTATACCCACTGCGTGCCCGTAGTGGCGCAGATCGACAATTTCGTCTCCATCAACTCTACCTTGGAGGTGGATTTGACCGGTCAGGCCAATTCGGAGACCATTAATGCCCGGCAGATCAGCGGCACCGGCGGCCTGGTGGATTTTGTCCGCGGCGCCCGCATGGCCAACAACGGCCGCTCCGTCCTGGCCCTATCGGCAACGGCGGCGGCGGGCAAGATTTCCCGCATTGTGCCAACACTACAGGCCGGCGCGGCGGTCAGTTGCCCCCGGGCCGATACCGACTATGTAGTGACGGAATTCGGCGCCGCCCGCATGAAGGACAAGTCCGTCGATGAACGGGCCGAAGCCTTGATCGCCATCGCCGACCCGAAATTCCACGGCGAATTGAGCGAAGCCTGGAAAGAACAGCGCCAACGCATGGGCGGTAGATAGGTTCAACATTCGTTGAATTGCCAGAACGCCAGGCGGTAGGGGGAGTGGGTGGTTCAGATGCCCAAACAGGGATCTTAACGCTTCATTTATCACGATCTGCTCTTATGGCTCCGATAATGGGTCAAATTGACGATGGAGCTGGGCCGCGATGATTGGCTGGCTAAGAGCAATTCTATTGGTTTCGGTGACGTTAAGCAGCGCGGGATGTACCGCCGCGGCCATCAAAATGGTGGACGAAGTAGACGCCACCGTCTCCAAACTGTCGCAGTCCGACTGCCAGCTGGTGCGGGTCATCCATGGCATGGATGTCTGCCGCAGCGAGGGCAGCCAGGCCGTGCTGCCGGCGGCCTATTGCTACCGCACCATTGGCGGCGTCGATTGCTATGACCGGGCCGACCCCAGGGACCGCCCCATCATCCGCCAAACCACCCGCGCCACGGCCGGGCTAGAATAAGAATCTCGAATTCTGTGAACGGATTTTGGTGGAGCCGAGCGGGATCGAACCGCTGACCTCCACGTTGCGAACGTGGCGCTCTCCCAACTGAGCTACGGCCCCGAAAAATCCGCTGGCATATAGGAACCATAGGCCGGGACTGTCAAGAGCCATCGCGACCCACAGAACAGTCCCGGGCCAATTATTGCTGCATAATTCAGATCAACGTGATCAGAATTTATTGTAAGCACCATCGATGATGAAGGTATCGCCGGAATGATAGGCCGAGGCATCGGAGGCCAGATAGACCGCGACGCCACCAAAGTCTTCCTTTGTGCCCCAACGCCGTTGCGGAATGCGCGGCTTCACCGCCGCCTCGAACTTGTCCCAGCCAAAGGCCGATGCGGTCATCGGCGTTTCGATCCAGCCGGGCAGCACCGAATTCGCCGTAATGCCATAGCGCGCCAAGCCCGCCGATAGCGAGATCATGATGGAGATCAAGGCGCCCTTGGTGGCGGCGTAATGCACGCTGCGGGGCGAGGCCTCGATCGCGGCCAGGGATGCGGTGCCGATCAGGCGGCCGCCATCCCCCTGTTCGATCATCTGCTTGGCGGCGGCCTGCAGGGTAAAGAAGGCGCCGTCCAGATTAACGTCCATCACCCGGCGCCATTCCTCCGCCGGCATGGTCTCGAAGGTGCCGACTTCGGACCGGCCCGAGACGCCGGCATTAGCGAAGCAGCTGTCCACCCGCCCGAACGTCGCCAGGGTTTCGGCAAAGGCCGCCTTGACCGCCGCCTGGTCGGAAACATCACAGATCTGCGCCGAGACCTTGCCGCCATGGCTTTGCAACTGTTCCAGGGCGGCGGCGTTTTTCTCCGCGTTGGTGCCCCAGATGCAGACATCGGCGCCGGCCTGGATCATGGCCTCGGCAAAGCCAAGGCCGATACCGCTGTTGCCGCCCGTGACAAGGGCCACTTTGCCGCTCAGATCAAATGGTTGGTAAGCCATGTTCGTCGTCCTTTATTACTCGGTTTCGGGTACATCATTTTTTTTGCTGGATGATTGGTCTGTTTGCCAGCGCGCCGCCGCGTCATCGTCGTCCTGGCGCGCGGCGACCCAATTGCTCTCGCCATTAACCTCTTCCAGCTTCCAGAACGGCGCCTTGGTTTTCAGCCAGTCCATCAGAAAGGCACAGGCTTCGAACGCGGCCTGACGGTGCCTAGAGGTGGCGGCGCACAGCACGATCTGATCGCCCGGCAACAGCCGGCCATAGCGATGAATAATCAGCACCTGGTCCAGGGGCCAGCGGGCCAACGCCTCGGCCTCCAACTGCGCCAACTGTTTCTCGGTCATGCCGGGGTAATGTTCCAGGGTCATGGCGGACAATTCGCCCGATCCCGCCACATCACGCACCAAACCGATAAATGATGCCACGGCGCCAACCTCAGGGCGGCCCCGGCTCAATGCCGCCAGTTCGGCGCCGGTATCGAAGTCCTCGCTCTGCACCTTTATCATCGGATCATCATCATCTGAGCACCATCATCGGATCACCATCATCGGATCACCTGGGTCCGGGTTCAGCCGCCCCAACCGCCAGTTACCGGGGGGAAGAAAGCCACCTCGTCATCGGGGCCGACGGGTACGTCATCCCTGGCGAATTCCTGATTGACGGCGCAGTGCACCCCGATGGGATCGTCAAAAGCGGCGGCGTGGCCATCTGATTGCCGCGCCAGCCAGGCGGTTAATTGCCCGACCGTGGTGACCGAAGCCGGCAGGTTCACGGTTTCTTCCGACTTGCCGACACGGTCACGCAGCCAGGCAAAATATAAAAGCTTCATGAGGCCACCTCGTCAAAAGACAGAAAATCCACGGGCTCGCCCGCCTTTACCTGGGTCACATCCTCGGGAATTTCAACCAGGCCATGGGTCTGTACCAGGGAATTGATGATACCCGAGCCCAGAGGCCGGAACAGCACGGCACGGGGGCCGCGGCCGGCGGCGCAGTCCAGCCGCGCCCGCAGCCATTCCCGCCGGCCGGCCTTTTTCTCGTAGTCAAAATCAGCGGTGACCCGGTACAGCACCGGATCGAGGTCAACCGCGCCAGCCAGCCCGAGGATCAACGGCCGGGCAAAGCGCAGAAAACATACCGTGGCGGCCACGGGATTGCCCGGCAGGCCGACGAATGCCGCCCCGCCAACCTGACCCAGGGCCAATGGCCGGCCCGGTTTTATGGCCAGGCGCCAGAAATTCAGATGACCCAGGGCCTCCACCGCGCCGCGCACGTGATCTTCATCACCGACCGAGACCCCGCCCGAGGTCAACAACAGATCATGCGTCTTGGCGGCGCCGTCCAGTCCCGCCCGCACGGCGTCCGCATCGTCGGGCAGAATGCCCAAATCCGAGACTTCCGCGCCAAGACCGGTGATCAGCGCCATCAGAATTTGCCGGTTGGCGTCATAGACACTGCCCACGGGCAGCGCCGCACCCGGTTCGGCCAATTCATCGCCGGTGGAAAACACGCCAACCTTGAGGGGGCGGTACACAGTCAACGCGCCATGGCCCACGGAAGCCGCCAGGCCGAGGTCCTGGGGGCGGAGGCGCCGGCCACGGCGCAACACCACATCGCCCTGTTTGGTATCCTCGCCTTGGTGGCGGCGGTTGGCGCCCAATTTCAGACCCGGCGGAATGGTGAGGTATCCTGCCACCTGCTCCACATCTTCCTGCATCACCACCGTATCGGCGCCCGTGGGCATGACGGCGCCGGTGAATATGCGCACGGTCTGCCCGGCTGTTACCTTGCCCTCGAAAGGATGCCCGGCGGCGGAGCGGCCTTGCACGGCGAGCCGGGTCGGGCCATCCGGCTCCAGATCCTCATGGCGCAGGGCATAACCGTCAACGGCTGAATTGTCATGCGGTGGCACATCCAGGGCGGAGGTCACGTCGGCGGCCAAAATACGGCCCTGGGCCTGGGCCAGGGGCAATTGTTCGAGGCGGTCCTGGGTCACCGTCACGATACGGTCGCGCAGCACGGCCAGGGCCTCCGCCGTGGACATCAAATCCTCGACCTGGTTAAAGCAATCATCGGCAAGCTTGTTCATGACGCCGGCCCTTTGGAGTGACAAAAATCAATGACGAAATCCGCCACTGCCCCGATGTCGTCCAGATCCAGCAACGGTATGCCGAGATCCGGGCCTTCGGGATGATAATTGGCGGCCAGGGCAATAAAACTCTCATCCTCGCGGCATAACAAGGGCTTATGCAGGCCATGGCGATGGACTTCCAGCTTCAAATGGCCCTCCGCCTTGTAACCTTCCACCAGGACCAGGTCCACCGGCGACATGCGGGCCAGCAAGTCCTCCAGTTTAGGCTCTTCGTCATTGCGGTTTTCATGCATCAGGGCCCAGCGCACGCCGGCGCTGATCAGCACCTCAACCGCGCCGGCCTCGCGATGGCGATAGGAATCCTTGCCTGGCTGATCCACATCGAAAGTATGATGCGCATGCTTGATGGTGGATACCCGCAATCCCCGCGCGGTCAGGGCCGGAATCAGTTCGGTAAGCAGTGTCGTCTTGCCGGCGCCGCTCCACCCGGTCACGCCCAAAATTTTCAAGGCAGTACTTTCACGATTGGTCTGTTCCATCGGACTGGACTGAGTTGGCCCGGACTGAGTTGGACTGGACTGGGTCGGATTGGGGCACATCGGCGGTGACATGACGCAACCCCACCCGCAAATAGTCATAGCCGGTGTAGATAGTAAACAGCGCCGCCAGCCACATGCCCAGGCGGCCGATCTCCATCACCGGGATCGGATCCCAGCCGGCCTCGCCCACGATCAAAAAGCCGATCGCCAGCATCTGCATCGCCGTCTTCCATTTCGCCACCCGGCTGACCGGTACGCTGACCCGCAATTCAGCGAGAAACTCGCGCAGGCCGGAGACCAGAATTTCCCGGCACAGGATCACCACCGTGGGCAGGATCGTCCACTCCCCGATACGGCCGACATAGACCAGCATCAACAAGGTGGCGGCAACCAGCAGTTTGTCGGCGACCGGATCAAGAAACCGGCCCAGACCGCTTTCCTCGCCCAAGCTACGGGCCAGATAGCCGTCAAGGATATCCGTGATGCCGGCGACAGTGAAAATCGCGAAGGCCAGCCAATTCGACAATGGCGAGGCCAAATAAAAGGCGCCAATCAAGGCTGGAATTGCCAGGATCCGCGACAGGGTCAAAAGATTTGGTAGGGTGGTAATCATGTCCTCAAGCCGCAGTATCTTGGCGCGGTTTGAGTATAAGGATTTCGCGCCGGGGTGAAAGCATCGGTTCAGCCTTCGGGGTGAAAGAAGTCATAAATTTTCCGTGCCAGTGCCTTTGAGATGCCTTTGGCGCTTTCCAGATCCGCCAGACCGGCGGTTTCCACTGCCCGGGCCGAGCCGAAATGATGCAGCAGCGTCCGCTTGCGGCCAGGGCCAACACCGGGGATGCTGTCCAGCGCCGAACGGTCTATGCGCTTGGCCCGGCGCGCCCGGTGGGTGCCAATGGCGAAACGATGGGATTCATCGCGCAAGCGCTGCAGGAAATACAGCACCGCGCTGCGCGGCGGTAACGCGATCTCGGGCTTGTCGGGCAGAAAAATCCGCTCCAACCCGGCATTGCGGTCCGGCCCCTTGGCGATGGCGGCCAGGGCAACGCCGGTAACGCCGAGGTCAGCGAAGACCTCGCGTACCGCCGTCAATTGACCGATGCCGCCGTCGAGCAGCACCAGATCCGGCCATTCGCCCGCCACGCGGACATTTTCTGCTTCATCTTCCGCTTCGTCGGCCGCGGCCTCTGCGGAACTTTCGGCCGCCGCATTTTCAGCAGCAGCCTGGGCCTTCATCAGGCGGGAAAAGCGACGGCGCAGGACCTCGCGCATCATGCCGTAGTCGTCGCCGGGGGTGAGGTCGTCATCCTTGATATTGAATTTTCGGTAGGCGTTTTTCTGGAACCCTTCCGGCCCGGCCACGATCATCGCGCCGATGGCGTCCGTGCCCATGATATGGCTGTTGTCATAGACTTCGATGCGTTGCGGCGGACCATCCAGAGCGAACAACTCGGCCACATCGTCCAACAGGCGCCGCTGGCTGGCGCTTTCCGCCAAACGCCGGGCCAGGGCTTCGCGGGCATTGGTTTCGGCATGCTTGACCAGCTCCCGCCGCTGGCCGCGTTCGGGATGGCGCAGGCGGACCTTGCGCTCTGCCTTGACACTTAGTGCCTCGGCGATCAGGGCATGGTTTTCCGGCCATTCGTTGAGCAGGATCTCTTTCGGCGGCGGCTTGTCATCGTAGAACTGTCCCATGAAAGCGCTCAGGACCTCGACCGGTGTCCGCTCCTTACCATGAGAGGGAAAATAGGCCCGGTTGCCCCAGTTTTGCCCGGCCCGGAAGAAGAAAACCTGAATACAGCTTTGCCCCCCTTCCATATGGATCGCGATGACATCGGCCTCGGCCACGCTGGCCACGTTAATACCCTGATGGGCCTGAACATGTGCCAAGGCACGCAGGCGGTCGCGGTAGACGGCGGCGGTCTCGAACGCCAGCTCGGTCGAGGCGGCCTCCATTTTCTCGGACAGGCCATGCTGGACCTGTTGGCTGCGCCCGGACAGGAAATCCCGCGCCTCCGCCACCAACTCGGCATAACTATCCTTGTCGATGCGGTCCACGCAGGGCCCGGCGCAGCGGCGGATCTGATATTGCAGACAGGGCCGGGTGCGGGCGGCGAAAATACTGTCCGAGCAGGAGCGCAGGGGAAAGGCTTTTTGCAGAGTATTCAGTGTACGGTTAACCGATGAGGCCGAGGCGAAGGGGCCGAAATACTCTCCCTTGCGGTTGCGGGCACCGCGGTGCTTGGCCAGCTGCGGCCATTCATGATCGCCCGTGATGATGATGAAGGGGAACGATTTGTCGTCGCGGAGCAGAATGTTGTAGCGCGGGCGCAGGCGTTTGATCAGGTTGCTCTCCAGCAGCAACGCCTCGACCTCCGTATGGGTGGTCACTACTTCCATGGCGCGGGTTTCAGCGATCATCCGCAGGGTCCGTGTATTCAGGCCCGCCGGCTGGGCATAGTTACGCACCCGGTTCTTTAAAACCTTAGCTTTGCCCACATAAAGCACTTCGCCATTTTCAGCCAGCATGCGGTAGACCCCCGGCGCCGCCGGCATGGTCTCCAACGCCGCGCGGATCGCGTCCCGGCCATGCTTGATACCGGTCTCGGGGCCGGCCTCGGGCCGGCCGTCGCCGGGCAGATCCAAGGAGTGAGCGGTTGGTTTGTCAGCCTTTGCCATGGCGTTATTTTCCGCGCCTTTTGCCATTCGTCAATGGTTCATAATCACTACGTAATTGGCTGCCGGCCGATATCCACCTAACCTGTGGATAAATATGTGGGGAAGCCTTTTCCGATGGCATCAAAGTGGCGGAATCCCGCCCATTCGCCCGCTTTGCATAAAAAATAGGCAAAACTGTAATCCATTGATTCTAAATGATAATTTTAAAACGGTCTGGAACAGGCCTTGTGCACGACTGAAATGTAACACAATTATTACCAAAGCCCGTCGATTTCGATTGCCTGTGCACAAAGAAACGGGATTGGCGACGATTTCAAGCAGTTACGGACAAGTCACCAAATGCCGTCAGGTTGGGCAGATACAATATCAATGCACATTCCGATTCAGTTGTCATGCAATTCAGGTAAGTAACTTATCCGCCGTGGATAGTATTTGTACACTGTGTTTTACAGGCGATTGCTGGGCCGCCTCCTTGACGACGGTTTTAGGCATTCCAGACATGCCGTGATACAGCGATAATATATAAATTAAGTATGCCATTGTTAGGAAGGCGCCATAGCGCCGGCTGATTGGCCGCCCCAGCAACACAAACGGGGTTATCAGGATGGCGGCCGACACCATGATCCATAAATCATAGCTAACGATCTGCTCTGGTATGGGAACGGTGCGCACCATGGAGGTAATGCCTATGATGCCGAGAATATTGAACAGGTTGGATCCGACCACATTACCGATGGCCACGTCACCATGGCGGCGGATGGCGGCGACAAGGGAGGTCGCCAGTTCCGGCAATGACGTCCCCAACGCGATCAGGGACAGGCCGATGGTTGCTTGCGACACGCCGGCGGCGACGGCTAGCTCCATGGCGCCGCCAATCAGCAGATCGGCGCCCATGACCAAGCCGGCGATCCCTACCGCGATAAAGGCCAGGGAAAGCCAGATCGAATGAGGCCGCGCGGCAATACCTTCGATCTCGTCGACAATCGCCTCGGCCGTGGCGTCATTTTCCTCGCGGCCCGAAAAATAGGACCACGTTAAATAGCCGCAAAGCATCGACGTCATGATAGCGCCTTGCCAATTCACGATTTGTCCGCTCCAGCACAGGGCGACGAAAGCCACGGAAACCGCGAACATGATGGCGCCATCCCGGCGGATGGCTTCGACGTCACAGACAATAGGAAAAATGATCGCCGGCAGGCCAAGCACCAGCAGAATGTTAGCGATGTTCGAGCCGACTACATTGCCAATGGCGATTTCCGGCGCGCCGCTCAACACCGCTTCCAAACTGACCACCAATTCCGGCGAAGAGGTGCCAAACGCTACCACCGTCAGGCCAATAACCAGGGGCGGTACCGACAACCGCTGCGCCAGGGTAACGGCGCCACGGACCAACACGTCACCGGCGATCAGAAGCAGCACCAAGCCACCGGCAACCATTAGATACGTCATGCCTCGACTTCACCGCTGGTTACCATATCAGGACAGCCACACGATCCATGCCTCGCGCCGGAATAAATTGCGGCAACGAAGCCGCGTGCTCATCCTATATAGCGGTGAAGGCGGCGGCTTTGAAGGGGTCAATATCATTATTGCCAAAGCCACTAGCATATGGACAAGATCGAAAGCCTCCGTTATGCCATCGCTGCCTGCCATTATCGAGGCGTCAACAGCTGGGCTTTGTATGAACATTCCAATCGTAAGCGGTTTGGCCGGAATGGCCGAGGACTACGACCTTTTCATTCTTGATTTGTGGGGCGTCGTCCATGACGGGGTAACGGTCTACCCCGGCGCGGCAAATTGCCTCCGCCGCCTGCGCCGAGGGGGCGCCAGGGTGGTGCTGCTGTCCAATGCGCCCAGGCCCAGCGCATCCGTGGCCCTGCACCTGGTGGAACTGGGTGTCGCAGGGGACATGTACGACTGGCTGCTAACCTCGGGCGAGGCAACGGCCAGCACAATTGCGGCCGATACCATCGCATCCGGGGCCTCCGGGGCCGGAGCGGATGCCCGCCCGGCCTATTTCCACCTCGGCCCGGAACGCAGCCGGCCCACCCTTGATGCCTGCGGCGGCCAGGAAGTCGCCATCGAAGCCGCCGAAATGATCATCTGCACCGGGTTATTCGACGATGAAACCGAACAGGCGGAAGATTATCGTGACCTATTGAGCCTGGCCGCGGCACGTGACCTGCCGATGGTTTGCGCCAACCCTGACGTGGTGGTTAACCGTGGCGGACAAATAATTCCCTGCGCGGGCGCGGTAGCGGCGTTCTACGAGGAACTGGGCGGCACGGTACAGCGCTTTGGCAAACCGTTCCCCGATATATTCGACCGCCTGTTCGCCGAGAGTCCGGAAATACCACGCAGCCGCGCCGTCATGATTGGCGATGCCCTTGCCACGGATATTCGCGGTGCCCGGCAGGCAGGGATTGATGCCATTTGGATCGGCGGCGGCATTCACGCCGAGGCCTTGGCCCTGGGCCCGGACGGGCAATTGGATCAAGACAAAGTACACGGCGTCGCCGCGCAGGCCGGCGAACGGCCCAAGGCAATACTGCCGTGGCTGCAGTGGTAAATCTCTAGGAGCGGGTTGCTAGCGCAATTCTCAATTAATCGGAGTCGCCACCGTAGCCTATTTGGTGCGACGTAAGTAATTGGTTCAATTGCTCGATTTTTAAGAGTCTGAGCGCATTTTCTTCGAATGCGCTCTAAGTTAGCGCGGTTGCCTGCTAGTCGAACAGCGCGTCGATATCATCCTGCGAGGCGGTCTCGCCCAGGTCGGGCGACAAGGGTACGATATCATCCAGATCGGGTTGGTCGCCATCCGCGCTTGCATCCGCCACCGGATCCTCCGATCCCGTGCCGTTCGCCGCTACATTGATCTCGGGTCCCGCTTCTGGCTCGGGCTCGGGCGCAGGTTCTGGTTCGGGCTCTGGTTCCACTTCGGGCGCGGCTTCCTCGACAGCCGCATCGCTACCGAACATCGCATCGATATCGTCCTGACTGGCATCTTCCGTTGGCTCCGCCTCATCCGCGGGTTCGACGACATCGGCCCCGCCGTTGAGGAATTTCGCCGCCGCATCAACGACCGGGTCGCTGGCCGGCTCCACTTCCGCCACGGCTTCCGGCTCCGGTTCGAGCGCGGGATCCACTTCAACTTCAATGATTTCAGCGGCGGCTTCCGCGGGCTCCACCGATGCCGGCGCATCGAATTCAGCAGTCAAAAGGTCATCAACCTGGTTCTGCGCGATGCCCTCGCCATCCAGCGCCGGGCCGTTCAACAGATCGCTGTCCGGCCGTGCGTCTTTGTCCTTGCCGGGTTCAGCCGCCTCGCCCTCGGCATCCTCGATATCCGGGCCCCAGGCATCCTGCAGACCATGCAGGCGTTCCTCAATATAGGTCAGGGTAGCGACTACCTTGGTAATACGCTGCCCGGTAATATCCTGGAACGAACAAGCCTCGAAGATGCGCATGCAGGCATCATTGACCGCATCACCATAATCGTCGGCGGTTGCGTCGGCGGACATGATTTCCTCCGCCGCGTCCATGATGGTGCCGGTGGCTTCCTCGGTCGAGGCAACGATGGCCTCCAGCTCCAAGCCGGCGCGGGGGATCTTTTCCTGTTTCAAGTCGTTGGGGCGCAATTCCGCGATCTCGCCCCTGGCCCGATCGATATATTCCGACAGGCCACGGAATTCGGAATACAGCGTCGTATCAATCGAGTTGAAATAACGCCGCATGGTCGCCAGCAAGACTTCGGTGACACCGGCGATATCGCCCAGGGTCACCGCCGTCGAGCGGTTGGTGCGCAAATGATCGACAAGCTGTTCGATCCCCACGCTGACCTGTTCCGTATCCATCAGCACAACTCCAAGAAACAACTGGAAACCACGATAAACCGCCTAGTGATCAAAAATCACCGATCACGGAGGTCATCTTGGTTTTCAGGGTCGCCGCGTTGAACGGCTTCACGATATAATTGTTGACCCCGGCCTTTTTCGCCGCGATCACGTTCTCGGTCTTGGATTCGGCCGTAATCATGATGAAGGGCGTTTCCTGCATCTTATCGTCCGAGCGGATTTCCTTCAGCAACTGATAACCGGTCATCGGCTCCATGTTCCAATCAGAGATCACCAAGTTGTAATCCTTGCCGCGCAGCTTTTGTAAAGCCGCCGCGCCATCGGTCGCTTCGTCAACATTATTGAAGCCAAGCTGCTTTAACAGGTTGCGGATGATCCGCAACATGGTCTTGTAGTCGTCGACGATCAGGATCGTCATGTTCATATCGACAGCCATCGTTTCTGTCCCATTCGATCTAATTAATCAGCCAGTCGGTTCGAGTTGCCTGGCGGCCCGAGGACATTTCGATGCCCCTCCCCCGTCAACTGCAACGAGGGCATATTGCGATAGGGCACTGAATATTTGGTTAACGGCATAGGCAAGGTTTTCGCTAAATCCATCAAGGGCATGATTGGTTGTCGCCATGCCCCTGCATGGTTATATTGCGCCGCGAATTTCTCGGGCCCGGACATATTCCGGCGGAGCACAGGATGGAAAACAGCATGGAAAACAGCATGGCCGATAGCCAGACGATTATTCAGGAGACGGATCTATTCAAGGAAATGCACGGCCATTTCATCGAGGATCTGGAAATCGGCATGTCGGCTTTCTATTCCCGCACCGTGACGGAGGCTGACATTGTGCTTTTCGCCGGCATAACCGGTGACCTCAACCCGGTGCATCTGAACCACGAATTCGCCAAACAGACCCAATTCGGCGGCACCATTGCCCATGGCATGTTGACGGCCAGTCTGATCTCGACGGTTGTCGGCACCAAGTTGCCCGGACCCGGCGCCATCTATATGTCGCAGAATACCCGCTTCACAGCGCCCGTGCGGGCCGGCGATACAATCACCGCAGTGGCCACGGTCACGGATGTGAATGTGGAAAAACGCCGCTGCGCCCTGGATACCATATGCGTGCGTGGTGACGAGGTGGTGGTCAAGGGCGATGCCCTGTTGCTGGTCCCAACTCGCAAGACATTCGCAGACTGATTTAAAAAGCGGGTGATTAGCCGGTTGCCAGACGGCATCCCAGCCCCAATAATCCAGGCCATGCGTATTATCCGTCATATCCATCATGTATCAGACGAGCTGCGCGGCGGTGCCGTTGCAGTCGGAAATTTCGATGGCCTGCACCGCGGCCACCAGGCACTGATCCGGCAATGCCGTGCCATGGCCGACGCCGTGGCGGGTCCCGCCCTCGCCCTAACGTTCGAGCCGCACCCGCGCAGTCTGTTTCAGACCGACGCGCCCCCTTTTCGCCTGACGCCCTTTCGCTCCAAGGCGCGCCTGTTGGCGAAATTGGGCGTTGATTGCCTCGCCAGCCTGCGCTTTGACCTTGATGTCAGCCAGCAGCCGGCCGAGAACTTCATTCAAGACATTCTGGTCCAGGGCCTGGGGGTGAAGCATGTGGTGGTTGGCTATGATTTCGTTTTCGGCCATCACCGGGCCGGCAATGGCGCCATGTTGCAGCAGTTCGGCAGCCGTCACGGCTTTGAGGTTTCGGTGCTGGAGCCGGTAACCCACGATGACGATGTCTGTTCCTCGACCATCATCCGGGTCGATCTGGAAACCGGGCGTTGCCGCCGGGCCGCTGAGTTGCTGGGCCATTGGTGGGAGATCGAAGGCCGGGTACGCGGTGGCGAGCGGCGCGGCAGGCAGTTGGGCTTCCCCACCGCCAACCTGCATCTGCGCGATACCGCGCTGCGCCCCGCATTTGGCGTCTACGCCATCCGCTTTGGCCTGGAAGAAAACGGCGACACGCGCTGGTATCCCGGTGTCGCCAATCTGGGTCAGCGCCCCACCTTTGACGGCCAGGGCATCACCTTGGAGTCTCATTTGTTCGATTTCGACGCCGATATCTATGGCCGCCACGCCCGCGTCGCCTTCATTGAGCATCTGCGGCCGGAGCGGAAATTTGACGGCCTTGAAGCAATCAAGGCGCAGATCGCCTTGGATAGCGAGCAGGCCCGCCAGATTCTGAGTGATCCGGTCAATGCCCAGGATAAATTTGTCATCGGCCAGCCGTAAGGACGGCCACGCGTACAATAGACGTATTGTCATTAGATCGATGAATTGAGGAATAAGCATGACGATTGCCGCTGTTAGCCTAGATGATAAATACGAACAGGAATCCGGCCGGGTGTTTTTGACCGGCATGCAGGCCCTGGTGCGCCTGCCCATGTTGCAGCGCCAGCGCGACGTGGCCGCGGGCCTGAACACCGCCGGCTTCATCTCGGGCTATCGCGGCTCTCCGATCGGCGGCTATGACGCGGCACTTTGGGCTGCGCAGCCTTTTCTTTCGCGCAGCCATATCACCTTTCAACCCGGCCTGAACGAAGATCTGGCGTTAACCGCCGTTTGGGGCACACAGCAGGTCAACCTTTGGCCCGGCGGTACGTACGACGGTGTCTTCGGTATTTGGTACGGCAAAGGCCCCGGCGTTGACCGCAGCGGCGATGCCATCAAGCATTTGAACTATGACGGCACTGCTCAGCATGGCGGCGTCCTGTTGATCGCGGGCGATGATCATGGGGCCAAATCCTCGACCCTGCCGCATCAGAGCGAGCCCGCGTTCATGGCCGCCGCCGTACCGATATTTCATCCCGCCGGGGTGCAGGAATATCTCGACCTTGGCCTGCACGGTTTCGCCATGTCACGCTATTCGGGCTGTGCCGTGGGTTTCAAGGCAGTGGGCGAAACGGTAGAAAGCTCGGCCTCGGTCTCGATTGATCCAAACGCGGTACAGATCGCCAAGACCATTGATTTCGATATGCCCGGCGATGGCCTCAACCTACGCTATCCCGACGACATCATGATCAAGGAAAGCCGGCTGCTGAATTACAAGCTGCCCGCCGCCCAGGCTTACGTACGGGCCAACGGCCTGGACAAGATAATCTTCGATACGCCGAAACCACGCCTGGGCATCGTCACCACGGGCAAAGCCTATCTGGATGTACGCCAGGCCTTTGACGAACTGGGCCTGACGGCGGAGATGGCGGCGGATATGGGCATCCGCCTCTATAAAGTCGCCATGACGTGGCCCATGGAGCCGCAGGGCGCCCTGGAATTCGCCAAGGGCCTGGAAGAGATCGTGGTGATCGAGGAAAAACGCCCGATCATGGAAGATCAATTGCGCAGCCTGCTTTATGGCCGGGACGCAGCCCCGCGCATCGTCGGCAAGAAGGACGAAAATAACCGTGTACTGTTGCCGGAGATCGGCGAGCTGACACCGGGCATGGTGGCGCAATCCATCGTTGGCAGGATCAAGAAATTCAGCGAGATGCCGGACTTTGATCAACGCCTGGCCCGGATCGAACAGATCGAGACCGGGGCCAAGGGTTCCCCGCCCACCATATTGCGCACGCCGTATTTCTGTTCCGGCTGCCCGCATAATTCCTCTACGAAAGTTCCCGCCGGCAGCCGCGCCATGGCCGGTATCGGCTGTCACGGCATGTCCCTGTGGATGCCGGAACGTAATACCCAGACCATTACCCATATGGGCGCCGAAGGGGTCAACTGGATCGGCCAGGCGCCGTTCTGCAAGACCGAACATGTCTTCCAGAACCTTGGTGACGGCACCTATTATCACTCGGGTCTGCTGGCGCTCCGTGCCGCCGTCGATGCCGGCGTCAACATCACCTACAAGATCCTGTTCAACGACGCCGTCGCCATGACCGGCGGCCAGCCCGTGGTCAATGTGGGCGACGGCAAGCTGACCCCGGACGAGATCAGCCGCCAGGTCCACGCCGAAGGCGTGACCAAGATCGCCGTGGTCACGGACGAGCCGGACAAATATCCCTCCAGCACGAACTGGGCGCCGGGCGTCAGCATTCATCACCGCGATGATCTGGATCAGGTACAGCGCGACCTGCGCCAGACACCGGGCTGCAGCGTGCTGATCTATGATCAGACCTGCGCGGCGGAAAAGCGGCGCCGGCGCAAGCGCGGCCTGTTCCCTGATCCGGCCAAGCGGGCCTTCATCAATGACTTGGTTTGCGAAGCCTGCGGCGATTGTTCCGTTGCCTCGAACTGCGTTTCGGTGCAGCCCAAGGAGACCGAATGGGGCCGCAAGCGGCAGATTGATCAATCTAATTGCAACAAGGATTTTTCCTGCGTCAACGGCTTCTGTCCCAGCTTTGTCACCGTACATGGCGGCGGTTTGCGCAAGGCGGAAAAGGCGGAAAATTCCGGCGTTGGACACGGCGCTGATATTTTCGCCAAGCTGCCCATGCCCACCCTGCCCTCGGCGGCGGAACCCTACGGCATCCTGATCACCGGCATCGGCGGCACCGGTGTCGTCACCGTCTCGGCCCTGCTGGGCATGGCGGCGCACCTGGACGGCAAGGGCGTCTCGGCCCTGGACATGGCGGGTCTGGCCCAGAAGAACGGCGCCGTGACCTCTCATATCCGTATCGCCGATGCGCCGGAGGACCTGCACGCCGTGCGCATCGCCACGGGCGGCTCGAAACTGATCCTGGGCTGCGACATCGTCGTCGCGACCGGTGAAAGCGTGCTTTCCACCATCAACGAAGGGGTCACCGGCGCGGTCATCAACAGCCACGTTGTACCGACGGCGCAATTCCTGGCGGATCAGGATATGGAAATGGCGGGCGAAGGCCTGATCAAGCAACTGCAGGACGCGGTGGGCAACGATTTCAGCCATTTCTTCAACGCCACCAAATTGGCCACGGCGCTGATGGGCGATAGTATCGCGGCCAATCTGTTCCTATTGGGCGCCGCCTTTCAAAAAGGTTATGTGCCGCTGTCATTGGAGGCGATCGAAGGCGCGATCGAACTCAACGGCGTCGCGGTCGAGGCCAACAAGCAGACCTTCGCCTGGGGCCGCCTGGCGGCACACGATCCAGAGGCCGTGGAGACCATCACCGCGCCCCTGATGCCGCAACAGGGAGCCAAGGCGGAAAAGCCGAGCCTGGCACAGCAGATTGCCCGCCGCACCGATTTCCTGACCGACTATCAGGATGCCGCCTATGCCGGCCGTTACCTCGATCTGGTCAACCGGGCCATGGCGGCGGAGGCTGAGAAGGCCCCTGGCCTGGAAGGCATGGGCGAGGCGGTGGCGCTGAATTTCTTCCGCCTGATGGCGTACAAGGACGAATACGAAGTGGCGCGCCTGTACACCGACGGCCGCTTCATGGAACAGGTCAATCAGCAATTCGAAGGTGATTTCAGCTTGCACATGCACATGGCGCCGCCCCTGATCGCCAAGCGGGACCCGGTCAGCGGCGAATTGCAGAAACGCGAATTCGGCCCCTGGATGTTGAAGCTGATGCCGCTGCTGGCCCGCATGCGCGGTCTGCGCGGCGGGGCCTGGGATATCTTTGGCCGCACCGAAGAACGCCGCATGGAGCGCCAGTTGATCAGTGATTACGAAAGCACCATGGCCGAGGTGCTGGCCGGGTTGAACCATGACAATCACGCCATGGCGACACGTATCGCTGAGGTGCCCGACCGCATGCGCGGTTTCGGCCACGTCAAGGAAAAGGCCGTAGCCAAGGCGAAAAAAGCCGAAGCAGAGATGATGGAATATTTTCACACGCCGTCGGAACGAACCTCGGCGGCGGAATAGTAAACTTCAAGGACCGTAAGCGTTACGGTCCAAAGGGGGTGAGCCGATGCCTTATTCCCATTCAACGGCGTCGATGGCGTTTCGCCAACTGGCGGGCGAGCATATGCAGGCGCCACCGCCCACTTTGCCCTTGGGCGCGCGGGTTGACGAGGCCGTCGCCCTATTGGCCAGTGCCGCCTCGGCCAGCCTGGTTATCGTTGATGATGGCGGCATTCTCCGTGGCGTATTGACGGAACAGGACGTGGTGCGCCGGATCGCCTTCAAGGTCGCCGGCGACAGCCCCCTTGATGATATCATGAGCCAACCGGTGCGCGTGATCCGGGATCAGGATCTGATGTTTCATGCCATCGCCCGCATGCGCCAGGCCGGCCTGCGCCATATGCCGGTGGTCAATGACCGCGATTGCCTGGTGGGTATGCTGACCCTGGATGGCGCCCTGGCGCAAATCAACGGTCAGCTGGTGGCCCAGATCGAAAGCCTGACCCGCCCCGACACCCCCGGCGGCATGGCAGAAGTCCGTGCGGCGCAGTTGCAGGTGGCGGAACAATTGTTCGCCGACGAGGTGCCGACACCAGAAATTCAGGCCCTGGTCAGCCATATCAACAACGACGTCTATCGCCGCATGACCCGCCATTGTATCGCGACCATGGCAGCGGAAGGTCTGGGCGAGCCGCCAAGGGAGTTCTGCCTGATCGTCATGGGTTCCGGCGGCAGACAGGAAAGCTATCTGAATCCGGACCAGGACAACGGCCTGATTATCGCCGACTATCCCGATACGGAGCACGACCGCATCGACGGTTATTTCTCCGAACTGGCCGATCGCTTGACCAAGGCCATGGATGGGGCCGGCATGCCGCTGTGCAACGGCTATGTCATGGCGGTGAACCCGTTGTGGCGCAAGACAGCGCGGCAATGGCGGGCGCAAATGGACTATTGGCTGGGCCGGCGCAATCCCGCCGCCCTGCGTTTGGCGGATATCTTTTTTGATTTCCGCGGCGTTGCCGGCGAACGCCGCCTGGCCGCCGAGCTGCGGGATTATATTACGGACCGCATGCGGAACAATCGCGGTTTCATGCGGGAAATGTATTTACAAGACGAAGATTTTGGTGTCGCCCTGGGCCTCTTCAACCGCTTTATCGTGGAAAAAAATGACAAGGAACACCGGGGCGAATTGAACCTGAAGATCACCGGCACCCTGCCCCTGGTGGACGCTGTCCGCGCCCTGGCGCTGCTGCATGGCGTGGCCGAGACCGGCACCCTGGCCCGTATCGCTGGCCTGCTGGAACAAGGCGCTCTGGACCGGGACGAGGCAGATTATTTACAGGGCGCCTTCGCGCACATCACCCATCTATTGCTGCGCCAGCAAATGGTGGACCAACGCGGCGGCAAGACGATCAGCAACTACGTCCACCCCGACCGCCTGACCGACCGCGAGGATGATCGGCTGGTGGACGCCTTGAAAGCCATCCGCGACCTGCGCGACCGGCTGCGCAGCGATCTTGGCGGGGCATTATTCTAAAACTGTTTTTGCAGACGGCGGAACCTACGCGCTTTATGGGATATGGCCTGCAGGTCGGCCACGGTTTTGGCTGCGTCGGCCTTGGCCAACAAGGCCAAAAATACTTCCGCCGTGGCCAGGCTATCGCCAAGTGCGGTGTGACGGTCGGCTTCCGGCAGGATAACGCCATGGCGTTCGACCAGGGCGTCCAAGCCGTGATCATGGGCGCCTTTCTCCAACACCGCCGATAGCAGCAAGGTATCGAGAACCGTCTGCTCGAACACTGGCGCGCCCTCGGCCTGGGCCAGTTCGAGGAATTTCATATCGAAAGCCGCGTTGTGGGCCACCAAGACCGCATCGCCGCAGAAATCGACAAAATCCTGGGCCACGGGGGCGATGCCACGGCTTTCGGCGATCTGAGCATCGGTGATACCGTGAAACGTGGTGGATAGCGGTGGAATATTCCGGCCCGGATTGACCAACTCGTTAAAGACCAGATCCCGCCGGACCACCCCGCCAACAATGCGTACGCCGGCGATTTGCACGATGCGGTCGCCGCCCGAGGGTTCCAGGCCGGTGGTTTCCGTATCGAAGACAACATATTCCAACCCATCCAGAGCCCGCTCGTCGCCCGGCCCGGGCGGGCTGCGCAGGCGGGCAAGAACCGCCGGGCCCAGCAGGGTCGGCGCCAGCACGCCAAGCATAACGATGGCGATGGCGGCGATTTCGAGAGCCTGGATCGTCTCACCCAGGAAAAACGCCGCCAAGGGTACGGACAGGGCCCCAATCAAAGGGGAGAATAAAGAAGTGCGGGCGACGGGCAAATGACGAAGGGCGAAATTCAACAGTAAAAACGGCCCCGCGGTGGCGATGCCGCCCAGGTACAGCATCAGGATCAGCACATTGCTGTCCAGTTGCTCAAGAGGCGCGGCGGGCCCCTCGATAAACGTCAGGGCCAATAGACCAATGACCAGTGCCATGCTCATCTGCCAGGCCGTGGTCACCATGGGCCGGCCCTGGGCCTTGGCCACGTGACGGGCGGTCAGAGAACTGCCCACGGCACAGAGGATGCCGCAAACGACCAGCAAATCGCCAAACAAATCACCTTCACCGGCCGCACGATTGGCCTGAACCAACAGTATGGCGCCGCCAAAGGCCACGATGGCGCCCAGGATCACGACCGGGTTGATCGCCTCCTTCAACACCAGGCGCCCGGCAATGGGCATGATCAAAGGCATCAGGGCCCAGAACACCGAGGCGTTCACGGCGGAGGTATGAAACAACGCCCAGACCATCAGGATGGAGACCAGGCCCGGATCAAGCATGCCCATCAACAACGGGCGGGCGGCCTGGCGCAAATGCACCGGCTGGCGGGTCAGCAGCACCATGGTCCACATCACGGTGGCGGCCAGGATGAAGCGTCCCGCCACCACCTCGCCGACGGCCATATGCAGGACCGCCGCTTTGCTGCCGACGATCGAGGATGACCACAGCAGCACCGCCATAAACATCGCCAGTATCGGCATTGCACGCTCCAGGTAGCTTCGCTGAATTGAAGCATGGATTGAGGCATCTTGTCGCCCCATGGCACGCTGTCTAGGCGGCATCGGTCATTCGGATTACTATGCCGCAAAATCAGTCAGGAGATTAGCCAATGGCGGACGTCTATATCATCGGCAGCTATTCCACCCGGTTTCAGAAGTGGCCCGACAAGAGCTTCAAGGATCTGACGCGGGAAGCCTATTTGGGCGTGCTTGACGACAGCGGCCTGGACAATGGCGACGATATCGAGATCGCCTATTTTGGCAATTGCGGCCTGGGTACCTGGGGACAACCTTGTATTCGCGGCCAGGTCTGCTTCACCCCCCTGGTGCGCGAGGGCCTGTTCCCCGAGCGTGTGCCGACGGTGAATGTGGAAGATGCCTGCGCAACTTCCTCGGTCGCCATGAACGGTGCCTGGAAGGATATTCTTTCAGGCCAATCACATGTCGCCATCGCCATGGGCGTGGAAAAAACCTATGTGCCCGACGATGCGGCGAAGACCATGGAATTGTTCGCGGGCGGTATCGATCAGCTGGACCCGGGCGAATGGCAGGCGCACTATTTGGAGCAGGGCGAAATCGCCGGTAAACCGTTCGAGACCGGGCCGGGGCGCACCGTCTTCATGGATACCTATGCCATGCAGGCGACCCATCATATGAAGAAATGGGGCACCACCCAGGAGCAGATCGCCGTCGGCGCGGCCAAGAACCACAACAACGGCTCTCTCAATCCCCTGGCGCAATATCAGTTTGAAATGTCCGTCGATGAAGTTCTGGCCGACCGCGAGGTCAGCCATCCCCTGACCCGCGCCATGTGCGCGCCCATCGGTGACGGTGCCGCCGCCGCCATTCTGTGTTCGGAGGACTATTTGCGTTATCTGCCTTCCGAGGTGCAGGCACGCGCCGTCAAGGTCAAGGCCTCGGCCCTGTCGGGCGGTAAGTACCGCAGCCTGGACGAGCCGGGCCTGACCAAGATCGCAGCCGACAAGGCCTATGCCATAGCCGGCGTCGCGCCCGGCGATATCGATGTGGCGGAAGTACACGATGCCACCTCGTTCTGCGAGATCTATCAGGTCGAGATGATGGGCTTTTGCGAGATCGGCCAGGGCGGCAAATTCGTCGGTGACGGCCACACCATGCTGGACGGCAAGATCCCGGTAAACACCTCCGGCGGCCTGGTCTCCAAGGGCCATCCGGTAGGCGCCACGGGCCTGTCCATGATCCACGAGTTGACCGCGCAATTAAGGGGCGAGGCCGGTGCCCGCCAGGTTGACGGCGCCCGCCTGGCCCTAGCCGAAAACGGCGGCGGCGTCATGGGCATGGAAGAAGCCGCCGCCTGCATTACCATTCTGGAAAAGGACAGCTGAGCATGAGTATCCGTTATGATGACCGGGTCGCCGTGGTCACCGGCGCCGGCAACGGTTTGGGCCGCAGACACGCGCTGTTTCTGGCCTCGCGCGGCGCATCGGTGGTGGTCAACGATATCGGCGGCGCCATCGACGGCACCGGCAGCGATGCGGGCCCGGCCCAGGCGGTGGTGGACGAGATTACCAACGCCGGCGGTACCGCCGTCGCCAATACCGATGATATTTCCAGCGACGATGGCGCCAAGGCCTTGGTCGCCACGGCCAAGGATAATTGGGGCCGCTGCGATATCCTGATCAACAACGCCGGCATCCTGCGCGATAAAAGCTTTCACAACATGAGCCACGATGATTTCGTGGCGGTCGTGAAGGTTCATATGCTGGGCACGGTCCGTGTCACCCACGAAGTCTGGCCGTTGATGCGGCAGAACCAATACGGCCGGGTCATCATGACGACGTCGGCTGCCGGTCTGTACGGCAATTTCGGGCAGGCTAATTATACCACCGCCAAGATGGCGGTGATCGGCCTGATGAATACTCTGAAACAGGAGGGGCGGAAATACAACATCACCGTCAACACCCTGGCCCCCATCGCCGGCACCCGCATGGGCGGCACCATTTTTCCCGATGATGTCATGCCCTTGTTGCGGCCGGAACTGGTGACGCCCGCGGTGGCCTATCTGGTATCCGAACAATGTACCGATACGGGCCGTATCATCGTTGCCGGCGCCGGCCATTTCGCCAATGTGGAAATGGTGGAAAGCAAAGGTGTCGATTTCCCCGCCGCCGATGACGTCAGCCCCGAAATGCTGGCGGAAGCCTGGGCCGGCATTACCGATATGTCAGGCGCCGAACCGTTCGCCGAGGCCATGGCGGCGGTACAACGCGTTTTTGCCAATTTGAATGCGTGAGCAGATAGATGGATAGCACGCCCAGCAAAGTCCTGGCCAAGTGCCACAACATTGACGACCTGCGCAGCCTGGCCCAACGCAAGGTACCGAAACTGTTGTTCGATTTCATGGACGGTGGCGCCGAGGACGAGGTGGCACTGCGGCGCAGCCGCTCGGGCTTCGACCGCTATCAATTGGTGCCGCATAATTTTGTCGATGTCTCGAAGATCAACATCTCCACCGAGGTCATGGGCCGCAAGATCGACGCGCCCCTGATCGTCTCGCCCACCGGCCTGCCGAAGCTGTTCCATCACACGGGCGAGGAAAGCCTGGTGCCCGCCGCCGGCAAACACAACATCCCCTATACCCTGTCGTCGGCGTCCTCCACCTCGATCGAAGGCGTGGGCAATCTGTCCAGCGGGCCGAAATGGTTTCAGATCTATGTCTGGAAAGACCGCGCCATCGTTCGCGATTTTATCGAACGCTGCAAGGGTGCGGGCTTTTCCGCCCTATGCTTGACCATTGACGTGCCCATCACCGGCAACCGGGAGCGCGATGTGCGCAACGGCCTGGCCATGCCCCTGAAAATGACCCCCACCATCGCCTTCGATATGCTGCGCAAGCCGGCCTGGCTCTATAATGCCCTGACCCATCCCCTGCCGACCCTGGCCAATCTGGTCGATCGGGTCGAAGGCGATACCTCCGCCGCCGATCTGTCCCGCTATACCGAAGAGCAGCTGGACAAGGCGATCAGCTGGGATGACGCGGCGGAGATGAAGGAACAATGGGGCGGGCCGTTGGGCATCAAGGGCGTATTGCGGGCCGAGGACGCGGACCGCGCCGCCGAGATGGGTTTCGATAGTGTCATCGTCTCCAACCATGGCGGCCGGCAGCTTGATCATTCGCCCGCGCCTATTGATGTGCTGCCGGAAATCGCCGAGGCCGTGGATGGCCGTTGCCAGATTATCCTGGATGGCGGCGTGCGCCGGGGCACCGATGTCCTAAAGGCACTGTGCCTGGGCGCCACCGCCTGCATGGCCGGCCGGCCCTATCTGTTTGGCCTGGGCGCCGGCGGTCAGGCGGGCGTGGAGCGGGCCATGGAAATATTAAAGGGCGAAATCCACCGCGATCTGATGATCCTCGGCTGTGCCGACGTAAAAGATCTGGGACCGCAGTTCCTGCGGCGAATAGACTGACGGCCTAAACTTCATAGGGGGTAGTCAATATGGCAGATGAGCACGAAGACGTTTTCGAGCGTTCATTGAATGGCGAGCCAGTAGAGAGTTTACCCAGTGGCCTGGTGCCGGCGCGGAACGTTCTATTGGGTACGGAGGTGCGGCTTGAGCCGCTAGACCCAGGCGAACACTGCCGGGCCCTTTTCGAAGCATCCCACGGCAGCGCCGAGGCATTGGAGATCTGGACTTATCTACCTTTTGGTCCCTGGCCCGACATGGAACAGTTCGATGCCTGGCTGCGCGATTGCGCGGCGAGGCTTGACTATATTTGGTACGCCTTCCGGCTCAAGGCCACCGGAGAAGTTCGGGGCATGGCGGCCTTCATGGATATCCAACCAACTCAAGGTGTCATCGAAATTGGCGGTATCTGGTTCGCGCCCGAGATGCAGCGAACCCGCGCCGCGACGGAGGCGCTATTCCTGATGCTGGATCATGCCATGTCTGATCTGCACTATCGCCGCATGCAATGGCGCTGCAACGCGCTGAACCAGAAATCACGCAATGCCGCGCGGCGGCTTGGCTTCAAGTACGAGGGTATTTTTTACAACCACCTGATATTCAAGGGCATGAACCGTGATACCGCCTGGTATTCGATCCTGGACAATGATTGGCCCGCGGTGCGGGAAGCCATCGGGGCTTGGCTGCACGAAGGCAATTTCGATGCTGAAGGTGCAGCAAAAAGCTCTCTGACAGAGACCATGGCGGCCCGCGCCGTAGCGCCGCGAAATTGAATTGAAAAATTACTGGCTGCGGGGATTTACGGCGCGGCAAGCATCAACATAAGCGGCGCCGAGGAAATCCGGCTCCTTGTAAAGGCCGTGCATCCAGGCCGATAGCAGGCAGAGCTCTTCCAGTTTCAGCACCTCGTTCAAAGTGCCATCGGGAAAATTGATGGCGAAGGTACGGGCCACGGTATCAACGATTTCCTCGATGGTTTCTTCACCGATACCCAGATCCTGTTCCAGGACCGCGGTACGATTGAGAAGACCTTCGTCGATGCCATATTCATCGCGGATGTGTTTCACGATCCAACGGAAAAGATGCATCCAGTTTTTGATATCATCGGACATCGTGATTTCCTGCGCCCCTCTCGCAAGGATGAAATTATCCACGATTTTCCTAAGATTTAGTGTGGGGGAATACTAAACAGCGATTAAGGATAAAATGTACCGGCCTATCCTGAAACCCGTTCGGCAATTGCTAAAATTCGGTTCATCTCGCGCAGCACCGGCTTTTCAATCAATTTGCCGTCGACCACGACAAGGCCCGTATCCGCATCGGCAAAGGCCTGCAGAATGCGATTGGCGTGGGCCACCTGGGCATCGTCGGGGGTGAATACATTGTTCAGGATGGGAATCTGCTTGGGATGGATAGAGCCCTTGCCGGAGAAGCCCAGATCGCGGGCCAGGCTGGCCTCGTGCGCCATACCGTCGGGGTCTTCCAGATCCAGATAGGGCACATCGATGGCATCGATGCCCACGGAAGCGGCGGCGTGCGCGATGCGGGAGCGGGCATAGAGCAATGGCTCCCAGGCATTCTTGCAACGCAGCTCCGCCGCCATGTCGACGCCGCCGAAAAACAGCGCATCAATGCGCGGCGAGGCATGCGCGATGTCATAGGCCGCCTCCAAACCTTCGTTGGTTTCGATGATGATATGCAGGCGGGTGCCATGGCCCCGCTCGGTCAGCAGGTCATCCAGCCAGATCACTTCATCCGGGGTCTTCACCTTGGGCAGCATCAGGGCCGGGGGCGGGGTATCCGTCGCCAGGATCGCCTGCACGTCCGCTAGGCCGATTTCCGTGCGCAAGCAGTTGATGCGGACAATGCGCTCGACACCATCATCGGCCTGGGGCTCGGCAAACAGTGCCAGCCCCTTGGCCCGCGCCTCGGCCTTGTCCTTGGGCGCGATGCCGTCTTCCAGCTCGACACAGACAATATCGGTGCCGCAGGCCAGGGCTTTTGGAAACATGTCCGGCCGTAGGCCCGGCGAAAATATGAAACTGCGCCTTGGCCGCACCGCCCGCTCGGTCTGCTCACCCATCGCCTTATCCTCTTTCCAGTTATGCCGCGAACCATACGGCGTCATTTATACGGCAGGTTATAGGAATATATTTCGGGTGTCCCAGCGTTTGTGGCCAGCCGATGAATGGTGCTAGCCTTGCCGGCAAAGGATGAAGGAGCGATGGCATGAGCGGCGAAAATTATACCAATACCAGCGGCGGCATTCGGACCACCGAAATTTTCGGTGGCAGGGACCGCGCACCGAGGCGCCCACGCCCGGCCATGACCATCAGCGAAGCCGCGCGGGAAACGCCGGTTTTCGCCGAAACCGATGTGCTGGTGGTCGGCGGCGGGCCGGCGGGCACCACGGCGGCCATCGCGGCGGGACGCCTGGGCGCGGATGTAATGTTGGTGGAGCGCTATAACCATCTGGGCGGTCTGTCCACCGGCGGTCTGGTAATCTGGATCGACCGCATGTCGGATTGGAGCGGGCAGCAGGTGATCTCCGGCCTTGCTCACGATTTTCTCGAACGGCTGCCTAGCGAGGCACAACAGGGCCCGGCGCGCGGCGATTGGGGTTCCACCGATGCCGCCACCGCCGACTATTGGCGCCAGCGCACGGCGGCTTTCCATGACATCGTCACCTGGTCGCCGACCATTGATCCCGAGGCCCTAAAGACACTGTCCATGGAGATGGCGTTGGAGCAGAAGGTGCGCTTGACCTTCCATGCCTGGGCCGTCGAGCCCATTGTCGAGGACGGCGTCATGCGCGGCGCCATCTTTGAAAGCAAGGAAGGCCGGCAGGCAATCCTGGCAAAAACGGTAATCGACACCACCGGCGATGCGGACCTGCTGGCCCGTGCGGGCCTGTCGTTCGAGACCGACAGTGACCCCACCGATATTCACAGCTGCATCAATACCGCCTTCATGATCGGCGGCGTGGACATCGAACGCTGGCTGGAGTTCAAGACCGGCGATGAGCAGGGTTTTAAGGACTTCATGGCACGCGGGCGCGAGCGGCTGCAGTATTTCGAAAGACCCTTCGTCTCATGGCGTAACGACGTCGCCCTGTTCATGGGCCCGCGGCTGTCCGGCTACAGCGCCATTAATGTGGAGGATTTGAGCGAGGTTGAGGTCCGCTCCCGGCAACTGACCGTCGGCCATGTGGAGACCTACCGGCAGTTCGCACCAGGCTTTGAAGGCGCCTTTCTGATGCTCGGCGCGCCGCAGATCGGCGTGCGCCATAGCCGCCGCCTGCTGGGCTTGGAAAAAGTGACGCGGGCGGACTGGGACGCGGGCGCGGTCCGGGACAGTGAAATCGGGGTCTCCACCTCGTTGGCGCCGAAGTTCCCGAACATCTCGGTGCCCTATGGTGCCCTGGTGCCGGCGGGTATCGACGGCGTGCTGGGTGCGGGCCGGCATGTGGCCTGCGACACCAATTCTCATTCCTTCCTGCGCGAGGTGCCGCAATGCTGGCTGACCGGCCACGCAGCCGGCATCGCGGGGGCGCTATCGGCGGATGCGGGCATCCAGCCCCGCCAGTTGGACCCGCGCCTGATCCAGCAGGAATTACTGCGCCAGGGTGCCTATTTGTCACCGGCCACGGTATCGGCGGCAGCGGCGGCAAAAGCGGCGGAATAGGCCATGCAGCGCATAACGGTCTTCACCGCGCGGCGGATCCGCACCATGGATCCTGGCCGGCCCGTGGCCACGGCCATCGCCGTGGCGGACGGCCGTATTGTCTCGGTCGGCAGTCTGGAGAGCATGCAGCCGTGGCTGCGCCGGGTCCCCCACGATATCGACGACAGCTTCAAGAACAACGTCCTGATGCCGGGTTTTATCGACCCGCACACTCATCTGCGTCTGTCCGGGACCTATATGGGTTTGCACTATGTGGGGCCGATCCCATCTCAAACGGACGAAGGGCCACAGGCCGGCCTGCCGGACCGCGCCGATGTCATCGCCCGCCTGACAGAGCTGGTCAATGCGGCCAACGATCCCGATCGCCCGGTCATCGCCTGGGGTTATGATCCGGGTATGCAGGGCGGTCATTTGGACCGGGATATGTTGGATGCTATTTCCGACGAGGTGCCGTTGTGGGTGATGTGCTATGCCCCGCACATTGTCTACACCAACTCGCCCATGCTGGCGCGCACCGATATCACCGAGGACACCACGGCGCATGGCATAGGCCGCTATCCCGACGGCCGCCTGAACGGCTGGTTTATCGAGACCGGCGCGGTCGGCATCGCCACCAGGCCGGTGCGCAACGAACTATACCGTCCCGGCTTCGGTCTTGCCGCCCTGCAGCGTCAGGCCGATGTCGCCATTCGCAATGGCATCACGACCGTCGCCGACCTGGGCTGGGGATTGGAATCGTTCGAGCGGGAATGGGACGACCATTATACCGCTGTTAACGAGCCCGGCTTTCCGTTGCGCATGTTGATGATCCCCTTTGACGCCCGTCTGGTCGGCAAGTTTGGCAAGGATCGTTTCGATTACCTTGACCAGATGCACGCGAAATCAACCGACAAGCTGGCGGTGCATGGGGTGAAGTTCATCAATGACGGCTCCTATCCCTCCATGACCCTGCAGCTGAACTATCCCGGTTATCTCGACGGCGAACAGGGCCTGACCGGCGAGACGCCGTGGGAGGACATGGTCGAACGCATGCTGCCCTATTGGCGGGCCGGTATACAGATCCATTCCCATGCCAATGGCGACGCCACCGTCGATATGACCTTGAACACCCTGGCGGAGCTGCAACAGCGCCAGCCGCGTTTTGATCACCGCTTCACCGTCGAGCATTACTGTATTTCCACCGTGGCCCAGGGCCGGCGGCTGGCGGCCCTGGGGGGACTGGCCAGCGTCAACCCTTACTTTGTTCACTACCGCTCCCTGATCCATGCGGACAGCGGCTTTGGCCCGGACCGTGCGGAGGCGACGGCGCGCCTGGGAACCCTGGCCGAGGCCGGCGTGACCTTTGCCCTGCACTCTGACTATAACCTGGTGGTCGGGCCCATGGCGCCGCTGATCGCGGCCTGGGTGGCGGTGAACCGGATCGCCGGCGATGAGGAAACGGTGATGGCGCCGGGCGAGCGGATCTCGGTGGACCGGGCCCTGCGCGCGGTGACCGTTGATGCCGCCTTTGTGCTGCGCCGGGATCACGAGATCGGCAGCTTGGAGGTTGGCAAATTGGCTGATCTGGCGATCCTTGCCGACGATCCATACGAGGTGGCACCCACCGCCCTGCGCGATGTCAAAGTCTTGGGCACGATCGTCGGCGGCGTGGCAAATCTGGCTGATGACTAGGCCGGCTGATTTGCGCCGTTTGGCGACGGAGTGGGATTTTCTACTGTCATCCCTGCAAGGATCAACCTCGGTGCCAGCTGAGGTAACCGTGGAGGTCAATCGCACGCCGGTAACAATCCTGGCGGGCTTCCTCGGCTCGGGCAAGACCACCATGCTGCGCCATCTGCTTGAAGGCAGTCATGGCCTGAAACTGGCGGCGGTGGTCAATGACGTGGGCGCGGTCAATATCGACGCCGCCCTGATTGCCAATACCGGCAGCGATGTCATTGAGCTGACCAACGGCTGCAGTTGCTGCTCTCTCGGTCCCGAGCTTGGCCGCAGCATCGACGCGTTGACGACGCAGGACGAGGCCTTGGACGGCATCATAATCGAGGCCAGCGGCATTGCGGATCCGGCGGGTATCGGCGCGGTGGTTGCCGCCAGCACCGGCGCCCGCCTGGACGGCATCATTACCGTGATTGACGCCGGCACCCTTGATGGTTTGCTCGACAATCCGGCGACGGCGTCTTTGTTTCAACGGCAGCTGGACGCGGCACATCTGTTGGCGCTGAATAAAGCCGATCTGGTCGATGACGGCGCGCTGGCGGCGGCGACCGCCCGCCTGGCCGAACTGGCGCCTGGCCGCCCGGTAATTTCAACCGAACAGGGCCGGCTTGGCGCTGACCTGGCGCTTGGTGCCGCCACGCATGGCGCGCGCCCCGAACCAATGCAGCTTCACCATCAGGCAGCACACTTTGCCACGCGAACCATAGCGCTGGATGGGCCGGTTGACCGTCAACGGCTGGTGGCTTTCCTGACTGACCCACCGCCGGGCCTACTCCGCGTCAAGGGCTTCGTCGAATTGCTGGATATGCCCGGGCGTCCGCACGTGGTTCAGGCCGTGGGCCGGATGTGGAGCATCGAACCGGCAGCCGGCATCGGCCCGGCAGCCCCGCCGGAGAACGGCCTGGTCCTGATCGGCCTTGCCGATCAGGCCAGGATTTGGCAAGCGGCGGTCCTTACAGCGTTGCCAGAAACGCGCCCAGGGCCCGATTGACGGCTTCGGGCTGATCCACGTTGATGCCATGACCACCGCCGGGCACCACGACATTAATAGCGCCGGGAATGCGGCCGGCCATGTAGTTGGAACCCTCCAGAAAATCGCTATCGCCATCGCCGATGATCACCAGGGTCGGCACCGCGATGGATGTCAGGCTGTCGATCACGCGGGCATCAATCTGGCTCAATATGCCCCGCGCCGCCATGGCCAGTTCGGGGGCTGGACGCTGGACGCTGATGGGCACTTCCGAGCCGCCGTTCAGGGCCCCGAGGCCCTGTTCCTCCAACGTCCGTGCACGGACTTCGTTATGCTGGTTCCAGACCGCGCGTGATTTATCACTGCGGTAACCGGGGCCGCAGCCTTGCAGGATCAATGCTGTGACCCGGTCGGGATAGCGCACGTGAAATGCCAGGGACATGAAGCCGCCCAGGGAATGGCCGCCGATCACCGCCTTCTCAATGCCCAGATGATCAAGCAGCGCGCGCATATCCTCGACCACATGATGCTGGCTGAACAGGTCGTCGTCCATGTGACAAAGGGTTTCGCCGTGGCCCCGCATATCCATGCGGATCAGGCGGTACTGGCCGCCGAGGGCCTCGACCTGGCCGCGCCACATCCCCGTCGAGGCGCTGAACCCATGCGTCAACAAGATCGGCATGCGGTCATCGCCGCCATTACCGCCACTGTCTTCATAATGAACGCGGACACCGTCACGGTCCAGATACGCCATTGCGGAACTCCCTAAGCCAGACAAACCAGCGGATATGTTATACCGCCGGTAGTTTACGGCCAAGGGCCTGGTCGATCAGGCCGGGAAATAGGCGTTGCAGCATGACGAAGAACCGTTCGGGCCCACGGGCATAGCTGTTCCGGGCATCGCGGCGAATTGCAGATAGGATCTGCGCGGCGGCCACTTCGGCGCTATCCACGGCCATGGCATAGGGCGCAACAAGATGGTCAAATTTGTGCGCCGCTTCCGTTTGCGTGGCGCGTGGCGCGACATAGGTCAGCCCTATGCCTTCCGCCATCAACTCCCGGCGAATGGCGTCCGAAAACCCGCGCAAGCCAAACTTGGTGGCTGAATAGGCGGCGAATTGAGGGTGGCCAATATCGCCGAAGACCGAGCCGACGTTGACGATGCGGGGCCTCTCGGCCGTGCGCAGCAGGTTCAGCAAATCACGGGTCAGTGCCATGGGCGCCAGCAGGTTGGTCGCCAACAGATCTTCCAACTCATCATCGTCGGCGCCATGCAATGGCCCGACGCACAGCACACCGGCGTTATTGACCAGTACGTCCAGGCAACCAAATGTCTCGGCAATGGTATTGCGCATTACCCGCCGATCGGCCGCCTGCGTGACGTCGGCGGCCAGCAGCATGGCTTGCTCCGGCCGTGCCAGCAGCGCGCGGGTTTCCTCCAACTTGGCCCTCCGGCGCCCAACCAGCAGCAGCCGCGCGCCCTGTTCCGCGCAGGCCACGGCCAAGGCCCGGCCGATACCGCTGCCGGCACCAGTGATCAACATGGTTTTGCCATCAAGCCGCATGGCACACACCGGCATGGGCTTCATCAATGGCGCTGAATATATCGCCGTACAATCGATACATCACCTTGGCGGTATCGATCACCGCGCGTTGGGCGTCGGGATCGCCGATATCGTTGACCAGATCCTGAAAGAAGGCCACGTGCTGTTGATCCAAGGTGCCGTGGGACGCGAGATAACTGAACCCGGCATCACTCTCCAGACCCAGCGACTGTTTCAAACTGGCGGCGGCGGTCAATGCCAGGGCCGCCGACATCCCTTCCAATACATGCACCATGCCCAGCAAGGCGTACGGCGAGATATGCTCGGTCGCGTAGTAGGCATAGGCGACCATCAGCCGGCACGGCAGATCACCTTGGCCGTCACGCACCGCCTCGATATCACCGCCCAGATCCCGTATGTCGTTCAGGATCCACGCTTCATGGCCCTTTTCCTCATCGATATATTCGATCAAGGCATCGATGTAGGTTTGATCGTCGTCACCGCAACGGGCGATGGCGGCTGACAGCAAACGGCAGGTATGGCGCACATGATGGTAGGCCTGACCCAGAAATTCCAGGTACATGGCGCGGTCCACGCCGTCTTTCAGAGCCCGCTGAATAACCGGTGTCGCAATAAATGCGGCGCGCTCCTCTCGGGTCCGGGCAAGCAGTTCATCAAAGAAATTCATAGCTGGTTTCCTCCTGTGGAATTTCGGCTAGCCATGGCGAAAAATGCTCGACAATGGCGTGGCGCCGGGGCCGTTTATTGGCGGTGAGCAGATCGTTGTCGGCGAAGTAACCCACGGCCACCGAGCGGGTTCGTCGGGGCACGGCGTAGTCCGGCGCTCCGGCGCAAAGACCGGCGGTCAGTTTTTGCAAAGCCGCATTATCGGCGCCATCGAACCAGGCCTGCCCCAGCATCGACGGCTCCAGGACAGAGGCCAGACCGCCGCCCGGAGCCGGCAGTACCAAGGCCCGGCCGATGCGCGGGTCGGCGGCCAGCATGGTTTCTGGCCATTCCGGCGAAATGTTGCGGCCATTGGCGGTTACGATCAAATTGTCCTTGCGGCCATGGATGTACAAAAACCCAGCATCATCCATATGGCCCAGATCACCCGTGGGCCAGGTTCGTGCCGCATTCGGTTTCGCCGCGCCCAGATAGCCGTCCATCACCGGGGCGCCGCGCACGATGATCTCACCATCATCGGCGATGCGCACATCCAGGCCGGGGATCGGGCGGCCAACACTGCCAGGCTTGTCGCCGCCTGGGACATTGCTCGCCACCACGGAGCAGCATTCCGACAGGCCATAGCCTTCGTACGCGGGGATGCCCAGTTCACGGGCCCGGCTGATGATCGATGGCGGCACGGCGGCGCCGCCGACGGCAACGAAGCGCAAACATTCGGGCACTTCAACCCTGCCAACGCTGGCAATCAACACCCAGGCCGTCAGCAGCTGCGGCACCAAAACGGTGGTCGTTGCTTGACTGCGCAAGGCCGCCTCGGCCAGGGCGACGGCCATCTCCAGCGGCGGCAGGGCGAGGACGGAAGCGGCGATATGGACCTGACCCCCGAGCATGATGGGCAGATAAATGCCGCAGATATTCTCCAACAGCATCGGGAATGGCAGGACGGAAAGGTGACGGTCGTCAGCCGTGGGATGCACCGCGGCCAGCAAGCCATGGCAGGTATGGCGCAATTGCTCCGGCCCCAGAAGCACACCCTTGGGCCGACCCGTCGAGCCGGAGGTATAAATGATCCGCGCGCCCTGCCTATTGCCGGCCTTCGGCATATCCGCCTCGGCCCGGCCGATAATCACCGGCTTGGCGCCCAGGGCCCGCACCCGTGCCGCGCCTGTCTCGGTGGTCAGCACCGTATCGATGCCGGCATCGGCGAGAATATGGCTCAGTTGCCCATCGGCGAAGAATTCAGGCAAGGGCACCATTGTTTGGCCATTCGCCCACAAACCAAGGTCGGCGGTCAGCCAATCGATACCATTTGGCGCCAACAGGCCGACCCGGTCCGGCAGACCTGCCGCCGTCTGGGCCAGGCCGCCGACGCGGCGCCACAAGTCCTGATAGCTGATGCTTTCCTCGCCATGGACGAAGGCGGCCGCATCACCGCGCTCACCGGACCAGCGGTGCAATGCCTGCAACAGAAAATTCATTTTACCGGCAGTCTTTCCTTTGCGCCGCACGGGGTCAGCAGGCCACTTTTCAGGCGGCCTTGGGCCGGCCGTCCTTCGACGGCACATACGGCGGGATTCTGATCGTAGTAGTTGCCCCAGCAATCGGGGTCGGAGACCTGGTCACGGCTGGCATCCGCCAGTTCGATCAGCTCAATACCGATACGCCGGGCCATGCGGCGCAATCTGGCGGTGGCGGTAAAGAGGCCCCAGCGATAGCCCGCCTCCAGCCCAATCTCTGCAAAACCCCGCAACAACAGGGCCATGGCACCAGGCCGCACGGCCGCCAGCGCCGTCAGTTCCAGGATCTGATCCCGATGCACGGCCTTGCCGGCCTTTTCCTCGATCGCCTGCTCCACCGCGCGGTCGAGGTAGCATTCGGAAAATATCCCCGAGACGCTATCGCGCAGACCCGCCGCGCACAACACGCCGTCATTGTCGTCTAAAACAGCCAGGATCCGGTCCGGCAAATGGGAAATGACGGCGCCGTATTCACGGGCGAAGACTGTTTCGATCAGCGTTTCGGCATCAGGGAACAGGGGATGCTTTCGGTTCAGAATGGCGAGGGGCATGGCACGCTCCGTATACTGTTGAGAGACAGTATCGGCGGCCTTGCTTACATGTGCATTACAGTGTCGCGGAAGGCTTTAGGGGCAGACGAATAGTGAATGATGCGCCAGCACCGGGGTTATTCGCGACGATGACGGTTCCGCCGTGCGCAGCGGCGGTCTCGCTGACGATCGCCAGGCCCAGACCCGAGCCTGTTTCCGAACGCTCCCGGCCACGCCAAAAGCGCTCAAAGATATGCGGTCTGTCCGCCTCGCTGACACCGGCGCCATGATCGCTTACGGCGATGGTGCCGCCGGCGCTTACCTCCACCATGATCTCACCATCCCGGGGACTGTGCTGCATGGCGTTTTCCAGCAAATTGCGCAGAGCATCACTCAAGGCACCCTTGTTGCCCCGCACCATAACCGGCCCTTCGGCAGGGGAAAGGGACAGGGTTTGCCCCGCTGCGATGGCCAGTGGCGCAAGATAGCCAACAATTTCAGCGGCAATGGCATTCAAATCGATGTCATCATCCATGGCCATGTCCTGGGCATCCAGACGCGAGACCCTGAGCAATTGTTCGACCAGACGGTTCATCCGCTGAATATCAACGGCCAGGGAGGCGGCGGTCTCGGAATCGTTCATTTCATCGAGCCGGGCATTGAGGATAGCCAATGGCGTACGCAGTTCATGGGCCGCATTGGCGGTGAATTGACGCTGTAGCAAGAAACCCTTTTCCAATCGGTCCAGGGCGTCGTTGATCGCCTCGACCAGGGGGCGGACTTCGTTGGGAATGTTAAGCAGGGGCAGCCGGATGTCCGTACTATGGGGGCCGATCCGGCTGGCCCGCGCCGAGACTTCCATTAATGGCGCCAGGCTGGAGCGGATCGTCCAAATGGCGATGGCCAGGGCGGCAAATAGCATAACCGGTAGAATCCAGCCAATGTGCTCGGCGAACTCAGTAATAATCGTATCGAAATAGACGTCCCCGTGGATCTGCCCTTGGGCCACGTACAGGATATGTCCGGGGAAATCAGGCACCGCGATGGCCAGGGTGTAATAGGGGCTCTCCCCGCCACTGGCATTCGGCAGGCGAAAGAAAAACGGCATCGCCTGCGACGGCAGTACCGGCGCGATCAGTTGCCGGGCCTTTGCCGACGACGCGAAGACGATCTGGCCCAGACTATCCTTGATGGCATACAGAAAACCGTCGCCGGAATCCCGGTATGTGCGGGTCAGCGCATTGGGCAGTTTCAGGCTGATCCGGCCACCGCTTTTGCTAAGACTTCCAACGATCTGCTGTGCCTGGACCTGCAAGCTGGCGTCGTCCAGATCATCCAGGGCAATCCAGAAATAGGATAGCAACGTGATGATGACCAACGACATGGATACCACCAGAACGCCGCCCAGACGCCAGGCCAGGACCGCCTGCAACGATCTGGTTTTTCCATCCTTCGGCGCGGGCTGGGCGGTTTGCGTCAAGCGGGCTGCTCCTTCAACAGATAACCAACGCCGCGCACCGTATGGACATGGGCCGTGGCCTCGCAATCGTCAAGCTTTTTGCGCAGTCGATGCACCATGACTTCCAACGAGTTCGAGGCGACTTCCTCGCCGAACCCGTAGATGCGCTCTTCCAGGACGTCCTTGGCGACCACCCGGCCGGCCCGGCGCATCAGATGTTCCAGCAAGGACAGTTCACGCCCGGTTAGGGAAACCGGCGAGGCCGCGATATCAACTTCACGGCTGATCGTGTCAAAGCGGATATTGCCGACATCAAGCTGGACACCAAGTACGCCCGAGGGCCGGCGCAACAGCGCCTTCAAGCGGGCCACCAACTCGGGCATGGCGAACGGCTTCAATAGATAGTCGTCGGCACCGGCATTCAAACCTTCGACCCGGTCTTCCAGACCGTCCCGCGCCGTCAGGATCAAGACCGGCGTCATATTGCCCGCGCGGCGCAGATCGCGCAGCACCGACATGCCGTCGCCATCGGGCAAACCCAGGTCCAGCACCAGCGCATCATACTGGGTGGTGGATAGGGCGGCATCAGCGTCGGCGGCGGTGGCAATTTCGTCCACCGTGAAGCCGGCCCGGCTCAACCCGCCCGCGACCACATCCGCCAGCCGTTTTTCATCCTCGACCAGTAATAGTCGCATTCAATTCTAACCGAATCTCTATAGAGCTATCGTCACATTAATCTAGCGTAGCACGTATTCAATGTTGGAACCGTCGTTACCCTTGAACCGTACCTTAACCAGCACCCGTGTTTCATCGAACCACAATTCACGTTGCAGATCACCCTCTATGACGTAGTGCTGGGCGGCAACCGATTGTCCGGCAACAGGAATGCTTTCACTGCCCGCATCACGGACGGTGATCTTCATCTGTTTGCCATGCAGGGTATTGAGGATCACGCCGCCCGCAAGGATGCCTTCGTGCCACAGAGAGGCGGGGATGATTTCCACCGCCGCCTTCGAGGTCTGGCCATCGCCATTAATGGCGAGCGCGCCCGCACCGTTTTTTACGGCCAAGGTATGTTTGGTTCCATCGTCATTGGTGGCCGAGGCCAGTTCCACCAGTTTTCCATTTTGCCAGACTTCCCGGCCCTGATGCTCAAAGGCATATGCGGTAACAAACAGAACCTTGACCTCGATTTTGGTTTCGATGTTGACGGTCAAGGCATCGGCGTCCTTCTTGAAGGAGAGCACATGCCGGCCGATCTGATCGCCATCGCGCAACACGGTGAAGTCCAGTTTGCCCCCACTGGGCGCGGCGGCACGGGCGCCAGGGGCTGTAAACAACATGGCCGTACATAAAATCAGTGCCGTAAAAACGGTGAATATGGTGGAAAATCGATCTACCCGCATGGTTGTTCTCCCATCAGATCAGAGCCAGTATTCCCACCAAGCTATCCTGGTCAGCTTACCCTGAACTTACGATCGAAGGGAGAAGCCGCGCCTTGCCAACCGCAAGGGCCGACCATCAATCGCCGCCAGGCCAAGGCTGATCATCGCCATGCCAAAGAGATGCGCCGGCAACAGAACTTCATGTAACACAAGAACGCCAAGCAGAACCGCGCTGACCGGAACAAGGAATGTCACCAGCAACAGATTGGTCGCGCCGGCGGTGGCAAGGATGCGAAAATAAAGAATATAGGCCAACGCCGTCGACAGAGCGGCAACGCCGACAAGCGCGGCCAGCGCCTCCATGCTGGGGGCCGGCAACGTCCATGGCCTGTCAATGAACAGCATCAACGGCAACAGGATCAGACTGGATGCGGTGACCTGGCCCGTGGCGGTCGCCATTGGCGTTATCCCCATGCGCTGAAAACGACGGCCAAAAACGCCGGCGAAGGCATAGGAAACCGCCGCGCCAAGAACGGCAAGCTGCGCGGTGATATCGAGCCCGAGCGTATCCAGCTTATCGCCGCCGATCATCAGCGTGACGCCGACAAGGCCAACCACGACACCAAACAGGCGGCCGGCGGACATTTTTTCGTCAGAGGTGAAAACATGGGCGACAAGGACCGTGAACAGGGGCGTGGTTGCGTTCAGTATCGAGGCGACCCCGGACGCGATATGCATTTGCCCCCAGACAATGAGAGAGAATGGCACGGCGTTGTTCAACAATCCCATGACAAGAAAGGCGGCCCAAATACGCTTATCCCAAGGCATTCTTTGCCCCATGATCCGCATCACAGCCAGCAGAATAACCGCCGCCAGCGCCACGCGGCAGACAACAATGGTAAAGGTCGGCAGCTCGCGCACCGCCACGCCATTGAAGAAGAACGAGCCGCCCCACAGCACGGACAGGGTCAAAAGCATGGCCCATTCGAGCGGGCTCATGGCTTTGTTGATTGGCGTTGGCATGGACATCGGCTTTCCTTCCAATGCAATGGAACACCGATCCGGCGCGCCTTGCGCTCCGTTTCTTGCGCTCAAACTATTTTAGGAGATATTCCCGCGCCGCATCGGCAAGGCTGCGCCAGGCATGGTCGGCGAAGCTGCGGGCCACGTGGATGTGGTAGCCGCCGTCGGTCCGGGGCACCAGCAGCATGTTGCAGCCGGCAAGAATACTGCGGGCACAGCGGCCGGACACAAGTTCCGGGCTTTCCAGATCCAGGGGACAGAGCTTGGCTAGCAGATCACGGCAGCGGCGGCCGGAAAGGGCGATGATCTGCTGGCCGTCGCCATTTTCCACTATGGCGTGACGGGTACCGGCAAGAGCCTGGGTCAGGCTTGCGGACACCGCCTGACCAAGCAGCAGCCATTCATCGGGGCCAAGCCAGTAGGCCGTGACGCCATCGCCTTCCCTGATGTGATTGGGCGCCAGGGGCAGATCAAAACCGATGCCGCCACGAAACGCTTCCAGAAAGGCAACGTCATCGCTCTCTCCGCGCAGGATCAGCGATGGCTGATAAGGCAAGGCGTGCAGCATGACAGCGGCATCCTCGGGCCCATTTTCCTGGGCGGCCAGGGCCAGATGCGCCAGTGGTTCATGGCGTGGCTCATGGCGGGGCTGGTTCATTTGGCGCGCTCCCCTACATCAACAAAACGCGGCGGCGTTACCACGGCCCGCACCGCGTTGCCATCATAGGCAATATGGACGGCCTCCCCATGGCGCCCATGGCCGCCTTGCAATAGGCCAAGTGCGAAGCCGCGGCCCAGAGTGGGACTGTAATAGCTGGACGTCACATGGCCGATACCAACCTGCGGCGGCGCCGGGTTGGCGCCGGCAATCAATTGCGCGCCTTCGGGTACCCGAATGGCAGGGTCATCGGCCAGCAGGCCAACCAGCTGCGGGCGGTCGGGGCGCGATGTATCGGCCCGGGAGAGCGAGCGCTTGCCGAGAAAATCCTTCTTGCCGCTGACCATGCGGCCCAGACCGAGATCATGGGGCGTCACGGTGCCGTCGGTCTCCTGGCCCACGATGATGAAGCCGACCTCGGCGCGGAGGACATGCATGGCCTCGGTACCATAGGGCGTGATGGCATATTTCTCGCCCGCCGCCATGATGGCTTGCCAAAGTGCTGGACCATGGCCTGCCGGAACATTGATCTCGAACGATAATTCGCCGGTGAAGCCGATGCGGAAGATGCGTGTTTCGAAGCCAGCCACCTTTGCAGCCTGCCAGGTCATGGCCGGGAAGGCCTCTGGCGACAGATCCAGCTCCGGGCAGAGCGCCGCCATCAGGCGCCGGGCATTGGGGCCGCATAGGGAAGCAACCGCCCATTGTTCCGTACACGAGGTGCAATAGACCGCCAGCTCCGGCCACTCGGTTTGCAGCCAGCTCTCCAACCAATCCAGCACCCGCGCCGCATTGCCGGTGGTCGTGGTCATATGAAAATGCTCAGGTCCCAGGCGGGAGGTGACGCCGTCGTCGAAGATCATGCCGTCCTCGCCCAACATCAGGCCATAGCGGCAGCCGCCCACCGCCAGCCCTTTCCAGCCGTTGGTGTAGATGCGGTTCAAGAATTCAGCCGCATCCGGGCCTTGGATATCGATCTTGCCCAGGGTCGAGGCGTCCATCAGGCCCAGGCTGCTGCGCGCAGCCAGGACCTCGCGGTCAACGGCTTCCGCCATGGTCTCGTTATCGCGGGGATAAAAATACGGCCGCAGCCATTGGCCCACCGGCTCGAACGCCGCGCCATTGGCCTGATGCCAGGTATGCATCGGCGTACGGCGCACCGGATCCAGCAACCCACCAATCCGCCGCCCGGCCAGGGCGCCAAAAGTGACCGGGGCGAAGGGCGGGCGAAACGTCGTATGACCAACCTGGGGCACGTCAACCGCCAAGGCCTCGGCCACGATACCCAGGGCGTTGATATTCGAGGTCCGGCCCTGGTCCGTGCCCATGCCAGTGGTGGTATAGCGCTTCACATGCTCAATGGAGCGGTAACCTTCACGTGCCGCCAGGCGCAGATCGGCGGCGGTGACGTCGGATTGGAAGTCGACAAAGGCCTTACCGCACCCTTGACCCCGCCCGCCACCAGGAATGGACCAGATCGGCAAGGGCGCCGTCAGATCCGGACCGGCATCGGCCACCGGCGTACGCGGGCCCCGGCCCCGGCGCCGCTGGCCGGCCTGATTGGCGGCGAAGTTGCCGGCATGGGCGCCCTGGTCCAGGCAATCCTGTAGGGCGAAATCGCCATTGGCCGCACCCACCACGCGCACTGCCTGAACCGCATCACCAGGCAGGAAGCAGCCCATGGCCGCGTTCCAGTCCAGCTTTGCCCCGGATTGCGAGAACAGATGCAGGGAGGGCGTCCAGCCGCCGGAAAAACACAACAGATCGCATTCAATGCGCCGGCCCATGCCACGTATGGCGCCGTCCCGGGCCTGGTTCAGTTTGCCGATCTGTACCGCCTTAACGGCACCTCGCCCTTCGACCGCGACAACGGCCCGGTCCGCTAGCACCTCGATGCCCTGCTCGTCCAGTCGCGAGAGCCAGCCCAAAGGCGCGGTCGGGCGCAGCTCCACCACCGCCGCGATGTCGACGCCGGCCTGGGCCAGATCCAGAGCGGCCGGATAGGCGCTATCGTTGTTGGTGAACAGCACGGCGCGGCGGCCGGGCCGCACGCCATAGCGGTTTACATAGGTTTGCGCCGCCCCCGCCCCCATCACACCGGGACGGTCATTGTTGCTCAGAACCAGTGGCCGTTCCAAGGCACCGCTGGCCAGGATTACCTGGCTGGCGCGCACCTGCCACAGCCGTTGCCGCGGCTGGCCGGGCTCGGGCCGCGCCAAATGGTCCGCGACCCGTTGCAGCATGACCAGGGCATTGTGATCGTAATAGCCCACCGCCGTGGTTCGGGGCAGCAAACGCACGTTGTCAGCCTCGCCCAGTTCCGCCACGACCCCGGTGACCCAGTCCATGCCGGCCCCGCCATCAATCCGCTGACCGTTACCCAGCAGGGCGCCGCCGAATTCCGCGCCCTCATCGGCCAGGATAACCCGCGCCCCGGTACGCCCGGCCCACTGGGCCGCCGCCAAACCCGCCGGACCGCCGCCCACCACCAGAACATCGCAATGGGCGTATTGCTTGTCGTAATGGTCGGGATCCGGGCTCTCCGCCGCCCGGCCCAGGCCCGCCATGCGCCGGATCACAGCTTCATACGTGGGCCACAGGCTGGCCGGCCACATGAAGGTTTTGTAATAGAAACCAGCCGGAAACAGGGGCGAAAGGCGGTCGTTCAAGGCGCCCAAGTCAAACTTCAGAGAGGGCCAGCGGTTCTGGCTCTCCGCCAGCAGACCGTCATAAAGAAGAATGTCCGTGGCGCGTACGTTTGGTTCGGCCCGGCCGCCCCGGCGCAGACGCACCAGGCCATTAGGCTCCTCGCCCCCCGCCGCCATCAGGCCGCGCGGGCGGTGATACTTGAAGCTGCGGCCAACCACGCGCACGCCGTTCGCCAGCAGAGCCGAGGCTAGGGTATCGCCAGGATAGCCAAACATTGTTTCGCTATCGAACTGAAATTTCAGGCGCTGCGTCCGATCGATACGGCCACCCTCGGCGGTACGGCCGCTCATGGCGCCACCTTGGGCTTGTCGTCGCCAACCCGGTAGACGGCCAGGATTTCATGGCTCACCGTGCTGCGCGCCACGTTGAACCAGCGGCCACAGCCATGGGCATGGCGCCAGCGTTCGAAATGCACGCCCTTTGCGTTGCGCCGCATGAAGACGTAGTCGCCCCAGGCGGCATCATCCAATTCGTCCGGGTTCAGGGGCCGGACAATATGACCCTCGCCGCCGCAAGAGAATTCTTCCTCGGACCTTGGCCCGCACCATGGGCATTCCAGCAACAACATTTCAATGCGCCCCCATCAATGCGCCACCGCAGCGGCGCCGTGCTCGGCCACCAGGGCGCCGCTGTAAAAGCGCTCCAGCGCGAACGGCGCATTGATGGCATGGGCGGCATCCTTGGCCAGGGTATGGGCGAACAGATGGCCAGATCCCGGCGTCGCCTTGAAACCGCCCGTGCCCCAGCCGCAATTGAAATACAGGCCGTCCACCGGCGTGGCCGAAATGATCGGGCTGGCATCGGGACAAATATCCACGATGCCGGCCCATTGCCGCATCATCTTCAGACGCGAGGTAATGGGATACAGCTCGACCACCGCCCTGATCGTTTCCTCGATCACCGGCAGGCTGCCGCGCTGGGCATAGGAATTATAGGGATCGATGCCGGCACCGATAACCAGCTCGCCCTTGTCGGATTGCGACATATAGGCATGCACCTTGTTGGACATGATCACGGTCGGCATCACCGGCTTTATCGGTTCGGAGACCAGGGCTTGGAGGGGATGGCTGTCGAGCGGCAGGCGGATGCCGGCCATGGCGGCGAGCACGGATGAATGCCCCGCCGCCACGACGCCGATTTTCGGCGTGCGGATCTCGCCCCGATTGGTGTGCACGCCCTCGACCCGTCCGTCGCGGATAATAAGGCCCGTAACCTCGCAATTCTCAATGATATGCACGCCCAGGCGGTCGGCGCCCCTGGCATAGCCCCAGGCCACGGCGTCATGGCGCGCGGTGCCGGCGCGGCGCTGCAACGTTCCGCCCAGAACAGGATAGCGCATATTGGGGTCCAAATTCAGGATCGGACACAACTCGCCCAGCTGCGTTGGCGTGACCCATTCCGCATCGACGCCGGCCAGTTGATTGGCATAGATGCGCCGGCGCAATTCCCGCGCCTCGCCCTCGTCATGGGCCAGATTGATCACCCCGCGTTGAGAGAACATGACGTTGAAGTTCAGCTCCTGGCTCAAGCCCTCCCAAAGTTTCAGGGCATGATCATAGATCGCCGCGCTTTCGGGGTTGAGATAGTTGGAGCGGACAATGGTGGTGTTCCGCCCCGTGTTACCGCCGCCGATCCAGCCTTTTTCCAGCACCGCGATATTGCGCATACCGTGCAGCTTGGCCAGGTAATAGGCCGTGGCCAGGCCATGACCGCCGCCGCCGACGATGACGGCGTCATAAGACGCGCGCGGTTGGGGGCTGCGCCAAGCCTGAGGCCAATTGCGGTGACGCTGCAATGCATTGCGCGCAAGGGCGAAGATCGAATAGTTTGCCATGCCTGTATCTGAATACTCGAAAATTTGACCAAGGCATCATATAGCGCTTTCGAAAGGCCGACCATGAGTAACGATCCGATTTACCTGCAGAAAAACGGCGAGATCGCCGAGATTGTCCTGAACCGTCCGGAAAAACTGAACGCCCTGAACGCCGAGGTCTGGCAGGGTATTATCGATCTGTTCGGCCAGGCGGGCGCCGATGCGGCGATCAAGGTCGTGATCCTGCGTTCCAGCGCGCCGCGTGCCTTTGCCGCAGGCGCCGATATTTCCGAATTTCCCATCGTGCATGCCACAGCAGAAAGCGCCGGCGCCTACCATGACAAGATCCGCCATGCCTATGACGCCATCCATGCCCTGAACAAGCCGACCATCGCCATGATCCGCGGCGTCTGTTTTGGCGGCGGTTGCGCCATCGCCCTGAATTGCGATCTGCGCTATATCGACCCGACGGCGCATTTTTGCATTCCTCCCGCGCGCCTGGGCATTGCCTACAGCTTGATGGAAACCAAACGCCTGTCGGACCTGATCGGGCCGTCCAGGGCCAAGGAAATGTTGATGGGCGCCAAGGTGATCGAGGCCGAGGAAGCGGTCAACATCGGCCTGGCCACCCGCCTGTTCGAACCCGACCAGCTGGAAACCGGCACCCACGAGTTCGCGCAGAACCTATGCGGTCTGTCGCAATTCACCATCCGTGCGGTGAAGACCATGGTTGAGGAAATCAGCGCGGGCGCGGTGGACGAAACCGAGACCTCGAAACGTCTGCGCGGTGAAGGCTTCCAAGGCGCCGACTATATCGAGGGCCGGGATGCCTTCCTGGAAAAGCGCAAGGCCAAATTTACCTACTCGTAGACGGCTATTCGTAGCCGGGCGGGGCCTGGAACCCGACAATCTGGGTCGAGACCAGGCGGCAGAATTCGATCGCCGTCTTGTCCTCGCCCTCCGCCGCGACCGCCTGCAGACCCAGGGGCAAGCCCTCGGGGCTTAATCCGGCGGGGGAGACGGTGGAGGGTAGGAACACCATGTTGGGATAACCGGCCCAGAACATCTGATCCACGCCGCGCTGTTGTTTGCCGTTCACGGTGATCATGCGGTCGTGGCGTTCGCCGATCTGATTTTGCGGCCAGGCGGCGGATGTGGCGGCGGGACAAATCAAGATATCCCATTCCTGGAAAAATTCCGCCCAGACCTGGCGCATGAAGGCGCGCTCGTTATCCAGGTTCAGCCATTCCCGGTGCGGCAGCAACACGCCCCGCGCCATGCGGTTGAGATAGCTGTCATGATCAACGCCGGGATCGGCGCTCACGGTCTCGAAGAAGGCCAATTGCTCCGCCGTGGCGCTGCGTGATGTCGCGGCCCGCAACAGCAGGATATACAGCTCGAACGCGCGGGCCGTATCAATATCGGGCCGGGCGCTATCACTGACCGTGGCGCCCGCCTTGGCCAGGGCATCGGCGACACCTTGCAGACAATCCTGATAGGACTGTTCCACCTCCGCCGCCGGATCGCTCAACATCACCGCCACCTTGAAATCCTTCAGGGCGGTCTTGCGCGGCGCCGGCAGATTCAGCTGCCAGGCCGTCGCTGTAATCCGGTTCGGTCCCGCCACGATGTCGAGGGACAGGGCCAGATCCTCGGCACTGCGCGCCAAGGGGCCGACAACGGCAATATCCGAGTCACCGAAAACCCCCGGCAGGGCCTGACCATCGCCGGGCACGATGCCGTAGGTCGGCTTGTGCCCGAAGACGCCGCAATAATGCGCCGGGTTGCGGATCGAGGCGCCGATATCGCTGCCCGCATCCAGTCCAGTCAAACCGGCGGCAAGGGCTGCCGCCGAACCGCCCGACGAGCCGCCCGGCGTCAATTTCAGATCCCAGGGATTATTGGTGGTGCCATAGATTTCGTTGAAGGACTGCCAATCCGCCAGATTGATCGGCACGTTGGTCTTGCCGAATATGTTGGCGCCGGCGCCCAGCAGCCGGTCAACATACAGGGCGTTGCTATCGGCAATATTATCCTTGTGATCCGGCCGCCCCCATGTGGTCGGGCTACCGGCAATATTGAACGATTCCTTTATGGTCATGGGTAGGCCATGCAGCGGCCCCCAATTCTCGCCCCGCGCCAAGGCCGCGTCCGCCGCCTTGGCCCGCGCCCTGGCACCTTCCTCATCCATCCAGATGATGGCGTTCAGTTGCGGATTATACTTTTCAACCCGGCCCAGGAAATGATCCAGCAGCTCGACGGCGCCGATCTCGCGGTTCCTGATCTTGGCGGCCAGTTCGGTGGCGGTGGCGAAATGCAGCTCTGACATGGGGCTTACTCCAGTTCAATCGTTTCGTCGCTAATTATCTAATGAAATCAATGGGTTATTTTTTGTTAGAAGTGTTTTAGAAGTTGGAGTGAGTTGAAAAAACATACCTTCAAGTTCCCAATACCAATGTTTTCAGGGGGTTAGACCAATACCAAATTGGACGTTTCAACTTAGAATGATGTAAATCTACCCCCCATTCTGACCTCTGTAACACTACTCATTTCGACTGCCAAAATGCTTGTTTGGACTGATCCCGAGGGGTGTCAATTTCCCTTTGAACCCCCAATGGGATACGAACCGTCATCTCTGTCTGATTGCCCATACCACACATCGAAAATTGAATTGGGGATTTACCATACCTTCCCCATACCTTGCCTATACCTTCCCTATACCCTCCCCATACCTTCTTGCCTCATCTGATTGGTCGGCCCCCATTGAGTGGTCCAGTTTGAATGTTAGTGCATATGATGCGGTCAATATCTTTTACGCAGCCTTCCACATTTTGATTACCATCTATCAAATAGCCATATTCTTCCGTGTCGCCACTCGTACTCTCTCGACTTGCAATTACAATGCTGTCATGCAAAGTGATTTCTTCAATGTTTACGTCGTAGACGATAGAACTCACGCCAGAGTGACTGATCTCCCAAAATTCGTCGCCGACATAAAAACCTTGTTCGCCAAATTCTTGTAAATGCGTCTCACCATTCTTAACGCGCTTGGCATTGGCTTTCCTTGCAAACGCATAAAATTTCTTCAATTTATTAAGTGTCTTTTTCTCAAACTCGTACTCTTCCACTCTATAAACTCCTTGTTTTTACGCCGCCCATTTTTCTGAAAATGCTTCTGCCTGTTGTAAAACGGTTTGAATGGCCTGTGCTTGCAGGTCAGGTGGGTAGCCAAATTTTCTCAGTATCCTTTTGACCGTCACTCTGATTTTAGCCCGCGCCATGTCGCTGTGATGCCAGTCGATGGTAGCGTTGGATTTCACGCTGGCCAGCAATTCATGGGCAATAAGTTTCAGCTTGTCATCGCCCATAACATCGACAGCGCTCTCGCTTTCAGCCAGCGCCTCGTAGAAAGCGCGCTCGTCCTCTGTCAGGCCATCTTCGCCTTCTTTTTCCATCGCAGCACGAATGTCTTTCGCCAACGCGATGAGTTCTTCGATTATTTGAACGGTCGTCATTGCGTTGGTGTGGTAGCGGTTCATTGCCGCTTCCAATCGCTCCGAAAATGTTTTTGTTTGCACGACACGAGAACTGAGCTTGGACTTGATTTCGCCATTGATGAGTTTTTTGAGCGCTTCCAATGCGAGGTTCTTTTTCTCCATCCCCTGCATTTCAGCAAGAAACTCATCGGACAAAATGGACAGGTCTTGCGACTGAATGCCTGCGGCTTGCAGAATATCAACGATTTCCGTTGAGATAACGGCGCGGCTGATGATTTGTTGCACGGCTAGATCCGTGTCTTGCGTTTTCTTCTTGCTGCCAGTGCTTTTCACCAATGCGGCACGGATGGCTTGGAAAAAACCCGCCTCGTCACGTATTACCTTCGCCTCATCACTCGATGATGCCAACGCAAAGGCTTTGCTCAACGCCAGCACCGCATCTGAATATCTGCGATGGGCCAGTTTCTTTGCTTCGTCTTTCGTCTCTTTCTCCGCAGCCTTGCGCTGCATACCCAACACCCATTCCAACGCACCCGCCATCACGGACAAACGGTCTTTAGGATCGCCCTGTAGGCCTGCGTCATAGTCAAAGCCAAAGAACATGTCTTTGACGATCTCAAATTTTTCGATCATCACCGCAATGGCTTCAGCTTGGTCTATGCCAGCGTTTCTTTTGTCGCTATCAGAATACTGAGACAGGGCGCTTTTCAGGTTTTGCGCAATGCCGATATAGTCAACGATGAGACCACCTGGCTTGTCCTTGAAAACACGATTTACGCGGGCAATAGCCTGCATCAATCC
>JABIWH010000001.1 GCA_018701215.1 Rhodospirillaceae bacterium
GGTCAGGATAGCATCAAATTGAAAGGGACCTCCGGTGAGGACCTGCTGAGCGGTGGCATGGGTAATGACAAGATTGACGGCAAGGGCGGCGATGATGTGATCCTTGGCGGTGGCGGCAATGACAAGATTGACGGCGGCAAGGGCGACGATGAGATCCTTGGCGGTGCCGGCAATGACATGATCAAGGGCGGTGCCGGCGATGATACGATTTTGGGCGGTGCCGGCGACGATGTGCTGTTTGGCGATTCCACCCGGGGTTCGGGTGGCCGCGGTTCACACGGCTCGCACGGCTCGCATGGTTCGCACGGCTCCCACGGCCGGGGCTCCCGGGGCTCGGGCAGCGGCGAGGAATTGAGCTTCAACGACTACCTCGACGGCGGGGCTGGTGATGATCTGCTCTACGCCGGGCGCGGTGATGATCAGGCCAATTATAACGCAGCCGAGAATGCCGGCGCCCATGATGTCTATCAGGGCGGCGACGGCATTGACACCTTGAGCCTGGAGTTGACGGCGGCGGAATGGTCAGGCGCGGATGCCCGCCAGGACATCGCCGATTATCTGACATTTCTAAGCGACCACACCGATGTCGTGAGCGGCGAGGCGGATGACACAGTATTCCAATTCACCGCTTTTGACCTGAGCGCCAGCCAGTTTGAAAACCTGCGCGTCTTCATTGATGGCCGGGAAATCGATCCGGCGAACCCGAATGACGCGCCGACGATCACGGCCGGCGGCGATACCACTGGCACGGTCACCGAGAATATCAATCAGGGCGACGGCAACCCAGTGGTTCTGGATTTCAACGGCGAGGTCGATGATTTCGGCGATACGCTTGTTCATCAAGGCCATGTCTTCACCGGATTCTATCACGATACCACCGGTTTCGGTGACGGTGACAACACCATGGCCGTTAGTCTATCGAACAGCAATGACGCCAATCTGGATGGTGCGGACAGCGCTATTCGAAGGTCCGATAGTGGCGATTTCTCATTGGATTCCCTGTCCGCGCGGGCTTACTCAACGCCACACGACGTGACTTTCGAGGGCTGGCAGAACGGCATGTTGGTGGCGACACGGGTTGTGACCCTGTCGACCAGCCATCAGACTTTCACCTTTGATGCCGATTGGAGCAACATTGATCAGGTTCGGATCGCGGGCGATTCGGATGTGGCGATCCTCGACAATGTCCAGCTTTCCGACGCCAGGGTCCTGCAAGATCCCACCCATACCCAAACCGGCGAGATCGGTTTTGCCGATCTCGATCTGACGGATCAGCACACCGTAACCGTGGCGCCCCAGGACGGCGGCTATCGCGGCACTATGTCGGCGGATGTTGATGTGGCCGCCACCGGCACCGGCGTCGGCACCATTGCGTGGAATTTCACCGTCGATGACGCGGCTATAGATGACCTGACACAAGACCAGGTCTTGAGCCAGAGCTATGACGTCACCATCGATGACGGTCAGGGCGGCAGCGTCACCGAGACCGTGACGATCACCCTCAACGGTTCCAACGATGTGCCGGTGGCAAATTTTGATACGGCGGACGCTGACGAGAACGGCGCGGCTATCGACATCGATATCCTGGCCAACGATACGGACGCGGACAGCGACGATGATGCCGCGAGCCTGAGCGTGGTTTCGGCCACGGCGGCCTCCGGCGCGACTGTGAGCTTCACCGGCGCGGCGGGCGCGGGCCTCAGCTATGACCCTGACAGCACGGGCGCCTTCGAATATCTGGCGGTCGGCGAGATGGCGGCCGACACCATCACCTACACCATCGAAGATGCCCACGGCGCCCAATCGACCTCGACGGTCGAAGTCAGCGTGCATGGCGCCAACGATGGCCCGGTCGCGGTCGATGACGATTTAAGCAATCACACCACCGTCGCGACGTTCGATGATCTGGCGCCGTCTAATGGCAACATCGGCGGTCCGGTCAATCAGTATGCCGGCTTTGAATGGTCCAGCGACGTGCTAAATCCGGGCAACAATGTTAATGGCTCCGACATTCATCAGGGCCGGCCCGGCGACGCCCATAGCGGGCAATGGGTGGTCGTTCCCGGCGGCGGCCGGCCCGATCACTACGCGACCTGGCAAGGCGATAACGACGTTATTTTCGAGGGCGCCTACTTCCGCCATGCCTCCGGCAACTTCAACAGCATAACCTTGAACGGTTTCAACGACGGCAACTTGGTTGGGACCTACAATTTCGCGGTCACCCCGGGCGGCGGCTATGTTTTCGCCGAGCCGGACTTTGGCCCGATCGATCAACTGCACATCCATACCGACCTGGCCGCTGGCGACACCGGCTTTTGGCATATGGACGACTTCACCTTCCGGGAATTGAACGGCACGGACGAGAACACGACAATTAATATTGATGTCCTGGCCAATGACAGCGATGCGGATGCCTCTGACACCATCACCGTGACTGATTTCGACGGCACCTCGACAAACGGCGCCACGATCTCCCAAGGCCCAGGCGGCACCCTGCAATACGATTCGACAGCCGTCATGCAGCACCTGGCCGAAGGCGAGGAAGTCACGGACAGCTTCGCATACACCATCACCGATGATCACGGCGTCAGCGACAGCGCCACGGTTTCCGTCACCGTACGCGGCGTCAACGATGCACCAACGGTCGCCGCGGCTGTAGCTATGGCCGGCACCGATGAAGACAACAGCACGACAGTCACCGAGGCCGAGCTGCTGGCCAATGCCGGCGATGTTGATGCCAACGCCATCCTGTCGGCGATCAATGTCGTGGTAAGCCAGGGCAGCGCCAGCGTGACCGACAACAACGACGGCACCTGGACGATCACGCCGGCGGCGGATTGGAACGGCGCGGTCGAATTGTCCTACGATGTTACGGACGGCATCGCCAATACGGCGGCGACCGCCAACCTGACGGTCAATCCCGTCAACGATGCGCCCGTGGTTGCCGCGCCGGTATCCTTGGTGGCTATCGATGAAGACAACGGCGCCACGATCACGCTGGCGGAGTTGCTGGGTCAAGCCAGCGACGTCGATGCGGGCGACATTTTGTCGGCCCTCAACGTTACGGTCTCCCAGGGCAATGCCGGTATCGTGGACAATGGCAACGACACCTGGACGATCACGCCGGCGGCGGATTGGAACGGCACGGTTGAACTGTCATACGACGTTTCCGACGGCACGGTGCAAACGGCGGCAACGGCCGACCTAAGCGTCAATCCGATCAACGATGCGCCGGTGGTTGCCGCGCCGGTGGCCCTGAACAGTGTCAACGAGGACAATAGCACGACGGTCACCTTGGCCGAGTTGTTGAGCCAAGCCGGTGATATCGATGCGGGCGACATTCTGTCCGCCGTCAACGTCACGGTCTCCCAAGGCAATGCCAGTATTGTAGATAATGGCAACGATACCTGGACGGTCACACCGGCGGCGGATTGGAACGGCGCGGTTGAACTGTCTTATGATGTTTCCGACGGCACCACCGAAACAGCTGCCACGGCCAACCTGACGGTAAACGCGGTTAACGATGCACCGACGGTGACTGGCCCGGTAGCTCTTGCCACGATCAACGAAGACAACAGCACCACGGTCACCCTGGCCGAACTGCTGGCCAACGCCGATGATGTTGATACGGGCGACATTCTGTCCGCGATCAATGTCTCGGTCTCCCAAGGCAATGCCAGCGTTACCGATAACGGCAATGACAGCTGGACGATCACGCCGGCGGCGGATTGGAACGGTGCGGTGGAACTGTCATATGATGTTTCCGATGGCACCACCGAAACGGCCGCCACGGCCAACCTGACCATCAACCCCGTCAACGACGCGCCGGTGGCGCTGGACGACGACGTCACGGGCGACGGCGCCGCCGTGGTGCTTGGTTTTGGAGACCTCGGCAACGGGGCGGTGCCCACGGGTTATGGCGGCTTTAATTGGCAATCGGCCAATTCCTACTTCCACACGGCCGCTGACCTCAGCGTCGGGTTCTCAAACGCCCAGGGCAAATATGTCTCGAACAGCTTTGTCGGCAGGGACAGCACCATGACCTGGTTGGGTGCCGAGGATATCGACATTCAGGGCCTGGATGTCTGGGGCTCCCAGTCAAACGATGCCCATGTTCTCCGCTTTGACGGCTACGACGATGGCGTGCTGGTGGACAGCCTGTCCGTCAACCTTGGCCTGGAAGCACCGGCCTGGGTCGATCTCGATTTCGCCAGTGTTGACCGGTTGGATATTGTTGTCACCGCCGGCGATGCCCATGGCACAGGTGCCTATGCGGGCATTACCAGCGGCGTCTGGAAGATGGATAATTTCACCTTCAACACGGCGGGCGTCAGCACCGACGAAGAAACAGCCTTCGACATCGATGTCATCGCCAACGACTATGACGTCGACGCCGGGGACAGCGTCAGCATCCTGAGTTTCGATGCAGTTTCCAACAACGGCGCCGCGATTACGCAGAACCTTGACGGCACCCTGCGCTACGACCCGACGGCGGTAATGCAAACCCTAGGCGAAGGTGATGAACTCACCGACAGCTTCAGCTACATCGTCTCCGACGGCAACGGCGGCAGCGATACCGCCACCGCCACGGTCACCGTGGCCGGCGTCAACGATGCCGCGCTGATCAGCGGCACCGACACGGGCAATGTCACTGAAGACGGTGTCCTGACAACCGGCGGCAGCCTGACGGCGGTGGATATCGAAGCGGGCGAAAGCGGCTTCCAGGCCGGCACGACGGCTGGCGTCCATGGCGGCTTCAGCATCGACGGCAACGGCAACTGGACCTACACGGCGGTGGATTCTCCAGCGATCCAAGCGCTCGCCGCCGGCGATATCTTGAGCGAGAGCTTCACGGTCTTGAGCATTGACGGCACCGCAGGCAGCGTCATGGTGACGATTACCGGCAGCGACGATATCCCGGTGATCAGCGGCACTGCCACGGGCAACGTCATTGAAGACGGCGTCCTGACGGCGGGCGGCAGCCTGACGGCAACCGATGTCGATAGCGGCGAGAGCGGCTTTCAGGCGAGTTCCGCCGTGGGCACCCATGGCAGCTTCAGCATCAATGCCAGCGGCAATTGGTCCTACACCGCCGTTGACAGTCCCGTCATCCAGGCCCTTGGCGCCGGCGATACCTTGAACGAGAGCTTCACGGTCTTGACCATTGATGGCACCGCAACCGACGTCATGGTGACGATTACCGGCAGCAATGATATCCCGGTGATCAGCGGCACCGCCACGGGCAACATCATTGAAGACGGCGTCCTGACGACGGGCGGCAGCTTGACAGCAGCCGATGTCGATACTGGCGAGAGCGGCTTTCAGGTGATTTACCAGGTCGGCACCCATGGCAGCTTCGGCATCAATGCCACCGGCACCTGGATCTATAGCGCCGTGGACTCTCCCATCATCCAGGCCCTTGCCCCCGGCGAAACCTTGAGCGATACCTTCACGGTTTTGACCATCGACGGCACGGCGGCGAATGTCGTGGTGACCATCACCGGCACCAACGATGCCCCGGTGGCCCAGGCGGATGTCTTCTCGGCAGTCGAAGGCTCGGTCATCACCGGCAACGTGCTGGCGGATAACGGCAATGGCGCCGACAGTGACGACAACGGCGTGCTCAACGTGGTGGGAGGCACCTTCACGACGGCCCAGGGCGGTACGGTTGTCCTCCAGGCCGATGGCAACTTTACCTACACCCCGCCGGCTTTCGTCAGCGGCAACGACACGCTCACCTATACGGTGATGGACGAATTCGGTCTTTCGGACACGGCGACAATGATGCTCGACATCAACTATGCGCCGGTGCTCGACGCCGACAAGCTGATCGCGCTGCCCGACGATGCCGGGACGGTGGCGATGGGCATCGACGCACCGTTCGATCCCGACGGCGATCCCCTGACCATCACGGTCGGCAATCTGCCGGGCAACGGTAGCGTGACACTGGACAACGGCACTGCCGTTCTGGCCGGTGCTAGCTTGACCGCGGCGCAATTGAGCGGGCTAAAATTCACCGCCAACGACGTCACGGCGACAGAGAATTCGACCTTCACCTATCAGGTCTCCGACGGGCAGAACAGCGTCACAGGCAGCGTCGACTTCGCTGTCACCGATGCCGCGAACCCAGGTGCGCCGGTTGCGGTGGCACTCACCGAAGCCGCGACTTTTAATTATGATGAGATGCCAAGCGGCCAATACGGCTCCTTTAGCCAAACCGGCCCGTTCAGTAGCTACGATTTTGGCGAGAACCACAGCAAGACCGGCTATTATCATGGTTCGATGTCGTTCGAGACCGAGAACTGGCCAGGTAGCGACAGCGTCGCCTTGATCTCAAGCAGTGATGGCCACGAGTTCGATTTCCTTGGCGGCAAATTTAGTATGCGCGGATATGAAGTTGAAAGTGGGCCAGGCTTTACCTCCAGCAATTCAATCTACGTATCTGACTCTGTCCGGTTCCTCGGTTACAAGGATGGCGCACACGTCGAAACTAGCTCAAGCGTGAACATCAACAGTAATGGCTATTTCAATATCTATATGAACTTCACGGATGTCGATACCGTCATCATGGACCCCTCTCACGGCACCTATACGGTGGATGAGAAGTGGAGCTCGACCACCACGCACAAGTATTACGTCGCGGACGACTTGCGGATTAACGACAACAGCTCCCTGTTTTATGATGTGGTGCAGGACGGCGGCGCCGGCGACGATCTGTTGATTGGCGGCGACGGCGATGACCGTCTGACGGGCAATGGCGGCGATGACAATTTGGTTGGCGATACGGGCGATGATTTGTTCGTCTTCAACGATGGCGACGGCAACGACACCATCATTGACTTCACGGCCGGTGCCGGCAGCGACGATGTCATTGATCTGCGCGGCGATAGTTTCAACAACAGCCTGAGCGAACTGTTGACACACGCCAGTCAGGAAGGGGCTGACACCGAAATCGACCTTGGCGGCGGCGATGCCGTCACCCTGGTTGGTGTCAATATGGGCGATTTACACGAGGACGACTTCTTGTTCGTATAAAGCAAGGCCGGAGGCGGCAGCGTTGAACCGCTGCCGCCTCCTGTTCCGCGACAGACGTCGCATTATTTCTGCCCGGGCGGCAAGGCGGGTAACACAAGCGGCCTTACCCTGCCGTCATGGTATTGGCGCCGCGAGATCATCGGCGCATGCGGTTTTAGATTTCTCAGATACCTTGTCTGGAAACGGGTTGCCTCCGGGGCGTCGGAGTAGAAGGTGACGACCATTACACAGGGGCCGTCAATGGATTCTTCGTGTTTCGGGGTATAGCGCCCCTCGGCCCAGGCACGGCCGACCTCCTCGGTACATAACGCCCAGCCGGCATAGCCGAGTATTTCCTGGCCGCGCATGGTGAAGACGTAGTGCTTCCTGGATATTTGGCCAAGCAAGGTGCCGATAAATTTTTCTGCACTCAACCCTTCAAAGGGCGGCGAATTGTGCAGCATGTTGGCGGCTATGCCCAGGGCCACCATGTCGTTCTCGGCCCGGCTGCATTTCAGAGGTTCGCTCATCTTCGACTAAATTCCTTTTACTGGCGGTGTCTGTAACCATGTGACCATTTTTTCCCATGGAACATCATAGCAATTTTGCCGCACCGGGGGCGCCCATAAATGATGCTCCTTCCCAATGCATTGCGCATCTCGGACAAACGCTACGTCCGATTGACCACTTTCCCACGGGCCCAACAGCAGCTACAAGATTGGAACAATATAGCAAAGAATTTGGCGGTATGGTCAGACGGCGGCATACACCGTAAACAAACCACCTCAGTGATCGAACATGGAGTTTCTAAATTGAAACGTACGCCCGGCCCACGAAGCATCACCGACCAGTTAGCCCTTGGTTTGATCGAGGGTGTCCTAACTGTATTGGGTCTTATCGTTCTGGTCTTTCCTCTGGCCCTGTGGGCGGTACCCCAGCACGGACCATTGGCCAACACGGTTTTCTACATCGTTTTGTCAATTGGCAGCGGCTCCTTAACCGGCCTTATTGCTCTGGCATACTTGAAGAGCATACTGTTCCCGCGTCAATCGTCTGACGCCGCACCCATGAGCGGGAAAGCCCGCCTGCAGGCCTACCAAAATTGGGAGCAAACACAGGAGGATGCCCAAAGGGTCAAAAGACAACTGCGCTCCCTCAAAGGCGGCGCCCTGCACAATTTGGGCTATATGGCTCGCATCGCCACGCTAATTGCCACGGTCGTCAGTTGCTTGTACCTGGGCACCTGGGCAATGATGGACTTCTACTATGGCTCCACGGAGATCATGTCGTCGGAAGCAAGGTATCAACTGCTCCATCCCGATAGTTGGGATTGGCGGAAATAGCGCGCGGCCGCGGCGGCGCTATGCGCCAGACCCTGCGACAAAATGTCCATGCCGGTTGAATTGCGCCATTTCCATATTGTCGCCATAACCTAGGCGCGCTGTCATATGATCAAAGTGCAAGCGCGGAAAGCCCCAGAGCATGTTTCTTCTAAACGTGCTCGAATTCTTAAGAATAGAGCAATTGAATCAATTACTTGGATCGCTAAAGCGACTCCAACTTATTGAAAATTACCTGAATGTAGGTTTGTATGAAGTATTATCTGGCGTATTTTTTGTTGCTGGTAATGGTCGTTGGGCTGCCCGTGGCGATCCTTTTTGCGCCATGGAACTTTGATTGGGCATACTGGCTGCATCCAGAGGTATTTGAGTGGACCTTGGCTTGGAGTGTCGTTGCCATCGCCTCGCTTTGCGGACTTTATCAACTGGCCGCGTGCTGGTCAGAGGGACAACCGCTGGAAAAATAATCGGGCGTATTTTTCCCGTCCTGCCTCAGGTGGCATTTCTCATCCGTCAACGCCATTTTCGTTTGACATAACCATATTCTCTGCCGATTATGTAAATTGGGAGACGGGCGATAAGCGCGCTTAGCCGTGATAATCGCCCCTGCAAGACCGCTCCCGCACAATGGGGATTATCGAGCGTATTGATGTAAAGCACTGTAGGTCACAGTTTAGCGTGACCCGCGTGGCTGATACGCACGCACGGGTTACGTTAGGCTTTTTGACCGCCTAATTCCGCGGTTTAGGAGGCACTAACATGGTTGTTAAGAAAGCAGTTGCCCATGCCAGCGCGGCACACACGATGCCGGAAGTCAGCACCATCACCACGGCCGATCTTATGGATGCCCTCTCCAAGGGTGTTGCCGATTTCAACGCCAAGCCGACCCATCTGGTTTTCCTTGGCATTATCTATCCGATCCTGATGGTGCTTTTTGCAAGAACCTATGCCGGATACGATTTTCTGCCACTGGTCTTTCCCATCATCGCCGGCTCCACGCTGCTTGGCCCATTGGCCGCCTGCGGCATGTATGAATTGAGCCGGCGGCGGGAACAGGGGCTCGAAGTATCCTGGCTGAATTGTTTTGACGTCCTGCGCTCTCCATCGATCCTGGCGATCGTCATGGTCGGCGTGGTTCTGGCCGGCATATTTCTGATCTGGCTGGTGGTGGCGCAGGGGATCTACGCATCCCATTTCGGCGCCGCCGTGCCATCGACGGTGGGTGGCTTTGCCGAGCAGGTCTTTATGACGTCGTCCGGGTGGTCGCTGATCATCATCGGCGGCGGCGTCGGCTTTGTCTTCTCCGTCGTTGTGTTGACCATTTCCGTGGTCTCAATCCCCATGCTACTCGACCGCCAGGTAGATTGGATGACCGCGATCATGGCCTCGGTGAGAACGGTTCTGGCCAATCCAAAAACCATGGCCGTATGGGGCCTGATTGTTGCCGCAGCCTTGTTCCTCGGCGCCCTGCCCTTGTTCGTTGGCCTTGCGGTGGTGATGCCGATCCTTGGCCACGCCACCTGGCACCTCTATCGCAAGGTTCTGGCGAGCTGACAAAAGCGCCCGTGGAGCATGATTTTGCAAACATGCTCCACGGGCGTTTTTCGGCAACTTGTTGGCGAGATTAATGCGCCGCGCTGAAGAACACACTGCGCGTGAAGAAGGTGTAATCCGCCTCGAACGTCATCAGAAAGACGAACACCATGACCAGCAATGGCGGCAGAATGATCGCATAGGTCAGAGCCAGGCGTTCCCACCGCATATGCATGAATACGGCCACGATCAGGCCAGCCTTCAACATCATGAAGATCAATATCAGGGTCCACCTGAGATAGCTTTGCACATGAAAATAGTCGACCGCATATGATGCCGCGCTGAGCACGAACAGCAGCCCCCAGACCTTGAAATAAACGCCAATCGGATGTTGTTGGCCTTCTCCGTGCGCCGTATCGCTAGCTTGTGTCATGTCGTGCCCCCAGGAAAAAACGGTCTACCACAAATAAAAGACTGCAAAAATGAAGACCCAAACCAGATCGACGAAATGCCAGTACAGCCCCATGATTTCGACGGATTCGTAGTTGCCCTTCCGCGATGTGAAAAAGCCCGGCGTCTCGTTGTCGTATTCGCCGCGCCAGACCTTTCGCGCAATGAGGAACAGGAAAAGCACGCCGATGGAGACATGAAAGCCGTGAAAACCGGTGATCATGAAAAAGGTCGACCCGAACTGTGCCGCGCCCATCGGGTTGCCCCAGGGCCGTACGCCCTCGTCGACGATCAACTTGGTCCATTCGAAGGCCTGCATGCCGACGAAGGAGGCGCCAAACAGCGCCGTGACGATCATCAAAATAGCGGTGGTGCGGCGGTCGCGCTTGTAGCCGTACATCACCGCCATGGCCATGGTGCCGGACGAGGAGATCAGGATAAAGGTCATGATCGCGATCAGGATCAGGGGTATCGGTTCGCCGCCAAAGCTCAACGCGAAGACCTCGGATGGGATCGGCCATGGCACCGTCGTGGACATCCGCACCGTCATGTAGGAAAGCAGGAAACAGCTGAAGATAAACGTGTCCGAGAGCAGGAAGATCCACATCATGGCCTTGCCCCAGGGAACGTTCTTGAACGCCCGCTGGTCCGAGGCCCAGTCGGTGACGAAGCCCTGCATGCCGTCGGGGCGCGCTATTGATTGTCCTGTTTCGGGCAATGTTGAGTCTGTCATTTTGTTCTTGTCCCCACTAGAGCAAATTCCAATTGCTCAATTCTCAAGAGTCCGGGCGCATTTTCTTCAAATACGCTCTAGGTCAGCAACATCAACGCAAATAGAACCAGCCAGATCAGAAGTAGAAAGTGCCAGTAAACGGTGCACAATTCGATGCTCAGGCGCATTTGCGGGACGCCATCGCCGCGCCGCACCTTGACCATGGTCCGGACCCAGGCAACCAGGCCGCCGCCCAGATGGATGCCGTGCAGCGCGGTCAGCAGATAGAAGAAGGCGTTGGCCGGATTGGCGTCGGCGTAGTAGCCCATTGCCACCAGCCCCCGCCACGACAGCAGCTGCCCGGCCAAAAACAAAAGCGCGAAGGCGCCACCGGCATATAGACCCAGGCGCACACCCTCGATCCGGCCCCGGCGGGCGCTGCCCCAGGCCCGGTGCATGGCGACGCTGCTAAGCACCAACACAAGAGTATTCAACCACAGCAACCACGGGATGGGGATGGAGTTCCAATCGGAAAATACCATCCGTTCTACATAGGCCGCGGCAAACAGCGAGAAGACGACCATGGCCACGACCAGAAATACCCGCAGTCCAAGCTTTTCCCTTGCCATCGCAAAGGTGCGCCCATCGCGCAGTTCGACGACCTCTGACGCCTCGGTCAGCCAGGGCTTTTCCATCAACTGCTGGAACAGATTCATCCCCGCCCCCTACTCCGCAGCCTGGGGCGTGTCGGGCGAAAGCTTCGAATTGTCGTAGTCCGAGTTTAATTGATCAGGCGGCAGGTTCTGCGGCACATAATCCTCGGTCGCATCCGGCAGACCGAAAGCATAGGCCCAGCGATGGACCACCGGCAACTCCTTGCCGAAATTGCCATGACCGGGCGGCGTCTGTGCGGTCTGCCATTCCAAGGTGGTGGCGCGCCAGGGGTTGGGCCCGGATTTCTTGCCGTTGACCAGGCTCCAGCCAATGTTGAACAGGAACAGCAACTGCGCGGCCCCGACGACCAAGGCAATGACCGTGACGAAGGCATTCAGATCCTGGGCCGAGGCTGGGATGAAGGTGGTATCCGTCATCTCGTAATAGCGCCGTGGCACGCCGAGGAAACCCAGATAATGCAGCGGCAGGAAGATGGCATAGGCGCCAAGGAAGGTGATCCAGAAATGGATCTGTCCCATGGCGACGTTCATCATCCGGCCCGTCATCTTGGGATACCAGTGATAGATGGCACCGAAAACCACCATGATCGGCGCCACGCCCATCACCATATGAAAATGTGCGACCACGAACATGGTATCCGACAAAGGCACATCCACCACCACATTGCCCAGGAACAGCCCGGTAATGCCGCCGTTCACGAAGGTGACAATGAAGGCCAGGGCAAACAGCATGGGTATCGTCAGTTGGATGTTGCCGCGCCACAGGGTAAGCACCCAGTTGTAAACCTTGATCGCGGTCGGTATGGCGATAATCAGGGTGGTGGTGGCGAAGAAGAAGCCGAACCAGGGGTTCATGCCGCTGACGTACATATGATGGGCCCAGACGATAAAGCTGAGACCGCCAATGATGACGATGGCCCAGACCATCAATCTGTAGCCAAAGATATGCCGCCGGGCATGCACGCTGATCAAATCGGAAACGATGCCGAAGGCCGGCAGGGCGACAATGTAAACTTCCGGATGCCCGAAGAACCAGAACAGGTGCTGGAACAGTACCGGGCTGCCGCCGCCATAACTCAACTGCTCGCCCATATGCACGATGGCGGGCATGAAGAACGAGGTTCCCAACAAGCTATCCAGGGTCATCATCACGGCGCCCACGAACAAGGCGGGAAAGGCCAGCAGCGCCAGCACCGTGGCCATGAATATGCCCCATATGGTCAACGGCATGCGCATCAATGTCATGCCGCGGGTCCGGGCCTGCAACACGGTCACCACATAGTTCAAGCCGCCCATGGTGAAGCCGACAATGAAAAAGGCCAGCGAAACCAGCATCAATATGATGCCGCCCTCCGCCCCCGGTGTTCCGGGAAGGATCGCCTGGGGTGGATAGAGCGTCCAGCCGGCGCCGGTGGGCCCGCCCGGCACGAAGAACGAGGCCAGCAGAATCAGCACGGCGGCCAGATAGATCCAATAGCTCAACATATTCACATAAGGGAACACCATGTCTCGGGCGCCAACCATCAAGGGGATCAGGTAGTTGCCAAAGCCGCCCAGGAACAGCGCGGTGAGCAGATAGATCACCATGATCATGCCGTGCATGGTGATGAACTGGTAATAGTCCTCCGCCTCGATAAACGAAAAGGTCTCGGGGAAACCCAGTTGCAGCCGCATCATCCATGACAACACCAATGCCACCAGGCCAATAGCAATGGCGGTGAAGGAATACTGGATGGCGATGACCTTGGCATCCTGACTGAAGACGTATTTCGTCAGAAAGCTTTTCGGATGGTACAGCTCCATCTCCTCGACTTCGGCGGGTGGAACAAAATCGACTTGGTCATGAGCGGCATCGACCATCACATTTTCCCCTTCACTTGGATCTGATTAATTATTGTTGCGCGCGCAAGGCGAGAGCCTTGTCGGTGCCTGTCCGGCGCATCGCCTGGGCAAAGGTTTCCTGCTCTCCCAGCCAGCCCTCGAAATCCTCCTTCGCCTCCACCACGACGCTGCCGCGCATGGCATGGTGGCCAATGCCGCAAAGTTCGAAACAGAGAATGTCGAAGGTTCCGGGCCGGGTCGGGGTCAGCCAAAAGTAGGTGACCAGACCAGGTACCATATCCATCTTGGCCCGGAACTGAGGTACATAGAAATCATGCAGCACATCAATTGAACGCAGCAGCACCTTGACCGGGGCGCCCAACGGCAGATGCAGGTCATCGCCATCGACCAGCACATCGTCCCGGCCATTGGGATCATCCGGATTCAGACCAAACGGATTGTCATCGTTGATCAGCCGGACATTCGAGGTGCCCATCACGCCGTCCTTGCCCGGGTAGCGGAAGCTCCAATTCCACTGCTGGCCGACGACTTCAATCTCCGCCGCCTCCGCCGGCACGTTGACGAACTGGTTCCAGACAAACAGGCCCGGAATTAGCATGCCAGCAACGCCCACGCCGGTCAGCCCGGTCAGCCACCATTCCAGCTTTTTATTCTCCGGCTCGTACTCGGCGCGTCTACCTTCCTGATAGCGGTAGCGCAGCACGCAATAGGCCGTGAACAGAATAACGGCGACGAAAACCACCCCGGTGATCCAGAACGTGATGATAATGGTATTGTCAATAAAGCCCCAATTAGACGCGATTGGCGTCCACCACCACGGGCTCATAAAGTGAAAAACGACAGTCCCGACTGCCACTAAAATAAGTATTACAGCGACATACATACCTTTAACCTCCAACTGTAAGATTTTACAGACAAGAATTCAAGGAAGACGGCAATAATAACTGTATAAAACTGATTCTATTTATAGAAATACTTTACCCTGCCCGCCATGAGTGATTGGAGCACTTTTAGGCGACCGCCATCAGCCCACGAACCAAGGCCCGTAGGAATGGCGAATTCACGCAAGTATCGCTACTGATAATCGTACTGGTTTACTGCTCACTACACTGCCCCTTCCCCTAAGGAGTAACGCGCCTTGACAGATACCATGTACTTAACCGGCCTCTCTGAGGCAGGCTACCCAGCCCCTACAGCGGACTGGCACTATTGACATAATGCCAGAAATGCGAATGCGGGGCAATTGCATAATCGCGAAATAAATTCAGGGCAGCCATTTTGCACAATAGCCGCTGGTAGCGGCCCGGTGTTTGCTATTGAGGACAAGAACAAAAAGCGCGCAATTCACCTCACAGGCGCAGACTAGTTATTATGTCTAGTTGCATTGCCTATGGGCGCGCGGCGGCGGCACGGATGCGCGGCACGCAGTATCACGCTTGCGGTATTTGACGGCTTTAGGCGGCTTATGGTACGTTAGAACGCATTCCAAATGCCCAGCATGCCAATCAACAAAACCGCCGCCCCAATTACCGACGCGACAGCCAGCACGTTTTTCTGATCGTAGTCCTTCGCCATGTATCAAATCCCCCAATCACATGCGCCGAATGTATTTAACATAACCCATAATCCACAAGGTTCAACCTACGAATTGACCTACTGATGGCAACGGCGCCCGACTAATTAACAATGGGCTGGGACAGGATCCACAAACTGATCATGGTGTAGCCGATCATCAACACCAGCATGGGAATTTGGCTGCGCAAGGCCGCGCCACGGTCTTCAAACACCCACAAAGCCATCACATGGGCAATGTAAACGGCGAATACATGGCCCACGACAATGGCGGATACGGCGATGTACCAGACCATCTTGGCATTGATGATGCCGATATCGATCCGATAGCCAACAGTACCGAACAGATCCCAGCCCAGCCCGAACGGGTCCGAGGCCAATGGAATGAGGTACTGACCGGCAAGCAGCAAATACGAGAGATAATGCGAGAGATGATAGGCGATGGCGATAGGCACCAGGGAGAGCACGAAGTAGCCCGCCACATCCCATGTCGGCACCCTGCCGCCGCTACCGAACATGGCGATGCCGTGACTGAACAGCAGAAAAACAGCGATGAAGACGCAGGGCAGCGCGATTAGGGCCATGGTCTTGATCAAGACAATCAGATCCATGCCGGCATTTTGCAAAGCTATCAGCGATCCCCGCAAGGCCTGGCTTTCCGCGATATTGTTCAGGATCCCGGCCCACATGGGTGTTTCCAGAATGCCGTCAAAGGTAACCGTCGTCAGCAAAAGCAGAACGAAGCAAATGGTCGAGACCGAGGCCGGGGTTTGGCTTATCAAGCCCACCGCCGGCGGCCGCAAAAACCACTGTGCCCCAGCTCTCGCACCAGCAGGCGCCTCCCCCATCGTCCCCACCGTCGCACCCGTGGTTGGCGCAAACCGCGACAGCAAGCCGAAAACAGCGTTAAAAATCTCGCCATGCCCAAGCCATGTCTGACGGCCGAAAAGCACCATGCCGAACCAGGTGACCGCGGAATAGGCCACGATCAACATGGCCAAGGTACGCGGCTGCTCGCTTTGCTCGAAAATCAACTCCAGCCAGGCAAAGAGCAGAAACAGACCGACCACGGGCCAACGGCCAAGCCACGCCGGATAGGCCACGGCCGGCCCAAGTGTCATCCCCGTACGATTGCGCCAGGCCCGTTCGAACAGGTTGAACAAAATGTTCCACGGATTGACCAAGGCCCAAAGATTGCCGAACAGCGCACAGACGAATGCCATGCCCACCCACCAGACAACCCAGATGAAGGTCGGCGCGATATTGCTAAATGGATCCTCGTTGCCAAAGAACCCGGCCCAAAGCAATGACCCGAACACAGCCACCGCAAGGCTACGCAATGCGGCCAAAACAAAGGCCCCGCCCAGCCAACGCAACCAGGCCACGCCCAAAAGATCAAAGCGCCACGCCTCGCCAACCTGCTTTGTTCCGGAATGGCCAAGAAAGCGGGCCATGACGATGAATGAAAGCAGTACCGCCGCGCCACCGCCCACGAGGTAAAGGCCAAGCGGTATGGGCAGGTCATAGCGAATACCAAAAGCGTGCGCCGAGGCCGGCGCCGCGCACAGCAGTATCGCCGCCAAACTGCCGGTCGCCGCCAGGACTTTCCTGAAACCTCTCCCCATGGCGATAATTTATCTGGCGCAGCCCCACAGATAAAGCCCTATGCGCGGGCGTTCCGGCCATGGAACATGACCGGGGCAATGGTGCGCCACACATAAATACCGTGAATTTGTCCGGTGTCTGTGAAATGCTGGCATGAATGCGACCTGGAATGACTGAAAATTGAACGCCATGAAATGTTCAAGTCTGGTTTTCCAATTTTGCCTCGCAACAGGCGGGGCGGCTGTTTTGTCAACCACCCCGGCGTTGGCCCATGGCGCGAGCCCTGGTTCGTCGGGCGGCGGCATGGCGCTGTTGATTTTCCCGGTCGCGGCAATTCTGTTCGTATTTTTTCTAGTTTTTACCCGGCGCAGAAAAGGCTGGACCGTACTTGTCCCAGGGGGCGCGGGCGCTATCGGCAGGTCCCTGGTGCCGCAGCTGTTGCAACACGGCCACCGCGTCGTCGTGCTCGACCCCCGGTGTACCGACAATGAAATTTTCAAGGCCCATCAAGGCCATGAAGACCTGCGCGAGATCCCGGGCGATTTTGCCAATCCGGCAACCCTGGAATTCGCCCTGAAGGGCTGTGATGCGGTCATTCATCTTGCCTCTATTAGGGGAGGTTCTGGGCGCGAGCCTGATCCCGCCGTCGTCAAGGCGACTAATCTGGAAGCCTTTGGCCCGCTGGTGCGCGCCGCCAGGGCGGCTGGCGTCAAACGGTTCCTTTTCGCCTCGTCATTTGGCCTTGCCGGCGCGGGCGACAAGGCAGGCTGCGAACAGCTGTTGGAAGAGGCGCGGGCACCGGGGTTCGTCACCTGCTCGGTTCGCGCCGGTGATGCCCGCCAAAAGACCCCAGACATCGATGTTGACGGCCTGGTTGCCTTTTATCTGACCCTGCTCAATCAACCGGACACAAGGATCGACGGCACAATTGATGTTCCCGCCGACGGTTGGACAGACGCCGAAACGACGGTCATGGAGCAAAAAAATCCGGAATAGCGTTCCGTGACGGGCGCCGGTTTTTACAAATGAAAAGCAAAAATTTCGGGCATGAATGTGAACGAGGGCGCAGGTGGGTAGTTCTATTTCTAAAATAGTCTAGGCGGCGAAGCCCACCGCGCGGCTGATCTCTCGTCCCAGATCGGGTGCCGAAATTGGCTTGGTCAGCACCTTGGCGGCGCCGATCTGCATTGCCACTTCATGCAACAGGCCATCACTATCGCCGGTCAGGATCAGGACCGGAATTTGCGCTAGATCGTCATTCTTGTGGCGCCTGATCTTGTTACAAAATGCCATTCCGTCGCCGTCTTTCATGTGCAGATCACAAATTACGAAGTCCGGCGGCTGTTCTCCGGGCATCTCAAGCAATTCAATGGCTTCGGTGCCATCAGCTGCTTCAATCACATCGGTAATACCGACCTGCGACAACAAGGTCCGCACAATTGAACGCATGGTGCGCTGATCATCTACAATCAGTGCCCGCAACGCTACCAACATATCCGTCGACATAGACTCGGCTCCTTTCGGCGGCCCCGCTATCTGGTCCATCCAGATCGGTGGCTTTGCGCCCCGCCGTCACCGACGGTTTGCCTTTTTCGAACTGCCCTCATGGAGATAGGCCACAATCGGTACCTGCGGGTACCCAGCTCCCTACTTCGGCTGAATAATGGCAACAATCCAGTTAAAGAACCGTAAAACGGCAGTCCAAGGGCCCTATTTGGCGGCCCGTAACTGGTCGATCGCGGCCTTGAGACCGGCTCGTTCCTTGCTGTTTTCCGGCATTTTCTCATACAACCTCTGCCAGCGGGCTATTGCCTCTTTTGCCCGCCCCGCACCGGCATCCGCCATGCCCAGGAACCAAAGTACACGCGGATTTTCGGGCTGTAGGGCCTCTAATCTGCGCAATACGACAAGCGTTGCTTCAGGCAGTGTCTGTTCGGGTGACGCGCCCTGGATCAGGGCCGTAACCTGCGCCTGCAGCGGCGCCGGGTCGGTAGGCCGAAGGGCCGCCGCGCGCCCATAGGCTTCTATCGCCTGCACCGGCTTGCGTAACACACCGTAGGCTTTCCCCAACCGCATCCAACCGTCGAAATCATCAGGCTCATCCGCCAAACGATCCGCTAGGCGTTGCACCATGGAGGCAATAAATTCCTGGCGTTCGGCGGCCGGCATATTGGCGGCTGCCGCCATTGCCGCACGATCGGGCCCCGGCGCGGATCCGGGCACAGCGGCGCGCTCTGGCGCAGGCGCTGGCGCAGGTACCGGCGTGCCCGGTGCGCCGCTGATCGCCAATTCCTTCTCGGGATCGACGCCAAGCTCTTTCGCCAGTTGACGAATTTGCGACGCCAAAGCCGGCCTATTGTCGCTGTTTCCGGGCAGGTCCTGGAATAGGGCCAGCCAGGCGTCGTAGGCTTTTCTAGGCTGGCCGGCTTGCAACGCCGCCAGGGCGAGGAAGTATCTTGCGGCCAAATGCTCCGGCACTAATTTGCGCGCCTTCTGAAACGCCGCCAGGGCCCCGGGTGTGATCGTGCCACCGGCGCCCCGCGTCAGAATATCGCCAAGCGCCACCTGCAATTCAACATCATCCCCGGATAACGCGACAGCCCGGCGCAAGGCATTGGCGGCACTGTCATAGTCACCAATCGCGGCCTGCGAACGGCCCAAAAGAATCCAACCATCCAAATCATCCGGCTGCGCCTGCAACCGCTTTTCCAGACCCGCAATCATCTCGTTGACCTGCTGGCCCTGATCCTCGCTCAACCCCCGCGGTTCCGGCGCCGGCGCCTCGCGCTGCGCCAGCGGTTGGTCAGGCTGGCCCGGCTGGCCAAGCTGGCTGTACAGCAACAGCGTCAACGCAGGCAGCAATAGGGCAATCAAGACCGCCGTAAGGGCCGATGGCGCGGCCGGTCCGCCATGACGTTCTCCTTGATCGGCGGCCCTTAGTATCCGCCGTTCAATTTCCCGTTTCGCCTCTCCCGCTTCCCGCTCGGTCAACGAACTGCTCGCCAGTTCCGCATCGACCTCGCGCAATTGATCCCGATAAACCTCCAGATCGTGATCCAGACGCTCGCTGACCACTTTGGAAGGGCGCAGCAATGGCCATAGGATCGGCAGAACCGCGGCCAGCGTCAGGGCGCCGATAGCCAACCACACACTCATGTTTGCTCCCGATCATCCAAGAGAGCTTTCAAGCGGGCCTGCTCATCCGCACTCAAAGGTGCGGCGGCAACAGCGGCGGCGGTCGAACCGCTTCGCCGGCGATACCAAAGAAAAATTAGGCCCATTGCCAACAGTAAAAATAATAGCGGCCCCAACCAAAGCAGCACTGTTCGGCCTTTCATGGGGGGCTGCAACAGCACCCAATCGCCATATCGTTCGACGATATAGCCGATCGCCGCCTTATCACTGTCACCGGCCGCGATCCGGTCGCGGACCAAAATTCGCAGATCGCGCGCCAGCCCGGCATTTGAATCCTCGATCGATTGATTTTGGCAGACCAGACAACGCAGCTGCTTGTGAATGGCGCGGGCGCGGGCTTCCAACACCGGGTCAGCCAGAGGCGTATCGACGGCAACCGCCCAGGCCGGCGTGATCAGGCTGGCAAGGCAGAAGGCAAAAACCAGGCGGCGCAATAAAGCCATCAACATTGTGCCGTGTCCCCCTGCCGCAATGCCTTGATGGCGGGTAATAATTTATCTCGAAGGTCCGCCTCCATGACCGGGCCGATATGCTTGCAGACGATGCGTCCTTCCGTGTTGATCAGGAATGTCTCGGGCACGCCATAAACGCCCCAATCGATACCGACTCGGCCTTTAAGGTCGGCGCCGACACGGTCATATGGATCGCCATAACGCCTTAGCCATTCGATGGCGGCCGGTCCTTCATCCTTATAGTTGAGCCCGTGTACCGGCACGATGCCCTCGCCCTTCAGCTTCATGAACAAGGGATGTTCGGCCCGGCATGAAACGCACCACGAGGCGAAGACATTGACCAGTGACACCTGACCTTTCAGATCGGCGGTTTTCAAACCTTTCGGGCGTCCCGGCAAAGCTGGCAGATCAAAAACCGGGACCGCCTTGCCGATCATGACCGATGGGATTTCCTTCGGCCGCAGGCCCAGCCCGACGAGCAGAAACCCGCCAATGACAAGTGCCACCACAAGGGGCATGAAACGCAGCCAGACGCTGCGGGGCCGGCTCTCCGAACTTGGTTCTGAAATTGGCTCGCTCAAATCTTCACACCCTATTTGCCGGCCATTGAAGCAGCCGCCCCTGCCGCCCTTGCAGCGCCGCCGGGCCGCGCCGGCGCGCCAACCCGAAAACGGCGGTCCGTCAAGGATATCAACCCACCGAGCACCATCATCAGAGATCCGATCCAGATCCAATGGATCATCGGCTTGTTGTAAAACCGCGTCGACCAGGCACCGTCGCCTGTCGGATCACCGACCACGGCATACAGATCACCGCCCCAGCCGGTTCGGATCGCGGCTTCGGTGGTTTCCATGGGCGGATTTTGATAGCTACGGGATTCAGGCTGCATCACCGCCACCTCGCGGCCGTCGCGGCTAACACGGAAGGTGCCGCGAACAGCGGCATAGTTCGGGCCATCGAGCGGCACCGCGCCTTCGAATTTAAATTGATAGGGCCCGACTGCCTGGCTTTCGCCCGGGTGCATGACCTGCAATTTCTCCACCTGCCAGGCGGAAGAGGCGACGATGCCAATGATGACCATGCCGGCGCCGGCATGGGCGAATGTGGTGCCCCAGGCTGATCGTGTGGAGCGCCCCAGGCGGCGCAAACTTTCCCCAATCGGCGCCCTGAACAGGCGCAAACGATAGGCCCCCTCTTCCAACGAGGCGGCAATCATCCAAACACCCAAACCAATGCCAGGGATCGCCAGCCAGGGACCATCATAGGCCAGCACCAGGGTGATAAGCACCCCAATCACGGCCGCGGAAACAGCGAATTTCAAACGCTGTACGGCGCCCAGCAAATCGCCGCGCTTCCATGGCAGCATTGGCCCCACGGCCATGGCAAGGAACACCGGCACCATCAGGGGGCCGAAGGTCATATTGAAAAATGGCGGTCCGACAGTGATTTTTTCGCCCGTCACGGCATCCAAGAATAGCGGGTACAGCGTACCCAAAAGAACCGTTGCGCAGGCCGTGGACAGCAGCAGGTTATTCAGTACCAGGCCGCCTTCCCTACTCACGGGCGCGAACAAGCCGCCGCCCTTCATCGCCGGCGCACGGATGGCATACAGCGTCAACGAGCCTGCTATGACCGCGATAAGGAAGGCCAGAATAAAGACCCCCCGTGCCGGGTCCGTGGCGAAGGCGTGAACCGAGGTCAAAACCCCTGAGCGGACCAGGAATGTGCCCAGCAAACTCAAGGAAAAGGTCAAAATCGCCAGCAACACAGTCCAGTTTTTCAGGCTATCCCGCTTTTCCACGACGATCGCGGAGTGCAACAGCGCCGTACCCGCCAGCCAGGGCATGAAGGAGGCGTTCTCGACCGGATCCCAAAACCACCAGCCACCCCAACCCAGCTCGTAATAGGCCCACCAGGAACCCAGCCCGATGCCCATGGTCAAAAAGCACCAGGCGGCCAAGGTCCAGGGCCGGACCCAGCGCGCCCAGGCGGCATCGACGCGGCCTTCAATCAATGCGGCCACGGCAAACGAGAATGCCATGGAGAAGCCGACATAACCGAGATAAAGAAACGGCGGATGAAACGCCAGGCCCGGATCCTGCAGCAAGGGGTTCAATCCGCGCCCGTCCATGGGGGCCGGCAGCAAGCGCACGAATGGGTTCGAAGTAAAAAGCACAAAGGAGGTAAAACCAACGGCGATCATGGCCTGCACCGCCAGCACCCGGGCCCGGAACGGCGCCGGCAAATTGCCGCCGAAAAGCGCCACGGCGCCGCCAAACAGCACCAAGATCAATAGCCACAACAGCAACGAGCCCTCGTGGTTTCCCCACACGCCGGAAATTTTATAGAGCATCGGCTTGGCTGAATGAGAGTTCGATGCCACGTTCAGCACTGAAAAATCAGACGTCACGTAGGCATAGGTCAACGCCCCGAACGCGATCATCACCAGCAAACATTGAACGATCGCCGCCGGCCGCGCCAAACCAACCCAACCCGCCATGCCCCGCCATGCGCCGTACAAAGGCACCGTTGCCTGCACCAAGGCAACCGACAACGCCAGTACCAACGCATAATGTCCCAATTCAGCTATCATGGAGCTATCCTTGCCTTGGCGCCGCAATAAGAATTCAACATTGGCTTCAAGCTACCTTATTCGGCAGCAGCCGGCCCTGAAAATGCGCCAGCAAATTGTCAATCGTCAGATTTCCCATGGCGGTCCTTGTTTCCACCGTGGCACTGGCCTGGTGGGGTTGAAGCACGACATTCTCAAACGCGAACAACGCTTCGGGCACCATGGGCTCGTCCGCGAAAACATCCAGACCGGCACCGGCAATGCTTTGCGCGGACAAGGCCTGCACCAGGGCCGCTTCATCCACCACGCTGCCGCGTGCGATGTTTATCAGGTAACCTTTCGGGCCCAAGGCTTCAAGTACCTCGGCATTGATCAAATTCAAGGTCGCCGCGCCGCCTGGACAGGTCAGCGCCAAGACATCACAGGCTTCCGCCAGGGCGACGGCGGAGGCATGGTAAGGATAGGGAACATCATCCCGTTCCGAGCGGTTGTAATAGGCGATGGTCATACCGAACGCCTCGGCCCGTTTCGCCAGCTCCATGCCGATACGGCCCAAACCGACGATGCCGAGGCAGCGGCCGCGCGGCGAATGGGACAGATCCAATATGCCCTCGCTCCGCCATCGTCCGGCCCGCACATAACGGTCCCCCTCCACGACTTTTCGCAATGTCGCCAGGGTCAAGGCCATGCCAAGATCAGCAACGCAGTCGGTCAAAACCTCTGGCGTATTGGAGACGGCAATGCCGTGTTGTTTGGCATAAGAAACATCAATGCCATCATAACCGACGCCAAAGCAGGCGGCGATTTGCAAATTCGGCATCAATGCCATCATCGCCGCATTGACCCTGGCAAAGCCGGGCATGGCGATGCCGAGAATACGGTCGACATTATCCAGAAATTCCGCCGGCCTTTCATCTTCATGGGGCAGCACGATCAAATCGAATAGGTCACGGGCGCGATCAACGATCCAACTTGGGATCGGATCGATCAGCAAAACGCAGGGCTTCGCGCCATCCGAGCTTTCACTCATTCATGATCCCCCTGCCATTGCCCGGCTTCTTTCAAGGCGTCGGCAACTTCTTTCGGCATATAGGTTTCATCGTGTTTTGCCAGCACCTCGGTCGCCACGAATGATCCATCCATGGCCATGCTGCCTTCGGCGACAATGCCCTGACCTTCCCGGAAAAGATCGGGCAGCAAGCCACGGAAGCGTACGGGCACCACTTCGACCGTATCCGTTACGCGAAAGAGGATCGTGATGCCATCCTTGTCACGGCTCACCGAGCCTTCTTCGACCAAACCGCCGATGCGCAAACGGCGATCGGGCGGGATCGGTTGTTGTTCCATTTTACGGGCCAGCTCGGTCGGGGAATAAAAGAATACAATGTTCTCCTCGAACGCCATCAAGACCAACGCAGCAGCAGTCGCGAAGATCAACATAAAACCGCCTACGATATAAAGGCGCCGCCGCTTGCGGGTCATTCGTCAGCCCCTTCCCGCTGCCGGCGATGGCCGCGCAGAGCGGTCAAGGATTGTTCAGATTTATGCCAGCCCCGGATGCTGGTGATCCATAGCACCGCCATGACCGCCAAGACGATCCCGAAAGCCGGCCAGACATAGCCGGCATAGCCCCCCATGGCGAAAAACGCCCCCATGCCATCCATTCTCAGTGATCCTAACTTGTTCGTTCCGCCAGACGCAGCGCACGGATGCGCCGCAGGTTCAGTTCCATACGCATACGGGCCAACAACAGGGCGACGAAATATGCCTTGAACGCCAAGGCCATGATCAAAAGCGGCCACAGCATGGTGGGATGGATCGCCGGTCCATCCATACGCAGGACACTGGCAGGCTGATGCAGGGTATTCCACCAATCCACCGAAAACTTGATGATCGGCACATTGACCGCACCGACCAGGGCCAGGACCGCCGCCGCCTTGCCCGCCTTCTGGCTGTCCTCGATCGCCTGCCACAACGCCATATAGCCCAGGTAGAGAAAAAACAGGATCAGGACCGAGGTCAACCGCGCGTCCCAAACCCACCAGGCGCCCCACATTGGCTTGCCCCACAATGAACCCGTCACCAGCGCCAGGAAGGTAAACCCAGCGCCGATCGGCGCGGAGGCCTTGGCCGCCAGATCCGCCAGCGGATGCTTCCAAATCAATCCGACCGCGCTGGCCACGGCAAGGAACGAGTAACAAAACATGGCCATCCAAGCGGACGGCACATGCACGAACATGATGCGCACCGTATCGCCCTGCTGATAGTCCGCCGGCACCACGACGAGAGCCAGATAAAGACCGACCAGCAACAAGATCGCCGCCAGCCCTCCGGCCCATGGCTGGATGCGCGCGGCAAGGCGCGTGAAGCGCGCTGGATTGGCAAAATAGTGCATCGACATAGCCCGAGGTTTAGCCCCCTCCGGCCATGGGCGCAAGCACCTGTTGGGTAACAAATTGTCGCGGTATGGTGAGCTGCTTTTTCACTATTCCAGCGATAACTTGACCGCCGCTGCCGCCGCCCAGGGGCAAAGCGGGATCGCCGCCATGGTCAGGGCAGCCAGAAGCAGCAGATGCGGTTTGGCGTTCAACCCATGCACCGCGGCATCAATGGCCGATACGCCGAATATCAACACCGGAATGTAGAGCGGCAAGACCAGCAATGACAACAAAACGCCGCCCCGGCGGACCGTCAGGGTCAACGCGGCACCAATGGCGCCAATCAGGCTCAACGCCGGTGTCCCTATCAACATTGTCAGCAGCAAGGCCGTGAAGCCTTCGCTATTCATATTCAGCAAAACCGCCAACACCGGCGCCGCCAGCAACAGAGGCAACCCCGTGGTAAGCCAATGGGTGATGATCTTGGCCAGAACGATCAGGCTTACGGGCAAACCGGACAGGGTCAGTTGCTCCAGGCTGCCATCCTCGAAATCCGCCTGAAACAACCGGTCCAGCGACAACATCGCCGCCAACAGTGCGGCGACCCAAAGAACGCCCGGCGCGACACGGGCCAGGATCGCCGGCTCTGGGCCAATACCAAGAGGAAACAAAGTCACTGTCAGCAGAAAGAAGACCAACGCCAAAAACGTAGCACCCCCCTGGCGCACGGCGAGGAGCAGGTCACGGGCGATGATGGCCTGAAATGCTCTCATTGGAGCTTCAACTGCAAAATTTCCACATCGTCCAGTCCCAATTCGATGTGGGTCGCGGCCATGACCATGCCTTTGTCCGCCCGGTGAGCGGCAATCGCCCTTTGTAAGCAAGCCGTGCCATCCGCATCCAGGGAAACCGTGGGCTCGTCAAGTAGCCACAGGGCGGCGGGCGAGGCCACCAAACGCGCCAGCGCGGTCCGCCTGTGCTGGCCGGCGGAAAGATATTGCGCCGGCGTATCGGTTAGATGGGCGATGTCGAAGGCCGACATCGCAGCCTCGATCCGATCTTCGGTAGCGCCGCGCACCTTTGCCCAAACGGCAATATTCTCGCGTACGGTCAGGGCACCCTTGACGGCGTCCTGATGGCCGATGAAATGCAGCCGTGCGCGATGTTCCTCGGGGTCTTCGGCAATATCGGCGCCATTCCAGGTCAACTTTCCCGCCGCCGCTTTCAGCAAGGTCGCCGCCGTGCGCAGCAAAGTCGTCTTGCCGCAACCATTGGGGCCGCGCAGAACCAGCGCCTGACCTGGCGAGACCTGGAAATCAAGGCCGGAGAAAATCCGCCGCTCTCCCCGGTCACAAGCGATATCCCGCCCCTGGAACATCAGGCCGCATCCTCGTTGCCGGGTTCGTCATTCGGCAATTGGTGGCGGTTCATCGCCGGCAGCTGCGACAAGGAAAACAAGATCGTCAGGGGCATGATGCCAAAAACCTTGAAACTGACCCAGGTGTCCGTCGAGGTGTTGCGCCAGACAATTTCGTTCAAGACCGCCAACAGGATAAAAAACAAAGCCCAGCGAATCGTCAAGATCCGCCAACCCTGGTCGGTCATCCGGAACATGCTACCCATCAAGCTTTTCAAAAAAGACTTGCCCCAGAAAAGGCCGCCGAAAAGGATTATCGCGAACAAAGTGTTGACGATGGTCGGTTTCAGCTTGATGAATAACTCGTCCTGTAGAATCAAAGTCAGGCCGCCAAAAACCAAGACGAAAACACCGGTTACCAGCGGCAGTATCGGCAACCGCCGTTCCAACAGCCAGGTAATTGTCAACGAAACCAGGATCGCCACCATGAAGACGGCGGTCGCCCAAAATATTCCGGCCTTTGCATTGGTCAGAAAAAACAGGGCCAGGGGACCGATTTCCAAGGCGAGCTTGAGAATAGGATTGGGGGCGGCGGCACTTACGGAATTTGACATGGCGAACATATAGCCTGGATTGTAGTGAACTGAAACGAAACTGATGACGGATATGAAAAAAGGTTGCCTGGATGAGTGACAAAGCAAAACAATTGGCGGCCGGCGCGGCGGTGGCGTTGGTCGAAGACGGAATGCGCCTTGGCATCGGCACCGGCTCCACGGCGGAGCATTTCATCCGACTCCTTGGCGAACGGGTGCGTAACGGCTTGGCCGTGTCCGGCGTCGCAACGTCCGAACGCAGCGCCGAACTATGTCGGCAACTTGGTATCGCTTTGACGAATTTGGACGAAACACCGGTTCTCGATTTGGCCGTCGACGGTGCGGACGAGTTCGACGGAGCGCTAAATCTGATCAAGGGTGGCGGCGGCGCGCTGTTGCGAGAAAAAATTGTTGCCGGTGCAGCGAAACGCTTCGTCGTCATCGCCGACGCCTCCAAACAAGTCGCCGTGCTGGGGGCATTTCCGCTCCCGGTCGAAATCATTCCCATGGCCAGGCAGCCATTGAGCGGCCGCCTGCAGGATATGGGCGCCGTGGTAACGCTGCGCCAGGCAGCGGACGGCAAGCCATTCCGGACGGATGAAAACCACTGGATCCTGGATTGCGCCTTTGGCCCATCGATTGCCGATCCAGCCGGTCTGGCGCAAACCCTATCCACCTGGCCCGGTGTGGTCGAGCACGGCCTGTTTTGCGGCATGACGGAGCAGGTCTTGTTGGGCAACGATAACAACGTGGCCGTTATCACCGGCTAACCCGCGATATCCCGCTGCAAAATCGCCACGGGCATCTTTCCGCGATAATAAATCCGGGGAATAAAAGGATTGAGATGATTTAGCAGGCTATAGGGCATCCAACCGGCGGTTTCCGAGACCCCGGCCACGTCGTTCTCGCCCTCGCGGCTATAGACTTCAACCACATCGCCGTCCTGGACATTCAAATCAGTGGCGTCAAACAGGTAGTGGTTGAGCGAAACCGAACCGATGCAGGGCCGGACAACGCCATCAACCAGGATTTTACCCTTGTTGGAAAGCTCGCGCGGAACCGCATCATAGAAACCTACATGCAAGGTTCCCACGCGCATGCGTTGGGGGGCCGTAAAGCGGCCAAAATAGGTCACTGAATCGCCCGCCTCGATCCATTTGAGATGCTCGATGCGCGCCTTGAAGCATAGCGCCTGACGCAATGCCAGGCCGGCCGACCGGTCCTCATGATCAAGATAAACCCCGAACAACGTCATGGCCGGGCGGACCATATCAAGCCAGGCGTCGGGACGATGAAAGATGCCATGGCTGGCGGCCAGACTGCACAGGCCGGGATTGATGCCCTTTTTCTCCAGCGCATCCATGATGGCCCGAAACCGCGCAAGAACATCCGCGTCCTGTTCCGGGTGCAGCATGAAGGTGGAGAACATGCCGCGAATTTCCAGCTGCGGCAGGGCGGCGATCTTTTCCATGAACGCCACGGCCTCGCCATGGGGCACGCCAACGCGGCGCAAGCCGGTATCGATCTTGACGAAGACACCAGCCTTCCGCCCCACTGTTTGCGCCGCCGCATTCAGTTTTCCCGCCGAATCAAGGGTATAGACCACCTGGCTGATATCCTGCACCACCGCCTGTTGGTATTGCCCGTCCGTATACAGCGCATCCATATTCATGATGCCGCAGGCCATGCCCGAGCCTCTGATCGCCAGAGCCTCGGCGGTGCGCGCCACCATGAACCAGTTGATGCCTTCCCCCGCCAGCGCCGCCACCACGGGCAGCAAGCCATGGCCATAGGCATCGTTCTTGACCACCGGCATGACCTCAACCCCCGGGCCGACACGGTTCCGGACCGTCTTCAAATTGAATGCGAGGTTATCCAGGTCGATCTCGAACCAGGCACCCAACTCGGCCATCCGCGCCTCAATTTGCGCCGGCGCGGGTTGTTGGGAAAAAAAATGTGCCGGCATGGACTGTTATTCAGCCGCCTCTTTTGCTTGCGGTTGCCAACGCAGCACTGGCTTGCGCGCGGCCTGGGTTTCGTCCAGGCGCCGATATGGCGCGAGATAAGGCGCACCGGCGAAAAATTCGCTATCCCCGGCCAGGGCCCGTTGCCCCAGATGTCGCATGGAGGCAATGAACTGATCCAGGCTGGCCTTGGATTCAGATTCAGTTGGCTCCATCAACATCGCACCCGAAACCACAAGCGGGAAATACATGGTCATGGGATGGAAGCCTTCATCGATCATCGCCTTGGCGAAATCCAGGGTCGAGACGCCCGTGTCCTTGAGGAAGCCGTCATCGAACAAAGCCTCGTGCATGCAGGGGCCGGGAAACGAGAGCGAAAACAGATCCTGCAGGCGGGCCAGAATATAATTGGCGTTCAACACCGCATCTTCCGAGGCCTGACGCAGGCCGTCGGCGCCATGGCTGAGGATAAACGCCAGGGCGCGTACGAACATGCCCATCTGGCCATGGAAACCTTTCAAGCGGCCAAAACTGCCCGCCGTACCCAGATCTTCCGACTTCTGTTCCACCAAGGTCAGGCCATCGCCATCACGGACAACCATGGGCAGCGGCGCAAAGGGCGCCAGGGCCTCGGCCAGGACCACGGGGCCGCTGCCCGGACCGCCGCCACCGTGCGGGGTCGAAAATGTCTTATGCAGGTTCAGGTGCATGCAATCGATACCCAGATCGCCGGGCCGTACCTTGCCCATGATGGCGTTGAAATTGGCGCCGTCACAATAGAAATAGGCGCCCACACCATGCACCGCCTCGGCGATCTCGATGATCTGGTTCTCGAACAGACCACAGGTATTGGGATTGGTCAGCATGATCGCGGCGACGCGGGGACCCAGTTTCTCTTTCAGGGCCGCGACATCGACCCGGCCCCGCTCGTCGGCGGGGATCTGTTCGATACGGTAGCCGCAGATGGCGGCGGTGGCGGGATTGGTGCCATGCGCCGACGTGGGTACCAACACCACCTCGCGGGCATCGCCCTTGGCCTCCAACGCGGCCCGAATGGTCATCAGACCGCAAAGTTCACCATGGGCGCCCGCGGCGGGCGACATGGCGACCGCCGGCATGCCGGTCAAGGTTATCAGCCATTCCGCCAGGCTATCGATCAGTTCCAGGGCGCCTTGTACGGTTTCCACCGGCTGCATGGGATGCAGGTCGGCAAAGCCCGGCAACCGCGCCATTTTCTCGTTCAGGCGCGGATTGTGCTTCATGGTGCAGGAGCCCAGGGGATAGAGCCCGGCATCAATGGCAAAGTTGTTGCGCGACAGACGCACGAAGTGGCGTATCACCTGGGGTTCCGACAGACCGGGCAGGCCAATGGGCGCGGTGCGTTCCAGACCGCCCAGGCGGTTCGGCAGATCGGGCGCTTGCTCCAGATCAACGCCGCAACGGCCGGGGCTATCAAGTTCAAAGATCAGCGTCTCAGCCAGGTCCAGGCCGCGGTGGCCGCTGTTGGTCGTAACGGTTTCGGGGCCAGCCATTACAGCACCTCCCGCAGGGCATTAATTAAAGCCGCCACGTCCTCATCCGTGTTGGTCTCGGTGGTCGCGACCAGCAACAGATCGGCCATCGCGGGATTGTCGGGATAAAGCCGGCTGAGGGGAACGCCGGCAAGAATGCCGCGCGGCACCAGATCCTCCACCACCTCCGCCGCCGGGCGGGGCAGGCGCACGGTGAATTCGTTGAAGAAACTGTCGTTCAGGACTTCAACCCCATCCAGGTCCGCCAGATGATCCGCCAGGGCCACGGCGCGGCCGTGATTGATCTGAGCCAACTGGCGCAGGCCGGTTTCGCCCAGCAAGGATAGATGGATACAAAAAGCCAGTGCGCAAAGGCCCGAGTTGGTGCAGATATTCGACGTCGCCTTCTCGCGCCGAATATGCTGTTCCCGCGTCGACAATGTCAGCACGTAACCGCGCCGGCCGGCCTCATCCACGGTCTCGCCACACAAACGGCCCGGCATCTGCCGCACGTACTTTTGCCGCGTTGCAAACAGGCCCAGATAAGGTCCGCCAAAGTTCAAGGCGTTGCCGATGGACTGCCCCTCGGCCACCACGATGTCAGCGCCCATTTCACCGGGCGAGGTCAAGGCGCCCAGCGAAACCACTTCCGTTACCACGACCACAAGCAAGGCGCCCTTGTCGTGCGCCGCCTCCGCCAAGGCGCGGAGATCATGCAAACGGCCAAACAGATCCGGCGTCTGGATCACAATACAGGCGGTCTCCCCATCGATCAGGGCCGCCATGTCTTCGAACGCGTCCGGATCGGCCGGACGGGCATCGATCTCGAATTGAATAAACTGGACGGCGGTCTCGGCTGCTTCCCGGTAGTGGGGATGCAGGCCGCCGCAAAGGATGGCTTTGTCGCGCTTGGTCACCCGATGCGCCATCAGGACCGCTTCAGCGCAGGCCGAGGCGCCGTCGTACATGGAGGCATTGGCCACATCCATGCCTGTCAACATCGCCACCTGGGTCTGAAATTCGAACAGATAGTGCAAGGTGCCTTGGCTGACTTCCGGCTGGTAGGGGGTATAGGCGGTGAGGAATTCGGAACGCTGGATCAAATGATCCACCGCCGCCGGCACATGGTGGCGATAGGCGCCGGCACCGAGGAAGGACGCCGCCGATCCCATGGGCATGTTACGGCCCGCCATGGCTGTCAGAGCACGCTCGACCACCATTTCACCGGCGTGCATCGGCAGATCCAGCGGCGCATCCAACAAGACCTGGCTGGGTACGTCGGCGAACAGATCGTCGATATTCTTGACACCAATGGCTGCCAGCATGGCCTGGCGGTCCGCCGGGGTATGGGGCAGATAACGCATTAACTCTGCCCCGCGACCAGGGCGTCATAGGCCGCCTTGTCCATCAGGTTTTCCAATTCATCCATCGCGCTGATACGGATCTTGAAGAACCAGCCGTCACCCATGGCATCAACATTCACCTTGGCGGGATCGTCGGTCAATTCATCGTTGCTTTCGATGACCTCTCCACTGACGGGGGCATAAAGTTCGGAAGCCGCCTTGACCGACTCGACGACCGCGATCTCGTCATTCTGGACCACCTCGCGGCCGGCCTCGGGCAATTCCACATAGACGATATCGCCCAATTGCTCCTGTGCGAATTCAGTGATGCCGCAGGTGCCGATATCACCTTCAACCAGGATCCATTCATGGTCTTCGGTAAAGTAAATATTGCTCATGGTCTCGATCTCCTCACGATTCTTGGTTTATCCCTTAGCCGCGATAATAGTTGGCTGCCACGAAAGGCATTTTGGCGACGCGGGCCGGCAGGGTCTTGCCACGCACCACCAGGCCCACGGGGGTGTCGGCAGCTGCATGCTCGGTATGGACATAGCCCATGGCGAGGGGGCCGCCGAGGCTGGGCCCGAAGCCGCCCGAGGTCACGACGCCGATATCAGCGCCATCGCTGTCGACAATCACGGCACCCTCGCGCGCCGGCGCCCGGCCTTCAGGCAGGATACCGACCCGCTTGCGGGCGGGGCCGTCGCGCAATTGGGCCTGGATGACGGCAGCACCGGGGAAGCCGCCCGTCTGACGGCGGCGCTTTTGGATGGACCAGTTCAAGCCGGCCTCGATGGGCGTTATCGTGGTATCTATGTCGTGGCCATGCAGGCACAGGCCGGCTTCCAGACGCAGGCTGTCGCGGGCGCCCAAGCCAATTGCCTCGACCTCATCCTGGGCCAGCAACAGCCGGGCCAGTTCCTCCGCCTGCTCGGCGGGCAAAGAAATTTCGAAGCCGTCCTCGCCGGTATAGCCGGAGCGGGCAACATAGCAATCCAGGCCGCCGACCGTAATCGCCCTGGAAGTCATGAACAACAGCGTTTCCGCGCCCGGCGCCAGTCGGGCCATCACGGCGGCCGCGGCGGGTCCTTGCAGGGCCAGCAGGGCATCCTCGGTCCGATGTTCCACCGTGATGCCGCCAGGCAAGGCGGCCTGCATATGGGCCAAATCGCCATCCTTGTTGGCGCCGTTGACCACCAGATACAGATAGTCGCCGGCATTGGTCAGCATCAGATCATCAATGATGCCGCCCTGATCGTTGGTCAATTGGCTATAGCGCATGGCGCCGGGTGCCAGGTTGGCGACATCCGCCGGCAGCAGGCTTTCCAGAGCCTCGGCCCGGCCCGGCCCGTGCAAGCGCACTTGCCCCATGTGCGAGACATCAAACAGGCCGGCGGCGGCGCGGGTGTGTTTATGTTCGCCCAGCACGCCCAAGGGAAAATTCACCGCCATCTCATAACCGGCGAAAGGCACCATCTTGCCCCCCAACGCCACTTGCAAGGCATGCAAGGGCGTCGTCTTGAGCGCTTCGTCAGCAATCGGCGGATTATTCATCCGGTCCTCCAACAAACTTCGGCGCGGCACCCACCATCAAGATTCCTGTGGATTCCACCGCCCCCAATCTGTCGTCGGACCTGAGAGAGTTCGTCCCGCCATAACCTGATCGGCGAAACTTAGCCCCTTCGGTGAAGCGCGTTATCAGCGTTCGGGACGATCTGCCCTAAACGCATCCGTGGTCGCGCCTGCTTTCCAGAGTGACATCCCCTCGCGGTCCATGGGCCTGAGAGTTTGCGGGGTGCTTGCTCCTTCGGCGCCGGCCTGCTTAATCGGCCGGGCTCTCCCGCGAGGTTCATCTGTCTGGCCGTTCCAGCCGGCACCACAAACCGGCAACGAACGGTGCCGGAATGATAGGCGGCGGCGGCGCAGAGTCAACGATCCATTGCCAAGCCACGGGCAAACCCATAAATCATGCGGCATTGCATGGATTGGCACGCCGCAAGGCTGGCCGACAAACGGTGGATTAGTAGCGTTGGCCGCGATTCTGCTGCAATTGCTGCTCGGTCACCTGCAGGCCAACGATAATTTCGTACTCCGGCCCGTGTTCGCCCTCTTGCAAAAAGACCGTCTGATCAATCTCCTCCCGCACGCCGGCACGCCGGCGCCCGTCGCGGAATTCAATCTCGCTGTCAAAGTTCTTTTTGGCGATGATGTTCTGCGCCCCATCGATCACCGCGACAAAAAACGGCACCTGCGCATTGGCGCCGCCAAATGCCGGACCGCGCTGGGCGACAATATCGATCATGGCCTCGACCCGGACACGGCCATCGGCATACTTGCAGCCCCATTTAACATCTTGTACACGGGCCTCGAACAGCACATCGGTCAGATCGCGGCCCGGGCCATCCCGGTATCGGGTCATCTTGGCCGCATCATTGAGCAGAGCGACATTCGGACAGGGCTTCGGACTATTTGGCTGGAACATGCTACAGGCCGACAACAGCAATGCGCCGAGACAAATCAGTGCGGTGGCTCCGCTGAGGCTGCGCGTTATTTTCATATTTTCCATGCCAATTTGTACCAGAGCCTATTCGGAGTATATAGGGTCATTCGATGTTGCGGCCATTCTATAAGGGTGCCATACGGCTAATATGCGGACAGCATGAACGAAACAAGTAAACAACCAATCACCATCCTGCTGGCGGCGCCGCGCGGCTTTTGCGCCGGCGTGGACCGGGCCATTCAAATCGTTGAATTGGCGCTGGAACGCTATGGCAAGCCGATCTACGTGCGTCACGAGATCGTTCATAACCGCTATGTGGTTGAAGGCCTGGAGCGGCGCGGCGCGATTTTCGTCGATGAACTGGATCAGGTGCCCGACGGCGGCAGGGTCATCTTTTCCGCCCACGGCGTGGCCAAAGCCGTGCCCGAGGCTGCCAGGGCCCGGGGTCTGTCGTTTATGGATGCGACCTGCCCGCTGGTGACCAAGGTGCACCGCGAGGCTGAGAACCATCACGCCAAGGGCCGCCATGTGGTGATGCTGGGTCATGCCGGCCACCCGGAAGCCGTGGGCACCATGGGGCAACTACCGTCCGGCGAAATTACCCTTTTGCAATCGGCGGACGAAGCCGCTGCCTTCACACCGCCGGTTGATGCGCAAATCGCCTACATTACGCAAACCACCCTTTCGGTGGATGATACCGCGGCCGCTGTCGAGGTTTTGAGCGAGCGTTTTCCGGACCTGGCGGGCCCACGCAAGGGTGACATTTGCTACGCCACCACCAACCGCCAGGCGGCGGTCAAAGCCATCGCCGGGCGCTGTGACAGCCTGTTCGTGATCGGCGCGCCAAATTCCTCGAATTCCAAGCGCCTGGTAGAGGTGGCGGACGGCGCCGGCTGCCGCTACAGCCGACTGATCCAGCGCGCGGGGGACATTGTCTGGGCCGATTTGGTGGGGCAGAATTGTATTGGTATTTCCGCCGGCGCCTCAGCGCCGGAAGTACTGGTGGAAGAAGTCCTGGACGCCTTCCGCGAACGCTTTACCGTGACCATTGAACAGGTCACCGTGGCGAACGAAGATATGGAATTCAAATTGCCGGCCGAACTACGCGCGCCGGAAAAAGTCTGACGGGGCGGCAGGGCATTAACGATCATGGCGGTCTACACGGATATTGATGACGAGGAACTACGCGCCTTCGTCGCCGAGTACGACATCGGCACGGTCACCGGCCTGAAAGGCATCGCGGAGGGGGTGGAGAACACCAACTACCTGCTGCGGACCGACCGGGGCAGCTATATTCTGACAATCTATGAAAAGCGGGTGGATCCGAACGATCTGCCGTTTTTTCTGGGCCTGCTGGACCATCTGGCCAACCGTGGCGTGCCCTGCCCGCCGACGCTGCATGGCCGCGACGGCAAGGCCCTGCGGCAAGTGGCGGGTAAACCGGCCGCCATCGTCACATTCTTGCAGGGCATCTGGCCGAAACGGCCAAGAGCAGTGCATTGCGGCGAGGTTGGCGCGGCTTTGGCGCGCATGCATATCGCGGGGCTGGATTTCCCCCATACCAGGCATAATTCACTGTCCCTGGATGGCTGGTCGCAGCTGGTAGAGGCGACGGCGTCCCGGGCCGACGAGGTCGCACCCGGCCTGGGCGCGGAAATCGCCCGGGAATACGAAGATATTTCGGGCCATTGGCCGATCGATCTACCGACCGGGGTAATTCATGCGGATCTGTTCCCCGACAACGTCTTTTTCATGGACGACGAGCTGACCGGGCTGATCGATTTCTACTTCGCCTGCACCGATGCCTTGGCCTACGACCTGGCGATTTGCTTGAACGCCTGGTGCTTCGAGCGCGGCGCCGAGTTCAATATTACCAAGGCCCGGCGCCTGCTGTCCGCCTACCGGGACGTGCGCCCGGTGAGCGAGGCGGAACTGGACGCCCTACCCCTGCTGGCCCGCGGCTCGGCGTTGCGGTTCCTTTTGACCCGCCTGTACGATTGGCTGAACCAAGTGGACGGCGCCATGGTCAAGCCCAAGGATCCGTTGGAGTATTTGCATAAAATGCGCTTTCACCGCCGTATTGGCGGCCCTGGCGCCTATGGTTTGGATTGATGGCCCGGATTGAATGATGGATGACGTGGTGATCTATACCGACGGCGCCTGTTCGGGCAATCCCGGACCCGGGGGCTGGGGCGTCCTGATGCAGTTCGGCGGGCATGAGCGGGAGCTAAAAGGCGGCGAGCCCTCGACCACCAACAACCGCATGGAATTGTTGGCCGCCATCGAGGCGTTGGAGGCCTTGAAGCGGCCCTGCATGGTCAATCTGCATACCGACAGCACCTACCTGCGGGACGGCATCACCAAATGGATTGTCAATTGGAAGCGCAACGGCTGGAAAACCGCCGCCAAGAAGCCGGTCAAGAATGTCGATCTGTGGCTGCGTCTGGAAGAGGCCATCAAGCGGCACGAGATCAACTGGCACTGGGTCAAGGGCCATGCCGGCGACCCCGGTAACGAGGCCGCCGACGCCCTGGCCCGCCAAGGCCTGGATGCCTACGGGCGGCCGTGATTGGTCATGGTCGTTGAAGCACTGAATTTCGACGCCGAAGAGATCGCCGCCGCTATCGCCGAATGGGCCCGTATCGAGAGCCCGAGCACGGATCCAGCCGCCGTGAACCGGATGATGGATCTGGCGGAAAAGACCATGGCCACCATGGGCGCCGAGATCGATAGAACGCCGGGGCGGGACGGCCATGGCGATGTCCTGATGGGCCGTTTCGGCTTTGACCATCCGCCGGAGATGCCGGGGATATTGGTTCTGGGCCATCTCGACACCGTGCATCTGGTCGGCACCTTGGGCGATGAACTGCCGGTACGCCGGCATGGCGATCAGCTGTTTGGCCCCGGTATTCTGGATATGAAGGGCGGCATGTATCTGGCCTGCCATGCGGTGGAAAAGCTGCTGGCCTTGCGCGGCCGCCTGAACCTACCCGTCACTTTCATGTTTATCCCGGACGAGGAAATCGGCAGCCCCTCCAGCAAGGCACTGATCGAGGCGGCAGCCAGAGCCAGCAAATATGTCCTGGTGCCCGAACCCGGCAGGCCCGAACATTTTGTCACCGGCCGGCATGCTTTCCTGCGCTACAAACTGCACGCCCATGGCAAGCCGGCCCATGCCGGCCACGCGCTCGGCGTGGGCCGCAGCGCCATCAGCGTCATGGCCCGGTTGATCGCCGTGATCGAAGGCTATTCCGACGTCGCACGGGAAATCACCTACCGTGTCGGCAATATTCAGGGCGGCACCTTTGTGAATGTCATCCCCGCCGCATGCCATGCCGAAGTGCTCTGCGTCGCGCCCACGGAAGCCGCCTTCGCCGAAATCCAGGCCCGCATGGGTGCCATCACCTCGCCCGACCCCGACGTGACGGTCGAGGTCGAAGCCGGCCCCATACGGCCGCTGTTTAAGGCCCATGAGGGCACCATGGAGTTGCTGGAGGTTGCCCAGCGGGTGGCCCGGGACGTGGGCCTGGATCTGGATCACGGTCAGTTCGGCGGCGGCAGCGACGGCAACTTCACCGGCGCCCTTGGCGTCCCCACCCTGGACGGGTTGGGTGTGGTGGGCAACGGAGTGCACACCAAGCAGGAACATTTGCTGGTCTCGTCCCTGGCGCCAAGGGCAATGCTTTTTGCCGGCCTCGTCGCGGCACTTTCCGATCGCAATGTCTAATGTAGCAAGGGGTTCATCTTGAACGTCCGCAAGAGATGGCATTGCAGCTGCCTAGGCATTCGAAATAAACCAGACATTCATCGGATCGTGCGGTAGGACGTGCCGTTCAACATGGGCAAATCCGGCTTCCCGCAGCATGGCTTCGGCGGTTTCCCAGCCCCACATCGTGCCAAGACCGTCACCGCCCTGCCCGAGAGAAACCGGCGTACAATGCAGGCAGGATATGGTGTAGAGCAGCGCGGCGAAGGGAAAGTCATAGTTATTTTCCAGATCTGCCGAACCGCCGATGTCCTGCATCAGATGTACGCCACCAGGGCGCAGTGCGGCCCGTATGCGCTTGAGGAAGTCTTGCGGCTGTTTTTGATCATGGACCGCGTCAAAGGACGTGATCAGATCGAAATGCTCAGGCGCATTAAAATTTGTCAGGTCCCGCACTTCAAATAGAATATTCGAAAGGCCCGCGGTTGCTATGGCTGTCCGGGCGGCGGCAATTGCGTCAGGACAAAGATCAGAGCCGACAAAGCGGCTGTTGGGAAAACGTGCCGCCATGGCGGTCAAGGCCCGGCCGCTGCCACAGCTGGCATCCATAACATCGATCCCGTGATCCAGACGTTCGCGCAAACCGACAGCCAGCGGCAATATATCCCCCAGCAAGCTATCGACGACGGTCTGCTGACTGTCTTCCGCCATGACGCGGTGGAAACCCGGGTAGTCATCATACTTCATGCCGCCGCCGGATTTGAAGCAATCCAGGATGGGCTCCTGGACGGCCCCGATCATGGGCACGAACTGGGCCTGAACCGCTAGGTTGCCAAGTGCGGCATCACGGGTCAGGCAAGCGGCGTGGGCGTCCGGTAATTCATACTGTTGCGCCTCCGGGTGATAGAGGATGATGCCTGCCATCACGAGCACCGCCAACCATTCGCGGACATAGCGCTCGGACAGGGCGGCGGCATCGGCAATCTGCCTTGATGTACGCGGATCGCGACCCGCCATGCTATCCAGCAAACCGGTTCGGTGTCCGATTGACAGCATCACCGCAATGGCGCCGGAATTTACGATATCGCCAATCTTCATCATGAAGGCTTCGGCCTCTTCCATGTCGAAGTCTGTTGCTTGCATTTCAGCTAGGGTCATAGGTCTCTCCTGTGAATTAGGAAATGTGTGGTTTTCGTCGTAGACGAGGGAAATTTAGGGAGGGTCCGATAGGTTTCTTAGAGGCGTATTGGACAATATCGGGGCTTTTATGCCACTGTCAGTATGAAACAGCCGGTTAGGCGGATGGAAAGAATGCAACGAGATAAGAGTGCGCGGCCAATTCGCGTCGATCTGTTGGCGGTGACCGACAGTACGCCGTCGACCTTGTTCGGGTTGTACGAGGTGCTTTCCAATACCGGTGTCGTTTGGCCAACTTTAGTCGGCAGCCACGAGCCCGAGGATGCGAAGTTTCAAGTTCGCATCGTTTCCGACGGCCGCGATACGTTTCACTGTAGCGGCGGCATCCCGATCAACCCGCATGCGTCCATAGACAGCAGCGGGAACGCCGATATCATCATCGTCACGGATATCAACCTACCGGTGGGAATGAAACCTACCGGGCGATGGCCGGCGGTGTCTGCCTGGTTGCGCCGCCAATATGATGCGGGTGCCATTGTTTGCTCGGTATGCACTGGATCGGTGATATTGGCGGATGCCGGATTGTTGAACGACCTGGAGGCCACCACACATTGGTCGGCAAAAGATCTGTTCGCCGAATTCTTTCCCGCCGTTAAACTGCGCCCGGATCGCATCCTGGTGCCGAGCGGAGATGCCCACCGGCTGATCACTTGCGGCGGCGTGTCCTCTTGGGAAGATCTTGTGCTTTACCTCATCGCACGGTTCTGCGGACAGAATGAAGCGATCCGCACGGCGAAAATCTATCTCTTCGGTGATCGTAGCGAAGGCCAACTGCCCTATGCCGCTGCCAGCCGGCCCAAGCGTCATCAGGACGCCGTGATCAGCAGTATTCAGGAATGGATCGCGGATAATTATAACGGTGCCAACGTTGTCGCACGCATGGTGGTGCATTCCCGCCTGCCGGAGCGTACATTTAAGCGGCGATTTAAGGTCGCAACCGGCTACACACCAATCGACTACATTCAGAATCTGCGGATTGAGGAAGCTAAGCAAATTCTCGAAACCAGCGCGGCAGCCACGGATGCAGTTGGGCGGGCCGTCGGTTATGAAGATCCGACGTTTTTCAGGCGCTTGTTCAAACGCCGCACCGGCACCACGCCGGCCCGTTATCGCCAGCGCTTCAAGTCAATTGGTCGTGCTGATCTAAATTGATTGCCGCGGCAATTATCCCGGCTCAGGTTCTGAGCCAGAATAAGGATGCACCCGGGCCCAATGTTCGGCGATGGCCTGGCGTCCAGTGATCCAGACATCGTCATGGCCGGCAATATAATCCAACAGCCGGGCCAGACCGGCGGCGCGGGCAGGATGCCCCATCAACCGTTGGTGCAGACCGACGGACATCATCTTGGGCTGCGTCAGACCTTCGCCATACAGCACGTCGAAGCCATCCTTGACGAAGCTGAAAAAATCATCGCCATGGGCGAAATAGCCGCGCCCGAATTTGCTGTCGTTATGGGTCAAACTATAGGGCACCACCAAATGCGCCTGCCCGTCCACCGTCTGCCAATAGGGTAGCTCGTCATTGTAGGCGTCGCTGTCATAGAGAAAGCTGCCATGTTCCACCAACAACCGCCGGGTATTGACGCTAGGCCCGGTGCGGCAGTACCAACCGCTGGGCGGCGCCCCGAACATGCGGCTCAGCGAGATTACGGCACGGGCGATATGATCGCGTTCCTCATCCTCGGACAGTTTGAAATGTTCCACCCAGCGCCAGCCATGGCAGCAAATGTCATAGCCCGCGTCACGGATCGCGGCGGCGGCATCGGGGTTTCGCTCCAGGGCCAGGGCACAGGCAAAAATCGTCACCGGCAGATCGCGCTCTTGGAACAACCGCAACAAGCGCCAAAAACCGACCCGGCTGCCATATTCGAACATGCTCTCCGCCGCCAGGTCACGATCCCCATGGGGTACGGCGGATTGCGGCATCTCGGTCAGCGAGGCTTCGGAAAAACCATCGCCATCGGGCACGGAATACTCCGAACCTTCCTCATAGTTCAGCACGAAGTTGACGGCGAGGCGTGCGCTATCGGGCCATTGCGGATCGGGCGGTGTGACCCCGTAGCCGATCAGATCACGCGGATAGTTGCTTGCCATGGTGTTGCTCCGAAATGCCGGTTACGCTTTCCAATGCTTGTTGATCATACCACGGCGGCGAACTCTCTTGGCCATCGCATCAAGCATGAGGCCAGCGACCATTTTCGAGTTTTCTATTAACAATTAAGAGTGTAGTTAAATTTACTCAGTGTGTTGAATTTACTTTTAACGGCAGCGAATTAAAATAGCCCTTTTTTTGTACACTTAACCTATACGGCAGGCCTACAACAAATCCGTTTGTCTTTTTTTCTTTAGGTTTTTTATACAAAACAGCACCTCTAAGTATTGATGATCCATTAATTCTTATTAATGAAAATATTCCTCTATTTATAAAATATTCAGAATTTTCTGATACCATATTCCATGAATTATTTTCACAATCTAGTGGGCTTTCGTTTGAAATATGTTCACATATTTCGAATTTTTCCGACCGACCATCGGCATTCACTAATTGCACTGCAAGAGTATAATCCATTCCCGGTGTATCAAGGCAGCCATTTTTCTCACTTGGACATGAGTTATTAGGAAAATATTTTACCAAGTAGTCCCCTTTCCCTTGGGCGAGCTCCAAATATACATTCTGGGATCGTGCCGTGTCCAAGATCGTAAGAACACCTCTCATCTCTGGGGATTCGCCGATAAAGCTAGCTGCATACCCCACCACTGCTGAAACGACTATTATCGTTGATTGGATGAAAATCTTTGGCATTTCACACCTCCGAAAATCTCTACAGCTTCACATAATCTTTTTACGCGTAACATAGTAAATTTATATACGCAAATCGAGACCGAGACCTGGCGGCGTCACACACTCGACTGGTGTTGCAATGAGTGCGCGCGTCCCCACAACAAAAAACCCCGCCCGAAAGCGAGGTTTCTTGAACGTTTTTATGTGGGGCGGGATCAGTTCAGATGCCGTCCCAGATCCGCCGTGGCGGTGGCGATCAGCGCATCCGCACGCTCGCCCTTGACCTGCTCGGCGACGACCGCCGTAGCCGCCGCAATGGCGATTTCGATGGCCGCGTCGCGGACTTCTTTTTCGGCCTGGGCTTCAGCCAAGGCAATCTTGTCCAGAGCCGCCTGCTGCCGCCGGGCGATGGTCTCGTCCAGCTTTTTGGCCGCGATGTCGGCTTCACGCGCCGCCTCTTCCTTGGCGTGGGCGATGATTTCCTCGGCTTCGGAGAGGGCATCACGCTGTTTGCGCTCGTAAGTGGCCAGCAAGGCCTGGGCTTCTTCACGCAGCTGCCGGGCCTGTTCCAGATCTTCGGCGATCTTGGCCGAACGGTCATCCAGGGCGCCGGTCAACATGGCCGGCACCTTGAAATAGAACAGGATTGCTATGAACAGTAAAAAGGCCGCGCCGACCCAAAATGTCGCGTCCATCAGCTAGCTCCCACTCGCGTTCTGCTGTATCGCCGTATCAACCGCTGCCTGGACATCCGCCGTATCGACCGAACTATCGATCAGACGCTCGGCGGCCGCCTGGGCCAGCTCGGTGGCGACACCGCGCAATTCGGTCAGGGCATCGTTCTTCGCCGCAGTGACACGTTCGGCGGCTGCCGCCGCCTCCGCCGCCAACACTTCCGAGACCTCGGCACTGCGTTTTTCCGATGCCGCGGCAGCTTCCGCCCCGGCCTGGGCAATGGTTGCCTGCGCCTGGGCGCGGGCCTCCGCCAGGGCCGCTTCGTATTCACTGATCACGGTTTCGGCTTGCGCCTTCAGCTGCGCGGCCTGGTCCAGGTCATCGGCGATCCTGCCGTGCCGGGTTTCCAGAACGTTGGCCACGCGCGGCAGTGCCACCCGGGCCATCAACAGATAAAGCGCGATAAAGGAGATCACCAGCCACACCATTTGTGGCGCGAAGTCCTCCATCCAAAATTGAGGCATGCTCTCGCTCCGTTCTAGAGCAATTCCGATCCCACATGAATCGCCCAAAAGTTCTGGGCGATTCTAAATGATTGAAAAAATTACTCTATTCCTAAAAGTCGGAGCATTTCCTATTGGGAAATGCTCTGGCTTCCTTCCGCCCCGTACGAGTTACGCCGGGGCAGATATCGCTACCGGGCACAGCCCGGCGACGGATTAGAAGACGAACAGGATGATCAACGCGACAACCAGCGCGAACAGGGCGATGGCCTCGGTCAGGGCAAAGCCCAGAATAACCCGGCCAAACACGGCCTGGGCCGCACCTGGGTTGCGCATGGCGCCGGCAACGTAGTTGCCAAAAATCAGGCCAATGCCGATACCGGCACCACCCATGGCGATTGCGGCAAGACCGGCACCGATCAGCTTCGCTGCTGCTGGATCCATGATTAAAATTCCTTCGTTTTCAAGAGAGTGGATGGGAATGGGTAATATATCGGACCGCGCGCCAAATCAACGTTCATCAATGCTCCAAATGAATGGCGTCATTGAGGTACAGGCAGGTCAGAATGGTGAAGACGTAGGCCTGCAGCACCGCGATGGCGACTTCCAGGCCGGTCAGGGCGACGATCAGGGCGAACGGCAAAACGCCGAACACGCCCATCTGCACAACAAACGCGCCAAACACCTTCAACATGGTGTGGCCAGCGGTCATGTTGGCGAACAGACGAACCGAATGGCTGATCGGCCGCATGAAATAGGACAGAACCTCGATCGGAACAACGAGCAACAGCATCACGAATGGCACGCCCTTGGGCACGAAGAACGACAGGAAATGCATCCCATGCTTGGTAATGCCAATAAACGTGGTCAGCACGAAGACCGACAGGGCCAGGCCAATCGTTACAGCGATATGCGAGGTCACGGTGTAACTGTAGGGCAGCATGCCGAGCAGGTTACACATGACGATGAAACTGAACAGAGAGAACACGAAGGGGAAATACTTCCGCCCCTCACTGCCAATGGTTTCCTTGATCATGTCGGCGATGAATTCGTACCAAAGCTCGGCCACGGACTGCCAGCGCCCCGGCACCATGGAACGTTTCGAGGTGGTCAGAACCAGGAACAGCGTCGCCACGATAACGGCGCCGAACATGAAAGCGGCCGCCTTGGAAAATGACACATCCAAGCCGCCCAACTGCCAATCATTCAGCCGGCCGATGACGAACTGGTGCATCGGGCTACTATGATCAATGTGGCGTTCAGCGCTCACGCCGCTCTCCCTTATCTTTCTCTACCGTACTCGTCGTACCCGTCAGCGACCCAGTCAGCTTTTGGGCTTCTGCTTTTGAGCTTCCAAGGCCTCCATGGCTCTGGCGTCCATCCGCAGCGCGGTTCGCACCGCATTGTTTATGCCCGCCGCGCCGCCAAGAAACAAGAACAGCAGCATCAACCACGGTTTGGTCCCGAACCAATAATCCAGGGCCCAGCCGATGGCGGTACAAACCACAAGTGCGACGACGATTTCAATAGAAATCCGCCATGCCGCACCAAGATCGGCACCCGCCCCTTTCTCCAACGCCTCCAATTCCGCCGCCGTTTTCTCAAGCCCCGCCTCGTAGCGGGCCTTGGAGATCCTGCCACCCAGTTCATCCAGGGAAGGTTCGTCCGAGGAAGGGGGGTGTCGCGGATTGGTCATGTTGCTCGAAAGCTGCGCCGTGGTTGGATACTCGCTCGGCCAGGTACCGGTTGCCGTTCCGGCGGCCATTTATCTTCTCGAAACTTGATGATTCCCCAGTATTTCATGGGCAGAATTCAGCTCCGGCAAGATATTACAAGCACCCGGCCACGACTGGCCGGAAGCGGGCGCACGATACGAATTGACCCGTAACCTGTCAAGGGCCAATGCCCGCGCCCTAACTATATGATTTTCCTATATAATTCACCGATGTGACAATTTGGCCCACCACCGCCCCCGGCATGCTACCCGGTTGCCCGGATACGTTCCGCGCGCGCGAGGTCAACCGAGACCAGTTGCGACACGCCGCGCTCGGACATGGTGACGCCAAACAGGCGATCCATGCGGGCCATGGTATAGGGATGGTGGGTGATAATCAGGAAGCGGGTGCCGGTAATCCGCGCGATTTCACCAACCAGATTGGTAAAGCGCTCCACATTGGCATCATCCAAGGGTGCATCGACCTCATCCAGCACACACACGGGCGCGGGATTTGTCAGAAAGACCGAGAATAATAGTGCCAGCGCGGTCAGGGTCTGCTCCCCACCCGACAGCAGGGACAGATTTTGCAGCCGTTTGCCAGGCGGCGAGGCCATGATTTCCAGGCCCGCCTCCAACGGATCATCCGATTCCGTCAGGCTTAAATGCGCCTTGCCGCCGCCGAACAGACGCACGAACAGATCCTGGAAATGACCATCGACGGTCTTGAAAGCGCCCAACAGGCGCTCCCGCGCCTCCTTGTTCAGGCTGTAAATGCCCTGGCGCAGGCGGGCAATGGCGGCTTCCAGATCGGCCCGTTCCGTGACCATGCCTTCAAGCTGTTCTTCCAGCTCCACCGCTTCCTGTTCGGCACGCAGGTTAACAGCGCCCATATTGTCGCGTTCCCGCTTCAAACGCTCCAACTTACGCTCGGCCTCATCCAGCGGGGGAAGCTCCGCATCGGCCTCGATCTCGGCCTGGGCCAAGACGGCCTGCGGCTGGCAATCCAGGGTCTCCATGATCCGACGGGTTACCTCGGCCCGGCGTTCCTCGCACTGCTCAACGCCGGCCTGGCCGCGCACCCGCTCTTCCCGGGCAGTCGCCAGGGCGCTTTCGGCCCGGCGCTGGCCCACCGCCAGTTCGCCAACCGTCGCCTCCGCCTGGGCCAGATCGTCAGCGGCCTTGTTGCGGGTTGCCTCCGCTGTTTCGATCTGTTCCAGCAAGGCTTGCCGTTGCCCGGCGATCTCGGCCGGCTTGCCTTGCAGCACCTCCAGCTCTTCCCGGCCCGCCGTGGCCCGCTCCGCCAAGGCGGCCAATTGTTCTTCCGCACCGGCGGCCCGGCGGCGCCAGCCCTCTTGCTCGCCCGCGATGGCGGCGACCCGGTCGGCCCGCATCTTGGCCTCGCGCTGCAAGCGGTCGCGATGGCCCCGTGCCTCGACCAGATCGGTCCGTTGCACCGAAACCTGTGCGCGCAAGGCCTCAAGGCGCTGGCGCAGGTCGTCCAGGGGCGGCAGCGCGGCCAGCTGTTCCTGGGTCTCGCGTACCGCCGTGTTACTCTCCTCCAGATCGGCTTCAATCTGGGTCAGGCTTTCCTGCACCGTTGTCATGCGGGCAGAACGCGCGGCGGCATCCTTTTCCGCCTTGGCCTGGGCATTGCGCCCCCGGTCCAAGGCCTCGCGGCCCAGACGGGCGGCTTCCCGCGCCGTCGCCCGCGCGCGGGCGGCAGCTTCCAAATTATCCCGCGCCGCCACCAGGCCATCGCGGGATTTCTCCAACCCCGGCGCCAATTCAGCGCGAAAACGGCCCAATTCGGTCAAACGGTTGCCTTGTGCCAGACGCACGGCGGCGGCGGTTTCCGCCCCCGCCGTGACGGTAAAGCCGTCCCAGCGCCACAGGGCGCCAGCGACGGAAACCAGGCGTTGGCCATAAGCCAGCTCGCCGGTCAGGCGCGCCGCGTCCGCCGCATCGACCACGCCGACCTGCGATAGGCGCCGGGCCAATGCCGGCGGCGCCTTGACGTAATGGGACAAGGGCGTTGCGCCCGCCGGCAGCTCTGGCGCGTCGTCCCTGGGCTCTAAAGTGCGCCAATGCACCGGCGCGGCCTCGTCGGTCGGGACATCAAGATCATCGCCCAGGGCGGCACCCAGCGCGGCCTCATAGCCGGGCTCCACCGATACCGCGTCGATCACGGCGGGCCACAGATCAGCATCCGCCTGCCGCAGCAATTCCGCCAGGGCCTTTTCCTCCGCCGCCAGCTGGGCATCCTGGCCCTCCAACTGCTGGCCGGCCTCGCGGGCCCGGGCAAGGGTTTCCTCGCAGGCGCCATGGGCGGCTTCGCTTAGCTCCAACCCGGCGATGGCTTGTTCCGCCGCCTGGCTCGCTTCAACCAAGGCCTCGTTCGCCTCGGCCAGGCGTTCATCGCCTTGAGTTTCCGCCGTCAGGCGTTCGTGGATGGCCCTGGCCTCGGCCTGGCGCTGAGACAGACGCTGCAAGCGCTGTTCCGCCGTCGCCAGGGCACGGCGCAGGGCTTCCGACTGGGCCGCGCCCTCGGCGACCTGATCGGTCAGGGCCTGCAACTCGCCTTCGCCATTGCCCAGAACGGCCGCCGCCGCCGCGACCCGGCTCTCGGCCTCCGCCCCCGCCGAGGCTTCGCCGGCTTGCTGGCCGCGCAGTTGTTCTGCCTCTTCACCCAGACGGGCGATGGTGGCGGCGGCTTCCTCGCCGAGGCCGCCTTCACGTTCTTGATCAATCTCGATCTGGCGTAGACGGGCCTGCAACTGCGACGAAGCCTGCACGATACGCTGCTCTTCCTGATCCAGACCGTCGCGGGCCACGGCCAAGCGGTGCAGCACCGCCGCTGCCACGGCCTCGGCCTGGCGCAGATCCGGCAGGCCGTTGGCGCCTTCGGTATGCGCGGTAGTAGCTTGCGCCGCCGCCTGGGTCAATTTGGCGACCTGGCCGTTGGCCTCGGCCAGTTCTTCGCTGGCGGTACGCAGTTGCTGCTCGGCGCGCTGAAACAACAAGTGCAGCTGAATAGATTCGAAATGGCGGACCTGTTCACCGATTTTGCGAAAGCGCCTGGCCTGGCGGGCCTGACGCTTCATGTTCTGCAGCTGCGCCTCCAGCGACTGCATAACGTCATCCAGGCGTTCCATATTGTTTTCCGCCGCCCGCAGACGCAATTCGGCCTCGTGCCGGCGGGAATGCAGGCCGGTGATGCCGGCTGCCTCTTCCAATAGAGCCCGGCGATCAGCGGGTTTGGAATTGATGATCTCGCCAATACGGCCCTGCGAGACCAGGGACGGAGAATGGGCGCCGGAGGCGGCATCGGCGAACAGCAGCTGCACATCGCGGGCCCGCATTTCATTGCCGTTGACCCGGTAAGCGGAACCGCGCTCGCGCTCAATCGCGCGGGTGACCTCCAAATCGTCCGAATCGTTCAAGGCGGCGGGCGCGGTGCGGTCCTTGTTGTCGATCACCAGGGAGACTTCCGCCAAATTACGGCTGCCGCGGTTTTGCGAGCCGTTGAAGATCACATCGTCCATGGCGCCGCCGCGCATGCGCTTGGCCGAATTCTCCCCCATGACCCAACGCAGTGCTTCCACCAGGTTTGATTTGCCGCAGCCATTGGGCCCGACCACGCCGGTCAAGCCGGCTTCGATCACCAATTCCATGGGATCGACGAAGGATTTAAAGCCGCTAAGCCGTAGTTTTGTAAAATGCACCTGGTTGTGTCCCCATTTCGGTACGAATTGTCATCTTCTCGTTCATTTCAACAGGCCCTATTTCAACAGATCGGCCAGCAGCTCATCCCATTTGTCGATGGTCATGTTGCCGGATGTCTTCTCGCCATTGACGATGAAGCTTGGCGTCGACTCGACCTCGAACTTTTTATTGCCATCGAGGCGGGTCTGCAAAATCATGTCCGCCAGTTTTTGATCCCGCATGCAGGTCTGAAAACGTGCCTCGGTAAAGCCGCCCAGACGGGCAATCGTGCCCAGGGCCTGTTGCGGGTTGGCCGCCTTGGCCCATTTCATCTGGCTTTTGAACAACACGTTCAGCATCCCGAAATAGCGCTTCTCGCCGGCACAGCGGGCCAGCATGGAGGCCTGCAAAGCCAGAGGATCAAACGGGAATTCCCGAAAAACCAAGCGCACCTTGCCGGTATCGATATACTTGGTCTTCAGCTCCTTGAACGTGCCCATGTGGAAGTTGGCACAATGGGGGCAGGTCATGGAGGCATACTCGATCACCGTCACCGGTGCATCCTTGGCGCCCAGGACCATATCGCCCACCGCGTAGGGCGGTGCTTCCGCCCTGGTGGGCGCGGCAAAAAGCAGCAGCGCACAAAGCAAAGCCATGACAGGCATAAATACTCTAACTTGGGTCATTCCATCTCCTACCCACAACATGTGGTATTAGTTATAGGCTTGCCGGTCCAGAATCGCAAGCCTCTCAATGCTAATTTGACAACACATTGGGGCGAAATGGTGACGATCAAGACCGCGCCCATGAAGTTTTAATCGTTCTTTTCAGGCGGCGCCCGCCGGCCCAGGACGGAGGTGCCCAAACGCTCCAGCGCATGGCGCAGATCGGGGCTTTTGGTCGCCTCCGTTCGCGCTGTCAGTTCCGCCGATTCGGCCCCCGTCAGCGCCCTGGAGACCACCTCGCGAGGCTTTTCCGGCACCGGCAAGGGGCCCTGCAGCAATTTTATCCGATCCACCGCGCGGTAGCCGTAAAAACCGTTGATCCGTTCGATTACCATGGGCGCCATATGCTGTAATTCCACCGCCGCCGCGCCGGCGACGCGGATATGCAGCACCGCGCCCGCCACATCGCCGCGCCGTTGTTGCAGTTTTTCCGGCGCCGTCAGGGCAGCCAACTCGGGGCCGACGATATCGGACCAGCGGGCGATCACCTCGCCCTCGGCAAAACCGCGCCGGCGCAACGCCGCCGCCGTGGCCCGGCGCAGGATGGAACCGGCAGCCATGGGGCGGTTTTTGCGGCGGCGTTCGTTCTGTTCATTCATGGCCCCCATCTTGTGGGAGAATGCCCACGGAGTCATCCTACAAGCGCATGGGGCCAGCAAAATTTCGGTAAATTTACGGTGAGACAGATTCCAAACCTGGGGACCAAATTATTGACCTGGTACGACGGCCAGCACCGCAAGCTGCCGTGGCGGGCGCCACCTGGCGAATTAGCCGCGCCCTATCACGTCTGGCTGTCCGAGATCATGTTGCAGCAGACCGTGGTGAAGACGGTGATCCCCTATTTTCTGCACTTTCTACAACGCTGGCCGACGGTGGAGGACCTGGCCGCGGCCGAGCTGGACCAGGTGCTGCACGCCTGGCAGGGCCTGGGCTATTACGCGCGCGCCCGTAACCTGCACAAATGTGCCCAGGTGGTGGCCGGCGAACATAATGGCGCCTTTCCCGATACGGAGGATGCCCTGCGTACCTTGCCCGGCATCGGGCCATACACCGCCGCCGCCGTCGTCGCCATCGCCTTTGGCCGCAAGGCCTCTCCCGTGGACGGCAATATCGAACGGGTGGTCTCGCGCCGGTTCGCGGTCACGGCCCCCCTGCCCGGTGTGAAGCCGGAACTGCGCCGTCTAGCCGCCGGCCTGACGCCAGATCAGCGCGCCGGCGATCATGCCCAGGCCCTGATGGATCTAGGTGCGACGGTCTGTTTGCCACGCGCACCGCTATGCGACCGCTGCCCCCTATCCGAAGCTTGCGAAGGACGGAAGCAAGACATCGCCGCCAGCCTGCCCCGCCGCCAACCCAGGGCGAAGCGCCCGACCCGTTACGGCATCGCTTTTTGTTTGTTTGACGAAGCGGGCCGCTTACTGCTGCGGCGGCGGCCCGAGAAGGGCTTGTTGGGCGGCATGATGGAAGTGCCTTCAACGCCCTGGCGGGAACAGGCATGGCAGGCGGGCGAGATATCCGGCCATGCTCCCCTGCATACAGAATGGCAATCGTTGCCCGGTACCGTGGTTCACGTCTTTACGCACTTTCGCCTGGAGCTGGCGGTGCATACAGGAAATGGCGCGAGGGAAACCAAGAGCGGTGAAATTTGGCAGGCGCCAAAGGACCTTGGCGAACTTGCCCTACCGACGGTGATGAAGAAGGTGCTGCGCCACGGGCTGAAACTTTAGTGCAGCTCGGACCGCAGTTTCTGCCGCAGCAGATCGATGGGAACCAGTTGGCCCTGTTCCTCGAAGCACCAGAAGGTCCAGCCATTGCAGGCCGGTGCGCCTTGTACCGCCGCGCCCACCTGATGGATGGAGCCGCGCGAGCGGTTCGCCACCACGGAGCCATCGGCGCGGACACGGGCCGCGTAACGCCGCCGGGAATCGTACAACGTCGCGCCGGGACGCAGCATGCCGCGCTCCACCAACCAACCGAACGGAATGCGCGGCAAGGATCGTTTCGACGGTGTTACATCCAGGTCCTGTTCCGCCAGGGGGGCCACGGCATCGATGCGCTGGCGGGCCAGATCCACATAGCCGGGATCGGCATCGATGCCGATATAATCCCGGCCCAGATGTTTCGACACCGCACCCGTGGTGCCGGTACCAAAGAACGGATCAAGCACCAGGTCGCCCGGATTGGAGGAGGCGAGAAGCACCCGATGCAACAGAGCCTCGGGCTTCTGCGTCGGATGGGCCTTTTGGCCGTTTTCCTTCAAACGTTCCCCGCCGGAGCAGATCGGCAGCAGCCAATCGCTACGCATCTGCAAATCCTCGTTCAACGCCTTCATGGCCTCGTAGTTGAAGGTATAGCCCTTGCCGTTCGGCGAGGGGGTGCACCAGATCAAGGTCTCATGCGCGTTGGTGAAGCGTTTGCCGCGAAAATTCGGCATTGGGTTGGTCTTGCGCCAGATCACATCATTGAGGATCCAAAAGCCCAGGTCCTGCAAAATCGCGCCGACGCGAAAAATATTGTGATAGCTGCCAATGACCCACAAACCGCCCTTGGGTTTGAGGACGCGTTTGGTTTCGCTCAACCAGGCACGGGTAAATTCATCATAACTGGCAAAAGTATCGAAGCGGTCCCAATCGTCGTCAACACCAGCCACCTTGCTGTTGTTGGGACGATGCAGCTCTCCGCTTAACTGCAAATTATAGGGCGGATCGGCGAAAACCAGATCAACGGAGGCATCAGGCAGGCCGGACATCACCTGGACGGTATCGCCCAAGTGGATGCTGTTGCGCTCTATTTTCTGTTTCTTGCTCATGACGGCGGCGCATACTGGTCGAGAGCGAATCACCAGTCAACTGATTTTTTTCTTTGGAGTCAGCCGCTTAGGCCCGAGTCTAAACCTTGCTCTAAAAGCTTCCGAATAGGTGCGAAGCTACGCCGGTGCATTTCATTCGGCCCCAACCGCGCCAAACCCTGCCTGTGTTCAGCGGTGCCATAGCCCGCATTTCGCTCCCAACCGAAGCCGGGAAAGCGCTCGGCCAGGGCCGCCATCTCCCGGTCGCGGCTGACCTTGGCGACGATGGACGCCGCCGCGATGGACAGACAGCGGCCATCGCCCTTGACCAGGGTTTCAACGCCGCAGGGCAGATCCGGGGCGCGGTTACCATCGACAAGCGCATAACCTGGCGCCGCCGCCAAATCAGTAACGGCGCGGGCCATCGCCAGCATGGTCGCGGCCAGAATATTGAGGCGGTCGATCTCGGCCACGCTGGCCCGGCCCACGCCGATCACGGCGGCCTCGCGTAACTGTTCAAACAGCGCTTCCCGGCGCGCTTTGCTAAGCGTTTTGGAATCCGCCAAACCGGGCGGGATGTTATCGGGCCGCAGGATCACCGCCGCCGCGGTCACTGGTCCGGCCCAGGGGCCCCGGCCCGCCTCGTCGATACCGCAGACGGGACCCAGGCCGCGCGCGGCGGCGGCAGCCTCGAAAGTATAATCCGCCTCAAGCTTCGCTTTTGCCATTGCTGTCGTCATCGGCATCAAGACGGGCGTCATCGTCGGCCTTTTCGTCGTCCGTCATATCCGCCGCCGCGCGGCGCCCACCCGCGCCCAGGTGCATGGAAAAGCCGATGGGACGATGGGCCATGGTCGCCACGGCCTTGGATTCGGGTGCGAACAGGTCATGCAAATACTCCCGCAGGGTCTGGACATTGCTGCCTACGAGACGTTCCAGACGCCGGCTGAAAATCAGCCACAGGGGCGAGAGCATCAAACTCAGCGCGATGACCGATACGGCGATCCGGCCATTGTCGTCCAGGATCAAGCCGGAGCCGACGGCGGCGGCCACCAGCACAAAGGAGAACTCGCCGATCTGACCAATGGAAACGCCGACGATCCAGGCCCGTGGCCAGGGCTCCCTCAACAGGCGCAGCACCATCACGTTCATGACGGTTTTCAGAACCGTTACCACCAACAGAATGCTCAAGACCTCGGCCAGGTGATCCCAAATGAAAGCCAGATCCAGCAGCAACCCGATGGAAACGAAAAAGACCATCAACAAAACGCTCTGTATAGGCCGGGCCGCCGCCAGCAGGGGTGCGCGGGCGGTAGAGTTGCCGATCCAAAGGCCGGCCAGGAAGGCGCCATAGGCCGGTGACAGGCCCATCAGGGCCGAGACCAGCGCGGCGCCGAAGCAATAGGCCAGCGCCGTGACCGCGGCCAATTCCACATCGCCATGCATGGTGCGGGCAAACGGCACGCCAACGCGGGAACGCCGGGTCAGCAACGCGATCATGGCGGCCAACAGAGCCACCGCCGCGAACAGCTTGATATAGCCCAGCACCGGAATACCGCCGCCGCCCGCCAGGCCATCAACGATCAACAGCATGGGTACGATGGCCAGGTCCTGGGCAATCAGCACCGCGATCGCGGTCCGCCCGATAGCGGTCCGCAATTCGCCGATATCCTCCAACAACTTGATCGCCACGGCGGTGGAGGACAACGCCACGACAAAGCCCATGACGACGGCCGTCTCGACGGAGTAGTGAAAGACCTGGGCCACCACCAACATGGCGCCGATGGAGAGAATAATCTGCGCCCCGGCGCCCAACACCGCCAGACGCAAGACACGGCGAAAGGCGCGCAAGGAGAGCTCCATACCGATCACGAACAGCAACAACAACACGCCCAACTCGGCCAGGGTTTCGATCGGCGCCCGGTCGGGAAACAGATCGAATCCCGATGGTCCAAGCACGACGCCCGCGACGATATAACCGACGATCGCCGGCTGACGCAGGCGCTGCAGCACCAGGCCCAAAATTAGGGCGCCGGCTGCCAGCAGGGCAATTTCGAATAGGCCGTCCGTGTGCATCTCTAAACCGCCTTGCCGCCGGCGAACAGCAGCAGATTGAGGGCATGGAGAACAGCGAAAATCGCGGCAAATTTAACCTCGAATTCCGGCCAAGCCAGCTTCGTGCCGCCGGCTCGTAGTCGGCCATGAATTTGCCGCAGGCTGCGCCGGCCATCAATCAGCGCAACAATCGCCGCCGCGCCTTCGGGCAATTCAAACTGCCGCGCCACGCCGCCCAGTTCCGCGCTTAGACGGGGCGATTTTTCCAGACTTGCCGCCAGACGTTCCGCCGACATCTCGCGCAACACAGGTACCATTGAGGGGGCGAAACCAGTTGCGGCGCCGCCCGTCTTATTGCCCTGGCGCACGGCATAGAAGGCATGCGTTTTCATGGCGCCCGACATTTCCTCGGCCAGGGCCCAACGCTCGACCACCGGCAGGGCCGCGGCCCGTGTCCGCAGCTCGGGATCGTCGATATAGGAACCGGGATCATAAGCACCGGGGGGCAAAAAACCGGTAATGCGCAGATCCGCGCCAGCCACCAGTTCGGCTATTTCACCTACCAGGTAGGCGCGGTCGCGGCTGTGCAGCAGCAGATCATGGAAGCCCGCATCATCGCCCGCCAGGTGATCCGACAGATGCTCATTGCGTTTCAGCCAATTGCCCGCCGGCATCCCGGCCACCAGACGACGCGCCAGGCGCAGGCCTTCATCCGCCGGCTCATCGCCGCGCAGACGGGCAATGGCGCGTTGCGCCGGATAAACCCCCGTCCGGCCCAATTCGCCGTATAGCATCAGGCCGAGGCCGCCCTGTTCCGTCAGCACGGAGGTCAACGCAGCCAGGCCTTCGCCAGGCACGGCAAGATGGTGCAGCACGCCGCAGCAATCGATATAGTCGAACGGCTCCCAACCCATCTTGGGCAGGTCCAGCAGAGAGCCATGATGGAACGAGATATTGGTAAGGCCCCGCGCTTCCGCCCGGCCGCTGGCAACAGCCAGGGACGCCGTGGACATATCCAGATAGGTTACCGAGCCCCCGGCGCTATTTGGGCCACGGTCGGCCAATTGCTGCGCCAACATGATCGCGCCATCGCCGGTGCCGCCGCCCGCCACCAAGGCCCGCAGGTTACCTTTTGGCAGGTCTTGGGCCCGGCCACCAGCCAGGACAAAATGCTCGATCTCCAGCAAATGGCTGGGCGAGCCGGTGATCAGGCGATGCGCCTCGTCACCGGGCTCGCGGGCCGGATAGGGATAGGCCTCGTACTGGGCCTGAACCTTTGCGTCGCCGTCAGCCACTAATCGATCGTGATCACGGCCTTGCCAACCACCTTGCGGTCAACCAGGACCTGCAAGGCCGCCGGCACTTCGGCCAGGGGAAAGCGGTGCGAAATATTGGGCCGCAACTTACCCTCACGCAGCCACTGGAACAGCATGTCCATGTTCTTGGCGTGCCCTTCGGGATTGCGCTTGTTCCAAGCGCCCCAAAACACGCCGACGATGGAGCAGTTCTTCAACAGCGCCAGATTGGCCGGCGCCTCTGGTATCCGGCCGGAAGCAAAGCCGATAACCAGCAGCCGGCCGTCCCAGTTGATGCAGCGCAGTGATTGATCGAAAACATCGCCGCCCACCGGATCGTAAATGACATCCGCCCCGGCACTGCCGCAGATCTCCTTTACCCTGTCCTTGAAGGGACCGTCGCTGTAATTGATAACCTCGTCGGCGCCGTGTTCCGTAACAATTTTTAGCTTTTCGTCGCTGCTGGCGGTACCGATTACCTTGGCGCCCATGGCTTTGCCGATCTCCACCGCCGACAGGCCAACCCCACCCGCGGCGCCATGCACCAGCAGCCATTCGTCCTTCATCAACTTGCCCATCTGCAGCAAAGCGTAGATCGAGGTGCCATAGGTCAGGACAAAGGCGGAGCCCAGTTCGTAGCTGATATCGTCCGGCAGATGCAGGCAATTGCTGGCCAGGGTATTGACCTCTTCGGCGAAGGCGCCGTGGCCGGTCATGGCGATGACCCGGTCACCGGCCTTGAAATCGGTGACGCCGGGACCGACCGAGAGCACATCACCAGCACATTCGGAACCGGGGGAAAAGGGATGCGCCGGCTTGAATTGATAGATCCCCTGGGTGATCAGGATGTCGGGAAAATTGACCCCAGCGCTGCGTACGCGAACCCGCACTTCGCCTTCGCCCAGGGGCGGCAGTTCAAAATCCTCCAGCACCAGGCTTTCAATGGGGCCGCTTTCCTTGCACAACATCGCTTTCATCAGTGTCTTTCCTCACGCTTCCGAGCCAATAATTTTCTAAATTGGGCTTAACACAAAGCATGGGCCTTTGTCGCCTATCGGCGTTATTCTTGGCTCCGGATCATTGGGGGTCATTGGAAGGGACGTCATGCGCGGGTATTTCGGCATCGGGGTGGAACGTTTAAGCAAGCCCATGAACGCGGGCAATCTGTTCCGCTCGGCCCAGGCCTTCGGGGCCGGTTTTCTGTTCACGGTGGACGGCAGCTACCGCCAGCGGCAGGCTTCCTCCGACACCTCGCGTTCGACCCATCAATTGCCCTATTACGAATTCGACGACGTGGCCTCCATGGTGCTGCCCGAACGCTGCCAGCTTGTGGGCATTGAATTGATCGACGGCGCGGTCGATCTGCCGACCTTCAAGCATCCGGTCCGGGCTGCCTATGTCCTGGGGCCGGAGCGCGGCAGCCTGTCGCCTGAAATGCTGGCCCGCTGCGACCATGTGATCAAGATCCCCACCGCCTTTTGCATCAATGTGGCGACAGCGGGGGCAATTGTGCTTTACGACCGCACGGTCAGCCTGGGCCGTTTTGGCCAGCGGGCAACCTTCAGCCGCAATACGGGCGAGCCAGCCACACCCCATATTCAAGGCGCGCAGAAATTTCGCACAAAGCAAGATTAAGGAGAGGTTGATCTGGCAAATGCCGCAAAGCAACATTATGTTGACGCCATGAAAAAATTTATGACCATTTTGACCGCTCTGAGTTTGGTCACGGTTCTGCTGGGCGTCGCCATGACGGCACAGGCAAAATCCAAAGCGCCGAAGTCACTACTACGTAGTCCCGGTGTTTGGGGCGCCTTTTCGCTGAAGGAAGGCAAGGGCAAGGCCTGCTATATGGCGGGGCAGCCGAGCGACAGCAAACCGGGCGGGGTTAAGCGCGGGCCGATCTGGGTGCTGATCACGCATCGCCCCTATAAGAAAATCAAGGGCGAGGTCGGCGTCTATGTAGGTTATCCGTTCAAGCCCGGCAGCAACGTGACCATCAATGTGGATGGCAAGACCTTCAAGCTCTACACGGTGGATGATACCGCCTGGGTGGAAAACCCCAAAACGGAAGCCAAACTGGTAAAGGCCATGCGGGCCGGCAAGAAAATGGTTATTCGCGGCACCTCCAAGCGCGGCACCAAAACCACGGACCGCTATTCCCTGAAAGGCTTCACCCGCGCCCACAAGGCGATCAACCGGGCCTGCAAGGTAAAGTAGGCGGCAAATGAGCACCCTAGCTGAAACCATCCCGGCCGATACCGACGCCAATGCCAAAAGTGGCGGCCATGGGCTGAACCTGATTGGTCTGCCGCGGGCGGCGCTTTCCGAGACGCTGTCCAGGCTTGGCGTACCCACGCGGCAATGCAAGATGCGGGTCGGCCAGCTTTGGCGCTGGATGTACAATCGCGGTGTCACCTCCTTCGACGAGATGAGCGACCTGGGCAAGGAGTTGCGCCAACGCCTGAATGAAGGCTGCAACATCGAGCGTCCGGCCATCACCACGACCCTGAATTCCACCGATGGCACGATTAAATGGCTGCTGCGGCTGGCTGACGGCAACGAAGTCGAAATGGTCTATATTCCGGACCTGGATCATGGCGCGTTGTGCATTTCCAGTCAGGTTGGCTGCACCTTGAATTGCGATTTCTGCCATACCGGAACCATGCCGCTGGTGCGGAATTTGACCGCCGGCGAAATTCTGGGGCAGTTCATGCTGGCGCGGGACTGCCTGGATGACTGGCCCAACCCCGATGGGCACCGCAAGATTTCCACCATTGTCATGATGGGCATGGGCGAGCCGCTGTTGAATTACGACAATGTCTCCCAAGCCTTGAATATTATCATGGATAGCGATGGCATCGCCCTTTCGCGCCGCTCCATCACCTTATCCACCGCCGGGCTGGTTCCGGCCATGGAACGCTGTGGGCGGGAATTACGGGTTAATCTGGCCGTCTCGCTGCATGCGGTGACTGACAAGGTGCGCGACCAACTGGTGCCTCTGAACCGCAAGCATCCCATCGCGGAATTGATCCAGGCCTGCCGCGATTACCCATCCGCTAACAACTCCCGCCGCATCACATTCGAGTATGTCATGCTGCAGGAGGTTAACGACAGCCTGGAGGATGCCAACGAATTGGTGCGCCTGCTGCGCGGCCTGCCGGCCAAGATCAACCTGATCCCGTTTAATCCCTGGCCCGGCGCGCCGTATCAATGCAGCTCCAACAACCGCATTCACCGCTTTGCCTCGATCCTCAACGATGCGGGTTTCTCAGCCCCGATCCGGGCGCCACGGGGACGTGACATCATGGCCGCCTGCGGGCAATTGAAATCCGCCAGCGAAAAGATCCCGGCCTCGCGGCGGAAAAACAGCTAGCCCATCACGCCGTTCGTTTTCAGCTCGTTAATCGCGGCGCTGTTCAGCCCCAGCCAGTCGCTGATTACCTCGTCCGTATGTTCACCCAGCATTGGCGATGATTTCAGCCGCGTGGCCTGACCGTCCACCCGGACCGGCCAGCCCGGCATCTTGAACGGGCGATGCACCGGATGGACCATGGTCTGCATGACGCCGCGCTCCTCGAAGGTGACGTCATTGTTCAATTCGTCGGTATCCAGCACGGCGCCGGCGGGGATGCCCGCCTCGCCAACCACGGTCATGGCGTCGTATTTGGTGCGCCCACGGGTCCAGGCGGCGATCACTTCATCCACCTCCGCCTCGCGCTCCACGCGGTCGCCGGGGGTCAGATAGCGCTCGTCGCCGATCAAATCCTCGCGCCCGATCAAGGTCAGCAAGCGGTCCCAATGATCCGGGTTGGCCCGGCTGGTCATGATGTAGACGTAGTCATTCGGTCCGCCCGGGGCGCAGGGATACAGGCCCATGGGCGCATTGACGATGCCCGGCACCTTGGAGCCGCCGCGTTCCGCCGCCTTGCCTGTCAGGCCTTGGGTGGACAAGCCAATGCGCATGTAGTGCAGCATCGCGTCCTGCATGGCCACCTGCATGTGGTGGCCCTCGCCGGTCTCCCGCCGCTTGTACAATGCTCCCAGGACGGTAATCGCCATCAACATGCCGGTGCCGGTGTCGCCCAGCGAGACCCCGGGCCGGGTCGGCGGACCATCGGCGTCTCCCGTGACACTAAAGGTGCCGCCGCAGGCCTGCGCGATCATATCAAAGGCGAGGTTTTTCTCGAACGGACTGCCCTCGCCGAAACCCTTGACCTGGGCATAGATGATGCCGGGGTTGATCGCCTTCACCACATCGTAGGACAGGCCCAGCCGCTCAATCGCACCGGGGGCGAAGTTTTCCATCATCACATCGGCCTTGGCGATCATCTCCTTGGCCAGCTCCAGGCCCTCGGGCGACTTCAGGTTGAGGGTGATTGACTTTTTATTGGCGTTGAACATGTGGAAATAATACGGGTCATTGTCCGGTTTGCCGGGGCGCAGGCGGCGGCCGGGATCGCCCATTTTCGGATTTTCGACTTTCACCACGTCGGCACCGAGCCAAGCCAGGGCTTCTGTGCAGGAGGGGCCGGCCTCGAACTGAGTGAAATCGATTACCTTGACGCCTTGCAGGAAGGAAAAGTCGGTCACATTATCGGACAGATTATCAGTCATGGGGGTGTTTCCTCGAAGCTGGAATAGTGTTGTGGTTGTAAAAAAAACGCTCTAACTGGCCGCCGACGCCGACCCGACGATGACCACCGTGCCATCATCTTTTTCCATCCACACGGTGATGAATGCCCGGCCGTCCTGTTCGCGCGTTATCACGCCCTTCGCCGTAACGTGGTCATCCGGCCAGACGATATTGGTGAACTTCACATCGAGGGTTCCGCCTTCGTAATAGCCGCGCCCGAAACGCTGTTCGAGCATCTCGCCGATCAGTGACATGGTCATCTTGCCGCCGACCACGACCTCCTCGAAGCCGAGTTCTTCCGATGCCGCCTTGTCGGTGTGATAGCTTCGGTTGCCATGAAAAAACACGCCGCACATCTCCAGATCGATGTTGCGGGCAACGCTTGCGATGGGCTCTCCGGCGGGCACTTCGAACTTGCGGACGCCTTCCTTTTTCGTTGGATCCCGCAGGGCAACCCTGCCCGAACTTTGACCCAACAGATAGCTCTGGTGGTGGATGCCGCGAACGATCAGGGCCTCCCCTTCGTAGAGGTTCACCTCCTGTTTAACCACCGAGCGGTTGCGCCATTCGTAGACGTCGGTGACGCTGGAAGTACGGCGGTATTCGCGGTTCGGGAATATCGGGGCATGGAACGCCCACTCCTGGCGCATCCACAAATTGCCAAACGCATTGTCGAAGCGTGCGCCGTCAAAGCCGCCGTCGACTTCACCGACGATCATCGCGGGTGCCGCCGGTGTTTCCCAATAGGTTGGGCCGAGATAGCGCGCGTGGTCGACGGCCAGTCCTTCGCAGTAATGCTCAACCATGGTTGGCGTGCAGATAAACGGGATCTCACCAAGATCCTTGCCCGCATACGGTTCGTGCTTCGACGGCATATCGCTCATGTCTCGCTCCTCGTTCGCGGTTATCCTGCCTCATACCGCAGGGCATTGATAGTGACCCTTATGGATTGGCGCGCGAAGAATACGCTGGCCGTGGATCCTCACCGTGGCACAGGGATTTGACAGGCAAATGCACGGCCCGTACGATTTTGCCGAATTCGATTGGACTGCAGCGAGCGACGATCTATTGCCGGCCGGATTGGCGGTCGGATTTTTTATGATCTGATGGAAGAGGAAAGACACCGGTGACAGGCGACGAAGAAGCATCGGTGCCAAGGAACGAATCCAGGCCGTTCGACGGCATTCGGGTGGCCGAGTTCGGACAATTTATCGCGGTGCCGTTTTGCGGACAGATGCTGGCCGATGGCGGCGCCGAGGTGCTCAAGATCGAGGCCCCCAGCGGCGACCCGACGCGCCGGTTCAACCCCCTTGCACCCGGCGAATCCCGCATCTTCCTCTCCCGCAACCGGGGCAAACATTCGCTCCCCCTGCATCTCAGCAAGCCGGCCGCGCGCCCGGTCATCGAACGCATCCTGGCATGGGCGGACGTGGTGTTGATGAATTTTCGCCCCGGTCTGGAGAAGGAGCTTGGTCTGGCACCGGAAGATTTGCTGGCCGAGAACCCACGGCTGGTGATCGCCTCGGTCACCGCCTTTGGCAAGCATGGCCCGGACGCCGGCCTAGCGGGCATGGACATCGTCGTGCAGGCACGCAGCGGTTTGATGGCCGCCAACGGGCGCATGACCGATGGCCGCCCGGCATCGGGCGATCCGGTCAGCGCTGATTATATGAGCGCCATGTGCCTGTCTTTCGGCGTCGCCTCGGCCCTGTTGCGCCGGGAGCGCAGCGGCAAGGGCGGCATCGTTGATGTTTCCCTCATGCATGCCGGGATGATCCTTGCCAACAACCAGCTTATTCGATCCGAAGACCAGGATCGCCCGGCACACGACGAGGCCCTGCGCCGCCTGACCGCGCAGCGGGCCGCGAAAGCATCCTACGAAGAGCAGGCCGCGGCAATTCCGAACCCACGGTTTCCCTCCATGACCGCGATATATTTCCGCACCTTCGAGACCGCCGACCGCACCATAGCGGTGGCGTGCGGCAGCCATTCCCTGCGCCTGAAATTCGCCGAAGTTCTCGGTATCGAGGATTTGGGTCTGCTGGAGACATCGCTTCAGGAGCCGCATTGGGAGGTCTATTACGCCGACCTCAAGGCGCAGGTCGAGAACATGATGCGGCAAACCTCGGCGGAGACATGGATCGCGCGTCTGAATGAGGCCGGCATCCCGGTCGCGGCGGTGCGCTTCCCGATCGAGTTGTTCGATGATCCACACGCCCATGCCAACCAGATGTTTCACGACATGGACCATCCCGCCGCCGGAACGGTGCGCATGGTTGGGCCGCCGGTAGAGCTTGACGGCGACGGCTTTCAGCCGGCCGACCCGACCCCGACCTTTGGCAGCGAGGCCGACCGCATTCTACACGAACTTGGTTTTGACCAAGCCGCGATCGAGGCGCTCGTCGCCGAGGGTATCGTCCGGCGGGAGCTGTAATATACAACGGAAAGGAGCCAGTCATGACAGAGTTGGGCGGCAAATTGGACGGCAAGGTCGCGATCATCACCGGTGGATCAGGCGGCATCGGACGGGCGGCGGCGAAGCTGTTCGCGGCGGAAGGCGGCCGCATCATTTTGGTCGATCTTGATGACGACGCGCTGCAAGGCGTCGTCACCGAGATCGGCGCGGAACAGGCGGCGGCCGTCGTTGCCGACGTGACGGACACGGCGCAGACACAAGCCTATATCGCGGCGGCGGTCGAGCGCTTTGGCGGTGTTGATATAGCGCTGTTGAATGCGGGCATCGAGGGCACGGTCAAGCCGATCGCCGAATATACCGAGGAGATGTTCGACAAGGTCCTGGCCATTAACGTGCGCGGCGTCTTCCTGGGGCTGAAATATATCATGCCCGTCATGAGCGCCCGTGGCGGCGGCAGTATTGTCATCACCTCGTCCACGGCGGGAATCCGCGCAACCGGCGGCATGTCCGCCTATGTCACATCCAAACATGCGGTAATCGGCTTGATGCGCACCGCCGCCCTGGAAGGCGCGGCGCAGAATATCCGCGTCAACACGGTAAATCCGGCGCCCATCGATACCCGCATGATGACTTCGATCGAGGCACAGCGGGGCCTGCCGGCCGGTGACCGCGCGAACCGGCCCATGGCGCGGAACATACCGTTGCAGCGCTATGGCGAGCCGGAGGAAGTGGCCCGGCTGATGCTGTTCCTCGGCAGCGATGACGGCTCGTTTTGCACCGGCGGGGTTTATATGGTCGATGGCGGCGTCTCGGCGGGGCAGGTCTGAGCCATGAGCATGTCACGATGATCCATCCGGAGCGGCGGCAAGCCCTGCAAATCTATCTCGTGCTTTGTGGGGCTTATGTCGCCAGCCAGTTCTACCGGGTTGCCAACGCCGCCATCGCGCCTGAGTTGATGGTCGAACTTGAGCTCTCGGCCGAAGCGATGGGCGGCATTACCGGGCTTTTCTTTCTTGCCTTTGCCGCGGCGCAAATACCGACCGGCATACTGCTGGACCGATATGGCGCAAGGCGGACCATGGCAGGGCTTTTCGCGGTCGCGGTACTGGGCGCTATTACTTTCGCGGCGGCGAACGGCGGCGTTGCTCTGGCAATTGGACGGATCCTGTTGGGATTTGGCTGTGCCGCCGGGCTGATGGGCTCCATGGTGGTGATCGCGCGCTGGTATCCCGAGGAACGCTTTGCCACGCTCACCGCCATGTTGTTCGTGGTTGGCGGCGGCGGCACCCTTTTGGCGACGACGCCGCTTGCCTGGGCAGTGGACGTCATCGGCTGGCGGGGTGCTTTCCTGGCGATGGCCGGGTTGACGGGTGTTTTTGCCCTATTGCTGTTGCTTATTGTCCGCGACGCGCCGCCGGGACATGCCGGAGCCGGCAATCAGGCTGAGAGCTGGGGCGAGGCCTTAAATGGCCTGCGATTGGTTTTGGCCAATCGTGAACTCTGGCTTGTATCGGCGATCCAGTTTGTCAGCTATGCGACGATTTTGACCGTGGTTGGACTTTGGGGTGGGCCTTATCTGGCGGATGTTCATGGCCTGGACGGCGTGGCGCGCGGCAATGTCCTGCTGGCGTTGAATATTGCCGTGCTCCTCGGCGTTTCTTTGTATGGCCGGCTTGATTACCATATCAGCCAGCGCAAGTGGCTGATCGTAGCGGGTGCCCTTGCCACCGCCGCCATTCTTGCTCTTTTGGCGGCACTTGAGAAACCTGATTTCTGGACGGCCACGGTCCTATTGCTGCTGTTCGCCGGTGTCGGCAGCTATGTCATGGTGAACCATGCTTTTGCCCGTGCCGTCTTGCCGGATCATTTGATCGGGCGCGGCCTGACCTTTCAAAATCTTGCGGTGTTCCTGGGCGTGGCGGCGATCCAATCAACCTCGGGTCTGATTTTGGGCGGCTTCGACACCGACGGCGGCCAAAGCCCGGAGATCGCGTATCGCTGGATCTTTGGTTTTCTGGCCGTGTTATTGATCTGTGCCGCGGCAATATTCGCGAATGCCAGGGAAACAGACAGGATGTCGAAGTAGGCAAACCGCTTTAGCGCTGAACACCGGCTTGGCGAAAGATCTGGATAACCCTGTTGCGGCGGTTTTCACGGGCCAGATCAAGCGCGGTACGGCCGGTGAAATCGGTCAGGGTCGGATCGGCACCGCCGGCCAAAAGCGCGCTAACCGCATTGCCGCTGCCTGTCCGCGCGGCACGCATCAGGGCGGTTTCGCCCTGCCTGTTGCCATGATCGATTGCCGCCCCAGCAGCCAAAAATAGGGCAATTACGTCTTCAAAATTGTTCACGGCGGCATAAATCAATGCGGTGTTGCCTTCCGCGTCGGACAAATCGAAGATGGCGCCGTGGCTCAATAACAGTTCAACAATATCAGCCGCGCCAATATTGGCCGCCAGCATCAACGCGGAACGGCGCTGGGCGCCACGGACATTGGCGGAGGCGCCGGCCAGTAAAGCTTTTTGCGCAGCGCGGAAATTGCCGCGCTCTACCGCATCGATCAAGGGATCGGAACCTAACAAATCAGCCCCGGCGGGGCCGGCATGGCTCCACAGGACCAATGCTAAAAGCACCACCCCTAACAACACTCTAATATTTCGCAAAAGCAATCGTCCCGTTTCCATAGTCTTCCGACAGTGCGCCATTGTGCTAGATTGCCACCATGATAGGCAAAAGGATTATTGCGGCGGCACTATTTGCGCCTTGGCTGCTATTGACCGCGCCAATCGCCGGGACCGGCGTGAAGGCGGCGGATGTTGCGTTTCTGGCCGGGGTCGCGGACCTGCCCCTGATGCCGGGACTGCGGGAAATTCCCGACGCGACGATGATTTTCGACAAACCGCATGGCCGCTTGATCCAGGCGGTCGCGGTGAGCGAAAAAGGCTCGGCAGACAGTCCTGCAATAGGCCTTCCGGCGCTGTGGCGATTCTATGACGAGACCCTGCCGCAGCTGGGCTGGCGCCGTGCGGGACAAGGCTACTACGTCAGGGACGGCGAAGGACTGCGGATCAGCGCGGAAAAAAATGGCCCCATCGTGACCGTTCGCTTTGCTATTGCGCCGGGAACCGAGTAGGACGGCGGCCCTGGAATTGAAATTGCGTCCAAAGCGGGCCGGCGGGCGCCCGGCAGCGGACTTAAACAATTAGGAGACAAGGCGCATGGCATATGAAAACATCCTGGTGGAGACCAAAGGCAGTGTCGGCATCATCACCTTGGACCGGCCGGAAGCCTTGAACGCCCTGAACGCGGCGCTGATCGAGGACCTGGGCCAAGCCCTGGATAGTTTCGAGGCTGACGACAACATCGGCTGCATTGTTTTGACCGGCAGTTCCAAAGCCTTTGCCGCCGGCGCCGATATCTCGGAAATGGCGCCAAAAAGCTATATGGACGTTTACCGGGAAGATTTCATCACCGCCGGCTGGGAACGCGTCAGCCAGACGCGCAAGCCAGTTATCGCCGCCGTGGCCGGCTTTGCCCTGGGCGGTGGTTGTGAGATGGCGATGATGTGCGATTTCATCATCGCCGCCGACAATGCCAAATTTGGCCAGCCGGAGATTAATCTGGGTATTCTGCCCGGCGCCGGCGGCACCCAGCGCCTGACCCGCTTCGTGGGCAAGTCAAAGGCCATGGAAATGGTTTTGACCGGCCGCATGATGACGGCGGAAGAGGCGGAGCGGGCCGGTCTGGCTTCCCGCGTCGTACCCTTGGATGATCTGCTCGACGAAGCCGTGGGCGTGGCGGAGAAAATCTGCAAACTGTCCCAGCCAATGGTGATGATCGCCAAGGAATGCGTTAACCGGGCCTATGAAACCACCTTGGCCGAGGGTGTCCGATTCGAGCGGCGAATGTTCCATTCCGCCTTCTCGACCGAAGACAAGGCAGAGGGCATGGCGGCCTTCCTGGAGAAGCGAACCGCACAGTTCAAACACCGTTGAGGGCATGTCGGGACGCACCGGAATCTGACCGATTGCAGGCGCTGCGGCGATTGACTATGACTCCATTACGAGTGTCATGAAGAGTTCAATCAGTGAAGCGTTCGTTCGGGGAGGCCGCCAGGCGCCATGAAGCTACTTGCAGGAAATAGTAACCGGCCCTTGGCGGAAGCCATCGCGGCCTATCTGGAAACGCCTTTAGCCAATGCGGACGTGCGGCGGTTTTCCGATATGGAAGTTTTTGTGGAGATCCACGAAAACGTGCGCGGCGAGGATGTCTTTATCATCCAATCGACCTCGTCACCGGCCAATGACAATTTGATGGAGCTGCTCGTCTGCATCGATGCCCTGCGCCGCGCCTCGGCCCGGCGCATCACCGCCGTTTTGCCCTATTTCGGCTATGCCCGCCAGGATCGGAAATCCGGTTCCCGCACGCCGATTTCCGCCAAGCTTGTGGCCAACCTAATCGCCACCGCCGGGGCCAACCGGGTTCTGACCATGGATTTGCATGCCGGCCAGATTCAGGGCTTCTTCGATATTCCCACCGACAATCTATTCGCCGGCCCGGTTTTCACGCGGGAGATCGCGGCGCAAAGCGGCGATGAGAAACTGGTCATGGTTTCGCCCGATGTGGGCGGCGTGGTGCGCACGAGGGCCCTGGCCAAGCGGCTGAACGCGGATCTGGCGATCGTCGATAAACGGCGTGAAAAGGCCGGCATGTCCGAGGTGATGAATATCATCGGCGATGTGGATGGACGCAGCTGCGTGCTGGTGGATGATATCGTCGATTCCGCCGGTACTTTGTGTAATGCGGCGGAAGCCTTGATGAACGTGGGCGCAAAAAAGGTATCGGCCTACGTTACCCACGGCGTGCTCTCGGGCGGCGCCGTGGCGCGGGTGACTTCGTCTGCGCTGGAGCATCTTTCGGTGACAGATTCCATTGCCGCCACCGATGCCATGCACCACGCCCGCAATATCCGCTCCGTCCCCATCGCGCCCCTGTTGGGCGAAGCGATCCGGCGGATCAGCGAGGAAACCTCGGTCTCATCCCTATTTGAATAATCTGTTTGAATAATCTGTCGCCGGCGGGCGTCAAACAGTTTGAGTTTTCACATTAATCCGCGTATATGGGCGGCTTCCAACGGCACGCACGGCTTTCGCTTCGGATTTTTGATGAATTCATCGCAGCACCCCTGGAGGCTGCGGGTTCTATTCCAAAGCTGAGAGCCGCTTGGTGGACGCCGTATTTTATCGGAGCGAATAGAAATGTCAGAGAACATAATTACAGTTGAATTACGTGACCGGGTCGGCAAGGGGGCCGCCCGGGCGGCAAGGCGTGCGGGTGTGGTGCCCGGCGTGGTCTATGGTGACAAAAAGCCGCCCCAGCCGATTTCGGTCGACCGCAAACAGATGGACAGGCTGCTGCAGAACCCTGGGCTGTTCAACACCCTGTTCGAATTGCATGCCGGTGATCGCAAGCAACAGGTGTTGCCCCGCGATGTGCAGCTGGATGTGGTCACCGACGTGCCCTTGCATGTTGATTTTCTGCGCCTCTCGAACACGACGGAGATCACCATCTCCATCCCCGTGGTGTTCGTGAACGAGGAAGAATCAGAGGCTCTGCGCCAAGGCGCCGTGCTGAATATCGTTCGCCATCAGATCGAAGTCCGTTGTTTGGCCTCCGCCATCCCCTCTTCCATCGAGGTGGATTTGGCCGGTTCGGAAATTGGTGATTCCATTCATATCTCCGCCATTGAACTGCCGACGGGCGTCGTACCGACCATTACGGATCGTGACTTCACCATCGTCACCCTGGCCGCGCCGACCATTCAGGCCGTCGAGGAAGAAATTGGCGAAGGCGAAGAAGCAACGGAAGAAGGTGCCGAGGGCGGCGAGGAAGACTAGAGCAATTTTCAATTAACCGGAGTCGCCACCGTAGCTTATTTGGCGCGACTTCAAGTAATTGGTTCAATTGCTCGATTCTTATGAATTTGAGCGCATTTTCTTCGCATGCGCTCTAGGCCGCCTGCCTTGCGCCGCGAACTCTGGGAGCAAACACCATGCTGTTGTTGGTGGGGTTGGGCAATCCCGGAACCAAGTATGCCGACAACCGGCACAATATCGGCTTCATGGCGGTGGACGAAATTGTCCGCCGCCATGGCTTTTCCCCCGAACGCCGTCGTTTTCAGGGCCTGGTCAGCGAAGGCACTTTGGCCGGACAGAAAGTGTTGGCGTTAAAGCCGCAAACCTTCATGAACGAGTCGGGGCGCAGCGTCGGTGAAGCCGCACGGTTCTTCAAGCTCCCACCGGAGCAAATCATTGTCTTGCATGACGAGCTGGATCTGGAACCCGGCAAGCTGCGCGTCAAGAAAGGCGGCGGACTGGCCGGACACAACGGCCTGAAGAGCATGGCGGCGCACATCGGCAAGGATTTTCGCCGGGTGCGTCTGGGCATTGGCCATCCGGGCGACAAGAACAAGGTCATGGGCTATGTCCTGCGTGATTTCCCCAAGGCCGACGACAAATGGTTGGACCCCTTGTTGGATGCCATGGCCGAGGCCGCGCCGCTGCTGTGCGGCAAGGATGACGCCGCCTTTGCCTCCAAGGTCGCCCTGATCCTGAAACCGCCGGTGCATAAACCCGCCCCCGGCAATGCGCCTCAATCCACTGACTGATCACCCTGCCAGCGGCTCCACGTGCGGGTGATGGTGATCAGATTGCCATAGTCGTCGGTCCAGACCCGCCGGCCCGGCTTGGCCTTGAGCATCTTCCAGGGGCTGGCTGCCGGCGCAGAGGCCAGAACAGGTGCCAGATCCCTTGCCGTCCGCGCCATGGCGACCCAGGACGAGCCATAGTGATACTTGTCTCGGCCTTTTGGGTGATTGCGCTGCACATAGGCCACGATCCCCGCATCGGCGGCCAGATCGGCCAGCACCGGGCGCAGGTTGATATGCCGGTTGGAAATATGAAACATTATCAGGCCGCCGGGCGCCAGCCGGGAGAGGTAGACCGCCAAGGCTTCGCGGGTAACCAGATGCAGGGGAATGGCGTCCGAGGAAAAAGCATCCAGGATCAGCAGATCGAACGACGGCGCGTTGTTGCCCACCGCGGCCTCGCGGGCCAGGGACAAACGGCCGTCGCCGATAACGATACGGGCCTGGGGGGCGCAATCGGTCAAATAATGGAAATGGCCCTGATCCCTGGCCAAGGTGACCACCAGGGGATCAATTTCATAGAAGGTCCATTGCCGGCCTGGCCGCTCGTAACAGGCCGCCGTGCCCACGCCAAGGCCAACAACCGCCACCTGATCGAACCGGTTGTCCAGGGCCAGTAGCACCTGCCCCATGGGGCCTTTTGCGTGATAATAGGCGAGCGGTATGCGCTGGCGCGCCGGATCGGTGTACTGCACCCCGTGCTTGGTGGTGCCATGTTTGAAGACCAGTACGCTGCTATCGCCGCTGCCCCGGGCCACGACACGGTTAACGCCAAAAAAGCCGCGCGAGATGGCGATCTCGTCCGAGCGGTCATCGTAGGCGCCACTCGAAAGGATCGCCGCGATCGCCAGCCCGAAAAGCAGTGGCCGGCGTCGGCAGCCATAGGCCAGCAATGCCATGGGCAACAGATGCAGCAACAGCCAGGGCAGATCAAAATCGTCCGGATCATAGCCGGCCACGCGGGGCAGCACCAATAGAGCCACAAGAATTGCCAGGGGCAGGGCCTTCAGCGCCGTCATCGGCGCTTGATCCAGGCGCGGCCGCAGCAAACAGGCGGCAACCAGGGCCAGGGGATATTCCATCACCGTATCAAAGATGTTCGGCGCCAGCAGGGCGGTAAAGGCACCGCCCAGCACGCCGCCCAGGGACATCCAAAGATAAAATTCCGTCAGGCGGCTTGGCACCGGGCGCCGTTTGGCCAGCTCGCCATGGCAGACCAGGGCAATGAAAAAGAATACCGTCAGGTGCAGGGGCAGGACCAGGCGCAGGTAACGGATCTGCCAAAAGAACAACAATGCCAAGATTATCACCATGGGCACCTGGATGAACGCCGCCACACGGCGGGAGATCACCGGCCGGCGGGCGAAAACGATGACATAGGTGCCCAGATACAGGATCAACGGAATGACCCACAGCAATGGCGCCGAGGCGATATCGGTACTGATATGCTGGGTCACGCCCAGCAACAGAGCCGACGGCACGAACGCCAGTGCCAGCCAATGCAGCCGCCGGGGCCAATCCACCTGCGCCGACAAACCGATCTCGTCCAACGCCCTTTGATCGGCACCCCCGCTCTGATAGCGGCGCAACAACAGCCAGGCACAGGCCCCGATCAGCAGTGCCAGCAGCGTGAAACCGACGGCCCAGGTCAGGCTTTGCTGCCCCAGTGTCAGCACCGGTTCCAGCAATACTGGATAGGCCAGCAAGGCCAGGATCGAACCAAAATTGCTGACGGCATACAGGATGTAGGGATTTGCCGCATCCCGGTGCCCGGTATAGGCAAACCAGCTTTGCAGCATGGGCGCCGTCGCCGCCAGGGCGAAAAACGGCAAGCCCACGGACAGGGTTAGCAGAACCAGCAGCCAAACCGCCGGCTGGCCGTCATTGGGCGGGTGCAGATCGGCGGCCACGGCAATGGGCAGGGCGGAAAAAGCCAGGGCCAGCAAAATCAGATGCACCACCGCCTGCCGCTTGGGCCGCAAATACCGCTGCCCCAGATGGGCGTATAGATAACCCGCCAGCAGAGTTGCTTGGAAGAACACCATGGCGATATTCCATACCGCCGGCGACCCGCCCAGCAGGGGCAGGACCATCTTGGAAAACATGGGCTGCACCCAGAACAGCAACAGGGCGCCCAGACCCAGGGTCACGGCATAAAGCGGCAGCATGCGGGGTTACACCAATGATCTGCAACGAATCGGTTTTGCGCCGCCCCACCCTACCTTCGCAAGCAGGGCTGGACAAATCGCAGCCTGGGCGGTATGCCCCGCCCTCCCCCATAATTCTCGCCCGGATGGGCGCAAGTGAAGTAGCGGAGCATGGAATGGGTTTCAAATGCGGTATCGTCGGACTGCCCAATGTGGGCAAGTCGACCCTGTTCAATGCCTTGACCAAGACGGCGGCGGCGGCGGCGGAAAACTATCCCTTTTGCACCATCGAACCCAACGTGGGCCAGGTCCCTGTGCCTGACCCGCGCCTGCAACTAATCGCCGACATTGCCAAACCGAAAAAGATCGTCCCGACCCTGTTGGCCTTTGTCGATATCGCCGGCCTGGTGCGCGGCGCCTCGAAGGGCGAGGGCCTGGGCAACCAGTTCCTGGGCAATATCCGCGAGGTCGATGCCATCCTGCATGTACTGCGTTGTTTCGAGGACGAGAACGTCACCCATGTGGATGGCCGCATCGATCCCATTGGCGATGCGGAAACCGTGGATACGGAATTGATGCTGTCCGACCTGGAAAGCCTGGAGAAACGCACCCAGGGCGCCATCAAGCGTCAGCGCGGCGGCGACAAGGAGGCCACGGCGCAGCTGGCGTTGATGGAACGTATTATCGCGGCACTGCAGGAAGGACGCCCGGCCCGTGATGTGGAAGTTTCCAAGGACGAGACCAAGATATTTCAGCAACTGCAGTTGCTGACCTCTAAACCTGTGCTTTATGTCTGCAATGTGGATGAAGAGGCCGCCGGCAGCGGCAATGACTACAGCCGATTGGTCGAGGAAATGGCGGCCCGGCAAAAGGCCGGCGTGGTTGTGATTTCCGCCAATATCGAGGCCGAGATCGCGCAATTGGACGACGGCGAGGAGAAGAGCGCCTTCCTCGAAGACCTTGGCCTGGCGGAAGCGGGCCTGGACCAGGTTATCCGGGCCGGCTATGCGCTGTTGGGCCTGCTGACCTATTTCACCGCCGGTCCCGAAGAGGTCCGCGCCTGGACCATTACTGACGGCACCTTGGCGCCGGGCGCCGCCGGCGTCATCCATGGCGATTTCGAGCGCGGCTTCATCCGGGCCGAGACCATCGCCTATGACGATTTCCTGTCATGCAACGGCGAACAGGGCGCCAAGGACGCCGGGCGTATGCGCTCGGAAGGCCGCGATTACCAGGTCCAGGACGGCGATCTGCTGCTGTTCCGCTTCAACGTATAAAAGCTGCACTCAGGCGTAGGCGATGGAGATGGTTTCGGCAACCATCACCGGCCGCTCCGCGCCCTCGCGCTCCATGGTGACGGTGGAAATAACGCGGACACCGTTATCCTTGACGTCTTCCGCCGCCTTCAGGACAGAGCGTAGGCGAACCCGGCTGCCCGCCGGCACCATGCCCGTAAAGCGCACTTTGTTGGAGCCATAGTTCAGCCCGGTGCGCTTTTTCACGATCTGCAAATTCTGCGTCGATAATTCCGAGACCAGGGACAAGGTCAGATAGCCGTGCGCGATGGTGCTGCCAATGGGCAGCTCGCGCGCGGCCCGTTCCGGATCGACGTGGATCCATTGGTGATCGCCGGTGGCCTCGGCGAACTTATCGATCCGCGCCTGATCTATGGTGACCCATTCGCTGACCCCCATTTCCTCGCCCACATGCTGCTTCAGGTCCTGCGGCGTCTCGACGGTAAGCATGGCATTTCTCCTCCTACTACGGCTTTATGCCATCACAGTAGCGACATCTGGTCGTTCTGGTCCAGAGGTGGACGGAACTGGCTGCAATCCAGCAGCTTTTTCTCCCAGCCGCCACGGGCATCAGGGCTCAGCTCCAGGCGGCGGCAGGCCAGCTCAAAACGCTGTGCGATCAAATCCGCATAAGGCCCGGATCCCACCATGCGCTGGTGGAACTGACTGTCATAATCCTTGCCGCCCCGGGCCTCGCGGATATGGCGCATGATGCGTTCGGCCCGGTCGGGGTAATGCTCCGCCAGCCAATCCCGCCATAGCGCCTTTATCTCCAGCGGCAGGCGCAACAGGATATAACCCGCGCCCTGGGCCCCGGCCGCCGCTGCCCGGCCCAAGATCGCCTCCATCTCCATATCCGTCAGGGCCGGGATCATCGGCGCCACCATAACGGCGGTGGGAATGCCCGCCTTGGCGAGAGCGGCGATGGCGCCCAGACGCCGCTCCGGCGTGGCGGCGCGCGGCTCCATGCGCCGGGCCAGATGCCGGTCCAGGGTGGTGACGGACAGCGCCACCTTGACCAGACGCCGCGCCGCCATGGTCTTTAGAATATCAATGTCACGGCAAACCAGATTGGATTTCGTGACGATGGAGACGGGATGGTTGAAGCGCACCAGCACCTTCAACAATTCCCGCGTCACGGCCAAGCGACGCTCCACCGGCTGATAGGGGTCGGTATTGGTGCCAAGGGCGATGCTCCGGCATTTATAGCCCTTGCGCCGCAACTCCCGCTCCAGCACCGCCGGCGCATCCGGTTTGAACGACAGCTTGCTTTCGAAATCCAACCCTGGCGACAGACCCAGCCAGGCATGGGTGGGCCGCGCGAAACAATAGATGCAGCCATGTTCGCAGCCGCGATAGGGATTAATGGAGCGGTCAAAACCAATATCGGGCGAGGTGTTATAACTGATGACCTTGCGGCTGCTATCCTTGCTCAAGGTCGTGCTTAGAACCGGCGGCGCATCATCCAGGCTGCCCCAGCCGTCGTCGCACCATTCCCTTTCCCGCGCCTCATAGCGGCCGGATTGGTTGGAGATGGCCCCTCGGCCCCGGCGGGCAGCGGGATGCATGCGGTGTGTGGTGCTGTCATCCATGGCCGATGGACTCTATGTATTTTACAGAACAAAGCAAGAACATTATGTGACCCCGAAAATGCGCTATGATGGCGGACATGATTTCCGTCATTATTCCCACGCGCAACGCCGCGCCCGGTCTGCCCGCCACGCTGGCGGCGCTTCAATCAGGCCGGGAATCGAGCCTGATCCAACAGATTATCATCAGCGACGGCGGCTCCACCGACGGCACCTTTGAGATCGCGGAAGCGGCCGGCACCCAGATATTGCAAGGTCCGCCAGGACGGGGCGGGCAATTACAGCGTGGTGCCGTGGCGGCAAATGGCGAATGGCTGCTGTTCCTGCACGGCGATACTGTATTGGAGCCGGAATGGCTGTTTGCCGCCGAGGCTTTCATCGCCGATGACGCAAACAACGGCCAGGCGGCTGCCTTTCGCTTTGCCCTCGATGATACCGGCCCGGCGGCCCGGCGTTTGGAGCGGATCGTGGCCTGGCGCTGTGCCAAATTCGCTCTGCCCTATGGCGATCAGGGACTGCTGTTGTCACGGCTGTTCTATGGCCGGGTCGGCGGCTTCCGCGACCTGCCTTTGATGGAGGACGTGGATCTTGTGCGCCGCATCGGCAAACGCCGCCTGAAGATGCTGCCCGTGGCCGCAACAACCTCGGCCCGGCGCTACAAACGAGGCGGCTACATACGCCGGCCAGCCCGCAATCTGTTCTGTTTGAGTTTGTATTTCCTCGGTCTGCCGCCGCGCCTGTTGGCACGGCTATACGAATGAAGCGGGGTCGCCTGATCCTGTTCCTCAAGGCGCCCCGCCTGGGCGCGGTCAAAACCCGGCTGGGTGCCAGCATCGGGTCCCTGGCGGCCTGGCGCTTCTATAACGCCATGCTAACCAGGTTATGGCGGCGGTTTGCGCAAGAGCAGCGCTGGCGGACGGTCCTGGCCGTCAGCCCCGACCAAGGTGCCGCGCGCTGGCCCCCTGGTCTGGCGCGGCAAGCCCAGGGCCGTGGCGAACTGGGCCGGCGCATGGCCCGCGCCATGATGGCCGGCAACGGCCCGGTGGTGCTGGTGGGCGGCGATATTCCCGATTTGTCGGCGCGGCATATCGCGCAGGCCATGCAGGCCCTAAAGCATGCCGACGCGGTCTTTGGCCCGGCGGATGATGGCGGTTTCTGGCTGGTCGGTCTGCGCCGCGGCCAATGGGCGGCGCGATTATTTCACGGCGTCCGCTGGTCCAGTCCCCAGACGTTGACTGACACCCTGGCCAATCTGCCCGCGACGGCGCGGGTGGTGCAGTTGGAGACGCTATCGGATGTGGATACCAGGGACGATTATCGCGCTTACCTCAGGCGACCGTCTTCACATGCTCCTGCAGGCGGGGCATCATCTCGGCGAAATTACAGGGCCGGAAGCGGATATCCAGCTGATCCTTGAGGATATGGTCCCAACCATCCCGGCAGGCACCGGGCGAGCCCGGCAAGGCAAACAGATAGGTACCGCCCGCCACCCCTGCCGTGGCGCGGGACTGAATAGCCGAGGTGCCGATGATATTGAGGCTGATCTGGCGGAATATCTCGCCAAAGCCGGCGATCTCTTTTTCATACACCCCGGCGAAGGCCTCCGGCGTGACATCACGCCCCGTGACCCCGGTACCGCCGGTGGAAATTACCGTTTCCACCGCCTCGTCCGCGATCCAGGTTTGCAGCTGCGCGGTGATCGCCGCCACGTCATCCTTGACGATGGCCCGGTCCACCAGGTTATGGCCGGCCTCGTTCAGGCGCCCGACCAGGGTGTCGCCCGATTTATCGTCGGCCATGGTACGGCTGTCGGAAACCGTCAGGATGGCTATATTCAGGGGGCGAAAGGTAATCTTGTCGTCAATTCCGGACATTACGTGCGACCGCCTTCGTTGCATTGTCTAGGTTGAAATAGATCGGCCAATGGCCGGTTGCCACCGCGTCCAGGGATGGGCTGTCCTGCGAGAAGCGCTCGCGGTAAATCCAGAAATTTGTCAGCACCCGCTCCACGAACAACCGGCTTTCACGCCAGGGAATACTTTCCACGAACAGCAGGGGGTCGCCGTCGAACTTGGCCTTGCGCAGCCATTTGCGCAAATTGCCCGGGCCGGCGTTGTAGGCCACGGCCAGGCGGAACATGTCCCCCTTGACCAATTCATCGTCGAGCAAATAGCCAAGGTATTTTTGTCCCAGATCCAGATTGAATTCCGGATCAAACAATTTTGCTTTATTGCGCCAGCGCAAACTGCGGTCGCCGGCCACGAACGAGGCGGTCCGCGGCATCAATTGCATCAGGCCGCGCGCGCCCACGGGGCTTTTGGCACGGACATTAAAACCTGATTCCTGACGCATGAAGGCGAACAAAATCGCCCGGTCGATGGCGAAACCCTTGCTCGGTTGCCAGGGCGGCATGGGGAACAGGGCCTGATCATAGGGCCGGTCGTCGCTGCCGCGCACACCGTGGGCCATGCGCAGCTGCATGGCGGGCAGGTTCAACTTGTGGGCCAGGGCCAACAGCGCCGGACCAGTCGTTTGACCGCTGGTTAGGTAGCAACGGCGCAGCTCCCGCTCTGCCCGGCGCACCTGGCCCACTTGGACCACTTGGACCAGAGCCATGGCACGGCGGGCGCCGGGGATGCCGTCAACCTGCACCAGGCCTTGCGGCGTCAGCGGCGGCGGTGCCCATTGCAAATTCAGTTCGACACCTAATTGCCGGGCCGCGATCAGGCCATGGAAGGTGCGCGGATGTTTCGCCGCCATTTGCAGCAGGGGATTGACCCGCTCCGGCTGGCGGGCCATCAGGTAGGCGCGCGCGGCCCAGAAGGCGCCGGCGGACCGGTTCCAAGCATCGGCGGTGGTGGAATGCGCCAGCGCCTCGAAATGACGGGCCGCCAAGTCAACCCGCTTCATACGCCAGGCTGACAGACCGGCGATCCAATCAGCATTGGAGATATGGCGCCGCGAGCGTTCCGCCGCCGGGCCGGCCAGGGCCAATGCCTTCTCGGCATTGCCGCGATAGAACCAACCGGCCGCGACGCGGGTCAGCAAAGCGTCCCGCTCGACCGTATCCAGTACCTTGATCACGTCCTTGCGGGCCAGATATCGCTGGGACGAGGTAAGGATTTCCCGTCGTACATTACGGCGGATTTTGGATGTAATATGCCGCACCTGCCGACGCTGGGCGGCGCCGCGTTTGCGCGGCGAACGGTAATGCGGCTCGGGCCGCCAATCAGCATATCCGTGGCCGCGCCGGGGCCCGACCGGCGATTTCGGCGCCCGATAATTCTTGGGCCGCCGGCGCAAGGCCAGCTTATGCACCCGGGCCGCGCCCGGATGATCGGCGTAGTGGGCCAGCCAGCCCTTCAGCTCGGAATAGCGCGAGCGGTATTTCTTCGGGTGCATATAACGTTGGAACAGCACATGACCCAGCAGCAGATCATCATCCAGGGTTTTGATCAGACGGTCCGCCGCCTTCCACTTGCCTCGCTCCTGCAAGACAAAGATGCGCTGATAGCGCGCGATGTCAGCCGCGCCCAAGATTTTCGGCAGGTCCACGTCTCGGGCCGGAGCCGCCAGCCCCCTCGGCTCCGTTGCGCTTTGCGAAGCCACGACCGCCACCGGCTCCGGCACTGTGACTGGCACTTTCATTGGCACTGGCACTGGGCCGGTTTGATTGGCTTGGGCCGCCACCGACCCGGCGAAGCAAAGGCCCATGGCCAAGAGACCCGCGGCCAAACTCCGACGCCGCCTCAACATACCCAGGCATCCCGCCAGACGGCGAAAGGTGCGCCGACCGCTATAATGGTTACTCTCCGACATAGACTGCCTAAATAGACCATCGAACCCGGCCCGGCAAGTCAGCCGCCTACCGCATTTAGTAGCTGTAATGAAATCTGCCACTATATGTACCCGTCAAGCCATATCTTGTAGCCGCGCCTTGATGGCCAGCAGGTCAATCCAGGCCTGCCGTTTCAGGCCTGGGTTACGCAGCAGATAAGCCGGGTGAAAAATCGGCATGGCGGCAATGGCCGACGCCTCATCCTCGCCCCCACTAGTCGGAGGATACGCAAACCAGCGCCCGCGCATGCGGGTAATGCCGTCGCGGCGCTCCAACAGGGTGGTGGCCGAGGTACCGCCAACGAAGACCAGAATTTTCGGCCCCACCAATTCGATATGGCGCCGAATAAACGGCAGGCACATGGTGGTCTCTTCCAAGGTCGGCTTGCGATTGCCCGGCGGCCGCCAGGCCAGCATATTGGTGATATAGACGCTGGTCCTGTCCAGCCCGATGGAAGCCAGCATGCGGTCAAGCAGTTGACCTGAAACACCGACGAACGGTTGCCCCTGGCGATCCTCGTCGGCACCCGGCGCCTCGCCAATCAACATCACTTTTGCCGCTGGATTGCCCGCGCCAAAGACCGTGTTGGCGGCGGTTTTTTTCAGGGGGCAGAGGTCAAAGCCCTCCATGACCGCGCGCAGAGCCACCAGATCCACGGCGCCGGCCGCTAGGGTACGGGCGGAGGCCTCCGCCTCCGTCTGAGCTTGCCCCGACGACCTCGAGATCGGCTGGGACGTCGGCTGGGAAGTCGCAGGCGGACGGGTGGGCGGCAAAGCGGGCGCCCGCACGGTTTCGGCTGGTGCGATTTTACTTTCGGCGAAACGATCAACGGGTTGGAGGCCGATAACCTCATCCACGCCGGCATCGACATAGAAGTTCAGCGCGGCAAGATGATTGGCTGTATGCTCCATGGCGGTAATTTAGCATGCCTTTGGGGTTCAATACAGCCTGAAGCGCCATGGGAAAGCGCAGGAGAATCGGGGGCAGGCATTGACCCAGGTGTTGGTTCGGCGGCATAACGGAGCAATTGATCAATTAGTACTTCGTAAGTGGGTTCTAGGTAAGGATAGGTGGCGATGGAACGCGAATCGATGGAAGTGGATGTGCTGATCATTGGCGCCGGTCCGGCCGGGCTGTCGGCGGCGATCCGTCTGATGCAAATGGCCGAGACGGCGGGTACCGAGCTTGCCGTTTGCGTGCTCGAAAAAGGTTCCGAGGTCGGCGCCCATATCCTCTCCGGCGCGGTCATGGAACCTATTGGGTTGGACGAGTTGATCCCCGATTGGGCCGAACGCGGCGCGCCATTGAATACCCCGGTCACGAATGAAAAATTCATGTTTTTGACCGAGTTCAATTCGATCCCCTTGCCGAACTTCATGCTGCCCAAGGCCACCCATAACGAAGGCAACTACATTGTCTCCCTTGGCAACGTCGCCCGCTGGATGGCGGAGCAGGCGGAAGCCATGGGCGTTGAGATTTTTCCGGGCTTCGCCGCCTCGGAGCTGTTGTTCCATGACGACGGCCGGGTCAAGGGCGTGGTCACCGGGATCATGGGCATTGATGCCCAGGGCGAGCAAAAGCCGGCCTTCGAGGCGGGCATGGAACTACATGCCAAATACACTCTGATGGGCGAGGGCTGCCGAGGCTCGTTGTCGCAACAATTATTGAAGCGCTTTGATCTGACCAAGGATTGCCAGCCCCAGACCTATGGCATCGGCCTGAAGGAACTTTGGGAAGTGCCCGACGAGGTGCACCAGGAAGGCCTGGTCCTGCATTCCGCCGGCTGGCCCATGGACAACGCCACATATGGCGGCTCGTTCCTGTACCACCTGGAAAACAATCAGGTGGCCATTGGCTTCGTCATCGGCCTGGATTATCAGAACCCCTATCTCTCGCCGTTCGACGAATTTCAGCGTTATAAAACCCACCCCGACATCGCCAAGCATCTTGCAGGCGGCAAACGCATCGCCTATGGCGCCCGCGCCCTAAACGAAGGCGGCCTGCAATCCATCCCCGGGCTGGTCTTCCCCGGTGGCGCCCTGATCGGCTGCAGCGCGGGTTTCCTGAACGTGCCCAAGATCAAAGGCAGCCATAATGCCATCAAGACCGGCATGCTGGCAGCCGAGGCGGCCTTCGAAGCGATCCAGGCGGCCAATGCGGCCGGCGAGGCGATGCCGGCGGCGGTGTTGGAGGATTATCCCGTGGCCGTGCGCGAATCCTGGGTCTGGAAAGAATTAGCGGCGGCCCGGAATTTCCGCCCGGCCTTCGCCAAATGGGGGTTGATCGGCGGCACCTTGTATGCCGGTGTTGATCAATTTTTGGGCGGCAATGTGCCCTGGACCTTCGCCCATCCGCACGAAGACCACAAAAGTCTGAAGCCGAAAGAGCAATGCAAGGCGATCGACTATCCGAAGCCGGATGGGGTCTTCAGTTTTGATAAATTATCCTCTGTTTTCATTTCCAATACGAATCATGAAGAGGATCAGCCGGTTCACCTGCAATTGAGCGATCCGAATGTGCCGGTGGACCATAATCTAGCACTTTATGATGCCCCCGAGCAGCGCTTTTGCCCCGCTGGCGTCTATGAGATCGTGACCGACGACGATGGCGGCAATCCGCGCCTGACAATCAGCGCCCAGAATTGCCTGCATTGCAAAACTTGCGATATCAAGGACCCGACGCAAAATATTACCTGGACAGTGCCAGAGGGAACGGGTGGGCCGAATTATCCAAATATGTAGCCGAATTTATCGCCCGCTTGCGCGCGCCATGAAATTATCAGCCTTGCTAACAGCAACGGTGGTGCTAACGACGGTGGCGCTGCCGATGCTTTCAGGCTGCACCAGCGCCGCGCCCGAGTCCGACTCCGCCGGCATGGCGGCGGCGCCAAAGCCATCACCGTTGGGACATTATCTGTCCGCCCGGGTGGCCAGCGATCAGATGGATTCCAGCCGGGCCGCTGACTTTTACGACATCGCGCTAGCCGCCTCGCCCAACAACCAGGTCTTGTTGCATCGGACAATGGTTTTGATGCTGGCCGAAGGGCGCATGCAACAGGCTTTGGATCTGGCGAAACGCAGGGTCGCCGAAAAAGGCGATGCCGCCATGGCACGCTTGGTCCTGGCGGTAAACGCCATTCAATCGGGCGATTTCGCCTCGGCCCGGCGGCATCTGAAAAAATCATCCCGCAAAAGTTATATGGCACTGTTGCAGCCAATGTTGCTGGCCTGGGTCGATGCCGGCGACAATCAATACGACAGCGCGATCGAGACCATCGGAGAGCTGCGCAGCCGTGCTGCATTCACACCGTTTCGCAGCTATCACACTGCCCTGATCAGCGACTTCGCGGGCCACGAGGCGGCCGCGGCGGTGGCTTTCAAGGAGACCTTGAAAAGCGAGGCCCGCCGCGTCACACGGGTAACCTTGAATTACGGCGGGTTCTTGAGCCGTAGCGGCCACCAGGACGAAGCACTGGCGCTGTTCGATGGCTTTCTGGAACGGCTGCCATCGAATCCGGTAATCGGCCGGGCACGGGACAAGTTACACCGGGGCGAAACACTCTGGCCACCCATGACATCGGTGGCGGACGGCGTGGCTGAGGCCTTCTTGTCGGCCGGCTTCGCCATTGCCGGCGCCCGGGGCGGGGAAACAGCAAGGATCTATGCACATCTGGCTTTGTTTCTGCGCCCGGACCTGATCTCGGCGCGGATGCTGCTGGCCGAGGTTCTGGAAAGCGTGGAACGTTTTGAAGAAGCCATCGCCGTCTATAAACAGGTCCCCAAGACATCGCCATTTCATTGGAATGCCCGTATCCGCACCGCCGCCAACATGAACAGCCTGGACCGTATCGAGGAAACCGTCGGCCTGCTGCGCGGCATGGCCAAGGAACGGCCCAAGGACACCTCGGCCCTGATTACGGCGGCCCGTATCCTGCGTTCTCAAGAGCGCTTCGAGGAAGCTGTCGCGGCCTATGGCGAGGTTCTGGACCGTCTCGGCACCGTGCAGGAGCGTCATTGGAGCCTGCTGTACGAGCGCGGCATCGCACTGGAACGTTCGAAGCGATGGAAGGCGGCGGAAGCTGATTTCCTGCAGGCTTTGGATTTCCGGCCCGAGGAAGCCAGCGTGCTGAACTATCTGGGCTATTCCTGGATCGATCAGGGTATCAATCTGGACCGGGCCCGCAAAATGATCGAAAGGGCCGTTTCGAAGCGGCCCAATGATGGCTATGTGGTTGATAGTCTGGGCTGGGCCTTTTTCCGCCTCGGCGAATACGACAAGGCCGTGCAATATTTGGAACGGGCGGTGGAGTTGCGGCCCCAGGATCCAATCATCAATGATCATCTGGGCGATGCCTATTGGCGGGCCGGACGAAAATTGGAGGCCCGCTTTCAATGGAGCCATGCCATTGATCTGGGTGCCGAGGAAAAGCTGATCCCCGCCATTCAGGCCAAGCAGCGCGACGGACTTGGCCCGCCCGAGCCGGTTCGCAAAAATGCTGGCGGCAAAAGCGGAAGCGGTGGCTGATCCACGGGCAGCAGCGGCAACGGCCGGGTCATGGCGCGCGCGCGCCAAGATAAACCTATACCTCCACATCACCGGACGGCGGGCCGACGGCTATCACTGTTTGGACAGCCTGGTCGTCTTTGCCGACCTTGGCGATGAAATCGAGGTCGAAGCCAATGACGGGTTGCGGTTCAGCATTGCTGGCCCCTTTGCCCCGGGACTGCCGACGGATGAGTCAAACCTGGTATGGCAGGCCGCAACAGCACTGAGCAGGGCGGCGGGGATCAAGGCCCGAGCCAGCATACGGCTGCGTAAAAATTTGCCGGTCGCGGCGGGCCTGGGCGGTGGTTCGGCGGATGCGGCCGCGGCACTGCTGGCGCTACGGGCATTATGGCATTTGCCCATGGACGATAGAGCGTTGCATGAACTAGCCGCCGGCCTGGGTGCTGACGTGCCCGTGTGCCTTAGCACCCGGCCCAGCCTGATCAGCGGCATCGGCCATGACGTCATCCCCGCACCGCCGTTGCCGCCCTTTGCCCTGGTTCTGGTCAATCCCATGCAGGCGCTCTCGACAGCCGCCGTGTTCAAGCAGGTGAAACAACCCATCAAATCCAGCCAACCCTGGCGCGAGACACCGGACAAAGGTCAGTCTCTGGCTCAGTGTCTGGATCTGCGCCGCAACGATTTAGAGCCGGCGGCCCGCCATCTTGCCCCCGTCGTTGGCGAGGTCATAACAACCCTGGAAAATCTACCCGGCTGCTGTCTGGCACGAATGTCGGGGTCGGGCGCGACGTGTTTCGGGGTATTCGACGATTTAGCCAGAGCCGAAGCCGCCGCGGATATACTAACAGGGGCACGCACGGATTGGTGGGTACGGGCCAGCGCCGTCGTCGGCGCCACTGAAGGATTTGAACGATGATCGAGCGTACTGCCCGCAGCGCTTGGACCAGCACCCGGACCAGGATCTGGCGCAGATGTTCACGCAGCTTGTTTCTACTGTTGCCGGCGCTGTTTCTGGCCGCCTGTGGCGGGGATATGTTGAACCGCAGCGAGTTGCTCAATCCCTCGGTTCTGACAGAAGGCGATAGCGACATCGCCAAGACCTTTAACCGGGCAACCATCGTTCTGCCCCGGCAGAAGGGCCGGGAGCCGGTGGTAGGGAAATTGTCGAGCAAATCAATTCGCGCCCATTTGTCAGAACTGCCCACAGGGTGGCGTTACCCAACGATCCTTTATATGCATGGCTGCACCGGCCAGGGAAGGCTGGATACCCTACGGGCCTTTGCCAGGGCGGGCTTTGCCGTGATCGCCCCCAATAGCTTCGCCCGCCGCTATCGCCCCTTGCAATGCAGCCCATCCAAGCAGACCGGCGGGCAGAACATATTTGTTTTTGATTTCCGGTTAGTGGAGATCTCTTACGCGCTGCAGCGTATGGCCCCGCTATCATGGATCAACAACGACCGCCTGTTTCTGGTCGGCACATCCGAGGGCGGTGTCGCAGCCGCCCTGTACCGAGGGGAAGAGTTCCGGGCCCGGATCATTGCTCAATGGACCTGCCATGGCGCGCCGTTTATACGCGGATTAGCGGCGCCGAAAGGCGAGGCGGTGCTGGCCATCGTACGCAGCGACGATCCCTGGTATCAACCGGACAGAACCCAGGGCCAGCTTGGTGATTGCAGCGCCTTTTTCAAGACACCGGCGCGCTCCCGCTCGCTTGTCATCGATGGCGGCGCGGCCCACGATGTGTGGGGCCACGTCGGCGCCATGCGGGCGGCACTTGATTTTCTGCGCGGGCAATAGACCAGCTCCGAAAGGGAGCAAGGTGACGACAGCAAGGCGATGACATCAAGGCGACGACAGCGGTTTACTCCGGCCGTGCCACAGGACCGGAAAGCGCCGCGCTGCCTGGTGGCTGCTTGCGTCCACCGACGGCAACCAGATGCGCCACCATGGCGCCAAGGCCCGCATCCGCCTGTAGCCGTACGGGCACGGGCGGTAGGTTGTCATGCAACTTGGCCAGCCAGATATCGGTCCATTCGGGCCGTGTCAGACGGGGCAGCCAGGTCCGCTTCGAAAACCCAGCAATCGGAATCTGTCGCATCCGGCAAATTCTTGCTGGGCCGGAATAAAATGGCCCGTGCGTTTGCTCGCCTTCAATGGCCTCGAATTCGAAGTCATAACGCCGCCGGCCATCGAAAATCTTGCTCCGGCCCATGCAGCCGGCACCTTTGTCCGACCGTAAAATTGCCTGGTATAGTGCACTTAAGGGATCGATCGTGCCGCGCAAATGAGGCGGCGGTACGGCTTCACGATCGTCATCCGCGGCGCTGGGCCGCGCGGTGAAGCGCAGGGCGCCGCCAGCACCATAGTCGATTTCAACCGAACGCGCCTCGCCCGCCCAAACGCCCTTGGTGACATAGCGCGAAGGCCTGACCTGATGATCAATGAATAATCCCTGGCTCTCGTTTCGGCGGCGCAACTCAATCAGAAAATCCAGCAGGCCATGGCTCCGGGATGTCGTCGTGATCAGGTAGCGCGCATCGGTCTGTTCCGTCGTCAGATCAACCGAGCCTGCCAGAAATCCACCGAGATAGACATCATAGGCCAACTCAATACGCCGTTGAGGCAGGGATTCGCCGACAGCCAGGCTGGGCGGGATCAAGCAAGCAAGCAATACGGCAAGTTTGATTGGCCAATTAACCATAATTTCGACTTGGCAAAGGCGAGGCATCCTAAGGCGTCGCGGGCTGGGGAATCGAGGCTTACCGATAAACAAAATTGTAGTTGTGAGCAAGATTATTAACCTTTACACATTAGACGAACAAAGCAGGCGGCTTTTCCATCATCACTTGGGCAAATTTTCTGTTGTATTGTTGCCACAATATGTGATTTTCTTGCTGCAACGATGGAAATGCCCTTGCGAAGGTGCAGGAAAATCCGTAGCTTGCACCTGTTTGTTGAAAGTAGAATTTATTTGTTTGTGACTAAATTCAATCTTTCATTTACTGTTTTGTGTGCGAGATTGAATTATCGATTTGTGGGCGTCAGGTGAAGCGTTTCGTTTTGAGCTAGGATTTATGCTTAAAAATTCTGAAATGGAGTTGCCTGATTTTGTTAAAGTCGCTAAGATTTCGACGTGTTTATAATTGGAGGTCCTCGGCAATGGTCGTTAAAAAGACACTGACTGCATTTGGTTTGGCATTGGCTCTGGCGGCAGCGCCAACTTATGCTTATGCGCAGTCGCAAGCTGCAAAAACTGGTAGTGGCACGACAACTGGCGTCACCGCCGGTCAAGAAAGCGGCGGCCTGGCCGGCTTGAGCGCAGGCGCGGTTGCCGCAGGTGTTGCCGTTGCTGCTGCGATTGCCATTGCTGTTGCCGCTGCGGCAAGCGATAGCAATTCCGTGAGCACCACGGATGCGTCAAGTAGCACTTCGACCGCTACTAACTAAACGACGCTGAATTATTTTAGGTAATAAGCAGCCCGCCAATCGGTGGGCTGCTTGTTGCTGTTTGAATGACATGTTTATTCGACATTGAGCATTGTTTTGACCTGGGCGACCCTGCGGGCGATTACCTGGGAACCCCGGCTTTGCGGCATTTTCAAAAAGCTTCCGGGCTGAAACCGTGGCTATTGCCTGCTGCATTCCTTGCCTCGGCACCGGGCAAGGTTAGGCTATCGGCCGATGACCTGGAATAGCGGACGGCGTCAGGTTCAGGGCGGCGCTGCGTCCGCGCAGACTGACGGTCAGTCAGTGCACGGCCAGTCAATGCACGACCAGCCAGTGCACGGCCAGCCAGTGCACGACTTGCATATTCCCCTCCGGCCCGGACTGGACGCCGTACCCGCGGCACCATTGAATATCCATCAAGCGACCGTATTGCCGGAATGGATCGATTATAATGGCCACCTAAACATGGCCTATTATGTTCTGATGTTCGACAATGCCACGGACCGCTTTTTTGATTTGATTGATCTTGGGCGCGATTACGTACAGCGGCAAAATCATTCCGCCTTCGTATTGGAAACCCATGTCACCTATCAACAGGAAGTGGCGTTGGATGATTCTCTGCGCTTCACCTTTCAATTAATCGACGCGGATGAAAAGCGTCTGCACTATTATTTCGAGATGTTTCACGCCACGCAGAATTATTTGGCCTCGACCTCGGAACAGATCGCCCTGCATGTGGATCTCGACGCCCGCAGTTCCGTCCCCTTTCCCGAAGCGATGAAACAGCGAATCGATTGCGTACTTGCGGCACATGCCAGCCTGCCTCAGCCGGATGGCATCGGCCGCTCCATCGGCATCCGGCGCCGTGCCCGGCCGCAACGCTGACCGCGGAATGAATTTAGCCGGCCAATTCGCCCGCGCCCGCAGTCTACTGCGAAATGATCAGGTATTGATGGCAGTGGTGGCCGCGATGGTTGGTGTGCTGGTCGCCTATGCCGCCATCGCCTTTCGCTTGAGTATCGGCGGCGTGCAATGGCTATCCTATGGGGTATATGGCGAAGTATTGATTGGCAGAGTGGCTGAATTACCGGTCTGGCAGGTTTTGCTGGTGCCAACCGCCGGCGGCCTGGTGGTGGGCCTATTCCTGAAATTCATCATGCCGGGCGGGCGGCCCATGGCGGTCGCTCATGTGATCGAGGCCATGGCCCTGCGCAATGGCCGGATGCGTCTACGCGATGGTCTGGCCGCCGCCTTTGTCAGCGTTGTCTCTCTCGGCGCCGGCGCCTCGACCGGGCGGGAGGGACCCATGGTGCATTTGGGCGCCACCATCGCCGGCGCCGCGACCCGGCGCCTCGGTCTCTCGCCCCATCTGGGCCGCACCCTGTTGGGTTGCGGCGTCGCGGCCTCCGTCGCGGCTTCGTTCAACGCCCCTATTGCCGGCGTCTTCTTCGCGCTGGAAGTCATCGTCGGGCATTACGCCCTGTCCGCCTTCGCCCCGGTGGTTATTGCCTCCGTCGCCGGCACGGTCATCTGCCGGGCGCATCTGGGAGAGCAGCCGGCCTTTTTGCTACCCCAATTCGGCGTCAACTCACCGTGGGAATTTCCCGCCTTCATGCTCCTGGGCGCGGTCTGTGCGATCGTGGCGATGATTTTCATGTGGTCGATATTCTATGCCGAGCGGGTGGTTGATAGTCTGAAAGTGCCTGATTGGATAAAACCCGCCGCCGGCGGCCTGGCTATCGGTGCCATCGGGGTGGAATTTCCCCATATCCTGGGTGTCGGCTATGAAGCCACCGACGCCGCCCTGAACGAATTATTGCCCCTGTGGCTACTATTGATGTTGATCCCGCTGAAGACGGCGGCCACGGCGATCAGTATCGGCTGCCGCTTTGGCGGCGGCGTGTTTTCCCCATCCCTCTATATCGGGGCCATGACGGGCGCCGCCTTCGGCCTGATGGCCGCCGGTGTCTTCCCCCACCTCGCCGCCTCGCACGGGGCCTATGCCATCGTCGGCATGTCCGCCGTGGCGGCAGCCGTATTGGGCGCGCCTATTTCAACGATATTGATCGTGTTCGAGTTGACTGGTGACTATCAAATCACTGTTGCCGTAATGGTGGCGACATCAATCGCCACGGTGATCGTGCAGCAGTTTCAGGGCCGCAGTTTCTTCCATTGGCAACTGGAAAACCGCGGCTTGAACCTGCGCGGCGGCCGCGCCCGCCATTTACTGCAAACCTTGACGGTACAGGATGTTCTGGCCAAGGATTTCGACAAGATATCCGAGCGTACCTCGATCGCCGAAATCAAAAGCATGTTCAGCCGGCTGCCCCACGGCACTTTCGTCGTGGTCGATAGTGCCGATAAACTGGTCGGCACGATTTCATTCGCCGATCTGAAGCACATCGCCTTCGACAACAGTCTGGACAGTTTGATCAATGCCCGCGATGTAGCCCACTCGCATGCCCCGGCGCCATCGCTGGACGACACTTTGGAAGAAGTCCTGGCAGTGATGGATGTATCGGGCGAGGAGCATTTGGCGGTGATTGCCGGCGCCGGCGATCGCAGCGTCCTTGGTATTGTGCATCACGGTGATGTTTTGCGCGCTTATAACCGCGCCTTGCTGGAAGCCCAGGCAGAGGAGCATGACGACACCCGAATATAGGGCACGCCTTTGAAATCACACCGGTTCGTCACCGTCATCAAGCTCCCGCCCCTCAAGGCGGCGGCCTTCCAAATCCCGCTGGCGGCGTTGTTCCTCCCCCTCCTGGCGCACTCGGTCGCCCTTGCGGCGTCCATGACGCGCCCGGTTGTGAGCCGCCTGAGCATCTTTATCCGCCTTCAGCTTTGCTTTGCGAAAGTGGTTGAGATTAGTGACCTCGGCCATGCCTTCGCTCCCTATAATTAAGGCGCCGCAATTCACATGTTTAGTTCAACAAACCGCACATTCAACATATTAGGTTAAAGAATTTTCCACCGCCATCCCGCTTAATGGCCTAGATTATATCAAAGATCTTTACGACGACCCAAATAGATCATCAATGGTTTCCGTCGGCTAGGAGTCTACCGTGAAAAAGTTGCTCGTCGGCTTTGCCGTCTTGATCGTGGTGTTGATCGCCGCCGTTCTGATTGGACCCAGCCTGATCAATTGGAATGACCATAAGGCCGAGATCATCGCGGCCGTCCGCGATGCGACGGGACGTGAGTTGACCATCGATGGCGACATTGGCCTGAAACTCCTGCCCGCGCCCGCCCTCTCGGTTCGTGAACTCAGACTAGCCGGCCTGCCCGCCACCCCAAACACCCCAAATACTGGGGCCGCCGATATGCTGACCTTGAAGGCGCTTGACGTGCGCGTTGCCCTCGCGCCCCTTATGTCAGGCGATATCCAGGTTACCTCCGTGCGTCTGATCGAACCTCTACTGATCCTTGAAGTCCTGCCGGATGGACGGGCCAATTGGCAATTCGAAAAACCGGGCGGGGCGGCAGCAACGACGACGGCGGCAGCAGCGGGAAGTCCCGGCACGGCGGACACCGCGTTTTCTCTTGATAAGCTGGCTGTTGAAGACGCCGTCGTAATCTATCGCGATACCGGCGCGGGCATCGAGGAGCGGGTAGAAGGCTTGGAGCTGAAAGGCTCCGCCACATCGCTGCAGGGGCCATTCCAATTCAGCGGCCGGGCGACGGCACGGGATTTACCCTTGGCGTTCGATATAGCCATCGACAGCCTGGAGAACGGCAAACCAATCGGCGTACGGCTTAACCTGAAACTAGCCGGAGATGAGGGTGATGAGGCGGTTGCCGCTTTCTCAGGCCGAATTGAGTCGCTGGCAACGGAACCGCGGGTAAGCGGACAGCTAACGTTATCGGCACCGGACCTTGCTACGGTGCAGTCCGTCGTGCAAAAGGACAGCGCCCCGGTGCAAATCCTGAAACAGCCATTACAGATGAAAGCCGCCCTTGAAGCATCCGCCAAGGCCGCCACCTTGAACGATATTGATCTGACCTTCGGCCCCTTACAGGCCAGTGGCGCCGTCAGCGCCACTCTGGGAGAGGAGCCGAGTTATGATTTGGCCCTGGCGATCGGGCGCCTTGATCTGGACCGGTTATTGCAGGATATGGCCCAAACGCCACCGCCGCCCTCAACCGCCGGACAAAACGATAAAGATGTCGAGGCATCAGCTGACCCTGCATTGCTGGAAGTTCCGGCCGGCTTGCATGGCAGCGTGGTGATCACGGTTGAAGGCTTAAAATACCGTGGCGGCGTACTTAGCCAGGTGCAACTGGACGCCAGTGCCGGCGACGGCGTGCTACGGCTGGACCGGCTTTCAGCTTTATTGCCCGGTGGCTCCGACCTGCGCCTGTCGGGTCAGACAAAGAAACTTGCCGATGGCCCGCGCTTTGATGGCAAGGTCGAACTGGCTTCGAATAATTTGCGCGGCTTGTTGAGCTGGCTGGATGCCAATCCCAGCACGGTTCCAGCCGGGCGATTGGCCAACATGAGCCTAACCTCCGATTTCAACATTAACCGCCAACAGGCCCAGATCAGCAATATGAACCTGCGCCTGGACGGCACCACGGTCGAGGGGGCCGCGACGTTTCTGCTACAGGCCCGCCCGTCCTTTGGTCTGGCGCTGAATATCGACCGCATCAACCTTGATGGGTATCTGCCCGACAGTCCGGGGCAAAACAATAACGCGGCGCAAGGCAAAGGCGGCGCCAAGGCCACAGAAAGCGCCACAGAAAATACCACCGGCAACCAATTGGCGGTGCTGGAAAAATTCGACAGCAATCTAATTCTGAACATCGGCGAATTGTCCTACAACGCTGTGCCCATAAGGAATTTGTCCGTTGAACTTGGCTTGGCGGGCGGCAAGTTGACGGTTCGCAAGGCCGCTGTACGGGATCTAGCCGGGGCGAATTTTAGCCTGAGCGGCACCGGACAGGGATTTTCCGGCAAGCCCAAGGGCAAGGCAAAGATCCGGCTGCGGGCCAAATATACTGACGGCTTGGCGCGGTTGGCGGGACTTGAGTTACCTGTGCCGCCAAAACGGCTGAAGGGCCTAACCCTGGATGGCGTGATCAACGGCGATGCCGCGCGCCTGGACTTCGACATTTCGTCGACCCTATCTGGGTTGAGCGGCAAGGTCAGCGGCAACGCCAAGGACCTGCTAGGCCAGACAACGGCGGCGTTGAAGCTGGACCTGCGCCATGGCAGCCTGGCAGCACTTTCCAGAATTTTCGATTTGGATCTGAAACCGCTGGCCCGGGCCGATACGCCGATATCCGTGCAAGGCACGGCCAAGGGTGACGCGGCGGCCCTGGCTTTGGATCTAAATGCACAAGTGGCGGGCGGCCAACTACAACTCAAAGGCACCGCTGATGCCCTGGACAAAACACCGCAGCTTAATCTAAGCGCCAACGCTGCCCATACGGATCTGGTGTCATTGCTCGCCGCCCTGGGCAGCCAATATCCGCCAGACCAGAAATCCCCCGGCGGCGTAAGACTTGGCGGTAAAATAAAGGGCGGCGGCGATGCTTTCGAGCTGAGCGAATTAAGCGGCAAATTTGGCCCCATTACGCTGTCCGGCAACGCCGGCATAGGCCTGGATGGCCCCCGCCCCAGGATTACGGCCAACCTACAGGCCGGCGATGTGGTGCTAGATCACTTTTTGGGCGCCAGTAAACCGCCCGTAGCCGGCAACCGCGGCGGCGGCCAAGCGCAGACCGGCGCCAGGCGCGGGCACGGCGACGAACGCTGGTCGCGCGAAGCCATCAAACTCGGCGCCTTACAGGCGGTGGATGCAGACATCAAACTGGCCGCCAAACGTCTGGTCTTTCAACGCTACCCCTTCGAAGACCCAAACCTGCACGTCAGCGTCAATGATGGCGTCCTGCAGGTCGAGAAGCTGACGGGCCGGCTGTTCAAGGGAGAAGTCGGGTTGCGGGCCACCCTGAACTCGCGCCCCCTGCCGGGTCTGGGCCTGTCCGTGCAATTGCATGGCGCGGATATCAACGAGGCCATGCGTACGGCGCTGGAGATGGATCAGGTCACGGGACGGTTGGATTTCACCGGCCAGTTTCAGAGCATCGGTTCCAGCCAGTGGGATCTGGTCAATGCCCTGTCCGGCAAGGCAGCGGTGCATGCCGAAAACGGCGTGCTGCGGGGCTTTAACATGAAAGGCTTCTCCGAGCGCCTGGGCCGCCTGAACAAGACGCCGGATTTCGTCAACCTGATACAGCGGGCTTTCTCCGGCGGCGAGACCAATTACCAAAGCGTGGATGGCAATTGGGCCATCAAGAACGGCGTCGCCCGAACCCAGGATATGCTGGCCCGAATGGATGCCAGCGAAGCCACGGTCAAGGGCGCGGTGAACCTGCCTGCCTGGCAGCTGGATTTGCGTGCCGTCATGCGCCTGACCGAACACCGCGATGCGCCTGACATGGGCGCACATCTGTATGGCCCCCTGGATCAACCCCGACACAACTTGAAGACGTCCAAGTTGGAGCGCTGGCTGCTGGCCCGTTTGGGCCGGGAGTTGCTGGGCGACAAGGCTAAATCAGGCAGCGTCGGCAAGTTGCTGGACGCGCTGACAGGCGGCAATCGTGGCGGCAGTGGTAGTGGCTCCACCGCCGACGCGCCGCCGCCAGCAGGCACTCAACCCTCACAGCCGCAACCGTCAGGCCAGAATCAGCCACAGCAAAAGGCCGACCCCAAGCAGCAATTGCTCGAAGGCCTGTTCAAGGCCTTGAAGAATAGGTGAGCCAGCCGATTTACTGAATCGGCGAGAAATCCGTCGGCGCTATGAGCTTGTTGTTCTGCTGCTTCAATGCGCCCAATGCATCGCCCTTGGCAATGAACGCGGCCCAGTCGGGGTCCTGGGCCATGGCAGCCCGGCGCTGCTCCCTGTCACCCATGCTCTCATAGCCCCACATGAAGACGATCTGGTTAATCGGCCCCACCTCGGTAGTAAAGAAGCCAATAAGATTTCCCAGATGCTTCTGCTGCACCGGCAGGCCGAATTCCTTATAGACCGCGATCCAATCCCTGATCTTGCCGGGATGGAAATCATACGTACGGTGATCGACAATCATGTGGTCTCTCCTGGTATATGCGCCGCCGTTTGCAGGCGCTTTAGTATGTAAACACGCACGGCGCGGCTTAAACCCGCCGTGCGCTGGGCATCAATTTCAGCAATCAGATCGGTCATGCTGCGGCCATCCACCTGGGCCATGCTACGGAATTCATCCCAGAACGCCCGCTCCATGGACAGGCTGGTCTGATGCCCGGCGATGCGGAAGGATCGGCGCAGCAGCTCGTCTTCCTCGCCGGGCATCGTGGCGTCGGCCTATTTCGGGCCGAGCATTTTCTTTGGCTGCACGAAACGGTCGAAGTCCGCTTCCGCCACCAGCTTCAACTCCACAGCCGCCTCTTTCAAGGTCTGCCCCTTGACGTGGGCATGCTTGGCGATCTTTGCCGCGTTGTCATAGCCGATGTGCGGTGCCAAGGCGGTGACCAGCATCAGTGACTTTGACATCAGGTCGGCGATCCGGTCTTCGTTAGCCTTGATCCCGACCACGCAGTTATCGGTAAAGCTGTTGGATGCATCACCCAGCAACTGGATTGACTGCAACAGGGAATAGATCATCACTGGTTTGAAGACATTCAGTTCCATATGGCCGCTGGCACCGGCCACGGTCACCGTGGTGTGGTTGCCGATAACCTGAGTGCAAACCATGGTCATCGCCTCGCACTGGGTCGGGTTGACCTTACCGGGCATGATCGATGATCCGGGCTCGTTCTCCGGCAGGCTCAATTCGCCCAGGCCGGAACGCGGACCGGAACCCAACAGACGGATATCGGAAGCGATCTTCATCAGGCTGGCGGCGAGGGTGTTCATGGCGCCCGAGGCCTCGACGATGGCGTCATGGGCGGCAAGAGATTCGAACTTGTTCGGCGCGGTCTTGAACGGCAGGCCGGTAATCTTGGCGATCTGCGCCGCGACCTTTTTATCGAAGCCGACCGGAGCATTCAAACCGGTACCCACCGCCGTGCCGCCCTGGGCCAGCTGATACAAACGCGGCAGGGTGTCCTTGACCCGGGCGATGCCGTACTTGATCTGCATGGCATAACCGGAAAATTCCTGCCCCAGGGTCAGCGGCGTGGCATCTTGCAGATGGGTGCGGCCAATCTTGATCAGTTTGTTGAATTCCTTCGATTTAGCCTCCAGTGCCTTTTGCAAATGGCCCAGCGCGGGGATCAACAGCTGATCAATCTGGTTGACCGCCGCCACGTGCATCACCGTGGGGAAGGTATCGTTGGAGGATTGGCTCATATTGCAATGGTCGTTGGGGTGCACGGGGGCCTTGCTGCCCATGGTGCCGCCCAGGATCTCGATCGCCCGATTAGAGATCACCTCGTTGGCGTTCATGTTGCTTTGCGTGCCCGAACCGGTCTGCCAGACCACCAGGGGGAAATGATCGTCAAGCTGACCGGCCGCGACCTCCTTGGCGGCACGGACAATGGCCCGGCCGCGTTTTTTGTCCAGCACGCTTAATTCCATGTTGGCTTCCGCCGCCGCCTGTTTGACAATGCCCAGGGCGTGGACGGCGGGCAGCGGCATCCGTTCCCAGCCGATTTTAAAGTTCTGCCGCGAACGCTGTGTTTGCGCCCCCCAATAACGGTCGGCGGGTACCTTGATAGGACCAAAACTGTCGGTTTCGGTACGGATTTTGATCTTGTCTTTACTCATTGGCCCGGAAGCCTCCATCATTGGCGGTTATCACGTTGGAACACAGCACAGTAAAATATAGCGCGTTAAAGCATAGGGATAGCACGCATGAAAGTATTGTTGAACGGCGGCGTCGCACAGCGCGGCATGAAAATTCTACCTGAACGGTTTGGCGACCGCGTCAGCCTGCGGCAAATCACCCCCGATGACGACGCAGAAACCGTGGCGGCGAACATGGCGTGGGCCGAATTCATGATTTCCAGAGATTATGACGCCGAGATGCCCCCCGCCCCCAATCTGAAGGCCCTGCAAGTCCCCCTTGCGGGCTTGGACATGGTTGATGTCGATGCCGTGCCCGCCGCGGCCGCGATCTGCAACGTCTATGAGCACGAAGTGGCGATCGCCGAATATGCCTTCAACGGCATGTTGGAATGGGTGGTTGGTCTGGCCCGGCGCAGCACCGCGTTCAAGGCCGGCGATTGGAGCGGCACCCCATCCATGGGCGGCAAGCCCAGGGGGGAATTGTCCGGCATGACCGTTGGCTGTCTGGGTTATGGTAATATTGGCCGCGCCATAGCACGCCGGGCCCTGGCTTTCAATATGAAGGTCATGGCCTTGACCCAGACGCCCCGGCCGCTGGAGCCGGAGCCGCATTTCCTGGGCGGTTATGATGATCTGCCCAAGTTTTTGAGCGAGATTGATTTTCTGGTGATCTGCTGCCCGCTGTCGGATCAGACGCGGAGCATCATCGGTGAAACGCAATTGGCGGCCATGAAATCGTCCGCCGTGGTGATCAATGTGGCGCGCGGTCATATTGCGGATGAAGACGCGCTTTATGCGGCTCTAAAGAATAACGTCATCGGCGGCGGCATCCTGGATACCTGGTATCAGTATCCCAGTGCCGATAACCCCGCCGTCCGCCCCTCGCGCCAGCCCTATCATGAACTGGACAATGTTCCTATGACGCCGCATATTTCCGGCTGGTCGGAAGGGCAGCAGCAACGCCGCTGGGCCAAGACCGGCGACAACATAGAAGCATTGCTGACCGGCGGCGAACTGATCAACGTCATTCGTCCCGCCGCCTCTTAAAAGCGTATGTAAAGACAGGAAACCGTCATGCAAGACAGCTACGAAACCCTTCTGGTGGACCATCCCCAGGACCATGTGCTGCGGGTCACTTTCAACCGGCCCGACCGGCGCAACGCCATGAATACCCAGCTCGGCCGCGAGATGCTCGATCTATTCACCTCGATGTTGCTGGATCCGGGCGATACCCGCATCGTGATCCTGACCGGCGCCGGTGATAAAGCCTTTTGCGCCGGCGGTGATCTGAAGGAACGCGACGGCATGACGGACGAGACCTGGCGCCTGCAACATGCCATTTTCGAGCAGGCAACCTACAACATGATCGATTGCCCGGTGCCGGTTATCGCCGCTGTTAACGGCTCTGCCTTTGGCGGCGGTTGCGAGATGGCCCTGGCGGCGGACTTCATCTATGCCGCCGAGGGCGCCCGTTTTGCCCTGACCGAGATTACCCTGGGCATCATTCCGGGCTGCGGCGGCACGCAAAACCTGCCCCGCGCCGCCGGCTCCCGCCGGGCCAAGGAGATCCTTTATACCGGCACGCCTTTTACCGCCGAAGAGGGCCTGGAATGGGGCATCGTCAACAAGGTCGTGCCCGCCGATGAACTGATGCCCGCCGCCTTGGCAGTGGCGGATCGTATTGCCGGCAACGGCCCCCTGGCCGTGCGTCAGGCCAAACGCTCGGTCAATCTGGGCATGGGCACGGATCTAACCACCGCCCTGGGCATCGAAATCGAGGCCTATAACCGCCTGGTTCCCACTGAGGACCGGCGCGAAGGCGTCATTGCCTTCAACGAAAAGCGCAAACCGCGCTTCATGGGCCGCTAGGACTTTAGGTAAAGGAGTAGAACAATGAGCGAAAATTCAGACCTGACCCAAATGACCCTGGGCGAGGATTACGCGGATATCCGCGACGGCGTGCGCAAGGTTTGCGCCGATTATCCGTTGCAATACTGGCACGACAAGGACGAAATCGCGGAATATCCCCACGAATTCGTCAATGCCATGACCGAGTCGGGCTATCTGGGCGCCCTGATACCAGAGGAATTTGGCGGCGCCGGCCTGCCGATCCGCGCCGGCTCGGTCATTTTGGAAGAGATCCATGCCGCGGGCTGTTCCGCGGCGGCCTGCCATGCCCAGATGTACATCATGGGTACCTTGCTGCGTCATGGCAGCGAGGTGCAAAAACGAAAATATCTGCCCGGCATCGCCAATGGCGAGATCCGCCTGCAGGCCTTTGGCGTGACCGAGCCCACTTCCGGCACCGACACCACCCAGTTGAAAACCCGCGCCGTGCGCCAGGGCGATCATTACGTGGTCAACGGCCAGAAGGTCTGGACCTCCCGCGCCCTGCAATCGGATCTGATGTTGCTGCTTTGCCGGACGACGCCGGTTGAAGAAGTTGCCAAGCGTACGGACGGCCTTTCGACGATCTTGGTTGATCTGCGTGAAGGCCTTGGCAATGGCCTGGAAATCACGCCGATACCGACCATGATCAATCACAGTACCAACCAGGTATTCTTCGATGATCTGAAAGTGCCGGTGGAAAACCTTATTGGCGAGGAAGGCAAGGGTTTCCGCTATATCCTGGACGGCATGAACGCGGAACGGGTTCTGGTCGCCTCGGAAGCCATTGGCGACGGCCGCTGGTTCACCGAAAAGGCCACAGCCTACGCCAACGAACGGGTGGTCTTCGGCAAACCCATCGGCGCCAACCAGGGTATCCAGTTTCCCATCGCCAGTGCCTATGCACAGATCAAGGCGGCCGAGCTAATGGTCCGTCAGGCCGCCGCGCTGTTCGATGATGGCCAACCCTGCGGCGCGGAGGCCAACATGGCCAAGATGCTGGCATCCGAAGCGACATGGGCGGCGGCGGAGGCCTGCATGCAGACCTTTGGCGGCTTCGCCTTTGCCAAGGAGTATCATATCGAACGGAAATGGCGTGAGGCCCGCATCTTCAAAACGGCGCCCATTTCGACCAACCTGATCCTGGGGTTTGTCGGCCAGCATGTCCTGGGCATGCCGCGATCATACTGAGATTTATCAGAAATCAATTCGCGTAAATAGTGTTGTTGTTTTATTGCCATAATCCATGTGACCATAAACGGAGAAAAGCGACAGATTAAGTTGTTTTAGGGGGCATCGAATGAGGTTGTGCCGCAAGCAGCTTTGGACGGCTGGCATTGCGCTTGTGGCTATTTGTGTAGTGATGGCACTGGCCGGCACGAACGCAAAGGCTGAAGATAGGCCCACGATCATAGTGATCGCGACCGAGGAATACCCGCCCTATACCTCGAAAACCCTGAAGGATTTCGGCGTCGATGCGGCGATCGTAACCGCGGCCTTTAAGCTTGAAGGCATAAAAACCCGTTACAAGTTCTTCCCCAGTGCGCGCGCATACATCCTGGCCCGCACCGGCACCATGGACGCTACCCTGCCCTGGGCCAAACGGGATGGGCGCGAAAAGGATTTCTACTATTCCGAACCAGTGATCGCGGTCGATGTGGAGAATTTTTTCTTTCTCTCGGATGCACCTTTAAACTGGGATCCGGATCGTCCTGATATCGCCAAGTTAAAGGATCTCAGCATTGCCGCTATAACTGGGCATAATTATGGCACGGCATTTCAGGACGCTGAAAAACAGAGATTATTCAAGGTTGTCCGGCTGAGCGAATTGCAGCAAGGATTCTCCATGTTACTGGCGAGGCGGGTGCATGCCGTGATCAGTAAAAAGCATGTGGCGACACCTGTTCTGAACGAGCGTTTTACCGCCGAACAACGGCGCAAGGTAGCCTCGCTCCCGATATCGCGGGCAAACGCCAAATTTGACTATTTACTGATCTCCAAACAGAGCAAACACAGTCGGTTTTTTCTCGCCGCGCTTAATCGCGGTTTGGAAAAACTCAGACAAAATGGCGCTTATCAGCGGCTGATGGATGACTTGGCCAGTGGCGTTTATAGCAAGCGAAATAGATAGAAAAATCGTGTACCCGTGAATTCCAGCGACGCAAGAACCCCTTCCCCTCTATTGGGATTCTCCAGCTCAATTGCTGGCCGTCTGGCCATCGCCTTGGTTCTTCTTGGCATAACCGCAACCATTGTTACCACAATGGTGCAAACCTACCGTGAGTACCGGGCCGAGCTCGACCTCATCAGCACACGCTTTGAAGATGTCCGGAAATCACATGGGCCAAGCTTGGCCGCCAGTGTTTGGCATTATTCGGAGAGACAGATCGAGCTCGAACTACAGGGCATTCTAAATACATCGGGATTCGAGTACGCCGAGGTTCGGTCGCTGCAGGGCCAGGTATGGAAAGCCGGCGTCAAAAGCTCGTCCGCTGTCATCATCGAAGAAATCCCATTGCTCTTTAGGCATGACGGCAAGGAATATAGTCTGGGTAGCCTGACCGTTATGGCGGGGCAACAGGCTATTTATGACCTTGTCATATTGCATGCTCTGGAATCGCTGACCTATTTTGGCATCTGGACATGCTTCCTGGCCGGTTCCTTGTTCCTGATATTCCGCCAGCTCGTAACCCGCCACCTCTCGGCCCTGGCCCGTTACACATCGTCCATGTCTTTTGACGTTTCGGCATCGCCATTCGTTCTTGACCGTGCCGCATCAAGATCCGGAGCGGTGGACGAGTTGGGCCAGGTTGCCAACGCGATCAACTCCATGCAGTCACAGCTGGCGGATTCCGTGCAGATGCTGCACGAGAGTGAGCGGCGCTTCCGCCGGCTGTTCGAGAACGCCGAAGTCTCTATCTGGAATGAGGATTTTTCCGAAGTCGTCAATTCGCTTGATGCGCTCCGCCGTGAAGGCGTCAGCGACCTTCGTGGCTATCTGGACGAAAACCCCAATGCCGCCGCCGAGATGGCCCAATTGGTCAAGGTCGTGCAGGTAAACGAATCTACATTGAACTTGTTTGGTGCCGACGACCAAGACAAGTTGCTCCATCGAATTGATGAAACCTTTGGCAACGACGCAACCGATGTGTTCACAGATGAACTTTGCGCCATCTGGGAGGGGCAGAAGGTTTTCCGCTCGGAGGCGGCCTTTCAGGCCCTTGATGGCAGGGAGATCAACGCCATCATTACGTTTCAAATACCCGAGACAAGAGAAGGCTTCCAAAGCATTCCGGTCAGCATTATCGACATCACCGAACGCAAGGCCTTGGAAGAGCAGGTTCGCCGCTCCCAGAAAATGGAGGCCATTGGACAGCTGACGGGCGGCATAGCCCATGACTTCAACAATATCCTTGGCATTATCATGGGCAATCTGGATTTGGTGCGAAGCCGGGCAAAGAACGATCCAAGCGTTTTGAAGTTTGCGGATGCCGCAATGTCGGGCACCCGGCGCGGCGCGGACATAACCAGGAAACTTCTTGTATTTTCAGGCCGAAGGCCTGGTGAAGCCGAGCCCACGGTGGCGAACGAAGCCATTGTCCGTATTCAGGAATTCATCGCCAAGTCACTGACCGCATCGATCAACGTTGAAACCCACTTGGCTGATGACCTGTGGCCCGTTGAGATTATTCCCGGTGACCTTGAGGACGTTATTCTTAATCTCTCCCTCAATGCCCGCGACGCCATGCCCGAAGGCGGCACATTGGTCATAGAGACCGCGAACAGGGTACTCGACGAAACATTTGGCAGCTACATCCCGGCCGCCGAGGCCGGGGATTTTGTAATGCTTTCGGTGAGTGACAACGGCACCGGCATGACGGCCGAGGTCAAGGAGAAAATATTCGATCCGTTCTTTTCGACCAAGGAAACCGGCAAAGGCACCGGCCTTGGTCTCAGCATGGTTTATGGCTTCGTCCAACGTTCGGGCGGCCATATTGTGGTGGCTTCGGAACCAGGCTCAGGCACGACGTTCCGTATATTCCTACCCCGCGGCGGCGATAAAGCGATACAGGCCGCAGCCGCGCCGGCGCACAAAATAGAGCTGCCACGGGGTCAGGAAACCATCCTGGTCGTCGAAGATGAAGATTTTCTGCTCGACATCGCCGTCGCACATCTCAATGGCCTGGGATACGAAACCGCGACCGCCATTAACGGCAAGGATGCTCTGAAAATTCTCCAGGCTCGACAAGACATCGACCTGATGTTCTGCGATGTCATCATGCCCGGCGACCTCGACGGCTACCAATTAGCTTCGACGGCCCACGCGGCCTATCCGGCGCTCAGAATTCAACTGACCAGCGGCTTTGCCAAAAAGCGTGAGGAACAAGCCGGTGCCGCGGACAGCTATCTTGCCGGCCTTACGCGCAACCTGCTGAGCAAACCGTACAGCGCTCAGGAATTGGCGCTTTCCATCCGCCGGGCGTTGGATGGCGGTTAGATCAAACAGCATAAAATTAGAATCAATTTGATGCTGATAATTTGCTCTAATCCTATAAGTTGCTCCAGAGCCCCTTCACCGCGTTCGCCGGCACCTTGAGCGGACGCCGGGTGGCGAGCAGCAGGTTTGCCTCCGCCCCAAGGCCTTGCCGCACAAGTGCGCCGGCCAGGGTGAATTCCAGCAAATCACGTTGCGCACGGCTGCCGCCGATCCTTTCGTGGCCGGCCATGACGCCGCTGAGGCGTTCCACCACCTTGGCCCAATCCTGTGTGGCGACAGCCTGAAAGGCCTGGGCGATCATGCCCACCAGATCGCCGGCGGGACCTTTTGCGTCCGAGATGATTTTGCCCAAAGCCTCGTTGTTGCCCGCCATGGCGTGCGCCAGGGCCGCGTGAACATCGGCGAAGGCGATACCGGGCTTTGGGAAAAAGCGCACGGCATAGTCGCTGACGGCCTGCCAGCGCCGGGCCGGCACCTCCACCCCCGCCAGTTCGGCTCTATACAAGAATGCCGCATTATCCGTCAGGACGTTCAGCGTCGGTCCCCAGGCCGCGTCCGGCGCCACATCCGCGTCGATCACCGCCCACATGGTCTCCAGATCACCCCGTTCCAGGGCCCAGATGGCAACGTGCCAGGCGATATGGCAATGCATGACGCCGCCCTTGTCATAGTCTTTTCGCCATTCCCCCATGTACCGGTAACCAGCATCTGTTTCGCCGGCTTCATAGTAGATATGGGCCCGAATATGGGCGCCATGGGCGTTCCGCGGATGCGCCGCCAAGGCGCGTTCGATGGTATCCGTCGCCGGCCCGGTCTGGCCTGCTTCGACTTGCGAAAACGCATGCTGCGCCAGGAACCACCAATCGTCGCCGTAGTGAGGCGCCAGCGCGGTGGTAAAGGCGAGTTGCTCCGCCTCCCGCCCCGGCTGCCCGCTAAAGCCGATCAAGCCGAAAACACCGGTGCAGGTCTGCGCCACGAGGGCATCACGGGGATAGTCCAACATATGCTTTCTGATGGCCTGATAGGCGGCGGGTCCATTGCCATCAAGCAATAGGCCAAGGGCGGTCACGTGATCCCCCTCGCGCGCCGTCAGACCTGTTACCACGCCACGTGCCGCCGCAATTGCCTCCGCCGCCGCGCTACCCTGACCCATTAATTGATAGTTCCGGGCCAACCCGACATGGGCCAGGGCAAAGCCTGGATCTTCAGCGATCGCCGCGGCAAAGGCATCCCCCGCCCCCGGCGCGGCGGATAGAAAGCGGTCGACACCATCAACATAGGCGTCGCGCGCCGCCGACGAGCCTGTCGACAAGGTATTTTCGTAGCGGTCTTTAAGCATCACTTACTCCAAAATGTTTGCTCACCCAATCACCCTCAGGGCCCCTTTCAGGGTTTTGACCTTGAGGGGCAGGTAGCCGATGGTTTCTCCGTCGGCATCGACGCGGGCCTCCGGCGAACCCGTGACCGAAAACGCGCGGCCGGGGATATAATCGATTTCCGGATGTTCGATGTGATGGCCCTCGAACAGCCAGGAAGGTTTTTGCACGATGATGTCCCGGCGCGGAATATCCTTGAACAATACCAGGTTGGCGATGCCATCGGTATGATCGGCGCCGGGGGCCAAACGCATACCGCCGCCCAGGATCTCCAGATTACAGATCAACCCGGCGTAATGCAGCAGGTCCGTCATCTGTCTGTCATCGATATCGACGTCACCATGGCGCTTGGGATAGGTCAGGGCGACCATTAGGGCATTGATATAATAGCTGAAGCGCCCGCCAAGCTTTTTCAGCAATCCAGCCTGGTTGGTGCGGTAGGTCACTTCAGCTACCCCGCCCCAGGCGATACTCAACACGCCGTAATGGCGGTGCGGAGCGGCATCCAGACCGACGCAATCGGCTTGCAGCAAATCAATTCGCTGCTCCCGGCCGGACGCGATCGCATCGATGGCACCGTCTACATTGCCATGAAAACCCAGGGCACGGGGCAGCTCGTTCGAGGTGCCGGCGGGGATCACCGACAGGCGCACCGCATCATGCGCCATGGTACCGTCTTCGCCCATGATGCCGTTCAACACCCCGTTCATGGTGCCGTCGCCTCCCACCGCGATGAAGTGATTGTGGCCAGCGGCCAGAGCTTGCCGCGCCAGGGCGGTTTCTTCGCCGGCCTGTGCGGTTTGCGAAATATCGATCTCGCCCAGGGCGGCCCGCAACCGCGCCGCTATGCCCGGCCAAGCCTTGCCAGCGGCGCCTTGGCCCGCCGCCGGATTGATGATGACCTTGGGGGTCATTGCCGATGGCTTAGTCGGTTAGGGCGCGGGCCAGAAAGCGGATGCGGTCCTGACCCCAATAGGGCACGCCCTCATGAATGAACCAGGGCATGCCGAATACCTGGTGTTCAATTGCCTCGTCCGTATTGGCCTGATATTCAGCCATCACCGTAGCGTCGCCGATCTTCGCCGCCAGGCCATCGCCGTCAAACCCGGCGCCGTTGGCCGCTGTTATCAGGGTCGCGGTATCCGAGATATCCTGCTCGCCTTCCCAGACACAGGCCAGAAAGACGTTTGAGAGCGCGATGGCGTCCTGCCTTGCCTGACGGGCGGCAATAACCATCTGGCCCGCGTTGCTATCATTCACGGGAAAGAATTTCGGCTGAATATTCATCGGGATCGACCAATGACGCTTCCACCGGTCGAGCTCCACCAAACGATAGGCCAGCCGGGCCGGATGGCGCTTGGCGACGGGCAATCCGCCGGTGGCGGCCATGACCTGGCCCCCCATGATCGGCTTGATATGAAAATCAGCGCCGGTGTTTTCGATAATCTCCGGCAGTCGCCGCCCGCCCATATAGGTATAGGGCGAGGCCAGGGAGGCGTAATAGTCGACATACTTGCTCATTAAAGTCCCCATGAAATTCGTTCTGCGAATTCTTCATCCAGTAGCGAGTTTACGATAACAATGATCAGCGGCGGCGTACAGCAGGCCATGCCGCCGGGCCAGGGCCGCCGCATCCTTGGCATAGCCGCCGCCCAGCACGCAGGCAATGGGCAATCCCCGCGCGGCGCAGGCCCCGATCACCATTGCATCGCGCCGGGCCAGGCCATCATCGCTTAATTCCAGCTTGCCCAGGCGGTCCGCGCCGTGGGGGTCGACGCCGGCGTTATAGAAAACCAGATCAGGCGCCGGGCCCGACAGGATATCATCCAAATGCGCCGCCAAGATCTCCAGATAGATCGCATCCCCGGTGCCGGCCGCTAGACCCACATCGCGGTCGCCCGCTTGCTTGCGGACCGGAAAATTATCCTCGCAATGCATGGAAAAGGTATAGACGGCGCCGTCGCCGCGAAAAATTTCCGCCGTGCCGTCGCCCTGATGCACGTCCAGGTCGATCACCAGCATCTTTATGGCCAGGCCCATGGCCTGCAGCACCCGCGCCGCGACGGCCACATCGTTGAAGACGCAATAGCCGGCGCCATGGCCGATGCCCGCATGATGGCTGCCGCCGGCACTGTTGCAGGCGATGCCCCGTTGCAGGGCCAGGCGTGCCGCCAGCACCGTGCCGCCGACACCGGCCTGGGCGCGGGTCACCAGCTGTGGGGAGAGGGGCAGGCCAATGCGGCGCATGATCGCGCGATCGGCGGTTTGCTCTAATATGGCGTCCACATAATCGGAATCATGGGCCAGTTCCAGCCACCAGCGCGGTGCCGGATCCGGTGCATGGCAGGTCCGCGCCGTGGCCAGACCCTGTTGGCGCAGTAACTGGATCAGCAGGGCATATTTGCCCATGGGGAAACCCTGCCGGTGCGGCAGCGGCTTGGCGTAGCTGGGATGATGCACGATAGGCACGGCCATGATGACCATTCATAAGGCCACCCAGCGGCAATGGAAACCCGTCAGCGGAACTTGGCACTTGAGGGAATTGCTGCCGCCAGCTAGTTTCCGTCGCCCCAGGAAACTATGGCAAGCGCCCCCATGAAGCCGCCGAAAACGCAGAGCACAATAACCAAATACCAAACTTCACCAGCAACCATGGCAGTATCCTTTCGGTTAAATCGCCACGATTGTAGGCCGCTTGACATAACGCGCGTTGATTCAGATCAAAATATTTGCTGGCTCCAACGCCGCCAGCAGGCCGTCAATGCCGGCAAAATGGTGCACCTGGAGGCCGGCTTTCCGGGCAGCAGCGATGTAAATTTCTGAATCATCAATAAACAAAGTTCTTTCTGCCCGGCCGCCCAAACTATCCAGCAGTGCATGAAAGATCGCCGGGTCTTCCTTGGTCGAGCTAAATTGACACGAGAAGTATGCCTGCGCGCCGAACAAATCAGCGGCTTGCGTGAAGACCTCCGCCAAACCCTCCTGCAACAGTGGGCCGTTGTTGGTCAGCATGGCCACCTGCACTTGTTGTTCTTGCAGGCGCGCCACCAGCGCCAGCATGGCCGTATCCGGCGTCATGGGCACGCGCCGCGCCCACAGCCAGTCTTCGCGGGCCACGGATACACCAAGCTTATCGCCGAATTTCCGCAGGTATTCTGCCGCCGAAAAACGGCCCTGGTCGCCCTGATCATCAAAGCCGGAACGGAATATCCTCTCGTCAATGAAATCGGTGTCCAGTCCCGTTTTCTGCGCCAAACAAGCCAAGCGCCGGGGAAAATCATAATGGCAAAGGACACCATCCATATCGAAAACAATCAGCTCAATCGGCGCCTTTACCATTACAGCGACGCCGTCATGCCGCCATCAACGGTCAGCGAGGCGCCGTTGACATAGCCGCCCGCGTCCGAGGCCAGAAACACCGCCGCCCCCGCCAATTCCGCCGGGTCGCCCCACCGGCCCAGGGGCGTACGGCCCTTGACCATGGCATCGAAATCCGCATCCGCCATCAGGGGAATATTCAGTTCGGTGGCAAAATAACCGGGGTTAATGGCGTTTACCGTGACCCCATGGGGTCCCAGTTCAATGGCCAGGGTTTTCGTCAAACCAACCAGCCCATGCTTGGAGGAAACATAGGCGGGGATTGTGGCGCGGCCAATCTGCCCCATGATCGAAGCGATATTGATGATCCGTCCCCAACCCTGTTGCACCATGCCCGGTGCCACCGCTTGGGCCAACAAGAACGGTGCGGTCAAATTGACGTTCAGCACATTGCGCCATTTCTCCTCCGCAAACTCCGACAGCGGTGCGCGATGGATAATGCCGGCGTTATTGACCAGGATATCAATGCCACCGGTGCTATTATCCAAGCCCGTCAATGCCGCCTCGCGGCTCGGCCCGTCACCAGCATCAAACGCCATGGCGTGGGCATCATGGCCCTCGCCCATCAGGGCCTCGACCGTTGCCTGACAGTCATCGATGCTGCGTGAATTGATGATCACCCGCGCGCCTTGTTCGGCCATGGCACGGGCGATAGCCAACCCCAGGCCACGGGTGGAGCCGGTTATCAGCGCCCGCCGGCCATCAAGGCGAAAATCCATTCCGATCTGTCCCTAAAGTATGGCGCCCACGGTCCACGGCACGAATTCGTCATCGCCGATGCCCAGGGCCTCGGATTTCGACGGCGCCCCGGAGGCCGTGGCGAGGATAAGGTCAAATATCTGCTGCCCCATTTCATCAATGGTGGCCGCGCCATCGACGATCTGGCCACAGTTGATATCCATGTCGCCCTCCATGCGGTCAAACATGGTGGTGTTGGTGGCCAGTTTCAGACAAGGCGACGGCTTGGAGCCGAAGACCGAACCGCGGCCCGTGGTAAAGCAGGCCACGTTGGCGCCGCCCGCGATCATGCCGGTGATGGAGGCCGGATCGTAACCGGGCGTATCCATGAAGACGAAGCCTTTTTCGGTGATCTTTTCGGCATATGGATAGACATCCACCAGGTTGGTGGTACCGCCCTTGGCGGCGGCGCCCAGGGATTTTTCCAGGATCGTGGTCAGGCCGCCGGCCTTGTTGCCCGGCGATGGATTGTTGTTCATCTCGGCCCCCATGGCGGCGGTGTAGTTCTCCCACCATTTGATATGGGCAACCAGTTTTTCGCCGACCTCCCTACTGACCGCGCGGCGGGTCAACAGATGTTCGGCGCCATAAATTTCCGGCGTTTCCGCCAAACATGCCGTACCGCCATGACGGACCAGCAGATCCGCCGCGGCACCCAGCCCCGGATTGGCCGAGATTCCCGAATAGGCGTCCGAGCCGCCGCATTCCATACCCAGGATCAGCTCGCTGGCCGGAATGGTCTCCCGCTGAACACGGTTGGCGTCAGCCAGCATTTCCTTGATCAGGCCGATGCCGCGGGCCACGGTTTTCTCCGTGCCGCCGGTATCCTGGATCGTGAAGGCATGCAGCTTGTCCGAGGCGCTGAGTTTCTCGGCCTCCATCATGGCGCCGATCTGATTGGCCTCGCAGCCCAAGCCGACCAACAAGTTGGCGGCGAAGTTCGGATGCTTGGCATAGCCCGAAATCGTCCGCTGAATATAGTTCAGGCCAATTCCGGCACAGCCGCCGCAGCCATAGTCGTGAGTCAACGCCACGACGCCGTCCACATTGGGAAAGTCCGCCAGCGCATCGCCACGAAAGGCATCGGCGATCATGCGGGCCGCCGTCGCGGAACAGTTAACCGAGGTCAACACGCCGATATAGTTGCGCGTCGCAATGCGGCCATCGGCGCGGCGAATACCCTGAAACGTGGCGCGTTGATGTTCGGGCACATAGTCCACCGGCGTAACGTCGGCACCGAACATATAGTCGCGGTCAAAATCCTTGACCACGACGTTGTGCGTGTGGACATGATCGCCGGGCTTGATATCGGCGGTGGCGAAACCAATGATCTGGTCATACTTGCGCACCGGCGCATCCTTGGCGATGGCCAGGGTGGCAATTTTGTGTCCGGCCGGGATCATCGCATTGGCTGCGACCGCTTCGCTGGCAACATTGTAGCCTTGGGCGATTTCGTCGCGGGCCACGACCACGTTATCGTTGTTGTGCAGGCGGATTGTGGTCGGCTGTGTCTCGGTCATTGAAAATCTCTCCAGATTGACGCCATATGTGCGGCAACATAGAGCAAACGCGAAACCTCGTCATCGCGGATTATTGCGCGGATTCTTAGGCGAATTCTTGCAGGGAATATATGAAAGGCAGCACATGGCGTTGGATGCGCAGGTTAAATACGTTCTGGAACTGGTCGAACAATCGCCCTATCCCGAACTGCATACCGTTTCGGCCCAGGAAGCACGGGATATTTTCGAGGAAACGGCACCGGCCCTGAACGTGCGGCCCGAGGACGTGTACCGCACCGAAGACCGTTGGATCGACGGCGTTGAAGGCGAAATTCCGATCCGCATCTATACCCCGCACCAACCGAAAGCAGGCGAGAAACTGCCCATATTGGTGTTTTACCACGGCGGCGGCTTCGTCATCGGCAGTCTGGACAGCTATGACAGTCTGTGCCGGGTATTGGCCAACATGGCCGAATGCATGGTCGTCTCGGTGGACTACCGCCTCGGGCCCGAGCATAAATTCCCCGCCGCCGTCGATGATGGCTTGGAGGCCTATCAATGGGTCAGCGATCATGCTCACGAACTGGATGGCGACAACCGGCGCATGGCCATCGCCGGCGACAGTGCGGGCGGCAATGTCACGGCCGTCACCGCCATTGGCATCCGGGACGAGGGCGACATCCCGCCGCTATTACAGGTGCTGATCTATCCCGTAGCGGGCGGCGCGCCCGAAACCCCATCGCATTATGAATTCGCCGAAGGTCTGCTGCTGACCCGGGCCAATATCCTATGGTTCTATGACCAGTATCTGGACCAGCCCGAAGACGCCGCCGATCCGCGCTTTGCGCCTCTGTTGGCCGAGGACCTATCGGGCCTGGCCCCGGCCCTGGTTATTGTCGCCGGGTATGACCCGCTGCGTGACGAGGGCATCGCCTACGCCGAACGCCTGCATGCGGCGGGTGTGAAGGTGGAATTGGCGAACTATGAAGGCATGGTGCACGGCTTTGTCTCCCTCGCCGACGCGGTTGACCAGGGCAAGGTGGCCATCGACCAGATCACGGCGGCCTTGCGGGATGCTTTTGCGGCAAAAAATGGCTAAAAAATAGGGGCTAAAAAGAATAGCGGCTTAACGTTTCGTGAACCCTCCTTTTCTATCCTATGCAAAAGAGAAGGTTGTCATGAAAAGAATCAGTTTCAGCTCTGCCGGAATTTACAATCACCGTCGGGATCGGCGGATGACGTTGTTGCAACTGACATTGGAGGCCGATGGCGTCGAATATAACAGTTGCGACTGGGGCCTGGGCGGAATTCGCGTCGAAGGCCTTATTCCCGACCGAAAACTGGGCGAGAGTCTCAATATTCGCGTTTCGGGTGAACGAAAAGGCCGGCATCTGTCTATCGATGCCTGGGCGACCATTGTCCGCATTGATGAGGGCGATAGGGAAACCGCCTTGCGCTTTGATGATCTCAGCGCCGAGGACCTCGACGTACTGGAGGCCCTGATTACGGGCCGCCGTATCACCGAATAAGCTTTGCGGGCCAGGGTATCCCAGAGCATTTCCCAATGGGAAATGCTCCGATTCTTAAGAATAGAGCAATTTTTCCCATCAACGGTCTTGGCATTTAGAATCGCCCAGCGCTTTTTGGCGGTTCGCATTAGATCGGATTTGCTCTACAGAATTTCCTCAACATTTTCCGGCGGCCGGCCCACGGCGGCCTTGCCGTTGGCCAAAACGACCGGCCGTTCGATCAGGATCGGGTTGGCCACCATCGCGGCGATCAACTGCCCATCATCCAGGCTTTCATCCGCCAGTCCATTGGCGGCATAAGCCTCTTCCTTGACGCGCATGAAATCGCGTGGCGCCAGGCCAAGCAAATCCAGTATGCCCTTCAGGGTTTCCGCATCGGGAGGCGCTTGCAGGTATTCGATAACCGTTGGCTCGATGCCTCGGTCCTTGAGAAGCTGCAAGGTCAGACGGGATTTCGAGCAACGCGGATTATGGTAGATGGTGACGGTCATACATAACTCCCCAAATCAATCTGCTGGGAAACCTAGCAAAGCGGCCCTTCAAATGACACCGCAAACAGGTTAAACCGGAGCCAGCTAGATTTTGTCGGTGTTTAGGGAGTTATGCATGAGTGCGGAAGTACCAGCCGGGTTTAAGCCGGCTGCCAGCAGTGAAACCTTTGAGAGCTTCGTCGGTCCCCTCTATGAAAAATGGGATGATGCGGGCTATACCTGCGGTTTTCACGCCGCGCGCCATCATGAAAACCGACGATCCGTGGTTCACGGCGGCATGCTGTTCACCCTGGCCGACCACACCCTGGGCAACATGGTCTGGGAACGGGCCGCGGGCACGCCGTGTGCCACCATCACCCTGAACGTGGACTATTTATCCGGTGCCAGAAGCGGCGACTGGATCGAATGCACGGGCGCCATCACACGGGAAACCCGCTCGCTGATCTTTATCAAGGGTCAGTTGTCCATCGACGGCAAGCCCGTGATGACCGCATCCGGCGTCTGGAAAAAACTCGGCGAGGACTAGATCAATTTATCTGCGTTCGAATGAACGCAGGTTGCTCTAGGCCAGTTTATTTGCCGGATCCAGATCGGCGTACTTGGTCTCCCGCTTCTCCGCCTTGGCCATGAAGGCCTCGCCCAAATCGGCACGGGACAGCATGGCGGCATTCCAGGTCGCGATATAGTTCAGGCCGTCCTGAATGGAATGATCGCGGGCGTAGTTCAGCATTTCCTTGTTGCCGACGGTGGCGATCGGGCTTTTCGCCGCTATTTCGGTGGCGATAGCCATGACAGCGGCCAACAGTGCCTCTTGATCGGCGAACACCTGATTGACCAAACCACAGTCCCGCGCTTCCGCCGCCATCATGCGCCGGCCCGTGTAGGTCAGCTCCCGCACGATGCCGTGGGGGATGATATGGGGCAGGCGCTGCAAGGTGCCCACGTCCGCCGTCATGCCAATATTGGTTTCCTGGATGCAAAAGAACGCATCCTCGGTGCAATAGCGCATATCGGCCGATGAAATCAGATCGATGCCGCCACCGATGCAAGCGCCCTGGACGGCCATCAACACGGGCAGGCGGCAGCGGTCGACGACCGACATCGTCTCTTGCATGCGCAGAACCGAGCGGCGCAGAGCCTCGGCCTTGCGGGCCGGTTCGCTGTCCGTGCCCATGAGGCCGGGTCCGAAATCATTCAAATCCAAACCGGAGGTGAAATGCTTGCCCTGGGCCGAGAACACCACCACCCTGGCCGTTGGGTCCTCTTCAATTTCGGTGAATACCGCGACCATTTCAGGCCAGAAAGCCTTGTTCATGGTGTTGAATGCCGCGCCACGGCTCAGCTGCACATGGGCGATGCCGCCCTCGACGCTCAGGCTTAATGTTTCGTAGGCCATCAGATCCTCCATACCTTCAGATTTAGCTTGTGATAACATGTTCGGGGGAGGCGCAAAAGCGGCCCTGCAAGATAAGTTGGGAGGTAGATTATGGCGGTGACGCAAGAGAGCCTGATGGCGCTGCAAATTCTGGACAAGGAATTCACCTATACCGAACGGGACTCCATGTACTACGCCCTGGGCATCGGCATGGGCGCGGACCAGATGGACCGCCAGGAGCTGGCCTTCTGCTACGAAAAAGGCCAGAAAGTGATGCCCTCGCAGGCGACGGCGATCGCTTTTGACGACAGTATTTTCTGGGATTGCGGCATTGATGTGGTTAAGGCCGTGCACGGCGAACAGCGTTTGACGCTGCATCAACCCCTGCCCGCCGCCGGCACCGTGATTTCGAATGTGCAAGCCACGGATGCTTTTGACAAAGGCGAGGGGCGCGGCGCAATCATACTGTTGCAAACAGTGCTGACCGACAAGGCCACGGGCGACAAGCTGTGCACCATGGACTCGGTGCTCTTCGCGCGCGGTGACGGCGGTTATGGCGGCCCCCAGGGCGGCCCCGAACCGCTGCCTAAATCACCCATGCGGCCGGCCGACCATGTGGTTGAATTCCAGACCCTGGACCGGCAGGCCTTGATGTATCGCCTCTCTGGCGACCGCAATCCCCTGCATTGCGACCCTGATTTCGCCGCCGCCGCCGGTTTTGAAAAACCTATCCTGCATGGCCTGTGCACCTATGGCCATGCCTGCCATGCGGTGGTGCGCGCCGCCTGCAACTACCAACCGGAAAAATTGTTGAGCTTTTCCGCACGGTTCGCGGCCCCCGTTATCCCCGGCGATATGCTGCAGACCCATATCTGGGAGGACGAGGACGAGATCTACTTCACCACCTCAGTGCCCGAGAAGGAGCTGATCGTGCTTTCCAACGGCTTCGCCACCATCGACGTCTAGGCGACGCGTAACTCAAACACGGGAGACATTCCCATGAGCCGACAAAATATCTCATCCGGCGGCCCGTTAGAGGCCAAGGTCGGCTATTCCCGCGCCGTCCGCATGGGCCGTTCCATCCATGTCTCGGGCACCACCGCTTTTGGCCCCGACGGCAACATGGTCGCCGACGATGCCTATGGCCAAAGCGTACAGATCCTGAAAATAATTATCACGGCCCTGGCCGAAGCCGGCGCCAAACCGGAAGACGTGGTCCGCACGGTAATGTATGTGACGGATATCGCGGACGCCGAGGCGGTTGGCAGGGCGCATGGTGAAGTCTTCGCCGAAATCAGACCGGCGGCCACCATGGTCCAGGTCGTCGCCCTCATGACGCCGGAGATAAAAGTCGAAATCGAAGCCTATGCAGAATTGAGTGAGGACGCCTGAGTTCATGACGCCAAAGTTTACGACGACTGTTACAATTGATGACGTGCGTGCCGCCGCCAAGCGCATCGAAGGCCGGATCCGGCGCACGCCTTTGCTAGCCGCGAACCTCGTGCATGACCCTCTGCCGGCCAATCCCACCTTGAATCTAAAGCTGGAATGCCTGCAGGTTTCGGGCTCGTTCAAGGCACGGGGTGCCATGAGCGCCCTGACCAGCCTTGATGACGCCGCCAAGGCGCGGGGCCTGATCACCGCTTCGGGGGGCAATCATGGTCTTGGCGTGGCCTGCGCCGGCCATGCCGCGGGCGTGCCGGTGACGATCTATCTGCCCGGCAACACGCCACCCGCCAAGGCCGACAATCTGCGCCGCTGGGGGGCGGAGGTGCATATGTACGGCGAGGTCTGGGACGACGCCAACCGGGAGGCATTGGCCGTCGCGGAACGCGATGGCAAGACCTATATCCACCCCTTCGCCGACCCATCGGTGATCGCCGGGCAGGGCACGGTCAGCCTGGAAGTGCTGGCGGATGCGCCGGATACGGATGTCTTGCTGGTTTCCATCGGCGGCGGCGGTCTGATCTCGGGCGCGGCCATGGCGGCCAAGGCCCTGAAGCCGGAGATCATCGTCATCGGCATCGAACCGGTGGGCGCGCCGACCTTGCATGACAGCGTCGCGGTGGGAAAATTGGTGGAACTGGCGCAAATTGATACCAAGGCCAATACCCTCGCACCCCGGCGCAGCGAGGAGATCAATCTGGCCTTGATCCAGCAAAACGTCGACGAAATTGTCCTGGTCACGGACGCGCAGATGTACGAGGCAGCGCGCTGGCTGTGGCGGGAATTCGGCCTGGGCGTGGAACTCTCCGCCGCCGCCGCCATCGCGGCATTGCAGGCGGGGGTCTATACACCGCCCGATGGCGTGGTCTGCACCGCGCTTATTTGCGGCACCGGCAGCGATGGCATGCGTTGAGATGGAAGCTGTTCTGCCCGAAATTGACACGACGGACGAAAAGCACCGCATCCTTGCCGAGGTCTTTGGCTTCCCCGGTTTTCGCCCCACCCAGGCAGAGATCATCGATACCGTCATAGCCGGTCAAAGCGCCCTGGCCGTGATGCCCACGGGGGCGGGAAAATCATTGTGTTTTCAGGTTCCCGCTTTGGCGCTTGGCGGTTTGACCATTGTCGTCTCGCCTCTGCTGGCGCTGATGCAGGATCAGGTCGTCGCCCTACAACTGGCGGGCGTGCGGGCGGAAACAATTAACTCCGCCAAGGACCGCGGCGAGAATGTCGATATCTGGCGGCGGGTCGCAGGGGGCGAAGTGTCCATACTGTATCTCTCGCCCGAACGGCTGATGACCGACCGCATGTTGGCTGCCCTGGCGCGTCTGCCGATCAGTCTGATTGCCGTGGACGAGGCCCATTGCATATCCCAATGGGGCCCTGCCTTTCGTCCGGAATACAGCGATCTGTCGCGCTTGCGGGAGTTGTTTCCCGGCGTGCCCCTGGTGGCCTTGACCGCGACAGCGGATGCAGTGACCCGCCGCGACATCGCGGACAAGCTGTTCGGGGCGGACGGGCGCATTTTCGTACAGGGTTTTGACCGTCCGAACATCCATCTCGCCGTAACGTTCAAGCAGGACTGGAAGCAGCAGATGCTGTCCTTCGTGCGCCGCCACCAGGGCGAAAGCGGCATCGTTTATTGCCTCTCTCGCAAAAAGACGGAGGAGACGGCGGCGTTGTTGGGGGACAACGGGATCACCGCACTGCCTTATCACGCGGGCATGGAGAAATGGCAGCGCGACGGCAATCAGGACCGTTTCATGCGCGAGGACGGCATCGTCATGGTCGCGACCATCGCCTTTGGCATGGGCATCGACAAGCCGGATGTACGTTTCGTCCTGCATACGGATCTGCCCGGCAGCATGGAGGCTTACTATCAGGAGTTTGGCCGCGCGGGCCGGGATGGCACGCCAGCACAGGCCTTGATGCTGTACGGTCTGGGCGATATCCGCATGCGCCGCCAGTTCATCGAACAGGAAGGCGGCGGCGAGGAGCGGCGGCGCCAGGAACATAAACGGCTGGACGCTCTTTTGGCCTATTGCGAGGCACCGCAATGCCGGCGGCAGACCTTGCTGGCCTATTTCGGCGAGGACAAGGAAGCTTGCGGACATTGCGATCTGTGTCTTGATGCCACACCGGCGGTAGACGGCACCGAACTGGCACAACTGGCGTTAAGCACGGTGCGCGATACCGGACAGCGTTTCGGCGCGGCCCATATTGTCGATGTTCTATGCGGCGCCAAAAACGAAAAGGTCCGCAAATTCGGCCATGAACGCCTGGACAGCCACGGCACGGGCAAGGGCCGTGGCAAACCGGAATGGCAATCTATTCTGCGTCAGCTGGTTGCCGGCGGCTATCTGGAGCTGGATCTGGAAGGCTATGGCGGCATGGCCTTGAGCCCACGCGGACAGGCGCTGTTGCGGGGCGAGGAAACCTTTCCGTACCGCCCGGATGCCGCGCCACAGCCCCGTGGCGCGCGGCCGAAAGGCAGCTCGGCCACGAAGCGCACCACCGCACAAGGCCAGGAACAGAAGTGGGAGCAGGAACAGGAATTGTCAGAGCGGGATCTGGAATTGCTGGCCGCGTTGAAGACGCTGCGTTCCAGCCTGTCCCAGGCGCGGAACGTACCGGCCTATGTGGTGTTCTCGGACCGCTCGTTGTTGGACATGGCACAAAACCGTCCCGCATCCGAGGCCGAGTTCGGCCATATTCATGGTGTGGGACAGGCCAAATTGAAGAAATTCGCCGTGCCGTTTCTGGCCGTGATCGCGGAGCATGGGCAATAGAGCAGACAGCAGGGGCAGCAAAAACCTCTTCTGAATCCATCTCCATGCTGACTTAAGCCAACACTATTCCTAATAGTATAATACTTTCTTTATATGCGATTCTTTTTTTATAATTGTTCTCTA
>JABIWH010000045.1 GCA_018701215.1 Rhodospirillaceae bacterium
GTCGCCAGTCGCAACCGGGCTAAGGAGCTATATTCCGAGGCCATTGCTATCCGCGAAGCCAACAAGGCAGAGATCGAGCGTCTCAAAACCAGTTTAGAGGCAACCAAGGCCAAAATTGGGGGCGTCAATCCATTCAGCGCTTTCACATCCGTGGGCGGGGCCAGGATCGGTAAAGCTGCTGGTGAGATGGTGGTTCTGGGTAAAGCCATCAGCAAGGCTAATGAAATCATTGCCGAGCAGGACGAGAACATTGCGACCCTCGAGAAACGGCTTGGCCAGTTCGCTGATGCGTCCGAAAAGGCCGCCGATGCCACCGGCACGTTGGCAAAGGGCGCCGACGACGGCAACCGTTCCCTCGACGGCCTGCGCCGTGCCTTTGACAAATTGGAGCGCTCCCTCGATCCCTCCATCGACAAGGGAGAAAAACTGACGAAGGGCCTGGCTCTACTCAGTCAGGCTCATCGGCAGCTGGGCATAGATTTTCCGCACACCTTGAAGCTGATGTCGCTCTTGCGGCGCAAATTCGCCGATACAACTGATGCCGTCGCCAAGCACATCGACGAACTGCGTAGGGAGGTGCGCTTACTTGGCCTCTCCAAGGCCGCAGGCGAGAAAGAGGTCGCGGTCCTCAAGGCCCGCAACATCGCCACCAAACAGGGCACCCGACTCAGCGCCAAGCAGGAACGAGAGATCCGCGCGTTGATCGGACGCAAACAACAGCTCAAAACCACCGAACAAGCCCTGCAAAAGCAGGATGAAGCCCGAAAGCGTGGCCTCGGTGAGCTGCGTAGTCTAGAAGATCGCCACGCCAAGGCCACCCTGAGTGAGGTCGATCTCATTGCCCGGCGCCGGGACCTCGAACTCAACGACTGGCGACGCCGCCTCGATGCCCAGGAGATCACCTCCCGGGAACACACCCGCGCAGCCGAGATCATCCAGGCCGAACACCAGCGCAAACTCACGGAAATTGCGAAAACCGCCCAAGCGGAACGTGAGCGGCTGCAGTTCGGCGACGGCGCCATCGCGGCTGCGCGAAACTACTTTGATAGCCTGAAGGAACATGGACGGCTCGCCGGCAATTTCCTGACGAACTCAGTATTCCGGCCACTGGAACAGACCCTGGCGGGCTTCTACGCCACCGGCAAGGCCGACTTCGGCGCCTTCAAGGACGCGGTCGTAAAAGGCCTTGCCGATCTGGCCGCCAAGGCGACGGTCAGTTTCGCCGGCAGCGCCGCCTCGGGGGCGGTGCAGACCATTGGTTCCAAGATCGGCGGCGGCGTGGTCGACAAGGTCATCGACTTCTTCAAGTTCGCCGAGGGCGGCCTGGTCACCGGCCCTGGCCATGACCGATCCGACAATATCCCGGCCCTGCTCAGCCCAGGCGAATTCGTTCTCTCCGCAAAGGCCGTGCGCCGCCTTGGTCTCCCCGCCATCGCCGCGGCCAACGACGGCACCTTGTCGCCCTCGATCGGCCCCGACGGCATACCGCACTATGGTTTTGGCGGTTTCGTCAAGAAGATCACCGGCGCCGTCAAAAGCGTGGTCAAGGGTGCCGCGAATGCGGTCAAGAGCCTGGCCACGCCCCAGGGCCTGCTTACTCTGGCTGCCTCCCTGGCTTTACCAGGCCTCGGCAGTGCTTTGGCTGGCGCTTTTCTGCCGGCGGCAGGCGCGGCCCAGGCTGCGGCACTTGGTTTTGGCTCCTCTGTCATTCCCGGTATCAGCGCCGTGTCATCGAGCCTGATCTCGCGGTTGGCGGGCGGTGTCGCCTCTTCCTTTGCCTCTGGCATATTTGGCGGCAATCTGAGCACCCCTGCCGTGCTCCGGCTCGCCGGCGAGGCCGTGGCCAAACGGGGTATCCTCGGCGCCATCGGGATCGGCGGTGGCGGAGAGGGTCTGCTGGGCAGCCAGATCCAGGATGTTCTCCCCGGCGCAGCCTCGAGCCGAACCTTTGATCTTGGCGCGGTGGTGGGTCCAGCCTTTGGTGATCTTCTGGATAGCATCACCGCCAGCTATGGCGATGCAAAGCACACGGCCGCCGGTGTCAGGGATTCTGTCTCTAATCTACCTGGATTCGCTACCGGTGGGCTGGTGCGCGGTCCCGATACCGTGCCCGCACTTCTCAGCCCGGGCGAGTTCATCATGCGCCGCAATGCCGTCACCTCCATAGGGCAACCTGCGCTCGAAGCCATGAACCGGGGCCGTATACCGGTCCAGGTATCGGTCAGCAACGATAACAGAGACGTCGTAGGCGCCATTGAACATGGTTCCCGGATCGCCGATCTGCGCGGCGAGCGGCTCGAGCGGGAACTGATCGCCACCCGGGCCGAGCTCGCTGATGTGAAACGCGACTTGCGCCGGGTTCTCGCCGGCCAGGCCGCCGCCGGGGTCCGCGCGGCATGAGTGCCTTCACCGACCTCCTGGCCGATCCTTACGCGGCCCGGCGCTACTTGGTGATCCTGGAGCCTTATGATCCAGGCGCCAGTGCCGTGGTCACGCTCTATCACTCGGACCATGGCTTCGTCACCAAACCGACGGACAGTCCTGCAAGCCAGTATTTTGAACCACGGGTGGTCTCGGCGCTGAATTTCGAACGCCACCTGTTCCAGCGCGGTCTGATCGGCGGCCGTTCGATACCCAATTTCGGCGAGATCGCCCTCGCCAACGCCGATGGCGGCCTGGATGGATTTTTGACATTTGGCTGGGACGACCGGCGCGTGCGGGTGTTCCTGGGCGGCGATGACTTTGCCTACGGTGATTTCGGCCTCGTGTTCGATGGCACCGCCGAGCAGATCGAAGTCACCGACGAAGTGCTCACCGTCCGCCTGCGGGATTGGCAGCACAAGCTGGCCAAACCCGTCCAGGGGACATTGTATGCCGGCACCGGTGGCAACGAGGGCGGTTCTGATCTTACCGGTGTGCGAAAACCCCTGGCCTTTGGCCGGGTGCTTAATATTCGCCCGGTCATGGTAGATCCGGGTGCGGGCCGCTATCAGGTCCACGACGGCGCCATCAGCGATGTGGATGCCCTTTATGTGGGCGGCATTGCCTATACCAGGATCGTTGGCACGCCGACGGCAAACCAATATGCGGTCGACGTGGCCACCGGGTTCGTCACCGTGGGTGGAGCACCACTGACCGAACAGGTAACGTGCGATGTCAAAGGCGCGAAGCCGAGCGGCACTTATCTGACAACCGTCGCCGACATCGTCGAGGAGATCGTCACCAGCCAGGGCAACCTTAGCGCCGGCGACCTCGATAGCGCCAGCTTCATGGCGCTCAATACGGCCAATAGCAACACTGTCGGCGCATACATCGATGGCGCCTCCAACAGAACCGTACTCGCGGTGCTCGACGAGTTGATCGCCAGCATCGGCGGTTACTACGGCTTTGATCGTTCCGGAAAGTTCGAAGTGGGACGTCTCGTGACACCAGGCGGCACGCCAGCGGCGACCTTCTCTGAAGTCGAGATCCTGGAGATCGTCCGCCAGGCGACGGCATTGCCCGCCCACCGGGTGCGCCTGGGCTACCAACCGAACGGGACCGTCCAGGCCGCCTTCCAGCTGAACGCCGCCGTCACCGCCGCCCGGCGCGCCTTCACGGCGCGGGATGTTCGCTATGTGACGGCGGAGGATGGCTCGGTGCTTGCCAAGCACCCCCTGGCCGGCGATCTGGAGATCAACACCCTGCTGGACGGCGACACGGCGGCAACCACGGAGGCCGCCCGCCTGCTGAACCTCTACGGGGCCGACCGCGATCTCTTCCGGGTACGGCTCAAGACCCAGCCCTTCGCCCTGGAACTGGCGGACCCTGTACGTCTCGTCTATCCCCGCTTCGGTCTCCAGGCCGGCAAGCTGTTCCGGATCATCGGCCTGGTCGAGGACACCGCCCTCAACCAGGTCGAACTGACGCTCTGGGGCTGAGCAAATGAGGTTGAACAAATGAGGCTGGACAATGGGTAACATCCTGATCGCCGACCGCAACCGGGCCGACGCCGGGATCCTATCGGCGGGCTCCTGGGTGGCCACCCTGCCTCTGGCGAACCTCCAGGACCGCCAGCCGACAAGGCTGGCGCGCAGCACCGATACGGCATTGGCCAGCACACGGTTCGATCTAGACCTGGGCGCCCCCCGCACGATCTCGCTCCTGGCCCTGTTGCGCCACAATCTGACCCAGGGGGGCCGCTGGCGGCTTCGTCTGAGCGATGCGGCGGATTTTGCCGCGGCTCTTCTCGACACCGGCTGGCGGGATATCTGGCCCGAGATCACGCCCTTCGGCCAGGACCTGTGGGGCGAGTTCATCTGGGGCGGCAAGCTCGACCCCGACGAGGCCAGAACCTACGGCATCTCCGCCTATCACGTCCTCACAACACCGCTCTTCGCCCGCCATCTCCGCCTGGAGCTCGACGACCAGGATAATCCCGACGGCTTTCTCCAGGCCGGCCGCCTCATTGCCGCCCCGGCCTGGCAGCCCAGCCGCAACCTCGCTTACGGCTGGGAACTCCGGCACGTGGACGAAAGCCGCACCATTCGCTCCCGCGGCGGGCAATTGTACGTGGATCCGCTGCCCCTGCGCCGCCGCCTGAGTTTCACCCTCGATCATCTGGGCGCCGATGAGATGCTCGGCCGAGCCCATGAGCTCGACCGGGAAAAGGGCATCGCCGGCGATGTCCTTGCCATCGTCGATGCGGACCAACCCCGTCATCTGCACCGCCTGGCGATCTACGGCACCCTGGGCGAGACCACGCCCATGGCTAACCCATCCTTCGAGCGCTATTCCAAACGCTTTGTCATCGAGGAGCTGGTTTGATGGCTTTTTCCCACATCATCGGCGGCATGACCTTCACCGAGGCCAACTTCCAGGGCAACACCTACGCCGACGAGGCGTTGGGCTTCCCGAAAGCCCTGGAAAAGCTCGTCGAACACGTGGCCAACGCCTACCATGGCGTCTCGGCGGACGCGCTCACGGTGGGCCTCGGCGTCAGATCCCTGACCATCACCACCGCCAGCGGCCAGATCCCCGCCTTCGCCCCCGGCATGCCTGTGCGCATCGCTCGCACCGGGGCGCCGTCCGCCACCTACATGCAGGGCGAGATCACCGCCTGGGACGGCGCGACGGGGGCGGCTACCGTCAATATCTCCTCCACCCTTGGCGGCGGCAGCCATACGGACTGGTCCATCACCATGGGCGGCAACCTGGCCACAGCGGGCGCCGGGCCCCTGGCCGTCACCCTCGGCGGTACCGGCGCCGATACCGCCGCCGGGGCCCGCGGTAACCTGGATCTGGCCAATCACCACCGTATTGCGGTCGATGCCAATGGCAACGTGGTGCTGCCGGGCCATGTGGAACCTCTCACCTACGGGGAGGCCACCGCCAGCCCGTCAATCGCGTCTGGCAGCCTGAGCCTCGATCTGTCCACGGCGCAAATCTTCGAGGTGACCCTTGATGCCAACATTACCGCTCTCACCTTCGCCAATCCCCCGGCCCCGGGCACGGCGCGGGGCTTTACCCTCAAGCTCGCCGTCACCGGCGCCTACGCCATTACCTGGCCCGCCGGCGTCAAGTGGCCCCGGGGCGCGGCCCCGACCCTCACCGCCACCCCGGGTCAATACGATATCTTTTCCTTCGTCACCATGGACGGCGGCGCCACCTGGTTCGGTTCCGCCCTGATCCAAGATGCCTGAGCCCTTCATCTGGCGGCGTCTCGGGGGCGCGCGATTGCGCCGGCAGACCAGCTATGCGACAACCACCCAGACCTCCTACGTCACCACTGCGCAGACCAGCCATGCCACCGCCTGGTCGACCACATACACAACCACCCGCCAGACCGCCCGCGCCACCGCCCATAACACCGCCCATGGGACAGCATTTTCCACGTCCTATTCGACCGCCTGGTCGACGTCCTATTCGACCACCTACGCCACCGCCTTCAGCACCGCCTGGTCCACCGCCTGGTCGACCGGGTGGCAGACCTGGCGCCAGACCCTGCAGGGCAAGGATTACTGGTATAACACCTACTGGAACACCGCCCGGAGTACCGCCCGGAGCACCGCCCGGGGCACCTCGCGCAATACTGCCCATGGCACCGCCCACGGCACCGCCCAGGGCACCGCCCACGGCACCTCACGCCTCACCGCGCATACCACCGCCTACACCACTGCCTACCTAACTTCCTTCGCTACCCTCGCCCCGACCAGCGTGGAGACCGCCCATGACACCGCCTATAACACCGCCCATGACACCGCCACCGCCACCGTGCGCATCACCGAATGGTGATGCGGCGGGCATGAGGGGGGGGCGACGGCTGGACGACGCCGCCACCTCGCGCGCCATGCTGGGCCAGCGCGCCACGCGGGCCCGGGACACCGCCCGGTTCACGGCGCTGGAGGACATGATCCGCGAACTGGCGCCCTTCCCGCCGTCATATGACGTCTCGGCGGGCCAGGACACCGGCTTCGCCGAGTGGCGCTACACCGACCTCCTGGGCGGCATCTACCTCTCCACCCAGAGCACCGAGATCAATTGCCGGATCATGGCCCTCGCCGCCGTCAACCGCCAACGCCGGCCTTATGCCCTGTGCCGGCGGTTGCGCGCCCAACCAGAGGATAAATACCACCTCCAGGACCTCCCCCGCCCCCCGGCCAGGGTGGTGCTGCTGCCGGGCTCGAACCAGCTCTCCTGGATGGTCTCCCGGGAGGCCCTCTCCCGCCTGATGTTCGAGCACGAGGAGGTGATGATCAAGCCCCATCCCCTGACAACGGAGGCCGACCTTCGCGCCCTGGGCCTGCATTACGGCCTCGACCGCATCCTGCCCCGTGACGCCAGCGGCGTCGCCTGCGTCCTGGCCGCCGGGCAGCTCTGGCATACCACCTCGAGCGAACTGGGCCTACTGGCCATGGCCCACGGCAAACGGGTCTCGAACATCTCCGACTTCCGCCGCGAAGCCGGTGGCGCCTTCTACCCGATTTACCGCCATCTGTGGCGCCGGGACGATGCCGCCCAGGCCCTCGACGAGCTGGCCGCCTGGGAGGCGTCCGGCCTGCTGTTCCTCGACATGGACGATCTCGAGGCGCGCATTCGCGCCCATTACCGCCTGGCCATGCAATTGCGGGCCGAACTGCGTCCTCTCGCCGCGCCGTTTCTGCCACCGCAAGAGGCCGAATAATGCTCTATGCCAGAATAGACCCCGATACCGGCGCCGTCCTCGAATGGCCCGTGTCCGAAGGTATTCTGCGCCGCCGCCTGCGCCACGTCTCCCTGCCCGCCGCGCTTGAGAGACTTGATGACGCGGCCCTGGCGCCGCACGGCTATGCGGGGGTCCCGGCAAGCCCCGCCGATCCGGCACCGCCCGGACACCGGGTGGTGCTCGGCCAACCAGTCCGCCGTGACGGCACCTGGCGGCGGGTCTGGGATGCCGTGCCCCTCGAGGCCGGGGATATCGCCGCCCTGATGGCCGAGGTCCGCCAGGAGCGCGACCGCAAGCTGTTCGTCAGCGACATCGCCGTGATCCGCGCCGCCGAGGCCGGCACGGCGCTGTCCGCGCCCTGGCGCGCCTATCGCCAGGCCCTGCGCGATATCCCGCAAACCTTCGCCGGTCGGCCCTGGGATCTCGACTGGCCCGCGACCCCGCGCCCATGACCCGCGAAGTGATCACCGGGGTCGATCTACGCACCTTCCTGGGTCGCCAGACGCGCTGCATGTTCGGGCCCTGGACCGCGCATTTTTGCCACCTGCGCCGGGGCGAGGCGCGGCACCGGGTGATCGAGACCCGGGTGCCCAACGAACACGCGCCCGAGCATATCGTGCAGGTGGCCGGCGAGATCACCCTGATCAGGGACGGCCAGGCCTGCATGGTGCGCCACCGGGGCTTCAACAGCTTCCATAACCCCCCTGGCGGCCTCCGCCCCGGCAGCTACCGCTTCATCTGCACCGGGGAGACGGCACGCTGGTTCTGCATTCGCCTCAACCCGCGCATCGGCCTGCTGCCCTATGGCCGGGAATTCGTGCATCTGCCCCCCGGCGGCACGGTCACGGTGGCGGCGGGGCGGCGCTTGCTGGTCTGCGACGGTGTGCTCAACGGTATGATCGGCGGTGTGATCGGTGGCGCGGCCGGCCGGTTCGGCCAGCTCGATGCCGTGCCCCGCGCCGATCATGATCGCGTCTTCATGGCCGAGAGCGAGGTGCTGGGTCTGCAGCTCTGGCCCGCGCCCGCGATGCCGGGCCAGGGACCGGGCGATGACCGGCTCACCGATCCGGCGGCAAAGGGCCAAAAAACATGACCGAAGACCAGATCCGGCGCCTGGTGCGGGAGGCCGCACGCGAGGCAGCCCGCGAGGCTGTTCGCGAAACCCTGCATACCCTGGGCGTCGACGCAGACGATCCTCATGGAATGCAGGCCGATCTCGCCTATCTCAGGCGACAGCGGGAGGTCTCGGAGAGAATCGGACTGCGTCTTCGCCTGGTTCTCATGACCGCCATCGTCACCGGCGCCCTGGCCATGTTGTGGCTCGGCATCACCGTCGCCATCAAGGGCAAGATCTAGCCAAACCTCGTCCAAATACACAACCACGCGGCCGTCTTCGGGCGGCCGTTTCCATTCCAGGGATGGCCGCGTTCCATGACACGGCCTGGCAATATTCAACCTTGTTCAATGGAGGACAACGATGCCGCGATTTTCAGACAAGTCGATCTCCAATCTAACCACCTGCGATACGCGCCTACAGCAGGTCTTACTGCGGGTGGTGCATGATTTTGACTGCACCATCCTGGAAGGTCACAGGGACAGGGAGCGCCAGAACAGAATGGTGGACGAGGGCAAGAGCCGGGTCCGCTGGCCCGATGGCAAGCACAACACCGTGCCGTCACGGGCGGTCGATGTGGCGGCCTATCCCATCGTCTGGGACGACCGGGAGCGCCAGACCCTGTTTGCTGGCTTCGTGCTGGCAACGGCCAAGGCCATGGGCATCGAGCTCCGCTGGGGCGGCGACTGGTCCATGGATTTTGAGGTCAAGGACAACCGGTTTGACGATCTGGTGCATTTTGAGATCGTGGAGTAGATCATGCTGAACAAGATATTCGGATCTATCGCCGGCGGCGGCATTGTCTCGGCTGCCGAAGGCGTCGCCAACATCATCGACCAGTTCGTCGAGACCGACGACGAAAAGCGTGCCGCGGAGTTAATCAAGGCCAAGCTGATGATGCAGCCGAGTTTGGCTCAGGTCGAGCTCAACAAGATCGAGGCGGGCCACCGATCCATCTTCGTCGCCGGCTGGCGGCCGTTCATCGGCTGGGTTTGCGGATTTGCACTGCTCTGGCACTTCATCCTGTTTGATATGCTGACCTGGATCACCGTCAACTTCTTCCCCCACGTGACCGAAATCCCTCAACTGACCGGTACCGAGACGTTGGTCACGGTGCTGCTCTCCCTGCTTGGTCTCGGGGCCATGCGGACCGCGGAGAAGTTCGGCGGCAAGGCAAAATAGCGAAGTTCACCCCACCTTCCGCTCGCTTCGAACAAAAACGTCAAAATGGCGGAATTTTACTCCGCGACAATCAGATTATCTGACCGTTTCCGTGGTCCAGTATTGTTCCGGAAATTTACCGGCGGGTTTTGGGGCGCAATTTGAATTCTCTCCCATGGCATGCTGGTGTCAGAAAAATGCCCATACTGGGCCACTGGAATAAGATCCTTGGCGTTTGTCCAGCATTCTCCGGAAGCTTCAAGTGAAAGATCGCATAGTGTTTGCCACGGAGTGGTGTCGATCACATTTCCGCCTTCACGTTGGATGGATAAAATCCGTGCTGAAGCATTACCAGGAAACCAGCCAATTCGGACCAAGGCTTCGCTCGCAGCACCTGTCATGACAACCGCCTTGGCGACCCGACGCGCATGCAAAGCACCGGCGCGGTCAACCTTGAAAAAATCCTTCCCCGATAACGCCCCTCCACCGACCGGAATACCGGGGCCGTAGGCATCCACAACCAGCTTTTTCCCCGAGAGGCCATTGTCACCTTCGGGCCCGCCAACTTCGAATGACCCAGCGCCGTTAACGGACAACTCGTCTGGAATGTCGGGAGAAAATCGGCTGAAGATTTCCGAAAGCCTCCTCATTTCGCATTCTAAGGTGACGCGCACTGCTCGATGGAGAGCCAGGTCATCGGATGCAGATTTCTGCTGAAGGGAACAGCTAAATGCATCGAGGTGATATTGGCGATCCTCCACCCCAATAACGACGATAACTTTTCCGTCGGGGCCCAGATTTAGGTTCGGCGCCTCCTTTCGAAGTTCGGCAAGGCGACGCCCAAGCCTGTTGGCAAGCCAATGCTCGACGGGAAGATAGTTGGTTTCTGCCATTGCCGTCGCGTAGCCCGTGCAAATGCTCTGGTCATCAGACAGCGAACGGAATTCTGCTTCACCGTCCTCAAGGGGTCCTAGGCAGAGATCTGTTTGGATGTTCAGCTCATCGGGTTCTGGCCCCCAATCGCCTCCATACCCGACCGATCGATAGACATCCTTTACGATGTCGGCGACATTGATTTCTTCAGCGCCGTCGCAACCGATCCGTCCCGTCACAAATACGCTGTTGCGGTGAACCGCGACTTCAACACCCACAATTGCGCGCTTCTCCCGCCGAGAGGCCTCCTGGACCAGTGCGTCGGCGATGGCGTCCGATAGTTTGTCCGGATGTCCCGGAAACACAAACTCTGCGGTGTGAAAAATATTGTTCATGGTTCTATCCTCATAGGTTCAGTGTTGCGACGTGATTTGCGACGCCGGACAGATCTGTCGTGTTGGAGTTGTGACCTGCATAGGCAACACCCAGCTTGGCCCTCGACATTGTTTCGTGATGGCTGCCGACCGGTTCTCCCACCCAGCCATCGGTGATGATGCAGGCGCGCCGTACTTTGTTGGCTTTCATATGCTCTGCAATGCAGACGACATCAGTTCCAAATGTCGATTTGACGATACCCTTGCAGATCTCCTGATGGCTGACGTCGGATATCGCGGTTGAAAACAGGTGGACGGTGGGATGCAACCACTCCCGGCAGTCCATCAAAGCGCCATAAATGATGTCCTTGATCCCATCCATACTGCCCGACACATCGACATAGACGTGGACCCTGTCACCCAATGGTATCCGGCGCCGATGCGTTATTGAGCCCGTATAGAACAGCGGATCCGCGCCCAGTGCCCGCAGTACCGTCGAGCGGCGGTCGAACACGGGTATGGGTGTTGGCGTGACCATGCTGCTGTCACCACATTGACGGATTCGCCCATAGCCGTTCTTGTCGGCAACCTTCATCAGAATTCCCCGCAGGATCTGCCGATTGCTCGGCAATGAACGCATGGAGATCGTTTCAGATTCGATGATATCCGCCAGGGAACGACCCCGGATCGGATCAGGTGGTTGCGGCCACTCCTCGACGATACTCCGAACGATGTCGAACAAGACCGGCGATCGATTATCGAGGTCTCCCTTGTTCGTACCATCCTTGTCATGACCTCCCAGGAGCGGGGCGAGGGTGACAGCGTCATCGTCAAGTAGTCGCGGCAGAATGTCGTGGATTTCCTGGTAGGTGATCCCCGTTTCGGAATAGAGGCTCCGGTACACTTCCGCGACTTCGCCATGGTATTTTCCTGGCAGATCACAGATGGCCCGAGGCAAGGCCTTGACGATATTTCCATTCCACCGAGCAGGTGGGCGGAGCAGGCACTCCGGAAATGCCTTGTCCGAATAGAAGTCGGTCAGGAACGACAGATGCTCGTCTTGCGGAAACATCCTGGAGATCACCGCGTTGATGACGCAGTCAAAGACAAAGTTGTCTGTATTTGTCACGGTCTTGAATAGAGTAGTATGGCCCAGGAGAACGTGATGAAGCTCGTGCATCACCAGCATCAAAAGCCGTTCTGGCGTATTGGCATGACGGTTGACGAAGTCCGGATTGATCAGCAAACGCGGCTGAATGCGACATTCGACAGCTGCAGTCGGCACCTGATCGCTCTCGACGATATCCACGAGCCGAAGCAGCGCCGACAACGCATAGCTACCACTAGGAAAGCAATCAAGGACTTGTTCTTCAATGGTGTTCATGACGGCGGCCCCTCAATCTGAGCCGCAAATGCGGGAGGTACGAGAAGAGAAATTGCTGGGGTTTTCCGGAGCACGGACAAACGAGGCGTTTTGCTTCGGAGCCAGATGCTGGCGGAAGATTTCGAAATAACGGCGAGGATGGCCAGCGGGTCCGGCCAAGGACAGGGATGGTCGATTTTCGTGGGTATGACCACGCAGGCGTCCGGCAGAACAAGTTCTCTGGCCCGCGCCTCGATCAGATCGAGAAGCGTCTTTTCGGGCGCTGAACCTGACTTCAAACCGAGACGCTCAAGAATGGTTTTTGCACCGCACCGGCGTAGGTTTTTGGGCAATCGGAAGGTTATGAAAGACCCGAATGCGCCGTTGTTCGATGCCGGGAGCCACCCAGCGCCCGTGCCATGAATGTCAGTTACCTCAGCGTTTTTCCGAAGCCCACTGTATTTGACGACTGACTTCGGCGGCGTCGACATGTTGTTGAGAAGTTGAGCAGTTTCAATCATGCTGCCCCTCCCGACAGACGGCCATCGGCCTCCGTCCAAGCGTCAAACGCCGTATTAGCATCTTCGGGAGCATCGAATTGCTTCTTCGCGTAGCAGGCGGCGAGTGCATTGGCCGACAAGCGGGCACGAGGGTCATTTGGATTGAGGCGAGAGAGGATATCCTTGATCCGTTTCCAGATCAGGAACTTCGGGCTGCGGGCATGCACAGTCTCCGAAAATTCTAAGGGTGTCGCGACATCCGCGTAGATCTGTGCCGATTGTTCGGCCACCGCCGCATTCAGTCGCCCGACGGCACCTGTCTCAAACAGGTGGACGATTGCGGCTTCCCGAGCGCCAGGCGCCAATAGCGAGATAGCGTCGGAGATAATCGATGAGAAATCTCCCTTTGAAAGCTTGGATGCGGCCACCGCTAGACGCACCCTGTCGACGGGATCAGCTGTGGTCAGAATGGCGCGGAGGGGATCACCCGGTTTCACGCCGGCCAATCTCCACGCCTCGCGGTGGGCGCCAAGGAGCTTGGTTTCTGATACGGTGCGCCCTTCGGCGATTTGTGGAAGACCGTTGCGCACGGCAAGGAGAGCCGAATTCGCAGGGCTAGCATCAGCGTTAAGTGTGAGGGCAGCAGCGTGTACCGCGAGGACGGACCGCCGGAGCATCCCTGCTCGGCGCGGACTAAGAGAAACGCCTGCTCGAGCGAGGAGCGCGACGAGTGTTCTGACGTAAACGGCCACAGCATCGCCGATCGACTCCTTGATGGATTGCAGGGCCGCATCGGTCGATGCCACGGCAGTCCGTAATTTTGCTGCGGAACTCACCGTCACAGCACTGTCGTCAGCGAGAATGATCGCGAGTTGCTCTGCTTCGTTGTAACGATCCCATGACGGCATATTTACAACGAAGGCAAATCGGTCCGTCAGAGCCGGGTCGAGCGGTTCGGAACCGAGATAGCCCTCATCGTCGTCTTCCGACATTGGCGGGTTCATCGCCGCCCAGCGATACCGAAGGCCATCCAAGAGGATTCCTTGTGCCCTGCGTTCGTGGATAATGGGAAATAGTTTGTTCTGGATATCGGGACGGCAGCGGCTGATCTCATCGAATATCACGGCCTCGGCACCCCAGATTGAAGCGGGTGTTTTCATATATTCCAACGTGCCATTCTTGTTCGGCATCGGAAATCCGACGAGATCGTCAAAGTTGAGAAGGCTCGAATTGTAATGCCGGAACGCCAGTCCCAATGCCTCGGCGATCCGGGTCAGCAAGAGGCTCTTGCCCGTTCCGTGGGGTCCGATGAGAAGCAACGGCTCCTCCGTCGCCAAGGCAGCCAGTATGATGGGTTCGAGATCGGAAAGGCCTATCAATCCGATGTCGCTGAGTAATGAACTGCTGGCAGTAGCATGATCGGAACTTTGTGTTCCTGTCGGGCGATGGCTGTGACGTGACATGGTCAGGTCTCCTCTTTAGCGGCTTTGGCGTCGTGCCGGGGGCGCAAGCTGGATTCAAAAACCCCGATCCGTAAGGTGGATCAGCCCATGTAAATTGATCGATAGATCCCGGCAGTCTCAATGCCGACAACTCGCTGGTCCAGAAGTATCCCCAGGCTACGGGCAAGCTCTTCGACAGATGCCCCATCATCTGTTGCGATATTTATGAGAAGCGTGGCGACACTGCGACCTTGGAAATGGCCGCTGGCATCAATGAACGTGGAACAGTCGAAAGAGTTACCGACCACCTCGGTCACAGACTGTCTATCCACGTCGGAGAAGGCTTTGCCATCACGACTGCCCACATACAGTGAATGAACAGGAAGGCCTTTGTTTGAAATTCTCAACATCGGCATTCTCTACTGGACGTCGGGGCGGTTTGAGACCCGCAAAACGCTAGGCAAGGCTAAGCTTTTGGGGACCCATCCAATATGGCCGTTGGGCCAAACCGCCCAATGTTCTCCGGTAAAGGGACTGATGAGCCAAGCGCCGGAGCGACAGTGTTTCAGGCGGCACCTGGCGCCATTCGCGTCGATCATCGCCTTCGACCCTCGAGGACGCTTAGGATGAAGCTCTGGAAGGGAATTGAGAATGTCGGCAACAGCTACATCAGATTCTAACGGCAAGCCATCTGTCGCAGCACCATGCACCCCGTCCATCCATTCAATATGGCTTCGAGCAAACTCTGGCACATCGGATAGGCGCACTCCGCCGGACGTTATGAAGTCAGCGTCGTTGTCGTGAGTACGTCGCTTCGTAGACATTAAAATTCTCCTTCAGTTTCCTGAGGAGGTTTGACGATCTGACTGGCTGTGGACCCTTTAGTTGCCGTCCTTGGCCACATCTCCCTTTCAGGACACCACCTTGCCGGGTTTGGCAGGTTGGCGAGGGCGTCAGCCCTACTCTTGATGTTGAAGAATTTATACGAGATCTTTTTTGTAACTTCAAGTGGTATCTCACATCGGCAGCTGGTGTTGGGGCAATTTCATCAGAAGCTTTGTAGGATGTTGGCCGTCGATGTGACGCCATATCCCATCGTCTGGGACGACCGGGAGCGCCAGACCCTGTTTGCTGGCTTCGTGCTGGCAACGGCCAAGGCCATGGGCATCGAACTCCGCTGGGGCGGTGATTGGTCAATGGATTTTGAGGTCAAGGACAACCAGTTTGACGATCTGGTGCATTTTGAGATCGTGGAGTAGATCATGCTGTTAGCTTGTGGGGGGCCAGCGGTGAAAACAAAGACCAGATAGGCCGAACCTTGGGCGACGGCGCTAGCTGGTCAGTTGGCTGTAGGGAGATCAGTCGCCTACGTCCACAAGGCCTTACTGGAATACCTGTGACAGCAAACGTTCGACCTTAGTGCGAGCATCTGCCGCTGGAGCTGATGACCTATAGCAGTCGGGACCGTCGCCATAGTCGGCATCAAAACAATGGGGTTCGCCCTTGTAGAAATAATACTGAATAGGCGTACCCTTTGCTTCCTGCCTCTTTACGACGGCCTGACAAAGCGGAATGTCAACATAGGTATCGTTGCTTCCCTGAAAGATCACCACTGGAATATTCTGCGTCCAAGCGCGGTCATAGACTTCCGTCACGCGAACACCCATCACTGGTTTTCGACAGCCAGGATAAAAAGCTGCGACCGCCTTGAGGCCGCTAAGTCCTAAAGGCGGCACTGCGGTCAGTCCTTTAACTGGGCCCGCAGGTGGCGCCTGAACAAGAGCGTCAAGGGCAGTGTCGCCGCCGTGAGACATGCCTATTAGAGCGAAACGCGATTTGTCCACGAAAGGCTTTTTGCGGAGAATATCCAGGGCGATGAAGACGTCCGCTGCTCGCTCGCTGGGCATCAATCCAGGGCCCATCATCGCGTCGGCGCTAACGCCTCTAGCTGCTGCACTGTCAATAAAGACAGCTGCATAACCACGCGCAACCAACCAATCCATCCAATCTGAATAACCTGTGCGCCAAGTCGGATCGTTCGCACCATGAAGAATGACGACTGTTGGGAACGGGCCGTCACCCGTCGGTGTGCGCACCTTCATAGTCGGCTCTAACCCAATCCGAAGCTGGTCCGGACTTCTCGGTTCGACCGTCACACAGGCCGAAAGAACTAGGACAAACCCAATGAGGAATATCCGAAAAGCCCTAGCAACCTCCATGATCTTCACTACGTAACGGTGACCAGCCTGACTTAGGTCCGCCAGGCTAAACCAGACAAGAACCGCCGATAATAGGACATTGTGTCGCACCTCAACGGCATTTCGGTCATAAAAGTCGTCCTCCTGTGATTGCTGTCACTTCGGGGTGTGTCCGTCATCAAAACATTTGGGACATATGATCCTGTTTCCAATGGGAGGATCTGGCTCATCTAGGTTTGATGTTATGCCGCTTTTTGTTGATGGTTCAAGCGGCGCTTTTGGATGGTCTGTTTCTTGATCTTTTCTCTCCTTTCGATGATTGCGGTGTGGCGCCCGAAGTAGGCGTCGGCGGGTGTGACGTTGCCAATGCTCTCATGGTAACGCTGGTTGTTGTAATGATCGACGAAGGCGCCGATCTGGTTTTCGAGATCGCCCGGCAGATAGTAGTTCTCCAGCAGGATGCGGTTCTTCAGGGTTTGGTGCCAACGTTCGATCTTGCCTTGGGTCTGCGGGTGATAAGGTGCAGACCAGATTCGTTTGGCCGCGCTTAAGGACAGATCCTCGGTTACGTGTTTCGCTTTGGTCAGTCCAAAATTCTTCCTTTTTGCCGTTTTTGGCTTGTTTTCGTCTTTAGAGTAGGTTTGGATTTTTGGGCGCGAGCGGATATGGCGCCAGCTGGGGTGATGAGATTGCCGTTAAGATCGGGATAACGGCGCTTAACCGTTCCGACTGCAGGATTGGGGAGCCTTTTCTCTTCCTGACCTAATACAAAGGCCAATTTCCGACGGTCCTCTAGTAATGGCTTAAATGCGTTAGGGGCAGCGCGTATCAAGCGAACCATGCGCCCATTGTCGCCTTTTCGGTCGACGTTTTTCAAAAGAAATTGATAGGCGCCGTCGGCGTCACCATTCAATGCTATGGCCCCTGCATCGATTAGGGTAGCAGCCTTGGACTTGGGATAGGACTCTTTTATCCTTGCCGCAGCCTGCCGAGCCAAGGCCGGATGTCCCGCTTTTAAGGCCAAGGTACCGTAAAAGATGTATGCGTTGGCTCGTGTACTTCTATCCGAGCTTAATTCAAGTAGAATCAGGGATAATTTAGCAAGGTCAGGAGGTTCCAGCCCCCGCTCACCAGAATCTATCCATTTTAAAAGGTAAAATAAATCTAATCTCCAATCCTTTCGCTTCCATAGGCTGATGTCCGTTGTCATCGATTTAGCAAGCAACTCGAGCCCTTCTTTCTTAAAGTCCGCCTTGATCAATTCCATGCCCTCTTTTTTCTGGCCAATAGCGAGAATATTGTTCTTGCTCGGCCAGGGCACCCGAACCACGCTCGTTGGATTGACTACCATCAGCTGCTGATCGGGCATTTGGGCAATGCCAATCGGGCTCTTAATTTTATGGTCGGTGATGTGCGAAAGGGTCTTTCCCGTCAGCGAGAAGAACTTTATGAAGGCTATCTTCTCTTTCTTGTTCCATACCATGTCCGCCATCATCGAGCGGTTTTTATTAAACACTATATTCATATCTTCGCGAGGATTTACGCAGCATGCGATCGGTTCGGTCCTCATAGAGCCGTCAATAGTTTCGATCCCGTATCCTCTGCCCCGGCGGTAAACAAGGAACAAATTATCGTTCCCGAATCCCAATTTCCGCGGCATTGCCAACATATCGAGTGCCTTATCATATTCTTTCCGGTTTGCCACGCCTCTTAGCTTTTTCACGCCGAAGTCTTGAGCGACTTTAAGCGTCCTGGCATCCAGCACCCAGACATTCCGGCTCCAGACCTCGCGCTCCCATCTGCTGCCCAGCCGCATGAGCGTCACCATGCCAGGCACCACAAGATATCGACCCGATGGGGAGAAGCGCATTCTTCCATCATAATTCAGTGTAACTAGGCCCTGCTTCCCTTTTTCTTTCCATCGTTTCAAGAATAGTGTCGAGCTGGCGAGTCGATTGCCGGTTTTTACGTCATAAATGTCAACGACATCGTCATCGCGAACCAGATCGGAAACCGAGTATTCCTGGCCGATATCACGCTTATGGCACACAGCGAGCCGAGTGCTATCAGGACTGAACGCCAAGCCACAGGCTAGACTGGCGTTCCTGTTCTTTTCGGGCGCGAACATCCGATCCATCATGCGCCTGTTGGATATCGGAATGTTGATGGTGAGGTGCTGGTTGCCTTGCCAGTCGCGGATGGCCACTTGAAGACCGCTTTTTTGACCATATTCCATAACCGCAGCGTAAAGGGAGCCGTCGGCGGAAATCGCGAAGCCATCGTCAAATCCAAGGCCCGACAGACCGCCACGGAACGATACCTCACCCATCTTTTCGGGGTCGTCCTCCGTTGCATCCCACAAGGAAATTACCGCAGTGGAGCTGGGATATCCCATAGTGACGAACCGTTGCCCATCTGCACTGAATGACGCGTAAGTTGTCCTCCCATATTTCGCATGGTCAGAAAATTTTTCACCCGGCACCAGCCGCTGGGCCTCGATTTTCGCCATCACGCGACGGCCTTCAAAAAAAGAAGCCTTCGTCAGCCATGTTCCCTGAATGAGCCACCCGCTAGCGGATTTAAATAGCGTCTCAGTCAGGCTCCTGTAACCCTTCTTCTCCAACTCCGATTCCCGCGCATCGACCTCTTTTCTCGTCAGCCCGTGATGGGTCCAAAATCCGAAACCTTCGACGCTGAGATAGGGCACAAAGAGACCCCGAAATATGTTTTTACCATTGTGGGATCGTCCTTCCACAAGGATGGGAAAGCGTTCATTGCTTTTTTGATTTTCCACGTAATCCTGGTAGTCCTCACCGCTCATCCAGTTGCTGAAGGTATAGCTTTCCTTTTTGCCGTTCGGCGCCGTAGCGGCGGAACTTATAGCTTTGAAAATGTCGGAGATGATGGGAATATGACCGTCAGCCCTTGTCTCATCACTGGACTGTGCATGAGTAGGCAATACCGCGATGGCGATGACCAAGCAGGTGGCGGCGATTAAACCAGGCAGGCAGAGATTGACCTTTTTGTGCTTCACTTGTCTTTCCAATATCATCGTTGCGATGTCCAACCCCATCACCTTGGCCGTTGCGAGGGTATACTAAGATGCTGAGTCGCGCTCGTCCGCGCTTTTTTTGGCCAATTTGCAGTGCGCTGCGACCATTGCTCTACATCATTGGCATAGGCGCCCTTTTTAATGACTTTGCCGCGAGGGCTGTAAATATTGTACCAGCCGTGACGAAGCACTTGGCAGTTGGGACCGAACTTTGCCTGGCCCCTGGCCCACCATCCCTTGCCGGATAACGGCGTTAGAGTAGCGGTGTAAATTTCTCCATTCTTCTGGTCGATCCGAACATGCATGACCTGGCTCAGCCGGCCGGCCTCTACCCTGTAGGTCTTGGGCAACTTACATCTAGGAGCAGCCGACGATGTAATGTTTGGCTGCGGCGCCGATTTCAAGACGGCCTTAGGTTTGCGTAGGGGCTCGATGGTTACGGGGGCATATCCAGTGGCCCGGCGGCCTGCCGCGTCAGTAACCTTGACCGTCAAACCAGATCTGATTTGGTCTTTGTCAGCTAGACCGGTAATCGTACCGCCCAACCGGTCCTTGCCCTGATGGATCATCAAGCCGCTTTCCACGTCAATGTCCACATTGAAGGGCCGCTCAAACTGTTTCGGCACGCCAATGCTAAAGGGCTTGCCATCCGCTGTTACGAGCGTACGGGGGACGTTGAGTGCCAACACGTAGGCGCTGACGCGGAAGTCCGCGGTACTGGTTACCGTCTTGCCGCCCGGAGCAAAGACGGACGCGCTGACTGTTGCGCTCACGCCTTCTTTCACCTTGTCTGGACCGGGGGCAAAACCGACCCGTTGCGTGACGGCATCCTTCTTTCTTGAACGCTCCGTAGTTTCGGCATCAATCACCGCCCCGGTCTTTTTGTCGATGATTTTGAACTCGACAGTGACCGCATCCACACCCTTTCCCATTTCGTAATAGACGTAAAGGTAAGGTTGCTGGTCCGGGTGCAGTGTCTCGTAGGAGGTCTTTCCGTCGGGCGACACGTCGACCACCAAATCCGTGATCGTGACCTCCTGATAGACGGAAAAATTAGTAACGCTTTGGGCACGTTTGCCGGGCTGGGCGGCATTCTCATGTGTCAGAACCACTGTATAAGTACCATTACTAAACCCCTCAACCTGGAACCGGAAACATCCCGGTTTAGGAACTGGATTGTCACGGCAGTTAGCGGGTTCGTCATTGCCTTCCTTCGCGACCTGACGGTCTTTATATAGCCCGTCTATGGGGTGGCGGTCGGGGTCGATGACCTTCCAAAAAAAATTGGCGGGCACCGGGTTGTTGGTTTCACCGATATGGCTAATGTCGGCCTGGAAAGCCAGAATATCACCGTTTTTCACGGGCTCCTTCGGGTCCAGTTTTGCCCCGTTGTAGGTGTCATGGGATACACGGATAATGGTTTTCTTCGGCGTGTCTACAAGGCTCTTCAATTCCAAGCCCGAAAGCTCCGCATCCAGCCTTTTAAGTTCCAGTTGCAATCCCTTGACCTTGGCGGCGAGCATTTTCAGATCTTTTTGAAGGACGGGGCCGCCATACCCAATGTCCTCGAGACGTTTGGACACGGATTCAGATCCTTCGAGTTTCGTCTCGATTTCCTTGTATTCTGTTTCCAATCGGGAAATCCGCGACTGGGCATCCCCGCCCTCCGCCTCCTGGCCCAAGCCCGTAGCCGGAAACGCCACGGGCAAAATCGCAATCGCCAATAGACTGCAAGCGATCCGTCTGCATATCAAACCTATTAAACCGTGGTGATGGGCGCAGGCCGTCATTTCGCCACCCCCGTTGGCGCGAGAGCGACCCAGTCGCTTGGGCGGTGCAGCAAAAGAGGTCCTCCAGGCGGCTTTCCCTTCTCGACAACCTGTTTGCCTTTGGACATGGTCCTGTGGATCTTGGTGACAAAGTTACCCATCCGTTCTGCCGCGTCCCGCGGCCCCATGCCCAATTCGGCTAGTTTTTTCATGGCCGTAGCCGGGTCTTCGGTTTTTCCCACGGCATGCATTATTTCGTTGGCCCGACGAAGGTCGTCCGGTATTCGGATCGGTGACCGGCCCTGGCTGGCCAAACGTTTGTTGAACCCGGCGACCCGTTCTTCGATCTGTTTATCGAACTGCTTGGACAGATTTCGCATGCCCTCCTCAAAATGGGATTCGGCCTCAATCAAGAGGTTTTTTGCCTTGTTGGGGTCGGCGGACTTGGCCCGTGCAATAGCCTTCCTCGCCTTGTCGAACCAGTGGTTTCCCTTATAGGCGTACACCAGCCCGATCTGTTCGGGATCCTTGAAGACGCTACGCTTGTTCTTCTCCAAGGCGACGCGAAAGTCATGGGAGCCGGCTCCGTAGGCTTCAGTATGCAAGGCGTCGGTGGCCACCTGGTCCATCTCTTCCATGAGGTTCTTGGCCGCAGCTCTACCCGCTTCTCCGGATGGCAGATCGGCCCCCTTGGCGGCTTTGAAAAATGCGGGGCCATAGGCTTCGTCCAGTAACTTCGATGGCACATCCTTCCATACGCCCGGGGCGACCTCGATCTTGGCGGTGATGTCTCGATCGAAGCTGGGCTTGACCTTTCCCGTGGAGGGATTAGTGATCAGATCGATCTTAATTTTCTTTCTGAGCTCAGCCTTGAGCGCCAGGAGATCGGCAGGGCTCATCTTGGAAAGATCCTTTTCCAAGTGCTTGGCGAAGCCATCGAGGTATTTCGAGACCAAGGCGTCCTTGGTAAGTTCATCGGCTTCTTTATAAAGGCCGCTGATACCCATGTTGAACTTATGGATGGTTTTCTGAGACCCGTCTTTCAGGACCTGCATGGCGTGCTTGTTGGCCTGGATAGCCAGCATGGCGTCGCGGATCTCCTGGCTCGTGCCGGTTTCAATGATGTTTTGGTAATCAGCCACCAGCCCTTTGCCCTGCCGGCGCCCGAGCTTGAACAGATCAGAGCGTTTCCCAATGTCACCCAGATCATCCAGGGCCTTACGGGCGCCATCGATTTTTGACAATAGAACTTTAGTCTTGGCTGCGACGATGGGCAGCATCTTGCCAATTATCTTGTTCGCTAAGGCGCCGACTATGTCGCCCTCGCCCGCCGCCCGGTCCCCAAGCGCAACGGCTAACTGCTTGTTGAGCGTCTTCCGCGCCGGTCCTTTCAACTGGGCCAAATTGGTCCCCAAGACCCCCAACCGGGCGAAGGCGTCGGGCATGCGCTTGGCAGCCGCCTTGGTGACCTTGGCGGTCGCCTTCAGGACCAGACCTGATAGCTTGACAAGCGAGCCCAAAGCTACGGAAGACAATATAACATGCCCAGCAGCCATTTCGGCTCGATCCACCATGTTTCCGGCCAAGTCTTCTCCCTGATAGAACATGACCACGTCCATGGCCGTGCCGACCAAGGGGAAGGCGCCCACGTATTCGACCACACCATTTTGATGGGCCAGCATCATTTTGGTGTCGGCTTCAATGGCCTGTCGTTCCTGTTCGGTTACGTACCCGCGAACCAGATCGGTATATTTCCGCAGGTGGATCATGGCTTGGGCCGGATCCTGGATGGTCAAGGCCTTGATGTAGACCTGAAGAAGATTGCGATATTGCACCAATCGTTTTTTCATGGATCGGGCGATGCGCTCTTCCTCGCTGTCTACCAGACCATAGAAATGAACGACATTGCCGACAATAACGGCGTCCCTAATTTTTCTGGTGAATTCTCTCTTGGTCCCTATGCCCGTGTCGCCTTGGCTGAAGAAGTTAGCGCGCAGGATGGCGCGGCGCGCGACGCCGTAGACCCGCTTCATCCTAGCAACATCGGTGCCGTATTCCTCGGCGATGCGATAGGCCTCAGAAAGCACACGTTGCACCTTTTGGCCTCTCATCTTCGCATCACCGCTCATCCAAGCATCGAGTTCCTTGCGCACGTCGGCGCGTGCCTCCTCGAGCTCGTCGAAACGTTGGCGGCTGATCTCGTTGATAAGGGCGGTTACGCGCGTGTTTAACTCAGCGCTTTTCGACACAAGATCAGCCGATCGCTTCTTCAGGTTGGCCGGTTCCGCGATTGATGGGCTCGGGGCGAGCATCGCGGTGACAGTTATCAGGGCGATCAGATCACCCACTTTACGCATGGCGCCCATGAAATATCCGGCATCGAAGCATTTGGGACAGTTGAGCCTGTTTCATAACGGAGAACCTAGCTCATCTGGGTTTGATGATAGACCGCTTGGCGTCGATGTGTCCGTCGTCAAACAAATGGAACAGATGAGAATTATGGCAAGAAATTGATTAATCTCACATTGACCGAAATCAAGTCGAACCTGCTGAACACACACCCGATAATACACCGCAGATACAGAACCGGGTTGACGAAGTCGGCGCCATGGCTCAGGCGGTTCAGGTCTTCAAGGACAATATGATCCGCAATGACGAACTGGTCGCCGAACAGGAAGCGGAACGGGCCGCGCGTGAAGCCCGGGCCGAGAAGGTCGATGCCATCACCAAGGAATTCGATGGCACCGTGGCCGGTATCCTGAAAACGGTGGCTTCCGCCACGACGGAGATGGACGCCACCGCGCGCTCCATGTCCAGCACGGCGGAAAAGACCATGCAACAGTCCGCGACCGTGGCGGCGGCCTCGGAACAGGCCAGTGCCAACGTGCAGACCGTTGCCGCTGCCTCGGAAGAGCTGTCATCGTCGATTGACGAGATTACCCGGCAGGTCTCCGAGTCAGCCCGCATCACCACCGAGGCGGTGGCTCAGACGGAGAGCACCAACCAATCGGTATTGAGCCTGAACGAGGCGGCTCAGAAGATCGGCGACGTGGTCGATCTGATCAACGACATTGCCTCACAGACCAACCTGTTGGCTCTGAATGCCACGATCGAGGCGGCGCGCGCGGGGGAGGCCGGCAAGGGCTTCGCCGTTGTCGCTTCCGAGGTCAAGAACCTGGCCAATCAGACCGCCAAGGCAACGGAGGAGATTGCCGCGCAGATCACATCGATGCAGCAGGAAACCAACGGCGCCGTGACGGCTCTGCAGGGTATTTCCGATACCATTGGCAAGATCAACGAGATCTCGACCACTGTATCCTCGGCCGTGGAGGAGCAATCCGCCGCGACCCAGGAGATTGGCCGAAATGTGGATCAGGCTGCCAGAGGTA
>JABIWH010000066.1 GCA_018701215.1 Rhodospirillaceae bacterium
ATCTACACGATGCGCGATTTGCGCAAGGTTTTCCCCGGCGGCCGGGAGGTGCTCAAGGACATTACCCTGGCCTTTTTTCCCGGCGCCAAAATTGGTGTCATTGGCGGCAACGGCGCCGGCAAATCGACCCTGCTGCGGATCATGGCCGGGCTGGAGACCGAGTTTACCGGCGAGGCCTGGGCCGCCGAGGGCGTCCGCGTGGGGTTGTTGAGCCAGGAGCCCGAGTTGGACCCGGAGAAAGATGTCCAGGGCAATGTCACCGACGGGGTGCGCGCCACCAAGGATCTGCTGGATCGGTTCGAGGCGGTTAGCTTGCGCTTTGCCGAGGAAATGACCGACGACGAAATGAACGCCCTGATCGAGGAACAGGGCGAATTGCAGGAACAGATCGATGCGGCGGACGCCTGGGATCTGGATCGCCAGCTCGAAATCGCCATGGACGCCCTGCGTTGTCCGCCGGGTGATGCGGACGTCACCAAGCTGTCGGGCGGCGAGCGGCGGCGGGTGGCGCTGTGCCGGTTGCTGCTGGAGAAGCCGGATCTGTTGTTGCTGGACGAACCGACCAACCATCTGGATGCCGAGTCAGTGGCCTGGCTGGAGCGGCATTTGCATGATTACACCGGCACCGTGGTGGCAATCACCCATGACCGTTACTTCCTGGACAATGTGGCTGGCTGGATTCTGGAACTGGACCGGGGCCGGGGCATTCCCTACGAGGGCAATTATTCCGGCTGGCTGGTGCAAAAGCAAAAACGCCTGGCGCAGGAGGGCAAGCAGGAAGAAGCCCGCCAACGCAGCCTGGCGACGGAGCTGGAATGGATCCAGCAATCGCCCCGGGCCCGCCAGGCGAAAAGCAAGGCCCGCATTAGGGCCTACGAGGAACTGCTGGCCCAGGACATGGAGGCCCAGGCCAAACGGGCACAGATCGTTATCCCACCGGGACCACGCCTGGGCGATCTGGTGATCGAAGCGGTGGGCCTGGAAAAAGCCTATGGCGAGCGCCTGTTGATCGACGGCCTAGATTTCAAACTGCCCCCCGGCGGCATCGTCGGGGTGATCGGCCCCAACGGCGCTGGCAAGACCACGTTGTTCCGCATGCTGGTCGGCGAAGAGACGCCGGACCAGGGCAGCCTGCGGGTCGGCGACACGGTGGCGCTGGGTTATGTGGACCAGTCCCGCGACACCCTGGCCGGCGAGGCCACGGTCTGGCAGGAAATCTCGGGCGGCGCGGAGGAGATCGAGCTAGGCAAACGCGGCGTCAACAGCCGCGCGTACTGCACCTGGTTCGGTTTTCGCGGCCCGGACCAGCAAAAGCCCGTGGGACAGCTGTCGGGCGGCGAGCGCAACCGGGTGCATCTGGCCAAGATGTTGAAGTCGGGCGCCAACCTGATCCTGCTTGATGAACCGACCAACGATCTGGACGTGGATACCCTGCGCGCCCTGGAGGAGGCTTTGCTGAACTTCGCCGGCTGCGCCATGGTGATCAGCCATGACCGTTGGTTCCTGGACCGCATCGCCACCCATATTCTGGCCTTTGAAGGCGACAGCCACGTGGAATGGTTCGAAGGCAATTACGAGGCCTATGAGGAAGACCGCAAACGCCGCCTTGGACACGACGCCGACCAGCCCCACCGTATCAGATACAAGCCGATTTCAAGGTGATGTGTTAAAGGCGGCTTATTCGATAATTACGACGTCCGCTTTTAACCCAAAGCGGAAATTGCCACCATATTCTCAACGGCTACTTTCGGTGCCGGAAAGGCCTTTTCGACGCGCCTCAAAATTCAAGCAATGGCCAAACCTCTTTGTTGAACCGGTTCATTTCTTCCATTGTCTGATCGAGGTTACGTGCGCGCCGGCGGTTTCCATCGTGCAATGCCGCACAATTTCATAACAAAGGGCGTAATATCATTTCCCATCACCTAGAGCATTTCCGCATAGGAAATGCTCCGGCTCTTAAGAATAGAGAAATTTTTCCAATCACTTAGAAACGCTTCGCGATTCACATTAGATCGGAATTGCTCTAATCCCGTTTGACCGGCCGCCATAATTGCCGACCACGGTAATCCGCTCTGATGTTGGCAATTATATCGTCAAGCAATGGCACGAGCGTAGCATTGGCATATCGTCTGACCTCCGCTTTTTGTGCTTCACTGATCGGGATACCGCGAATTCTAGTAGCTCCTGGCAAGAAATTTAGCTTTCGGCGAAAAAAATTTATCTGGTCGGTTAAGGGATCACCGTCTCGATCCTGACGGCCCACGCGTTGCCATGCACCAAACGGCCTATCATCCAGTTTGATGAAATATTCATGCCGTGTACGGTTGCCATCGATCGTGGAAAGTTGTTCCAATTGCCGGCGGACATCTTCAAATGAAATTATAAGCCTTTCAACAATTCGTTTATTGGTGAAATAGTCATGAAGCTTGGTCCAAATAATCGCGATGGCCACGACGATACCGGTCCCTATCAAGAAGGCGGTCAAGGGAAAAGCGACAGTTTGCTGTATTGGAGCTTCCATTGTTGAGGTGGTCCCAAATTGTTGGACAGTTTGGCAGCCTGTTTAAGGAATCTGCCGCAGTCTGATCATGCCGCCAAATTCTTCTTCACATTGATGGAAACTTGTAGCTGTTGGCGGGCCTGTGGGGAAGTGGTCAATCCAGCGCGGCCGGTTGTTCACTTGATGCCGAGCATCGCGGGGGCATTCGCCCAGCGCATAATTGCGCCAACGGGTTGGCCAAATCGATACACTTTCTTATAGGCTTGCCGATAGGATTAATTTCCTTTGGACGCAAACGAGAAATCCAGGCATGGCTACGATCTCAGCAGACTTTGATTTTGTCTTGAACCTGCTCAATTCGCCCCGGCGCTACTTGTTGGATGGCGTGGCGCCTTCAAAGCCAGGCAATTGTTTGGCTTGGCAGGTATGACAAAACTCATTTTCATTCTTACATTGTTGGTGTCTCTTCTGACCGGATGCGGCGATGATGAGGCGGCGGACAAGGCACAAGCAAATGTTCCGCCGATAAAGAAGCCGGCGTCAGCCGCCGTCAAATTCGGAGCAAATTCAGTCGATGATATTCTGAGAAATATCATGCTGCTGAAAATTGACGATCATGCCGGGATGCAGCAGGTCATTCGGAATAACGCGGCAGGTTATTGTACCGAAGGTAAACTGGGCGCTGGCATCAACCAGCTGCCCGTAGAAACGAAGGCATCTCCAAGCCGGCAGGAACAATCGAAGTCATATGCCATGAAAGACGCCTTGCAGGACGCAATGGCGCCCCTGGAAGGGCGGTACAGGGCGCAAAATGTGAAGCAGCTTTATGCCGGGCTATTGCGGTGGAATGATCAGGTGTATTTTCGAACCATTGTCATGGGATGTTTTCTAAAAGTACCCACCGGCAAGAATTTGCCGCAATCGAACTGATTGCGAATTTCCGGCCAAGGGCACCAGAAATTTGCGCTTCCTTAATGGCCGCAGTTGGCACATCTCGGACCAGTTCGTTTCTCCGCCAGAGGCCCGTTGTCGGGCGCGAAGCCGACGCTATCCCTGAAGCCAATCATCATAGGCAATTCCCCGCGCCTCTAACCATTCCCGATAACCCACGGTTGGGTTCAAGGGCCTTTCCGAATAGTAGGGAATTAAGGGAACAAATCTGTCCAGGTAGCTACGAAGCTCGGCAATTGCATCGACTTTATGCCAATCAACACGAAGATCGACGCGTGCGAGTTCGTCCCGATCATACACTTTGAGCACCGAAATATTCTGATCCATGTCGCGCTGACCACCGGCATCCCTACCAGCCTCGAGCGCCCGCATAAGGCGTTCCTCGAGATCCTCATCGATGGACATTCTGAAACCTTCCGCGATCGCCGCAACGACGCCTTCGTTGCATCGATTGCCGAGAGAAATCAGATTCTTCTCATTGATATGTTCCGCGACATCGAGATTGCTTGTGCCGGTTCGCGCGGCCGTTCTTCCGAAGCGGTCCATCACACCGATCTGCCGATATTCAATATGAGTATCGCTGGCGACGAGATCGTCCAGAACCTTGTGTGGCGCGTAGCCCAGTTCCAAAAGCTTGATCCCGAGATGGCCCAGATATGGATTGGTCAGAGCCTGGGTGATCACCGCACCAGTTTGCGCTTTTGCGTGGGGAAACCGTCCGCCGCCGGCGAGTTCGCTCGTCGCCCCTGCAAATCCGATCATGCCGGATCTCTCACAGCGGCCAATAAGTGAAAATGTCATTCAAAAAATCTCCTCACATTCTGTCGACTGGGCATTGGTGCAATATAGTCTATGCCATCCACAAAAGGAGATGTTCCAATGTCTGCAAATGGCAAAAGCGGACAGTAGGCAAAAATTCACTCTTGACGCATCCGGTACAAACCAATTTCAAGGTGATGCGATGAGGGCCGCGTATTCAGTATTCGTAACGCCCGCTATTGCTCCCAAGGCGACGTCGCGGGGTTGCGTGCAGCCTGCTGATTGGTGTCAGGCGGGTATCGGCATGCCTATGAAATCCGCTCTAAACCGCAAATCCCGCCTGCACCTTTTTGATCTGCGCCAACGCGTCGTCCGACAGCGGCCCCTTGTTTACGGCCGCGGCCGCCTGCTGCAGTTCTTCCAAAGTCGCGATACCAATCTCGGTTGTCGAGAGCGCCGGATTGGAAATGACGTAGCGTATCGCCAATTCCGGCAAGCTTGCCGCATGACCAGCCTCAACCAACGGGATGAACTGACGGGCGCGCCGCACGTCCGTCGCATAGTCGGTCTCCGAGCCAATGGGATCGACTGACGCCATCCCGAGCGGGTGGCGCGCCTCGCTGCCCGATAGTGCCCCGCCGGCAAGTACGCGCACGCCAATTGAACCGACGCCGTTGTCCAAGGCAACATTGAGGAGTTGGCGAAAGTCATCGGCTGGATAATTGGCCGGCACCGCTTCGCCAGCAGAGGGGACAAGCAGGTTGTAGAAAACCTGGGCGCTGCTAAAGGCGCCGCATTTAACCAGTTTGTGCAGATCATCCGCGTCGCCCTTGGCCGTAAAGCCCAGGAAGCGCGTCTTGCCTGCATCCTTTAGTTTTTCGAAGGCTGGGATAACATCATCCAGCACTTGGTCGACATTCAATGTGCCGCGAAAGTCCGGGCGGCCCAAAGTGTTGTGTAACTGAAAGATATCCACGTGGTCGAGCTTCAGCCGCGTCAAGCTGGCATCAAGCGACCTCGCCACGGCACCTGCTATGTCGGTCAAATCGTCATTGTTCAGGCCAACCTTGGTGCTGACCACGATACCGTCCGTATTGCCGTTGAGGGCACGGCCGAGGTTCGCCTCTGAAGTGCCGTTGCCGTAGGCCGCCGCGGTGTCGAAAAAATTAATACCATTGTCCCGTGCCCAGGCTATGGCGCGGTCCTGATCGGCTGCATCGCCTTTGGTCATCAGGCCGCCAACGGCACCGCAGCCGAACGTCAACCGGGAGACGTCGAGACCGGTGTTGCCGAAACTTCGCTTTTCCAATCCGTATATCCTCCGGCACTGCTCATTTGGAACGCTACCACAAAAGGTTAAGGGCAATATTCTTTGCGCTCAACCTGATTTGCCATCGTAAGGGGATAAAAGGCCATCGCGGCGAGCGTTATTCCGCCGCTTTCGTCAGGACGGCGGGGGCATTCGTCGCCATGAAGCCGCGGATGTGACGCAAGGCGAGGGCGATCTTTCGGTCGTTCTCTTTCCAGGGATAAAGGCTGACCTGGGCGTTCGGCGCCAGCAGCGCCGTCTCCATCGCCGTCGCGTAGGGGTGCGCCGGGACGTCGTCCGGCAGGACCAGCACCGGTGTCTGGCAATTTCGCACGAAATCGCGGTCGACGGTGAAGACGAAATCCGCCCGCTTCGTATACATGTTGTTGAGGAACTCCGAGGTCATCTCCATGGTGACCTCGGGCCGCCGCTTAATGAACTCTGGCGCCCAGCCGTTGATGTTGTTGGTGTAGTAAATATCGGGATGGCTGGAGATATAGCCGCTCGGGTGTACCAGCGTGGCGGCGACGATCCGGTCACCCGCTTGTTTCAGCAGGTTCCAGATCATGGGGCCGGCGATGCAAAAACCCAGCACCATGAAGCGGTCGATGCCGAGATGGTCCATCAGGCCGAGCTGGTCGTCGGTGAAGCCGTCCCATGTCCGCTCGATCTCGAGCGGCCCCTCCGACTGGCCGCCATTGGCGTTGCGCAGGTCCAGCGCGATGACACGATAGGTATCGCTGAATTCCTCCAGCGGATTGAAGGCATGATTGGCGAGCCCCGCGATGGTCGCGTTCAGCCCGCCGCCGGGAATGACCAGCAGCGGGAAGCCGGAACCGGCCTCCTCGTAATGGATCTGCACGGGACCGTTTTCATAGATTGGCATGGCGGTTCTCCTCTTCCGACTAGGTATACGGCGTTTGTAGCAATGGTTTCCACCTTGCACGAGTACAATCATTCCCATCAACAAGGCACCATTCGCCGCGATGGCCCCGCATATGGTATCACTGATCGCAGCCACGACATCCGGAACGGAGTTCGCACAATGACAAAGACCTACACACCGCCGAAAGTCTGGAAATGGGAAGCCCAAAAGCAAGGGCGTTTTACCAGCACCAACCGCCCGACCGCAGGCCCGACCCATGACAAGGAATTGCCCGTCGGCAAGCACCCGCTACAGCTCTATTCGCTTGGCACGCCAAACGGCGTGAAGGTCACGGTGCTGCTGGAGGAGCTGCTGGCGCTTGGCCATGCGGGCGCCGAATACGACGCCTGGCTGATCCGCATCGGCGACGGCGACCAGTTCGGCAGCGGTTTCGTTGCGGTAAACCCGAACTCCAAAATCCCGGCGCTGATGGACCATAGCACCAGTCCGCCAACGCGGCTCTTCGAGTCCGGCGCTATGCTGCTATACCTAGCCGAGAAATTCGGCGCATTCCTGCCGAGCGATCCGGCACTGCGGGCGGAATGCCTGTCCTGGCTGTTCTGGCAGATGGGCAGCACCCCCTATCTTGGCGGTGGCTTTGGCCATTTCTACGCCTACGCGGAGGAAAAACAGCAATACCCCATCGACCGCTACACAATGGAAACCAAGCGCCAGCTCGACGTACTCGACCGGCGCCTGGCCGACAACCGCTACATGTGCGGCGACGAATACACCATCGCCGATATGGCGATCTGGCCGTGGTACGGCGGGCTGATCATTTTTAACCAGTATGAAGCAGCAGAGTTCCTCGACGCCACGAGCTACATCAACGTGTTGCGCTGGGCGGAGGAAATCCACGCCCGGGAGCCGGTCAAGCGCGGCCGCATGGTCAACCGCCTGCGCGGCGAACCGCACGAACAGCTCCACGAACGCCATGACGCCGGGGATTTCGAAACGATGACCCAGGACAAGGTTGGGGCGGCGGACTGACGGGGAGGTAATAAGAGCATTTAACGAAGCACTGACAATGTTAATAAGTAGCCCTGTCTACCTATGACAGAATTATGGCATGGGCAGCGGCTTGGTCTGCCGTTGGCGCGAACCGGAAGGGTGTCACCGTTAATCTTATGTCCGCTTATCACCTAACTTTGAGCACCACATTAAAAAAACATCATTTCCGAGTTTGACCCAGAGCGGGCATGGACTCGGATTTTCCGAATGCTCGCTTTTGCCGCCGAAGCGGAAGTTGGTCATCGCATTGATGACCGTTGATTATCACCGAAATGACAGGGGCTTTTACCGTTTTCGCATTCGCCCGCCGCAAATTGGCGTGTAAATAGACGGATAGTCAGCCTATGCTGGAAAACATCAACAAGACCAATCGTGGTTATTGCAATTAGCCGTAGAGGATTTTTTGTTGTGATCAGGCAGACAACTTCACGTGGCCTTTGGCATAGTCCCGTATTTGTGTTGATCGTAGCGGTGTTGATCATCTCCACTGCATATGGTGTTCGACAAAGTTCCGGTCTTTTCATGCGACCCATCACGAACGATTTGGGCTGGGGTCGAGAAGCGTTGTCATTAGCATTCGCAACTCAAGCGCTTATGATGGGTGTCGGCGCCCCCATTGCGGGATACTTGGCAGATCGCTGGGGCGGCGCTCGCACCGTAGCTCTTGGCGGCGCGCTATTCGGGCTTGGCATTTTCATGATGAGCCAGTCGACGACGCCCCTTTCAATGTTTGTCAGCGCAGGCCTGATTGCCGGTCTCGGGCTTGGCGGCTGCGGCCTGTCGCTGCTTTTGGCTATCGTTGGTCAAGTGGCTCCAGAGGAAAAACGGAGCCTTTGGATGGGCATCGTTACCGCCAGCGCCACCGGTGGGCAATTGCTGATCGTACCGGTAAGCCAGGCGTTGTTAACAGAGTACGATTGGGTGATGACCTTGCTGGTGTTGTCTGTGATCGCTGGCCTGATTGTGCCCATGGCATTTTCCTTATCAGCCGCATCAGCCGCGACAACGGTTAAAGACAGGGAAATCGGAGCTGGCAAAGCGCTTCAAGAGGCGCTCCGACATCGTGGTTTCGTTTTGCTAGTCACGGGTTTTTTTGTGTGCGGGTTTCAGGTCGTCTTCATAGCAGTCCATTTGCCGGCATATCTAGCCCACATTATTCATGATCGCGATCAGCTTTGATCTGAGCACACGGCTTCAGCCGGATCGACGGCGGTTTTCAGCGGCTAATTTTTAGAGGTGTTAGGGATTGACGTTCGGGGTTCATTCGGCGGCTCTTGCCGCC
>JABIWH010000036.1 GCA_018701215.1 Rhodospirillaceae bacterium
CAGGCGGCAAGAGCCGCCGAATGAACCCCGAACGTCAATCCCTAACACCTCTAAAAATTAGCCGCTGAAAACCGCCGTCGATCCGGCTGAAGCCGTGTGCTCAGATCAAAGCTGATCGCGATCATGAATAATGTGGGCTAGCACGGCCTGGCCGCCGGGGCCGGTTACAAGCCGGTCACCAGCCGCCAATTTATCGCCTATCGCGACGGCTTGGTCCGTGCCCTCGCGGCGCACGGGCCCGCTCGCTTGGCGAACAATCCAGCCGCCACCGCCCGTCTGCGCGAGTTGCAAAGGCTTTTCGAATATAGGTTTTTTCTTGCCGGCGGGCGCACCGCTCTGGCTTGTTTCCAAACGCTTGGAAAGGCCGGCGCCTTCATCGGCGAACGCAGGTGGTGAGATCAGAAAGACAAAACCGACAATTGCGGCAATCGCGGTGATGCGGTGAATTGATCTCAAAATATCGGACACAGTACGACTCCAAACGGCACCGCCGTCAGTTTTTCACCGCCCTCTTTCCACTTCCATGCTTTTGCATGGTTAGTGTCCTCATAATCCTGCATTTAAACATTGTAAAGCTTAACAAATCGTTAACATGTTGAATTTATTACATTGAAAAATTGATCGCAATTGATTTATTAATAGATCGTAAATGTTGCAAACTGATTCGTTTTTGAAGCGGCAGAGGGGCCGGTGTTTCATTCATGATTGCGGCAATTGGTAAATGATGGGGATACCGGACCGCGCCGCAATATACTCCGCCGCACTGGCGATGGCCGTTGTGATGACGCTATCCATCGAAGCGGGTGGCCAGACCGCCGCCACTGGCGCTCGGCCAAATGCCTCATCGGCCCTGGATCAGCGGGTTAAGCCGGACCCGACGACGCCACGCAATGTTACAATTCCGTTACCAAAAACCGAAAGTGTGCCCGCGTCCACCGATACCACCGGTATTGTTCTTTCGGGTGTACAGATCACGGGTGTCACGGTTTATTCCGAGGCCGAACTGGCTGCGATCTATGAACCTTATTTGGGACAACAGCTGCCCGAGGCCAAGATCGGGGAAATTGTTGCCGCGATCACCGCGAAATACCGCCAAGATAATTACATCCTGTCCCATGCGACGGCACAGCCACAAGATTTAGACTTTGGCATTTTGTATGTGGATGTGATCGAGGGCTTCATTGAAAGCGTCGTTTTCACGGGGCCGCCAGAGGCACGTAACGAGCTGTTGTTACAATTTGCCGACAAACTGAAAGCCAGCCGTCCACTGACCCAGGCGGCGCTGGAACGTTACGTCATGTTGATGAGTGATCTACCGGGTCTGAACGCCCGGCCCGCCTTGCGGGCCCTGAACGCAACGCCGGGCGAGGAAAACTCGGGCGCCCATGAACTGGTTTTGCAACTGAGGCTGGACAAATTCGAGGGCTTCGCCAGTATCGATAACAAAAGCACCCGGTCCACGGGCCGGCACGTGGCGCAGCTCAACGGCAACTTCAATTCCTTATTTGGGCAGTACGGTCGGACGGCGCTGTACGCCTATACCGTGCCCGATGATAACCGCGAATTATTATTTCTGGAGGGCCTGCAGGAATTTGCTCTGAATGCCGAAGGTACCCAGGTGGGCATCGATGGCTGGCACAGCGTCAGCGAAACGGGAGAGCGGGACAAGCCCCTGGATCTGGACAGTTATGATACCCGCGTGGCGATCTATATTACGCATCCCATACTCCGGCAACGGGATCTTTCCGTGTTTCTGACCGGCACTATTGAATATCGTAATACCGAGGAAACGCTCGCCGGCGTCAACAATTATGATGACCGTGTCCGATCCATTCGATTGAGCGCGCGGAGCTTCCTGGTTGACGACTGGGATGGGGAAAATGTTCTGATCGCCACCGCCAGTCAGGGCTTGGATATTCTTGATGCATCTTCCAACGATGCGGTCAATTTGTCGCGCACCGGCGGTAAGATCAACTATGCCAAGTTCGAGGCATACTACGCCCGCTATCAAAATTTGCCCGGACCCTGGTCAGCGGAATTGGGTTTGAAGGGACAGCTAATCTCGGACGGCGCACTCTCTGCCGAGGAGTTTCGCGCCGGCGGCAACAATTTCGGACGGGCCTATGATCCTTCGGAGATCTCCGGCGATGAAGGTGCTGCCGGATATCTCGAGCTGCAGCGCAACCTGGCCGCCAAAAATGCATTTTTTCGCAGCACCCAGATTTACTCATTTTATGATCTGGCGGCAGCCTGGAACGACGATCCCGTTTTCGGCACCTCGAAAGTTTCCATTGCCTCCGCCGGCATTGGCATGCGTTCCTTGCTGCCAAACCAGGTCCGGCTGAGCCTGGAGATCGCGAAGCCCCTGACCGAACCGGTTATCGCCGAAGGGGCCCAGGGCGACTTCCTACGCTTTTTCTTTGGCCTGAATGTGGAGTTCTAGGATAGACCTCCACAAAGGATTGTTTGGCAGAGATAGCAAATGAGCAAGCTCAGATGAGCGGGGATATTTCCACGCCCCGGAACCTGCCGGATTTCAGCGGCTTGGATTTGGCTTTTGACATTGTTGACAGCCACCACCATCTGTTCGATTTGCAGGCGGTGCACTATCCCTGGCTGACCGATCACCAGGAGGAGAATTTTCTGCTGGGCAATTACGATGCCCTAAAACGGAACTACAGCCCCACCGATCTTCGCCGCGACATGGCGAAGCTGCGGGTAGTCAAGACCGTGCATGTGGAGGCCGAAGCCGACCGCGACGGCCAGCTTGACGAGACCCGCTGGCTAACCGGAGTGATGGCCGAACACGGCCTGCCCAATGCCATCGTGGCCCATGCCTGGTTGAACCGGCCGAACAGCGCCGAGGTGCTGGCGGCCCAGGCGGCCTTTCCCGCCGTGCGCGGCATTCGCAGCAAACCCCGAACCTCTCCCACCGCCGCCTCGCGCGGCGACGTACGCGGCCTGTCCGCCAGTCTGCAGGACCCGGCCTGGCGAAAAGGCCTGGGCCGGTTGCGCCAACATGGCCTGTCCTGGGATTTGCGGGTGCCGTTCTGGCATCTGGCGGAGGCGGCGGAGGTTTGTGCTCTGTACCCCGACCTGGCCATTGTCACCGAGCATACGGGATTGGCCTGGGACCGTAGCGAAGAAGGCCTGGGCGAATGGCGCCGCGGCATGACCGCCCTGGCGGCGATGGAGCATGTCCACCTGAAGATATCGGAGCTGGGCCTAGCCGGCGCGCCATGGGACTATGCTGACAACAGGCGCCTGGTACGCGAGGCGATCGAGATCTTTGGTTTTGAACGTTGCATGTTCGCTTCCAACTTTCCCGTGGCCGGCCTGCGCATTGGCTACGTGGAGCAGGTCAGCGCCATTGCGCATATGATCAAGGATTGCTCGACCGCCGAGCGCGGCGCCTTGTTCCACGACACCGCGGCGCGCTTTTACCGCTTATAAGCGCCGGCCGGCATTTCAGGCCGATATTCTGGGGACATGTTCTAGGATCTGTGTCCATCCAAATAGATTCGGACCTTTTCCAGGAACGGCAGGGCGGAGGCGAACTCCTTATCTGACAACGCCTGCAAAAGTTCAGTTAGCAGCGGGCTAACGCTGTCAACGCAACGCAGGCGCATATCTCGCCCGGTATTGGTGATGCTGACCAGCTTGGCCCTGCCATCATGGGGATCAGGTATGACCCGCACCAGGCCGCGTTTCTCCAAACGTTGCAAGGTGTTGGTCATAGCGCCCTTGGTCACCTGAAAGGCGCTGGCCAGCCGTGCTGGACTCCAATCACCTTCCAGCCTCGCTAGATGGTTCAGAACACCAAATTGCGGCATCTTCAGTCCGTCAGGCAGGTTGCGTTCCAGCTGCGTACGCGCCAGTTGCTCGATAATACCGATTTCGTTAAAGAACCGAAAAGCAATGGGGTCTTCGGTCGGTCTCAACATTAGCTATCCTTCAACCTTGTCGCCAGAGCCCAGCGCGGGGCCGGCCCCACGTCTTTGCTGTAGCCGAGCCGGGCCAACATCTGCACCCTTTCGCCGGCTCCGTTCGCCAGCCAATCATGGATGGTTTTATGGTAGGGCGCCATGGCGGAATATTCCTGCAAGGCCTGGCTCATGGGCTGCATGTTCAGGCCATCAGCGGTGATTTGCAACGCCGCGCGCATATAAGCGCGGCCCGCCGCGATCTGCGCCGTGCGGCTGTTGCCGACGGTGGTGATCCAAACAAAGCCCATGGCTGACATGGCCGCTTCGTCCGACATCTCAAGGCCGATTCGATACGCGCTGGAGCTTGTGTCGGCAAGGCTCTCGCGGGTCAGAATGCCGGCCAGGCTCAGCGTTTCCAGAAATGCGCCGCCCAGCGAAATACCGTCGGGGTTAGCCTCGATCTCGGTCCGCCCTATGCGCATCAGATCAATGCTCTCCTGAAAGGCTTCCGGCGTTTCAAATTCGGTCCGCATGGCGTCCCGTGTCAACGTCCGCAGGTCCGCCAGCCGCTTGCCGCCATTCACCGTGCCGATTTCCAGGCCGGGGCCGGCGCCGGCGGTCAAACGCTGTAGCAGGCCGCCAGCGATGGTGCGGCTGGTATCGTATGGGTTTCGGTTGGTATGGCGGTTCAAGGTTTGGGCAAACAGCGGATTGGCGGCCAGGCCAGCTTCCTTCGCCAGCAATAAATGGGCGATGGGCCGTTGGTCCAGCGCCTGACCAAGCATCTGGCCCGGTTCGCCTTGGGGAAAATATTGAACTTCGGCGCGAAAGCCATGCGCCGCCGCCGCCAAGGAAAACAGTTCCAGAAAGCATCCCAGACCAATCACGATCTGCCGGCTGAACGGATCTGTCGTGGGTAGCAAACGGTTAGGATCATAGCTGAGGACCGCTTCCCGATCGCTCTTCAACTCAACGACCCAGGGCTGGCGGTTGTGGGGGTTGGGCGCCAGAATGGCATAGGACAGCGCCTGGCGCATAGGGTCGGTATACAACGAGCCTGCTGTTTTCCAGGGTTCCAAAGCGGCCATTGGGGTGCGTGTCATCGCAAAGCTTATACCGCCGGCAGCCAAGATGACGCCGCCCGTGCCCGCGATTTTCAGGAATTTGCGTCGCTTCATATCCAATCCCTCTCGTGATGGCTTTAAATAAGTTCAACATTAAACTATATAAAGTTTAATGTTGAACTAGTCAAGCGTGGTGACGGCATCCTCGCGCTAGAAGCGGCACGGCTCGATGATTACCTGGGCAAGGACCGGCGCAACCCGGCAAAAAAATGGTGGTTCGATATGGGAGTTCTGGACGGCATCTGTGTCGAGCCGGTCAAGGGCATCAAGGACAGCCGCGCAAATTTTACGGCCTATGGCAGCGGCACCTCGCGGAAACGCCGAACCGTCGAGCATGAAAAATTAGAAGGGATTGTCCATCAGGTCCGGGGCAAAGTGCTCGCCATAGTATTCCAAATGGCGGCGGCAGTAATTATCGAACAACGCCTGCTCATGATTGGTGATACCCGAGCGCCTTAGGACAGCGGCATTCTGATCCACCCAATGGGCCGAGAGTTCAGCCAATGTTTCATTCATAAGGGAATGGGCCCGGCTGAAATCGATATTGATCCGGCTGGCGTTGACGACGAAGGAATGTGGCATGACGGCCCCTCACGGTTTTGGGCGGTAAAAATTACGCAAAAATTGCAACGGCTCTGCCTATTTCAAAGCAAGAGTCATGCCAAAAATATTGTGCAATAAATTCAACGGGTTGAGTTCTTGTCGCAGGCAAAACCGGAGAGCCTGTCGCAAAATCCGACAAAACAGCGTCCCAGAACAGGACGCCTAAGCGTTTTCATGGGGTGATTTTCACCAAATCTATAGGGTTTTCAGACCGGCTTCGATGCGGTCCATGGCGGCCGACAATTGTTCTTCGGATTTAGCGAAACACAAACGCAGATACCCCTCGTTACCGGGACCGAAGGCCGAGCCCGGCGCCAGGCCGACCCGGTGTTCGCGCACCAGCTGTTTGGCGAATTCCAGGTCATCTTTCAGGCCGACGATCTGCGGAAAGGCATAAAAGGCCGCCTTGGGCGCGGCCAGGTTGATGCGCTCCATGCCGCCCAGGCGCTGATGCACCAGATCACGCGCCCGGCGGCAGCGCTCCACCCCCTCAGCCACGAAATCCTCGCCCTCGCGAATAGCCACGGCGGCGGCGTGTTGCACGAACGAAGTAGCGCCGGTGTTGTTGATGCCCGAGAGATCGCCCATTCTGTCGCCCAGCTCGGCCGGGTGAACCAGCCAGCCGCAACGCCAACCGGTCATGCACCAGGCCTTGGACATGGAATGCACGATGTACAGCGCGTCATCCGGCTCGGCAATAGAGAGAAACGACGGTGCGACGGGCCGGTCATAGACAATGCGGTGATAGACTTCGTCCGCGATGATCCAGATGCCCCGTTCGCGGCAAAAATCCAGCACCGCGCGTTGCTGTTCAGGCTCCATCAACCAGCCGGTGGGGTTCGAGGGCGAGGCGATGAAGATCGCTTTCGTTCGTTCGTCACAGGCGTCGAACAATTTGTCCAGATCCAGCCGCCAACCGCTTTCGTCCTGGTCCAGGCGCACATGGCGGCTTTCCCCGCCCATGGTCTGCACGCAGTAAAAAATATTCGGCCAGATGGGGGAAACCAAAACCACATTGTCGCCGTTATTCACCAGGGTTTCCGTGGCGATCATGATCGCCGTCATGCCCGAACCGGTGACGGTGATCCGCTCCGGATCCAGGCCAACGCCGAACTGGGTTTGGGTATAGTCCAGAATGGCCTGGCGCAACTCGGGTATGCCGCGCTTGTTGACATAGCGGGTTTGGCCCGCCTGCATGGCATCAATCGCTGCCTGGCGAATAAATTCAGGCGTATCCAGGTCCGGCTCGCCGAACCACAGGGGGATCACATCAGGATCGCCAATGCCGATACGTGAGACCTCGCCAATGCGCTGGGTTTGCATTTCGGCGATAGCGGGACGGACAACTGGCATGGCGATATCCTTGTGGCTGTGGTCTCGGCGCGCTTTTAGAACAGACGGCACCCGAGAGCAAGCGCTCCCGGGTGCCGGTAACTATGCTCGTTGACGCTGCTCACTTGCCGGTGAAATTGGGGGCTCGGCGCTCAACGAAATGGGCTACGCCTTCCTTGAAATCTTCCGATTCAAAACTGGCCGGCATTTCACTGTTGGCCAGCAGCACGGAATGCTCCAAAGAGTTCAGCATGGCTTGATAGATCTGCCGCTTCATGATCCGGATGGAGCGCGGCGAGGCCAGCGTGGCCATTTCCGTGGCATAGGCGCGGACCTCGTCCATGAAGCTTTCCATGGGGAAGACTTTTTGCACCAGGCCCATTTCCTTGGCTTCCCTGGCATCAAACTTGCGCGCCGAGAGGGTCAGGTCGAGGGCGTTGGCGGGTCCGATCAGGGTCGGCAGCATCCAGGAGATGCCGTGCTCGGCGATCAGGCCGCGGCGGGAAAAGGCGGTGGAGAACACGGCCGCGTCAGAGGCGAAGCGGACGTCGCAATAGAGCGACATGATCAGGCCCAGGCCCGCCGCCGGGCCATTAATGGCGGCGATGATCGGCTTGGGCACGGTTGGAAAATAGGTGTAGCGCAGGCTGTAATCGTTGGACAGGGCCAGGCCGTCGGGGATGGCGTTATCAACGGCGCGGACGCTATCGGAGGTGGGGCCGCCGCTGGAGGCGCCTTGTTGGATATTATTGAGATTGTTCATATCCGCGCCAGAGCAAAACCCGCGCCCCTCGCCGGTCAGGATAATGGCGCCGACGTTGTCATCGGCCGAGGCTTCGATCAGGGCGGCGCGGACTTCTCCCTCCATCGTCGTGGTCCAGGCATTCAATGCCTTGGGCCGGTTCAAGGTGATGGTGGCGATTTTATCCGAGACGTCGTAAAGAATTTCGCTGTAGGCCATGGTGTTTTCCTCTGTTGGCTCGATACTTGTGGCTCGATCTGAGGCTAGTTTACGCCTCTAACCGAAAAATGCGAATTGCGATGTTGAATGAAGGGCTGTCATGCAGGCCATTGTAGAAGTTGTGTTGCCGGTTTTCGGCTTGATCCTGTGCGGCTATTTCCTCGCCCGTAGTCCGGTTCTTTCCGAGGAAGGAGCCAAGGGCCTGACCGGGTTCGTGTTCTATGTCGCAATACCGGCCCTGCTGTTCCGCACCGTGGTCCGGGGCATTAAGACCGAGCAGCTGGATTTTACCATTGTCTACGCCTATTTCACCGGCGCCGCCGTGATCTTCGCTGTTGCCATGGTGATCGGCAGGCTGCTCTTCAGGCGCAGCTTTGCCGAGCAGGCCTTGATGGGCATGACGTCTGTTTTCGGCAATACGGTAATGCTCGGCTTGCCGCTTATCTATATGGCGTTTGGCGAGGCGGGCGTAGTGCCGGTCAGCCTGATCGTGGCCTTTCACTCCACCATTCTGATCACGGCGACCACGATATTACTGGAACTATCGAGGGGCCAGCGGCGCGGCTATGGCGTGATCATCGCGACCGCCTTGACGGCATTGCTGCGAAATCCGGTTATTCTGGCACTGCTGGCCGGGTTTGCCTGGGTCGCCACGGGCTTGACCCTGCCGACCGTGGCGGACCGTTTTATTACCTTGTTAAGCGGTGCGGCGGCACCCTGCGCTCTTGCCGCACTTGGGGCATCATTAGCGGCCTATCGCCTGGGCGGCGACTTGCGCGAAAGCGCCGTGGTCGTCGGCCTGAAACTATTGGCAATGCCGGCGGTGGTCTGGCTGCTTTGCACCTGGGTGTTCCCCATCGATCCGTTATGGGCCGCCGTCGCGGCCATCATCGCGGCGCAACCGGTGGGCGCGAATGTTTTCATCCTGGCGCAACAATATGACACTTATACGGCGCGCTCCGCCTCCGCCGTGTTAATATCAACCATTCTGTCGGTGCTGGTTCTGGCATTGATGATCGCCAGGCTGGCACCTGAAACGGTCGGCTAATACCAAGTTGCGGTGATAAAGACCCATATAGACGCTTTATCACCGCAACTTGGTATAAGGGGATTTAGCGCCATGACGGAACTGGACGCTGTACTATTTGCCAACGAAGCTTTTTACCGTGCCTTTGCGGACCGTGATGCAGGGGCCATGGCCGAAGTTTGGGCCGATGACCTGCCGCTTTCCTGCATTCACCCGGGCTGGGGCCTGTTGGAGGGCCGCGACGAGGTCCTGCAAAGCTGGGAAGCTATTCTTGGCAATCCCGATTCGCCCGCCATCGGCTGTCTGGCCGCAAAGGCGCATCTACGGGGTGAGATGGCCTATGTGCATTGTTTCGAGGAAATTGACGGCAATTATCTGATCGCCACGAATATCTTCGTGCATGAAGGCAAGCGTTGGCGCCTGGTGCATCATCAGGCCGGCCCCACGGCGGAAGACCCGCCCTTGGAGACGAAAGATGAGGGCGGCTTGATAAATTAGTGCCCAGAAAGAGAGACGGCGCTGACCACTTTCGTGATCAGCGCCGGAGTTTAGCCGGTTACCTGAGGGCACGGGAAACCGACTAATGAGAAAAAGCAATGCATCGTTCCAAGTCGCCGGGCGATATGCCATTCGACCTTCATCCCTTACCTTGCAAGGCCCGTGCCAATTTTTTCAGAGATGTGATTTTCGCAGATTTTAGCCAATCGTGTTTTTTGAGCATTCCAATTTGTCCCATTATGGGGCGTTCGCGAATCTCACAATGAGGCTTGGGACAGGGTTTTGATCGCAGTTTTGGCTGGAGCAAAGAAAAAGGCGCCGACCACCGAAGTGGCCTGCGCCTGAAGTTTGTCAGTTGTTTGAGGGCACGAACAACTGACTTGAGAGAAAAAGCAATGCATCGTTCCAAGTCGCCGGGCGGTATGCCATTCGACCTTCATCCCTTACCTTGCAAGGCCCGTGCCAATCTTTTCAATGAACGTTAATTCGCAGTTTTTGGCCAATCACATATAGTGGGCAGGCAAATTTGTCTCGATATGGGGCGTTTGCGAGTCTCGAAATGAGAATCGGGACAAAGTCTCGATAGCGGCTTTAGCTAACGCCGTGGCAAAGAAAAAGGCGCCGACCACCGGAGTGGCCTGCGCCTGAAGTTTGTCAGCTGTTTGAGGGCACGAACAACTGACTTGAGAGAAAAAGCAATGCATCGTTCCAAGTCGCCGGGCGGTATGCCATTCGACCTTCATCCCTTACTTAGCAAGGCCCGTGCCAACTTCATAAAAATACGAAAACAGCAATTTTCCGCCATTTAGCCTCGGCACCCGGGGTCGATCTGTACCGGAATGGAGCAAACGCCAACGTAGAATCGGGACAATGCGCCAATTTTCGACATCTGGCCCGTGCGCCTTAGCTTGCCGACGCCAAGTCCTCCACGGTTTGGATCAGGCGTGCGATGTCAGCAGGTTCGGAGAGCCGATGATCGCCGCTTTTCGAGAAATTGACGACGATGTCGTCGCCTTGCAGACGCTCGACGATATCCAGCGATTGCCGCCACGGCACATCCGGGTCCGCCATGCCGTGCAGGATGCGCACGGGGAAATTCACCGTCAGGTTTTGCTGCAACACCAGGTGGTTTCGGCCTTCCTCGATCAGCTTCATGGTGATGGCATAGGGTTCCTCGGAATACTCAGAGGGCGCGCGATAGACACCATCGCGCTTTAAGATCGCCTTGATTTCGTCGGAAAAGCCATCCCACATACCCAGCACGAAATCCGGCGCCGGCGCGATGCCGACCAGTCCGGCGATACGTTCCGGGCGGGCCCGCGCCAGCAACAACATGATCCAGCCGCCCATGGACGAGCCGACGACGATCTGCGGCCCTTTCGTCACCTGATCCAACACCGCCAGGGCGTCTTCGGCCCACAAGCCGATGGTCCCGCTTTCGAAATCTGCGTCAGATTGGCCGTGACCACGATAATCAAAACGGGTATATGATCGACCGGATGCTTGGCAGGCGGCTTCCAGGGCCATGGCCTTGGTGCCGGTCATGTCCGACATGAAGCCGCCACAAAAGATCACACCAGGAGCGCGACCGGGGCTATGATGGTAGGCGATCCTGGTGCCGTCCTCACGGCTCAGGAAGCCAGGTTCGACATTGGGATCGATATCGTTCGTCATGGATGATGCGCCATTCGAAATAGGTCAGTATGGACAGTACATTGCAATCTAGCATTCAAGCGGCCGGCGCGGAAGCGGCCCAGGGGACTGCATCCCAGGGACCGCTTGTGCTGCAAGTGTTGCCGGCCATGGATATGGGCGGGGTGGAACGGGGTACGGTGCAGACCGCCGCTGCCCTGACGGCGGCCGGCTGGCGCGCCATGGTGGCCTCGTCCGGCGGACCGATGGTCCATGAACTAAGCCGGGCCGGCGCCAAACATATTGAAATGCCTCTGGCGGCCAAACGGCCGTTTCGCATGCTGCGCAACGCTGATGCCCTGGCCGATTTGATCAACCGCGAAGGCGTCGATCTGGTGCATGCCCGCAGCCGGGCCCCGGCCTGGAGCGCCTTGAGCGCGGCGCGGCGTACGGACAAACCGTTCGTTACGACCTTTCACAATGCCTACGGCCACAATTGGCTGAAACATCACTACAACAAGGTAATGGCCAAAGGCGACAAGGTCATCGCCATTTCCGATTTCGTGGCCCAGCATGTGCGCGAGACCTATGGCGTCGACGATGACCGCCTGGTGACGATCCACCGTGGCATCAATGCCGATATCTTCGACCCCGCCAATGTCAGCGCCGAGCGGATGATCCAGCTTTCCAAACCCTGGCGCCTGCCTGATGACCGGCCCGTCATCATGCTGCCGGGCCGCCTGACCCGATGGAAAGGGCACAGCGTGCTGATCGAGGCCTTGGCGATCCTGGGCCGGAAGGATATCTGTTGCGTCCTTGTCGGCGGCGATCAGGGACGCACCGCCTATCGCCAGAAATTGGAGGAACAGGCGCGCCGCCGCGGCTTGGATCAGGTGCTGCGCGTCGTCGAACATTGCAGCGACATGGCGGCGGCCTACATGCTGGCGGACGTGGTCGTTTCCGCCTCGACCCATCCCGAAGGGTTTGGCCGCGTCGCGGTGGAGGCCCAGGCCATGGGCCGGCCGGTGATCGCCACGGATCATGGCGGCAGCCGCGAGACCATCTGGCATGACGAAAGCGGCTGGCTGGTGCCGCCCAACGAGCCCGAGGCCATGGCCGCCGCCCTGGAACGGGCCTTGAGCCTGAACCAGGCGGAGCGCGAGGCCATGGCGGCCAATGGCCGCGACAACGTGGAACAGAACTTCACCGTGACCTTGATGTGCCAGCGTATTCTGGCCGTCTATCAATCCCTGCTGGGTTGATTTGATTGCGATGGCGGCGGAGCAAATTCTGGTCATCCGCCATGGCGCCCTGGGCGATCTGGTACAATCCACGGGCCCATTCAAGGCGATCCGAGCGCATCACCCGAAGGCACGGATCACCCTTTTGACCGCACCCGCTTTCGCCATGTTCATGCATGCCTGCCCCTGGTTCGATCAGGTTTGGCAGGATCATCGGCCGCACTGGTATCAATTCAGGGATTGGCTGCATCTGCGCCGCCGCCTGCGCGGGGCCCGCTTTGCCAGGGTCTATGACCTGCAAACCTCGTCCCGTTCCAGCCTGTATTTTCGCGCCTTCCCCAGTGGCTACTTTGGCACCCGGCGCCCGGACTGGTCCGGCATCGCGCCCGGCGCTTCCCTTCCACATGACAATCCCGACCGTGATCTGATGCACACCTTGGACCGCCAGGCCGAGCAGTTGGCCATGGCGGGGGTTACAGAGGTGCCGGCACCGGATCTTGATTGGGTCAAGGCGGACACCGCCCGCTTTGCCTTGCAGCCGCCCTATGCCCTGGTGGTGCCCGGCGGTTCGGTGCATCGTCCGGCCAAGCGCTGGCCGGCGGACTATTATCTCGAACTTTGCCAACGGCTGTTGGCCGCCGGCATTCAGCCGGTACTGATCGGCGGGCGGGACGAAATTCATCTGACCGGGGTGTTGGCGGCGCAATGTCCGGGCACCCGCGATCTGGCGGATCAGACCAGCATCGAGGATCTGGCCGTGCTGGCCCGTGACGCCACATTGGCGGTCGGCAATGATACCGGCCCCATGCATGTGGCCGCCGTCGCCGGCGCGCCATCAATGGTGTTGTTTTCAGCCGAGTCGGATCCGGACCTCTGTGCCCCGCGCGGCGCCAGGGTTGCTACCCTGCGAGAGAATGACCTGGCGGCGCTAACGGTCGATCGGGTCTGGGATTCAATTGCAGATGGCCTGTAAGTCGCGCCAAGCTTCGGCGTCGAGCGCGGGCTGTCCGCCCTCGTCCTTGTCTGTCGCGGCGATGCGTTCGCCGAGAGGCGGGTGGCTGGAGAAATAGCCCGTCAGCGCATTTCTCTCCGCCGATTTCTTGGCGCCACGCAAACGGGCGAAAAAGCGCGCCATGGCGTTGGTGGATAAGTCGGCGCGGCGCAACAGATCCTGGCCATAGGCATCCGCCTGACGTTCCATATCCCGGCTATAACTCAACAACAACAAGGTGCCGCCGATCTCGCCCGCCAGTTCGGCCAGGCCAGAGCCATCGCCGCTCAACAGCTCGCCCAGCATGCCGATGCCCATCACGCGGAGGGCCATCTGGGTGGGGTGGCGTTGGGCAACATGGCCAATTTCATGGGCCAGCACGGCGGCGACCTCGTCCGCGCTTTTGGCCTTTGCCAACAGGCCGCGGAAGATGACGATGTGGCCGCCGGGCAGGGCGAAGGCGTTGACCATGCCCCGGTCGACAATCACGACGGACAGCGTGGGCGGCAATGCCGTCGCCGCGCCCAAGCGTCCGGTCAGCCGCGACAGGGCCGCCGCCCCCGCCTTGCCCTCACATATCCTGGCGCCGCCGAGCAACCGGGTGCGAAAGGCCAGGCCGATATCCTGTTCCCACGCCAGCGGGATCAGCCGTGCGATAGGGGCGGTCAGCCGGGGCAGGCCTTGCCATAGGAACAATGCAAGCAGCAGCAATAGCAAAACGATAATGCCCGCGTTGCGGCGAACATTTGGCCGCGCCAGGCCGGTCTGGAACAACTGTGGCGCCTGTTGCCGCAGCGAAGCGGCGAACACGGCATCGCTTAACCGCAGGCGGGCGTCGGCATCCGTTGCGCACGTCAGGCGCAAGGGAGCCCCCGTTCGCGGCGGCGCAACAGCGCGCAATTCAGCGAAGGGCCAATGTCGCTCGATAGTCCCGTCGCCCGATGACAGGTGCAATCCCACGGCGTCCAGCCGCACCGCGACCTGGTGCCGCGCCGCCGTTTTGCCGTCATTGAATTCTTGGACCCTGCTCAAGGTTCAGACCGCGCCCAGATCGAAGGCATCGGCCAGGCCCTCGCCAATGCTGGGGCTTTCGGCGCTGGACTGTTCAATCCAGTCGACATTGATCTCTCCCATGATGGTCAGATGATCACAGAAATAGCGAAAGGTCCGCAGCTGCGCAAAAGGCTGGCCGAAACCCAATGTAAACACGACGATTAAGGCGTTGATGAAAACCAGGCCCGACAAATTCCAGACCGAGGCGTTCATGCGGAACGAGAGCCCCTGGAACGAGGTATTGTTGGCGAACTGGTTTATTTCATGGGTCCTATACCACATCCAGCCAACAACCGGAATCAAAGGCCAAAGCAACACCCATCCTTGTGACATGTCCATGTCCGCCGCTTCGAATTCGGGTCCTCCGAGATAGATTAGGCTGGTGAATCGGATGAAAATGATCGCCAAAATCAACGTAGCAGCCGAGCCGAGCCAGTAGACCGCGAAAACACGATATAGCGGCGCCAGCGGCGCACCGACTCGAAAATTGCGGTCGCCGAACATGGTCTCCGCCATGATCCTTTGGAACAGCGTGACCCGCATCCAAGGATAGGCCCACCCCAGGGTAATGACGGCCAGAACGGAAAAGATTAGATAGCGGGCGGCATATTGTCCCGATGATCCGCGCATGCCGCCCCTGATACCGCGCCAAACGGTACGGCTGAGGCGATAGCGCCGGGCCCGATATACCGCCATGCCGATCAGGAACCATATGACGGTGTAGAATGCCGCCGTGTAAACCGCGAAGGCCGCGCTCTCGGGATCCAGGTAGATGCCCGCCACATTGCCGATGGCACCCAGCGGTACCAGGATCAGGAAGAACACCGCCAGGAACCCTTTGAACAACTCGCCGCCCGAGCCGGTATATTCCAGCGCTTCGCCCATGAAATAGGTCTGCCGCCACAGATACTGCCGTACCTTGGTTTTGCCCCAGAAACGGTAGATGGACAGCGTAATGATATTGAGCAGGGTATTCAGCAGCACAATAGGCAGCAGTTCGCCGGCCCGGCCACGCTGTTCCAACCGCAAAGCGGCAAAATCGGTAGATTGTGAACCTATACTACTCATAATCGTAATTATTGCGCGAAGATAGCCCATTGGCAAGCTTGCCGTCCGCGCTGCTTGACAGCACCGTCATTCCGCCTAAGTTGCGCTCACACTGTCTGAAAAGGCGGGCTCGAAGTTTTTTTGCACGGAATGGTTTGAACATGGTTGCCATCTCATTGCCCGATGGAACAGTGCGCCAATATGACGGCGCGGTGACGGCGGAACAAGTCGCCAACGACATCGGTCCCGGCCTGGGCAAGGCTGCCATCGTGGCCCGTATCGACGGCGAATTGGCCGATCTGCGCCTGCCCATGGCGGCGGATGCCCAGCTTGAAATCATCACCCGGCAGAGCGACGAGGCATTGGAGATCCTGCGCCACGATTGCGCCCATGTCCTGGCCGAGGCGGCCAAGGAGCTGTGGCCAGAAATTCAGGTCACCATCGGGCCGTCGATCGAGAACGGCTTCTTTTATGATTTTTCCAAGCAAGAGCCCTTCACGCCGGAAGATCTGGTCACCCTGGAAAAACGCATGGTCGAAATCGTCGGCCGCGACGAAGCGATCGAGCGCGAGGTCTGGGAGCGGCAAAAGGCGATCGATTATTTCACCTCAATCGGCGAGCACTATAAGGCCGAGATCATCGGCGATCTGCCCGAGGACGAGACCATTACCGTCTATCGCCAGGGCGATTTCATCGATCTGTGCCGGGGCCCGCATCTACCCTCGACGGGCAAACTGGGCAACGACGCTTTCAAGCTGATGTCAATCGCCGGGGCCTATTGGCGCGGCGACCACCGCAACGAGATGTTGCAGCGGATCTACGGCACCTGCTGGCGCAACAAGAAAGAATTAAAGGCCTATCTGCACCGTCTGGAGGAAGCCGAAAAGCGCGACCACCGCCGCCTAGGCAGGGAGATGGACCTGTTCCATTTCCAGGAAGAAGCCGCCGGCATGCCTTTTTGGCATCCCAAGGGCTGGAGCCTGTATCGTAGCCTGGAGCGCTATATGCGCGGGCGCCTGGAGACGGGCGGCTATCTCGAAGTGAAGTCGCCGCAGCTGGTGGACCGGACATTGTGGGAGAAATCCGGGCACTGGGAAAAATTCCGCGAACATATGTACACCACGGAATCCGAGGAGCGGATCTTCGCCCTCAAACCCATGAACTGCCCAGGCCATGTGCAAATCTATCGCCAACGCCTGAAAAGCTACCGCGACCTGCCTCTGCGCCTGGCCGAGTTCGGCGCCTGCCACCGCTATGAGCCATCCGGTGCCCTGCATGGTTTGATGCGGGTGCGTGCCTTTACCCAGGATGACGCGCATATCTTTTGCACCGAAGACCAGATCACTTCGGAAAGTCAGATTTTCTGTGACCTGCTGCTCTCGATTTACAAGGATCTGGGCTTCGACGAGGTACATGTAAAGTTCGCCGACCGCCCACCCGTGCGCGCCGGCGAGGATACGGTCTGGGATCAGGCCGAAGGCGCCCTGATGACGGCACTGAAATCAACCGGCCTGCCCTTTACCATGAACCCGGGCGAGGGCGCCTTCTATGGCCCAAAACTGGAATTCGTGTTGCGTGACGCCATCGGGCGGGAATGGCAGTGCGGCACCCTGCAGGTGGATTTCGTGCTACCCGAACGCTTGGATGCCACCTACGTGGGCGAAGATAACAGCCGCCACCGCCCCGTCATGCTGCACCGGGCCATTTTGGGCTCTTTCGAACGTTTCATCGGCGTCCTGATCGAACATTACGCAGGCCGCCTGCCAATGTGGCTGTCGCCGGTGCAGGTGGTTCTGGCCACCATCACCAATGATGCGGACGATTATGCCGAACAGGCCGCCCAGGCCATGCGGGCGGAGGGTTTACGGGTGGAATTGGATCTGCGCAACGAGAAAATCGGCTACAAGGTGCGGGAACATTCGTTGGCCAAGGTACCGGTCATCGCCGCCATCGGCCAGCGCGAGGCCGACGAAGGCACTCTGGCCCTGCGCCGCCTGGGCGACAAGGGCCAGCAGGTCGTTAGCCTGAACGATGCCATTGCCGCATTGTCGAAAGAAGGCGCCGCGCCCAATACTTAATTTGGTGCCTGATATCCATTCGTGTCCGGGCCGGATTATCAGCTTGATCGCTGGGTGAAATGGGTGCTTTATTAACGAAGTGAATACTATTATGTAGCCATTGTTACGGGAATTCGTAATGAGCTACTTGTGCCGTGGCGGTTTCAAATTTAGCCGCCGGGTAAAACGAACCATAAGGAGACTACGACAATCGCTCGCCGATTTTATCCGAATACACCGCCCGCCCAATCCGGGCCGCGCATAAACGAACGCATCGAAACCGATTCCGTTCGACTGGTTGACGAAACGGGAGAGAACGTAGGCGTTGTCAGCCTTGACGATGCACTGGACCGCGCAGACAATGCCGGTCTCGACTTGGTGGAAATCGCACCAGAGGCAAAACCCCCGGTCTGCAAGATCCTCGACTATGGCAAGTACAAGTACGAGGCGCAGAAAAAAGCCAACGAAGCCCGCAAGAAACAAAAAGTCATTGAGGTCAAGGAGATCAAGATGCGGCCCAACATCGATCATCACGACTATGATGTGAAGATGCGGGCCATGAACAAGTTTCTTGGCGAAGGCGACAAGGTCAAGGTGACCCTGCGTTTTCGTGGCCGGGAAATGGCGCATCAGAATTTGGGCCTGAAGGTCCTCGAACGTGTGCGCGATGATCTTGAAGGCGTCTCCAAAGTGGAGCAATTCCCCAAGATGGAAGGCCGTCAGATGACCATGGTGATCGCACCGCGCTAGTTGAAAGGTGCTACCCGATGCTGAACCACGATCAGACAATGATGTGGTGATGCTGCGGGTAGACGAGCTAACCCGGCGAGACCATGGTCTTGGATTAGGCCCGTTATCTTTTCAAATTGAACAAGGCGAATGCCTGGCCCTGACGGGACCGTCGGGGGCGGGCAAATCCCTGTTGCTGCGCGCCGTTGTGGACCTTGATCCCAACCTGGGCGAGGTTATCGCCGATGGGCGGCGGCGTTCGGGGACACCAGCGCCCAGGTGGCGCGAGATAGTTAGATACTTTCCCGCCGACCCCGGTTGGTGGCTGGACCGGGTTGGTGATCATATGGCGGATAAACCGGCGGCGCGCGATCTTCTTGCCAGCCTGGGTTTTGACGATCCCGATGCTGTCATGTCGTGGCAGGTGAGCCGTCTTTCCAGCGGCGAACGGCAACGCCTGGCGCTGGTTCGGGGCCTGCTGGGCGATGCGCGGGTTCTGTTGCTGGATGAACCCACCTCGGCCCTGGATGTTGAAAACCGCGATCTGGTCGAAGCTCTGTTGCGCGGGCGCCTCGAGCAAGGAAATGCAATATTGCTGGTCAGCCATGACCCGGCCCAGGGCGCGCGGCTGGCAGAGCGGTCTCTGCGCCTGGAACAGGGCCGGCTGGTGTCATTGTCATGACCGGCTACATTGAACTTTCCTATTTCGATCTGCTGCTTGCGTCTGTGCTGCTATTGTTCAACGCGGGACTTTCCCTGGCCCTGGGTCTGCGTCTGGAGCGGCAAATGCTGCTCGCGGCCTTGCGCATGACCGTGCAGCTGCTGCTGGTCGGACTGGTTTTGCAGGCGCTGTTCGCCACCGTCTCGTTGTGGCTGACCGCCCTGGTGGCTCTGATCATGGCCTTGTTCGCGGGCCGGGAAATTCTGTCCCGCCAGGAACGGCGCCTAAAGGGCTGGTGGGGTTACGGCATCGGCTCGGCCACCATGCTGCTGGCGGGAATGGTGGTCACCGTGTTGGCCTTGAACGGCCCCCTGCGGCCAGAACCCTGGTACGATCCGCGCTACGCCATTCCCTTGTTTGGCATGATCCTGGGCAATGCCATGACCGGCATCAGCCTGGGCCTGGATGGCCTGACTTCTCTGGTCGGGCGGGAGCGCGCGGCCATCGAGGCCCAGCTGACCCTTGGCGCGACCCGCTGGCGGGCCCTGCGCCCGATTGCCCAGCGTGCTCTGCGTACGGGGTTTACGCCGATGCTGAATTCCATGGCGGCGGCCGGCGTGGTTTTCCTGCCCGGCATGATGACCGGACAAATCCTCTCCGGCGTGGCGCCGGAACAGGCGGTCAAATATCAGATCCTGGTGCTGTTCCTGATCGCCGGCGCCAGCGGCCTGGGTGTCTTGACGGCGGTCCTGGCCAGTATCTGGCGCCTGACCGACGATCGTCACCGCCTGCGTTTGGACCGCTTGGCGTAGCAATCGTCATTTACGCGACCTGCCCGGTGACCGCTTCCAGTTCAAACAGGTCGCCTATTCAAGCGAGTCTATTGTCTGCAAACCTGGTCTATACCGGTTCCGAAGCAGAGCCGGCAGGCGAAAATTTGGGCACGACATACGGCCCTTCGGGAATAACGGCGACGCTCGGGTCTCCGGACTTGGCAATACTCTCAGCCACCGCCTTGGCAATGTCATCAATTCGCGTGACGCCGGTAATGGCGTCATCGGCGGCCGGCAATTTATCGGAATAGAGCAGGATCGAGCCAACGCGCATGGGTTTCAGCTGCATTTCCGTCTGCCATTCGTCAATATCCGCCGCCGACTTTGCCAGCAGCGAATTCAGAAAAGCCTCCGGCCCAAGCGAGACCAGACGTGCCTGCGCCCGCCGGTAGTCCTCGGAGCCAAGACCCTCCGTACATTCCGAGGCGATGATCAAGGTGCCGCCAGGTTCCAGGATATCCAGCGGCGTCACCATCCCCTTGACGGTTTGATAGTAGGTCTGATCCAGCGGATAGCCGGCGGCCGAGGTTACCAACGTCTTGAAGCGCTGGCCGACCGGCACCTCGGTGAAAGTGCGTGCGAATGCCACCGCGCCCAGATGGCTTTCGATGATTTCGCCAAAAGTGGCATGCACAAGGTTTCGATCATCATCAAGCACCACGTTCAGCGCATGGACATCGCCCAGCATACGGATGATTTCCAGCTGCTCTTCATGCAAAGGGTTGCCATCCAGATTGCATTGCACCGCGCCGGGATCCTCCATGAATTCGGCGCTGTGAAATCTGCGTATGGTATCCTGATGCGCGACACCAGGCGCGACGACCTTGCGCCCGCCGGAATATCCGGCCATGAAATGCGGCTCCACCAAACCCGTGGCGATACGCACTTCGGCCTCAACAAACCGACGGTCAAGTTTGACCGGTGTCTGCCGTGTCGCCGTGACGCCCATGTCGATGTGATCGTCGTCATTTTGGGCAAAATGATTGACGGTCTTGATCGTGTCCAGAACCCATTGATCACCAACCAGTTCGGACAGTTCCTCACCCTCGTTGGGGCGATGCAGGCCCGTGGCGACCAAAATGGTGATCGCCGACGCCGGGATGCCCGCCGCCAACAGCGTCCGGACCATGGGCTGGAGAAACAGCCCATTCGGCACCGGGCGGGTAATATCACAGATCAAAATACAGGCGCTTTTCCTGCCCTGGGCGATCTCCGCCAGCGTGCCCGAGCCAATAGGGCTTGCCATTGCCTTCGCCACCACGGCCTCCGGCGAGGCAGGCACGGGGACCGACGGTTTACGGATAATTGTTGGCCGCGCGGAGTCAGGAAGATCCACGTTCAGCCCTATTTGGCCATATGCCAGATCAATTTTCATGCGTTGCCAAACCTCACGGATGGATTTCAAACTATATCAAGGAAAGCGAAGAGAAACACACTTTTTTGGCAAGTCTACGCCAGCGTGCTGCCATATGCTTGTATTTGCTACGCATTGAGCAAAATTCAGGGAGCCGGCCAGGTAGTTAATCTAGTGAATAGCCCGCCATCGCATGACCTGCCCCACAGTCTGCCATGCAAACTCGGAACTGCGGTAAGCTGCCGTGGGTGATAGACTACCAGGCGTCCGAAGACGCGGGGAACATGATGATGAAGATAATAACCACGGTGACGCCCATTACCGCCATACACCTGGACGCAGTCGGCGGGCTGGCGGGGGATATGTTCGCGGCCGCCCTGCTTGATGCCCGCCCGGATCTGTGGCCGGCCTGCCAGGCGGCAATCGCCAGCCTGGCTCTGCCTGATGGCATTACAGCCAGCGTGACGCCCCACAATGACAAGGTTTTTCGCGGCTCCCGCTTCGAGGTGGCGGAGGCCGCCGAGGGCGAGGCGGGCAAACAGACCACGCACGCGCATGTGCACTGGTCGGCGATCCGTGGACAGCTGCGCGCGGCCCTGAAGGGTGCCGACCTCGAAGCCGTCTTGGAAGCCGCCCTGGATATTTTCGAGCTTTTGGCAGAGGCGGAGGCGGCGGTGCACGGCATCCCGGTTGAGCGGGTCGCCTTCCACGAGGTTGGTGCCATCGATTCCATTATCGATATCGTGACCGCGGCCGCGCTGATCACAGCCCTTGGACCATGCCGCTGGTCGGTGGGGATCATTCCCCGGGGCCGGGGCTTGGTGAAATCACAGCATGGCATGTTGCCCCTGCCGGCCCCCGCGGTGACGGAGCTGCTGCAGGGCTTTTCCCTGTTTGATGATGGCGAGGAAGGCGAACGCGTGACGCCAACCGGTGCCGCCATCCTGCGCTATCTCGCCCCGACCCAAGGTCCCGACACCATACCAAGGCGGCTGCTTTGCACCGGTGCTGGTTTCGGCACGCGCGCCTTCAAGTCGCGCAGCAACATTCTGCGGGCGATCTGCTACGGTCCCGCCGACAACGCCACGCTAAGCGATCAGGTCGAAGTTCTGCGTTGCGAGATCGATGATCAAACCGGTGAGGACCTGGCCGTGGCGATTGATCATCTGCGCCAGACCGACGGTGTGCTGGATGTCTGCCAATGGCCGGTGTTTAGTAAAAAAGGCCGCATGGCGGTGGCTTTGCAGGTTTTGGCGCGGCCAGACGCCGCCGATCATATTCTCGAAGAAATTCTGGATGAAACGACCACCCTGGGTGTCCGCCGGAATGTGAGCCAGCGGTGCATTGTTGCCAGGGACCAGGTCGTGCTGGACGATATCACGGTCAAGCGCGCCGGGCGGCCGTCGGGACCTTCCGCCAAGGCGGAGATGGCTGATTTGGCCGCCGCGCGCGGGGCGGCACGGCGGCAAAGCCTGCGCCGCGACGTCGAGGGCCGGGCGGTGATGGAGACGGCAAAGGATGACTGAGCGTCTGGCAGATATCATACACCGGATCATCGCGGACCACGGCAGTGCCGCAGTCGCGGTTTCCGGCGGAGTTGATTCCATGACACTTTCCAGCTTTTCGCATCGGCTGGGGGTGGGGAACAAGGTCCGCATGATCCACGCCGTGTCGCCGGCGGTGCCGGCGGCGGCGACGGCGCGTGTTCGGGCCTTGGCAAAAGAGGAGAACTGGCGTCTCGACGTTATCGACGCCGGAGAATTCTCCGACGAACGCTATCGCACCAATCCGGTGAACCGCTGTTTTTATTGCAAGACCAATCTGTATCAAAGTTTGGCCGCGATGACCGGTGGCATGGTTCTTTCCGGCGCCAATATGGATGATCTCGGTGATTACCGCCCTGGTCTACAAGCTGCTGCTAACAACGGTGTGCGACACCCTTATGTGGAGGCGGGACTGGCCAAGGCGGATGTCCGCGCCCTGGCGCAGCAACTGGGCCTGCCGGCGTTGGCCACGCTGCCCGCCTCGCCCTGCCTGGCCAGCCGGGTGGAAACGGGGCTGCGTATTATGCCCTCGGACATGGCCCTGATCGATAGCGTCGAAACATGGCTGCGCCGGGAATTGCAGCCCGATACGGTACGCTGCCGGGTGCGTCATGGTGGAATTGTGATTGAACTGGATCCTGAAACATTGAGCGGCTTGCCCTCGGACCGGCGCACAGCCGTGCTCGACGCCCTGCGCGAGCAGATCGACGAGACCAAGGGCCGAATGATCCAAATCGCCGCCTACCGGCGCGGCAGTGCCTTCGTGCACGCGAATGAAGCTGCCGGGTGAAGCCGGATAGTGATGGCGAATAGTGATGGCGAAACAAGATAGCAAAATTGATTTTGGCCGCGGCGACCGCCTTGGCCTGGGCGAAGCGGTTTTCTGTCTGCAAAAGAGCGCGAGGCAGATCGATACTATTCTTGATCAAGCACAACAACAGAGCGCCGCCATGCTATTGACCCGTTTGGATAGCGACAAACATGCGGCTTTGGCGGCGACCCACCGGGCGGGGCTCGACTATGATCCAGCCTCACAAACGGCCTTTTTCAATTGGCGGTCGGTTCCCATGCGGCCGTCGCAGGTCGCGGTAGTTACCGCCGGCACCTCGGACGCCGTGCCGGCGCGGGAGGCGCTTCGCACGCTTGCCTTCAACGGTATCGCGGGCACGGAAATTTTCGATGTCGGCGTGGCGGGAATTTGGCGGCTGATGGAGCGGATTGAGGACATCAAGCGCCACCCAGTGGTGATCGCCGTTGCCGGCATGGATGCCGCTTTGCCGAGTGTCCTCGGCGGTTTAATTCCTGGCGCGCTGATCGCGGTCCCCACCTCGACAGGTTATGGCGCCGCCCGCGGTGGTGAGACGGCATTGTTTGCCTGCCTCTCATCCTGCGCGCCGGGCGTCACGGTTTGCAACATCGACAACGGCTATGGTGCAGCCTGCGCCGCGCTCCGCATACTGGCGGCGGGACGGATGCTTGCGAGGGAAACGACTTAGCGCTTCAATTCGTCAGCTGTCCGCCGCCATCAGCCATATCGGGTGATGCCGACGACGATCTGACCGCGCTTGGTTTGGATTAGTCCAGCATCATCTGTTTAGCGCCGCCATTGCTGCCGCCGGGTAGCGGGTGCCTTGGGCCGCATTTGGTTGGATCTCCGCATCAAGTTGGGAAATCTCGTCCGGGGTAAGGATGATGTCCGGAACGGCCGCGTTGGCGTCCAGATGAGCAATGCGCCGGGTGCCCGGAATGGCGAATATATTCTCAGAGCGGGACAGCAACCAAGCTAGGGCGACCTGTGCAACGGTTATGCCCTTGGCGGAAGCCAGTTTCCGAACAGGCTCGACCAACTCCAGGTTTCGCGCCAGGTTTTCACCTTGATAGCGCGGATGGTCGCGGCGGCGGTCGCCTTCCGCCAGACTGTCCGGCCCGGTGACATCGCCGCCGAAGATGCCGCGCCCCAAGGGCGAATACGCGACGAAACCAATGCCGAGTTCCCCTGTCAGAGGCACGATTTCATTTTCGACCTCGCGGGACCATAACGAATACTCGCACTGCAGTGCGGTAATGGGATAGGTGGCATGGGCCCGGCGGACGGTATCCACGGCGGCCTCCGACAGGCCGAGGTAGCGCACCTTGCCTTGTTCGATCAACCGCGACATGGCGCCGACCGTATCTTCGATTGGTACGGCGGTATCAACACGGTGCTGATAATAGAGGTCGATTACATCAATACCGAGGCGCTGAAGACTGGCATCGCAAGCCTGCTGGACATATTCGGGCCGACCATCGATGCCCGGCTTACCCTCCGCGGTACGCACGTTGCCGAATTTCGTCGCAATGATGTAATCGTCCCGCCGGCCGGCGATGGCGCGGCCTATCAGTTTCTCGTTCTCACCCGCGCCATAAAGATCCGAGCTGTCGAGAAAATTGACGCCGATGTCCGCCGCCCTGTGCAAAGTCGCGATGGCATCCTCTTCACTGCCGGCGCCGTAAAAACCAGGCAAGACCATACAACCAAGTCCGATCAATGGTACTTCGAGCTCACTAACTCCAAGTCGTCTGGTTCTCATGTTTATCCCCATCAGTTTTCCGCCCAACGTGTATCTACTCTATCATAGGAGGCCTCAAAGGCATTTGGAGAGTATGCAGTGCGCGTTATCTATCACATCCCGAACGATGATCTGCGTCAGGCCGGGAAAGAAGCGGAGGCGGCGGAAGCCGCCGGCTTTGACGGCGTTGTCGCGCTTGAAAACGCCCATGGGCCGTTTCCACCCCTTGCGGTCGCGGCCCTGGCCACCGACCGGGTGCAGCTTGGCACCGCCGTCGCCATCGCCTTTCCACGCAGCCCCACCATAACGGCGCATGCCGCCTGGGATCTGAACAAGGCCTCGAACGGACGCTTCTACCTTGGCCTTGGCAGCCAGGTGAAAGGTCACAACGAGCGGCGTTACGGTATTCCCTGGACCCCGCCGGCGCCACGCATGCGCGATTATATCGGCGCCGTCCGAGCGGTCTGGCGCGCCTGGGAAACCGAGGAACCGCTGGATTATCACAGCGCGCACTACAATCTGACGCTGACGACGCCGAATTTCTCCCCGCGCCCTCTGGGCCTGCCCCCTATTCCCATCGCCATGTCCGCCGTGGGCCCGGCCATGCTGCGGGTGGCGGGTGAGGTCGCCGACGGCGTGCGCCTGCATCCCTTCTCCACCCAGCGCTATCTGAAGGAGGCATCCCTGCAACGCATCGCCGAGGGTTTGCAGCGCCAGGGCCGTGAACGCGGTGATATTGAAGTCGTCTCCGGCGCCTTTATCGCCACCGGGGCCGATGAAGAAGCGGTCGCCAAAATGCGTGAATATGTACGCTTCCGGATAGCCTTTTATTGTTCGACCCGGGCCTATTGGCATGTGCTTCGCCTGCACGACATGGAAGATCTGGGCGAAAAGCTGCGCCCTTACCCGACGGCCGGGCGCTGGGACGAGATGGCTGCCCTGATACCCGATGACGTTGTCGATCTGTTCGCCGTGGTCGGCAGCCATGCTGTCATCGCCGGCAAGATCGCCGAACGTTACGGTGGGCTGGCAGACACCCTGTCCCTGTTCATCCCAACCGACACCGACCCCGGTCCCTTGGGCGAGGTGGTACGGGATATTCAGCGGCTTGCCATGCCCTTCAAGGGTTATAAGTCCGCATGGTAATCACGGCGTAACCAGCACATGCGACAAGGATGAGACAGTGGAATACACGACACTTGGACGAACGGCTTTAAAGGTCAGCGTCGCCGGCCTGGGTTGCGGCGGCAGTAGCCGCCTGGGGCAAAATAGCGGCAACAGCGAGGCCCAGGCAATCGCCCTGGTGCGGCGCGCCGTGGACCTTGGCGTCAACTTTTTCGACACCGCGGAAGTCTATGGCACAGAGGCCATCGTGGGCCTGGCCGTCCGGGACCTGCCACGTGACAGCGTGGTTATTTCCACCAAGAGCCGTATTCGCAGTGCAGGCCGCCTGGTATCCGGCGATGACATCATTGCCAATCTAGAGGCTTCCCTGCAGCGCTTGCAAACCGAATACGTGGACGTATTTCATCTGCACGGCGTGCCGCCGGCGGACTACGGCCATGTCCGGGATGAAATCGTCCCCGCCCTGATGCGGGAACAGGACAAGGGCAAGCTGCGCCATCTTGGCATCACCGAAACCGGGCCGAATGATCCTAAACATGAGATGCTGCAACGCGCCTTCGACGACGATATCTTCGATGTGATCATGCTGGCCTACCACATGATGAATCAGAACGCGCGGCAGAACGTTTTCCCACGCAGTCAGGCGCAAGGCATCGGCACGCTGCTGATGTTCGTGGTGCGGCGGATTTTCAGCGACCCTGTGTATTTGCGCGGGATCATGGCGCGCCTGGCCCAGGCCGGCGATATCCCCCAGGTGCTGGCTGACGATGACCGTCCGCTCGATTTCCTATGCGGGGACGGTGGCGCCTCCAGCGTGATTGACGCGGCCTACCGCTTTGCCCGCCACGAGCCCGGTGCCGATGTCATTTTGTTTGGCACCGGCAGCCTCGAACATCTCGAAGCCAATATCGACTCGATACTGAAACCGCCCTTGCCGGAAGCAGATATCGAGACCCTCTACAAGCTATTCGGCAAACTGGAAGGCGTTGGCCTGGACTTACCGACGCAGCGATGATGCCGACGGCCTCCTGGTATAGCTATGACAGGTGTTTCTGAAAGAACGCCACAAGCGGTGCATGGGATGCCGCCGCGCGTTCGCCCTGATCAACATATGCAATATCAATCTCGCCGCCCGCCGCCCGATAACGCGCCGCAAAGCGTTCAGGTTCATTGAGATCGAGAGCGGAGTCCGGATCGCGGTAATCGTGGATCTCGTCCGGTCGGCCCTGGACCCACAAAGCGGGCGGAGTCTCGACCGCCTCGCCCCGCTCCAGCGCCAACAGCGGGTTGCCTTCCGCCATATTGTCTTCAGTCTTCCAATAGAGGTCGTGACGTTCTGGAATGTTACCGGTCCAGGCCGGCGGTTCCGCGCCATCCCGCAGTCTGAGCGCATGGCGATAGCGCGACAATGGGTTGATAACCGGCCATGTCATCGCCACGCAGCGGACATTCGCGGTCGTGGACGGCGCGCCCGCTTCCAGCTCGATACCCCCGTATCGTAAATCAAGCGGCCGCATGGCCATCAACATGGCTAGATGTCCGCCGCTGGATTGGCCTGATATGCCAACCCGCCCGGCATCAATCCGAAGCCGCTCCGATTGCGATTTCAACCAACGTACCGCGAAATTTATATCGGCCAGGGACGTCGGATAACCGTCACCCGCGTGGCGAAAGTCCAGCGCTGCCGTGGCGAATCCCGCCCGTACCAAAACTTCGTCACGCTCCTGGCAGCCGCTCAGATCTCCGTTGGTCCAGGCGCCGCCATGAAGGTCGACGACCAACGGAAAAGGGCCCTGCCCTTGCGGCCTAAGGAACCGCAACATCAGCGCTTCGCCGCCATGCCTGACGTAGGCAATATCTTCCGTCGTGTATTCAGAGGTTTCGTTTAACATGGAAGCACCCCTTGCTAGACCTGCCAATGACAATAGATACTGTTCCTCGACTATCAGCCTTCCGCCGTGATGAAAGCTGTTGGAATCCTTGGAGAACGACATGGCGCGTGGAATTATCGATCATGATGGACTTCGGCGCGAGGATATTCGCCAGCTGAATAGTTGGGAAACACCTGATGACATACCATTTGCCGCCGGCAAGATCAGCCACGTGGTTCTCAAAGTACGGGATCTGGCGCGTTCGGTGAAATTCTATGCCGAGGTCATGGGCTTTCGCGTCTCGGAGGCCTATCCCGAAACCATGATGCCGGGGCGCATGGTTTTCATGCGCTGCAACAATGATCATCATGGCGTGGCGCTTGTAGGGGGAGCGGCGAAACAATCCGAGAATGCGGAGTTGCATCATTTCGCATTCGAAGTCGCGACGCTGGACGAAGTATTCAAGGCCCGAGGGCACCTGGTGCGCCATGGCGTCGCGCTCGACTTCGAGGGCCGCCGGCGCGCCGGTCAACAAATCGCCCTGGAGTTCCAGGACCCCGACGGACACCGGATCGAGATCTGTTGGGGTATGGACCAAATCATGCCGGACGCCCCGGCCCGGCCGGCCGAGGAATGGCGGGAAGCCTTTTCGCTGGAGGATGCCGTGCGCAAGCCACCGCCAGGGCAGGAAATCCACATATCCGATCCATCGCTGATGCGGGAATGAGCTTTTCCTGACGAGCAAGGGAGTATCACAGAATGAGTTATGAGTATCTCCAGGTCGACATTGCCGAACATGTTGCCCTGGTCACAATGAATAATCCGCCAGTGAATGCGCAAAATCGGCCCTTCCGGGATGAGCTAACGGCGATTTTCGATGAATTGAGCGATCGAGAGGACGTGCGGGCCATCATTCTGACCGGCGCGGGCAAAGTCTTCTCCGCCGGGGCCGATATCAAGGAACGCCAAGGCATCAAGGTGGGTGCCGGCTTTTACCGCCAGCACAACCGGGTCACGCGTGAAAGTTTTTACGCCATCCTTGAATGCGATAAACCGGTCATCGGGGCGCTGAATGGCGCCGCCCTAGGCGCCGGGCTGGCCCTGGCCGCCTGTTGCGATATTCTGATCGCCTCCGAGAACGCCGTGTTGGGGATGCCGGAAATCGATGTGGGACTGATGGGCGGGGCCAAGTACGTCAATATGCTGTTTCCCCGCTCCAAGGCGCGGCGCATGTTGTTGACGGGCAAGCGCGTCGGCGGCGCCGAGATGTACCGCATGGGCGTGGTCGAGGATTGCGTGGCGCCGGACAAGCTGATCGACGCGGCCAAGGAAATTGCCTACGAGATCGCGGCCAAAAGTCCCCTGGCGATCAGGGTCACCAAACAGGCGCTCAATACCACTGACAACCTTGGCCTGCGGGACGGTTACCGCTATGAACAGGAACTGACCGTGGCCATGTCCAAGACCGAAGACGCCGAGGAAGCGCAAGCCGCATTCGTGGAAAAGCGCCCGCCCGTCTTTAAGGGCCGATAGGCGGCGGCCGGCTCAAATTGCGTCTAAAAGTCGGAAGCGGAATTAGACAACTAAAGACAGGGGGAGAAGATCATGGGACAAATCATTGGCGCGGCTATCGTATCGCATCATCCTGGCATCATGCGCCCGGAAGCAGACAGGCTGAAGTTGGGTGATGGGCATGATACCGACCTGATTCCCGGCTTCGCACGGATCAGAGAAAAAATTGATGCCCTGGATGCGGACACATTTGTTATCTTTGATACGCATTGGATTTCCACGGCCATGAACCTGGTTGCCGGCCAAGATCACTTCCAAGGCATCTATACCTCCGATGAATTGCCTCATGTCCTCTCGGGCGTCGCATATGACTATCCGGGCGCGCCGGAATTGGCGGCCCGGATTGGCGATATCGCCAAGACACGTAAATTTCCTGCATTCAATGCGACCGATCCCCATATGGCGAACCATTACGGCACCTTGAATGTGTTGTCTCATCTCAGGAAAAATGAACAGGTCATGTCGGTCAGCGCCTGCCAAAATAGCACTTTGAACAATTATCTGGAGATGGGAGGGATTATTGCCCAAGCGATCGACGAGCTTGATTGCCGCGTGGTGATGTTGGCCTCCGGCGCACTGAGTCATGCCTTCACCAAGATCGATGAACCCGCCCGCAACGCGAACTTTTTCAATCCCGAGAATGTTTTCAGCGAGCAGAACCGGAAGCTGGACCACGAAGTCGTGGACATGTTCGGCGCCGGCCGCCATGACCAGGTACTCGACCGCTATGACGATTTGCAGGCGGCGAAGATGGAGGGCTGGGGCTCTCACTATTTCCAGATGATCGGCGCCCTTGGCGGCGCTGACTGCCGCCTGACCGGCACGCCCATGTCCGAATATGAGAACGCCCGCGGCACCGGCAATATCCATATCTGGTTCGACATACCCGGCGCAGCGCGGCAAGCGGCATGAACAAATTCGGCATTGGCCAACCAGTCAAGAGGTTCGAGGACCGTCGATTGCTGTCCGGCGAAGGCCGGTTTATCAATGACATCAACCTGGCCGGCCAGGCCCATGCGGTGGTCGTCCGCTCGCCGCATGCCCATGCACGGATCAAATCCATCGCGCGCTCCGCGGCTTCCGCGGCACCCGGTGTACTAGGCATTTTTACGGGCGAAGATCTCGCCGCCGACGGCCTGGGCACGATGCTGCCCACGGTGCAGCGCAAACGCCCTGACGGCTCGCCCATGTTCGCGCGCTCTCACCCTGGCCTGGCCACGGGCCATGTCCGCTTTGTTGGCGATCCATTCTTACTTATCCTCGCCGAGACAAGGTCCCTGGCACTTGATGCGGCCGAGCTGATCGAAGTAGATTTCGACGAATTACCCTCGGTCACGGATACTGCCCGGGCGGCGGCGGGCAAGGCCGCGGTATGGGACGAATGCCCCGACAACATCTCCAACGTCTTTGAAACCGGCGACGGTGCCGCAACGGATGCCGCATTCGCCAAAGCCGCAAAGATCGTTTACCGACGCTATGTCATCAGCCGGGTTTATGCCCATTTCATGGAACCGCGCGGCGTCATCGGCAACTATGATCCGGGCGAGGACCGCTATACTCTATACGCCGATGTGCAATATCCGCACCGGGTCCGCAATGCCCTGGCCAGCAAGATCTTCAAGATCCCCGAGAACAAAATGCGGGTTATCGCTGGCGACGTGGGCGGGGGTTTCGGGACCAAGGGTTGGCAGTATCCCGAACATCGGTTGATGTTGTGGGCCTCGCGGAAACTGGGACGGCCCGTGAAATGGAGCTGTGAGCGCCAGGAAGCGATCCTGGCTGACGAGCACGGCCGCGATAATATCTCCGAAGCCGAATTGGCCCTGGATGCGGAGAACCGGATCCTGGGACTGCGTGTACGCACCCTGGCCAACGTAGGTGCCTACGTATCGTCCGATCGGAATTTGCTGGCGACCTACAGCAATGTTTCCACCTTGGTCGGGGTTTACGACATCCCCGCCGCCCATGTGCATGTGTCTTGTGTGATGGCCAATACCAACGGCACCGCGCCCTATCGTGGCGCGGGGCGGCCGGAGGCGACGTATGTCATCGAACGCCTATTGGACGATGCCGCTCAGGAATTGGAGATTGACCGGCTGGAATTACGCCGCCGAAACATCATACCCAGCGGCGCGATGCCCTACCGCAATGCCTTTGGCAATATTTATGATTGCGGCCATTTCGGCGAGAATATGGAACGCGTTTTGGCCTTGGCGGACTACGACGGCTTCGACGGCCGCCGCCAGGAAGCCGCCGCACGCGGCAAGCTATTGGGTCTTGGCCTCGCCAACGCGATCGAAAAGGCGGCGTCGCCTGGCCTGGAATTCGCCGAGATCCGTTTCAATCCCAGCGGCAGCGCCATGATCCTGATGGGCAGCAAGAACCAGGGCCAGGGCCACGAAACCATTTTTCGCCAGATCGTGGCGGAGCGTCTTGGCATCGACCCGAGTGACATACAGTACATTGATGGGGATACGGACCGGGTTGCCTTTGGCATCGGCACCAACGGTTCCCGCTCCACCGTCATTGGCGGCTCCGCCCTGTGGCAGGCGGCGGGCAAGATCATCGAAAAGGGCAAGCGGATCGCGGCACATTTCATGGAGGCCGATGGGGGCGATATTGATTTCGCCGCTGGCGCCTTCACCGTGACCGGCACGGACCGCAGCATGAGTTTGGAAGACATCGCCAAGTCGGCCTTCATGCATGCCAAACTACCACCTGGCCTGGAAGGCGGCCTGTTCGAAACCTCCACATTTTCGCCCGACGCGAATACCTTCCCCAATGGCGCTCATGTCTGCGAAGTAGAGATTGACCCGGACACCGGCCAAGTCGACCTACTGCGCTATTCGGTGGTGGATGACGTTGGCACGGTAATCAATCCGATAGGCCTGAAGGGTCAGATCCACGGCGGCATCGCCCAGGGTGTGGGGCAGGCATTGATGGAACAGGTGGTTTATGACCCGGACAACGGGCAACTGTTGAGCGGATCATTCATGGACTACACCATGCCCCGCGCCGACACCACTTGCGCCATCCAGGTTGAAAGCAATCCAGCGCCGACCAAGCTTAACCCCCTCGGCGCCAAGGGCGCGGGCGAGGCCGGCACGGTCGGCGCCCTGCCCGCAGTGATGAACGCCGTGCTTGATGCCTTGGCGCCATTGGGTGTGAGCGAACTCGACATGCCGGCCACCAGTCAGCGGGTTTGGTCGGCGATCCAGCTGACAAAAGCCAACTGACAAACCAACTGGCAAGCGGGATGCACTAAATCACTTGCATGGCCGCAAGAATATCCGGTCTGTCATCAAAATCATCTTGCCCATCGATCACGACCGAATGGGACCGGACCCGGTATAGGCTGCCATTCTGCGCCGGCGCGGGTTCCTCACCGTTCTCCAATTTCTTGGCGGCATCAATCAGCAAACGGCGCATTTTGATAATCGCCGTGTCGGAGGTGCCCAGATGCTCCAGCGAACGATCAACAATGGCGCCAGCGCTCTCGGTCATCGCGGCATCCTGGGCACGGATGCCCTTGATGCCGGTAAAGGACGCCGTGCGCTGTAAATCCCGGTCTATGTTGTAGTCATTTCCCATATTCGCCGCTGGCGTCAAGGTACCGGGCAGCACCGCCGCATGGGCCGCCGCGCCAGTTCGCCAATTGTGCAGCTCCTGTTCGGACACCGGTCTGTCATTGCGATAGGTAATGCAGACGATATTGCAGTGGTGGTCATCGGCAGGGACCCACATGCGAACGGTGCGGGACTCGCCCGGCACCGGCGCGATCATGGTGTAGAAAGGATAGAGCCATTGGTTCATACGCCAGTAATATCGGCCGCCATCCACCACTCGCCGCGCCCCCAGGGTCATGCCGAAATCACTTTCAGTGACCTTCCATTTCGGCGCCGTGTCCTCGGCGAAAAAGGCGCCGGTCAACGCCGCCTTGTTGACCGCGTCATTGTCCAACTTGCTATGCAGAAAACTGACGTGGGCGGAATCGATTTCACCCTCCACGGCTTGCGCGTAATTGCATTCCTGATACCAACGGGACTGATAGCGGTGATCTTCTGGCACTTCCATCCATTCGAGTTCGGGCAGCCCGCCCATCAAAGCCTGGGGCCCCATGTAGGCCCAGACGATGCCGGCTTTCTCCCGCACTGGATAGCTTTTCAGTTTGACCTTGTCCTTGAATTTACTGTCCGAAGGCTCTGAAGGCGTATCCACGCAGTTGCCGTCCACGTCAAACTTCCAACCATGATAGACGCAGCGGATACCACAGGCCTCGTTGCGGCCAAAGAACAGACTAACGCGGCGATGTGGACAATATTCGTCAACCAAACCAATGCGGCCCTTGCTGTCGCGGAAGGCCAAAAGATCCTCTCCCAGCAGCCGCACCCGCACGGGCGGGCAATCAGGCTCCGCGATTTCGTCCGATAACATGAAGGGCATCCAGAACCGCCGCATGAAGGTTCCCATGGGCGTGCCGGGACCGGTCCCGGTTAAATATTCATTGTCTTCCACGCTCAACATGACCTGCTCCTTTAATGTCGGAAGCGACGTGTACTTTGCGTAAGGTTACAGCGCGTAGCCAAAATCGGCCCCCAGGCTTGCCTTCATGAATGGCGCACTCGCCTCGACCCAGGCGGACTGTCTTGGTAGATGTACTGAAATCGCCCGCACCAGGAAATTTTGCGGGTCATCCACACCGGCTGGCCGCTGTCCCTGATCACGATAGTCAGCGGCGCATTTTAGCAAGACCCGGCGCGTCATGACGATGCCGGCATCGGTGGCGCTGAGATTTTCCTGGGTACGGTCATAGATAGGCATCAGCGATTGACAGGCCGCATCCTGTACCCAAAGGCCCGGCACACCAGAAAACCAGGCGTCACGCTGGCTGGCGTAGTCAAACCGATAGCCGTTCTCCGGGGTGAATTTGGTCCAGTAATCCGCGTAGGGCGTGGTGGGTGGTTTCGGCGCATAGCAATCGCGGCTGGCCTGGCCCGTCTCCCGGCCCTTGTGTCCGGTTTCCATCAGCTCCCGTGTGCGGGGGTACAAAGGTTCCACCGGGGTATAGGAAAACATCAGACACAGGGTATTTTCGTCATCCATCGGGATCCACGCATGGCCGCTCAGCTCTGGAAACTTTGCTTGCGGCGGCACCAAGGTCCAGTAAGGCAGCAGGAACTGGTTAACCCGCCAATAGAAATTGTCGGCGCCGGCAGCGCGCCGGGCGGCGATGGAAACGCCAAACGGCTGCCGCAGACATTCAAACTTTGGACGCAGGTCCTTCTTGGCGATCCAGTCGTTGATTGCCCCTTGGTTGTCGATGCGCCCATGCAGGATCGGGGCATGGGCAGAATCTATCTCACCTTCCAGGGCCTGCAGCCAGTTGCATTCCTGTACCCGATAGGAAATATAAACGTTCTCCGCCGGCACCAAGTTCCATTCAAATTCAGGCAGTCGCGGTGGATTGTCGAGATCCGGGCCCATATAGGTCCAAATAACGCCGTTGCGCTCCCGGCATGGATAGGCCTTCAGGCGCACTTTCTCCATGAGGCGGCTGTTGGCCGGTTCCGCCGGCATATCTACGGGCGCGCCCGTGACGTCGAATTTCCAGCCATGATAGACGCAGCGGATGCCGCATTCCTCGTTACGGCCAAAGATCATTGGCGCGCCCCGATGGGGACAGGCATTCGCCACCAGGCCCGGCCGGCCATCGCTGTCGCGAAAGGCAACCAGGTCCTCGCCCAACAGTTTGACCCGCTTGGGCTGACCATCAGGGGGCAGGTCGGCGCCAGGATAAAATGGTATCCAGTAGAGCCTGAACAACTCCCCCATGGGCGTGCCCGCGCCGACCCGGGTTACAGCTTCATTCTGTTCCTGCGAAAGCATCTCTGTCTCTTCCCCTACAAATCCATTTACAACACCGCCGCCTCAAGCGATGAATCAGATCCTAATACGGTTTGTCCCCTCTCACCAACAGGCGGTAGAGCATGCGGTGCTGGCTGTGGTCATAGTCAAAGCCGGCCTTGTGCATGGCCGAGCGGTTGTCCAGGATCAGCATGTCGCCCAGGCGGTATTCATGGACGTAGGTGAATTCCGGGCGCATGGCCACTTCCAACAGCTCGGCCAGGAAATCCTGGGTTTCTTCCGGCTCCATGCCCAGGATACGCTCGGTCTTGCCCTGATGAAACCAGATCGCTTTGGTGCCGCGCTCTGGATGGGTTCTGACAAGCGGCTGTATCATGGACCCGACTTCGGCGTCCTGCTGATCACGCAGAATATCGGGATTGACGTTGTCGCTACGCGCACTGCTAATCAGCGTATTGGCCGTCTGCATGCCGTCGATGCGTTGCCGCCACGCCTCCGGCAAGGCCTCGTAGGCGGCGCGCATATTGCACAGCGCCGTGCCGCCGCCGCCATCGGGCAGCGCCACGGGATAGAGCGAGGTAAATTTGGGCGGAAATTCCTGGTTGGTATGATCCGTATGCCACGTCGCCGTCTTTGCCACCTTGGCTTGCTTGCCCTGGCTGTCCTTGTGGCGATTTGACAGCGTGCTGACCAGCGGCACGCCCGGTGCCAGATAACGGCGGTTCTGGTCCTCCATCAATTCACCGAACAGCTCGCCGGCGGCCTGAAACTGTGCCGCCGTGAGGTCTTGGCCTCGGATCACCAGGGCAATATTGTCGACCAGAGCATCGTACAGACGCTGGCGGGTGGCCTCATCGATGGGCGCGCGCAGATCAATACCGCTAACCTCGGCGCCGATGTGCGCCTTGATTTTGCTAATTCGCAGTGTCTGGTTTTCCGCCGGCATGCTCATTGGTCTCTGACGTCCTTAATGCGCTTGGCTTAGCCGCCCAGCCTAGAAGTACGGCTCACGCCAGTCCAGATCCTTGGGGCGGATCTTCTTTGCAATACAGCGCGCCGCCGCAAAGCCGGCGATTTCACCCGTTTGCGTACACCACGGAAAATTCCGCATCACCATGAAGATGGTTTCATAGGTGAATGATAGCGAGGCGCCGGTCAGGATCAGATTGTCGATCAGCTTGGGCAGAAAACTCTTGAAGGAAACCTCGAAAGTGTACGGACGATAGCCATCCCAGAAAAATGTCTTGGTCATGGGCTTTGTCACAGCATCACGAAACTGTCTGCCGGCACGGACATCGTCGAGGCAGAAGACATGCTCACCGACCGGATGGCGGCCATCGCGAACGCCGACGAAACGGCCAACGCTGGCAATCGATGCGTCTTCAAATCCCGGTACATATTTTTTCAAGAACTTCGCCTCGGCATTGACAAAGCCGCGGAGCAGCCGGGTCGCGGTAGCCTGGTCCCGGCCATCGCTGTCCATGCGCAGGGCCATATCATAAGGGGCATTCTGCCACAGAACATAGGTGCCAGCCGCCGCCATGGGGCTCATATCCACGGTTGGATGACCAATATAGCTATCACCATACACAGCCTTGCCGTCCATCCGTGGGCGATAGAGGCCGTCGGGCAGATCATCGGCGGCACGTGCCTCGGCGATGACTTTTTCCAGCAACGGATCATTGGCTTGTTCTTGGTGGCGCACCAGGTTCTGGAAATTCACGCCCGACATGGTCCACAACAGGCCACCGGGAATTGGCCGCTTGATGCCATCCCAATGGGCGCCTTCGGGTTGCGGGCCGCCGCCCGGTACAAATGGCGCACCGGCACGGGCGGCCAGCTGTCCGGTTCCGCTTCCCTCGATGAAAATCCGGCCGCCAATGGCGAACCGGCCGTCGGCATTTTCAACCACAACCGCGCGAATGCTGTTGTTCCCTGTACCGGGTTCGACGATGCAATCGATGAAGGCGGTGCCGTAGAGGGCGTTGACACCGGCCTCGTACAGCATATCGACCATGACGCAACCGGCACCTTCCGGATTGAAGGTCATGCGGGTGAAGGCACTACCTACCGCCTTGCCCCGTTCATAGTGAGATAGTGGGTTACCGGCCCAGTTGGGGTGGGTCTTTTCATTGGCGATATAGATATGGCCTTCGCTGGCGAAGCGCGCCATTAATTCCGAGTGAATGCCGCCGACGCCCTCGTTGGCAGCGCCCTGAAGGCCCGAGGTATGAACACCGCCCGGCATATCGAATTTTTCCACAAGAATGACATCGGCACCCATGCGGGCAGCCTGCAGCGCGGCGGCAAAACCACCTGGGCCCGCCCCGACCACCACAACATCCGCCTCATAGGCGACCGGGATCGCGCCGCCTGGAATATCGATCGACGTTGCCTGTCCCACCAATCACCTGCCCCTGATTTCGATAACACCTTAACAAAACCGTGTAATTGAACGAAACTGAATTGGAAGCACGTCCATGTTTCGTTTCTTGGGGCAATGATCGATCAGGGGAAGTCCAAGATGTCCAAGCGTAAAAGTATAGAAGCTCCAGGCTTCAGCCATGCAAATCCCATACCGGCGGCAAGCCGCATCGGCGATATTATGATGTCGAGCGTCATCAGCGGCCGTGATCCAGCAAGCGGCGAGATGCCGGATGATCAGGCACAACAGATCATTAATATCTTCAGCCATATTGGCAGTACCGTCGAAGCGGCGGGTGGTTCGACCGACGATATTATCAAGATCACCTTTTGGGTGGATGATGCCGCCGCCGGACGCGCCGCCCTGAACGGCGAATGGGTCAAGATGTTTCCTGACGAAGAATCGCGCCCGGCCCGCCACACGCTGTCGGCGGGCGGCGGGCGTCCGGGCCAGGTAACTTGCGATTTCATCGCTGTGTTTGGTTAGATCGGCGATTCCTTTAAGCGACCGGATACGGGAATATGATCAAGCTGGGACTATACAGTTCAGTCGCCAACCCACCGCACGGCATTCGGGCCACGGCTTTTCACATCGGAAGGATTGACGCCTGAGGTATGCAGCCGGATCCGGACTTCGCCTGGCGCCGGTTCTGGTGTTTCAACTTCACCCACTTGCAGGACATCGCGGGCCGGCCCCTGTTTCTCGTAGTCGGCGGCTTTCATAGGGTCACTCCGCTTGGCTCTTAAATACCCATGCGTTTGGCGATGACATTGCGCAGTATTTCACTGGTGCCGCCGCCAATCATACCCATGCGGCCCTCGCGAAACAGGCGCTGCATATCCCCTTGCACATAGCCCGCCGCGCCCATCACCTGCATGCCCAGATCGGCGGCCTTGAAATTGTTTTCCGTCGCGACCACCTTGGCGATGGCGGTCTCGGTGACCGCGTCTTCGCCCGCATCCAGCATCGCGGCGGTGCGGTAGGTGACCAAGCGGGCGGTCTCCATTAACATCCGCATATCGGCGAATTTGTGCGATACGCCCTGGAACTCACCGAGTGATTTGCCGAAGGCCTGGCGGTCCTGAACGAAATTCTTCGCCACTTCGATAATCTTGATGCAGCCCCCCGCCGCCGCGGCCGCGATCAGCACCCGTTCGAGATTGAGACCATGCATCAAGCCGCGCCAGCCGCCGTTAACCTCGCCCAATAGGCGGTTGGCGGGGATGCGCACGTCATCAAAAAAGACTTCGTTCAACAATGTCGAGCGGCTGCCCAAAGGGTCCATGGGCCGCGCCTCGAAGCCCGGGTGGGCGGTATCGACAACGAACAGGCTAAGTCCCCGGCGCCCGGCGTCCGGATCTGTTTTGGCGGAGACGATCAGATAGTCCGCCTCATGCGCATTGGTGACATAGACTTTTTGCCCGGAGATGATCCAATCTTCGCCGTCGCGCACGGCGCGGGTCCGGATGCCGGCGGCATCGGAACCACTGTCCGGTTCCGAGAAGGCAATCGCAGTACGGATGGACCCATCCTGCATACCGCTTAACAGCTCGGCCTTCAGGCTGTCATCACCAAGGTACTGCAAATACAGTCCGCCATAAATGGCGGTGGACATGAAGGAAACACGGATGCCTGGGTGATGATAGCCGAGGGCTTCGATAAACACCGCCAAATCCTTGTGGGAGGCATCCATGCCGCCATGGGCTTTGTCGTAGGGCAAGGTCAGCCAGCCGTCCTCCGCCAGCGCCGCGTAGGCTTCATGAGGGAAGCACCGCTCGCGGTCCAGCTCGGCAATTTTTTCAGACGGCAGAACCCTGTTCATCAGGCCCAATACGCTGTCGCGCAGCAAAACCTGTTCTTCGGTAAAGCCGAAGGTACTGTATGGCATGGGTAATTTTCCGTTCGTTTCGTCACGACAACGGTGGCGCAATGACAATGGCACAGTCAATAGTGCCGTGCAGGAATATGGCCTTCTTGGGCGCGATCAACGACGACCGGATATCACCGAAAATTGGCGCTGGCGCGTCGTATGCTTGTGCCTCGTTTCAGCTGAGATTGCTGTTCAAAAAGGCCAATACCTTGCGCCAGGCATCCTCGCTGGCGGCAGGGCGAAAGCGTTCTGCATTGCCAAAGGACTGGAATGCGTGGCCGGCGCCGTCATAGCGGTGGAACTCATGCGGTAAACCAGCAGCGGCCAGCGCGGCTTCATAGTCATCGACATCCTCGGGCGACGGATTTTGATCTTCGTTGCCAAAAAAGCCAGCCACCGGGCAATTTATATTGCCGGCAAGTTCAATGGCGGGCGGTGTATTTGGCCCCATGGGCAGTTTGACCCGGCCGCCATAGAATACGGCGCAAGCACTAAGTTCGGGATTGTGGCAAGCGCCAAGCCAGGCAACGCGCCCGCCCCAGCAATGGCCAACGATGCCGACGCGCCTGCTATCCACGGTATCCCGTGATCCCAGGAAGTCGTAAGCTGCTTTGAGGTCCAGGGCGGTCCAGTCGTCGCGAAACTCTTCGCGCTTTAGCTCGATGGTTTCTTCCTTCGGCCACCAATGAAAAATGAACGGCACGGCCACGGCAAAACCATTTTCGGCGTAGCGTTCGGCTGTCTTTAAGGTGAATTCATCGTTCTCGACCCCAGTGTGCCCGACCGGAATGTGTTGCGCCAGTATGATGCCGGGATGGGGTCCCTTTCCCTTGGGTTGGATCAGGAATATCTCCATCGGGCTGTCTTCAACCCTCACCGTGTGAATATCATGCATGATGCTCCCTCCCTCTCAACTCGTCGCCCGATCACAGCGGTGCCAGATGTCGGCTGCGCCAGCTTGTATTCCGCCACGAGGCTAGCACCAAGGCGACCGCGCCGCCAATTGGTGACACTTCAATGTTCAATTTCGATCCTCAGCAATCCTTGCGACGCTGGGTGGCGAATATTAAGGTTACGGTTTGGCGATGGTTTGGGAGACCGGTGAAATGGCCCTGAAGATCAAACAGATCGGCCCATGTTTTGTGGGTGAGGTTAACGATATAGACCTAACCAAGCCTTTGTTAGCGGACGACGTGGCGGCTGTTCATACGGGCATGGATGAATACGCTGTCTTGGTTTTCCGCGGACGCAAGCTGGACAACGATCAGCATCTCGCCTTTACCCGCCAATTGGGGCCTATCGAACAGGCCATTGGCACCAGCTTGCGGGCGGCAACGGATTATCGCCTGACGACCGATTTTGCCGATGTTTCCAACCTGGACAAGGAAGAGAAGCCGTTCGCCCGAGATGACCGCCGCCGCCTGTTCGCCATTGGCAATCAATTGTGGCATTCCGACAGCTCCTTCAAGGCAACGCCCGCGAAATACTCCCTGCTGCATGCGCACAGTATTCCCTCGAAAGGCGGGAATACGGAATTCGCCGATATGCGCGCCGCCTATGATGCGCTTGACGACGATATGAAACGACAGGTTGAGGGGTTGATTTGCGAGCATTCACAGCTTTATTCACGGGGCAAGATCGGCTTCAGTGATTTCACCGACGAAGAGCGGGAACGCTTTAAGTCAGTACGCCAAGTCTTGCTCCGCACCCATCCGGTGACCGGTCGGAAGTCCTTATACCTGTCATCCCATGCCGGGAGCATCCAGGGCTGGCCAGTGCCCGAGGCCAACATATTTCTGCAAAATCTGCTTGAACATGCCACGCAACGCCGGTTCGTGTACGCCCACGAATGGCGCGTCGGAGATTTGCTGATGTGGGACAATCGTCAAACCATGCACCGCGCACGGCCTTTCCCTGTGGAAGAGCGACGGGATATGCGGCGTACGACGTTGGCCGGCGATGGCCCGACCGTTCCCTAAAGGCTATGTTGCGGACAATGTTTGCGGTCTGACGTTGGACTACTTTGGATTTGTTGGCTGTCACGATCATGGATTCGGGGAGGAATAATCTTGACTGACTATAACCGTATTTCCGTCGAGCAGGTCTCTGGTGCGCTGGGCGCCGAAATCGGCGGCGTGAATGTTGCCGACGAGTTGGATGAAGAAACCATAGGCGAGATCCGCCGGGCACTGCTTGAGCATCTGGTGATATTTTTCCGTGACCAAGAGCTATCCGTTGACCGGCACAAGGCGTTCACGCGGCGCTTTGGCGAGATCTTCATTCATCCGAACTTCCAACTCGGTCAGGATGACAAGGAAATGGTGTACCTGTTGCGCCAGCCCGGCGACACCTCTGTCGCCGGCGAAAAATGGCATGCCGACACCACCATGATGGAAACGCCACCCATGGGCGCGATCCTTTATGCCCTGGAAGTGCCCGCCTATGGCGGTGATACAATTTTCGCAAACCAGTATCTGGCCTATGAAACATTATCCGAAGGCATGAAGGACATGCTCGACGGCCTGAATGCGGTGCACAGCGATATCCGTGTGGCCGGACCGCAATCGGATGTTAATTCCAAGCGCACCAGCAAGGTGCGCGACGATGCCAATTGGCGGCCTACCGTCCATACCCATGCCATTGTCAAAGTTCATCCCGAAACCGGGCGAAAACACTTGTTCATAAACCCCGTCTACACAATGCATATCGATGGCATGACGGAGGCGGAAAGCGCCCCAATTTTGGAATTCCTGTATGCGCATCAACGGCGGCCGGAATTTACCTGCCGGTTCGCCTGGAAGCAGGGATCGATCGCATTCTGGGACAACCGCTGCTCAATGCATCTGGCCGTTCATGATAACCATGACAGTGTCCGCCACATGCAGCGTACACAGATCGCCGGCTCAAGGAACTAACTGCAAGACGGGTGCCTGGCGCTAGAGCGCATTCGAAGAAAATGCGCTCAGACACTTAAGAATCGAGCAATTGGACCAATTACTTACGTCGCGAGAGCGACACCGATTAATTGAAAATTGCTCTAGGACGACGGTGTCATGGGCGGCCGGTGGGCTTTACAGCAAGCCCAGACACTTTGGAGGCTATGATCATGAAATCTCGTTTGTTGATACTAAACGGCCCAAACCTGAATTTACTAGGTGTGCGGGAGCCCGAAATCTATGGCTCGACGACGCTGGCAGCCATCGAGGAAAGCTGCGCCGCCAATGCCGATGTTCTGGGTGTCGAGCTTAAATTCCTGCAATCCAATCATGAAGGTGAACTGGTCGCTTGGATTCAAGAGGCTCGACATGAAGCGGATGCCATCATCATAAATCCGGCCGGATATTCCTTCCACTCGGTTCCTATTCTCGATGCGTTGAAAATGTTCCCCGGGCCGATCATAGAAACGCACATCTCGAATATTCATGCGCGGGATGAACAGCATCGCCATTCTATACTTTCCGCGGTTTCGACAGGTGTGATTTGCGGCCTGGGCGCCTATGGTTATCTGGTCGCCATGCAATCGGCGGTTAATTTGCTGGGCGCCCTTCGGAACTGACTATTGTTGCACTTTCAGACCACTGCAGTCAGTTCACATTCGCGGAAATTGAAAAGAAAATTTGACTGGGGATATCGGCACAATGCTTGATCCGGAATTAAATGCCTTCCTGCAATACTGGGATGAAGAATGGGCGGCGCTGACGCCCGGTGCCTCGCCAAAGGAACGGCGCGCGTTTTTTGAAATTATGGCGAAGGGGATGCGCCTGACCACGCCGGACGATGTCGAGACGGACGATGTACGCTGGATCGATAGCCCGGACGGCCCGGTCCGTGTGCGTATCTTCCGCCACAACTTCGGCGGCATGCAGCCCAGCCTGATCTATATGCATGGCGGCGCCTGGACCCAGGGCAGCCCGGAGACGCACTGGGACATTACTTCGCGGGTAGCCTCGTGGAACCGCCAAACCGTGATCTCCATCGATTACGCAAAGGCGCCAGAACATCCATTTCCCAGCGCGCTCAATCAGTGCGCGTCCGTGCTCGAATGGACCTTCGCCAATGCCGGAACCTTGGGTCTTGATCGGGAAAAAATTGCTATCGGCGGCGACAGTGCCGGGGCAAATCTCGCGGCGGCATTGAGCTTGAAATTCAAGGGTACCGCGCAACATCTACGGGCGCTGCTTTTAATCTACCCGGTCTGCGATTTTGACCTCTCCCGTCCGTCCTATAAGGAAAACCATGATGGACCGCTGCTAAAAGTCGCCGGCATGGAGGCCGTGAGAGCGATGTACTGTCCTAACCCGGAGAATCTAAAGAACCCGTTGGCCGCGCCCCTTCTTGCCCCAGACCATTCGGACCTGCCGCCAACTTTTATCGCGGTCGCGGAGCACGTGAGAACGGCGGTGACAAATTGGTCCACGGTAGCGGCGGGATTTTCCCAGCTGCGGGCGGGATAAAACCTTGCCACCTGTAACCTTCGGTCCTTTTGGGATGGAAGGTGGGAGATGTACACCGTGGAGCTTTATTTGCG
>JABIWH010000025.1 GCA_018701215.1 Rhodospirillaceae bacterium
AAATTTGGCCAAATGGGCTTCCAACGACGGCCAAATCACCAAATCGGGGCTGCCGAATGACCGCAGAGCGAAATTCCTTCCATCGGTGGTCGGGTTCGCCTACGATTTGCTACGATACGAATACTATCTGGGAAATATCGGGTTAATAGTCACCAGACAAAGGGTAAAACGATAATGGCCAGGGCAAGCGAAAATTCCAATAAACCCGCCAATGGTTCGTCGGGGCCACCGACCAATGTGGGTCTATTCGCCACCTGTCTGGTGGATCTGTTCCGGCCCACGGTGGGTTTTGCATCGGCACGGCTGATCGAGGGGACCGGTTGCAGGGTGCATGTGCCGGAGCAAACCTGTTGCGGCCAGCCGGCCTATAATTCCGGCGACCGCCGGCACGCTCAACAGATTGCCCGCCAAGTCATCGAAACCTTCGAGGGCTATGACTATGTGGTGGTGCCGTCGGGCTCCTGCGGCGGCATGATCGCGGTACATTATCCCGATCTGTTTGCCGATGATCCGGAATGGAACCGCCGGGCCCGCGCCCTGGCCGCCAAGACCTTCGAGCTGACGGCTTTTCTGGCCGACGTCATGAAAATTGATGCCAAGGACCTGGCCGCCGAATACGACGGCACGGCGACCTATCACGACGCCTGCGCCGGCTTGCGCGAATTGGGTGTGAAGGATCAGCCGCGCGAATTGCTGGCCGGCGTCGATGATCTGGCGCTGGAGGAAATGGCCGATACCGATGCCTGTTGCGGCTTTGGCGGGACGTTCTGTGTCAAGTACGGCGAGATTTCCACCGATATCGTCTCGCGCAAGACCGCCAATGTGGTTAAGACCGGCGCCGACCTCTTGCTGGCCGGCGACCTGGGTTGTCTGCTGAATATTGCGGGGCGGCTGAAACGCGAAGGTTCCTCGGTGCAGGTACGCCATGTGGCCGAGGTTCTGGCCGGCATGACCGATCAGACGCCGGCCATCGGCGAAGCGGAAGGAGACTGAGGCAATGGAATTCATGCAGCCCGGCGCCTTCAAGGAAAATGCCAACACGGCCATGGCGGACAAGAATCTGCGCAGCGCCATGACCATGCTGAACGATGGCATGATCCCTAATCGTCAGGGCGCGGTCGACCGCTTGCCGGAGTTCGAGCAGCTTTCCCAGCGCGGCCGGGAACTGAAGGACCACGTGCTGGCGCATCTGGATTATTATCTCGAACGCTTCGAGCGTAACTGCAAGGCCGCGGGCGGCCATGTGCACTGGTGCGCCACGCCCGAGGATGCCCGCCAGGCGGTGCTGAAAATCTGCCAATCCGTTGATGCCAAGAGCGTCACCAAGGGCAAGTCCATGATCGCCGAGGAAATTCACCTCAATGCATTTTTAGAGCAACATGATATCGAGCCGGTGGAAACCGACCTGGGCGAATACATCATCCAGCTGGCGGAGGAACCGCCCTCCCACATCATCGGCCCGGCGATCCACAAGACCAAGGATCAGGTCTCCGATCTGTTCCTGAAACACCATGCAAAACTTGGCCGTACCGAGCGTCAGACCGAACCACCGAAAATGGTCAACGAGGCGCGCGAGATCCTGCGGCAAAAATATTTCGACGCGGACGTTGGCATCACCGGGGCCAATTACCTGATCGCGGAAACCGGCAGCTCGATCATCGTTACCAACGAGGGCAATGGCGACCTGACCCAGACCCTGCCCAAGATCCATATCGTCATCGCTTCGTTGGAAAAGGTCGTGCCCACGTTGGAGGACGCCACCACATTTCTGCGCATTCTGGCGCGCTCGGCCACGGGTCAGGAATTTTCCGCCTATACGACGGTATCCACCGGCGCCCGGCGCGGCGATGATCTGGATGGGCCGGAGGAATACCACGTCATCCTGTTGGACAATGGCCGTTCCGCCATGTTGGGCAGCGAGGTCCAGGACATGCTGCGTTGCATCCGCTGCGGCGCCTGTATGAACCATTGCCCGGTCTATCAATCGGTCGGCGGCCATACCTACGGCACGGTTTACGTGGGACCCATGGGCGCGGTGTTGTCGCCGGCCTTGCTCGGCGTGGCGGAGACCAAGCATCTGCCCTGCGCCTCCACCCTGTGCGGGCGCTGCGAGGAAGTCTGTCCGGTCTCCATTCCCCTGCCGCGTCTGCTGCGGCAATGGCGGCAACGTTCGTTCGAGGCTGGCGACGTGCCGGCGGCGGAACGCTGGGGCCTGTCGATCTGGGCCTTTTTCGCGAAACGGCCATGGTTGTATGGCCTGGGCGCGCGCCTGGCCATGCGCGGCCTGGCCTACCTGGGCCGCAAGCAGGGCCGCATGCGCAGGCTGTGGTTCGCCGGCGGCTGGACCCAGGGCCGCGACCTGCCCGTTCCCGAAGGCGAAACCTTCCAGGAACGCTGGCGCAAGCAGCAACGCAAAAAGGTGACGGGATGAGTGCCGCTTCCGGTCGGGACGATATTTTAGGCGCGATCCGCCAATCCCTGGGCCGCCCGGCCCTCAGCGTGGATGCCAAGAAGGATCTGGACGAACATATCGCGCAGCACCGGGCCAACCTGGTGCCGGCGCGGGGCCAGGGCGCGCCTGACGCGTTGGTGCAACGCTTTCAGGAGATGGCGGTAGCGGCTTCCTGCACGGTGGCCGTGGTTACGGACGAGGCCGCGGTGCCCAGTGCCGTGGCCGACTATCTGCGCGGCAACAATCTGCCCACGCAAGTGACCCTGGCGCCCGACGAGTGGCTGACCGGGCTGGATTGGGATAGCCAAAGCCTGCTGGAAACCAAAACCGGTGCCGCCGGGATCAACGATCTGGTTACCGTCACGCCGGCCTTCGCGGGGGTGGCGGAAACCGGCACGCTTGTTGCGTTGTCCGGGCCGAACCACCCGACCACGTTGAACTTCGTGCCCGACTATCATGTGGTTGCCCTGCGCACCAGCCAGGTGGTCGGTGCCTATGAAGAGGTCTGGGCCCAGCTGCGCGAGGCTAATAAGGTAGGCGGCGGCTTTACCATGCCGCGCAACATCAACATGATCACCGGGCCGTCGCGCACCGCTGATATCGCCCTGACCATAGAGCTGGGCGCCCATGGCCCGCGCAGTCTGCATATTGTCTTGATCGATGACCAAGCCGGGCAAGACTAAACATACAAGAAACAGCCAGATGGACGGTGACGCGCTGTTCGAAGCGGTCATGCGTGATATCCGGCCCCTCAAGCGCCGGCCATCCCGCCACGCCCGCGGCACGGCCAAGCTTGCCGCGAAAATGGAAATAGCGGCGCGGCCAAAACCAAAGGCTACGGCCCGCTTGACCACGACGCCCATCCACCGGCCCTCCGTGCCGCCGCCCGTGCACGCGAAACCCAGCGGCGGCCTGGACAAGCGTAGCGCCGAGCGGCTACGCCGGGGCCAGATGGCGATCGATGGCCGCCTGGATCTGCATGGCCACACCCAGGCCGATGCCCATCGCGCGGCGCACGCCTTTATCGCTGCCGGTTACCGCAGCGGTAAACGTTGCGTCCTGATTATCACCGGCAAGGGCGGGGCCAGGGACAATATCGAAAGCAGCTTCATGCCGGACCGCGACAGCGGCGTGCTGCGCCGTAATCTGCCGCGCTGGCTAGGCGAAGCATCGGTCCGCCATATGGTCTTGCGTATTGCAAGCGCCAGGCCGCAACATGGCGGCGAGGGCGCCTATTATGTCCTGCTGCGGCGCAAACGCTAGGAAAGGATGTTGATCATGCTGTTGGAAGGTTCATGTCATTGCGGCGCCGTCAGTTTTTCCGTGAACAGCAGCGGCCCACAACCCTATCAGCGCTGCTACTGTTCGATCTGCCGCAAGGCCGGCGGCGCGGGCGGTTTCGCGGTCAATCTGCTGGCGGACAATCAAACCATGCAGGTGAACGGCCGGGAGCATGTGGCGGTGTACCGCGCCCTGAATAACGGCGAACCTTCGACGCACCATCGCTGCTTTTGCCGAAATTGCGGCAGTCACCTGTGGGCCTGGAACGAAGGCTGGCCGGATCTGGTGCATCCCCTGGCCTCGGTCATTGATACGCCATTGCCGAAACCAAGCCATTTCGTCGATATCATGCTGGACAGCGCGGCGCCCTGGGTGGAATTGCACGCGGGCGATCATGTCGAACGCTTTCCCGAGTATCCGGCACAATCCATCGAGGCCTGGCACAAAAGCCACGGCCTGTGGCTGGACGAATAGCGGTCATGGCCGCCGGCTTGACTCCTTTTGGTGTCAAAATCCGCGCCTTGCGCAGGCAGCAGGGTGTTAGCCAGAAACAGATGGCCGTCGATCTGCAAATTTCTGCCGCCTATCTCTCGGCCTTGGAGCGGGGCCAGCGGGGCCGGCCCTCACCGGTGCTGGTGGATCAGATCTGCGGCTATTTCAACATCATCTGGGATGACGCGGACGCACTGCGCCGCCTGGCCAAGCTCAGCCATCCACGGGTGGTGATCGATACCACCCAGGCCGGACCGGAGGCAACGGAATTGGCCAACCGCCTGGCGGAAGGGATCAACGATCTAGCGGTGGAGAGGATCAAACAGATGCTGGCCGCCATGAGTGAAAAAAAGGGAACCTGAAGTTGAGCGAAAAAATATTCGGCGATTACGACCAAGCCGGCCTGGATCAGCAATATGACAACCGCGCCAAGGTGGCGCAATCCGCCGAGATGCTGCAACAATGCGCGGTCGACAGTGAAAGCTATCGCCAGCAGGCGGGCGGTCGACTGGATGTTTCTTTCGGCCCCGGCGCCGACGAGACCCTGGATGTGTTTCCGGCGCCCGCGGCGACGATGGAGACGGATGCTGGACTGGCGCCAATTCAAGTCTTCATTCATGGCGGCTATTGGAAAATGCTGAGCAAGGATGATTATTCCTACGTGGCGAAGGCCTTCACGCCAAAGGGCTGCGCCACGGTGGTGCTCAATTATGGCCTGATCCCCGGCATTGATATGGATGAACTGGTCCGCCAATGCCGAGCCGCCCTGGCCTGGACCTACCGCAATGCCGCCAGTTTTGGTGGTGATCGGGAGCGCATTTACGTTTCCGGCCATTCCGCCGGCGGCCATCTGGTGGCCATGGCGATGGCGACGGACTGGCCTGCCTTCGATGGGGAAATGCCGGTGCTGCCCGCCGACTTGCTCAAGGGTGGTTGCGGGATTTCCGGGCTGTATGATCTGGAACCCATTCGCCTGTGTTTTCTGAACGACGACCTGAAACTGACGGTGGTGGAGGCTGCCCGTAACAGCCCCGTACACCTGGCGCCCGGTGGAACAGGGCCTCTAATCCTGGTGCTCGGTGGTGACGAAGGCCCGGAATATCTGCGCCAGAGCGAGGCCCTGGCGGCAGCCTGGCGTGATACGGGCCTCGCGTTGGAGGTGGTTGTTCTAACAGGGCAAAATCATTTTTCCATCGTCGATCAACTAAACGATCCTGAGGCCGAGCTTAGCCGCCTTATTCTGCGGCAAATGGGATGCTGATGGCGGCCTGATCCCAGCCCTTGAATTAACTGTTTACAAGACCAATTTATTAGACGTAATATATTCAGGTTGACATATATCGAAACGATATAAGTAGAAACGAGCCGTTGGGAGTCGACACAAGTGGTGGAATGTTAAACTCGGTCGCGTAAGGTCGGCCGGCTATTGGTGAAAGTGCCAATTAGGAAAGTACAGGACCATGTCGGAGCATTGTGATTTCAGTGTCAAATTTTGGGGCGTGCGGGGAAGTATATCCATCTCCGACCCTAATTCGGTACGTTACGGCGGCAACACATCGTGCTTGGAGATCCGCTGCGACGACCGATTATTGATTTTCGATGCCGGTTCCGGACTGCGTTATTTAGGCAACGACCTCGTGGAACGCGGCGACGTCATTGATGCCGATATTTTTCTCACCCATACCCATTACGATCATATATGCGGCATTCCATTTTTTAAGCCGTTCTTTAATCCGCAAAATCGCTTCCGCCTGCAGGCCGGGCACCTGTTGCCGGAGAAGAACCTGCGTGGCGTGTTGTGTGATTTGATGACCTCGCCGTTATTCCCGGTACCTATTGAAATATTTCAATCAAAAATCGAGTTTCACGACTTCATCGTTGGCGACAGTTTGAACACAGGCTCTGATGTGGTGGTACGCACCGCCTCCCTGAACCATCCGGACGGCGCCACGGGCTATCGCATTGAATTCGGCGGTCGGTCGATCTGCTATCTGACCGATACCGAACATGTGGCCGGCGAATTGGATCAAACCATTCTGCGGCTGATCGATGGCGCCGACATCGTGATCTACGATTCCATGTTCACGGAGGAAGAATACGCCAATTGTGTCGGCTGGGGCCATTCCACCTGGCAGGTGGGCGCTGATCTGTGTGATGCGGCGGGCGTTTCCCAGTTTGTTATTTTTCACCATGACCCCGATCATGACGACAAATTCATGGACGGCATTGCCGAGGCGGCGGAGAAGCGGCGGCCCGGCACCTTGGTGGCCAAGGAAGGCATGGTCCTGCGGCCCGGGAAACCTGTCTGGCAGGATCTTGACATCAATGTTGGCCAAGCCCAGGCCGTGCCGGTGGGTTAGCAAAGGTTGCAATATTCCGCCCTGCCGGTCCGGAATAGACACACGCGAAGTAAACGTGCAAAACACACATCAATAAAAGCGTGAGGGAGCGGAATGCACAGGCGCAGCATGCGATTGGGGCTGTTGACGGTGCTGGGGTTGGCCCGGCGCGGCTTTTTCATTCCTTACCGGTACGCCCATACGCTGCCCGATCCCGGCCGTAATGCGAGCTATCCGCCCTTGGCGGCATTGATGACGGCGGCGGAACCCAACTTCATTGCCTTGCTGAAAAAAATCGACGGCTTTGAGGCGGACTTGCAGAAAATCGGTGATGAGGCGCCTCCCGCGCCGCGCTGGAAACAGGATTGGTTTCCGACCCTGGATGCCGCCGTTGCCTATGCTATTGTGCGAGGGCAAGCGCCCAAACGGATTATCGAGGTCGGTTCAGGGCATTCCACGCGCTTCATGAAGCGGGCCGTGGACGATGGCGGCCTGGCGACCCATATCACCGCCATTGATGCCCAGCCCAGCCGCTATGTGGACCGGCTGGATATTGAATTTCTCAAGGCTACATTGGGAGAGGTGGACCTGGAGGCCTTCGCGGAACTGGAAGCGGGCGACATTTTGTTTATCGATTCATCCCATATCCTGATGCCCGGCAGCGATGTGGATGATCTGTTCAACCGCATCATACCGACCCTGCCGCCAGGCGCGTTGGTGCATATTCATGATATTTTTCTGCCCGACGACTATCCCCTGATCTGGGACTGGCGCGGCTATAACGAACAGCTGGGCGTGGCGCCCATGCTGGCCGGCGGCGGTTTCGAGATCCTGTTCGCCTCGCACTACGTAGCCAGCCGCCTGGCCGAACAGGTCGCCGCCTCCACCGTAGCCCGTCTGCCCGGTAAGGCGGACAGCCTGCCCGCCAGTCTCTGGCTGCGCAAACGGTAGGGCCTGAGCCATGTGGCCGACCATGACCAAGGCCGGATTGGGGCGGCTACGCCAAAGGCATATAGCGCGGCTCCGCCGCGAGGATCTACCGCCACGGATCGCCGCCGCCATCCGCGGCCATCAATTGCAAAGCGAGATCCTGATTGCCTGGGCCCAGCTGTTGGTGGGCGCCACCTGGGCCGGTCTATATGCCCTGGCACCAAAGACCGCCGGCGCCGCATCGATGCTGGAACCGGTGCCCTTCGCCCTGGGCTGTTATCTGGCATTTTCCGTTCTGCGCTTGCTGCTGGCCTATCGCGGCTATGCCGCCACCTGGTTTCTGGCCTTGTCGGTGCTGGTGGACATGGCCCTGCTGATGGGTCTGATCTGGAGTTTTCATATCCAATATGAACAGCCGGCGGCCTTCTACCTGAAGGCACCGACTTTATTGTATGTGTTTATCTTCATCGCCTTGCGGGCCCTGCGGTTTTCGGCCGGTTTCGTTCTGTTGGCGGGCGGCGCGGCGGCGGTCGGCTGGTTGCTGATGCTGTATTACGCGCTTTACACCTCCGCCGAACCAAACATGGGCGTGACCCGCGACTATATCTCCTACATGACCTCGAACATGATCCTGATCGGTGCCGAGTTCGACAAGATCATCACCATTTTACTGTCCACCGCCATTCTGGCCATCGCCCTGTGGCGGGCCCGGCGGTTATTGGTGCAATCGGTGGTCGAGGGTCAGGCGCATCATGATTTGGAGCGTTTTTTCGCGCCGGAAATCGCCGACCAGATTGTACACGCCGAACAACGCATCGAAGCGGGCCAGGGCCAGGTGCGCCGGGCCGCGGTTCTGTTTTGTGATATTCGCGGTTTCACGCCCTTGGCCATGGGCATGGACCCCGGCTATCTGATGGCACTGCTGGCGGATTATCAGGGCCGCATGGTCGGTGTCATTCAAGACCATGGCGGCAGCATCGACAAGTTCCTGGGTGATGGCATCATGGCCACCTTTGGCGCCGCCTTGCCGACGGAAACCTATGCGGCGGACGCCCTGCGCTGTATCGCGGCCCTTGGCGCGGCGGCGGATCAATGGCGGGCCGAGCGGCAAAGAGATGGTGACGTGCCCCTGGATATCGGTTTCTCCGTGGCCGCCGGGCCGCTGGTCTTCGGTGCCGTGGGCGACGGCCAGCGTTTGGAGTTCACGGTGATCGGTGAACCGGTCAATCTGGCCGCCAAACTGGAAAAAGCCAACAAGACCCAAGTCGTCACCGCTCTGACCGCGGTGGAAACCTTGAATTTGGCCCAAGCTCAGGGTTATGTGCCCCAGGCTGAGTTGGAAATCCGCCCGGCGCACCCCGTTGATGGTGTCGGCGAACCGGTCGATCTGGTGGTGTTGCTGCCTTGAAAAGTAGCGGGGGCCACCAAAATGGCGACCCCCAATGTCGTAACAAACTACAATGCCCCAGGCCGCGACGGCGGCCCGGCGCTACTGCGGCCGCCCGCCGAAAGATTCACTGGGGAGCGGTGCGCGATAGCGCACAAGCGTGAGCGCTGAAAACTAGTCGAGTTCCATGCCGTCCATGCCGGAGTTCTTGCGCGCCTTTTCGCACATCTCGCGGATCAGCGGGCCCAGCTCCGAGGGGTCGGCCACCTGATCAACTTCGGCGCCCCGGCGCCAGCCTTCACAGACCGCGACCATGCCGGCGCCGGCCTGAATGATGCGGCCGGAAATGTCATGGGCATCGGAACTGGCAAGATAGACCACCGTCGGCGACACCCAGCGCGGGTGCCGGACCGCGATGTCTTCCTCGGTGTATTCGCGCAGGCTGTCGGTCATCCGCGTATAGGCGGAGGGGGAGATGGCATTGACGGTGACGCCGATGCGGCGCAATTCCCGCGCCGCGATGATGGTAAAGGCGGCGATGCCGGCCTTGGCGGCGCCATAGTTGGTCTGGCCGACGTTGCCATAGATGCCGGAGGTCGAAGTGGTGTTGATAATACGGCCACCCACGGGACCGTCGGTTTCCTTGGAAACCCCGCGCCAATAGGCGGCGGCGTGGCGGGCCGGCGCGAAAGTGCCTTTCAGATGCACCTGGATCACCGAATCCCATTCTTCTTCCGTCATGTTGACCAACATGCGGTCGCGCAGGATGCCCGCGTTGTTGACCAGAATGTCCAGCTTGCCATAGGTATCGACGGCCTGGTCGATCATGTTCTTGGCGCCGTTCCAGCTACTCACGTCGTCGCCGTTGACCACGGCCTCGCCGCCCGCCGCGATAATCTCGTCGGCGACTTCCTGGGCCGGGGTTTTGTCCGCGCCCGAGCCGTCAACGGCGCCGCCCAGATCATTGACCACCACCTTGGCGCCTTCCTTGGCCAGCAACAGGGCATTTTCCTTGCCCACACCGCGCGCCGCGCCGGTGACGATGGCCACGCGGCCTTCACATAGATTTGCCATTGATAACTCTCCCTAAAAATTCTGTTTGCCGATGGCGCGCCATCAGTAATGGCGCATGGTTGAAGTTCCTGCTCCGATCATACGGATTTCAGTCGCCGGGCGACAGATGCAATCGATACACAATTTGTCGCAGGGCGAGACAATTGTTCGGGACGGCGCGATGGCCGGTTTATGCCGTCGCCGTGCAAAAAGGGCTGAGCGGTTGATTGCAAAGCCGCTAGGCTGTGGAAAACCAAACATTGATGGGAGACGCCTCATGTTGCCGCAGCCACCGGGACCGAATTTCCACACCTTCACCGCGATCGCGCGCTGCCCCAAAACCAAACGCCTGGGCATTGCCACCGCGACGCGCTCGCTTGCCGTGGGTTCGCGGGTGCCGTTCGTGCAACCCCGGCTGGGCGCGGTGGCGATCATGGCCATCGCCGACAAGCGGCTTGGCCTGATGGCACAGCGTTTGCTGCAAACCGGCTACAAGGCCCAGGGCGTGATTGAGCAACTGGTCATCGGCGATCCCTATCATGAATACCGCCAGCTGGGCGTGATCGACGACGACGGTTTCGCCGCTGCCCGCACCGGTACCCAGAACCGGGACTGGGCCGGCCATCATGTGGGGGAGAATTTCATTGCCCTGGGTAATGTCCTGCAAGGCGAACATATTCTCACCGCCATCGAAGACGGCTACAACGCCAACCCCGATGACGAGATCGAGGATCGTTTGATGGCCGCGATCGAGGCCGGCCGCGACGCCGGCGGACAAAAAGGCGGGCAACGTTCCGCCGCCATCCTGGTTTATGAAGACAAGGAATACGCCCGCGTCGATCTGCGCGTGGATGCCCACGAAGAACCGGTGGGCGAGATGCGCCGGGTATTCGATTTCTACAAGCCGGCCATCGAATACTATGTGCACCGCCAAGTCGATGCCCGTGTCGAGCCGCTATCGGAAGCAGTGCCGGTGGAGGGGTACTAGCCGTCCGCGTTAAACGATAGATCCGGGGCACCATTGCCAATGTCGAGGAAGTTGTAGGCAAGAACCTCGGCATATTTCAGCGGATCGCCTTGCGCCACCCGCCTGTTGGCTTCCAAGTCGGCCTTGTGTACCCCGATGGCAATGTCCTGCTCGCCGGCGTCTCTTCGAAACGGAAAGAACGCGAACTTGACCTCGACGGTTTTGCCGCTGGTGAAGCAGCGATTGGTTTTCACCAGGCCAATCGCCGGCGTACTGAATAATGCGGCGCTGTGGGCCATCACCATTGGCCGCTGCGGCTCGTAAACAATGTCGAGCAGATTGGTGCCCGTGGTTTCGATATGAGTTTGTTCGACAATATCGGTGCCCATCAGGCGCAGATAGAGCTTGTCCGGCGGTGTCCACTGGGTAACCGACATCACGGCCATCAGGGATGAAACTCGCAAGGGATCGAAAGTGGATTTTACGGGAACGGAATGCGTACCGCGTAGCTCGTTCCAATAATCAAAAAATTGCTGAAACTCGGGTTCATCAAATTCGATGCAATCCAGCAAGTTTCTGCTCCTCCCATCAGGCGGTACGGCGAATGCTATTTATACGGATCCGCCGCGTCCCGTAAGCCGTCGCCGAAGAAGTTAAACGCCAATACGATCAGGACCACGGGCAGCATCGGAAAAATCAGCCAGGGATAGGTGGCCACGGCGTTGATGTTCTGGGCTTCGTTCAACAACACGCCCCAGGATGTTATCGGCGGGCGCAGGCCAAGGCCGAGGAATGATAGCGCCGTCTCGGCCAGGATCATCGAGGGGATCGACAGTGTCAGGCTGGCGATCAGATGGCTCATGAAATTGGGCAGCAGATGGCGCCCGATCACCCGCGCCGGGCTGGCCCCCATCAGGGTGGCGGCGGTGGCAAAGTCTTCCTCGCGCAGGGCCAGCAGTTTCGATCTGACCGCGCGGGCCAGGCCGGGCCAATCCAATAATGCCAGAATGATGGTGATGCCGAAGAACACTCCAATCGGGCTCCAGGTCACGGGCAGGGCCGCCGATAGCGCCATCCACAGGGGTAGTTCCGGGAACGAGCGCAACATCTCGATCAGGCGCTGGACCACATTGTCCACCCAGCCGCCGTAATAACCCGCCATGCCGCCCAGGGTCAGGCCGATGGCGAAACTGACCGTTATGCCGATCAGACCGACGGTCAGGGATATGCGCGCGCCATAGACGATGCGGCTGAACAGATCCCGGCCCAGCCGGTCGGTGCCGAACAAAAACAGCGTGCTGCGCACGGTGCGCTTGCCGACTTTTTCCTTGGAGGGGCAGAAGAAGTGGAACTTCATGCGCCACATGCCCCAGAATTTGTATTTCGCGCCCTGGCAGAAAAACCGGATCGGCTGCACCTGGGTCTGGTCCACGGTGTAGATCCGCTTCATCCGCTTGATGTCGCGGGTCACCTTATAGCCGTACACGAATGGCCCGATGAATTCACCGTCGTGGATCAGATGCACCATTTGTGGCGGCGCATAGATGAATTTGGCATTGCGCTTGGCCAGCGGATAAGGCGCCACCCACTCCACCATCAGGATCGAGACATAGACCACGGCCAGGAAGATCATCGAGGCCACGGCCAGGGGGTGGCGGCGCAGTTTCCACCACATCAGGGTCCATTGCGAGGCCATGAAGAAGCGTTCCTGCTCCTTCGTCAGCCGTTCGATGGTGTGCGGGTTGAACGGTGCGTCCGAGACCCAGTGCCGTTCCTGATCTTCGCGGTTTTCGCCGGTGCTCATTTCGACGCCTCCGAGCCAAGACGAATGCGCGGATCAAGGGCGGCCAGCGCCAGGTCGGAAACGAACATGCCGACCACCGTAAGCGCGGCCAGGAACAACAGGAACGAACCGGCCAGGTATTGATCCTGGCTTTGCAGGGCGCTGACCAGCATTGGACCGGAGGTGGGCAGGCTCATCACCACGGCGACGATGGCCGAACCGGAAATCATCTGCGGCAGCAGGTTGCCGATATCGGCGACAAACGGATTGAGCGCCATGCGCAGGGGATATTTCAACAGCAATGTACGGTTCTTCAGGCCCTTGGCCCGGGCCGTGGTGACGTATTGTTTCTGCAATTCGTCCAGCAGATTGGCGCGCAGACGGCGGATCATCCCGGCCGTGCCCGAGGTGCCGATAACGATGACCGGGACCACCATATGTTCGCAGATGGAGACGAACTTGCCCCAGGACATATCCTGATCGATGAACTGTTCGTCCATCAGGCCGCCGATGGAGACGCCGAAATGTTTCTTCGCCAGGAACAACAAGATCAAGGCGAGCAGGAAGTTCGGCGTCGCCAGACCGATGTAGCCGACAAAGGTCATGACATGGTCGCCAACGCTGTATTGCCGCACCGCCGTGTAAACCCCGATGGGGAACGACACCGCGTAGACGAACAGCATGGTGGTGAAGTTCAAAACCAGCGAGAGGAACAGGCGGTCGCCGACCACTTCGTCCACGGGCAGGTTATATTCAAAGGACCAGCCCAGATCGCCCTGCAGGATGCCGGAAAAGCCGTTGCCGCCGGGCCAAATGCCCAGCCAGACGGCGTATTGTTCCAACATCGGCTTATCCAGGCCGAATTCCTGGCGCAGAAAGGCCAGCTTTTCCAACGCCGCCCGGTCGCCCGAGGCGATCATTTCCGCCATCTGATTGGAGAGATAATCGCCGGGCGGTAGCTGGATGATGATAAAGGTGATGACCGAGATTACCAGCAGGGTCGGGATCATCACCAACACCCGGTGTGTGAAATAGGTGAACATGCCTATGCGCCCCCCATTTCCCGCCGCTATCGATCAAGCCAGAAGGTATCGGGACGATAGATGCCGAAATGGGCGCCCGGATCCCAGTTATAGATGCCTTCCTTGGGCACGTTCTTCACGCCATGCTTGACCACGATGGGCTGCTGCACGCCGGCAATGATACCGATGGAATAAATCTGGTCGGCATGAATGGCCAGCATGCGGTGCCAGATTTCCGCGCGCCGGCCCGGTTTGGAGGCGGTCATCCACTCCTTCGCCAAGGCGGCCAGTTCCTGGGCTTCAGGCAGATCCGGGGCCTCGCCCGATTTGCCCGAAGTGTCGTAGTACTGGCCCCATTTCGGCCACATCAATTGCTGTTGCGCCGTCGGTGCGAGTTCTTCCGGCGAGGTCTCGGCGGTGGCAACGCCGTTTTCCAGGCCGCTCCAGATCGACATCTGGGCCTGGCCCGAGAAAACCCGGTTGCGGAAGACTTCCCGTTGCGAAGGCTTGATATACAGCTTGATGCCGATTTCGGCCCAGGCTTCGGCGACCAGCTCCAACACATCCGTTTGTTCGGTGTCCTCGCCGGCGGTCTCGATAATGATTTCCATGGGCCGGCCGTCGGGCAACAGGCGGATATCATCGTCGTTGTATTTGGTCAGGCCCATCTCGTCCAAAATCTCGTTGGCCATGTCCGGGTCATACTCGGCCCACTGCTTTTGATATTCCTCCCGGAACAGGGGACTATCGGGCAACATGGTGTTATTGCCCATCAGGGCCAGGCCAAAGAACAATGATTCATTGATCGCTTCGCGGTCCACGCCCAGGCTCAGGGCCCGGCGGAAACGCACATCCCGCATCATCTTGGACCAGACCGGATCGTCCACGTTCAAATTGGGAAACAGCGCGACATGGGCGCCCTTGGCGATGCGCCACAAATAGGTCTCGAATTTTCCGTCTTTCTCGTTCTCGCGCAAAAACGTCAGGTTGTTGAAGGCCAGGCTGCGGGCCTGCAGATCCACTTCGCCGGTACCGGCCTTGGCGGCGATCAGCTTGCCGTCGGACACAGCCATGATGAGCTTGTCGATATAGGGCAGCTGCCGGCCTTTTTCATCAACCCGGTGATAATAGGGATTACGTTCCCCGATGAAGCGGGTCGCGGGCGGACGGGTGCGGTTGACCCAGGGCTGCAGCGTCGGCAGCTCCGGATTGTCAAAGCGGTACATGTTGTCAAAGCGGTTATGCAGCGAGGCCCAGCTGCGGGTACGTTTCTTGCGCAGCAATTTTTTCAGCTTCCCAGCGTCGGCATAGTTGCCGTGATAGCGCTTCAAGTAATGCGCCGGCCGATAGATGAACAACGGCGAGGCGCCCGCCAGACGGGGCAGGAAAAACGGATTGGCCTTGGGCCAAGTGTAACGTACCGTGGTTTCGTCCAGCATTTCGAAGCTGGGCGCCTCGCCATCGGACAGCATCAGCCGCGGCGGTCCAGCCGGCGACAGTTTTGCATTGTTGGCCACGTCTTCCCACCAATAGCGGAAATCTTCCGCCGTGAAAGGATGCCCATCGGACCATTTGTGGCCGGGCCGCAGTTTGAAGGTAAACTGCCGGTCTTCCTTGATTTCGACCGAGAGCAGGATATCCGGTTTGATCCGGAACTCTTCGTCATAGCCGACCAACCGGGCATAGCCGTAAACCACGAACAGGCGGACGTCCTTGGCGCGGCCGATCAGAGTGCGCATTTCACCGCCCTGCTTGCCGATTACCCGCTTGCCGGTGAAGCTTGCGACGGACGGTTCGACAGGCAGCCGCGCCCCGACCGCCGGTAGTTCACCAGCCTTTACCTGCGCGGCGAACATGGGCGTTTCCGTGTATGCCGTCTTGGCCAACGAGCCGGCGGGTGTGCCCAGATAAAGCGCGCACCCCAACAGGGTCGCGGCCACGCCTTTGACTTTCGCGATCATTACAATTCCCTCGGCAACTGAGTGCCGGCGGCGGCGCGTACATAGTGGCCCCCGCCCGCGTCGATCATATCCGCCACGATGCCCTGGTCCAGCGTAAAGGGCGCGGGCCAGGCACTGGGCACCGACGCCTTGCCTTCCATCAGCGCGGTCAGGTCCAGCTTGGCGCCGGGATCGGCTTTTGGCACCGCCGCCAGCAGGGCCTGGGTGTAGGGATGCATGGGGTTCTGGAACAGGGTTTCCCGTGGCGCGGTCTCGACAATGCGGCCGGCGCACATCACGGCGATGCGGTCGGCGACATAATCGACCACGGCCAGATTGTGGGAAATAAACAGATAGGTCAGGCCAAGTTCCTCTTGCAGATCCTTCATCAGGTTCAGCACCTGGGCCTGCACCGAGACATCAAGGGCCGAGACCGGCTCGTCACAGATCAACAGATCCGGCTGCAGGGCCAAGGCCCGGGCGATACCGATCCGTTGCCTCTGGCCGCCGGAAAAACTGTGCGGATAGCGGCGCAGAAAGCGCGCGTCCAGACCGACCAGCGCCATCAATTCCCGGACCCGGGCGGCGCGTTCCTCGGCATCGCCGATGTTATGGATGTTCAAGGGCTCGGAAATAATATCGAACACGGTCATGCGCGGGTTCAACGAGGAAAACGGATCCTGAAATATAAACTGCACCTTGCGCCGGAAGGCGAACAGCTCCTCGTCACGCAGGGCCAGCACATCGACGATCTTGCCATGGTCATTGAAGGCCAGGCTGCCCGTATCCGGGGTCAGGGCCCGCATGATCATTTTCGAGGCGGTGGTCTTGCCGCAGCCGCTTTCACCCACCAGGCCCAGGCATTCGCCCGGATCCACATGGAACGAGATGTCATCCACCGCCAGCACCGCGCCGCCGGGCTTGCCGCCGAACATCTTGCGTTTGCGGGTTTCGAAGGACTTGCTCAAATGACTGACGTCCAGCAGTGGCCCCGCCGCGCGCGCCGCCTCGGGCCAGGGTTCCTTTTGCTTCAGCAGCACGCCGGCCTCGGCACTGATTTCGCGCAGCGGCACCAGGCGCTCGCCGGCGCGCATGCCGAAACGCGGTACCGCCAGCATCAAGGCCCTTAAATAGGGATGCTCCGGTTTGTTATAGATATCCGCGACCGGGCCCCGCTCCATCACCTTGCCGTGGTACATCACGACCACTTCATCGGCGACATTGGCGACCACGCCCAGATCATGGGTGATCATCAAAACCGCCATGTTCAATTCCGACTGCAGGTCCGAGATCAGTTTCAGGATCTGGGCCTGAATGGTCACGTCCAGGGCCGTTGTCGGCTCGTCCGCGATCAACAATGCCGGCCGACAGACCAGCGACATGGCGATCATCACCCGTTGCCGCAGTCCGCCCGACAGCTCGAACGGATACTTGAAGACTGCCTGTGCCGGCTCTGGAAAGCCAACCATGCTCAACATTTCCACCGTGATTTCCAAGGCCTGCTTCTTGGAAACATCGCGGTGCAGCAACAGCGCTTCCGAGATCTGGTTGCCGACCGTGTGCAACGGCGACAACGAGGTCATGGGCTCCTGAAAAATGATCGAGATGCGGCTGCCGCGAACCGCGCGCATTTCCTTGGAATCGGGTGCCAGTTTGGTCAGGTCCACGAACGAGCCGGGCTTGTCGGGATCCAGAAACAATATCTCGCCGCCGGCGATGTTGGCCGAGGTTGGCAGGATGCGCATGATGGCCTGGCTGACCACGCTTTTTCCGGACCCGGACTCGCCGACCAGCGCCACGGTCTTGCCTTGCGGCACGGTAAACGATACGCCGTCCACCGCCTTGATCAGACCTTCCGCCGCCTGGAATTCAACGGCCAAATCACGTACCCGCAAAACATTGGTCATGGCGGAAACTTCGCGTCCGTTGCCGTGCTGTTGTTTGTTGCGCTGCCGTTTGCTGCGCCGTCGCTTGTTGTGCCGCCGTCAACTTCGCCGCCATCCTCGCCTAGGCCAAGATGGGCCAAGTTCGCCGCCGTCGCGGGCTCCATGCTCAGGCCGCGCTGTTGTGCCGCCGCGTACACTTTGGCCACGATGTCATCAAAGCCGGGCAGATGTGAATCCATGCGGATGGCGCTACCTTTGCCGGCACCGCGCAGGACCAGTTGCATCCAACCCTCTTTACCGTCGCGGCGCGTGGAATAATAGCGCAGATGAAAATCCGCCACCTCCGACCAACGCACACTGCGGTCAAACACACCTCCCAAGGGTCCCTCCTGGCGAATGCCATCCCCGTCCACAATTATTACAGTGCTCTGACGCCGTATGGTTCTTAGACCATAAAACGCGAACAACAACACCAGCGCGCACATAATATAGAAAAAAAGAGGTAACAGTTCGGTAAAGATCATCAAGGCAAGCGGCAGAAAAACACCGGCGGCGGCCCGCAAATAATCGGCCACCAGGGTGCCTATGGGATAGCGATAGCTGTTCATTGTGGCAGCCTAAAGACTTCGTCTATGGTTAACCAGTGAGCAACGTCACTTTCTTGGGTCCGGGCAAATAATTCTTGCAAGAAATCCCAACCTGCTTGCTCCATGACAAGATGATGGCTCAACACGCCGCTGCTTTCCGACCCATCCACCGTCCCGTCGCGGCGCGCCCGAAGATGCGCGATTAATATTTCCAGGGCCTGGTCCTTGCCGACAAAGCCGCGCCCGCCGCGCCAATCGATCAGATCCAGGTGGCAATTGCACTCAACGAGATCTGTGACAGCCGCCGCTGGCGCCGCTGCCCGCGGCCCAAATCGGGACAGACCGTGCAGCCGGGCCAGGGGCAGGCGCGGCACCAGATCATCGTCGATCCGGTTCCACGGCGGGACGAAAACTGGCAAGGCCAGGCCGGGGAAGCGGCCCGCCAGGTTTTCCCAGGCAATGGCGGCATCGCCCAGCATTTCGTAGACCGGACGATGTGGTCCGAATTCAGCCTTTTTCTCGGACTGCGGCGCGCGGTTTTCATGCCGTAAACCATGCACCAGCATTCTTGCGCCCGGCAGCGCCGCCAGGGTGTCGCCCAGGGCGTCATCCGCCGCCCCCGGGATGACGGCGATGGCGACGGCGACCCCCGATTGCCGCGATAGTTCGATCAGTTTTTGCAATTGTGGTCCCGGTGCGGTCGCGTCATCATCGCGCCACCACAGGCCGGCTCGCCGCCCCAGCGCCGCCCAGCGCGCCAGTTCTTCGTCCAAATCGTGCCAGCTTGCCATCTACCAATCCAGCGTTGCCGCCCAGGCGGCGATCTGGCGGGCGCCATCGGCGGCGCCGTCGGTGCGCACCCCCGCCATTGCCGCGCCGGGCCCGGCCAGCGACCGTTCAATCGCCTCAACCATGGCCGGGGGGGACAATTCCGTCTCCGCCAGCACCGTAATGACGCCGCGTTGCTGCAGCAGTTCCGCCCGCAATGTCTGCTCCGTCTCCAAACCGCCGGCATAGGGTACGATAATGCTGCGGCAGCCGGCGTGCATGCATTCCATCAGCGTGTTGTAGCCGCCCTGGCTGATGGACAGGGCGCAGTTCATCAGCATGCTCGGGAAATCGCCGCGGGCCCGTTCGACCACGATGCCTCCCGTTTCGCCGCAAACCGTGGCCAGCTGGACCAGAGCCTGATATTCGTCGTCCGGCACCTTGACGCCGACCAGCACCCGCCAGCGCTTGTTCTTTAGCGCGCTTTGGGCCCGGGCCTGAATGGCGGCCCGCATCAAGGTATCACCCATGGCGCCGCCCCCGGCCGAGACCAGAACCTCGTCCCAGCCAGGACTGCCCGGCCCGCCCCGTTGGCCGGTACGGTCGACCACATAGCCGGTATAATGCAGCTTGCCGGCGATTTCCGCCGCATGGGGGAACGTGGTCTCGAACGGAATCAGGTCGGGATCGCCATGCACCAGCACGTGATCGAAATAGGTCTCCACCCGCTGCAGCATTTCCACCAGGCGCTCGGGCTTGGGCGAGGCGACCAGGATATCGCGCACCGACGAGGCGATGACGGGGCGCCGTGCCGATGCCACGGCCGCATCCAGCAGGGGCAATAGTTCAAAGCGCATTTGCCGGCGGCCAAATGGATACAGCTCCAACAGGATGACATGGGGCTGAACGCGCTCCCAGGCCGCCAGCAGGCCGGTGCGGCGGCGTTCGCGCCAGGCGTCATCGATGGGCTGGTCATTTTCGTCCACCAGCTGCTTGAAGTACAGATCCACCGCCCGGACGGGAGGCAGCTGCACCAGCTCGGCGCCGCCCAGATCCAGGTTGGGAATGCCGTGGCCGCCCGAGATATATGTGACCTCCAGGCCGGCGTCCTGCATGGCGCGGGTCAAGGTGGCGCCCCGGCGCTGATGGCCGATGCCCAGCAGATGCTGGACATAAAACAATACGCGCCCAGGACCGCTCATTGGGGGCCGCTCAATTGGGGGCCGCTCATCGTGAGCTTTCCCCCGACAGTTATAAGCGGCACGTTCATCTGATGTGGCCGCACGCCGCCGTCCTTATCCACCTCGAACAAGTGGGCCTGCTCCCAGCGCAGCTTCACGGGCGGGCGGCCCAGCATGTTCCAGTCGTAGGCGGCCGCGAAGACGGCGCGGATAACCGCCTTGTGCGCGACGCAGATATGTTTGCCGCCGGCTTCTCCCAGCTCCGAGAGGAAGGGCCGTAAACGCTGTTGCACCATGCGTGGGCTTTCCCCGCCGGGGGGCAGAAAGTCCAGGCCGCGGTCTTCGTTGGCGGCCATGTCCGCCGCCGCCTCGGCGCGCAGTTCTTCCAATGTCCGGCCCTCGTAATCGCCAAAACTCATTTCGATCAGGCGCGGCTCGATCCGCAGATCGATCGTGCCTTGGCTTACGATGTCAGCTGTTTGCCGCGCCCTAAGCAGGGGGCTGACATGCCAGACGGCACCATCCAGTTCCGCTGGCGGACGCAGGCCGATCAAGGCGGCGCGGCCTTCTTCGGTCAGTGAAATATCGGTCCGCCCGGTCAATCGGCCTTCGCCGTTCCAGGCCGTGCGGCCGTGTCTGATCATACCCAGCAATGTCACTATAACGCCTCGTCAATTATCTTTGCCGCCGCCGCCACCGTGCGTTCTCCGCTCACGAAGGCGCGGGCCTCTTGCGACAGCTTATGCCGCAGTCCGCCATCATCCAGCAAGCGCCGCGTGGCGGCGGCAAAGGCGCCGTCGTCACCTGGCGGGGTCAGCAGGCCGGTCCGCGCGTGCAGGACCACGTCGGGTACGCCCCGTTCATTGCCCGCGACCACCGGCAAGCCCGCCGCCTGGGCTTCTAAATAGGCCATGCCATAGGCCTCGCCCACCCCAGGCCACAAGTATAAATCGCAGGCGGCATAGATCGGGGGCAAATCGCTCCCGGCCAGTGGCCCTGGCGAGATTAACTTGCCCTCGATTGATGCCAGCGCGGCGATAACATCGCCGCGGGCGGAGCCATCACCAATCACCAACAGCTGCCAATCATCCCCGTCCAGCCGCGACAGGGCAGCGCCCAGGCGTTGATAGGAGGCCAATTTGTCACCGGGCCGCATCATGGCCACCGCCAACAGCCATCGCTTACCCGGGTCCAGGCCAAAGCGTTTGGCCGTGACGTCCCGGTCCGCTTTTGCCGCCGCGAATGGCGCCGCATTTAGAAACGGCGGCAGAAAGCGTAAATGATGCCGTGCCGGGACCAGTGGCTGGACGCAGGCCATGTCCAACCGGGTCAGACAGAAGACCCACTCAGCCGCCGCAATCGCCGAGGCAGCGGCGGCATGGCCTAAATCCCAGGCGCCGCCGGCACGTTTTGGCGCGAACGAGGGCTCCGCCACCAGATAGGGAATATCCAGGGCCGCCGCGACCCTTGGTCCGATCCAGTCCGGCGCCTTGTGGTACAGGTGGTAGGTGAACCAGGCCGTGGGCCGGGCATCTTCGTTGCGGCGCCGGTATTGTTCGATCAGGCCGTCCGCCAAGGCCGCGCCTTCGTCACGCAGGGCCCGCTGGCGGTCCGGATCGCCATTGCCATCGTAGGCGCGGAAGTCCGATGCCAGCTCCACCGCCGCGCCGGCGGCCTCCAGGGCCTGTATCAACAACCGCGCCATGCGCCGGTCGCCCGACGGTGTATCATGGGTCGGCGCTTTCAGCGGTGCATAGAAAGCAACGCGCCGCGCCGGCATCAGGCTTCCCCGGCGGCTCTGGCGCCGGCCTTGCCGCTGCCGTGGTCCAAGCCGAATTTGACGGCCAGCCGGTCAATCCAATAATCATGGGAAAACTGCGCCCGCACCCGTTCCTGCCCGGCTTCGCCCAGGTGCCGCCGCCGCGCCGGGTCCGCGGCCAGCGCAGCGATTGCCCGGCACAACGCCGCCCGGTCAAGGGCCGGGACCAGGACACCGGTTTCGCCGTCCGTGATCAACTCGGGGATGGCCGAGACGGCGGTGGCGATACAGGCCAGGCCCTGGCTCTGGGCCTCCATCAGGACATTGGGCAGGCCGTCCCGGTCGCCATCGGCGGCGATGCGGGAGGCGAGGACGAATATATCGGCCTGGCGATAGGCCGCCAGGACCTCCTCCTGGGGCTGGGCGCCGCGCCATTCGATGCGTTCGGCGATCCCGGCCTGACCGGCCTGCTGTTTCAGTTTGTTGGAAAGATTACCGCCGCCGATATGTTCCAGGCGCCAGTTCAATGTATCGGGCAGTGCGGCCAGGGCGGCGATCAGGTCGTCAAAGCCCTTTTTGCTGACCGCCCGGCCAACCGAGAGAATGCGCACCGGATCGGCTGCCTCGCCGCCGTCGCGGTTCGAACGAGGCGCTTCTACCGCGCCAAATTGGCTTAGATCGATACCGTGATAGACCAGCGCCACGGTGCCGCCGCCGTTTTCTTCGGGCGCCAGGGCGGCAAGATGGTCGTGGGCGGCCTGGCTGCAGGTCGTCAACCAGGACAGATCGGCCAGCTTTTCCCGTTTTTCCCATTCCGGCGAGGTCCAGATATCCTTGGCATGGGCCGAACAGCTCCATGCGCGCGCGCTCAAATGAGCGGTATAGCGGGCGACCGAGGCCGGGGTGTGCAGAAAATGGGCATGCAGATGGCGGATTTCGTCGCCTAGTTCCGCCGCCAGCACCAGGGCCTGGCCAAACCGGCGGACCCGGTTGGGGGTCCGGTCGCGCCATAAATCCTGCAGCCACAGGCGCCGGGCAGCCGGGTAACCGGGCCGGCGGCGAACCTCTTTCCAGGCGCGCCAGACCCGTGCCGGTTCCTGATAGAGATATTCCGGCAGATAGTTGACCCCGGCGCGGATGCGGCGGTGAACCGGATGGATGGCCCGATCCGTGGGATGCCGCAACGAGATAATGCGGATGTCCAGGCCGCGTTGTTCCAGAGCCTCGATCTCCTGGGCGATAAAGGTCTCCGACAGACGCGGATAGCCCTTCAATATGAAGGCCACGGGCCCGGATGCAGCGTTTGCTTTGGGTCGTATTTCAGGCGTCATGACAGGGGCATGCCGGCTTTGGCGTCAGTCTCCCGACGACGCCTTGGCGCGATCGGCCGCTGATTTCTTTGCCGGGGCCTGTTCCCTGGCGGCCTCTCTCGTCATGGTCGGCTCGGACAGCCACGGCTCGACCAGGCGGTTGACGTTGTCCAGCCCTTCCAACAGGCCCGGCACGATGACGTCCCTGGGGCGGTTCTGGTAAGGCAATTCGCGCAACGCCTTGCCCATGATCTCGGCATCCCGCTTGCCGTCATCCTCCAGCATTTTGACCAAGCCCAATTCCTGGGCCCGGCTGGCACGGATAAATTGTTCCATCCGTGGCCGGGTGCGCGGAATGATCAGGGCCCGTTTGTTGAAACTGAGGATTTCGCAAAAGGTGTTGTAGCCGCCCATGGCCACGACGCCGACGGCGTTGTCTTCCAGCTCTTCCAGCTTGGCATCGAAGGTGATGGCTTGTACCCGGCTCAGGCGGTTGGCCCGGTCAATGAATTCCGCCTGGGTCTCCGGCTGCATGAATGGTCCCAGGACGATCAGCGCCGGATACAGCATGCGGTCGTCGGCTTCATAGGCGCGCAGCACCCAATCGATCAGTCCTTCGCCGTCGCCGCCACCGCCCGTGGTAACCAGGACGTATGGTTCGGAGACGATTTCCGGCAGCGGCCGGGTCGATGGTTCGGTCGGCGTGCGCCGGGGCAGATAGCCGGTGTAGACCATCCGCCGGCGCACCTGGCGCGGCACTTGCAGGCCCTGCAAGGGGTCACAGACTTGCGGCAGGCCGTAAACCCAGATTTCGTCATACAGATCCCGCAGAGCGGGCATCGCGTTCTTGCGCCGCCATTCGGGTGCCAGCATGGAGGGATCGTCCATGATATCGCGTAGGCCCAGGATCAGGCGGGTGCCGCGCCGCTTCAACATGCGCAGGGTTTCTTCAATCTCGCCCCTGAGGCCCAATGGTTCCTTATCGACAATCACCATGTCGGGGGCAAAAATATCCGCCGTATGCTTGATGATTTCCGCCCGCATATGAATGGTCTGTTCGAAATCGATGCCCAGGTTCAACGAGGTGTATTCGCCGTTGCGCAATTTGATGACGCCGGGAATACGCACGAAATCAACGCGCGAGCGAAAATCAAAGCTGCCGATGATCGGAGAGCCGGACAGGATGAGCACGGATACGTCCGGGTACTCGCGCACCAGGGAATGGGCAATGGTACTGCACCGCCGCAGATGGCCCAGGCCCATGGTATCGTGACTATAAATAAGGACGCGGAATCCCCGCATCCCTTGGAGCGTGCCAGTAGGCATGCCGCAGTTCTCCCCTGAGGCGTTTACCGCTTCATGAATTAGTTCGGGACTATGCCATGACAGGGCGTCCACAAAAAGCAACTTTTTGATTAGACAGACATTTTTGCCCGAAGTGTTGTTTGCGTGTTACGTGCGGTTATTTCCGCGGTGGGTCTGATTTTGTATATATTTACCCTTAAGATTCCGTGCGCTAAGGTGCATTCGCCGGAGATTCGATAACTGTTTGATCGTTTGTGAGGAGCGGGCACGGCGGATGGAAAAGACCATTTACGGATACGTCTGGCGGTTTTCCAGGCAGCAACAGGTTACCATGACCTTGATGTCGGCCGCCTCGCTGCCGTTCCTGTATTTATTTTACGAAATCCCCAAGACCATCATCAACGAGGCGTTCCAGGGCATTGGCGTCGATTTCCCCCTGAATTTGAGCGAAAAACTCACTTTTAACGTAATGGGTCAGGACATCCCGTTGCTGGGACCGTTCGAAATGAGCCTCGATCAGGTACCTTATCTGTTTTCCTTATGTGCGCTGTTTCTTGTCCTGGTGGGTATTAATCAAGGCTTCAAATACATCATCAATGTATACAAGGGCCTGACGGGCGAACGCATGCTGCGCCGTCTGCGGTTCGAACTTTATGGCCGGGTCCTGCGCTTCCCGCTGCCAACCTTCCGCAAAATGAGCCAGGGTGAAATCATTCCCATGATCACCGCCGAGGTCGAGCCCCTGGGCGGCTTCATCGGCGATGCCTTTTCGCTACCGGCCTTTCAGGGCGGTTATCTGGCCACCATTCTGGCATTTTTGTTCATGCAGGACTGGCGCATGGCGGCGGCGGCGGTGGCGCTGTATCCGCTGCAATTATGGTTGATTCCGAAATTGCAGCGCAAGGTGAACCTGCTGGGCAAGGAACGGGTGGCGCGGGTGCGGCGCCTGTCTGACAAGATCGGCGAGACCGTGCAAGGGGTGCAGGAAACCCATGCCCACGATACCTCCAATTTCGTGCTGACCGATTTCGCCAACCAATTGTTCTGGATCTATGGCGTGCGTGAGCGTATCTACCGGCAGAAATTCGTCATTAAGTTCCTCAACAACTCGATCCAGCAGCTGGGACCATTCGCATTCTATTCCATCGGCGGCTATTTCGTTATTCAGGGTGATCTGGAGATCGGCACCGTGATCGCCGCCATCGCGGCGCACAAGGATCTGGCCGCGCCGTGGAAGGAATTGCTCAATTACTACCAGATGCAGGCGGATGCCTCGATCAAGTATGATCAGGTGGTCAGCCAGTTCGGCCCGGCGGGCATGCGCGGACCCGATTACCAACTGATCGAGCCCAGCAACCTTAGCCCGTTGGAGGGCGAGTTGACGGCCACCAACCTGACCCTGAACGATGATCAGGATGTCGCAGTGGTGGATGGGGTGTCGTTGCGCCTGGCGCTCGACAAGCGCTATGCCATTGTTGGCTCGGGCGGCAGCGGCAAGGAGGAATTGACCCTGTTGCTGGCCCGTTTGCTCGACCCCGACAATGGCAATCTCAGCCTGGGCGGCGATGATGGCGCCATTTTGTCGGAGGCGGTGACGGGCCGGCGTATCACCCATGTGGGCGCCGCCGCCTTTGTCTTTGCCGGCACCATCGCGGATAACTTGTTCCTGGGCTTGAAGCATCGCCCCCTGGTCGCGGCGGAGATGGATGGCGCAGCCGCCAGGCACCGCGATGTCTATGTCGACGAGGCCCGGCGCTCGGGCAACATCGAATACGACCCGGACGCCGATTGGATCGATTACGCCGCCGCGGGCGTTGAAGACGCCGCCGCCCTGTGCCGGGCCGGCGCCGCCGCCTTAAAGCGCATTGGCATGGATGAAGAGGTTTATCAATTCGGCCTTCGTGGCACCGTCGATCCGCAAAGCCGCGCGGATTTGGCGGAAGCTATTTTGCGGGCCAGGGCCGGCCTGCGGACCAGGATGGCCAATGACCCCGCCCTGTTGGAGTTGGTCGAAGGTTTTGCCGGCGATGCCTACAACCTGAACGCCTCGATCGGCGAGAACCTGATGTTCGGCAATCCGGTTGGTGATGCATTCGATGTGGAGCATCTAGCCGAGCATCCTTATGTGTTGGATGTTCTTGAACAGGTCGGTCTGACCGAACAGTTTCTCTCGGTGGGTTTTCAGGTTGCCTCGACCATGGTGGAGTTGTTCGCCGACCTGCCGGCGGATCACGAACTGTTCCAGCAGTTCAGTTTCATCTCGGCCGACGAACTGCCGGATATCCAGGCCTTGTTGCAGCGCAGCGACCGGGCCAATCTGTCGGCCCTGCCCGACGAGGACCGGGCGCGTTTGATGTCGTTGCCGTTCAAATTAATTCCGGCCCGCCACCGCCTTGGTCTGGTGGACGATGACTTGCAGGACAAGGTGCTGGAGGCCCGGCGCTATTTCGCCTCGCATCTGCCGGACGAGTTGCGCGATGCGGTGGAATTTTTCGATGCGGATAGCTACAACGCCTCGGCCAATATTCAGGACAATATCCTGTTCGGCAAGGTGGCCTATGGCCAGGCCCAGGCGGTCGACCGCGTCGGCGCCTTGATTTCCGAAGTGGTGGAGGAGCAGGGCCTGCACGAAGCCGTGGCGGAGGTTGGTTTGAACTTCGAGGTGGGTATCGCCGGCTCGCGCCTATCGACGGCGCAGCGGCAGAAGCTGGCTCTGGCGCGGGCCTTGTTGAAACGGCCCGATATCCTGATTTTGTCCGAGTCCACCACATCCCTGGACTCGGCCGCTCAGGCCGCGATAATGGAAGCCTTGCTGGCCGATTTCGAGGGGCGCTGCTTAATCTGGTCCGTACAAAGAGCCAGCATGGCAGCCGGTTTCGACGAAATACTGGTGATGCGTCAGGGCCGTTTGATGGAACGTGGCACTTACGCCGATTTGAGTCAGAGCAATGACTATGTCAAGGAGTTGTTGGCATCGGAATAGCTCGTTGGAATGGATTATTGTGATGCGCGGGGGCTCGCTTTTGCGCAGGATTAAATTAGTTAGTGTCCTGGTTGGTGGGGCACGGGTCGGAGATTGGCCATGAGCCTGAATGAAGAAGTTGAACTACTGCGCAGCATTCCGTTGTTCGCCAATATCGAGCCATCGAAGCTGAAGCTGTTGGCCTTTACCTCCGAGCGGCTGGCCTTTCAGGAAGGGCAGAGCCTGTTTCAACAGGGCGACATGGGTGATGCCGCCTATCTGGTGGTCGATGGCACGGCGGACGTCATCATTGAAGGACCGGACGGCGGCAAGTTGACGGTGGCGCAAATCGGCCGCAATGCCTTCGTGGGAGAGATCGCGATCCTGTGCGATGTGCCGCGTACCGCTACCATCACCGCCACCGCGAAACTGGACACGCTGCGGATCAGCAAGGATTTGTTCTTTCGCCTGGTCAATGAGTTTCCCACCATGGCGGTGGAAATCATGCGCGAGCTGGCCCATCGTCAGGAACAGACAAACCTGCAGCTGACGGAAGCCAACCGCCGCCTGCGTGAGTTGGAGAGCAGCGGCGGCTAATGGTGATGACGGCCCATCCGATGCAGCTATTTCCAGGACGGACCGTCGCCGTCCAGCCACGCAAAGTTTGCCCGTGAGCCGTCTCGACAGTGCTATTCGCCGGCTGCAGGCGCAACGGATCTGCCTGGATTGGGCGGTTGCCGAGATTAATGGCCGGCCCGGCCCGGTGTTGGAGTTTGGCCTGGGCAACGGCCGTACCTATGACCATTTGCGTGACCGGTTGAGCGGCGGCGATCCGGAGCGCGAAATTTTCGTCTTCGAGCGCAAGGTTGCCGCTCACCCCGACTGCGTGCCCGATGACGCGCATCTGTTTTTGGGCGATGTCCATGACAGCATGCCGGGCGCCTTGGCTCGCATCGGCGCGCCGGCGGTGATGGCGCATTGCGATATTGGTACCGGCGACGCGGCGTTGACGGCGGCCCTGGCGGTCTTCGTGGGCTCGGCGCTGGGGCCGTTATTGGCGCCCGGCGCGGTCATTGCCGCCGATCAGCCTTTGGCTATTCCCGGCTGCCGGCCGGTGCCCTTGCCCGCGGGCGTGGCCGAGGGCCGCTATCACCTTTTCCGCAAGGATGCCGCCTGAAGTAGTGAGAGAAACCCTAACGTATGAATGAAATGACAAGCGCGCAGGCCATCGCGCGGCTGACTAAACGCCCCCCTGTGGGTGCGACGGAGCTATTGGCGTCCGAACCGTTGGAGATTGACGCGGTTTTGGGCCGCGCCCGTATTGCCTATCTAGGCAAGCCGGAATTCTGCAATGAACACGGCTTCATACATGGCGGCTTTCTCTCCGCCATGCTGGACGAGGTCATGGCGATCGCCGCCACGGCGCCACGGAATTTCGACTATGTGGTGCCGACGCTGGGCATGAAAACGTCGTTTCTGCAACCGGTCGAACCGGGCCGGCTGATCGCCGAAGGCAGCATCGTACAGATCAGCACGCAGGCCGGGGCACGGGCTATGGATGGGACTAGGGCGCGGGAAGTCTATTTGGCCGGCGAGCTCTTCAATGGCGCCGGCGAATTGGCCGCCACCGCCACGGCTACCGCACGCTTTCGCAAGCTACCCTGGAAATGAGCCCGCCCGGCGCAAATGACCTTGCTTTGCAACACCAGCAACACCAGCAACGGCAGCAGCGGCGCGACCGTGGCCCCGTCGCCGAACTTCTGGGGCACCGCTTGTTGGCGATCGATCGGGCGGCGTCGGCCATCGATGCGGAATTCCGGGCCCAGGCGCATTTTTTCAATCCCATGGGCGTGATGCAGGGTGGTTTCACCATGGCGATGTTGGAACAGGCCCTGCTTGATGCCGTCGTGGCCTTGATGGGCGAACCTTGCCGCGCAACGACGCTGGAAATGCAGTGTAATTTCCTTGCGGGCATTGGCCCCGGCGTGCTGCGCTGCCGGGCTAGCCTGGTACGCCAGGGCCGTTCCACGGCATTTCTCGAGGCCCGCCTGTTTGACAGCGGCGGCACATTGGCGGCCACAGCGACGTCAGTGGTGGCGGTTTCGCAGGCGGGGAATGGTCAGGGAGGCCAATGACCCGGTGTTTATTGGCGGTTGGTCGGTTGTTTTTTGCCCTTCCGCCGCCGTGACGCTGGACAGGCAATTCAAATTCCACTATGAACCCCAACGTCTCCGGGCGTTAATCGCCCGCCGGGCCCCGTTCATCGGATGCCCCGGATGCCCAGGTAGCTCAGTTGGTAGAGCAGCGGACTGAAAATCCGCGTGTCGGTGGTTCGAATCCGCCCCTGGGCACCACT
>JABIWH010000023.1 GCA_018701215.1 Rhodospirillaceae bacterium
ATCTCATCTAACGCTCGCTGACGCATGGGGAAGATCGCGTCAACCTGTCGGATCTTGGTTTTAGACGATTGAAATGGGGAAACCACAATGAATATTGCTGTATTCGGCCGCCAAGGCGGGCCAAAATTAAGCTCAAGCGGCAAACTAGCCTTTGAGGAAATGATCGACGCGCTGCCGACCGCGGTCATGGCATGCGACCCGGCGGACTTGCGGGTCATCTATATGAACAAGCAATCGACCGAGACGCTGAAAGAGATCGAGCATCTGATACCTGTCGAGGCAGACGATGTCCTGGGTCAATGCATCGACATTTTTCACAAGCATCCCGAACATCAACGCAAATTGCTGGGCGATCCGGCCAACCTGCCGCACAAGGCCAAAATTCAGCTCGGCACGGAGTGGTTGGATCTGCATGTTTCCGCCGTGCATGACAAAAACGGCAACTACATTGCCGCTACGGTTGCTTGGTCCGTAATCACCCAGCAGGTGGAGCATGAAACGCAAACGCAAAAACTGCTGCAGATGATGGATCAAATGCCCATCAACGTTATGTTGGCGGACAAAGATACCTTTGAAATCACCTATATCAACGAGACCTCGATCAAAACCCTGACGCCGCTGAACCATTTGTTGCCGGTCCCGGCAGATCAGCTGCATGGCAAATGCATCGACATCTTTCATAAGCACCCCGAGCATCAGCGCCGCATGCTGGCGGACCCGGACAATTTACCCCACCGTGCCTTAATCAAGCTGGGCGAAGAAACCCTGGATCTGACGGTTGCGGCCCTGAACGATGCGAATGGCAATTATATTGGGCCGATGCTGTCCTGGGCCCTGGTGACCCGGAACATCAACCTGGCGACCCAGGTTACCAATGTGGCCGAGGCCGTATCAGCGGCGGCGGAGGAAATGTCCGCCTCGTCACGGGCCATGCAAGAATCGGTCGCTCTGGCCAATTCACGGTCCGGCACGGTCGCCTCGGCGGCGGAAGAGCTGTCCTCTTCGGTCGATGAAATCTCCCGCCAGGTCAGCCATTCCGCCGGCATTGCCAGCGGCGCGGTGGAAGATGCCCGGCGCACCTCTGAAATGATCGACGGGCTGAACCAGGCCGCGCAGAAAATCGGTGACGTGGTCAATATTATTCAGGACATCGCCGGACAAACCAACTTATTGGCCCTGAACGCCACGATCGAGGCCGCGCGGGCCGGCGAGGCCGGCAAAGGCTTCGCCGTCGTTGCCTCGGAAGTGAAATCCCTGGCCACGCAGACCGCGGGTGCCACGGAAGAAATTTCGGCACAAATCGCCGAAATCCAAGGCGCTACAAAGTCCGCGGTGGAGGCCAACGAAACCATTACCAAGACCATCAACGAGATCCACGAGGTCGCGACGGCCATCGCCTCGGCGGTGGAGGAACAGGGTGCGGCGACCCAGGAGGTTTCTTCCAACATCGTTCAGGTATCGGAAGCCTCGGATGCGACCGGCCAGGCGGCCCAGGAAGTTCTGGATGCCTCCACCGATCTGGCCCAGAAATCCGCCGAACTACAAAGCCATTTGGGCGAATTCATGAAGTCCATGGGTGCGCGCTAGGGAACACGTTCACGGCAAATCAAGGGGCGCCTGGCGGGCGCCTCTTTTTTTTTTGCTTCCGCCTTTTTTTGAACAGGCCTTGCACGCATACGGGGTGATCGGCTAGGCAGGTAGCGCAGGATCGTCATCCACCACGAGGACAGGGAACCCGACCATGCGCCCCGCCATCCGTTCGGCCCCCCTATTCACAGCCCTGTTTGCGGCGTTGCTTACGGCCTTTGTCTGCCTCGGGCCACGGCCCAGCGCGGCTGCCGGCCTTAGCCTGGAACTCAAGAAAACCGAAGACAGCCCGCGGGGCTGCCTGGCAACGCTGCTGATCAGCAATGGACTGGGCCAGACCCTGGACCGGTTTCGTTTGGATCTGGTGCTGTTCGATGGCAAGGACGCTGTCATGGACCGCCTGTTGATCGACCTAGCGCCGCTGCCATCAAACCGTGGCACGATCGTGAATATCCCTCTCCACAGCGGTGCCTGTGCCAAAATTTCCCGCATCCAGTTGTACAAAATACCCGCCTGCCGGGCTCAGGACGGTGGCCCATACGACTGTTTGACCGGACTTGCGGTCAGTACAAACACAGCCATCGGTTTCGGTAAATAATACCGCGATGGTTTAAGATGCAGCGATGAGCACGCAGGACAATAAAGGACTGTTCGCCCTGGGCGGCAATCTGGACCGCTTTATCTGGCAGGCGGATTTGAGCGGTTTGCCAACCTGGCGCGCCAGGTTGATCATTGCCCTGCGCATGGCCGCCGCCATTGGCCGTGATCTGGCCAAGGGGCAGCTGACCCTTTGGGCCATGAGCCTGGTTTACACCACCTTGTTGTCCCTGGTGCCCTTGTTGGCAATCAGTTTTTCCATCCTGAAGGGCTTTGGTGTCCATAACCAGATTGAACCCCTGCTGCTTGGTGTGCTCGAACCTCTGGGCAGCAAGGGCATCGAGATTACCGAACGGATCATCGAATTCGTTGATAACGTCAAGGTCGGCGTGTTGGGCAGCCTGGGCTTCGCCTTGTTGTTCTATACGGTTGTCTCGCTGATGCAGAAGATCGAGCGGGCCTTTAACACGGTCTGGCATGTCAGCCGGGAACGCAGCCTGGGGCAACGTTTCCGCGACTATCTTTCGGTGCTGGTCATTGGCCCAGCCTTGATTTTCGCCGCCGTGGGTATTGGCGCATCGATCGCCTCGCTCTCCATCGTCGGCACCCTATCGGCGATAGAACCCCTGGGCAGCGTGATTAAATTCGCTGGCAAGCTGATCCCGTTCCTGATGATCTCGGGCGCCTTCAGCTTCATGTACGCCTTCATTCCCAACACCAAGGTACAGGCCCGCGCGGCCCTGTCGGGCGGGTTGGTCGCCGGTCTGATGTGGAATGTACTGGGCTGGATCTTTGCCTCCTTCGTGGTTGGCTCGGCCAAATACACCGCCATCTATTCCACCTTCGCGACGCTGATATTTTTCATGATCTGGCTGTATGTGGGTTGGTTGATCTTGCTGATCGGCGCCAACATCGGTTTTTATGTGCAGCATCCGGCTTATTTGCGCGGCCAAGGCGGCCACCAGCGCCTAAGCCACCGGGCCCGGGAAAAGCTGGCCCTGACGTTGATTAACCTGATCGCGCGGCATCACTATCTCCGCCGCCCCGCCTGGTCGGCGGAGGCTCTGTCGCAAGAGCTAAACATTCGCAATGACCCGGTGCAGGATGTTCTGGAGGTTCTTGAACGGGCGGATCTGATCAAGGCCACGGCGGATCAACCGCACACCTATCTGCCGGCCCGCCCGTTCGAGGTGGTGACTATAGACGAGGTCCTCGCCGCGGTCCGCCATGGCGGCGCGGGCGGCGATCTTTCCTATGATAGCATCCCGGCACCAGCCGGCATCGATGCCATCGTGGATGCGTACGAGGCCGCCTCCGCCGCCGCACTGGAAGGAAAAACCGTCAAGGAACTGGCCCTGACGGCGGACGGCGACCAGGAGGCATCGTAACAACCATGTTCGATCAGCAGGTTACCTTTCTCTACACCGCCGATCTAACCCGCAGCGCCGCTTTCTATGGCGAGACCCTGGGTTTGCCGCTGGCCCTGGACCAGGGTGCCTGTCAGATCTTCCGGACCAGCCGGGACGGCTTTATCGGGGTCTGCCAATGCGCCGAGGGAACCAACGTCAGGCCCGATGGCATCATTGTCACCCTGGTCAGCGCTGACGTGGACGGCTGGTACGAACGCCTGACAGCACAAGGCGTAACGATCGAGGCGCCGCCCAGCGAAAACGAAAAATTCAACATCTATCAATTCTTCCTGCGCGATCCCGATGGCTATCAGCTGGAAATCCAGCGTTTTCAGGACCCTGACTGGCCGGCCCCGGCTTAGACCGCGGTTTAGACGACAAGATCGCCGGGATGACCGGTCTCATCCAATAGCCCAGCAATGATCTCCAACCCCTGGATCACGCGATCACGGACCGGTTCATGGCTGAGGCATATGCGAACGGCGTTTGGCGCATCGGCCTGTGTGATGACGAAGGTTTCGCCGGTGAGCACTTTTACACCTTGCCTTTCGGCAGCGGCCCGAAAGGCATCCGCCCACCAATGTTTGGGAAGCACCAGCCAAAGATGCAGACCATGCGGATCCGCCCGCACATCGTGTCCGCTCAAAATACGGCGGGCCAGTTGCTGGCGTGCACGGGCCTCCGACCTTTGAAACTGGTTCAACCTTTGCGCCGTGCCATCCATGATCCAGGTGCTGGCGATCTCCGCCATCAGGGACGGCGGCATCCAACACGACAAATTAACGGCGGCATGGAGCGCGCGGCGCAGCCTATCGGGCGCATGCAGAAAGCCAACCCGCAGGCCGGGCGCAAGACATTTTGAAACGCTGGTGAGAAAAACCGTTTGCTCAGGCGCATGGCAGGCCAACGGCCGGGGTCTCTCAGGCGGCAGGAAACCGAACACATCATCCTCGATGATCAACAGATCATGCCTCTTGGCGACAGCCGCGATTTCGCGCCGCCGCACCTCGGTCATCGTAATCGCGGTCGGCGTGTGCAATGTAGGCATGCAATACAAAACCTTTGCCGCGCTGTTCCGGCAGGCGTCATCCAGCGCGGCCGGTGAAAGGCCGCCGTCATCCATGGCGACGGGCATCAGCTTGAGATCAAGGTGCCGCGCCAGGGCCTTGATCGGCGCATATGTCATCGCTTCCGTGAGCAGGACGTCGCCCGGACGCGCCATGGCCAGCAAACTCACCAGCAAGCCATGTTGCGCCCCGTTGGCTAGGATCACCTCGTCGGCATGAGCATCGAGACCAAGTGGGCGAAGCCATGCCGCCGCCGCCTCGGCATGGCGCGGCGCACCGCCGTCCGTCTGATAGTCAAGGTGGGCGGCCAGTTTATCGGAACCTTGCAAATCCGCCAGCGTCGCGGCCAGTTCGGCGGCACCCTCACCGGGCGCAGGCAGGTTCAAAGTGAAGTCAATCGGCCCGCTGGTTGGCCGAACCATCCCGGATGGTGCATCCCGCAGCGGCATGGGCCCGGCACCGCGCACATAGGTGCCGCGCCCCACTTCACCATGCAGAAAACCCCGCTTGATCGCCTCGGCATAGGCGCGGCTGACGGTGTTTAGAGACAGCCCCAGCCGATAGGCGAGATCACGCTGGACCGGCAGCCGGTCCCGCTCCTTCAGACTGCCATCGGCGATACTCTGCCCAATCGCCTCGGCGATCAGCAGGTATTTGGGACCGGTTTTATGGTCGAGATCAGGGCACCATATTGTCATGATAACAATGTTTATATTGACTCGAAATACACGTCAATACTATCGATGCAATTCAATATCTCTCATCAATACAATATATCAAAGCCTGGAGGTTTTCATGTCCTCTCTCACATCAACCGCCACCAAAAACGGCGGGCAAACAGCCTTCTACACACGGCCCGGCGCCGTTCCCATGCCGGTGATCGACCGGGCCTCCGGCATCCACATGTGGGATGAAGAGGGCAACCGCTATATCGATGTCTCGTCAGGCCCGGTGGTCAGCAATGTCGGCCACGGCAATCCCTATATGGCCGATGCATTGGCGGCACAGGCCAGGACCTTGGACTACGCCTTTCCCCGATTGATAAGGAACCGCCCCAACATTGACTATGTCGAGCGTCTGGCAGCGCTGGCGGGACCGGGTTTCGAACGTGTCTACCTGGCGTCAGGGGGCAGCGAGGCCATGGAGAACGCCATCAAACTGTTGCGCCAGTACGCCGTGGCCACGGGACGGAAGGCGAAGACCCAGGTCATTACCTGCCAGCCGTCCTATCACGGCGCTACCATCGCTACGCTGGCCATGAACGGCGATATCATGCTGGCGCCTTTTCTGGACGGCTTTGCCGAGGTGACACCGAAAATTCCGGCGCCCTTGAGCTATCGCGTTCCGGACAATCATGACGCCGACAGCTATGCGGAATACTGCGCCGGCTGTCTTGAGGCCAAGATCAATGAACTTGGCGCCGAGAGAGTCCTGGCCTTTGTCATCGAGCCGGTGGGCGGCCTTTCCACCGGCTGCGTCGTGCCGCCGCAACGCTACTTCCGGCGCATCCGCGAAATCTGCACGCGCCATGATGTGCACCTGGTTTTCGACGAAATCCTATGCGGCATGGGCCGCACCGGCAGGTTCCTGGCGGCGCACCACTGGCCCGATGCCCTGCCCGACATCATCACCATGGCAAAGGGCATGGCGTCGGGCTACAGCCCCCTGGGCGCGGTTCTGGCACCGGCCGCCCTGGTTGATGAACTGGCCGATCTGAGCGGTTTCGAGTTCCAGTATTCCTACAATGCAAACCCCATATCATGCGCCGCCGGGATGGCGGTACTCGATCTTTACCAGCGTCTGGACCTGGTCAATAGATCCGAAATCGCCGGAGAACGGCTCCGCCACGGGCTAGAAGAAATGCAAGGGCAGCTTCCGATCATCGGCGACATCAGGGGCCTGGGGTTGCTGCTTGCCGTTGAACTCGTCGCCGACCGGACCAACAAGGCGCCGCTGCCGAACCACATTCAGCCCACCGACCTGGTTCGCATTCATGGCCTCAACAACGGTCTGATCATCTATTCCAGACCGGCGTCGGGGGGCAGGTACGGCCATTGGTTCATGGTCTCGCCACCGCTCACGATCACGGACGAGGAGATCGACGAACTGCTGGGCCGTTTGCGCAGTACCTTGCATGATTTGTCGCTCGAACTGGCTGGCGCCAAATCGCCCTAGCGATCCCTGGCATAATCGATCTCGTAACCAAAGGCGGCGATGGAATGCGGCAAAGATAAGTTGGCGAACGACACCGCGGTGGCCGGTGATGGGAATGATTTAGTTCTCCGCCAGGAATGAAACCCCGCGGGGCATGCCTGGCAGGGATTGGCCGCCATCAATGGTGATGACCTCGCCGGTCATGGACGGCGCGGCCAAAATAAACCGCAGGGCGGCGACCAATTGTTCCGGCGTAGCGCTTTGCCCCAGCGGGTTCATGGCGTGGGCGGCGCGGAAGCCGGCCTCGGTCTGATTCGCGCTGGGCAGGGTAATGCCCGGCGCAATCCCGCAAACCCTGATCCGTGGCGCCAACTCCATGGCCAGAACCTTGGTGGCGCCCAATAAGCCGTATTTTGCGACGGTGTAGGAAAAGAAATCCGCGTTCAGGGCGAACAACTTATTGTCCAGCATATTCACCACCACGCCCCGATGATTAGAGGATCGTTCATCGGCCAGAGCCTTGGCAAAGTCACGGGCCAGGAACAGCGGCGCGCGTAGATTGACCGCCTGATGATCATCCCAGCTCTCCGCCGTCATGTTCAGCGCGGCATCATTCTCGAATAACGAGGCATTGTTGATCAAACACGTTAGAGGCGGCGCATCCCGACCGGCGGCGGCGATCAATCCGGCGACGGCGCCGGAGTCCCGCAAATCCGCCTGGACCAGATGGCCCCGGCCGCCATCGCCCTGGATTTGCGCCAACAGCGCCTCCGCCGCATCGTGGGAGGCGTGATAATGGATCGCCACATGCCAGCCATCCGCTGCCAGGGCCTGCGCCATGGCTGCGCCCACGCGGATCGCCCCGCCGGTAATCAACGCCGTTCTTGCTGTGTTGTCGTCCACCATGTTTCGTTTCTGCCCCAGCGCGGTGATCAAGGCAACAATTCCGCCAGCACCGCATTCAAGACCTGCAGGCCGGCATCGCTGGCCGCCAGGTTCTCCCCTTGCCAGGACAGCAATCCCCCAGCCAAGAGCCTATCCAACCCCTCTCCCGCCAGCCAGTCAACCAGGGGCATCCCAACCTCCGCCTTGAAATCACCGCCGTTCACCCCTTGGGTCAGGCGCATGCCCATCATCAGCATTTCCGTCGCCCGTTCTTCCCGGGAGAGTACGCTTTCCGACGCACGCCCCTCCCCCGCCAGCCATTTTTCCGGTGATGTCCGCTGGCTGGTCGCCAACCGTTCGCCATCGATCAGCAACCGCCCATGGGCGCCCGGCCCCAGCCCCAGATATTCGCCATAGCGCCAATAGGTCAGATTGTGCCGGCATTCCTGGCCCAGTGCGGCATGGTTGGAGATTTCATAGGCTGGCAGGCCCGCATCAAGGCACATCTGCTGGGTTGCCTCGAACAGGTCGGCGGCCAGATCGCCATCCGCCGCCTGCACCGTGCCGTCGAAGGCCGTGCCCTTTTCGATGCTCAGTTGATAGAGCGAGAGATGCGACGGGCCCAGTTCCAAAGCCTGGCTCAGCTCCGCCCGCCAGCTTGCCTCATCCTGGCCGGGACGGGCATAGATCAGATCAAAGTTGCACCGCGCAAAGGTATCGCGGGCCAACGACAGGGCCGCCATGGCTTCGCGAGCATCATGATTACGCCCCAGACGGCGCAGATCCGTATCGTTCAGCGCCTGCACACCCAAAGACAGGCGGTTGACGCCCGCAGCGGCATAGGCACGAAAACGGCCTGCTTCAACGGACGTCGGATTGGCCTCCAAGGTTATTTCCACGGCTCCGTCCATGCCCCAATGGCCGGCAATGCGGTCGATAATTGCGGCAACGGTTGCCGCCGGCATCAGGGATGGCGTGCCACCGCCGAAAAAAATGCTGCCAACCTCCCGGCCCGGCAGACGAGCGGCAGCGCGGTCAATCTCATCCAGCAGGGCCCGGCGCCAGGCGTCCTGATCAACGCCGTCACGGACATGACTGTTGAAGTCGCAATAAGGGCACTTGGCCAGGCAAAACGGCCAATGCAGGTAGACCGCGAAGCCCCGGCTACTGGTGGGATTATGGCTGGCGGAAGCAACCATCGATCAACTTTTGAAAGGCCACGGCGCGATGCGAAATACGCTGTTTTTCGTCATAATCCATCTCGCCGAAGGTCACGTCATAGCCGTCGGGCAGAAACATGGGATCATAGCCGAAGCCCTTGTCGCCCCTTGGCGGCCAGACCATGGTGCCGTAAATCCGGCCTTCAAAGCTCTCAACATGGCCATCGGGCCAGGCCAGCGACAGCACGGAGATGAAATAGGCCCGCCGGTTGGGGTTATCCCCCAGCTTTTCCTGCACCAGCGCCATGGCCGCGTTGAAATCCCGCTCCGGCCCGGCCCAGCGCGCGGAATAGAGGCCCGGATCGCCGCCCAACCCCTCGACCGCCAGGCCGCTGTCATCGGCCAGGGCCGGCAAACTGGCGCCCTGCACCGCCGCCTCGGCCTTCAGCACCGCGTTGGCGACGAAGGTATCGCCGGTTTCCTCGGGCTCCGGCAGACCCAACGCGGCGGCGGAAACGATATCCAGCGCGAAAGGCACCAATAGATCGGCGATCTCGCGCACCTTGCCTTCGTTATGAGAGGCGACGACCAGACGCGGTTCTGCGAAAAGGCGGGCCACGGTCTAGCCGCCGATGGCTTGCTTTTGCAAAACCGTCAACTCGCCGATACCTTTTTCGGCCAGGGCCATCAGGCTGTTGAACTGCTCGCGGCTGAACGGATCTTCCTCTGCCGTGCCCTGAATTTCAACAATGCCCCCGTTGCCCGTCAGGACAAAGTTGGCATCCGCCTGGGCGTTTGAATCCTCGGCATAGTCCAGGTCCAGCACCGCCGTATCCTGGTACAAACCGCAGCTGACGGCGGCGATATGATCGCTCAGGGGCATTTTTTCGATCAGGCCCTCTTTGAGCATGCCGGACAGGGCGATATGCAGCGCCACCCAGGCCCCGGTGATCGACGCCGTGCGGGTGCCGCCGTCGGCTTGGAGAACGTCGCAATCCAGGCGAATTTGGCGTTCGCCCATGGCCTTAAGGTCCGTCACCGCGCGCAGCGACCGCCCGATCAGGCGTTGGATTTCCTGGGTCCGGCCCGATTGCTTGCCGCGTGCGGCCTCACGGCCCGTGCGGGTATGGGTGGAGCGCGGCAGCATGCCGTATTCCGCCGTCACCCAGCCCTGGCCGCTGTTGCGCAGGAACGGCGGCACCCGGTCGTCAATAGAGGCGGCGCAGAGCACATGGGTATCGCCAAAACGGATCAGGCAGGAGCCTTCCGCGTATTTCGAGAAACCTGGCTCCAGGGTGACTTCACGTAGTTGATCGACGGCACGGCCCGATGGACGCATGGCGAAAACTCCTAAAATTCCGGGACAAATCCTGGCGCCCTTCTAGACCTCTGATGCGCCGCCGTCCAGCGCCACGTTAACCTGCCCGTGACGCGCAAGTTGACGCTTTGGGGGGCCGTTACTACATTGTCTAGAACATGGCTATACGATCACCACATGGGCCGGAAATCGGTGCCCTTGACCAACGTAACCGCGAAATTTTTCGCGAGGTGGTGGAATCGTTCCTGGAAACCGGCACCCCGGTTGGCTCGCGCACGCTATCAAGGCGCCTGAACAGCTCTCTCTCCCCCGCCTCGATCCGCAATATCATGTCGGATCTGGAGAGCGCGGGACTATTGCATGCCCCGCATCCCTCGGCCGGGCGCCTGCCCACGGACCGTGGCCTGCGCATGTTCATCGATGGCTTATTGGAGCTTGGTGATCTGGCCGAGAGCGAACGGGCGGAGATTGAGGCCCATTGCGCCGCCGCCGGCCGCAGTTTCGAGGATATGCTGATCCAGGCCTCGGAAATGCTGTCGGGCCTGTCGGGCTGGGCCGGCTTGGTGATGGCGCCGAAATTAGAAGCGCCCCTGAAGCATCTGGAATTCGTCTCCCTGGGTGATGGCCGGGCATTGGTCGTGATTGTGGGCGAGTCCGGCGCGGTGGAAAACCGTATTATCGAAGTCCCCGCCGGCCTGCCGCCCTCCGCCCTGGTTGAAGCGGCGAATTATCTCAATGCCCGCCTGCGCGGCGCTACTTTGGCGGAAACCCGGCGCGAGATCCTGGATGAAATTGAAGGCCACCGCGCGGAGCTGGACGCGGTAACGGCGCGGGTGGTGGAAAGCGGCCTGGCGATCTGGGGCGGCGGTGGGCAGCAGCAAACCCTGATCGTGCGGGGCCGGGCCAATCTGCTGGAAGATATCTCGGCGGCGGAGGATCTGGAACGGGTGCGCCAGTTATTCGCCGATCTGGAAAGCAAACAGGCGCTGATCGATGTACTGGAACTGGCCAACGAGGGACCGGGTGTCCGGGTCTTTGTCGGCTCGGAAAGCCAATTGTTCTCTCTGACCGGATCTTCCATGATCGTGGCGCCCTATAGCAACTCCAACCAAGAGATAATCGGCGCCATCGGCGTGGTCGGCCCGACGCATCTGAACTATGCCCGAATTGTCCCCATGGTGGACTATACCGCGCGGGTTATCGGCCGTCTGATAGGTTGACCTAAAGCATCAATTGGCCGGTTGACCTTGGGCCCTATTCGGTTCAAAAGGTCGCAGTTTCAATTGGCGGCTTCAAAACTGCGCCCTGAAGCCCTATATCAAGCTCAAACACTCCGTAATTACGTGCCTGTATTCGAGGACAAGATGAACGAACCCGAAAATTTCGAGAATTCGGAAGAGGTCAAACCCGAGGCCGCAGAAGCCCAAAAAGCGGCAAGCGCCGACCCCGTTAGTCTGGCCGCCGCGAAGGTTGCCGCCGAAGCTGCCCGCGAGGCCAGCCAGGAAACGGCCAATCCCGAAACGGTCGAGCCCGCGGACGAACCTGACGAGCTGGAATTGGCCTATGGCGAAGTCGCCGATCTGAAGGACAAGCTACTGCGCGCCATGGCCGAGACGGAAAACATCAAGCGCCGGGGCGAGCGGGAAAAGACCGACCTGCGCAAATACGCCATCGCCGATTTCGCCCGCGATATGCTGGCGGTATCCGATAATCTGCAACGCGCCCTGTCCGCCGTCTCGGACGAGCATCGCAAGGGTAATCCGGAAATGGCCCAGCTGCTGGAAGGCGTCGAGTTGACCCAACGGGAACTGCAAGGCCATTTCGACAAACACGGCATCAGGGAGGTTAATCCCCTGGGCGAAAAAATGGACCCCAACCTACACCAGGCCGTGGTTCAGATCGATGATCCCGAAGCTGCCCAGGGTACCGTCGTTCAGGTCATGCAGGTGGGTTATGTAATCCAGGACCGCCTGTTGCGGGCGGCCATGGTCGGCGTCGCCAAGGGTGCGCCGGCGGCGCCAAAAGCCGCCGATGATGACGGCCAGAACGTGGATACACAGGCCTAGCCTTTGATTGCATGGATTCGCGGTAACTAGATGAGTGTTCCCCGGTCCGTTATCGGAAACCAAGCGGCCCGGCGAATCTTCATGGCGCGCCAGGGCCTGTGCCACCCGCCACACCTACGCCAGGACAAAGACGCCCTGCATAGGCTGATCCAGCAATTGGGTTTCGTGCAAGTGGATAGTATCCGCACGGTGGAACGGGCTCACCATATGATCCTGTTCGCGCGCAATCAGACCTACCGGCCCGAACATCTGCGCCAGCTGCTGGAAGAGGACCGTCGGCTGTTCGAACATTGGACCCATGATGCCGCCATCATTCCCACCGCATTCTACCCCCATTGGCGACGGCGGTTTGAGTTAAGCGAAGACGGCTTACGGGAGCGCTGGCGCAAATGGCGGCCAAAGGAAAAGTCCGGCGACCAGCATATCGGTTTCGAGGACATGATGGACGGCGTGAGGGCACATATCACCCAGAACGGCCCGACCATGTCGCGGGATTTGAAGCGCAAGTCGCCCCCGCGTACCGCCGGGAAAAACGGCTGGTGGCAATGGCATCCTTCCAAAACCGCGCTGGAATTTCTCTGGCGCACCGGCGATCTTTGCGTCAGTCGGCGGGATGGTTTTCAAAAGGTCTATGACCTGTCCAACCGCGTTATCCCGGAGCATATTCATCGCGAAGAGGCGCATTCCAAAGAGGATTTCGTTGACTGGGCCTGCAGCGCCGCGCTCGACCGTCTGGGCTTTGCGGCACCCGGCGAACTGGCTGCCTATTGGGCCTCGATCAGCGCGGGGGAGGCCAAATCATGGTGCCTTGAAAACCTGGGCGAAGACTTGATCGAGGTGCTGGTCGAAAGCGCCGACGGCAGCGCGGCGAAATCCTGCTATGCGCGCCCGGCCCTGATTGAAATCCTAGGCGGCCCGGCCGATCTGGCCGCCCACGCCGCCCCACCCGACCGTCTGCGCGTGTTAAGCCCGTTCGATCCCCTGATCAGGGACCGCAAGCGCTTGCAACGGCTGTTCAACTTTGACTACCGCATCGAAATCTTCGTACCGGAAGCCGAACGTGAATACGGCTATTATGTTTTTCCCTTACTGGAGCGAGACCGCATGATCGGCCGCATTGATATGAAGGCACAGCGCAAGGACAATGCGCTGCACATCACGGGCCTATGGCTTGAGCCGAAAGTTAAATTCAGCCAGGCGCGGCAAAAGAAACTAGCCGCCGAGTTGAAGCGCCACGCCAGGTTTATCGGCATGGAGACAGTCACCTATGATCGCGACTATCTGAAGTCCGCATGACATCCGCATGACAACGGAGAGCAGCGCAATGAAAGACCTTCTCAAGGGCGACATCGCCATCGTCACCGGCGCGGCCCAGGGCAATGGCGCAGCACTTGCCAAGGGCCTGGCACACAGCGGCGCCATTGTCGTGGTGACCGACATCAATGGCGACAAGGCGCAAACCGTCGCCGACGAGATCAAGACTTCCGGTGGCCGGGCGGAAAGCTGGGCCCTCGATGTTACGGACCGGGCCGCCTGTTCAGCCGTGGCCGGGGCGGTACACGGGGCCTTGGGGCCAGTGTCTGTCTTGATTAACAATGCCGGCATTCTGTACCGTGATACCCTTCGCGATGAAGATTTCGAGGCACAATGGCAGCGTACCCTGGACGTCAATCTAAATGGCGCCAAGAATATGACCATGGCCTGTGTCAACGATCTGCGTAGCACGGGTGGACGCGTCGTCAATTTAGGCTCCATCCGTTCCTTCGTGGGCGGATCGCAATCCGCCGCCTATGCCACCTCCAAAGGCGCGATCCTGATGATGACCAAAGCTTTCGCGGCGGAGCTAGCGCCGGACGGCGTGCGCGTGAACGCCATCGCGCCTGGCATTATCGCCACGGCCATGACGGAATATACCCGCGACAATCCAGCATCGCTCGAGAAATTCCTAACCCGCGTTCCCATGGGCCGGGTGGGCCAACCAGAGGATCTGGTCGGACCGGTCGTCTTTCTAGCCTCCGGCCTCTCGGCCTATGTCACTGGCGCCATGCTGCCCGTCGATGGCGGCTACCTAGCCACTTAGCGTGCGGTATTCGGCCAGCGAGCCGGAATGCATGACCCGGCCCATCAAGGGGCGGCCGACAATATCCTCGGCCAACAGGGCGGCTTCGATCAGAGCGTCGAGATCTATGCCGGTTTCAATGCCAAGTTCATGGCATAGGTGGACCATATCCTCGGTACAGATATTGCCAGCGGCTATACGGTTCTTGTGCGGGGCGAAGGGACAGCCGCCGAGACCGCCGATGGAACTGTCGAAATGGCGCACGCCCATTTCCAAGGCGGCAAAAACGCAGGCGCCGCCAAGCCCGCGGTTGTCATGCAGGTGCAGGCCGATTTCAAGCTCCGGATAGGCCTCGCGCACGGCATCGACGCGCTGGCGGATGCTGTGTGGATCAGCCCAGCCCATGCTGTCATCCAAGTCAATGCGCGGCAGGGCGCGGCCCTGTTCACGGCATAGGTCAACGGTGTGGCGGACTTCTTCCATGACATCCGCCAGGGGCACATCGCCTTCGAAATTGCAGCCAAAGGCGGAGAGAACATAGACCTGCTCCAAGGCGACATCATGCTTGTCGTACAGCTCGGTCCATTGTCGCAGGCGGCGCCGCGCCTCTTGCTTGGTGCAATTGTTGTTGCTGAGACAAAAGCCATTGGAGGCGTACAGCACCACCGAGCCGTAATGATCCACCTGCGGCACTTGCAGGGCCTGCTCGAAACCCCAGGGGTTCAGGGCCAGCGCGGTATAGCGGGTACCGGGGCGTTTCTTGATGGCGGCGAACACTTCGGCGCTGTCAGCCATGTTCGGCACCAGCTTTGGGTTAACGAAGGAGCCGGCCTGGATGCGCGGCACCCCGGCGGCGGCGATGGCCTCGATCAATGCCACCCGGCGCGGCAGGGGATGGTGGCGATCCTCGATCTGAAAGCCCTCGCGCGGGCCATGATCGTGAAATATGACGCTTTTCGGCAGGTCCGGCATACCTGTCTCCCAAATATGGCGGCCTTAATCCAGCTGCCCTTTGACGGCTTCCAGATGGGCCAGGGCCTCGGGATTGGCCAGCGCCGAGGTATCACCGGTTGGCTGCTCGAGCAGGACCGAGCGGATCAGCCGGCGCATGATCTTCATGGACCGGGTGCGGGGCAAATCGGCCACGAAGTATATATGCCGGGGCCGGTAGGCCCGGCCCATGCCACTCAACACCGCCGCCGACAGCGCCTCGCGCAGATCGTCCGCATTATCCTCGCCGCCATGGCCCTCCTTGGGCACGGCGATAATGCAAATGACCTCGCCCGCGCGTTCATCGGGCAGGCCGATCACGGCGACCTCGGCAACCTTGCCGGTGGCAACCACCAGCGCCTCGATCTCCGCCGGACCGGTACGCTTGCCGCCAATCTTGAAGGTATCGTCGGAACGGCCCAGCAGGAACCAGAAACCGTCCTCGTCGATAGAGGCGAAATCGCCATGGCGCCAGGTATCGGGATAATCCTGCCAATAGGTTTCCAGATAACGCTCATCGCCGCCCGGGCCCCAAAAGCTTTTGGTCAGGCCGATGGACGGTTGCGTCATGACCAGTTCGCCAACCTCGCCGGGCGCCACGGGCTCGCCCGCCTCGTTGAAGATGGCGGCGCCCGAACCCAATGACGGGCCGTTAAAGGCGCAGGATTTTTGCGGCAGAATGCCGGCGCCGGTGACGATGGAACAACCGATCTCGGTGCCCCCGGATATATTCAGGATCGGCAGCTGCTTCTTGCCGATCACCTCGAACATCCATTGCCAGGCATCCGGCGTGGCGGGCTCACCGCCCGAAATCATGGTCTTCAAAGACGACAGATCATGCTTGTCCACCAGCTCCCGTCCCAAGGCCATGGCGCCGCGGGCCGCAGTGGGCGCCATGCCGAAATGAGTGACTTTATAGTCTTCGATCAACTGCCAGAAACGGTCCGGCCTGGGCCGGTCCGGTGCCCCTTCGGCGACCAGCAGACGGCCGCCGGCGAAACTGGGCGTCACCGCCGTCAACGCCCCCACCATCCAACCGAAATCACTGAGCCAGAAGAAACAATCATCGGGCCCGAAATCCAGCATCAGGTCCAGATCCAACGCCACCTTGGTCAGAAAGCCCACGTGGGTCATGATGATGCCCTTGGGTTTACCAGTGGTGCCGGAGGTGAAAGCCAAGGTCAACGGTGCCTCCGCCGGCAATTCCGCCGTCGCGACAGATGCTGTTTGCCCAGCCACCAGATCATGCCACCAATGGTCGCGCCCCGGCGTCATCTCCACCGGGACCTCGCCTGCCATATGGTTGACCACGATCACCGCCTCGACGCTGGGCGCCTCCATGCAGGCCTCGTCCAGAGGCGCTTTCATGGCCGAGGCCGCACCCCGGCGCCAAGTGCCGTCGGATGCAATGACCACCTTCGCGCCGCCCTCATTCAGGCGGGTGGTGATGGGGCTGGGGCCGAAGCCCGAAAACAGCGGCATGTTGACGGCGCCGATCTTGGCGCAGGCGAAAAAGGCCACATAGACCTCGGCGATCATGGGCAGATACAAGCCGACCACATCGCCTTGCACCACGCCCAGCGATTGCAGCGCGGCGGCCAGGCGGTTCACTTCCCCATCGAAGTCGGCATAGCTGAGCGTACGGGTGCGCTCGTCCTCGCCCTGCCATTCGATAAACGGCTTGTTCCAGGTTTCGGTTTCCCGGTGCTTCTCGATGCAGTTCAGATAAAGGTTCGTGGTGCCGCCAACGCACCAATCGGCCCAGGCCTTGCCCCGGCTGGTGTCCAGTATGGTGTCGTAAGGCCGATAGAAACGAATATCGAGGAAGCTTAACAAGCCATCCCAGAACCAGGCCGGATCAGCCACGGAGCGGGCGTAGAGGTCGTGATAATCCGAGGCGCCCATCTGCCGGATCAGGGCGGTCAGACGGGCGGCTTCCACCCGTTCATTGCTGGGCCGCCAGACGATTTCCGATGTTTCAACCATGTGGATCTTCCCTTACCAGCGTTTGGCGACTTCTTCCAACATCACTTCCGTGGCGCCGCCGCCGATGGCATGCAGGCGGGCATCGCGCACCATGCGTTCGATCGGCAGGTCGCGGACATAGCCCATGCCGCCATGGAACTGCTGGCAATTATACATCACCTCTTGGGTAACCTCGGCACAATGCGCCTTGACCATGGAGACCTCCTGCACGCAATCGTGGCCCTGGCTGTCCAGCCAGGCGGCATGATAGAGCAGCTGTTGCGCCGCCACCAATTTGGCATGGGACATGGCCAGGCGCTGGCGGATGCCCTGCTTGTCCATAAGGGACGCGCCAAAGGCCTCCCGGTTACGCAAATGCTCAATAGTCAGCTCCAGTGCCGTCTGCGCTTCCGAGGTGGCCATGGCGCCGATTGACATGCGCTCGTTCTGGAAATTCGCCATCACCGCGTAGAAGCCCTTGTTCTCCTCGCCCAGCATGTTCTCGGCAGGCACTCGGCAATCCTCGAAGAACAATTCGGCGGTGTCGGAACAATGGATGCCGAATTTCTCCAGCTTGCGGCCGATCTTGAAGCCCGGCGTATCACGCTCGACGATGAACATGGAAACGCCCCTCGAACCCTTGGCATCCGGGTCGGTCTTGGCGGCGACGAAATAGATATCGCCGTAATAGCCATTTGTGATGAACATTTTCGAGCCGTTCAACACCCATTCATCGCCGTCGCGCACGGCCCGGGTGCGGATGCCGCCAACGTCGGAGCCCGCTGACGGTTCCGTTACCGCAATGGCGCATATTTTCTCACCCGCCATGATGGCCGGCAGATATTTGTCGATCTGCTCCTCGCTGCCGGCATAGATCAGATGCGGCGACGACATGGCGGCATGCACCATGCAGGTGACGCTGACCCCGCCATAGGTGGAGCGGCTTAGTTCCTCGGCCAGGATGATCCAGGCGAAGACATCCATGTTGCTGCCGCCATATTTTTCGGGAAAGCGCAGACCAAAATAGCCCAGCTTGCCCATTTTCTTCAGCATCTCGCGGGAGACCTTGCCCTCGCGCTCCCAGTCATCGCCATGGGGCTTGATCTCGTTATCGACAAAGCGGCGCAGCTGATCGCGCAACATATTATGCTCTTCATTGAAATAGATCGAGTTCATGCCCATTCCTCCTAACGGTTCCTCGTTACTAATTAAGCAGTTCTTCGGCGCGCGCTGTAAGCTTGCCCCGTTGCAGTTTCAGACCATTGGCGCTTTCCGCCATGGGAAAGGCATCGATGGCCAAGAAACGCACGGGCACCTTGTATTTGGCGATACCCGCCAGGCAATGATCGCGCAGGGCATCTTCATCCAGGGCGCCGCCGTTGTTGGGAATAATGAAGGCGACGGCGCGGTTGCCGTCAGCCGTGGAGAACGGCGCCACCTTGCATTCCGCCACCGATGGATGCTCTTCAAGACGCGCCTCGATCTCCGCCGGGCTGGTCAAAAAACCGCCCAGGCGCAGTACATCGCCAATGCGGGAGAGAAAGACCACTCGGCCATCCGCCTCCATATAGCCAAGATCGCCGGTACGGAAAAAGCCGTCGTCGCAAAAGGCGGCCTGGTTCGCCGCGTCATCGTTGTCGTAGCGGTCGAACAGGCCGGGGCTTTTTACTTCCAACTCGCCGGCCTCGCCGGGGGGCAGCAGCGCACCGCTTTCATTATCGCGAACCCGAAAATGGATATCCTCCGCCGTCGGATAGCCGCCGCCCTGGCCGCGCTCCTCGGCCGGGGCATCGGTATTCTGGCAGGTAATCAACGCCTGCTGCTCGGAAGAACCATAAACGCCGACAAAGGTCACGCCACGGGCATCGCCCTCGGTCACGATGCTGTCCAGGGCAGCGTTGAAGGCGGCGAAACCGCACAGGCGCAGGCTGGGAAAAGGTGCCTTGCCCGCTGTTGCCGCCAGGATCAGATGGAACAGATCATCGCTGCCAAAGATATGCGTGATCTTGTGCTGTTGGATCAACCGGCCCGCCTCGACAGGATCGAAGACGGGGATGGAAATCATCGGCCGGCCCGCCGCCAAGGTGGTCATGGCCAACGCGAAGCCGAACACACCGCAAAACGGCAGCGAGGCCAGACTGACCGCATCCGGCTCGCAAAAGCCAGAGGCATCGGCGACGATGCGGGCCTGATCGGCGATGGAATGCTGGGTATGAACCACCAGTTTCGGCCGTTTCGTGGTGCCGGAAGTCGTGAATATTATGCAGTCGGCATCGCGGCCCCCGTCGCCGTCAAAACGATCCTTACACGCATCCAGATCCGTATAGGAGACCAGCCGGCGATCCGGCCCTGCCAAATCTGGCTGCCCGCCGTCTTCGCCGTACAGCACCAGGGTCTCGACCGCCGACAGCGCACTGGCGTCGATCTCGCTCAAAATGGCCATGAAATCGATAGCCTTGAAGTCCGGCCACAGCACCAACAGCTTGGCGCCTGATCGTTCAATGATATCACCGACTTCAACCGCCCTGAACCGTGGATTGACCGAAACCACCACGGCGCCCAGGCGGGCACAGGCCAGAGACAGCACCAGCCAGGCCGGCACATTGGGCAGCCAAAGCGCCACCCGGTCACCCTCGCCGACCTCCAAGCCTGCCAAACCGCCCGCGACCCGGCGGCTGGCTTCCAGCAATTCGCCGTAGCTGACCGCAACATCACCATCAATGATCGCGGACGCCGCGCCGGGCTGGCGCGCCACCATTTCGATCAGGCTGTCGTTACGTTCAAGCACGGCTTCGTCCAGCTATCGCTTTCTGTTCAGGAAGGCGTTCAGGCGTTCTTTGTGCTCGTCGCCACGGAACAAGTAATTTTGCACGATCATCTCGTATTCCAGGCAGGATTCCAGATCCATGGTCTCGCCACGGAACAGGGCCATCTTGGTAAACGCGGTCGCGCGCCGGGGCGAAGCGTCAATCATCGCCTGGGCCGTCCGTTCGGCCGCCGCCCGCAGCTGATCCGCCGGCACGACCTCGGTGAACAGGCCCAATTCGCGGCCCTCTTCGGCCTCGACGGTGGCGCCAGTCAGCATCAGCTGCGAAGCCCGCATGGTACCCACCAGGCGGGGCAGCAAATAGGTACAACCCATGTCGGCGCCCGAGGCCCCCATGCGGCCAAAGGCGAAATAATAACTGGCCTTCGGTGCCGCGATGGCGACATCACAGGCCAGCGCCAGCGAGGCGCCGCCGCCCACTGCCGGGCCATTGACGGCGGCGATAATCGGCAGGTCCAGGGCGCGCATGCGCTTGATCATCCGGTTGACGCCGCGCAGGACCAGATATTGCCAGTCCATATCGACCTCTTCGATGACAAGGACGCTGCCCAACTGGGCGCCGCCGCAAAACACCGGGCCGTTGCCGGTCAGGATGATGACCCGGCAATCGGGGTCATCCTCCAGTTGGTCCAGGGCCGCATTCATCGCCTCGGCGAAATCCAAACTAAGCGGATTGCGAATTTCCGGGCGGTTCAGGGTTATGCGGCCGATACCGTCTTCCTGGCTAACCAGCAGTTCCGGCGCCGTGGTATCTGTTTGTCTTGCTTCGCTCATGATGTGTCCTCCTATTTCTATATCTTCGCCGTTTGCCACAATTCGCGCAACGCGAAGCGGCGGATCTTGCCTGATGCGGTCAGCGGCAAACTCTCCGTGAAGGTAATGCCGCGCGGCACTTTGTAGCGGGACAGCTCGCGGCGGCAATATTCCAGGATCGCATCGCCGTTTCGGGCCGCGTCCGGCGCGGGCACCACGAAGGCCTGGATATCCTCGCCACGGACCTCGTCCGGTATGCCGATCACCGCCGCCGCCTGCACCGATGGGTGCGCGAACAGCACATTTTCGACTTCCTTGGGAAAGACGTTGTAGCCGTTGGCGACAATCATGTCCTTGATCCGGTCCAGGATGAAAATATTGCCGTGTTCGTCGATGCGGCCCACATCACCGGTATGCAGCCAGCCATCCGCCAAAGTAGCCGCCGTCAGCTCCGGCTGGCCCCAATACTCGGTCATGAGAGTATCGCACCTGAATTGCAGTTCGCCCGGCTCCCCCGCGGGCACGGGGTTTCCATCACGGTCCCGCAGCCGTACTTCGATGCCATCCAGCACCACGCCGCAGGAGCCATCGGGCGACGGCACGCTGGGCCGTTGCACGCAGGCCACGGTGCAGATTTCGGTCAGGCCATAGCTTTCCACGGTGTCGATACCAATGTCGTTCTTTAGACGGTGGACTAGGGACACCGGCACCGGCCCGCCGCCCACATCAATCAGGCGCAGGCTGGAGAGGTCACGCCCGGCCAGACGGCCGGCTTGGAACATCTGCACGAACATCAAGGGCACCCCAGCCAGCACCGTAATGCGGTGCCCCTCGATCAAGTCCAACGCCGTATCCGCATCGAATTCCGGCAAGACGAACATGCGGCCACGGGCCAGCGCGCAATAGAGGAAATCATAGCTGTAACCAAACAGATGGAACGACGGCAGAACGGTCAAAAACCGGTCGTTGGCGTCATAACCCAGGACGTCCATGGTCATGCGCGCATTGGCGATCAGCTGGCGATGGCCAAGGACAATGCCCTTCGGCGCCCCGGTGGTGCCGGAACTATAGACAATCATGGCCGGCGCATCAGGCCGGCTGCGGGGGGCGAGGACACGGCCCGGCGCCTCGGCCAGGGCGGCCTCGTAATCCCGCCAGCCGGCGCCCGGCACCGCGTCGCCGCAGGACAGGCGCAGCACCACATCGTCCGAGAACATGTCGTTGGGCAGGGCGGTACCGGGATCATTGGCGACAATACCCCGTGGCTGGCAATCGGCGAACAAAGCCCCGGTTTCCCGCGCGGTGCTCAAGGTATTGATGGGCACGGCGATGACGCCGGCAATGGCGCAGCCGATAAAAAACTCGTACAGCGCCCGCGAATTGCCCATGAAACAGGCGACCCGGTCACCGGGCGCGATACCCGCCGCGATCAGAACAGCGGCGAAGCGCGAGGCCTGCTCGTAAGTCTCGCCATAGGAGCTGGCGGTGCCATCGGTGAAGACAAGATGCACCGCCTCGTCTTCCTCCGCCGCCGCCCTAGCGAAGACCGCGTCGATGGTTTCCATCGCGACTTTTCCCTAGCGGCCTTTCCTTACCGGCCTTTCCAGACCGGTGGGCGCTTCTCGGCAAATGCCCGCGCGCCCTCCTGGGCATCCTCGGAGGTATAGGCCGGCTGATACAGACGCCAGGCCAGTTCCGCGCCCGCATCGCAGCCCGCCGACATCGCCGCCAGAATAGCCGCCTTGCCGCAGGTCACGGACAGCGGCGCGTTGTCGCGGATTTTCTCGGCCAGTTCCTGGGCCCTTGCGCGTACCGCGTCGCCGTCCGGTTCCAGGTAATTGATATAACCCAGCTCGTGAAAACGCTCGATCGGATAGAGGTCGCCGGTCAGGACCATCTCCATCAACACCGGCTGCGGCAGCATCCAGACCAGCGGCATGCCCCAAGGGGAACCACGGCCGATCTTGCTTTCGGTAATGCCGATCTTGGTACCTGCCATGGCCACGCGCATATCGCAATTGAGCGAGAACATCATGCCGCCGGCCATCAGATGGCCGGTCATGGCCGCGATGATCGGCACTCGGACGTGACGCATGCGTTTTTGGAACGGATCGCGCATGAAGGTCAGGATATCCTCGCCGGTTTCAGCCTTTTTCTGCGCGGTTTCCTTCAGGTCCATGCCGGCGCAAAATGTGCCGCAATCAGCGGAGGTGAAGATCACCACGCGGATATCCGGGTTCAGGTCGATGTCTTCCCAGATCTTGTTCAGGCCGTTGGAGACGGCGATGTTCATGGCGTTGCGCTGTTCGGGGCGGTTGATGGTCACCGTGGCGATGCCGTCGGTGACATCGAATAGCAGTTCGTTGCCTTCACTCATGTGTTTGATCCTTCTTCCTGAATATCCAGCGGCTCGACTTCCGCGATGAACGCATGCCGCTCGACCATGTCGCCCTCGGCGCAGGTCAGTGCCGCCAGCACGCCGTCGCAAGGCGCGGTCAGGCGGATTTCCATCTTCATGCTCTCCTGGACGACCAGAACATCCCCCGTTTTGACATGATCGCCAACGGCGGCCAGAACCTTGGTGACATTGCCCATGACCGGCGCCAGCACGCGGCCCTCCACCGCCGCCGCATCAGCCTGCCAACCGTCGGCATACAGCGAAACCCGCGCCGCCGCGGTGCCAAAGGCAGCATGCAGGTGCACCATATCGTCCGCACAGACCGCGCGCACGATTTGAACCTCATCACCAAAGGTCACGCTGTAGGCGTCATCGCCCAGGGCTACCAGTGTCATGGCCAGAGTATTCTGTTCAACACGGACGGACATGCCGCCATTTTGAGTAACAGGGGAAAAAGCCACGTCGCCGCTTTCCGCGTCAAAGCCGACCTGCAGGCTTGGCGCATGACTGGCGCGCACCTGGCCCTGGCCCAAACGCCAGTTCGTGAAGCCATCCCGGCCTTGCCATGGGTCGCTGTCAGGGCCGCTACGGTAGTGTAACATCGCCACCGCGCCGGCGAGAGCGAACAGCTCGTCCGCCGGCCGTTCGGCGGCCGATTGATTGGCGGTCACCTCGCGGTCGATCAAGGCCGTGTCCATGCGGCCGTCCGCGACCTCATCGCGGGCCAGCAAATCCGTTAGGAAAGCCAAATTTGTCGGGACGCCAAAGACGGCTGTCTCGGCCAAGGCCGCGCGCAATTGGCCCAACGCCGCCGACCGGTCATCGCCATGGCAAATGATCTTGCCCAGCATGCAATCGTAAAACGGCCCGATTTCCTCCCCCGCCCCAACACCCATGTCCGCCCGCACCGGGGGTTTGGGCAGATCAATACGCCGCACCATACCCGTGGCCGGGGCGAAGCCGTTGGCCGAATCTTCGGCATAGAGCCGGGCCTGCATGGCATGGCCACGGATCACGATCTGATCCTGGCTCAAGGGCAGACCTGCGCCGTCGGCAATACGCAACTGCCAGGCCACCAGGTCCAGACCGGTGACGGCCTCGGTCACCGGGTGTTCCACCTGCAGGCGCGGGTTGACCTCCAGGAAGAAGAACTCATCTCCCGTCACTAAAAATTCCGCCGTGGCCAATCCGCGCAGTTTCGCGTGTGCCGCCAGGCGACAGGCGGCATCGAGAATATTCTGCCGCAGATCCCGCGCCAGGCCGGCAACGGGCGCTTCCTCAACGACCTTTTGATGGCGCCGCTGTAGCGAGCATTCCCGGTCGAACAGATGCATCGCGGCACCGCTGCCATCGCCCGCCAATTGCACCTCCACATGGCGTGGCCGGTCCAGATATTGCTCCACCAACAAATCAGCCCGGCCAAACGAGGCCTTGGCCTCGCGCATGGCGGAGGCGATGTTTTCGCCCAGATCATCAGCTTCGCGCACCACGCGGATACCACGCCCGCCACCGCCCGCTGCCGCCTTTAACAACAGCGGCGGCTGCATGCTGGCAACCATGGCCGCGATACCGGCCTCGTCGTCACTGGCCAGATCACCGCCGGGAATAACAGGGATACCGAGCGCCGCCGCCTCGCGCTTGGCCTGCAATTTGTCCCCAAACCGCGCCAGGGTGTCCGCCGTGGGCCCGACAAAGATCAAGCCGGCCTCTTCCACGGCGCTGGCGAAGTCCGGCGTTTCCGACAGGAAACCGATACCGGGATGCACCGCGTCGGCGCCGACGGTCTTGGCCGCCGCGATGATCGCCGGGATATTGAGATAGCTTTCCGAGGCCGGGCCGCCGCCGACCTCGATGGACTGGCCGATTTGGCGCACATGGGCGGCCTGGCGGTCGGTGCGGGAATGCACCGTGGCAACGTCCATGCCCAAGGCCTTGGCGGTGCGGGCAATGCGGCAAGCGCTGTCACCACGATTGGCGATAAGGAGCTTCTTGATCATGGCCGCGCCCTTAAATCCGCAACACGCCGAAGGGCGAGGCCTGGGCCGGCGCGCGGGCCGCCACATCCAGCAACAAGGTCATCACCTCGCGGGTTTCCGCCGGGTCGAGAATATTGTCGATCCACAGATTGGCCGCGTAATTGTACATCGAGGCGAACGCCTCGAAATCATCGCGGATCGGCTGCTTGAATTTTTCCTCGTCCGCCTCGGTCCATGGCAGGCCGTCGCGGGCGAATTTCTGCCGCTGCACCATGGCCAGCGTCATGGCCGCCTGTTCCGGGCCCATCAGGGCGGCGCGGCCATTGGGCCAGCCAAACGAGAAGGTCGGCTCGAACGGGCGGGCGCACATGGCCATATAGCCCGCGCCATAGGACTTGCCGATGATGATGTTGTATTTCGGTACATTGGCCGAAGCCATGGCCGTGATCATCTTGGCGCCGTCTTTCGAGATGCCGCCGTGCTCCGCCTCGCGCCCGACCATGAAGCCGGAATTATCAGCCAGGAACAGCAGCGGGATATCCTGCTTGCAGCAGATATCAATGAAGTGCACCGCTTTTTTGGCGCTTTCGGAAAAGATCACCCCCGCATTGGCCAGAATGCCGACCTGAAAGCCGCCAATATAGGCGAAACCACACAACAGGCTGTCGCCGTAGCGCCCTTTGAATTCATCGAAATAGCTGTCATCCAGCAGGCGGGCCAGGATCTCCCGCGTATCGGCGGGATGGCGTGGATCTTCGGGGATCAGGCCGTGGATCTCGGCCGGATCATAGCGCGGGGGCTTGGGCGCGCGCACGGGACGTTCCAGGCTGGGCCGGCGGCAGGTATCACCAACCAGATTGCGCACCGTGGCCATGGCGTGGCGGTCGTTCTCCACCAGATAATCGGTGACGCCGCTGGTCTCCGAATGCATCAGCGCCCCGCCCAGGGTCTCGCGGTCGACTTCCTCTCCCGTGGCGGCGTATGTCAGCTCCGGCCCGCCCAGGTGCATATAGCCCTGTTCCCGGACGATCACGGCCAGATCGCACAACGCCGGCACATAGGCGCCGCCGGCGGTACACGCGCCATGCACCACGGCTATTTGCGGAATGCCCTCGGCCGATTGCCGCACAATCTGGTTGAAGACGCTGCCATATTGGCCCGAGTCCGGGAAAATGCCCGGCTGTTCCGGCAGATTGGCGCCGCCGCTGTCAACTAAGGTGATGTTGGGCAAGCGATGCTGCCAGGCGATTTTCTGAGCGCGGACGTGTTTCTTGGCCGTCATGGCAAAATAGGTGCCGCCCTTCACCGGGGCATCATTGGCGATGATCATGCAGCTGACGCCCTTGACCTGGCCGATGCCGGTGATAATTCCGGCACCAGGGGGGACGCCGTCATACATATCGACGCCCGCCAGATCGCCCAGTTCCATAAACGGCGAGCCCGGGTCCAACAGCACATCGATACGGTCGCGGGGCAGCAGCTTGCCTGCGGCCATATGGCGCTGCTTGGCCTTTTCACCAGAGCTTTCATGTTCACCCCGGCGGCGGTGCAATTCGTCCATCAAGGCGCCAAACGCAGCGCGGTTGCGGCTGAAATCTTCCGAAGCCGTGGAGATTTGGGATTGAATTAAGGCCAATGGGTCAACTCCAAAGCGGGGCATCATTTCGCGGCTTGATTTTTATCTAACATTAGTTAGATTTTAGAAGCGGCGCAAGATTGCGCTGCCAGCCGATGGCAAAAAATGAAAAAGTCAGATGACACTAGGCGGCGGATTCTTAATGCCACCGCCCAAATGTTTCGCCGCAAGGGTTATGATAAGACGACCCTGAAGGATATCGGCGCCCTGGCCCATATCCAGGCACCGGCGATCTACTACTATTTCAGCTCGAAGGAGCAATTGCTGGAAGAGGTGTTGAATATCGGCATCGCGGGCATTCACGACGCGGTGCGCGGTGCGGTTGACGGCATGGCCGCATCCAGTACGCACCGAGAGCGCGTAGAGGCCGCCATCCGGGCCCATTTGACCAGCCTGTTACAGCATAGCGACTATACAGCGGCGAATATCATCAACTACAACCTGGCACCCCGGGCGATCCGCGAGCGGCACCGCGTTCGCCGGGAACAATATGCCGATTATTGGCGCGCCATGTTGCAGGCGGCCCAGGCAGCGGGCGAGATCGGTCCAGGCGTGGATCTGACCCTGTTGCGGCTGTTCCTGCTCAGCGCGCTGTTCTGGACCCACGAATGGTACCGCAAGGACCACGACCCAATTGAGGACATGGCAGCGAAATTGAGCACCATGTTGTTTGATGGCATTGGAGGCACAGCTTTAGAATGACGCAGAAAGAAACAGCACCCGCGACCAAACCTCTTGGCGACGGCATCGTCGCCGTCACCGGCGCCAGCCGTGGCCTGGGCGTGGAAATCATAAGGGCCCTGGACGAGCGGGGCTTTACCGTCGCAGCACTATCGCGCAAAGGCATCGGCCCGGAACAGGGCGATCTGCCCGACGCTGTAAAACAGCGCCTGATCAATCTGGCCTGCGATGTTACCGATGAAGACAGCATCGCCGCCGCCCTGGCCGAGGTCGATAGCCGGCCCGGTGGTTTGCGTTATCTGATCAACAACGCGGGCATTCATCTGTTGGGACCCTCACGCAGCTTCTCCAACGACGATTTCCGCCAGGTCCTTGAAACCAACGTGATCGGCGCCTTCGCCGCAGCGCGGGCGGCCTATCCCTATTTGCGGGCAAAAAAAGATCGCGGCAGCGCCATTATCAATATCGGGTCCTTCTTTGACCGGCTGGCCACACCCCACAACACCGCCTACAGCGCCTCGAAAGCCGCCCTGGCGGCGATGAACCGCTGCCTGGCCGCGGAATGGGCCAAGGACCGCATCTCCCTGGTCAACGTGGCACCGGGCTATATCGACACGGACATCGCCCGCGAATACCTGGCCCTGGACGAGGTAAAGGCCTATTTCGCCCGCCGGGTACCTATCGGACGGCCCAGCCAACCCGAAGAAGTCGCCGATTTCACCGCCCGCCTATTGGACGGCGACCTGACGTTGCTGACGGGCGAAACCATCTACGTGGACGGCGGCCATTCCATAGATCATGGCCGGGTTTAGGGGACGGTTGGAACTGAGCTGACCATCCCTGCCCGGCCATTTATTAGGCGGCCTTGACGTCCTCGAGGAACTTTTCGACCGTGGATTTCAGGGTGTCGGCCTGCCGGGCCAGATCGCCGGACGCCGACATCACCTGACCAGCCGCCGTGCCGGTTTCCGTGGTGGCCTGCGAAATCGAGGCGATGCTACTGCTCACCTCCTGTGTGCCATGCGCGGCCTGGTCCACATTGCGGCTGATCTCCTGGGTGGCGGCTGATTGTTCCTCGACCGCGGACGAAATCGTGGTGGCGATTTCATTCACCGTGTTGATGGTCTTGCCGATCCCCGTCAGGGCTTCCAACGCGCCCGCGGTCTCGTTCTGCATGGCGGCGATCTGCGCGCCAATCTCCTCGGTCGCGTTGGCGGTCTGGGTGGCCAGGCTCTTAACCTCCGAGGCAACCACGGCAAAACCCTTACCCGCCTCGCCGGCCCGCGCCGCCTCGATCGTGGCGTTCAGGGCCAGAAGATTGGTCTGTGATGCGATGTCGTTGATCAGGCCGACCACATCGCCGATCTTTTGCGCTGCCTCGTTCAGGCCAGCCATTGATTGGTTGGTATTTTCAGCCTGATCCACGGCCTCGGACGTGATCCGGGCCGAGTCAATCACCTGACGGCTGATTTCATCAATTGAAGCCGACATTTCCTCCGACGCGCTGGCCACGGTCTGCACATTGACACTGGCCTGTTCCGAGGCCGCGGCCACGGCCGTGGACTGTTGTACCGTCTGTTCAGCCGTGTCCGACATCATCTTGGCCGTCGCATCCATTTCGGTGGCGGCATCCGATACGCCTCGTAAAACATCACCGACCGCAACATCAAAATCGCTGGCCAGTTGCTCAACCTTGCTGGCACGCTCCTCTCGGGTGGCGCGCTCCTGCTCCTGCTCCGCCGCCATTTCGTCGTTGCGGATCATGTTGTCCTTGAAAACCTGCACCGATTGCGCCATTTCACCAACCTCGTCACCACGGTCGATGCCGGCAATTTCAACGGCCTTGTCGCCATCCGCCAGCGCGCCCATGACGCCGGTCAAGCCGCCAACCGCGCGCAGAATATCCCGCGCAATTACGATCAGCAGGCCACAGCCGACAACCACCAGGGCCAGGGAAATCAAGGCAAAAACAATCACGCCCCTGAATGCCATGGCTTCGAATACGGTTGCCGAAGCGCCCAAATCGGCGGCAATGCGGTCCTCGACCTGTTTCATCAGATTGATCTTCTTGGTAATCTCGCCATACCAACGGCCACCTTCAACATTGCCGGTGTTGCCTGTCTGGGGCGAGGCAATGGCGATCCGGCGCATACGGTCCACCTCGGCCACGACCGGGCCGGACACCGTGGTTTTATGGAAATCCCATTGCGCCGGCGCGGCAAACAGCTGAAAGCTGTTGAAATAGTTCTGTTGCAGGGCGATCAGTTCGACAAATCTATTGTAGACCTTCGGACTGAATTGGCCGGCGCCGAAACCGCCCGCGCCCATGGCACGCTCCTGCCCGGCCCGTTCCTTTGCTTGCAGGTACGCGATATAGCCGCTGATCGATTTGCTGATCCGGTCATCGGTGCTGTTGCGCAGCATCTGATCGGTCACGTGCAACAGTTCGGCGATGGCGCCCGTGTAGTATTTGGCCATGGCGGGTATCGTCGCCGTCAGACTGCTCACCTGGCCACGCATCGCATGCAACTGTTTTAGCTGCGTCACGGCTTTTTGTGCCTGGGCCGCCAATTGCGCGTCGAATGCGGAGAATGCGAAGGATTGATGCGCCGCCTCAAAAGCGGTCCGTTTGCCATCGGTGTCATTATGTTGTCCCGGTAGGGTCTGGGCAAATTTCTTGCCCTTGCTGCCGATGAAGCCGGCGGACTGTCCGCGCTCTTTTTGCAATTCATGCACCAGGGCACTAACAGTCGGGGCAAATTCAGCCAACATGCGGACCCGGCCCATGTCGGCCATTTGTTGATAGCGTTCGAAAACAATCAGGCTGGAATAGGCCACCAATCCAAGAACAGGCAGCAGGACCGCGACGGTCAACTTTTTGCCAATGCTGAGTTTGCGCAGGAATTGGATATTCATAATCTAATACTCCCATGCCGTCCGCACCGCGAATTCGGTGCGCTTTCGGGCATCTATAGATTGATATTGCTTGAAAATTACTAAATAAGTCTTATGTCCTTTTGCATATTTAACACATTCTAAACTAGTTATTGCGATCGGTTTTTACTAATTAATGGCCAACATGAATTTGTTTTTGCTTTGTTCCTTTTGTCTCGACACCGCTAAAGCGTTCTGCCATAATTTCCTTCAACCAATATTGGCGCGCGGTCCGGCGCGGCGGGCGCAAGTTAGGAGTCGTGGGACATGGTGGCCCATGTAGGGACGGTGGCGTTTCTGGGGATCGAAGCCCTGGCGGTGGACGTGCAGGTGCAGTTGGCCTCCGGCCTGCCCGCGTTTACCGTTGTTGGGCTGCCCGACAAGGCGGTCGCGGAAAGCCGCGAGCGGGTGCGCGGCGCCCTGGGTGCTATCGGTCTGGCGCTGCCGCCGAAACGTATCACCGTCAATCTGGCACCTGCTGATTTGCCAAAAGAGGGCAGCCATTATGATCTGCCCATCGCACTGGGACTGCTGCTGGCCATGGACGTGCTGCCCAGGGACGAATTGGCGGAATATAACGCGGTGGGCGAATTGTCTCTCGATGGCGCCCTGACGCCGGTGGCGGGGGTGCTGCCGGCAGCGGTGGATGCCCTGGGCCGGGGCCGGGGTTTGATCTGCCCCCTTGAACAGGGGGGAGAGGCGGCCTGGGCCGGTGATCTGCGGGTGCTGGCACCGGGCAATCTGCTGGCCCTGATCAATCATTTCAAAGGCAGCCAGGTGCTGCCCCAGCCGGAACCCGAGCTGGCCGATGAAACCGGCAAGCAGCTGGATTTGGCGGATATTAAGGGCCAGGAAAGCGCCAAGCGGGCCCTGGAAGTAGCAGCCGCCGGCGGCCACAATCTACTGTTTGTCGGCCCGCCCGGCGCCGGCAAGTCCATGTTGGCGGAGCGCCTGCCGGGCATCCTGCCGCCCCTGGATGCCCGCGAGGCCCTGGAAGTTTCCATGATCGCATCGCTGTCGGGACCCGGTTCGGGAGGTTTGGCAGATGGGCGGATGCGCCGGCGGCGGCCGTTCCGCAACCCACATCATTCGTCTTCAATGGCGGCGATGATCGGCGGCGGCAACCGGGCCCGGCCGGGCGAGGTCAGCCTGGCCCATGGCGGTGTCTTGTTTCTGGACGAATTGCCTGAATGCAGCCGCCAGGTTCTGGAAAGCCTGCGCCAGCCCATCGAGTCCGGCCGCGCCGTGGTCGCCCGCGCCAACGCCCATGTCAGCTATCCGGCGCGCTTTCAATTCATCTCGGCCATGAACCCCTGCCGCTGCGGACATCTCGGCGACGCGGAGCTGGCCTGCAGCCGGGCCCCGCGCTGCGCCGAGGATTATCAGCGCAAACTGTCCGGGCCTCTGTTGGACCGCATCGATATGCATATCCAAGTGCCCAACGTTTCGATCGCCGATCTGGACCTGCCGCCCGCATCCGAAGGTTCGGCCGAGGTCGCCGCCCGCATCGCGCGGGCCCGCGCCGTGCAACGGGACCGATATGAAGGCCTTGCCCCGGATGACGAGCCCGACAATACCATCCGCCTCCCCATTCGACTAAATGCCCAGGCGGACGGCAAATTGCTGGAAGCCGTCGCCAACCCCGATGACCAGGGCCGGGCCCTGTTGCGCCAGGCCAGCGAACGCATGCATCTCTCGGCGCGGGGTTATCACCGGGTCCTGCGCGTCGCCCGCACCCTGGCGGATCTGGAAGCGGCGGATGGCGTGCGCCGCGTGCATGTGGCCGAAGCCTTGAGCTACCGCCGCCTGCACACCGTGGCCTAAGGTACGCATCTCGCCGTTGCCGCCCGAATCGTAATATGCCAACATGAAAACCTGTCTTGGTTGCGTTGCGAGTTTCAGCCGAATGCTCTTTGGGGGAGACCGGGCAGATGGGGACAGGCAACGAGGTGCGCACCGTAAGAGCCGATGACGGCGTGGATCTACGCTATGAAGTGGTGGTGCATGACGACGCATCGGCGGCGGATCACGCTTTGCCCATTGTCCTTTTGCATGGGGCACTGGCGGGACGCAGGACGTTTTCCCGTCAGCACCAGGCGTTGGCATCTATCGGCCGTCTGATTGTTCCCAGCATACGGGGACATGATGGCAGCGAACTTACCCTGCCCCCCGACTACGGCATTGCGACCAGTGATATCCGCGACCTTTGCGCCGTTCTCGACACGGAGGGTGTTGAACGCCTACACCTGATCGGGCATTCGTCAGGCGGTGCCACCGCCTTTGCCTTTGCCCAAGCCTTTGCTGACCGCATCGAACGTCTGATCTTGATCGAACCCTCGCTTTTCACGCTCCTGCCCACGCAGGAGCTGGCCACCGGCCCGCACACTGGGGCCGCGATAATCGAGGCCGCCGCGGCCGGCAGTACGGCAGCCGTGATGCCGCAATTCCTGCCACACGCCGTTGGGTCGGCCTGGCAGGCCTTTGATGACGATGCCAAATCGGCTTTGATCGCGAAAATGGCGCCGATGGAGCCTTTTATCGTGCCCCATTTGCGCGCCTTGCGGAATTTTACCGTCGAGCCCGCCGATCTGAAGGCTCTTCGTCCCCCGACCTTACTGTTTTATGGTCAGAACTCTTTTGAATTCGAAGCCAGGATAGCCGCGCAATGGCGGGCGCATCGGCCCGACCTGGATTTAATCCTGGTCGAAGGCGCCGGGCATAATGTCCACCGTGACTATTCCGGCCTCGTCAACGGGGCTATTCTCAGCTTTCTTAACAGCTAGTCCGTGGCGCCATAAATCCCAGCCAGCGCGTTGCCGTCCGCGCTGCAAAATGGCATGATGAAGTCCAACCCAGGTTGCGCTCCAAGTTGTGCCATCTGGCAGGGGCGACGATAGCCGGGTGATGTTGGCATATGAAGTTGTTGCGAATTCTGGCCCAGAATAGATATTTCGGCCCGCTGCTGGTCTGTCTTGGCTTGGCTGTCGTGGTTCTGGTCTTCAATGTTGATACCTTGCAAGGCCAGCCGAGCAACAATATCGGACCGAAATCCCTGACCTTGATCGCCATAACCATCGCGGTGGTGCTGGCGGTATTGTTCTACGATACCCGGCGAAAATTTGCCCGTCTGAACAATCAAGCCGAACGCATGGCGGAAATGGCCGACCGCCTGACCGGAGCGATCGAGGCCTTGAATGATGCCAATACCGATCTGCGGCAATCGGAGGCGCGCTATCGTGACCTGGTGGAAACCCAAGACACCCTGATCGTCCGGCGCAACAGCGAAGGCCGGCTGTCCTTCGCCAACAGCGCTTTTTGCAAACAGTTCGACCTGGACGCCGGCGACCTGGAAAACAGCCGTTTCAGCCCCGACATACACCCTGAAGACGTTGGCATAGCCGAAAGCCTGCAGCCCGGACTGAAAGTGCCGCCCTACCGCATCCGCTATGACCAGCGGGTGTTGACCCCCGAGGGTTGGCGCTGGATCGCCTGGATCGATTACGCCATCCGTGACGACCGGGGGCAGACCCTCGAAATTCAATCCATCGGGCGCGACGTCACCGCCCGTAAACTGGCGGAAGACCAGTTGAAAAGCGCCCGCGACGGCGCGGAGGCCGCCAACCGGGCCAAATCCTCTTTTCTGGCCACGGTCAGTCACGAGATCCGCACCCCGATGAACGGTATCCTGGGCATGGCGCGGCTGTTGTTGGAGACCGACTTGAGCGAACAGCAATACGGCTATGCCAACGCGGTGCAGGAATCGGGCGAGGCCTTGCTGGCCATCATCAATGACATCCTGGATTATTCCAAGATCGAGGCCGGCAAGCTGACCCTGCAAGAACAACCCTTCAACCTGATCAACACCGTCGAACAGGCCTGCGAGCTGTTGGCCGCCCGCGCGGTGGAGCGCGGCATCGCGATTGGCGCCACCTTCACATGGGAGGTGCCGGAATTCCTACACGGTGATGGCGGCCGTTTGCGCCAGATCATCCTGAACCTGGGCGGCAACGCCATCAAGTTCACGGATCAGGGCGGCGTTATCATCGCCGTCTCGGTGACCCATGTCAGCGAGACCAACGCAGTGGTGATGTTCGAAGTCAAGGACACCGGCATCGGCATCGAAAAGCAGGCCCAGGACAGCCTGTTCGATGAATTCAGCCAGGTCGACTCCGGCTCCGCGCGCCGCTACGGCGGCACCGGCCTTGGCCTCGCTATCTCGCAACGTATCGTACAGCGCATGAACGGGCAGATCGGGGTCGAGAGCGAGCCGGGGAAAGGCAGTGTTTTTTGGTTCATGGTTGATCTGGCCCTGGATCAATCGAATACTGAAACATCGTTGGACCAGGACGCCCTGGCGGGGCGAAAAATTCTGCTATGCGAGTGCAATGACACCTCACGTGAGATTATTAGCAGCGGCCTGGGCGCCATGGGCGCGGTGGTTAGCGAGAGCGAAAGCGCGGAGCATTTCCTACAAACCCTGACCGCGGCGGAAGCCGGCGAGCAGCAGTTCGATGCGGCACTTATCGACGCCAACTTGCCGCGGCAAACCATAACCGAGCTGGGCGATGCCCTACGGCAAAGCCCGGCCGGCAAGGACTGCCGCACGGTGTTGTTATTGCGGGTCGATCAGCATCAGCGTCTGGCGCCTTACCGCCAGGATGGCTTTGAACATTATCTGGTGCGCCCAATTCGCCGCCGCACCCTGGTGCAGGTTTTAACGGAAAGCCATGAAGAACTGGGCGAATGGACGGATACCCAGCCGCGTCCCAAGGCCACCGAACCGAACGTCGGCGCAGAAGCGGCACAGCCCCGCATCCTGCTGGCGGAGGACAACCGTATTAATCAGATGCTGGTCGAGGCTCTGTTGGCGAAACTGAGCCTAACGGCCGAATGTGTGGAAAACGGACGCCTTGCAGTGGATGCCGTGCGCCAGGGCAACTATGCCCTGGTTCTCATGGACGTGAATATGCCCGTGACCGATGGCTTGCAGGCGACCCGCGAAATCCGCGCCCTGGACGGTCCAAAAGCATTGACGCCAATTATTGCCATGACCGCCTCGGCCATGGACGAGGATCGCCAGCGCTGCACCGCCGCCGGCATGAATGACTATCTCTCGAAACCGGTCGAGGAGGCGGAGTTAAAACGCCTGATCGGTCAATGGACGGACATACCAACCGAGGAAGCCAAAGCCTCTTGACCGAAACTCCAAACGCTGACCTGGGGGCAAACTCAGACACCACCGCCAATAGGCCGGGCTGGCTGGCGGCGGCGCGGGTCTATACAGACCGGCGGGTGATCGCCATTCTGTTCCTGGGCTTCTCCTCCGGAATGCCGTTGCTGTTGACCTTTTCCACCCTGTCGATCTGGCTGGCAGAGGAAGGTATCTCGAAAACCGCCATCGGCCTGTTCGCCATGGTCGGCATGCCCTATTCCCTGAAATTCATTTGGGCGCCATTTATAGACCGCTTGCACCTGCCGCTGTTAACCCGCTGGCTGGGCCGGCGGCGGGGCTGGGCCATCCTGACACAGCTTGCGCTAATGGTTGGCATCATTGGGTTGGGCAGCAACGATCCCGCAAATGGCGCCTGGGCCATGGCGGCATGGGCGCTCTGCGTTACCTTTGCCTCTGCCTCCCAGGATGTGGTGATCGACGCCTACCGGGTGGAAATCCTGGAAGAGCGGCAATATGGCGCCGGCGCGGCGATGATCGTCGCGGGCTATCGTATCGGTATGCTGGCCTCGGGTGCGGGTGCCTTGTTCCTGGCTGATAGTTTCAGTTGGTTCTGGGTCTATGCCGCCATGGCGGCGCTGATGGGCGTCGGTATCCTGACAATATTATTGAATCCGGAACCCGAACAAAGCCGGACCCAGGACGCGGCGCCGGGGATCGGCGCGGCCCCCGTGCAATGGTTGCGCGAAGCTGTGTTCGAGCCGTTCGCCGAATTCCTGCGCCGGGATGGCTGGCAACCGGCATTGATGATCCTGCTGTTCGTGGTGTTCTACAAATTCGGTGACAGCCTGGCCGGTCTCATGGCCGGGCCATTCTATGTGGAAATTGGCTTTTCCAAGTCCGAGATCGCCTCGGTTTCGAAGATATTCGGCCTTGGCGCCACCTTGGTGGGCGGCTTCCTGGGCGGTCTGCTGGTGGCCCGGCGCGGCATCATGTCATCGCTGTTGTGGTGCGGCCTGTTGCAGATGTTCTCAAACCTGATGTTCGCCATCCAGGCCATGGTCGGCCATGACATCACCATGCTGGCGGCGACCATCGCGGTGGAGAACGTGGCGGGCGGCATGGGCACGGCGGCCTTTGTCGCCTATCTGGCATCGCTCTGCAACGTGGCCTATACGGCGACGCAATATGCGCTGCTGTCATCCCTGATGGCCCTGGCCCGAACCGCCCTGTCGGCCCCAGGCGGCGCTTTGGCGGAAAGCACCAGCTGGGTGACGTTTTTCCTGAGCACCACCATTGCCGCCCTGCCCGGCCTGATGTTGCTGTGGTGGCTGGTTAAACGGGGCATCGTGCCCCGATCGGAGGTGGATACGCCATGACGGCCAAGATCGAAATTATCGAAGCCGACATCACCACCCTCGACGTGGACGCCATCGTCAACGCCGCCAACGAACAGTTATTGCGCGGCGGCGGCGTCTGCGGCGCCATCCATGCCGCCGCCGGACCGGGGCTGGAGCAGGAATGTCTGGCCATCGGCGGCTGCCCCACCGGCCAGGCCCGCATCACCGCTGGCCATGCTCTCGCCGCCCGCCATGTCATCCATGCCGTCGGCCCCGTCTGGCAGGGCGGCGGCCAAAGTGAGGCGGCATTGCTGGCAGGTTGTTACCGCCATTGCTATCAACTGGCGGACCAGGCCGGCCTGTCATCCATCGCCCTGCCCGCCATATCCACGGGCATTTTCGGCTACCCCCTGGAAGCCGCAACGGAAATCGCGCTTGCCGTGGCAAGGGACTATCAAACCAGGCCAGACAGTCTGGAACGCATCATATTTTGCTGTTTCGGCGCGGATGTGACCGAGGCCTATCGCCGCCTTAACGATTGAGCCTCGCGGAAGTGTGAATTGTCTTAGCATTCGGTATCCACTAGCTTTTCCGGTGGATCCATGTGGCAAAGGATATGATCATGCCCAAAGCATTGGTATTTGCGATTGTTGGCGTATTCCTCTCCACCTCCGCCCTGGCGGGCGAGGGCTGTTTTGGCGTTTCACATGACGACAAGACAGCCTCCACGTCGTCGCAATCGACACCGGCAACTACGGCCGAGACGCCCGCGCCAAAAACGGCCAAGCCTGAAAGCAAGAGCTAGTTCATCCGCTGCCGGTAGCGCGGACAGGCATAATCGGCGATAAATAACCTCCGTAGATTTTGTTCGGAGGTAGCTTGGCTCATGAACCAGGCGTCGTTGCTGCACAAGGCGGCTTTAAGTTTCGGTGAGCGGCCCGCTGTTACCGCTGGCCGGAACGTTCTGTATAATTATCGCGACCTCTCGGACCGGGCTGCCCGGCTGGGCGGCGCCATGGCCAACGCGCTTGGCCTGAACAAAGGCGACCGGGTCGCCATCATGATGAAAAACGCCCCGGCCTTTTTCGAGGTGCTCTATGGCGCCTGGCACGCCGGCCTGAACGCGGTGCCCATCAATGCCAAACTGCACCCGAGGGAGGCTGCCTATATTCTGGAAAACTCCGGCGCGCGGGTTTGCTTTATCACCGACGACCTGAATGCCACGATTACACCGCTGGTCGGAGAGATTCCGGGGCTTGAAGCGGTGATCCCCACCACGGGCGCGGACTATGACGCCCTAATCGAAGGCCCGGCGGTACCAATGGTGGACTGCGCGCCCGAGGATATCGCCTGGCTGTTCTATACCTCCGGCACCACGGGCCGGCCCAAGGGCGCGATGTTGAGCCAGCGTAATCTGATGTCGATGGTAATGAACTATTTCGCCGACATGGATACCATCATGGCGCAGGATTGCATGATCCACGGCGCCCCGTTGAGCCATGGTTCGGGTCTGTTCGCCCTGCCTCATGTGGCCAAGGCGGCCAATAACGTCATTCCAGACTCGGGCGGCTTTGATCCCGCCGAGACCCTCGAATTATTGCCTCATTTCCCCAACGCCAGCTTTTTCTTCGCCCCCACCATGCTGACCAGGCTGATCAATATGCCGGGCATCGAGCAGGCGGATACCGCCAATATCAAGACCATCGTCTATGGCGGCGGGCCCATGTATGTGGAAGATACCTTAAAGGCGCTGGAGGTTCTGGGTCCCAAATTGGTGCAGCTGTTCGGTCAGGGTGAGGCGCCGATGACCATCACCGGCCTCTCCCGCGCCATGCACATGGACACCCAGCACCCGGACTATTTGAAACGCCTCGGCTCCACCGGCATCGCGCGCACGGATGTTGATGTCCGCGTGGTGGATGCGGACGACAACGACGTAGCGGTGGGCGAGATGGGTGAAATCGTCTGCCGGGGCGATGTCATCATGGCCGGTTATTGGAACAATCCCGAGGCCACGGCGGAGACCCTGCGCGGCGGCTGGCTGCACACCGGCGATGTTGGCGCCTTCGACGAGCATGGTTTTTTGACCTTGATGGACCGGGCCAAGGACATGATCATCTCGGGGGGCAGCAACATCTATCCCCGCGAGGTCGAAGAGGTCCTCCTCCGTCATGACGGCGTCTCCGAATGCTCCGTCGTGGGCCGCCCCCATGCGGACTGGGGCGAGGAGGTGATCGCCTTCATTGTTGCCAATGGCGATGAAAAAATCGCGGAAGCGGAACTGAATTCGCTTTGTCTGGATCACATTGCGCGCTTCAAGCGGCCAAAGGAGTACCGCTTTATCGCCGCCTTGCCGAAAAACAATTACGGCAAGGTTCTGAAAACAGAGCTACGCTCGCAATTGGCGGCGGAACAGGAGGACGGATAATGGCGGGACGGTTACAGGACAAGGTCGCACTGATTTGCGGCGCCGGCTCCATCGGACCTGGCTGGGGCAACGGCAAGGCCACGGCGACCGCCTTCGCGCGTGAAGGCGCCCAGGTTTTCGCCGTCGATCTGAACCCGGAAGCGGCGGCGGAAACCGCCGAAATCATCAACGGCGAGGGTCATGACGCAACCTCCCATGGCGCCGATGTCTCGGATGAAGACGCGGTCGCCGAAATGGTGGCCGCTTGCAGGGCAGCCTATGGCCGGGTTGATATTCTGCATAACAACGTCGGCATCTCGGGCCGGGGCGGACCTATCGAAACCTCGTTGGCACAATGGGAAAGGGTGATGCGCATCAACGTCACTTCGATGTTTTTGACCTGCCAGGCAGTGCTGCCGCTGTTTCTCGAGCAAGGTGGCGGCGCCATCGTCAATGTTTCGTCACTGTCAGGGGTTAAGGCGATCCGGCCGGAGCTGGCCTATGCCACCTCGAAAGGCGCGGTCAATGCCCTGACCATCAACATCGCCATGGAGTTCGCCGACCGCAATATCCGCTGCAACGCCGTGGTGCCGGGCCTGATGAACACCCCCATGGTGACCAATGCCATGAAAGAGCTTCCCGACGACGAGAGGGAGGCCATGATGGCGGGCCGCGATCGGCTATCGCCTACCCGCAGCATGGGCGAACCCTGGGACATCGCGAACGCCGCGGTCTTTCTGGCTTCCGACGAGGCACGGTACATCAACGGTATGCTGCTGCACGTGGATGCCGGCCTGCAACACAACATCACATCCAATTAACAGCCAACCAAAGGTATCAGTTATGAGTGAAAGCCCCGTTCGTTACGAACTCTCGGAAGGCATCGCGACCATCACCATTGATCGGCCCGAGGCCATGAACGCCCTCAACAAAGCGGTGCGGGAGGGACTGTGGGCTGCGCTACGCCGCTTTGCCGACGATGATGAGGCCCTGGTGGGAATTTTGACCGCGACGGGCGAGAAGGTCTTTTGCGCCGGCGGCGACCTGAAGGAAATGTCCGAGACCGCCCTGAAAGTACCGCCGCCCGATTTCGTGCCGTATCTGAACCACAACATCAAAACCAACAAACCGGTGATCGCCGCCGTCAACGGCCTGGCCTATGCGGGTGGTTTTCTGCTGGCGCAGATGTGCGATTTGGTGATCGCGGCTGAAAACGCCAAGTTCGCCATCACCGAACCGAAATGGAGCCGGGGCGCGCCCTGGGCCGCCCCCCTGCCCTGGCTGATCCCGCCCCGCGTCGCCATGGAGCTGTTGGTCACCGCCAAGCCGATCTCGGCCGAGCGGGCCTATCAGATCGGTCTGATCAACCAGATCGTGCCGTTGGCCGAATTGCAGGACGCCGCCCGCGAGATGGCAACTACAATTGCCCAGAACGCGCCGCTGTCCGTACGCGCCGGCAAACAAATGGTCTATGCTGTGGCCGAGGTCGGCTGGAGCGAAGCACAAAAGGTCGGCGATGAGATTTACGAGCATGTATATTTGAGCGAGGACGCCCAGGAAGGGCCAACCGCGTTCAAGGAAAAACGCGCGCCAGTCTGGAAGGCGCGTTAGGCAAATTAGCGTCGGCTAAACCGCCCACTCCCCCTTCCCGGCCACCCATTAATGGTACCCTGTGGGTGGCCGGGAAGGGGGAGTGGGCGGCCCGGCAAATGACCAAAAGGGAGCAATATCATGCAATTAGGCGCGAACCTGCCGCTATGGGACATTGGCGGCGATCCGGCCGTGGTGCGGGACTTCAGCCAGGCGGCGGAAGACATGGGCTTTGACTATCTCGGTGCCGCCGATCACGTTATCGGCGTCAACGAGGCCAACCGGCCCGATTGGGGGGAGCGCAATACCTCCGCCGATCTGTTCCATGATCCGTTCGTGCTGTTCGGTTATTTGAGCGCCTGCACCAAGGCCATTGGATTTTCCACTCAGGTACTGATCCTGGCCCAGCGCCAAGCCGCCCTGGTGGCAAAGCAGGCCGCCTGCCTGGATGTCCTAAGCGGGGGCCGGTTCCGCCTTGGCATCGGCGTCGGCTGGAACCCGGAAGAATTCGTCGCCCTGAACGAAAACTTTGCCGACCGGGGCCAACGCTCGGAAGAGCAGGTACGCTTCATGCAGGCACTGTGGGCCGAACCCCATGTCAGCTTTGACGGCAAATGGCACAAGATCACCGATGCCGGCATCAACCCCCTGCCGGGCGGCGGCAAAATTCCGCTGTGGTTCGGCGGCCATGTGGACGAGACCCTGCGGCGCACGGCGAAACTGGGCGACGGCTGGATCATGCTGGCGCATCCACCCAGTGACCGGGCCATTACCGAATTCGAAAAGCTGCGCGCCTACACCAAGGCCGAGGGCCGCGACCCAGCTCAAATCGGATTGGAGGTCTGGGTCTCCGTCGGCGCCGACGGTCCGGACGAATGGCGCCGGGAGTTTGAGTTCTGGCGTGACGCGGGCGTCAGCCATATCACGGTCAACAACACCTATGACCGGGGTGCCCACCACACACGCATTCCAGGCCGCTCGTTGGCGGATCATATCGCGGGCATCGAGACCTACCGCAACGCCGTCGAGGATTTGTTGTAGAGCATGGTTCAGTATTTAGAGACCGACGTCCTGATCATCGGTTCAGGGGGCGCGGGGATGTATGCCGCGATCGCCGCCGCTGACCACGGTGCAAATGTGCTGTTGCTGGACAAGAGCATCGTCGGACGTTCCGGCGCCACCATCATGGCACAGATGACCGTGGCCGCCGCCGTAGGCGAGGAGGAGCCCGATGACTGGCGCTTCCATTTGAAGGACACCATCGCCGCCGGGCGTGACCTGGTTGACGAGCCCCTGGCAAAAATACTCTGCCAAAGGGCGCCGGAGAAAATCTGGCAGATGGAGGAATGGGGCGTCGGCTGGGCCCGGTCCGGCAATCATCTGACCCAGGTCCATGCACCGGGGCATGACCGCAAACGGTGTGTTTATGTGGATTTCCTCAATACCGGGCCGGCCACGGCGCGCACCCTGCGCAATCAGGTGCGGAAATTTGACAATATCCGCCGGGTCTCGGACCTGATCGTTACCGATCTGGTGCTGCAAGACGGGCGCGCGGCGGGGGCCGTGGCCCTGCATCTGGAAACGGGCCAAGCCGTGACCATCGCCGCCAAGGCGACGGTGATCGCCACCGGCGGCCTGACGAGTATGTATAACCGAAATTCCGCTTCCGCCAACATGGGCGGCGACGGCTATGCCCTGGGCCTGCGCGCGGGCGCCGAGCTGATCGATATGGAGTTCGTGCAGTTCTTTCCCATCGGCCATCTGGCGCCCCGGATGACCGGCATGGACCCGATCATGTGGGATCCATTTCGCTATAAACTGGGCGGCCGCCTGCTGAACGGCAAAAAAGAAGAGTTCACGCAAAACTACGGCGCGCCCGAGGACGGCAAATATGTCGTCACGCGAGATGCCGCCACCTACGCCATCTTCAAGGAAGTCGAAGCCGGGCGCGGCTCTCCCCACGGCGGGGCATGGTTGTCATTCGAGCATATTCCGGAAGCGGATCTGCGCGCCGCCTTTGGTCCGGTGATCGATAAGTTGGCCAACAACGGCATCGACCTGACCAAGATGGCCATTGAGGTCGCGCCCATCGCGCATTATCACATGGGCGGTTTGCGCACCGATGACAGCCTGGCCACAACGCTGCCGCACCTGTTCGCCACGGGCGAAGCCGTCGGTGGCGCCAACGGTGCCAACCGCCTGTCGGGCAATGCTATATCCGAGACCTTTGTCTTTGGTGAGTTGGCGGGCCGCTCCGCCGCCGCGCTCTCGCACAGCGCCATGCCAGATATTCACCATGCGGCACAGCCGTTTCTAGACATCATTGCCGAAGCGAGCAACCGTGCCGGCGGCGGCATGACCCCAACAGCCGCCACCGCCAGTTTGCAGACCATCATGGCAGAGGACGTCGGCCCGTTCCGCACGGCGGATGGTTTGCGCCGGGCCCTGGATAATTTAGCGCAACTGGCGGCTACTCTGCCGGAATTGCCCACGGGCGGCGCCATGGCCTTTAATCAGCAACTGGCCGATTGGTTCGGACTGCGCAATATGCTGGTGGTGGCCCGCACCATCGCTACCGCCGCCCTGGCCCGCACGGAAAGCCGGGGCGCCCACCAGCGCGAGGACCACCCCGGCCTTGATCAGGCCTGGACCTATAATCAGGTTGTCCGATTGGATGGCGATGACATCCGGCTTTTCCGTAGCGAGGTACGCCGTCTTGCCCAGGAGGAGCTAGCCTGATGAGCGAACGTCTAACGACCAACCTGAAAATCCGCCGGGGCACTCCAGGTGACGCGGAAGCCTACGATGTGATCGAGTTTGAATTCGAGGCCGGCCAATCGGTGTTGGACGCCCTGCGCTGGATCAGAAGCAACCGGGATGCCAGCCTGGCCGTGCGTTATTCCTGCATCAACGCCAACGCCTGCAAGGAATGCGTCATGCGCATTGATGGGCGCACCGGCTATGCCTGCACCACGGCGCTGAAACCAGGCGAAATGCTGATCGAACCCTTGCCCAACAAGCGCCTGATCCGCGATCTGGTCACCGACACCCTGCCCCCCGACGAACGATTGGCTTAGGAATTTTTCGAATTACTCCTCCACGGCGCGAAAATCCGGTGGCCGCTTTTCCAGAAAAGCAGCTACGGCCTCCTTGTGCTCCGGCGTCTTGTAGGCCTGGGCCAACATCTTAAATTCCCGGCGCGTGACCAGGCCCAGATCCGTTTCAGTGCCGTTCTGCGTCAATAGCTGTTTGACCATATGCAATTGGCGCGCCGGGTTCTCAGCGATTGCGCCCGCCACCGCCAAGGCCTCATCAAGCAGGTTATCGTGGGGCACCATGCGGTCGGCCAAACCCAGCGCCACGGCCTCTTCGGCCTCGATCATGCGCGCGGACAAAGCGAACTCGCTGGCCTTGCCCCAGCCCATGCGCTGGACCAGAAAATGCGAGCTGGCCAGTTCCGTGACCACGCCCATCTTGACAAAGGCGCAGCTAAACCTGGCCCGGTCGGATGCCATGATGTAGTCAAACGAAAGCGTCATGGTCAGGCCGACGCCGATAGAGGGGCCGTTGATGGCGGCGATGATTGGCTTGGCATCGCGGATGGTGCCAACCCAGTCCGGCGCCTCGCCGGTGACGAAATCATCCTCGATATCGCCGTCAATTTGCTTTCGAAAGGTATCGTCGATGTCCGCGCCAGCACAGAAACCGCGCCCCGCACCGGTCACGACAATGGCACCGATATCGCGGTCCCCATTGGCCGTGGCAACGGCGGCAAGGAATTCATCACGCAATTGGGTGGTCCAGGCATTCATCCTGGCCGGACGGTTCAAGGTGATCAATGCAACCCTGCCATGGGTTTCATAGAGGACTGTTTCGTAACTCATACTAATTTTCCTAATTTCTGCTCTCATCGAACCATAGACGCGGACGCAAAAGCGTGGTCGCCAGGCACAGTAGAAGGCCTGCCCCGGCGTAAGTGAATGTGGATTGGAAGGCGGCCAGGAAATCCGATCCCTCGCTCAACGCCGCAAAAATCAGTGACAGGCCCGTCGCACCCAAAACCACGCCGACGGTGCGGCTGACCTGGGCCAGGCTGCCGGCAACGCCCCGGTCCTGCACATCCAGACGACCCGTGACCACGTCCAGAATACAGACCTGAAACAGACCCAGACCGACGCCTTGCAAGAACATCGGCAGGGCCATGGCCCAAATGCCTGATGCCGGGGTCCAACTGCCAATGCCAATGGTCCCCAGACCCACCATAACAGCCCCCAGCAGGGCCAGGCGGCTGGCCCAGGGCCGCAGGCTCAACAGCCAACCGATGATCGGCCCGGCAACGGCTTGGCCCAAGGGACTGGTCGCCAATACAAGACCACTAACGGCCAGGGAATAATCCGTCAGCCGGACCAAATAGTACGGCACCAGAAGCAGGGGTGCAAAGCCGACGAACATGACCAGGCCGTTGAAGATATTCAGCATGGTAAAATCTAGCCTGCGAAACGGCGCGAACGGGATAATCGGCTCCCGGGCCCGAGACTCGCGCAGGACAAAGGCGATGGCGGCGAGCAGGCCCAATACGGCCACCAACAGGCCGCGAACGAGATCCACGCGCACTTGATTTAACGCGAACAGCAAGGCGGCAAGTCCCACGGCGAGCAAGACCGCGCCCAGCAAATCGAAACTACCGCTGCGTTTTCTGGCCTGATCTGGGCGCAGCCAGGGCAAGGCGGCCAGCGCGGCCAGGGAAATCGGCGCCCGGAACCAGAATACGGCCTCCCAGCCCCAGGTCTGTACCATCATACCGCCCAACGACGGCCCGGCGGCGGCGGCGATGCCGAACATCATGGTATAGGCGCCAAGCGCCCGGGCACGCTGTTCCTCGGGCAACAGGGCGGTGGCCAGGGCCGGACCGCAGCTTAAAACAAGAGCAGCGCCAATACCTTGGAGAAACCGGGCCAGCAGCAGCCAGTGATAGGCCGGCGCCATGGCGCATAACGTAAAGGCAATGGTGGAGACCGCCAGGCCGGTCATGAAAATACGTTTGTGGCCAAACAGATCGCCCAGCTTGCCAAAGGCCAGCAATAGCGAGGTATAGGTCAGAACATAGAAAACCACGACCCATTGGATGTCGGCGATGGGAATGCCGAAATCTGAAGTGATATCGGGAAAAGCGATATTGACGGAGGTATCCAAGGGCACGATCGTCGTGCCCAGGCCGACAACCAACAGCCCCACCAGAGGCCTTCCCCTACCGGGTGGGCCGTCGACACGCGAACGATCGGTCTGGCTCAATAGACCGCTTTCAAATCGGACGCACCGTCCTGCCCCTTAGCCTCAAGGACCGAGGCCGCAAGATCCGCCAGATAGTCTTCCCGGCCCGCGGCGTGATACATGGACAGCATTGCGTGCATGCCCTTTGGGTTTTGCGTCAGGCCCGGCAGCCAGCCGCGCGCATCCATGCCTTCCGCGACTTTGAAGATATCAAAATCATGCGCCCCGAAATTAATGATCGTCAGGTCCGGTTCGGCCCACAGATGCAGGCCGTCAACGGCCTTGATCCCGGCCACATAGGCATCGGCCATGGCGGCCAATTGCCGGGCAATTTCCATATAACCAGCCTCGCCCAAATGGTTCATCACGGCCCAGGCCGCCGCCACCGCGCCGCCCGCCCGCGTACCCGATAGGGTCGCGGTGGAAAACTGTCCATTCGGCCATTGATCGAAATGGAACAGGCCCCGTTCGCGGTCTTCTTCCTGGCGATAAAACACGGTCGAGGCCGGCTTCGGGCAAAAGCCGAATTTGTGCAGGTCGGCGGAAAGACTGCGCACACCTGGCAGCGCCATATCAAAGGCAGGAATATCCCGGCCAATGCGCTGAAAAAACGGCGCCACATAACCACCCACACAGGCATCCACATGCAGCCAGATATCCCGCGCCAGGGCCAGCTCGCTTAGCTCTGCAATGGGATCGATCACGCCATGGGGAAAGCACGGCGCCGAACCCGCCAGCATGATGGTGCTTTCATCCATGGCCGCCGCCATCGCCTCTACGTCGGCCCGGCGATTTTCCCCCGTGGCCAGGCGTTTGACTTCAATATCCATCACATCCCCGGCCTTGTTGAAGGCGGCATGGGCCGTAAAGGGCGCGATGATGTTGTATGGCGCCTTCAGGCGAGGCTGGGTCCGGGCCCAGTCCCGACAGGCCTTGACCGCCATGAAGATACTTTCACTGCCCCCCGTCGTCATATTGCCGACAGCCTGGCCAGGTGCCTGGAACAGATCCAGGCCCATTTCCACTACCTCGTCCTCCATGCGTTTCAGGCCAAAAAAGGCGCGGCGGCCGCCTAAGGCATTCTCATTGAAATACTTCATGAAAGCCTGGAAGCCGACCTCGTGGGCGCTATCACTGCCATGAAAGACATACAACGGGGCCCGGCCCCCGCGCCAATCAATGTCCGCACCGGACATTGCCGTCATTTCGGCATCCAGGGCCTTCCATTCGGCACCCGACGTGGGGAAGGATTTACGCATGCATCACCCTCTATTCCAATACTTCCGTATTAATAACGTTGGCGGGGTCAAGTTTGCCGTCGAAGCAATCGATCACGTTCTGGGCCGCGATCTGGCCCATGCGGAAGACGGATTCCTTGGTCACGCCGGCGGAATGGGGACTGACGATGATATTGTCCAATTCGAACAGCGGCGTATCCGCCGTCGCCGGCTCCACCACAAAAGGATCGATGCCGGCACCGGCAATGCTGTTTGCTTTCAAGGCTTCATACAGCGCCGCCTCGTCCACGATGCCGCCGCGGGCCGTGTTGACCACATAGGCGGTTTTCTTCATCGCCGCCAGCTCCGCCGTATTGACCATGCCCGTGGTCTCTTCATTCTTCATGCAGTTAATCGACAGGATATCGATCTCACCCAGGATAGCGCGCCAATCATCAATCGGCGTGGCACCGGCGGTGCGGATACCATCCTGAACAACGTATGGATCGTGCACCAGAACATTCATTTCCATGGCCACGCAGCGATTGACCAGACGGCGGCCAATTTTACCAAAGCCCATGATCAAGACCGTGCGTCCCGCCAGATCGAAGGCCGGTTCCTCAAAGCGGATGGCCCAGTTGCCCTTGCGGGTCTCGCGGTCATAGGCCAGGGCCTGCTTGGTCAGGGCCAGCATAAAGAACAAGGCATGCTCCGCGACCGTCACGGAATTGGCGATACCGGCAATGGACAGCGGGATGCCGGCCTTGGTCAGGGCCGGGACATTGACCGCGTCATAGCCGACGCCGAAGCGGGAGGCGATCTTCAAATTATCGGCGGCCTCGATCAGGCGCGGCGTCAACGGCGCGATGCCCAAAATGACCGCGTCGTAGTTGCCGATGTGTTGCTGGATATTGTCTTCGCCCAGCTCCGTGAAATGATCGACCTCAATATCATCCCGGCCCTCGAACACCGCTTTGAGGCCATCGCTGTAGGGGAGTTGGAGCATGACGCGCTTTTTCATCTGTCTTCTCTTTCGGTTTTCCAAAAAGGTTAGGCGTTGCCCCTATCTTACCTGTTCCACGGCGATTGCCCAGGGGTCCAATTACGCCTACGCTTGGGCATGGTGCTAAATCACATAAACGCCGGCGTCCTGGATGTCGCCTATGACGATGCCGGGGCGCGGGACGGAAAGCCAGTTATCCTGTTGCACGGTTTTCCCTACGATATCCATAGTTATGATGCGGTGACGCCGCGCCTGGTGGCGGCGGGGTGCCGGGTTATCACGCCCTATTTGCGCGGCTATGGCCCGACGCGGTTTCTCTCGCCCGATACCCTACGCTCGGGCCAGCAGGCCGTCCTGGGCCAGGATCTGCTCGACCTAATGGATGCTTTGGATATCCCCACGGCAGTGCTGAGCGGTTATGACTGGGGCGGGCGGGCTGCCTGCATCGTGGCTGCTCTGTGGCCGGAGCGGGCCCGGGGGCTGGTCAGTTGCAATGGCTACAATATGCAGAATATCGCCGCCTCGGCCCGGCCCGCACCACCCGAGATGGAGCATAAATTCTGGTACCAATACTATTTCCATGGCGAAAGAGGGCGCGCCGGCCTGGAAGCCAACCGGCATGCCTATTGTAAACTGCTGTGGCGGCTGTGGTCACCCAACTGGACCTTCGACGATGCCACCTATGAGCAAACGGCGGTGTCATTCGAAAACCCGGATTTCGTCGATGTGGTGATCCATTCCTACCGCCACCGCTATGCCCTGGTGCCGGGTGACGCGGCGGTAGAGGAGATCGAGGCGCGGCTGGCCGAACAACCCAAGATTTCCGTGCCGACGGTGGCCATGGACGGCAGCGGCGACGGCGTCATGTCAGCAAAAGGCTGCGCCGGGCACGAGCGGTTTTTCACCGGACCCTACAGGCGCGAGGTCATCCCCTCGGTCGGTCATAACCTGCCGCAAGAGGCGCCCGAAGAATTCGCCCGGGCGATATTGTCTCTGATCTAGACCGCATCCTCGAAAATCATGCTGGCGCCTTTTTCGGCGATCATCACCGTGGGCGCATGGGTATTGCCGGACACCAGGGTTGGCATGATCGAGGCATCGACAACGCGCAGACCTTCCAGGCCGTGGACGCGTAGGCGGTCGTCAACCACCGTACCGGGGCCCTGGCCCATGCGGCAGGTGCCGATTGGGTGATAGACCGTGGCGCCGGTGGCCCTGGCATAGGCCAACAGCTCGTCATCGCTTTGCAGATCCGGGCCAGGGTTCATCTCGTAATCCAGATAGGGTTCCAGGGCCGGTTGCGCGCCGACGTCGCGGGCAATGCGCATGCCGCCGATCAAGGCGGCACGATCGATCTCGTCAGCCAGAAAATTGGGCCGGATTGCCGGTTCGCTGCCCGCCCGCGCGTCGCGGATATGGATCGAGCCCATGCTTTCCGGACGCAGCTGACAGACCGCGATGGTCATGCCCGGTTCTTTGTCCAACACCCGGTCCTTGGAGGTGGCATAACTGGCGTGCGCGCCATGGAATTGTACATCAGGCGTTTCCAGCTCCGGCCGGGTGCGGACAAAGCCATGCACAATACCGGCGGTATAGGTCAAAATGCCACGCCGGGCGATGCCGTATTTCAACACTTCCAGGCCGAGACGCCAGCCCCGGCTCTGCTCGTTCAAGGTGGTGACATTGCGCGCCCGCCAATTGACCCGCGTGACATAGTGATCGCGCAGGTTTTCGCCGACGGCGGGCAGTTCATGCTGCACCTCGATCCCCAAACCCTTGAGCAGTTCCGGCTGGCCGATGCCTGATAGTTCCAACAACTGCGGCGATTGCACGGCACCGGCGCTGAGGATGACCTCGCGCCTTGCACGGGCCTGACGGACCTGGCCGTTGACGGTGTACTCCACGCCGACGACGCGCTTGCCCTCCATCAACAGGCGCCCGGCGATGGCATTGGTTTCGATCTGCAAATTGGCGCGGTGCGCGGCCGGGCCCAGAAAGGCACGGGCGGCGCTGTGACGGCGACCCTTGTGCTGGGTTACCTGGTAATAGCCAAAGCCGTCCTGCTTTTCGCCGTTATAGTCGGGATTGACGCCATGGCCGGCCTGGCCGCCAGCCTCGATCAGCGCATCCAGCAATTCGTGCTTTTCCCGCATGTCCGCGACATTCATGGGACCACTACCGCCACGCAAATCGCTGCCGCCGCGCTCGAAGTGCTCAGACTTTTTGAAATGGGGCAGAACCTGATCATAAGACCAACCGCGATTACCCATTTGGGCCCAGGTGTCATAGTCCTGGGCCTGGCCGCGCACGTACAACATGCCGTTGATGGAGGACGAGCCCCCCAGCACCTTGCCCCGGGGAATGGGAATTTTGCGCTCATCGGTGCCGGCCTCGGGCTCGGTCTCGAAACACCAGTTCATGGCCGGATTGTTCAACATTTTGGAAAAACCCACCGGCACATGGATCCAGATGCTGCTGTCCTTGCCGCCGGCCTCCAATAACAGGGTGCGGCTTCGTGGCGGCTCGCTCAAGCGGTTGGCCAGGACACAGCCCGCAGACCCCGCCCCGACAACGATATAGTCAAATTCAGTCATAACAATCACCCGATGTCCATTGTGCGATGTTCTTGGTTTTGCCCCCATCTTAGCGCTATCCTGAGGGCAAGTGGAAATTAGTGGACAGCGCAATGTCGGAACAACCGAACACATTCGAAGATCCCGCCCTGCTGATCGTCGATATGCAGAACGACTTTGTCCGCCAGGACGCCCCCTTGCAGGTGCCCGACGCCCTGGCCACAGTGGCCGCCCATCAGGCCCTGATCGCCGCCTTTCGGGCCCAGGACCTACCCGTGGTCTATACCAAGTTCCTCGCCACCCAGACGCCAAGCTTGTTGTGGAACTGGTCACCGCAATGCGAACCACCAACCAAATGCTGCTGGAAAGGCCATCAGCGCCACTACCCGGACGTGGATGCAGAGCTGGACTGTACCGGGATCATTGACGAGCTAGCACCAGAGGCCGAAGACCTAATCATCGAAAAATACGGCTATGGCGCCTTTCACGGCACCGCCCTGAACGACAGCCTGCGCAACCTCGGTGTCGGCTCCCTGGTTATCACCGGCACGGTAACCCAGATCTGTGTCGAGGAAACCGCGCGCGAGGCCTTCCATCACCGCTTTCCCACTATCGTGGTTTCGGATGCGGTATCCTCGTTCGATGAAGATCTACAGGCAGCAACCTTGCGTAATTTCGCCATGAAATTCGGCTGGGTGCAGTCCAGCACCGAGGTCATCGAGGCGTTAGGTTAGGGAGCTAGAGCAATTTTCAATTAATCCAAGTCGCTCTCGCAACGTAAGTAATTGGTTCAATTGCTCGATTCTTAAGAGTCTGAGCGCATTTTCTTCGAATGCGCTCTAGGCGCTCTCGATCATCTGCTGCTGGATAGCCCTGCGGTCAATTTTGGCGGCACCCGTCAGGGGCAGCGCATCCACCAGCACCACGCGGCGGGGGTGGGAATAGGCCGGGCCTTCGTCCAGACAAAATTGCTTCAAGGCCTGCGCATCCGCCCCTGCGCCATCGGGCACCGAGACCATGGCTACCGGAACCTCGCCCTTGATCGGGTGCGGCACGGCGACGACACAGACATCGATTACATCCGGGTGGCGCAGCAACAGGCTTTCAACCTCGATCGGATAGACGCTTTCACCGCCGCATTGGAACATATCGTCGGTCCGGCCCTTGAAATAGAACAACCCCGCCCCGTCCACTTCGAACAAATCACCGGTGTGCAGCCAGCCATCAACCAGGCGTTCGGCGTTGACCTCAGGTAAATTATGGTAGCCCGCCGTGACGCCGGGGCTGCGCATCCATAGCTCGCCCAGACGCAGGTTTTCCCTACCATCGTCGCCGATCAGCTTGGTTTCGCAGCCTTCCATGGGCGTGCCGCAACTGCCGTGGGGCGGTTGCGGGCCGGACATATCGGCGCCGTGAGAGATCGGCCCGCCCTCGGTCAGACCATAGCCCTGATAGATCGGCACGCCGAAGGTATCCTGGACATTTTCCAACAGCTGGATCGGACAGGGTGCCGAGCCCACGAATAGGCCACGCAGGGCTGACAGATCACTGTCGGCGATCAACTCAGCCTGTTCCAGCAGCAGCGCAAAAATACTCGGCACCGAAATGGTGTAGGTGCATTGGTATTCGCCCAAGGCATTGATGAAGGCGCGCGGCTCGAACTGGCGCATGATCACCATGGAGGCGCCGAGACGCAGCATCGGCTTGACGACGCCCGAGAAGGCATTCTTGTGATACAGCGGGTTGGCGGTCAGAGCGCGGGCGCCGGGTTCAAACACATTGCAAAACTGTTTCTCGGTCGCGGCCAGGTTCCAGGCCTGCCCCGCATGATCCAACGGTACTCCCTTTGGCCGCCCGGTCGAGCCGGAGGTGTAGGGCATCATCAGGATATCGTCGCCGCCCACATCCGACGGTTCGAAGGCCGGTGCCTGGGCCATCAGAGCCTCGAAATCCAGCCAGCCAGCCCGCGCTTGGGTAATCGCAACCCGGCGCTCGATGCCGGCCTGTTCCACCGCCGCGACCGCCGCCATGCTGACGCTCGGCTCGACCAATGCCGCCCGGGCGCCGGCATCGGTAATGATGTAGTCAATCGTGTCGCCGGCCAGGCGGTTGTTGATGGGCACCGGCACGATGCCGGCCCGCATGGCACCGATGACAATCTCGATATACTCAATGCTGTTGCCAGCACAGACCACGAAGCGGTCGCCGGGGCACAGGCCCAAGGCGCCCAGCATCGCGGCGACCTGATCCAGCCGGGTTTCCAGTTCGCCATAGGTCCGCTCGCGCACCACATCGCCGTCGACTTCGATGATCGCCGTCTTGCCCGGTTCCCGCAGCGCCTGGGGCCGGCTCAAATAGCCGAGATTAACCCGCTCTTCCTGCTTCGCCATTTCCTCATCCTCGCCGTCGTTTTTTGTTTTTTCCTGATTTGACAAAAGACTGGCATGGACGAAGGCGTATGACAATCAGGCTATCTGCCTTGCGATTGACCCCTGGAAGCGCCAAGATAAAGAAAAATACGTTATGAAAAGTTGGAGGAAGCAATGGAAGACATCGCGATTACCGGGCTCGGGGTCATTTCCTCGATCGGCCATAATGTTGATGAATTTTGCCAGAACCTGTCCGCCGGCCATGTCGCCGCCGGCCCGACACCATGGAACAATGAAGACGGTCTGGAAAACGTCTGGATGTCCAAGGTGGAGAATTTCCAGGCCGAGGACTGGATGGACAGCCGCGTCGCCGACGGCACCGACCCGTTCGCGCAATATGCCATTGCCGCGGCCGTGCAGGCGGTGGAGTCCTGCGGCATCAAAGACTTCGATGACGAACGCACCGCCGTGGTTATCGGTACATCATGTGCCGGCACCGAAGTCATCGCCAATTCTCAAAGGGGCCTGGATCTTGAAGGGCCGTCGGGGGTCGACCGCAAATTGCAGATCAAGGCCTGGCCCAACATGGCGGCGGGTCAGATCGCCCAACGTTGGAAGCTGCATGGCCCCTTGTTAACTGTATCCACCGCATGCGCCTCGTCCATCGATGCCATTGGCACGGCGGCCCGGTTGATTGAGCGCGGCGACTGCGATGTCGCCATTGCAGGCGGCTGCGATGCCTCGCGCACCCAGGTTACGCTGATCGCGGCGGGCCGCTATGGCATGTTGAGCCCGCAACCCGATCCCTACAAGGCTTGCCGGCCTTTCAATACCGAACGTTTCGGCATTATGGGCGGCGAAGGCGCCGGCGTGATAATCCTGGAACGGGCCGATTTGGCCAAGGCCCGTGGGGCGAAGATTTACGGCTATCTGCGCGGCTATGCCTCGCTGTCCGACGGCTATCATCCATCGTCCTCTAATCCTGACGGCAGTTGGGAAGCCCGGACCATGGAAAAAGCCATTGAAGATGCCGGCCTGCCGGGCGGCACCGACGATGTGGACGCCCTGATCGCGCACGGTACCGGCACGCCCCTGGGTGATATCGCCGAAATCAAGGCCATCAACCAACTGTTCGGCGGCCGTGAAAAGGCCTTGAAGGTATCCTCGATCAAGGGCCATGTGGGTCACACCGCCGGTGCTGCCGGGGTCATGGGATTGATGGCGGCGCTGCACAGCATGGAGGAAGGCGCCATGGTGCCCACGGCAGGCACCACGGATGTGGACCCGGCGGCGGATTTTGACGTGGTGATACAGAAGCCTTCCAAGGGCGAGCTCAAGACCATGCAGGTCAACGGTTTCGGCTTTGGTGGTCAAAACGCCTCATTGGTGGTTAGCCGCAACTAAAGACGACATTACACGCTGGCGAGCAGCAGGCATTTTGGAATATTGTGAGGGGTGGTGTCAGGCCACCTTACGCAACCGCATGACCGAGGATGGAATGCGATGATCCCTCTGAAGCCTCTCGCCAATCTGTTCACGCACGATGTCACCAACATGCCGCCCCTTATGGGCGATCAGGATCTTTGGCACGATGATACAGCTTTGCGCGAAGGCATCGCGCGGGAGGGGGCTGACTGGGCCAAGGACAAGTTGGCGGCCTTCGGCAAGATCGCCGGTGCGGCCGAGACTTTTGAAAAAGCGGATGCCGCCAACCGACATGGCCCGGAGCTGCGCGCCTTTGACCGCCATGGCATGCGCATCAATCAAGTCGAATTCCATCCCGCCTATCACGATTTGATGACCATCGCGATCGAGAACGAAGTGCCAAGTTTTGCCTGGAACCACCCCCAACCAGGCGCCCAGGTCACCCATGCCGCCCTGACTTATATGCTTAGCCAGCCCGAGGGCGGCGTGCTTTGTCCCATGGCCATGACCTATTCGGTCATCCCTGCCCTGCGCGGCACCCCCAGCGTTGGCGACGAGTGGATTCCCAGGCTGCTCACCCCCTCCTACGACGGCCGCGATATCCCGGTGGACGAGAAATCCGGCGCCACCATGGGTATGTTCATGACCGAAAAACAAGGCGGCTCGGACGTGCGCAGCAATACCACGCGGGCCATTGCGCTGGCGGGTTCGGATACCGAGTATCTTCTGACCGGGCACAAATTCTTTTGCTCGGCGCCCATGTGCGATGCCTTCCTGACCCTGGCCTACACCGATGTCGGCCCGTCCTGTTTCCTGGTGCCGCGCTGGCGGCCCGATGGCGAACGCAACAATCTGTCCATCCAGCGCCTCAAGGACAAACTTGGCAACCGCTCCAACGCCTCCTCTGAGATGGAGCTGCATGACACCTGGGGCGTCATGCTCGGCGGCGATGGCCGGGGTGTCGCTACGATCCTGGAAATGGTTCAGGGCAACCGCTTTTACTGCTGTGCTTCCTCGGCCGCCATGATGCGCCAGGGCCTGGTCCAGGCCCTGCATCACACTACCCATCGCGCGGCCTTTCAGAAGAAACTTATTCAACAGCCCCTGATGCGCAACGTGCTGGCCGATCTGGCGCTGGAGGCCGAGGCCGCCCTGGCTCTGACCCTGCGCATTGGCCGCGCCATGGATGAAGCGGCAAGAGACGAAAGTGCGGCCGCCCTGGCCCGTATCGGCACGGCGGTGGGTAAATACTGGATCTGCAAACGGGCGCCTGGACATACCTATGAGGCCATGGAATGCCACGGCGGGCCGGGTTATGTGGAGGAATCCATCATGCCGCGTCTGTACCGCGAGGCGCCGGTCAACAGCATCTGGGAAGGCTCCGGCAACATCATGTGCCTGGACGTGCTGCGCGCCATGTTCCGGGAAAAGGCAGCGGTGCCGGCGATCCTGGCGGAGCTGGATGCCGCCCGCGGGGCCAACGCCAATCTTGACGCAGCCACCGAGCGGCTGAAGGACGAGCTGGCGGATCAGGCTGATCTGGAGCTGCGCGCCCGCAGCATCACGGAACTGATGGCGATTACCTTGCAGGGCGCGTTGTTGGCACGCCACGCCCCAGGAGCGATGGCGGACGCCTTTTGTGCTTCACGCCTCGGCGCCCGCTGGAGCGGTGCCTATGGCACCCTGCCCCCGGATGTGGATTTTGATGCCATCATCGCGCGTGCGTCACCGGCCTGATAGCAAAAAACTGCGGCATTTTGGTGGCTGGCGCGGGCGGGGTGGCGCAGCTATATTGCCGCAGCAATTAAGGACGTACATTTCGCAAGCTAGGAGATCCCCATGAAAGAAGCCGTCATTGTTTCCACCGCCCGCACCCCGATCGGCAAGGCCTATCGCGGCGCGTTCAACAATACCGAAGGCCCGATCATGGCCGGCCATGCCATCAAGCATGCGGTCGCCCGCGCCGGCATTGATCCGGCGGAGGTTGATGACGTGATCATCGGCTGTGCCATGCAACAGGGCACCACGGGCAACAATACGGCACGGCAAAGTCTGCTGGTGGCGGGCCTCCCGGTGGGTGTTTCAGGCATGACCCTGGATCGGCAATGCTCGTCAGGCATGATGGCCATCGCGACCGCCGCCAAACAGGTGATCGACGACGGCATGCCGATCTGCGTCGGCGGCGGTGTCGAGTCCATCTCGATGGTGCAGAATGACAAGATCAATGCATTCGCCAACAAATCCGCCATCGGCGCGGCCAAGGATATCTATATGGCCATGCTGAATACGGCCGAGGTGGTGGCTGAGCGTTATGGCGTCAAGCGCGAGGACATGGACGCCTATGGCCTGCAAAGCCAGATGCGCACGGCGGCGGCCCAGCAGGCCGGCAAGTTCGACGATGAAATCGTACCTATCACCTCAGTGATGAAGGTCGCCAATAAGGAAACCGGCGAGATCAGTGACGCCGAAGTCACCCTGGACAAGGACGAAGGCAACCGCCCCTCGACCAACATGGAAGGCCTGGTCGGACTAAAGGCAGTGATTGATGGCGGCACCATTACCGCCGGCAACGCATCGCAACTATCCGATGGCGCTTCGGCGGCGGTGGTCATGGATGCCAAGCTGGCCGAACAGCGCAATATCACACCCTTGGGTATCTATCGCGGCCTGGCCGTGGCCGGTTGCGAGCCCGATGAAATGGGCATTGGGCCGGTCTTCGCGGTGCCGAAACTGCTGGAACGCAACGGTCTGACCGTCGATGACATCGACCTGTGGGAATTGAACGAGGCTTTCGCCGTGCAGGTGCTGTATTGCCGGGACCGCCTGGGCATTCCTGATGAAAAGCTGAACGTCAATGGCGGCGCCGTCTCCGTCGGCCACCCCTATGGCATGAGCGGGGCCCGCATGGTTGGTCACTCACTGATCGAAGGCAAGCGCCGGGGCGCCAAGTATGTGGTCTCCACCATGTGCATCGGCGGCGGCATGGGTGCCGCGGGCCTGTTCGAGGTCGTCTAGAAACACTATTTGAGTATCCATACTCGAATATGGAAAGGGGCGTCCACGAAAGTGGGCGCCCCTGCCTTTTTTCAGATCGTTGCCGCGCGTTGTTACCCGCGCCGCTCCACGACCGAGCGCCGTTCGCCCAGGCGACGGTCATTCAGGCGCCGCTCCGTACCGTTCGGCGGGCCGGCATCGTGCTGCCGGCGGTCCCCGCCCCGGCGGTCTGATGCGCGCCGCTGCGTGCTTCTTTCGACGCTCATGTCATTCTCCGTTTTCTAGCTCTGGCACTAAACGCAATTTCGCTACGTCGACAAGTAACCTACCTTACTATGGTAAATGAAAGGTAACAATCATACCGGCGTTTCAGGGGCGGGACTTATCAACGAAGGGGCGGATTCTCTACGTTTTCGGCATGCGGACCAGCAGGATAAGGGGCAGCACGGCAAAAGAGGCCAAGGCGTAGGCCTTGAACGCATTGATGTAGCCGATCATGGCGGCCTGGCGTCCGATTTCTCCGCTCAAGGCAGCCAAGCCCTGAACGCCGTCGGCGTTCCACGCGCCCAACAACCAGGGCAGGGCCAAGGCCTTGTTATAATCTGAAATCAATTCCGTCATGCCGGCATAGTTGGTGGCCGTCGAGACGATCACCAGGGTCACGGACAGCGAGATGAAAATGGAACTGCCCAAATTGCGCAGCAGGTGATAAATCGCTGAACCTTCAGCCAGATAGCGCGGCTCCAGGGTGGCAAATGTGGCCACTGTCAGGGGCACCCAAATGATCCCCACCGCCAGCCCTTGCAGGACGCTGTTGACGCCCACATCAAAGATCGTCGTGTTGACGTCAAAGCTGGCCATGTACATGCCGGAGGCAACCTGGATCAAAAAGCCCAGGCTCATGCCGAACCTGGGATCCAGGCGGGACACAAATATGGCGGCGAAAAACCCGGCGATGGCGCCCGCCCCGCGCAGACCCAACAACACACCGATGATTGAGTCCGGATAGCCGAGGATGCCCTGCAACATGGGCGGCATCAGAACCATGGGCGTGAAGTTCAGCATGCCATAGATGCCGACAATGATCAGGCCCAGGACAAAATTGCGGTTCAGCATCAGACGCGGATTCAGGAAAGGCCGCCGTGCCGTCAGGGTATGCACCACGAACAAATGGAACGCGACCAACGCGAATACCGCCTCGACAATAATTTCGGGGCTTTCAAACCAGTCCTGCCGTTGCCCGCGAGACAGCAGCAATTGTAGGCCGATGACCGCCACCGACAGGGTCAGAAAACCGGTCCAATCCAGACCCGTGCGCTGGCGCTGGCCCGGACTATCGGTGAGAAACAGAAACATGCCGATCAGGGCGATGATGCCGAACGGTATGAACATATAAAATGCCGCCGGCCAGCCATAGAGCTCGGCCAAGCCGCCGCCCAGCATGGGTCCGATAACCGGCCCCACCACCACCGCCATGCCGAAAACCCCCGTCGCCAGGCCATGTTGATGCTTGGGGAAGGTATCCAGCACGATGGCCTGTCCCAGGGGTATGAGGGGTGCGCCAAAGGTGCCCTGGGCAATGCGGAACAGTACCAGCACGGATAGGTTAGTGGACATGCCGCAAGCCACGGTGGCCAAGGAAAACCCGGCCATGCTGACGAGCATGACTAGGCGTCGGCCAAAACGGCCTTCCAGCCAACCGGTCATCGGCGTCATTACCGCCGTCGCAAGGATATTGAAGATCATGACCCAGGCGATCTCATCCTGGGTGGCCGAAAGCGCGCCCTGCATTTGCGGCAACAGGACCGAGACCACCAGAATGGCCATGGCGTATTGCGTTGTCGCCAGGGTGACGCAAAACAAAATGGCCCAACGGCGAAACGCCGGCACGGCCTCGGTACCTTGGGGGGTATCCTTGACCGCGGTGCTCATCCAGGCGCCAGGTCAATCCGCGAGGTCCGGCGCCTACTGGGGCATATAGACGTGCTTTTGACTGCCTTCACCGTGCCGGACCATCACCAAAATAAGTATGCGATGGCCAGAGGGTAAATTGATCAGCGGCAGAAGCAAACAAAATCAGGACTATTTCTCTATACGGCTTTCCACGGCAGACACAATGGGGCCGGCCCGCGCGACATGGTCGCGGCAGTTTCGGCAGCGGCGGGCGGTGAAAATTGTTCCGAGGCAGAGATACATCGGAGCGCCATGCGCCTACGCACCAGATATCGGGATGGTGCGCAGCGGCAGGCCGAGAACTGGGTTGCCCTAGAGCAAACCTTCCTTCTGGGCCCGCTTACGTGCCAATTTGCGCGCGCGGCGTACGGCCTCGGCCTTTTCACGGGCCCGGCGTTCTGACGGCTTTTCAAAATACTTCCGCATTTTCATTTCGCGGAAGACGCCCTCACGCTGCAATTTCTTCTTCAGGGCACGAAGCGCCTGATCGACATTATTGTCGCGAACACTGACCTGTACCAGTGGTCTTCTCCTTCAAAATTCGCCGTTTTCCGGGGAACCCAGCGAATAGCCCGTTATGTTGAGCGTTTCAATGACATATTTTCCGGCAGGGAAAACAGGGCGCACATAACCGTTCGCCAAGCATTGCCAGCCGATTGAGCCGGGTTATAGCCCATAGACGCGGCAATGTGAAGGGCTGAGATGCCATCGCGGGCGGACAATTTCGCGGCAAGCCGCCACTGGCGAGGCATGGCGCCGGCGCCTTTCGGATGTACGGCGCCATGCGGATTTGAAGACCGGCTGAACGCCAAATTGCCACGGGCGGTTTGCGCAACTGACGGCGCGACCTATACTTGGTTCATCGATATCGAATGGGAGAGGACAGCGAAATGGATACCGAAGCAACCGCAGGCCGCAGCATGCCGACCTATCGGGCCCTGGCACAGGATATAAAAAACCTTGGCGTCGATGTCGTATTTGGCCTGATGAGCGATGACACGGCGTTGTTCGCGGTGGAAATCGATACCCTCGGCATCGCCTTTTATGGCGGCCGCCACGAAAACAACGCCATCTCCATGGCCGAGGGCTACGCCTCGGCCACCGGCAAACTGGGCATTGCCATCATTGGCCGGGGGCCTGCCGCCGCCAATGGCCTGCATGCCGCCGTCTCCGCCTCGCGCACCGGCTCCAAATTGCTCATCATTTATGGTGAAATGCCCGTAGGCGGCGGGGTGAATACCATTGGCCCGGATTATAAAGCCTTCAACGCCCGTGGCGTCATGGCCGCGGCCGGCCTGCAGACCTTTTCGCCGACCTCGCCCCAGGCCGCGCGCACGGCCTTGGCGGATGCCATTACCGCCGCCTCACGGGGCACGGCGGTGACCCTGCATTTACCGGTCGATGTGCAAACCGCCGAAATCCTGGTGCGCGACGACGACCCCGGCATCACCTTGCCCGCCCCCATGGCACCCACGGCGGCCCGTCCCCAGGGCATCAATGCGGCCATTGGCCTGCTTGCCAACGCGCAACGCCCCTTGATTATCGCGGGCCTGGGCGCTCATCTTGCAGATGCGGGAGAGACCTTGGAAAAACTGGCGGAGAAAATCGGCGCGCTGCTCATCACCTCGGTCCGGGGCAAGGATATGTTCAAGGGCAATCCGAACAATCTTGATGTTATCGGCTCCTTCTCCCACTCCATGGCGCGCCGGCATGTGGATCAGGCCGATTGTGTGCTGGTCTTTGGCGCCGGGCTTAACCTTCTGACCATGAGTTTCGGCAACGCCCTGCCGCAGGTACCGCTGATCCAGATTGACGCGGTACGCAGCAATATTGGACGCTGGACCAGTGCCGATGTCGCCCTGGTGGGCGATGCCAAGTTGGTCGCGGCGCAGCTTTTAGCGGCGGCGCCAGCGCGAGGAGACGCCGAAAAGCCGTTCCATGCCGCCGCCACGCGCAAGGATATCGCCGAATTTGATATCGCCTCTGACTTCCAGGCTGCGCACACAGCCCATACCGTCGATCCCCGCGCCCTGGCCATGGAATTGGACCGGCTGTTGCCCAGGCAGCGCAATCTGGTCTATGACGCGGGCAATTTCCTTGGCATGGTGCCTTATCTCTCGGTGCCGGGACCGGGCCATTTCAAGTTCACCTCCGAATTCGCCTCCCTTGGACTGGGCTTTGGCACCGCGCTGGGTGTCGCCAAGGCACGGCCCGAGTTGCCCACCATTCTGCTGGTCGGTGACGGCGGATTTACCATGAGCATGAATGATCTTGATACCCCGGTACGGGAAGATCTGCCCCTGGTTATCATCTTGATGAATGATTGCGCCTACGGCGCCGAGCTGCATTTGCTGCGCGCCCATCAACAACCCGTGGCCAAGTCGCTGTTTCCCGACGTTGATTTCGCCCCGGTGGCGGAGGCCTTTGGCTTCGAGGCCGTGACCATACGCTCGCTTGATGATTTGGCGGCAATCGCGCCCATGCTGGCAGATCCCCAAGGGCCTATTTTTCTGGACTGCAAGATCAATGCCGACATCGCCGCGCCTTTCATGGGCGAGTTCGCGGCCTATGTGGAGAGCAACAAGTAACCCTTTATTCAGATGTCGAATTTGCTGCACGGCACCCGCATACTGATTTGCCAGACCTGCCCCCGCTTGGCGGTACAGCCGGCCCACCCGCGCACGGCCGGCGCCGATTTGAGCGCGGAAATCGTTGCTCTGATTGTTGCGGCGGGGGGCGATATCCGCGACCACGTGCGTTTCATGAACTGCCTTGCGGGCTGCAACAATCCTTGCAATGTGGCCCTGGTCGGAGCTGGAAAGCCCCGGCTACGATTTTCCCAACTTGGCCCCGGCGATGGCTCGGGCATTATCGAGACAGCCAAAATTTATGGCCAAAGCCGCAATGGCGAGCTATCCGCCGAACAATTGCCGGCGGCAATGCGTGATCGTTTGAGCGCCAGATCGCCGGTCCGGCTAGGCGACTAGGCTATTTGACGACTAGATCTTGTATTTGCCTGACACGGGCCTATAATAAATACGATTTATTTGGGCAAATTCGAGACCCAGATCCAGCAGGGATGGAGGCTACAATGGGGAAAATCGCATTTACCGGCGTACAAGTACTGGACGCCAGTGGCGGGCAGCCGTTTGCCGGCGAAGTATTGGTCGAGGGGAACCGTATTCGCGCGGTCGCCCGAGATGGCGCACAGGTCAACCGCGAGGGCGCCCGCATCGTCGATGGCGGCGGTGCCACGCTGATGCCCGGCCTGATCGAAAGCCACATGCATTGCTCGTTCCTGGATACCGATAGCCTGGAAGCCCTGGGCTTCGTGCCGGTGGAAGAACACACCCTAAGGGCCATGCAGAACGCCAAAAAATTCCTCGATCAGGGTTTCACAGCCGGTTGCAGCGCGGCGGCGGCCAAACCGCGTTTGGACATTGTCATCCGCAACGCCATCAATGCCGGGGACATTCCGGGCCCCCGGATGCTGGCCTGCACACCGGAACTAACGGTTTCCTCGGGCCTGGGCGATGTCCGCCTGGCCCATATGCACCGCGACACGTTCGCCCTGATCTGCGATGGCGCCGACGAATTCCGCAAGGTCAGCCGCGAGCTGGTCCGCGAAGGCGTCGATACGTTGAAAATCAATCCTTCCGGCGATGAATTCGTGCCCTTCGCCCGGGCCCACCACACGGTGATGACGGAGGACGAAGTCGCCGCCGTATGCGAGGTTGCCCGTTCCCGCGGCCTGCGCACCGCCGGCCATTGCCGCAGTGCCGAATCCGTCAAGATGTGCCTGCGCCAAGGGGCCGAGATTATCTACCACGCCACCCTGGTGGACGAGGAAGCCAAGGATATGTTGGAGGCGGAGAAGGACCGCATTTTTGTCTCGCCCACCCTGGGCGTCACCTACACCACTTTGTACGAAGCCGGTGATTGGGGCGTCACAACGGAAATGGCCACCGACATGGGCCTGAAGCGGGAGCTGGAAACCGCCGTCGAGAATATGAAGGATTTGAAAAAGCGCGGCGTCCGCATACTGCCGGGCGGTGATTATGGTTTTGCCTGGAACCCCATCGGGAACAATGCCAGGGATATTGAATATTTCGTCAATCTGCTCGATTTCTCGCCCATGGAAGCGATCATGGCGGCCACCAAGGGGGGCAGCGAAATCATGATGATGGAAAATGAACTGGGTCAGATCAAGGAAGGTTTCCTGGCGGATATTCTTCTCGTCGATGGCAATCCGCTGACCGACGTCTCGATCCTGCAGGACGCCAACCGGTTGATCGGCATCATGAAGGATGGCGGCTTCCACAAGGACCCCGCGGACCATTTGTCCGCATCGCAGGAGGCGGCGGAATAGTTAGAGCGGGTTCGCTGCGGAATTGGAGGCGGCCAGCTGGTTCTTTGCTTTACCCATAGCGAGTCGGTGTCGGACAACCACGCAGTTTTCGCCGAGCCGCGCGAACCCATCGCAGGCAATCCGGGCTGCGGTCCAGCCGAGGTAGGCGCCGAATTGCACATGAAACAGCACCTGCTTGTCCGGGTTCTGTTTTTCGACGATGTGAAACCGGCGGCCGGCATCGTTGGGACCCGAGGGTCGCCGCGTGTTTTGCAACTCCTCCAACAGGCCCTGCGCGCGCGGAAGCTCGTTAAAGGCGCCGAATTGCACTTCGTAATTCGGCAGAACGCGCTTCGCACTTGGAATAGGAGGGGCAATTCGTTGCCGCGCATCCAGCTCGGCCCGCGTCTCCATTGCCAGCATAAGCTCCCCGGCATCAGTGACGCCAGGTGTCGGGCTAGACCGCGGTGCCACCTCGTCAAACGCCTCGTCGGAAGGCTCCGGCTCCGCTTTCGCCGACTTCGCCTCGGCCAGCACTGTTTTGGCCCGCACTGGCTCAGAGGAGGCCCCGATCGCATTAAATTGCTCTGTCGCGCCAGCAATGGCCACATCCGTGGACCCGGCAAGGCTTGCGCGCCTTACCGTTGACCGCCGGACGACAGCGCATTTTTGACCATGCGCCAGGAAGGCAGCACACTCGGTCTTGGCGGCGCTGCGGCCAAAATCCGCACCAAGTTGGACATGAAACAGCACCTGATCGTCGGCGCCCTGCTTGTCAACGATCTGAAAACGCCGACCGGCATTGGCGGTATTTGGGAACCGGTTACCTTCCCGTAACGCGGCCAACAGACCCTGTGCGCGGGGCAATTCCTTAAAGGCGCCGAACTGCACATCGTACTTCTGCTCAACTTGCTGCTGACCTGGTGCAGGCGGATGAACCTGGCGGCGGTTGTTCTCAGCCATTTCAACGGCGGCAAGCTTGGTGATCGATGCCTTGGCATCGCCAACAGGGGCCGCGTCAACGGCAATCACGCCATCGGGCAGCGGCAGATCGGCAACCACGGCAAGCTGTCCCTGCACCGGCCCGTCTGTACTGAATGGCGTCTTCACCGCTCCTTCGCCGATCTTTGCCAAGCGCATTTCCAGGGACTTGGCCCCGGATGCGCCGGTTACTGGCGCAACTGTCACTGGCGGCTCCACGGCGGTCAACAATTCCGCAACCGGCACCTGTTCTTCAAGAGCCGGCACTGTCGCCACCACCAGATCCGGCTGGTCAATATCAGCGACTGTCATCGGGCCCGGTCCCGATGGACCCATGCCGTCCATATCGGCCAATACCTTGCCAACCAAATCCTCAATCGAGCCATCATTGGCCGGGTCCGTATCCTCTGCCAGGGTTTCCCATTTCGCCATGGTGTTTTGGATCGCCACGCGCAGAGCATTGACATCATCCAGCGGGATATCCGACGGGATCGCATCCAAGCCCAGAGCATGCAGTACATCGCCATGGCTACGGCGCAATTCCACATAGGCCCGGTGCTGATCCACCTCTGAACGGAGCTGCCGGGCCGCCACATCGACCACATCCAGCATATTGCCGTTGGTGATCCGCCGCTCGGCCACGGCCAACTTGCTTAATTCGTTATCGGAGTGGGAGATTTGCCGGGCCAGACGGAATTGGTAATTGGCCTCGCGGTATTCCTGCGAGGCGATATAGACCTGGGCCAACACCGCGACCGACATGGCCAGGCGTTGCCGGCGTGCCATCTCGCCACGCATCGCGGCGGTATCCATGCTCAGCGCGCCCGAAAAGACGCGAAACAAATTCATCCCCAATGTGGCCCCCACACCGTTCCATGCGCCATTCGCCAAGCCGCTGTCGGAGCTGAAATTGCGGGCCAGATCAAAGTCCAGGCCGGGGAACATGCCGTACAAGGCTTCCCGCGATTCCCATTCGCTGATCCGCTCGTTATAGTCCTCGACCCGAAGCTCGGGCCGGTTATCAAGGGCAAACGCCTCCATTTCCTCGATCGGCATCGGCATCGCGGGAACGCCCTGCTCCGTTTCAGGTAGCTTCAGGGTGAATTTCACGCCTGGCCGAACGTTGATCAACTGCGCAAATTCAAGCTTGGCGCGGCCATATTCCTTACGCGCGGCGATGAGCTGGCGCACCGTATCAATCAGGCCGCGGCGAAAGCCAACCGTACGCCGCCGGGTCTCGACATTCGTGACTTCCAAACGCCGGGATTCGGCCAGCGCCGTGCTGAAATCCCGTTCTATGGCGACCATGCGCGTCATCAATTGCTGCGCCCCGACCGCCTTCCAATAGGCCAGACGGACGCTGCGGATTATATCCTGCAAGCCCTTGCGCCGGCGTTCCTCGGCGATCATGACCCGATCGGCGCTTTGTTTTGCCCTGGCATAACTGACGCCGAGATCAAGCAGACTCCAAGTCGCGCCAAAGCTGCCCGTGCGGATATTGCGGTCCGTACCCGAGGAAACCGTTTCGCTGTCCCTGGTGCGGCCGCCGGTAGCCGAGACATCCGGAAAACCTTCTTGGTTCGCCTGTTCCAGCTCCAACTCGGCGATATCCCGCTCAATTTGCCGCACGCTATGTTGCAGGTTAAAGGCAACCGCCCTGGCCATTGCATCATAAAGCGAAATCGACTCGACGGGCACATAGCGCTTGGAATGTATAATTTCCAGATCAACGGCCGCCCGGCTTTCCCGCTCGCTGACGCTCAATGGTTCGGGCGCCACCGAGCAGGCAGTCAGATACCCAAGCAAAAGCAGACAACATATGACCTTGGTCTTCGAAACCATGGCAAAAATACGCTTACTTATGCATGGACGGCGCACCTTAACGCTCCGTCATCGCGGTATCGAGGGATTGGTAGATCGGCCGCAGCAAATAACGCAGCACCGTGCGCTCGCCGGCCAGAATATCAACCTCGGCAACCATGCCGGGCAGGATCAGATTTTCACCCGGCTTATCACCAACATGGTTCTTGTTCAGCCGGATAGAGGATTTGTAATAGACCGTACCGTCCTGATCCTTGAAGGTTGTGGGCGAAATTTTTTCAACCACGCCTTCGATTGCGCCAAAGCGGGCAAAATCATAGGTGGTGATCTTCACCTTCGCCTCGTCGCCAATTTTGACATGGCCCACATCGATGGGCGAAATGCGCCCTTCAACGATCAATTCGTCCTCTATGGGGACGATCATGGCCAAGGGTGCGCCGGGTGCGATGACACTGCCAACGGCAGTGACCGCCAGCTCCTGCACGATACCATGGGCCGGTGCCACGATTCTCAAGCGCCGCACACGATCCTGGGTCTGAACGATTGACTGCTCTACTTCGGCCAACTCCGCCCGCACGGAACCCATTTCATCCAAGGCGTCGTCGCGCAGGCCGGCCTCGAGTTCCTCTATTTTCGCGCTGGCTTCGGCGATCGCCTCACGGGCGCGCTCCGCCTTGTCGATAACCTCGTCCAGCTCACCCGCGATCGTGTTGTGTTCCCGCAGCGTATTCAAATAAACCAGGTTAGAGACCAATTTCTCGACCAACAGCTTTTCCTGGGTGTCGCGCTGCGTTGCCAGAATAGCGACCTCGCGCCGTAGTTTCGCCGCTTCGCTCTTCAGCACTTTCAACTCCACCTCGCGTTGCTTCTGCTTTAGAGCGAGAACATTTTTCTGCTTCTGCCTGGCTTTCTTCTGTTGTTTCAGGATGATTTGCTGATCCGCCCGCAAATGATCATATCGGGCCGGCACCTTGACGAACGCCGCGGCATCCCCGGCGGCAAAGGCCCGCAGCCTCTCGGCCCTTAGTTGCAAGCCAACACGGCGAATGCGGTTGGCCTCCAAATCCGCCAGCGCCGCCGTCGGATCCAATCGAACCATCGTCTGACCGCGCGCAACCACTTCGCCTTCCGTGACCATGATCTCGGCGATAATACCGCCTTCAAGATGCTGGATCGCATGCACCGAACCGAGCGGCACCACTTCGCCCAACGCCTTGGTGGTTTCCTTGATCTTCGCGACCGAGGCCCAAGCGCCCGAGCCGAACACAACCAAGGTAACAAGCACCAGGAAGACCCTGAGAAACCGGGGCGGGCCAATTTCTTCAAGCAATTCCGGCTTTGATAGATAGCGTAGCTCCTCACCCCGGCCAAGCTTTGGGCGCTCGACATAAGCGGCGGGCATGACGGCACCATCTCTACTCATGCTGCATCCCCTCCCAATCGGTTCAAGGCTTCCTGGGGTGGGCCGTTATATTGCAGCCGGCCGGCATCCAGAACCAACAGCCGGTCCGCGATCTGCATATGACTGGGCCGATGCGTGATGATGACAATCGTCGCCTTGCCGCGCATATTCTGCACCGCCGCCAGTAACGCCTGATCACCTTCCTCGTCCAGTGCCTGACCCGGCTCGTCCAAGAAGATGATCGGCGCCTTTTTCAGATAGGCGCGGGTAAGCGACAGCTTTTGTTTAAAGCCCTCCGCCAGTTCCGTCAGAAGGTTCTCGTTCAGGCGCGTATCAAACCCTTCCGGCATCTTCATGATGGCGTCGTAGGCACGGGCCATCTTGGCCGCCTCCACCAGATCCTCGTCGCTGGCCGTCGGCTCGGCGAGGCGTAGATTTTGCGCCACCGTGCCATAGGTCAATTCCGTTGTTTGCGGCACCAGGGCGATGTTCTGACGCAAATCGATGGGATCAATCTGACGCACGTCGATGCCGTCGATCATGATCGCACCCATGGTCGGCTGGTACAGCCCGGCCGCGAGATTGACGAGCGTCGATTTACCCGAACCATTGGGTCCGGTGATCGCCACCACTTCACCCGGCTCCACGGAGAAGGTAACACCCATAATCGCCGGCTCGGCATCGTTGGTGAAACGGTGCACCACGCCGTTGAATGTAATCCGCCCCTTGATGCGTTGAGAAAATGGCACCTGGCCCGGAATTCTCTCGGTCGGCAGCCGCATCAGATGGTTAATTTGCTGCAAACTGGATTTGATCTGACCCAAACGATTGAGGGTCATGAAGCCTGATTGCAACGGCGACAACGCGCGCCAGACCAAAGCCATCGAGGCAATTAGGGCACCGATGGTAATGGCACCATCCATCACGCCGATGGCACCAAAGCCAACCAGCGCGATACCCGATGCCAGGGTTATGATCCGGGATATCGTCTGTACCGAATTATTTTGGCATGCGAGGTTGAATTCCCGCAGCGAACTGGCCGCGGACAGATCGCGGTACCGCCGCAACCAGACATCCTCCGAACCAGCGAACTTGATCGCCCGCATGCCGGATACCGCCTGGATCAGAAATTTCTGCTGTTCGGCTCTTTGTTCATTGCCGGCCGCGGCAAAATGCTTTGTAACAGCCGATATCGCCAAACCTGAGATTACATAGGCCAGACCCGCCACCACGGGCACCAGCACCAGCCAGCCGCCCAGGGCCGCGATCACGGCAAGATAAATCACCACGAAGGGCAGATCCAACAATGCCTCGCCCAAGGGACCGGCAAAAAACTCCCGTAGTGACTCAAATTCCTGCAATTGAGAAAGCTGCGCGCCGAGCGGTTCATGCTCCAGCATGGCAAGCGGCAGAAATAATATCCGCTCGAATGCGGAACGGCCGACCAGATAGTCGATCCGCCCCGCCAGATACGCCATCGCCCGCACCCGTAACCGGCGCAGCGCCGTTTCCATTGCTATGGCGAAGATCACGCCGGAGAACAGGAACAGCAATTGATTGATCGAAGCGGAAGGAATGACCCTGTCGTAAATCGACATCATGAACAATGGCATAGCCAGGCTAAGCACATTGAACAGCAGGGTCAGCACCAGAACCTGGCCGACCAGGGCACGAAATCGGCCAATCAGGGGCGCTGCCCAGGTCTGGCCACGGGATTTCTTTTCCTGCGCGGCGCGATCGACCGGCTTGACCACATAGGCCGTACCGTTGATCCCCTTGCCCGATGCGCGGCGAAAAAAACGGTAAGTACCGTCATAAATTTTGTACCCGTCCACGTCGGCTTCGATAATTATGCGTACCGGCGCCGCCTGGTTGTCGGGCACGAACAGGCAAGGAATATGGTTCGAATCGATACGGTCATGGCGTACCCGGACCGGGCGGGAACCCAGGTTTAAATTCGCCAGAGTTTCGCGGAAACCTTCGAGATCAAGGTTCGGGATAAAATGTGGCATGGCCTCGGCCAGATGGCGTTCCCTGCCGCTCCATTCCAGAACTTCCAACAAGCGCAACAGACAGACGGCGAGATCGGACAGCGCCCGCGCGCCGCCGTTGCGAAACACCTCCAACACGTTCATGCCACCCAGCATTCTTGGCTGGCTGTCCACGACGCTCTCTCCAGCCTCCGCCATCAGGCATACTCTTTCTGCAGCATGGCGATGGATTCTCGGACACCGCCGCTGGACTGCACCAAGTCTCCGTTACGGATAAGCATCACACGGTCTGCAATATTCAAATATGACGGCCGGTGGCTGACGATCACCATGGTGCATTTGCCGACGAATTCACGCAGCAAGGCATGCAGGCGCTCGTCACTGTCCCGGTCCAATTGGCTATAAGCCTCATCGAACAGGATCAGGCGCGGCTCTTCCGTCATCGTCAGGGCCCTGACCAGCGCAATGCGTTGCCGGACGCCGCCTGGTATGCGTGCGGTCTTGCGGTACTCGACCTGCGTATCGTAACCCTTGGCCATTTTACCAATCACTTCGTGCAGGCCCAGCCGCTCGGCGAAATACATGGCCCGCTCCACATGCTGCCGGCCAGAGAACATGGTCAGGTTTTCCATGATCGTGCCCTGGAACAGAACGGCCTTCTGCGGCAGATAGCAGACATTGCGTTGCAGCGCCGTCGGGTCGATCTGCCATAACTCGCGCTCGTCTATCAGGATCCTTCCGGCATCCGGGTTAATGGTACCCATCAACAGGCCAAGCAAAGTGGATTTACCCGTGCCATTGGCACCGGCGATACCAACGATATCACCATGATTGATTTGCAAGTTGGCGCCGTGGAACAGCTGCTCGGTACCTTCGGAATAGCTAAAGTCCAGATTTTCCAAGGTAATCCGGCCCTCTATACCGGCATCGGCCGCTTCCTCTGACCGGGTTTCCTGGGGCAAGGCGAATAGTTGATCCATCTGACGGCGGGCCACCTGGGTATTTTGAAATTGCGTCCAGATGCCCAGGGACCGCAACAGCGGTTGCGCCGCACGGCTTGCCAGCATGGTACTGGCCGCCAATCCGCCAATGCTCAAAGTACCGTCCATTACCAAGGTACTGCCATAAGCGCCCACGGCAACGGCGGTAACCTGAGACAAAGTCAGGCCAAGATTGCGGGCCGTGGCGCCTGCCATGTTGACCAGATAGCTAGCCTCGGCCGAACCGCTCTGCAAACGTTCGTGGCGGCGCACCATCAAGGCTTCCATGCCCAGGGCCTTGACCGTATGAATGCTCGACAGCACCTCGATCATGAAGTTTTGCCGCCGCTCATCGGAGGCCGCGCGATATTTCAATGACTGTGTTAAGACCCGGCCGCCGGCGCCCGCGAAAAGAGCCAGTGCCGCCAGAATAACAGCCGGCACGATCGCCAGCTTGCCGGCGATCAGCGCGATCAAAACAATAAACAGGGCTGCGAAAGGCAGATCCACCAGCAACAGCAACGACTGGCCGGCATAAAAGTTTTTAATCGAATCAACCGCGCGAAGCCGCTGCATATGAACGCCGGGGGCAACTGACTCGAAACCACCCAAACTCGAATGAAATAAATGCTTCAGCGCGCCACAGGCAAGATGATGTTGCGTTCGGGCACCCGCCCAGCCGGTAATATAGGAACGGCCCAGGCTTAAGGCGGCATCTATCACCAACACCGCCCCCAGACCAAAGATGAATACGGTTAACGTCGGGGTTGCCGTATTGGGTATGACCCGGTCATAGACCTGCAGAATGACAATGGGCAGGGCCAAAGACAGTATATTTAGCGCGGAGGAAACGGCAACCATCTCCATGCGCAAGCCGCGCAGTGGATTAATTCGTGGCGACGCCGCGGTTTTGTCTTGCCTGCTTAGCATTGTCCCCGACTCAAATTCATTTACGAAATTGACGACTAACCGATTCATTGCCGGCAGCCATGACTACCATTACAAAATCTTCCAAACCGTTGCCGTGAAAGCCTTTTTCTGAACCATTTGCAAAAAGGGGCTTTGCGACGACAGCACTAATAGTCGGGCAACAGCGTTAAAATACCGTTACGGAATAGGCCTATTTCGGAGGGTAAAAAGATTTCATCACACACCCAGTCAGGGTGCGGATGGGAATTAATGTAAGTTTTTTAATAAAAATGTGAATTAACCAAATAAGTTAAGCATCTTTAGTAAATTCTTATTTACTTATTTCATTTATCAAAGGTGCAAGAAGAAAACCAAAAGTAAAGCATTGCGCGCCTAAACGTCTGTTATTTTAGGATTACCCTAAACGTCTGTTATTTTAGGAATTGGTGATATCATGGCTAGAATGCCGAAAATACTACGTCAGATGCTGCAACAAAACGATGCAGCCGATGAGCAGGTCGCAGTGCAGGACGAGGCGGACGCGAACGCCTCGGCCCAGGAAACTTCATCCTCCGAGACTGAGCGTACCCGTGACGACGAGTCCGGCCAATCATTCTGGCAAACGCTTGCCGGCGTCGGCGAGGCGTCGGAGAGCGCCCAATCCGCCGCACGCTCGGAAACCGAAGCCCGGGTCAATGGCGATGCTGGTGACCAGCTAGACACCACTTCCGTGCAACAGGATGGCAGCGAAATTGAAGCGCCCCTCGAAGCAGCGGCGGCGCAAGCCCAGCCGGCGGGTCAGATGGATCAGGGGGATGAGCCCGGCACCGCGCCGGCACAGACCGCCCGTACCAGTGCCTCAAACGCCAGCGATCAGGTCGAGGCGCCGGCGGACGAACAAGGCGATGCGTCCACGGACCGCCCCGCCCCCGATACCGCGGCGGGCCCTGTGGTCACCGAGGCTTTGTCGGAAACCAATACAGTCGCGGCGGAAACACCTGAAACCAGCCCTAATTTTGAGCCAGCGCAGGAAGATCCGGCGCAGCAGGCGGACGAAGCGACGGAGCAGGCCGCCACGGCAAC
>JABIWH010000047.1 GCA_018701215.1 Rhodospirillaceae bacterium
CATTAGCAATGTTGGCCGAGTCCTCGAAATCCCAGAACTGCACGCCACCAAAGAGCTTGATCCCAGGCCCGAGATTGTAAGTACCACCAACGGATACATACTCGGTCTGGTCATCACGCGTGGATTTCACGCCACCGACGAGAATTTCCTGCTGGGCACGGATGTACTGAGCGCCAACGCCCCATGGGCCGGTGTTGTACTGCACACCAAGGGTGTAGGTCTCACGATCGGTACCAGGGGAACCCGCCGCGATCGCCGCACCACCAGCGCCGATGTCATTGATCTTGGTGAACTTGCCGCCGATCTGGAAGCCACTGAAGCCAATTTGCAGACCGCCGCCATAACCGTCGGCGTCTTTACCGGAAGCCACGCCAACGGCAGTGGCTTCGGTCTCGGACGTGAACCAGTTAACGAAGCCCTTGACACTGGCGGAACCAAGTTTGCCAGTGTAGTTGGCGCCTACGTCAACGATCTCGTTGGCAGTGGTGCCGCCGAGCTTGCTGTCAAGGCCCGAACCACGGGAGTTCGTCGCGCCGTTCTCAGGCATGTAGCTGAGGCCGAGCTGGAAGCCGGACATCCGCGGTGTGAAGTAGTTCATCTTCGTCTCTGGCGTGGAGGCCAAACCCGCGCCCCCGCCGTAGTCGTTGATGCCCAGGCCGTTCGGCGTACCGGTGCCGATCGGGAAGTGAGAACCAAAGTTGCCGAAGCCGTCAATCATCTCGCCAACGCGGCCATAGGACATCAGCAACGCCGGGCCCCAGGTCTCGCCGTATTCGATGCGGCCAAAGGAACCATCGGCCCAGATGTAGGAGTTATCCATCTGGTCACCAGAAGTTTCACCCTCAAGCTGAACCATCACGCCGAACTTGATGCCGTTATCAAGCGTGGTTTTGCCGCTGAAATAAATTTCAGACTCACGGCCGAAACCGTGGCTGCGGTTGTCAGTGGCAAGCGCCGAGCCCGACGGGGCATCGTTGTCGCCATCACCAACTTGGATCGCCGCGCGCCAGTAGCCGCCCAGGCCAAGTTTGATCTTTTCAGCAGCGCCGGCGGAACCAGCTACCAGGCTGACGGCGATCAACGCCGTTGTCCCGTAAAGAATATTTTTCATCGCTGTCTATCTCTTCCTCTCAATTAGCGGCCAACGCAAGAAAACAGGGCACGGGCCTATAGACAAATAGTAACCAAGCAGCATAGAGCACTTTTTCTGGGCCTCGGGTCAAGTCATCATGCCGGACAGTGTGTCGAAAATCGTTCACTGTGGCAAAGTTGCAACGAAGTCTGAATCCTGGTTTTCCGGCCCTCTTGGAAGGCCACCGCCACTTTGTTAACCATTTGTTAACGAAATAAAGAGTTTCCAGGCGGTTTGGCGCAAATATCACGGGGCCGGGGATGGCGCCGGCGGCCGGTTTCGCTTCGCGCCACCGCCGCGATGCGACAACAAATCCCTGCAGCAGATTCAGCCGGTTGACGAGGCGCCATCCTTCACCGCCCGCATGACAATGGTGGTTTCCATGATCACATTGTTATAAAGGCGCATGGCCTCCTGCAGCTCCGCTGGCTTGATCTTGCCCTTTTGCAGCCGGCTACGCCAGGGCTCGTCCGGCAAGACATCGAAAGACACGATTTCAAAGTCCACGCCCAGATAAAGTCCCAAGGGCGTATTGGGGATGCCCTTTTTGCGCCATTCCCGGTTACGTTTTTGCGAAAACATCTCCAGGCCCTGTACCGTAATCGGCCGAACATGGGTCGGATCGTTTAGATAATGATCGTGACGCGGATGGGGCACAACGATGCGCACCTGGGCGCCAGGCTTGCAAATACGCCATAACTCCTTGATAATAGCCAGATAACCGTCCGTGGTGGCGCCCAGATGCTCCAACACATGACGCAGCTGAATTTCCTGGGCGCTATCGTCCTCCCAGGGCCACGGCGTCGCCTCCAGATCCACCAGCTGATCGGGTTCCGACAACGGGCTCTTGTCGACGTTGATCCAATCGGCTTTCTTGTCAAAGCCGCAACCCAGATTTAGGCGCATTCAACTAGCTTCTCGATTTCATCAGGTTTCCGGTACAATCCATCGGGGCAGTCTAAACCGCATTTCGCCGCCTGGCCACGGCCAGGTGCGGATGAAGAATTTTACGATCACGCGCTATTTAGATTGTCTGCCCCGCCAGCCCCTGGTACGAAAGCGCTGATTTGCCACTATTCAATCTGTAACGAATCGACGCAATCCAAACCGTGGGTTTTTCATGCGATCATCGCCTCATCTTCACGCCCTTGAGGCTGAAGCCATTCATATTTTTCGCGAAGTGGCCGCCGAATGCCGCAAGCCGGTGATGCTTTATTCCATTGGCAAGGATTCGTCCGTTCTGCTGCATCTGGCCATGAAGGCGTTCTATCCTTCGATCCCACCGTTTCCGATCATGCACGTGGACACAACCTGGAAATTCCGGGAAATGATCGAATTCCGCGACAAGCTGGCCGCCGATCTAGGCATGGACCTGATCGTTCACGTCAATCAGGAGGGTGTCGATAAGGGTGTCGGGCCGTTTTCGCACGGCAGCGCGGTGCATACCGATGTCATGAAAACCCAGGCCTTGAAGCAGGCCTTGGACAAATACGGCTTCGATGCGGCTTTTGGCGGCGCCCGCCGGGACGAGGAAAAAAGCCGCGCCAAGGAGCGTGTTTTCTCCTTTCGCTCCAACCTGCATCGCTGGGACCCCAAGAACCAACGTCCGGAATTGTGGAATATCTATAATACGCGGATTAATCCCGGCGAGAGCATCCGGGTCTTTCCGCTCAGCAATTGGACGGAATTGGATATCTGGCAATATATCTATCAGGAACAGATTGCCATGGTGCCCCTGTACTTTGCCGCCGAGCGGCCGGTGGTGGAGCGCAATGGCACCTTGATCATGGTCGATGACGAGCGCATGCCGCTTGAACCCGGCGAAACACCGAAACTTGAAATGGTGCGCTTTCGCACCCTTGGCTGTTATCCCCTAACCGGCGCCGTCCGCTCCGAGGCGGCGACACTGCCGGAAATTATCCAGGAAATGCTACTTTCGACCACGTCCGAGCGCCAGGGCCGGGTCATCGACCAGGATGCCGATGCTTCCATGGAGCGGAAGAAGCAGGAGGGGTATTTCTGATGCCCCATACCCCGACCAGAGAGAATGCCCAAACGGAGGTGGAAGCTTATCTGGCGGAACAGGGCCAAAAGGGTCTGTTACGCTTTCTAACCTGCGGCAGCGTCGATGATGGCAAGAGCACGCTGATCGGCCGGCTGCTGTTCGATAGCAAACAGATTTTCGAGGATCAGCTTGCCTCGCTTGAAAGCGACAGCAAGCGCTTTGGCACGCAGGGCCAGAATATGGACCTGGCCCTCCTCGTCGATGGCCTGGCGGCGGAACGGGAACAAGGCATCACCATTGATGTCGCCTATCGTTTCTTCGCCACCGACAAGCGCAAATTCATCGTCGCCGACACGCCGGGCCACGAACAATACACCCGCAACATGGCGACGGGCGCCTCGACCGCGGATCTCGCCGTTATCTTGGTGGATGCGCGCAACGGCGTGGCCACGCAAACCCGGCGCCACAGCCACATCGTTGCCATGCTGGGCATCAAACAAGTGGTTCTGGCGGTCAACAAGATGGACCTATGTGACTATGCCCAGGACGTGTTCGACGCCATCGTCGCGGATTATCTGGCGTTCGCCGGTACGGTCGGCCTGGAAAACATCACCGCCATTCCGCTTTCGGCCCTACAGGGCGAAAATGTCCTGAACCCTTCGGCCGCGATGCCGTGGTACACCGGCGAAACACTGATGGCGGCATTGGAAAATGCCGAGACCGGCGCCGGTCGCATCGATGGCCCGGCGCGCTTTCCCGTGCAGTGGGTCAACCGTCCCGATCTGAGTTTTCGCGGCTACAGCGGCACCCTGGCCACCGGCCGTTTGCGCCCTGGCGACGAGATCGTCGTTCTGCCCGGGGCGAAGACCTCGCGCATCGATCGGATCGTCGCCCATGGTGGTGATTGGGAAGAGGCGGTGGCGGGTGATGCGGTGACCTTGACCCTGGCGGATGACGTCGATGTCTCGCGCGGCGACGTGATCGCCAGCATGGAAGGGCGCCCGGAAACCTCCGACCAGTTTCAAGTCCGCCTGATCTGGATGCACGAAGAACATCTGTTGCCGGGACGGTCCTATCTTTTAAAAACCGCCAATCAGATCGCGCCCGCCGCCGTTTCGGAACTGAAGTACAAAATCAACGTCAATAATCAGGAGCATGAAGCCGCCAAGGTGCTGGAGCTCAACGAAATAGGCATCTGCAATCTTACCCTGGCCTCACCGATCGCCTTCGAACCCTATGGCACGGACCGGACCCTGGGCAGTTTCATTCTGATCGACCGCTTGAGCAATCACACGGTCGCCGCCGGCATGATCGATTTCGGCCTGCGCCGCGCCACTAATATTCACTGGCAGTCGGTGGCCGTGGACAAGCGGGCCCGTGCCCAACAGAAACATCAACGCCCGGGCGTCTTATGGTTCACCGGCCTGTCGGGGTCGGGCAAGTCCACCATCGCCAATATTGTCGAACAGAAACTGCATGAGATGAACCGGCATACCTATTTGCTGGATGGCGATAATGTGCGCCATGGCCTGAACCGGGATCTTGGTTTTACCGATGCCGACCGGGTGGAGAACATCCGCCGCGTCGGCGAAGTGGCTAAACTGATGGTCGATGCCGGCCTGATGGTGCAGACCGCCTTTATCTCGCCGTTCAGGGCGGAACGCCGCATGGTGCGCGAGTTACTGGATGAGGGCGAGTTCCTGGAAATCTTTATCGATACGCCGCTTGCGGTTTGTGAACAGCGCGATCCCAAGGGGCTTTACGAAAAGGCCCGCGCTGGCGAGATCAAGAATTTCACCGGTTACGATTCGCCCTATGAAGAACCGGAACAGGCCGATCTTAGGATCGACACCGTCGCCCTGTCGGCGGAGCAGGCGGCGGATGAAATCATCAACTTTCTAAAACAACGCGGCTACCTCGAAGCCGACGATGGCGGCGAATAACGCGCTATCCCGCAAACCCGGAAATCGCCGCAATACCTATCGCGCCGCTGGGACCGAGGCGCAGGGCATTGCCCACATTAATGCCGCCCAGGGCATAGACCGGCAGATTTGTCCGCCCGCTCAGCTGGGCAAAGCGCCTTGGTCCCATGGTGCGGGCGCCGGGATGGCTGGCGGTTGGAAAGACGGGCGAGAGCAGTGCCGCATGGGCCCCCAGGCGCGCCGCGCGCAGCAGGGCCGGTTCGGAATGGGCCGCCGCCGTGATCAGCCAGCCCGGCTTGCGGGGCAAAACTGGCGGCCGGGCCGTCTGCCATTCGGGCAGATGCACACCATGGGCATCCAGCTTCCAGGCCAGGCGCCAATCCCCGGCCACCAACAAAGACAGCTTTCGCGCCCGGCACAGTGCCATCAGCGCGCGCCCCAGCTCCTCGCGCCCGGCAGCATCATAGTGCCGTAATATGACGGCGCTGCCAGGCGGCAGGGCGGCGGCGGCAGGCAGCGGGTCGGCCAAACGCGCCGCATCGCTCAACAGAATTAGCCGAGGCAGATGGGCGATTTCTCCCGCGTGGCGATTGAGGCGGAGCGATAGCTTTGTTAGGGTCGGGGCGGACATAGGAAAGAACATGCCATGGCTTTGAGCGATGAACCAGTCAACAGCGCGGGGGTCGACGTCGCCGCCAATCTAGCTGGGGTTCAGGCCTTTATCGCCGCCGCCGCGCAATCGGCGGGCCGGGGCGAGGGCGATGCCGCTTTGGTGGCGGTGTCAAAGACCCAAGGCGCGGCAGATATTCTGCCTGTCATCCAGGCCGGACAGCGTTTGTTCGGTGAAAACCGGGTGCAGGAGGCGCAAGGCAAATGGCCGGCTTTGAAGGCCGCCAACCCTGATTTGCGCCTGCATCTGATCGGCCCGCTGCAAACCAACAAGGTGAAGGACGCGGTCGCCTTGTTCGATGTCATCGAAACCGTGGACCGTCCCAAGCTGGCCCGCGCCCTGGCCCGCGAGATGGAAAAACAGGATCGTCGTCTGGATTGTTTCATCCAGGTCAATACCGGTGAAGAAGAACAAAAGGCCGGGGTCTGGCCCGAAGACGCGGACGCTTTCATCGCCCTGGCCCGTGACGAACTTGGTTTGTCCGTGCGCGGCCTGATGTGCATTCCCCCGGTGGAAGAGGAATGCAGCCTGCATTTCGCGCTGCTGCGCGAGATCGCCCAGCGCAATGGCCTGGACGGGCTGTCCATGGGCATGAGCGCGGATTACGAAGTGGCGATCCAGTTCGGCGCCACCCTGGTACGGGTCGGCACGGCCATATTCGGTGCCCGCAAGCCCTATCCTTAAGGCGAGAACTGAATTTCGCAGCTGTCGTCAAGCTCCACCAGCAAGGCCACCAGGTCATCCCGCGCCAGCGCAACGCAGCCCTCCGTCGGGCCATAGCCGGGGCTGGCCACGTGCATGAAGATGGCGCTGCCCGCGCCGGGGACGACCGGAGCATCGTTGTGCCCAAGGATCACCACCAGATCGTAGAGGCCGTCGGCCCGCCACATACTTTCCGCGCTGGCCCCATGGGGCAGGGTGACGGGCCCGTTGTAGGCGGGATCGTCGGGCGCGTCGCACCAGCCGTCATCGGGACGGATTTTCGCCATGGCCAGTTGGCTCACCGGTTGCGCCAGACGATCGGCCCGGTACAACAGCCGCCGCAAGGGGTAGCGGCCGCTGGGCGTGATGCCGTCGCCTTCCACCTTTTGCGCGCGGATGCCGCCCCGGCCCAGGGCACAGCGGTAACGCCGGGCGCCGTGGTGCAGGAAACCATCAGCCGTGACGTGCAGCAGCACAATAAATCACCTATCTCATCTCGAATATTTTCTTAACGATAAACACCTTATCCCCCATTTCCCAGATGAACTCGTTAATCGATGCCCTGAGATGGAGATTATGCTATAAGAATCAATATGTTGAGGAGTTGATGGAGTGGTTGGCATGGCACACCCGATGGGTGAATCGAAACGGGACGGACTTCGGGTC
>JABIWH010000052.1 GCA_018701215.1 Rhodospirillaceae bacterium
CGCTTAGTCCCAAGAAAACAAAGGTCAACGAAATACTGCCTCCGTTTTGCCAGCTCGCCGAACGTACGATTGGTGAGGACATCGCAATCGAGATGAAGTTGGCAGCCAATCTCTGGCTCACCCGGGTCGATCCAGGTGAATTGGAAAATGCCTTTTTGAACCTTACCGTCAACGCACGGGATGCCATGCCCAACGGCGGGCAGTTGATCTTTGAAACCAAAAACCATGTTCAGAAAACCAGGGATGAGCAAATATCCGATGCACCGCCGCCCGGATCTTTTGTGCTGATTTCCGTCAGGGACACGGGCGCTGGCATGTCCGCAAAAGTACGGGAACAGGCCTTCGAACCGTATTTCACGACCAAGGATATCGGCGAGGGTAGTGGATTGGGTTTGAGCATGGTTTTTGGTTTTGCCAAGCAATCGGGAGGTCATGTTTCTATCAGCAGTGAAGAGGGCCGCGGCACGGCGGTCAATATTTTTCTACCCAAGGCCGAGGACAAGATGCCGGCCTCGAATTCTAACTCCGAGACCAGAAGTCAGGCGCCAATGGGTGATGAAACAGTTCTTATTGTCGAGGACGCAACGGATGTGCGGGAATTTCTGGCGATTGCGCTCAGTCGCCTTGGCTATGGTGTTCTGGTGGCGGAGGACGGTCCGAAGGCGATGAAAATCATGGCTGATTCCGAACAGATCGATCTGCTGCTGACGGACGTAATTCTGCCCCATGGAATGAATGGGCGCGATGTCGCCGAGGCATTCTCTGTTCGGTATCCTTCGGCGGGCGTGTTGTATTCGTCGGGCTATACGCGGGATGTCCTCGATGGCCGCGTCCAGCTCGACAAAGATGTGCCAATCATAAATAAGCCTTATCGGCCCTTCGAACTTGCAAAACGAGTGCGTGAGATTTTGGATCGCGGAAAGTGATGATCGTGGTTGTCGGCACCCAATTCGCTGCCGCCCAGGCTGAATTTCGAACGTTTGACAAATAGGCATTTCTTGCGGCCGACCCTTGATTGAGGGCGTCTTCCACCATTTGAAAAATCCGCTGTCGTCTTGGGGCCAGGTCAAACCGCGACGACGGGAATATCTGATGGTCAGAATTGCCCGGAATTGCTCTAGAGTTCGGGTCGAAGCGGATACTGGACGGCGCCGCCGAAAAAGTCGGCGCCACCCTATCGCCAGAGCCTTCATGTTATTCGCCGCGAAAGACCGCCGGGCGTCTTTCCACGAAGGCGTTTACGCCTTCCTGACCGTCATGGCTAAGACGGATTTCGGCCTGGACTTCCAATTCCCGGCGGAACTGTCTTTCAAACGTATCGCCCTCGATCTCGTCCACCAGGGCCCGGGTTTCGACCAGCGCACGCGTTGGTCCCTTGGCCAACTTGGCAGCCAGTTCCTGGGCTGCGGGCAAAAGCGCGCCGTCATCCAGGCAATCGCTGATCAGGCCCCATTCCAGGGCCGTTTCCGCCGTAATGGGATCATTGGTCATCATCGCCTTCAAGGCCTGGCCCCGGCCGATGATTTGCGGCAGCAGATAGGTGGAGCCGCAATCGGGCACCAGACCAATACGGCTGAAGACCTGAATGAACTTGGCCGAGCGCGCGGCCATCGCAATGTCGCCGACCATGGCCAGGGAAAAACCGGCACCCGCCGCCGTGCCGTTGACCGCCACGATCACCGGTACCCGGGCCGTGCGGATGGCGTTCATCGCGCCGAAATAGCAATCCATCACCGCCTCGACAATATCCACATCGCCAGAGGGGCGGTTGCGCAGATCCTGCCCAGAGCAAAAGCCCCGCCCGGCCCCGGTCAGGATCAAGGCACGGATTTCATTGTCGTTCTCAATCCGCGACAGTGCCTCCTGAACCTCGTACATCATATCGAACGTCAGGGCGTTCAGGGCCTCGGGGCGGTTCAGGGTCAAGGTTGCGACCCGGTCTTGAACCTCGAAGAGTATGTCCTTGAAGCTGCTCATGACGCGCTCCCCTGGTTCAACGGTTTATGCAGGCTGCTTGGTGACCTTGGCGCCGAACAGCGCCTCGATTTCGCTTTCGGAATAGCCGGCCTCGGCCAGAATTTCCGCGCTATGTTCCCCCAACAACGGTTGCAGGCGGCGCACGGTGGAGGGCGTCTTGGAAAACCGCGTTGGCGGATCGGTCATACGCAACTTGCCCTCGGTGGGATGGTCCACCAGGCGCCAGAAGCCCGAAGCATTCAATTGCTCGTTCTCCAACAGCGACTCCTTGGTGTTGACCACCATGGTGGGAATGTTGGAGCCGTCCAACGCGTCCTGCCAATCAGCCGTGGTCCGTGTGCTGACTATCTGGGCCAGGGTGTCGTAAACCTCTTGCGAGTTTTCGATCCGTGTCGCGATATCGGCAAACCGCGGATCGGCGGCCAGGTCCGGGCGGTCGGCGATTTCAAACAGTTTCGCCCAATTGGCATCCGTATAGGGCAGCACTGCTAAATAGCCGTCCTTGGTGGGATAGGGCTTGCGCGCGGTATTGAGCAGGCGCTCATAGCCCATGCCGGCGATCGGCGGCTCGAACGCGGCGCCGTACAGATGCTCGATCATCACATAGTCGACCAGGGTTTCGAACATGGGCACTTCCAGGTACTGGCCGCCGCCGCCGCGTTCCTTGTACACCAGTGCCGACAATATGGATGTGGCCACATTATAGGCGGTGGTCTTGTCGGCGATAATGGTAGGAACGAAGCGCGGTGCGTTCGCCGTTACCGTCTGCAGATCCGCCAGGCCAGAGGCCGCCTGGATGATATCGTCATAGGCGGGGTCATCCGCCATGGGCCCGTCGCTGCGAAAACCATAGGTGGCGCAAAAAATCAGGTCGGGATAGGCGGCGGCGAATTTCTCATATTCCAGGCCGAGCTTTTTGGCCACTTTCGGCCGCATGTTGTGTACGAAAACGTCCGCCGTACCGACGATCTTGAACAACGCCTCGCGCCCGGCCTCTTGCGTGAGGTCAAGCACGACACTACGCTTGTTGCGGTTCGAGGCCAGGTACATGGACGCCATGCCCTCGTTCTTGCGTGGTCCGAGGTTCCGCGTGGTATCGCCGGCGGGCGTCTCGATCTTGATCACGTCGGCCCCCATGTCGCCCAGCATCTGGGTGGCCCAGGGGCCCAGGATAACCGTGGTCAAGTCGACAATACGAATGCCTTCCAATGTTCCCGGCATACTAGGCTAACTCCTCGATTTGTTGCACCACGGCCATCACGTTGCGGGCCTGTTTCAGGTGCGGCATATCCAGCATCTTACCATCTAGACCCACCGTGCCCAGGCCTGGGTTTTGCTCGAACACATCAATCACGCGCTGGGCGTGGGCCACTTCTTCTTCGGAAGGCGTGAAGGCGCGGTTGATGACCTCCGCCTGGGCCGGATGGATCGCGATCTTGCCGAAAAAGCCTGCCCGGCGGTCGCGCAGGCATTCCGCCTCCAAGCCTTCCAGATCACGGAAATCCACGAAGACCACGCCGACCGGTTGCGCGTCAATGGCCCGCGCCGTTGCCAGGCATAATGACTTGGCCATCAAATAAGGGTCGTCATAATCGCCTGTACGAGGGTTGCGGTTGTCTGTGGCGCCAAGGGCGGCGGCCAGATCCTCGCCACCCCAGGTCAAGGCTACCAGGCGGTTGGAGACGTTTTCCAAATAGGTATGGAAGGTCAACAGCGAGGCGGCGGTCTCGGTCGAGACGCAATGGATCTTGGTCGAGCCGAGTTCGATGCCCTCCCGCGCCTCCAGGGCCGAAAGATAATTGGCCATGGTGTTCACGTCGTCTGCCGAATAAACCTTGGGCAGGACGATGCCGTCGGGCGCGCCGGGCATGACGGCGGCCAAATCGGGCAATGAAAGGTCCGTATCCAGCGGATTGACCCGGACCCAGAGTTGCTGTCGGCTACGGTCCGGGCGAGCCAGAAGATAGTCCCGCACCATCTCTCGGGCGATCTCCTGGCGGCTATCGGCAACCGAGTCCTCCAGATCCAAAATCAAGGCATCGGCGGGGTTCTCCTCACCCTTAGCCAGTTTGCGTTCGCTATCTCCCGGCACGAACAGCCAGCTACGGATAATCATGCCGGACGCTTCATGATCAGGCCGGTGCGGACACAATAAGCGATTTCCTTGTCGTCCTGATTAAAGCCGTAGTGTTCGAAGGTGACGATGCCCGTGGTCGGGCGCGACTTGCTCTCGCGCTTGTCCGTAATCTTGGTCACCACATGAACGGTATCGCCGTGAAATACCGGGTTGATGAAACGTACATCGGTCATGCCCAGATTGCCCAATGTCGTCCCCAGGGTGGTGTCGGCGACGGTAACGCCGATCACCAGACCCAGGGTGAAAAGGCTGTTGACGATGCGCTGGCCGAACATGGTTTTTTTGGAAAACTCCTCGTCCAGATGCAGGGGCTGGGGGTTATGGGTCATGGCGCAGAACATGATGTTGTCCATTTCCGTCACCGTGCGGGTGAGGGGGTGGTTGAATTCCATGCCCACCTCGAACTCTTCGAAATAAAGACCGGCCATTTTGCAGGTTCCTTTCCTAGCGGTGTCTAGATGGGCCGAAAAACCGGCAGGACCTGATCGCCTTCGGTGGCCCTGAAGGTCACTTCGACCGCTTGGCCGATGGCCAGACTATCGAAGTCGCAATCGACGATATTGGTCATCATGGTGACGCCTTCGTCCAGCGTGACATAGGCGATAGCGTAGGGCGTCGCGCCCCGCCGCATGACCGAATAGGAATAGATCACACCCTTGCCCGAGGCATCGTACCAAGCCGTATCGCTGCTTGTGCAGAGCGGGCAAATGGCGCGGGGATAGAAGTGCGTTTTGCCACAGGCATTGCATTTCTTCAGCACCAGCTTGCCTGCTTTCGCCGCTGCCCAATAGGCCTCGGTCTCCATGTTGATGCTGGGTTTGGGATAAGTTCTTTCCAAGGCTTGATCCATGGTGGTCATGCGTCGTTCCTTCCTAAAATAACTGTCGAGCTACCCATGCGCGTCGCGATGGAGCCGCCCGTGCCATGCGCCAAGGCAATGGTGCAATCGGGCACCTGAACCTTTGGATGCGCTTCGCCGCGCACCTGGCGTACCGCTTCGATCACCTTGGTGATGCCGCCGCGGTTGTTGGGGTGGTTGTTGCAAAGGCCGCCGCCGTCGGTATTGAATGGCAGCTTGCCGACGCCCGAGATTAGATTGCCGTCGGAGACGAACTTGCCGCCCTGGCCTTTTTCGCAAAACCCAAGGTCTTCCAAGGTTTCCACCACGGTGATGGTGAAGCTGTCGTAGATCGAGACATAGTCGATATCGGCTGGTGTCAATCCGGCCTCGTCAAAGGCAATGGGGCCGGACTTAACCGCGCCCGTGTAAGTCAGATCGACCTGGCCGGCGTTCAGATGCTTAATCGCCTCGCCATGGCCCAGGATCTTGGCGCAACGGTCGCCCAGGGTTTTGGCGACCTCCGGGCTCACCACCACCAAGGCGCCGCCACCATCGGTGATAACGCAGCAATCGAGGCGGTGCAGGGGATCGGTGATGATCGGTGAATTGACCACATCCTCGACCGTGACCACATCGCGCAACAGAGCATGCTCGTTATGCTGGGCGTGATGCGAGGCCGCGACCTTGACCCAGGCCAGCTGTTCCGAGGTGGTGCCGAATTCGTGCATATGGCGCATGGCGGCCATGGCGTATTGGTTTGTCACGACGGGCCTGTAGGGCGCCTCGAAGCCCAGATCCGGCAGGGAGTTGCCATAGTCCCGTGTGCCCAGGGTGGCGACGCCTTCGGCCCGTGGCCGGCCAGCCAGGGTGATCAGAGCGACGGAGCATTTACCCATGGCGATGGCATTCATCGCATGCCCCACATGGATAACGTAAGACGAGCCGCCGGTTTCCGTGCTGTCGGTATACCTGACATCCAGGCCCATGTATTCCGCCATGGACAGCCCGCCCAGGCCGGCCGCATCCCCGGCGCAAAAATAGCCGTCCACGTCGGCCATGGTCAGGCCCGCATCCTGCACGGCGCCAATGGCGGATTCCATATGCAGTTGCGGGATGGTTTTATCTATGGCCTTGCGCGTGGGATGTTCATAGATCCCCGCTATGTAGGCCTTACTCGTTCGGCTCATGGTTATTCCCTATCTTGTGTTGGTGTGATGTTGGTGTGGTGCTGGTTTTTCTCAGTATGATTTCGGCAAATCCAGGGCCTTCTCGGCGAGATAGCTGAGGATCAATTGCGGGCTGACGGGCGCCAGGCGGTGGATCAGGCTTTCGCGCAGATAGCGTTCCACGTGGAATTCCTTGGCATAGCCCATGCCGCCATGGGTCATCACCGCGTTGGTGCAGGCCTTGAAGGTGGCTTCGGCGGCGAGATATTTGCCGGCGTTGGCCTGCAGGCCGCAATCCTGGCCCGCGTCGTACATGCCGGCGGCCTGAAATGCCATCAGATGGGCCGCTTCCAACTCCGCCCAGGACTCGGCCAAGGGGTGCTGGATGCCCTGGTTCATGCCGATGGGCCGGTCGAATACCACCCGTTCGCGGGCATAGTTTGCGGCATGACGCAGCGCGCAACGGCCCAGCCCGACCATGGAGGCCGAAATCAGGATTCGTTCCGCGTTCAGGCCGTGCAGGAGATAGCGGAAGCCCTTGCCTTCCTCGCCGATCAGATCTTCCTTGGGGATGCGCAGATCATCGATGAACATCTCGTTGCTGTCGACGCACTTGCGGCCCATTTTCTCGATCAGCCGGATGTCCACGTGATTGCGGTCCAGATCCGTGTAAAACAGCGACAGCCCATCGATGGGTTTCTTGGTCTCCGACTCATCCTTGGTGCGGGCGATGATCAACATCTTGTTGCAGACCTGCGCGGTCGAGGTCCAGATCTTCTCGCCATTGACCAGATAGTGATCGCCCTTGTCCACGGCGCGGGTTTTCAGGCGCGTGGTGTCCAGGCCCGTGTTGGGCTCCGTGACCGCGAAACAGGCAATGTCCTGGCGTTTGATGATAGGTGGCAGCCATTTTCGCTTTTGTTCTTCCGTGCCGAACACAACGACCGGGTTGAGGCCAAAGATGCCGATAACGATGGCGGCGAAACCCGCATTGCCGGCGCCTGACTCGGTAATCGCCTGGGCCATGATCGCCGCTTCGGTGATGCCAAGGCCGCTGCCGCCGTATTCCTCCGGCATGGCGATGCCCATCCAGCCGTCATCAACCAGGGCCTGGCAGAAATCTTCCGGAAAGATGCCGTCACTGTCCCGTTGCAGCCAGTACTGATCATCAAAGCGTTGGCACAGCTTCATGACACTGTCCCTGATCTGTTGCTGTTCCGGCGTGAAATTCAGGCTCATGGTTTAAAGTCTCCTACTATTTGAGCGGATGTTTATCGTGGCGCGGGGCAACGGCAATGCCGCCTGTCGCCCGGGTGCATTCGGCCGCCGCCTGCCTGACGGCCCGTTCATTGGTCTCGGCATTGGCCCGCATGCGCTCGGACGGACCGGCAATCAACGCCACCGCGGCAACGGTGCCGTCGGAGGCAAAGATCGGCGCCGCCACGCCCGAGGCCCCCGGTATCCGTTCGTCATTGGTCCTGGCAATGCCATTGACGCGGATGGCGGATAAATCGGCTTCCAGTTTGGCGCCGGCGGTAATCGTCGTCTCGGTGAATTTCCGCCGTTGCGTGCTTTTCAGATAGTGCCGCAGGCGTGCGGGATCGAAATGCGCCAGCAAAACCTTGCCCAGTGCGGTGCAATATAACTCCCGCCGTTCGCCAACCGTGACCGCATAGCGAATTGGATTACTGCTTTCGACTTTATCCAGATAGATCGCTAGATCCGCGTCCGGCGCGAGGGCGCCAAGTACGGCGGTTTCTCCAGTTGCCGCGACCAGATCCGCCAGGATCGGCCGGGCCAAGACGATCAGTTCGCGCCCGGCGATGGCCCGCATGGCCAGGGACAGGAACCTCGGGCCCAGGAAGTACCGCCCCGTCGCGTCGCGGGCCAGGCAGCCTTCCGCCGTAAGACCCGCCAGCAATCCGACCAGACTGGTCTTGGGCGCACCGGTATCAAGGGCCAGGTCCGAAAGTGTGGCGCCATTCTCGGCGTTTGCCAGTGCTTCGAGCATGGTTACAATTCGGCCAACCGATTGCGGTCCGCTCCGTACATTGAGCGGAGATGACTTTGCCGCATGGTTTGCTTCTGTCATGTCCGCTTTCGGTGCCGCCGGTCGGCGTGGCAAATGGTTTGCGTATATTCGTACGTGATACGAATATCGATACTTCGGGCACGTGGCGGAGTCAATAACGGGCTTGGATTTCGTCGCCCGTATATCAAGCGGAATGTCGAAACTGCTTGCAAGTTTTCAGCCAATGGTCATCAAAATGAGCAAAATTTGGCGAATCGGTTTATGCCGCCGATCAGGACCGATCAAGACATATGCTTATGCAAGATAGCCGTTTGGCGCCCCTGGCCGCTTCGCCGGTAGACCGTTAAAGGCAAAAAAGAAGCCCGGAAATGCAAGATTTCCGGGCTAGTCTAACAGGGAGGCTTCACGTCTTGGGAGACGCTAGACAAACCACCTCTACACGGGGGGGTGTGAGAGGGTTTGCCGAGAATGCTGCGTCGCAACATTCTGATATTAAACTTAGGGAGTGGGGGCGGAGTTCGCCACTGAAAGTTCTGCATATTAGGTATGCGTTAAACGCATGGCTTTGCCATGGTCAGAACTGCCACTGTCGAACCTGCTCTTCAAGAAAATCTCGGAACACCCCGATTCTCTTCGTATTTCGCAGTTCTTCGGGATAAACGAAAAAAGCATCCGTGGTGGGCCCATCTACCTCCGGTAGGATGCGTTGCAAGGGTCTATCGGGAGTGATCATATAATCGGGAAGAGCGCCGATCCCCATGCCGCTTTCAATCGCCAGCAGCAGGCCGTAAATATTATTGACCTGCAATATCGTACTGCGTGGCCGGCCATGGGGCTTGAGGCCAACCGTGCAGGGCCAATTAACATTCCGCAAGGTGGTGGGGGCATGGTCGCCGTAGGCGATCAAGGGGCAATCGTCCAGATCGTCGATACCGTGCGGCGTGCCGTGGCGCTCCAGATACTTGGGCGAGGCATAGAGGCGAGAATGCACCGTGAAAAGCCGTTTCTTGATCAGATCCGGTTGCCGCGGCTCGGTTATTCGGATGGCTACATCGGCCTCGCGCATGCCAAGATCCAATTCCCGGTCATCGCAGATGATGGAGAGGCGGATATCGGGGTAAAGCGCCAGAAAATCATGGGTCCGCGGCGTCAGCCAGGTCGAGCCCAAACCCACCGTGGTGGTGATGCGCAGATCGCCGGCAGGGATATTCTTGCTATCCGTGAGGCGGGCGCGGACGGCGGCCAGTTTGTCGAACACCTCGTGTGCGGCGCGGTACAGCAAATCGCCATGTTCGGTGGATTCCAGGCCGCGGGCGTGGCGGTGGAACAGCTGCACGCCAAGCTCTTCCTCCAAGGCGGAGATCTGCCGGCTGACCGCCGATTGGCTGAGGTTTAGATCTTCGCCGGCATGGGTAAAGCTGCCTGCCAGGGCAACGGCATGAAAGACCCGCAGCTTATCCCAATCCATATGTTATTCAGCCGCCTCGGCTGCTCCATCTTTCCCATCTTCACCATCAACTTGGGCGCCCAGGAAACGTTCGACCTCCAACGCCGCCATGCAGCCGGTGCCGGCGGCGGTCACGGCCTGGCGATAGATCTTGTCCTGCACATCGCCGGCGGCGAATACGCCGGGTACCTTGGTGGCGGTGCTGTCGGGCGCGGTCAGCAAATAGCCCTCGTCATCCATCGCCAGCTTGCCCTTGAACAGCTCGGTCTGGGGGACATGGCCAATGGCCACGAAGACGCCATCGACAGGCAGATCACTGATGGCGTCGGTCTTCACGTTGCGGACCCGGGCACCGGTCACGCCGGGGGGCATATCATCGCCCAGAACCTCTTCCAGCACGTGATCCCACAAAACCTCGATCTTTTCGTGGCGCAGCAAGCGTTCCTGCAGGATTTTTTCCGCCCGCAAGCTGTCCCGGCGATGGATCAGCGTGACCTTGGAGGCGAAATTTGTCAGATACAGCGCTTCTTCCACCGCCGTATTGCCGCCACCGATGACGCAGACTTCCTTGTCGCGGTAGAAAAAGCCGTCGCAGGTAGCGCAGGCGGAGACCCCAAAACCTTGATATTTCTGCTCCGTCTCCAGCCCCAGCCAGCGCGCCTGGGCGCCGGTGGAGATCACCAGAGTGTCGGCGGTATAGATATCGCCACTGTCGCCCGTGCAACGCAGCGGCCGGGCCGCTAGGTCCACATCGGTAATGATATCGTGAATGATATTGGTGCCGACCGCCTTGGCCTGCTCCTCCATCTGCTGCATCAGCCAGGGGCCCTGGATGACTTCGGCAAAGCCCGGATAGTTTTCCACGTCCGTGGTGATGGTCATCTGCCCGCCCGGTTGCAGGCCATGTACCATCATCGGCTTCAGACCCGCGCGGGCGGCGTAAATGGCGGCGGTACAGCCCGCTGGACCGGAACCAAGTATCATGACACGGCTATGATGGGTCTGCGACATTCCGCACTCCTAAAACAACAACAACCTGAGTTTGCGATTTGACCAGCCCCAGCAATAGGCCTGATCCATGCTATGTATGGCGTCACCGGACCAGCTTCAAGTCAGGCGGCTGAATTACTCTTGCCTGCAAGTAATTCATCTATCCGTGCGGCGATCTTAGCAACGTCATTCGCTGGCTGGTACCGCCAATCTTCCAGTTTGCCCAGGAATGGCCGGGTATAGCCGGCTTCCTGCATGCTGGCGTGGAATTCATCGAACTTGCGGTTGCCGCCCGCCAGATGGACCACGTGCACCGGTTTGCCGGTGGCGCAGGCCTCGGTGACCATATTTACCGAATCGCAGGTCACGATGATGGCATCCGCCAGGCCCAGATAGCCAAAATATGGATTGGCGCCGGCAAAATCCCAGACCACCGCCGGCAGATCATCCAGGGCCGTGCGCAAGGCCTTGATATTTGCCGCGCCTGTGCGCCGGGACGGGGTTACCGCCAGTCCGACACCCGCCTCCAGGCACAGCGCGCGCAGTTGTTCCGCCAGGGTTGCGATGATCCCGGGGGTCAGTTGATAACAGGCATTGCTGCCGCCGATCAGCACCGCCACCAGGGGCCGGGGCAGATGTGCCAGTTGCGGGGCAAACTCGGCCGCCGCCTCTGACAAGCGGGCCGATGTGATGCGGTGCAGGGATGCCTCGCTCTCCACCACGTTGGGCCCGTGCAAATGGTCATGGCGGGGCGGGGCCACCAGATCGAAGGCGGATAGCCTGGTTTGCGGGTTTTGCACATGCACGATAGTGGTGGCACCGCCGCTTTGCCGTTTGACCCACAGCGCATAAGGCACGGCGCGGCGGCCGCAGGAGATCAACAGATCCGGCCAAGGGGCGGCAATGGCATCGCTGTCATCGCCCAGGGCGGCCAGCGGCCAGGGCCACCAGCCCGGCGGCAGCCAGGTCCACGGCGCCCGCGGCCGAACCTGCTTGACCGTGAAGGGCAGGCCTACCGCTTCAGCCAACGCGACGGCCTGGTTCTCCATACCGGCATGCCCTGGGGTCACGACCCAGCAAGTTCCCGCTGCATTGGAAGGTTTCGTCATCATGGGTAATCTTTTGTGCCAAATCAGAAGCGGTTGTGAAATATTGTTGCGTGGGTAATATTATTGCGCGGACCACCCTATTACCACATGTGGTCCGGATGGAGGATATTCCGCCTGTGCCAAAGGTAAAGCTGGACGCGATCGACCGCCACATATTGGAACAGTTGCGCGATGAAGGCCGCATCACCAATGTGGAACTGGCCCGCCGCGTCGGCATTTCGGCGCCGCCCTGTCTGCGCCGGGTCAGGGCCCTGGAACAGGCCGGCCTGATCCGTGGCTACCATGCGGACCTGAATGGCGAAGAACTCGGCTATGGCCTGGCGGTGTTCGTCTGGATCGGACTGGACAGCCAGCACGAAGATGATCTCTCCGCCTTCGAGCAGCGCATGGCGAAACTGCCCATGATCCGGGAATGCCACATGCTGACAGGCGAGGCGGATTTCATCCTGAAAGTCGTGGCGCAGGATTGGGACGCCTGGCAGAGTTTTCTGACCACGGAACTGATCGCGGCGCCCAACGTCGCCTCGGTCAAGACCGCGCCAGTGCTGCGGCGCTCGAAAGTCGAATTCGGCGTACCCCTGGATGGCGTCGGCGAAAATTAAGCTGTGCTGGTTTTCGAGACATTTGTCCCGCGAGCGCCCATATTATAGACAGCAATAGTTTATTCATCCGATTGCCGGATAATCGGGGTCATGACCATGGATCAACCCATCATTGCGGCGCGGGAGCAGGCGGAACCGCCTGTATTGGGCCGCTCGGCGCGCCATTTGATGCTGCTGTTGGGTTTGGTATGCACGGCGGTGGGCATTGCCGGTCTTATTCTGCCGCTATTGCCGGGCACGGTGTTTTTATTGATTGCCGCCTGGGCCTTTTCCCGCTCGTCCGAACGGCTGCACCTGTGGTTGTTCCATCATCCGCGCTTTGGCCAGACGATCCGTGAATGGCATTATTACCGGGCGATCCCTACAGGGGCCAAGCTGGCGGCCATTACCATGATGTCGGGCTCGTTCATTTATGTCGCCATGACCTACCGCGATGACTGGCTGATCACCGCCCTGGTTGGCGCCACCCTGGCACCCGTCGCCATCTGGATCGCCACACGTCCCAATGCTGAACGAGGCCGGGGCGCATCATAGGCCGCTGGAACCGAGTTCCGCTATGTCTCCAGATCCGGGGCGATATTGCGCAGCGGTGGACGCTCCCCATCGAATGAAATCGGCAGACCGGTCAGGGCGATGCCCTGGCCCGTATCCTGCATGATCCCCAGGGCCTTGGTCTGCGGATGGGCGACGACCTCGCCGGCATGCTGGATCGGCGCATTGGGCACGCCGACATGATCCAGTCGTTGCTGCCAATGGGCCCTGGGCTCGGTCTTGAAGATCGGCATCAACATGGCGTTCAAGGCTTCGCGGTTGTTGGACCGGGCCGGATTGTCGGCAAAGCGTGGATCGTCCAGCCATTCATCGTGCTGCAATTCCCGCGCCAGGTTGGCGAACAGCCGGTCGTTAGAGGCAGCGACGATCAGATAACCGTCGGCGCAATCATAGGCCTGATAGGGCGCGATGCCGCGCACGCCGGAGCCGTGGCGTTTCGGCGGCACCCCGGTGACCTGGACGTCCGCCGTGTAATAGGCACTCCAACCCAGCGCGGTTTCGTATAGCGAGGTGTCGATGACGCCGCCCTTGCCGCTTAAGTTGCGGCGGTTCAGGGCGGCCAGAATGCCGATCGCGCACCACATCCCCGTGCCCATGTCGACGATCGAAACACCCGCCCTGACCGGCGCCTGGCCCTCTTCGCCGGTCACCGCCATGATGCCGCCAAAGGCCTGCATCAGGGCATCGAAACCGGGTCGTTGAGCCAGAGGCCCCTTGGCGCCAAAGGCCCAGAGATTGCAGTAGATCAGTGCCGGATTATCCCGGCACATAGCCTCCGCGCCCAGGCCCAGCTTGTCCGCCACGCCGGGGCGTAGGTTTTGCAGCACCACATCCGCATCTGCATTGATGCGCCGGCGCAGCGCGGCCAGGGCTTCCGGATCCTTGAAATCGACGGTGATCGAGGATTTGTCCCGATTGATGGCCTGAAATACCGTTGCCGCCTCGCGCCAGAAAGGCGGGCCCCAGTGCCGGGCATCATCGCCGCCATCCGGCCGCTCCACCTTGACCACGTCGGCACCCAAGGCGGCCAGAATCCAGGTGCCATAAGGGCCCGAAACATTGCTGCCCAGTTCGATCACCCGAATACCGGCCAATGGAAGCGGTTGGGTGGGAAGGGATTGGTTCATACTCTATACTCCAGGGCAGATTCCAAGCCGCCTTTTCCCATGTCCTATCTTCCGACCCTTAGTCCCGCCCGGTTGGCAGATCCCGGAAGGCGCCTTCCTTGTCCAGGCGCACATCCTGCGGCAGGCCCAGGATCCGTTCGGCGATGATGTTGCGCAGGATTTCGTCGGTGCCGCCCGCGATGCGGTAACCGGGCGATGACATGGTGCCGGTCTGAAACAGACCGTCCATGGCGACTTCTTCGGGATCGGTCATGATGCCCACCATCTCCTGCATCTCCATGCCGAAGAACGAGATATCCTGGTACTTGCTGGCCGAGACCACTTTGTTGATGGAGCTTTCCGGCCCCGGCGTCTCGCCCCGCGACATTGCCGTCATGGTGCGGAAATGGGAATTCTTCAAACCCTGCTGGCGCACATACCAATCCGCCAGGCGATCGCGCACCATGGCGTTATCCAGGGCGGGGCCGTCTTCCAGCTCGGTCTCGCGGACTAGGTTGAAAACTTCATCGAAATCAGGCGGCGGCGCGATACCGACCGCGAAGCGTTCGTTCATCAAGGTGGTCAGGGATACTTTCCAGCCGTCGCCCACCGCGCCCAGGCGTTGGCTGTCGGGGATGCGCACGTCGGTGAAATAGACCTCGTTGAAGTTGGAGGCGCCGGACATTTGCTTGATGGGGCGGACTTCAACGCCGCGCGATTTCATGTCCAGAAAAAAGAACGTCAGGCCCTTGTGCTTGGGCACATCGAAATCACTGCGGGTGACCAGGATGGCGTAGTCCGAGAACTGCGCGCCCGAGGTCCAGATTTTCTGTCCGTTGATGATCCAATCATCGCCATCTTTTTCGGCCCGCGTGCGCAGGCCGGCCAGATCGGAGCCGCCGGCGGGTTCCGAGAACAGCTGGCACCAGATTTCCTCGCCGTGCAGCGCAGGTGTGGCATAGCGCTGTTTCTGCTCTTCCGTGGCATAGGCCAGCATGGTGGGGATGCACATGCCCAGGCCGATTTCGTAAACCCCACGCGGGGCAATGAAATTGCCTTCTTCCAGGTTGTAAATCACCTGCATGATGGGGGAGAGGCCTTGCCCGCCATATTCCTTTGGCATGGTAATGCCGGCGAAACCGGCCGCCGCCTTCTTGGCCTGCCAGACCCTGGCCCCGGCCAGGATCGCATCCTTGTCGGCCCCGCCGGCCATGTTGAGATTGCCGCCGCTTTTAGGTACGGCATGTTCTTCGAGAAAACTGCGCGCCTTGGCGCGGAATGCAGCTTCTTCCGGGGTGTCGTTAAAATCCATGATGTCTATTCCTTACGCTGCATTTCGTCGCTCGAGGGCCCGGATCAGGCGGTCTTTCCACCTGCGTTGGCTGCCCAGAACTAGGGCCAGTTGCCGCGAGCGGCGATAGTAGAGATGGCAATTGAACTCCCAGGTGAAGCCCATGCCGCCATGGATCTGGATGTTCTCTTTCGCGGCGAAATGATAGGCCTCGTTGCCCGAAACCCGCGCCGTGGCCGCCGCCACCGGCAGTTCCGCCGCATCCGTCGAAAGCGCCCAGGCGCCGTAATAGCTGTTCGAGCGGGCCAGTTCGATCTGAATATACATATCCGCCAACCGGTGCTTGATGGCCTGATAACCGGCTATGGGCCGGCCAAAAGCAAAGCGGCCCATGGCATATTCCTTGGCCATTTCCAAACAAGCCTGGGCGCCGCCGATTTGTTCGAAGGCGATCAGCACGGCGGCCCGGTCCTGGATCCGTTCCAACAGGGGCCAGCCGTCGTCGCCAAGTTTCTCCGCCGCTGCATCCTTAAAGGTCAATTTGGCCTGGCTGCGTGTCGGGTCCATGGTCGCGACCATCTCACGTTCTACGCCGCTGCCGTTCAGATCGACGATATAAAGCCCGACCGTGCCGCCATCACGGGCCACGACAATGGCCCGGTCGGCGATATCACCGTCGGCGACGGGGATTTTCGCGCCCGACAGCTTGCCGTTGCTGACCGCCGCCGCGATGTTCTTCTCCGTGGCGGGTTGGGGCCCCTCTGATAATGCCAGACACCAGATGGCCGCACCCGTGGCCAGGTCCGGCAAATAACCCTGTTTCTGTTCCTCGCTGCCCGCTGTCAGCAACGCCTCGGCACCGAGATAGACCGACGAGGCGAATGGCGTCGGGGCCAGGGCGCGGCCAAGTTCCTCGGCAATAACGCAGAGTTCCAGATGGCCCATGCCGCCGCCGCCGTATTCTTCGGGAATGGCGGCGCCAATCCAGCCCATATCGCCGAATTGCTGCCACAAATCCCTGTCGAAAGGCTGCTCGTCCTCCAGGGTCTGACGGACGACTTCAGGTGGTGATTTATCCAGCAAAAACCGCCGTGCCTGATCCCGCAACATGCGTTGATCATCGTCGAATTCAAAATTCATGACGCCCGTCCACTCCCAATCAAAGCTACTTATCCAAAGCCATCAAATCGGAGTTTCCCCCCAGCCGTCAAGCCGCTTTAACGGCAACTAGATTTTAGGGATGGTTAACCATACGGACCTATAACGAATTGATGGAACAAATTGATCCACAGGCGCAGTTCGAGGGCGGCAACAATGCCCTGGCGCAAGGCCGGCCAGGCGATGCGGTGGCGTGCTACCGCAAAGCCCTGGAGGCTGCCCCCAATGTGGTCGAAATCCATCACAATCTAACCGCCGCCCTGGCGCAGCTGGGGCGTAGCGGCGAAGCCGTGGAGGTGGCCAAGCTTGGCCTCACCCACCGGCCTGATTATGCCCCCCTGCATGTGGCGCTGGCCAATTTGCTAGACCATGAGGGTGACCGCGAAGCTGCCCGCCGCCACTATACCGAAGCCCTGCGCCTGGATGGCAATTCAGCTGCCGCCTGGTCCGGATTGGCCGGGGTGCTGATGGCTGATGGGTCTTATGAAAACGCATCACATAACTATCGTAAAGCATTGTCATTAAATAAAAATAATCCAGTGTCTATGAATAATTTGGCGATATGCCAGCTCAACCTGGGCCGCCAGCATGATGCCCTGGCGCTGTATCGCGATCTGGTCGTGCTGAACCCTGATCTGGGCGGTGTGCACAATAATCTGGGCCAGGTCCTGCAAGGCCTGGGCCGTCATGATGAAGCGGTAGATGCCTTTCGCCAGGCCTTGGCGCTGGATCAGACGATCGACAATCTGGCACCGTTCCTGATGCAATCCCTGATGTATCAATGCGCCTGGGATGATCTGGGAGAGATCAAGGACCGGGTCCTGGCGGAGACGCGGCGGCGCCTGGCCGATAACCAGCCGATCACGGTGCAGCCGTTTTCCCTGGCCGGGACGGATGCACCGGCGGATTTACGCTTGGCCGCGGCGCGGTCATATTCCGCTTATTGTGGCGCCAACGTCACGGCACTGCGCGACCGCCTGGCGTTTACCTATGCGCCCGCGACATCGGCGCGGCTGCGGATTGGCTATATCTCGCCGGATTTCCGCAGCCACAGCGTCGCAACCGCTTTTAAGGATCTGATCGCCGGGCATGACCGGGACGGTTTCGAGTGGTTTGCCTACGCCATCGGCCGCGAGCAGCGGGACGGGACCACCGATTATTTCCAGGCCCAGTTTGATCACTTCAATGATTTCAAGGATTTGGATCTGGAGCAATCGGCCCGCCATATCCACGGTGACCGCCTGGATCTATTGGTCGATCTGTCCGGTTTCACCCGTCATTCCGCCCTGGAAATTCTGGAAACCCGGCCAGCGCCCGTGCAGGCGCATTATTTAGGCTATGGTGCCACTTTGGGCGCCGATTGCGTGCAGTATCTGGTCACGGATGCAGTCCACACGCCGCCCGAACTGGCGGCGTACTGTTCCGAGGCCGTGGTTTATCTGCCCGATAGTTTCATGGCCACGTCCCGGCCCGAAATCGCCGCTGCGTTGCCTGATCGAGCCAGCCAGGGCCTGCCCGAAGACGGCTTTGTCTTCGCCAACTTCAATGCCCATTACAAATTTGATCCCGAAACCTTTGCTCTGTGGCTGGATCTGCTGGAAGAGCTGCCCGGCAGTGTGCTGTGGCTGTTGCGGGGGGGCGACGGCGCCATGGCCAATCTGCGGGCTACCGCCGCCGCCAGGGGGATCGCTATCGAGCGTCTGATCTTTGCCCCGCGCGCCAGCCATCCGGAACATCTGGCCCGGCAGTCCCTGGCGGATTTGAGCCTGGATTGCCGCCATCATGCGGGCGGCGTCTCGACCCTGGATGCTTTATGGTCCGGTCTGCCCGTGCTCTCGATCGCGGGCGACAACCAATCCGCACGTACCGGCGCCTCGATCCTGGGGGCGGCGGGCCTGGGCGAACTGGCCGTCGCATCCCTGGCGGATTATCGCGCCATGGCCTTGCACCTGGCCCATGATCCCAGCGCCTTGGCGGATTTGAAGGCGCGCCTGCGGACCAATATGGCTACCGCGCCGCTGTTTGATACGGCCCGTCTGGCCCGGCATCTGGAGGCCGCCTACAGGGAAATGGTGCGCCGTTACCGCGCGGGCGAGGCGATAGGTTCCTTTAGCGCCGCCCAGGTCCTATGATAACAGCCCTATGATACCGCGAAATAACCGGTAGAAGTCAGCTAGAGGGTTTGTTGCCATGGATTTGACGGAACGTCTGGAAAAACTGTACGCCAGCGCGGTGTATGATGTGATGAACGCCATGGGACACGCCAATTGCGTGCTGCCCCACGGCATCAATGCGCTGGACCCCAGCCACCGCCTGGCGGGCGAAGTGGAAACCATGAACGGCGATTATGGCGAGGGCAAGGATGAGGGCGAGACCCTGCTGGCCTGGGCCACGGTGCTGTCCAAGGCGCCCTCAGGCAAGGTGCTGATGTGCCAGCCTAATACCTATGAAGTGGCCCTGATGGGTGAGTTATCGGCGGAAACCCTGAATTACCGTGGCGTGCGCGGCTATATCGTCGATGGCGGCTGCCGCGATGTGCCGTTTCTGTTGCAGAATGATTTTCCGGTGTTCTGCCGTTTCAACACGCCCAAGGATATCTGCCGGCGCTGGGTCGCTGAAAGCATGGGGGAACCCATCGATATCGGTGGCGTGACGATTTCCAGCGGTGATTATGTGTTGGCCGATATCGACGGTGTGGTGATCATCCCAAAGGATATGGTGGCAGAGGTCGTTGCCAAGACGGAAGCCGTCGCCTCCACGGAAACCGCCATGCGTGACGCCATCCTCGGCGGCATGGACCCGGTCGATGCCTACAAAAAATTCGATACATTTTGAGCATTGATGAACTTGAGTGTAGATGAACCGCCGCCGGTAGATCCCGGCCATTTGCAACCGCGTCTTGTCGGCGTCTTCAATTGGCGCGGTATCTGGACCCTGTATGCCAAGGAAGTACAACGTTTCCTAAGGATTACCATGCAGTCCATCGTGGCGCCGGTGGTGACCACATTGTTGTTTCTGGCGGTCTTTTCCCTGGCCTTTGGCGAACGCAATGTTCTGGGCGGCGAGGTGCCGTTTGAGCGTTTCCTGGCGCCGGGCCTAATCATGATGGCGATCGTGCAGAACAGTTTCGCCAACAGTGCCTCGTCGCTGCTGCTCTCGAAAATACAGGGCAATATCGTTGATCTGATGATGCCGCCCCTGGGGCCGGGGGAGTTGAATTTTTGCTTCGCTTTCGCCGCCGCGACCCGGGGCGTGCTATGCGGTAGTGCGGTGGCCCTGGGCATGGTGTTTTTCGTCGATATCAGCGTGACCCATGTCTGGCCGATCATCTTTCATGGCGCGGCCGCGGGGTTGTTGCTGGGGCAGATCGGCATCACGGCGGGCATTTGGGCCAATAAATTTGATCACATGGCCACGGTGACCAATTTCGTCATCACGCCCCTGGCGTTTTTGTCGGGTACATTTTATTCCATCGAGCGGCTGCCCGAACCCTGGTTCGCATTGAGCCAGATAAACCCGTTCTTCTATATGATCGACGGCTTCCGCTACGGCTTTATCGACCATGCGGATGGCGCTTTGGCTGCGGGAGTCGGCATCATGATCGGCCTGAACGCGGTCATGTGGATCAGCAATTACCTGATCCTGCGCAGCGGTTATAAGTTGAAGTCATAGTGCGTGATTAGGTGCCGCCATGGTCAAGTCAGGCGCATTTGCCGATGCGGCACCAACGGATGTACGGGGCAGGGGCCGTAATTGAGACGAATTTGTTCCAAAAATAACCAATTGTGAGTAAGGCATTTCATTTCTTGGACATTTCCCAAACCCTGGCCTATTCTACTTCCTTAAGTATGGGATAATCTTCACGTCAATTGGGCGGAGTATTTGTATCCCGGTTTGTTGCTTGCGTACCCCCAAGAAAAATTCATCAGGGAGATAAACTATGAAGAAATTTGCCTTCGCCGCATTGGCGACCGCGGCTGTCGTTGCCTTTGGCGTCACCGGCGCCCAAGCAGCGCAAAAGTTCATCACCATCGGAACCGGCGGTCAGACCGGCGTCTACTATCAAGTGGGCGGTGCGATCTGCAAGCTGGTCAACAAGGGAACCAAGAACCACAATATCAACCCCCATTTCCCAGATGAACTCGTTAATCGATGCCCTGAGATGGAGATTATGCTATAAGAATCAATATGTTGAGGAGTTGATGGAGTGGTTGGCATGGCACACCCGATGGGTGAATCGAAACGGGACGGACTTCGGGTC
>JABIWH010000041.1 GCA_018701215.1 Rhodospirillaceae bacterium
GTCAGTTCGGGGGTTCGTTCGTTAGGTTATTCATGAAATTCCCTCTATTTTCCGGTTGGCGCATTCTCTGCCACCGTGGCCGGGATGGCTCGGTTGGCACGGCTAAAGCCGTTCTTGATGCGTGCATGCAATATAGCAGAACGAAGGTGAAAAATCAATTTGGGCCGGGCGATGCCGCTGGCGATGTCGGAGCCTGGTGCGGCTCAGTCCGTTAGCCCCGTGCTGGGATCGTTCAATTCGCCCTCAGAATTTTGTATATTTTTTTGCGGGTCGTTCTGAAAAATGACCTCTGTGAAAGAGGAGAACACAATGCAAGGTCAGCCCGTAGGGAACCTACTTGGGGCTTGGGGGGTGGGGGGTGCGGATATGGCCGGTGGTGGGGTAGGTCCCGGACAACCCTCTTCCCTGGGAAGATCCAAAAAATGAAGGCCGGTCGCTTCGGTGGGCGGAAGGGTGGAATGCAAGGGGCATCTTGACGAACCTACCATGGCACCGAAAGTGCGCCATTTGTTACCCCGTCGGTTACCCCGAGCCCAAATTCTTACTGACAATTGAGGAGATAATTCACTTAAGTCATTGAAATGATTGGTGCCGGCGACAGGAGTTGAACCCGTGACCTACTGATTACAAATCAGTTGCTCTACCAACTGAGCTACGCCGGCATTGGGGGCAGGTTGTAGTCGGTTGTGGCCGTTGGCTCAACCGTCTTTTGTTCCGCCCCGGCATAACTCGTCCAGCGCCAAAACGCCGCTCTCAAAATGCCGCCTTCAAGGCGCCGATCTCAAAACGCCGCCATGCGCTGAAAATTTGGTCCGGCGGTGGCCGCCGCCGGGCCTGCCACCGCCAGGCCGCCCTTGATCACCAGACGGTGGTTCTCCCGCCGCGAGGCCATGCGAATGTCGTCGCCCGGATTGCCATCCACCAACAGGAAATCCGCCGCCATGCCCACCGCCACCCGGCCCTGGTCCGCCAGATCCATCAGATCGGCGCTGCTTGATGTACCAAAACGCAGGGCGTCCACCGGGCTGACGCCCAGATCGGCCATGTATTCCAGCTCCATGGCATTGGCGCCGTGATGGTTGAACGGGGTGCCCGCGTCCGTGCCCATGGCGATGTTGCCCCCCGCCTGGTAGTACATTTGCAGCGAGCGGCGGTGGTTCTCCGAGATGCGTTCCGCTTTTTCAACCACATAGGCCGGGATGCCGTTTCGGGCGTTGTCCAGAATATTGCGCAGGGCCGAGACCGTGGGCACCAAATAGGTGCCCTGGGCCAGCATCTCGCGGACACAGGTCTCGTCCATGAAAATGCCGTGCTCGATCGAGGTGATGCCGCCGCGAACCGCATTCAAAATGCCGTCCCGGCCCTGGGCGTGCGAGGCGCTGCGGCGATTGAAACGCCGGCCCTCGGCAATACCGGCGGCCATTTCCTCGGCCGTATAATGGGCATCCTCCGGGTTCACTCCCGGTGTCATGACGCCGCCCGTGGCCATGATCTTGATTAGATCGCTGCCGGCGTGGATCTGTTCGCGCACCGCGCGGACCACCTCGTCGATACCGTCGGCGATGCGGCCAGAGCGGTTGCCGTGTCCCCCGGTCATGCAGATCACCCGGCCAGAGGCGCGGATCGTCGGGCCCATTTGCTGGCCCGAATTGACCGCGTCACGCACGGCGAATTCCAGAAAATCCTTGCCGCCGCAATCGCGCAGCGCCGTGATGCCCCCCGCCAGCGATGTTTGCGCCCGCTCCAGCGCCTTCATGGTCACTTGCCCCGGCAACAGTTTATCGGCGGCGGTGCCCGGGTCACCCTCGGCGCCCAGGCACAGATGTACGTGGCAATCAAACAGGCCCGGCATCAAGGTGCCGCCCGTGGTGTCGATGTTCTGGCCGGCGAAGCCGCTGAACTCGCCGCTTGGCGCTACCTTTGTGACTTTGCCGTCCTCGACCAGGACCGCCTGGCCGGCGACGATTTCGCTGCCCCCGTCATACAACAGGCCGCCGGTGTAGAGTTCTGCCATCAAAAGATTCCTTTGCTCAATATCACTTATATTCTCAATATTTTTTAGTAGTAACCTGGCGATTTGCGGCCCAGGCCATCGAACAACTCGCCCACGCGGAGGAACCAGGCAAAGACCGGATCGTCTTCGGCCAAGATCCGAAAGTCGCTGATGGTGCGGGCCCATTGAAAGGCGCCGAAGACGGTATAATCGGCATAGTTCGGTGTTTCGCCGCCCAGGAAAGCCTGCCGGCGCACGGTCAGGCGCAGGGGCGTCAGGGCGGCGCGGAAAGCTTCCACGCGTTCCTCGCGCCCGGCCTGAACCTCTTCGAGGGGGCGGCCGAAAATCTTTTCCCGGCTGGCCCGGATGTAGTTCCTGTCCTCGGCCCGGACGTGTTCGTAGATATCCATCAGAACCAGGGGGGCAACGCCGGCGTGCACCACCGAATTTGTCCAGCTATGGACAAAGTAGCACAGGCCCCGCCCGGCCTCGCCGCCAAACAACGAGGGGCGGTCGGGATATTGCGCCTCCAGATGCTCGGCGATGGCATTTGAATCGCCCACCAATTGGCCATTGTCCTCGATAATCGGCACGGTGCGGAAATCCGGCCCGCCCCGATCCTTGCCGATGTCTTGAATGGCGGTAAAGGCGGTGCCGCGGTGTTCATAATCCAGGCCCTTGTGGGCCAGGGCCATGCGGGTGCGCCAGCAATAGGGGCTGAAATTACGGCCGTCCCGACCCGCCAGATCATAAAATACGATTGCCACCCAAGGTCCCCCCAATGGATATGCGCCAGCCGAAAGGGCGTAGCGAAAATTCGCGGCCCTACCTTAAAGCATGTTCGGGCGCGGCGCTATCGGGGTGGCTATCCGTCCGGCTTGGCAACGGGGTTTGGTTTGAAGGCACCGCGCGGGCCTGCTGGGCGGGGACCAGAAAGGCCTTTACGCGGGCCAGATAGTCCGGGTCCTGTTCGGCCCAATCAAGATCCAGATCACCGATGATCATGCCGTTGCTCCCTATGCCTCAGGGTTGTTGGCGGTTGTTAGCGGTTATTGCCAGGGTTTCAAGGTGCCGGGGCAATGGGGCGGGGTGTTGGCGCGATTGCGGCAATATTGCGGCGCGAAGACCCTTGCGCGGGCAGGTTTTCAAGGTTAAAGCCAAGGCATGTCTGTCTTTCTGGCCCGGCGGTTTTTGTCATTTCTGATCACCGTATCGCTCGCTTCGGTGATCGTTTTTCTATTGCTCGAGGTGCTGCCGGGCGATCCTGCTTTGACCATGCTGGGCGTCGATGCCCCCGACAGCGCCATCGAGGCCCTGCGCCTGGAACTGGGCTTGGACCGCCCGGCCATTGTCCGCTACGCCGCTTGGATCGCCGGGCTGTTTCAGGGCGAGATGGGGTTGTCTTATGTCTACCGGGTACCGGTCACGGAATTAATCGGCCAGCGCCTGCACGTCACACTGCCGCTTGCCATCGGCGCCATGGTGGTGGCGACCTTGGCATCCCTGACCCTGGGCATATTCGCCGCCACCAACCACAACCGGGTCGGTGACTACGGTGTCATGGGCTTTTCCCAACTGGGCCTGGCGATCCCGGATTTCTGGTTCGGCATTCTGCTGATCATCCTGTTCGCGGTGATCCTGCATTGGCTGCCTTCGGGCGGCTTTCCCGGTTGGGACGATGGCATCTGGCACGGCGTCCGTTCGCTGCTGCTGCCCATCTTGACCCAGGCCTTGAGCCTGACGGCGATCATGACCCGGGTTACCCGCTCCTCGGTCCTGGAAGTGGCGCGGGAAGACTATGTGCGCACGGCGCGCGCCAAGGGGCTCAGCCGCCGGGCCGCCTTGTGGGGTCACGTCCTGCGCAATGCCCTGATACCGGTGCTGACCATCGGTGGGCTGTTGGTGGCCACCGTGGTCACTGGCACCCTGGTGATCGAAAACGTGTTCGCGCTGCCGGGGGTGGGCAAGTTGATTTTCGATGCCATTTCGAACCGTGACCTGATGGTGGTGAAGAACGTCGTGCTGTTGTTCGCGGCAATCGTGGTGGCGGTCAATTTCGTGGTCGATATCCTGTACGCCATGGTTGACCCCCGTATCCGGGTGCATACCTGATGGCGGCGCTCATGGCAAAGCAGACGACAATGCAGACGACAGCGCCGGGGTTCGTCCACCGCGCCCTGCGCCACCGTTCTTTCATGATCGGGATGATCTTCACGGGCACGATGATTATTCTGGCCCTGCTGTCGCTGATCTGGACGCCCCATTCGCCGACCGAGATCATCATTGCCCAGCGCCTGAAACCGCCCAGCCTGATCCACTGGTTCGGCACCGATCAATTTGGCCGGGATATCCTTTCGATGATCATGGCCGGGGCCCAGACCTCGATCGTGGTCGGCCTGATCGCGGTCAGTCTGGGCGCGGTGTTGGGCGCCGCCCTGGGCCTATGGGCCGCCGCCCGGCGCGGCTGGACCGAGGATGTGATCATGCGGCTGAGCGATTTGAACATGGCCTTTCCCGTGATCCTGATCGCCATCCTTTTGACGGCGGGCTGGGGGCCGGGCATCACCAACGCCATCATCGCCCTGGGTATCTTCAACATTTCGCTGTTCGCCCGTCAGGTCCGCGCCGCCGGCATCGCCATGTGGGAGCGGGAGTTCATCTTGGCCGCCCGCGCCGCCGGCAAGGGCAACCTGGCGATTACCATTGAGCATATTCTGCCCAACATCATCTCGGTCATCGTGGTACAGGCGACGATCTCCTTTGCCGTCGCGATCCTGGCCGAGGCCGCGTTGAGCTATCTGGGCGTCGGCTCGCAACCGCCCGATCCAAGCTGGGGCCGGATGTTGAGTGAAAGCCAAAGCTATATTTTTCTCACCCCGATCATTGCCCTCTGGCCTGGTCTGGCAATCGTGTTCTCGGTGTTGGGGCTGAACTTGATGGGCGACGGCCTGCGCGATCTGGTCGATCCGCGCCTGGCCCGGCAAAGGTAGGCGGAAAATGGCCTTGCTCCAGGTTGATGATCTACGGGTCGAGCTGCAAACCAGCCGGGGCATGGTGCCCGCCGTACGCGGTGTCTCGTTCGCGCTCGAGGCCGGCGGTACCCTGGGCGTGGTGGGCGAGTCCGGCTGCGGTAAATCAATCACCGCCCTGGCCTTGATGGGCTTGCTGCCCGACGGCGCGCGCACCAGCGGGCGGATCGGACTGGACGGCGATAATCTGCTTGATCTGGATGAAGACGCCCTATGCCGCATTCGCGGCAACCGCATTGCGATGATATTTCAGGAACCCATGACCTCGCTTAACCCGGTACATCGGATTGGCCGGCAGATCGCCGAACCGCTGCGCCTGCATCGCGGCCTGAAGGGCGCCAATGCCCGCGACGAGGTGCTGGGGCTGTTGGACCGGGTTGGCCTGCCTGATCCGGCCAGGCGCATTGATGCCTACCCACACCAGATGTCCGGCGGCCAACGCCAGCGCGTGATGATCGCCATGGCCTTGAGCTGTTCCCCCGATATTCTGCTGGCGGACGAGCCGACCACTGCCCTGGACGTTACCATCCAGGGCCAGATCCTGGACCTGATCAACGAACTGGTGGAAGACAGCGGCATGGGCCTGATCCTGATCAGCCATGATCTGGGCGTGATCGGTGAAACCGCCGACAATGTCGCCGTCATGTACGGCGGTGCCATGGTGGAACAGGGCCCCACCGATCGTCTATTCGCCCATTTGGCCCATCCCTATAGCCAGGGTCTGTTCGCCGCCGTACCGCAGCCGGGCGAAGCGCGCGATGGACCCTTGCGCACGATCCCCGGCACGGTGCCCGAACTGGCCGACCTGCCCCCCGGCTGCGCCTTCGCCGACCGTTGTGCCAGGGCCTCCGATATCTGCTGGGGCCAGGCGCCGACAATGGAACTGGTTGGCCCGGATCGTCCGCGGGATCGTCAGCGGGATCATCAGGCCGCCTGCCATCACCTCCGGGCGGCGGCGCCATGAGCGATATCGTCCTGCTTACCGCAGATCTGCACCGCCAATTCATCTTGCCGCGTGAAAGCCTGTTCCGCGCGCCTGAAACCGTTTACGCCCTGAACGGCATTGATTTAAGCATCGAACGCGGGCGCAGCCTGGGTATTGTCGGCGAGTCTGGTTGTGGCAAGTCGACCCTGGCGCGGTTGTGCATGGCTCTGGATACGCCGACGGCGGGCCGGATCGAGGTTATGGGGCAGGATTTGGCGGCACTCTCGGCCATGGATCTGCGCCGGGCGCGGGCGCAATTTCAAATGGTCTTCCAAGATCCCTATGGCTCCCTGGATCCGCGCCATACCGTGCGCCGCATCGTGGGGGAGACATTAGGGCCGCGGATTGCAGACCGGCAGCAGGCGATTGACCAGGCCATGGACGCGGTCGGGCTGCGCGCCAGCGACCTGGACAAGTATCCCCACGAGTTTTCCGGCGGCCAGCGCCAGCGCATTGCCATCGCCCGGGCCCTGGTGACCCGGCCCAGCCTGATCGTGGCGGACGAACCGGTGTCCGCCCTGGATGTTTCCGTGCAGGCCCAGGTTCTAAATCTGATGCAAGAGCTGCAACGGAATTTCGGCGTCACCTACATGCTGATCAGCCACGATCTGGGCGTGGTCGATTACGTTTGTGACCAGGTGGCGGTGATGTATCTGGGCCGGGTGGTGGAATATGCCAGCCGCGCGCAGCTGTTTACCAAAGCCATGCATCCCTATACCCAGGCGCTGTTCGACGCGGTGCCCCGCATGGCAACGGGGACCGCCGCCGGCCGGCGAACGAAAGCGAAGCGGCGGGTGACATTGCAGGGCAATGTGGGCACACAGACGCGGCGGGCAACGGGCTGCCCCTTCGCCGAGCGTTGTCCAAAGGCGGAAACGCGCTGTTTCGAGGAAATGCCCGAATTGCGAAAAATCGACAATGGACATATGGCGTCATGCCACTTTGCGTGACACAATAGGCGCAGATCGTTGCCACGAGGCCGGAGAGTAAATTCCTGATGACCGAGGTTGTCACCTTCGAGCAGGCCCGTCGCCGGCACCACCCCAAGGCCGGCGGCTCCAACCCCAGGGGGAAATCACCATTCTTCAATCGACAGGAGTTGAGCGACATACTGCAGTCCTATAGCCGCGGCGTCATCGCCGGCGATTGGTTGGACTATGCCGTTGATTGGAATGAGACGTGTGCTGCCTTCGCCATCTATGGCCAGGTTTCGGCGGTGCCCATGTTTTCCATCGTCAAACGCTCCAAACAGGGCCGGCGCACGGCGGGTTATCAATTGGTGGGACGCGGCGGCGTTTTAAAATCCGACCGTACCCTGGGCGCCGTATTGAAAATGTTGGACAGCCGGCGGACGGCTTTGGTCAAATCATAAGTTATGGCAGATCGTATCGCGGATTGCGCCGATCTGCTGGCGGACTTGCGCGGCAGCGGCCGGCAATTGCAATACCTACCCATTGATCTACGCCCCCGTACCGAGGACGAAGCCTACCAGATACAGCTAGCCCTGCATGAGCGTTTGTCCACCGCCGGGCACGGGGCCCGCGTCGGCTGGAAGATCGGCTGCACCACCAAGGTGATGCAGGAATTTCTAAATATCCCCGCACCGTGCGCCGGCGGCATCTTCGAGCGCGGCCTGTGGCAGAGCCCGGCCAGCTATGATTTCGAGGCATTGCGCAAACCGGGCGTGGAGTGTGAGATCGCAGTCCGCCTGGCCAGGGGGGTGCCGATATCCGGCGCGCCATTTGATCAAACCAGCATTACCCCCTACGTGGGATCTGTCATGGCCGCCATGGAAGTGATCGAGGAGCGCTTTTTCGACTTCCACGACGAGGCGGTGGATGCGCCGACCCTGATCGCTGATGATTTCTTTCACCTGGGCGCCGTCTTGGGGCAGGCGGTGCCGGCAACAGAGGCCTTGGATCTGGCTTCGCTCGGCGGGCAGACCTGGATCGCGGATCAGTCGATGGGCACGGGCCTTGGCGCCGATGTCATGGGCCATCCCTATGCCGCCCTGGCCTGGCTGGCCAACCATCTGGCGCAGTATGATATTGGCTTGGCGGCGGAGGACGTGGTTCTGACCGGCTCCATCGTGACCACGAAATATCCCACCGCGCCATCACGGGCGGTCACGGAAATCGCCGACCTGGGCCGGGCGGTCTGCAATTTCGCCTAGTATGCGCCGGTCATCGCCATTCCTTGGTGTTTCGGCAACTTTCTATTCATGACTTGCTGGCATGATGGCGCCATGTTTCAATTAACCTGAGGGTACCCTTGTTTGATGGCGAGGGCTGAATGGTTGTGACGGCAGGCAACGAAAAGGCTGAAGAAATTCACCCAATCGAAACGGAGAAGATGGATCAGGCGATCTGTATCTTCTCCGCCGACGGCAGCCTGTTGTATTTCAACAAGGAGTTTCTTGAATTCCTGAGCTTGCCCGAAAGTGTCGTTTTTGTCGGCGCGCGGCGTGGGGACATCATCGAATATCTCGCCGGACGGGGTGATTTCGGCCCCGGCGATGTCCAGCAATTGGTTGCCGAACGCCTGCACTTCTATGACCACAACACGGCATGCCGTTACCAACGTCGGACCCCCACGGGGCGTTTCCTGGATTTTCGCCAGCAGATCACACCGGACGGCCAGATCATTACCACCTATACCGATATAACCGCGGCCCACCGCCTGGAAGCCGCGGTTGGCACCATTGCCGATGCGGTTTCCCGTTCCGTCGGGCGGGGCTATTTGCAGAACTTGGCCAATGCCCTCTCGCGCGCTCTTGACCTGCAGTGGGTGATCATCGGCATGGCCGATGACTGCGAGGCCGAAAACATCGAGACCCTGGCCGCCAGCCGCAATGGCGAGACCGTTGAGAGTATAAGTTATCGTCTGCAAGGCAGCCCCTGCGCTAATGTTATCGACCAGGAAATTTGCGTGATCCCTAGTAAGGCGCACCAGCTGTTCCCGAATGACAAGACCCTGGTTGAACTTGGTATCGAAAGCTATATCGGCGCGCCGCTGTTCGATGCCGACGGCAAGTCATTGGGGATTTTGGCGGCCTTCGATCCAAATCCCCTGGAAGGCGAATCTATTGCCAAATCGGTGCTGGAGATCTTTGCCTCGCGCGCGGCGGCGGAAATGAACCGGCTGAAAACTTTCGAGGAACTGCGAACCAGCGAGCGCCGGTTCCGCGACTTTGCCGAGATCGGCTCCGATTGGCTTTGGGAACTGGACGCGGACCTGTGTTTCAGCTGGGTCTCCGACAATGTCGAATCCATCGTTGGTCAGCCGGCGGAATATTACATTGGCAAGAGCCGCGATGACGTGCTCGCCGCGGAGAACAACCCGGATGTATGGGCCGAACATATGGCCGACCTGCGGGCCCGTAGGCCATTTAGGGACGTGCACATCCGCCGGGTATTTCCCAATGGCCGAGAGATATGGATCCGAAGCAGCGGCAACCCGGTGTTTGACGAAGATGGCTTGTTCAAAGGCTATTTCTGCGCCAGCGCGGACGTCACCGAGCAAATGGCCGTTCGGCGGGAAGCGCAATCCGCCAGCGAGCGCCTGGCAGAGGCCATTGGCGGCGCCAATGATCCCGTGGCGCTGTACGATGCCGAAGACCGCTTGGTCATTTGCAACGATGCCTATGGCGATATGCTACCGACCCTGGCCGGAAAATTGCGCCCCGGCATAACATTTCAGGAGGTCGCCGCCGCGTTCGCCGGCGACACCGGCGGTCCCGCGCCCTATGACCTTGAAGCCCGAATAACAGAGCATCGTGAAGCACGCCGGCCGCGTGAGTTTTCACTGGCCGATGGCCGGTGGTTCCTGGTCAATGACAAGCGCCTGTCCGACGGCGGCACCATCGTTGTTGTCACGGACATCACCGAGCGCAAGGCAACGGAACAGCGCGCGGTTGACAGCGAAGAACGCCTGCGCGCCATGTTGGAGGCAGCGCCCGTGCCATTGGGGGTCATCTCCGAGCGGCGCTTTGTCTATGCCAATGCATTGGCCAATGACACGTTCGGTGTCGAGAACGGCTCTCTCGTCGGTCGAGACATCACGGAATTTTATGACAATGCTGACGAGTATCAGAAAGTAATGGATGAAGTTGCCCGTGCTGGGCACGTTTCAAACTTTGAAGTGCGTCTGCGCCGGTTGGACGGCACGCCGTTTTGGGCAGCACTAAGCGCCAGCCCCGCTGAATACGACGGCAAGCCGGCGGTGCTTTCCGGCCTCGCGGATATCACCGAGCGCAAACAGGCCGAGGTGGAACTGCGAGAGGCAAAGGAGCGGGCCGAGGATGCCAACCGCGCCAAGTCGCGTTTTCTGGCCAGTGTCAGTCACGAACTGCGCACGCCGTTGAATGCGATCATCGGCTTTTCCGAAATAATCGGAACCGAGATGTTCGGCGCGATCGAAAATTCCACCTATGTGCAATACGGCAAGGACATCCAGCTTAGCGGCCAATTGCTGCTGGGTTTGATCAGCGATATCCTGGATCTAAGTCAAATCGATGCGGAAGAAATGACCTTGCGGGAAGGATCCGAGGATCTGCGCCACCTCGTTGATGAGTGCGTGCGCATGTTTGGGGAACGTGCCGGCGCGTTGGATACCGAGATTTCCGTCGATTTGTCCGGCGCGCCGCGAACCATCAACGTTGATGGCCGGCGTTTGAAACAGATCCTGGTCAATCTGCTCGGCAATGCGATCAAGTTCACGCCGGCCGGGGGCTATATCAAGGTCGGGGCCGAATTGACCCCGGACGGCGACTTGATGCTGGAGATCCAAGACAGTGGTATCGGCATGGCCGAGACGGATATTGACCGGGCGCTGGAGCCATTCAGTCAATTGGATACCAATTCACTGTCAGGACAGGAAGGCGTTGGCCTGGGTCTATCCATAGCCAGCCGGCTGACCGCATTGCACGGCGGCCGTCTGCAAATACGCAGCGAGCTCGGCATTGGCACCCGGGCCCAGATTTTGTTGCCCGCCGACCGTATACTTGATCGCGGTACCAGCCCGGAATTTCTCGACGCATAGAAGTAAGCGCTCCCAGGCGTGGTGGTATATGCTTTCCCGATTGACGGCGATCATGAGGGCGGCGGTATGCGGAACAGCGAAACACGAATTTTGACCACCCACGCGGGCAGTTTACCCCGGCCGGGAGAGCTGCGCCGACTGCTGGCGGCGGGCGAGGCGGGGGCAGGAGACGAACTGGATCAAGCCATCGAAAGCGCTACCGTCGAGGCCTTGGATAAACAGCTCGCCGCCGGTCTGGACGTGGTCAACGACGGCGAGATGGGGCGGGAAAGCTTCTTTACCTATGTGCGCTATCGCATGACTGGTTTTGGCGGCCACAGCGACCGCAAGCTAATGGCGGATATGACCATGTACGAGGGTTACCGCAAAAAGCTGTTGTCAATGACGACTGAGGAAAACCGAGTGTCGTTGATGAAGGCGCCCAAGGCGGTGGCGCCGGTCAGTTACCGCGACAGTGCCGCCATTGATCGGGAATGCGCCCGTATAAATGGCTTGCTGCGGCAGCGGAATGTTGCCGAGGCCTTCATGACGGCGCCCTCGCCGGGAATTATCGCCGCCGCCATGCAGAACGATCACTACCCAGATATAGAAAGCTATATTGATGCTCTGGCCACTGCCCTGTCGGTGGAATATCACGCTATCGTCGACGCGGGCTTGTTGTTGCAGATTGATGCGCCTGATTTGGCCATGGAGCGCCACGCCCTGTTTCAGGGGCAGCCCGTGGAGGCCTTTCTGAAATTCGCCAACTGTGTCATGGCCGCGATCAACCGGGCCCTGGCCGATATTCCCCGCGATCGGGTGCGCCTGCATGTCTGTTGGGGCAATTACGAAGGCCCGCATGTCTTTGATGTGCCATTGGAGGAGATCTGGCCGACCATCGCCCAGGCCCGCGCGCAAGGCCTGTTGCTATCCATGGCCAATCCCCGGCACGAGCATGAATATCATTGCTTTGAAGAGTTTGATTTGCCCACCGATGGTATTCTGATTGCCGGTGTGATCGACACCACGACGAATTATGTGGAACATCCCCGCACCGTGGCCGACCGGATCCGCCGTATCGCCGGCGCCGTGGGCGATCCAACCCGGATCATCGCTGGTACCGATTGCGGCTTTGAAACCGCCGCCGGCTTTGTCGCCGTGGACGAGCAGATTACCTGGGACAAGCTGGAAGCCTTGGCCGAAGGCGCAGCCCTGGCCTCGCAAACCCTTTTCGTTCGCTAGAACTTTAACGTTCCTGATTTTGGAGTAGCCATCATGCCGCAAAGCCAACCGGTCACCGAAAGGCCGACCACCGTACGTCTGCAAAAAATGTCCTGGGCCTTCACCCAATCAGCGGTTCTGTTCGGCGCCATTGAAGTCGGCTTCTTCACCGCCGTGGCCAACAACGGCAGCAGCGATGAAGCCATCGCCGATGCCTTGGGACTGACCCTGCCAAATACCCAGCGCATGCTCGTCGCCCTGTTGACGCTGGAGCTGATTGAACGGGATGGCGAGGGTTTTCGCAATGCGCCCGATGTGGAACGCTTTTTGGTTCAGGAGCGGCCCAGCTATGCCGGGGCTTGGGTGCATTGGTTCCATCACCAGTGGGGTGCCTGGGGTGAATTGGGCGAACGGGTCGCGGCCAGCGACGAGGAGAAAAACCTCGGCTTTTATACCGAGGGCTTCACCGTTGAACACGCCCGGCGCTATCACCAGGCCACGGGCAGTGTCGGCATGGGGGCGGCGCGGAAGTTCCTGCGCGAGGTGGACTTGAGCGGCCGGCGCAAAATTCTCGATCTGGGCGGTGGCTCCGGTGCTTATTCGATCCAGGCCGCCAAGCAGTTTCCCGAGATAGAGGCGGTGGTGCTGGACTTGCCGGAAGTCGTGGTGATCTCCCGCGAGTTTATTGCCGAGCATGGCGTCGCGGACCGGGTCACGGCGGAGGCATGCGACTTCACCGCCGATGCGTTTCCCACCGGCGCCGATGTCATCTTGATGAATTCAAACCTGCCGCAATATTCCGGTGCGGTCATCCAGGGCGTGGTGCAAAAGGCGTTTGATGCCCTGGAACCGGGCGGCGAGATGCATATCTGTGGCGAGATGGTCAACGAGGACTGGAGTGGCCCCCTGATCCCCGCCATGTGCGCCATGCACGGCGCTCTGTTCAGCTCCACCGCCCTGCCGCACACGCCCTCCGACTGCATCGGTTATTTCGAGGCGGCGGGCTTTACGGATGTCCATGTGCGGGAGTTCATCCCCGATATCCTGCAACATATCACCGGCCGCAAACCAACATGAAATTGGCCTTCGCGGCATGCTTCAAGGCCGAGCGCGGATCAGGGCGTCACCGGCGATCACGCCTTGGCCTTCCGCCAGCACGAACAGCGGATTGATATCAAGCTCGTCAAGGCGCCCCGACCAGTCTTCCGCGAAAGCCGAAAGCGCCAGCAAGGTTTCGAGCAGCGCCGACACATCGCCCCGGGCGCCGTTGCGGAACCCGGTCAGCAGGCGATGGCAACGCAGCTTTTGCAAGACGTGCCGGATTTGCACCGAAGTTGCCGGCAGCAGCAAGCTGACGGTGTCGTCGAGTAATTCGACCAGGATGCCGCCGGCGCCGAGGGTCATGGTCAGGCCGAACACGGGATCGCGATGAATGCCGGCGATCATCTCCAAAACGGCGCCGTCGATCATTTCCTCGATCAGGAAATGTTCGACCATAATATCACCATTGTGGTTGGCGATATTCTTTTGGATCGACGTCATGGCGGCGATCACGGCGGCCTCGTCGGCGGCACCGAGGACCACCGCGCCGGCCTCGGTCTTATGCACCAAGGCGTCGTGCACGGCCTTCACGGCCACGGGATATGCCAGGCCGGACATGTCCGGCTTGTGGATCTGTAGAAGCCGCCGATCCGGCATCGCAATCGCGAAGCCGGCCAGTATCTCTTTCGCGTCCCATTCGTTGTAGGTCCGCGCGGTGCTTTCGTGCTCATGCTCCAAACCAAGGGTCATTGGTGCCGGTTCCGCTGCCAGGGCGGCTAGGGCGGTATCACGCTTACTTAACGCCCCGATGGCGGCCAGGGCCGCATCCAGTCCCAGCAACGGCGCGATGCCTTGCGCGATAAGTCGCCGCCGCATTTCTTCCGGCATGGATTCGGGCAGCACGCAGGCGACCGCCACATCGACGTCCGCACCAACACCCGGGGCATCCCGGGCCGCCAGCAAGGCCCGCTGCGTGGCCGCCACCGCCTCGGCGAAGGCCGGCGCGGCATCAATGGTTGGCGGGTGCTCGATAATCAGCAACGCGGCGTCATAGTTCTCACGCAGCATTTCCATGAAGACCGGCGTCAACGATGCCTCGTCGCCCCATAGAAGATTGCTATAGTCCAACGGATTGGAGACATGCGCCGCCATCGGCAGCAGTTCCCGCAAGCGTGTGCTCTGATCCATCGTCGGCGGGCTCAAGGTCAGCCCGGCGGTGGCGGCATGATCGGCCGCCAATTCACAATCGCCCCCCGATGTCGACACGACGGCCAAACGCCGGTTCGGCGTGGATTGCCACATGGTGGCCAATTTCAGGCATTCGGTCATGGCCGGTATGGTCTCGACCTGGATGATGCCCAAACGCTCGAACAGGGCATCGTACAATGCCGCCGATCCCGCCAGGGTGGCCGTGTGGCTCATCGCCAGCTCCGCGCCGAGGGGGGATTGGCCAACCTTGCAGGCAACGAGCGGTTTGTCGTTAGCAAGCGCCTTGCCCGCTGCTGCCGCAAAGGCATCGACGTCTGGAATGCCTTCCATGAAAAGACCGATGGCGCTGACGCCTGGATCGTCGGCCATTTGGGCGATGAAGTCGGCCATGCTGACTACCCACTGATTGCCGACACTGATGATATAGCTGAATGGCAGCGAACGCTGGCTGATCGAGAGATTGATGCAGAGATTGCCGCTCTGCGCCAGGATGGCGATACCTTTCGTTTGGCGTTGCAGAGGATGCCGCGTTGGCCACAGGCTGCCGCCATTCAGGCAATTGATCAGGCCGTAGCAGTTCGGACCGACCAGGGCCATTTCGCCCGCCGCGCGGCGTATCTGTTCTGGATCATCAAAGCCGTCCGCATAGGCAATCGCGCCGCCCGCGCCCATGGCCGATAGCGCCGAAACCGTTTGCAGTGACTGCGCCGGGGAAAGGCCGATAAAGGCGGCATCGGGGGCAATGGGCAGATCGGCGATATCGGCCAATACCGTCGCGCCCCCCATGCCTTCAAGCCGGGGGTTGATGATGAAGACGTCGCCGGAAAATCCCGCCTCCAGGCTGGCCTGGGCAGCGTTGCGGGCCGCGCGCCCGCCGACTGCGGCGATGCTGCGCGGCGCCAACAGGCGTTTCAGGTTATTGCCGCGCTTATCCACGATACGCCCGCAAGGTATCGCGGGAGATGGCGTTGATCAGCGCCTGTTGTTCAAAGCTAGGGGAAAAATCCATGGCTGTGCTCCAACGGCGGCGACGTCACTTGCCTTGAAAATTCGGCGCCCGGCGTTCCGTCGCCGCCCGCAGCCCTTCGCGGTGATCGGCGGTGCGTGCGCAGGCCTTGCCGGCCACGCTCTCCAGCGCCAATTGCGTACCAAGGTCATTGTCCTGGGATAGATGAAACAGCCGCTTTGCATGGCCGATGGCCACCGTGGGGCCCGAGGCCAATTGCTGGGCGAAGGCCATAATCGACGTCTCCAGTGCATCTCTATCATGTAGTTCGGAGATTAAGCCCTTGGCCAAGGCCATCTCGCCATTCCAGACTTCGCCGGTGTAGGCAAAGCGTTTGGCGGCTTCTAAACCGATGATACGCGGCATCAGCCAGGAGCCGCCGCAGTCGGGCGGATAGCCGATATTTGTGTAGGCGCAGATGAACTTGGAGCGGGCCGTTGCCAGGCGGAAATCACAGGCCAGCGCCAGATCCAGCCCGGCGCCCACGGCGGCGCCGTCGATCATCGCCAGCGTGGGCACCGACAAGGCATGGAGTTCCTGCACCATCGCCGTTGCCTCGGCCACCCAGTCGTGTTCAGGCGGTGTCTCTTTTTTCGAGGCCCATTCATCAACATCGGCACCGGCGCAAAAGCCACGACCAGCCCCGGTCAGGACAAGGCAGCGGACACCGCTGTCATGGGCGGCATCGGCAAGCGCGGCGCGCATGGCCACCAGGGTTTCCGTGTTCAAGGCATTCAACTGGTCGGGACGGTTCAAGGTAATGACGCGCACGGCGCCCTGATCGCGGCATTCGACTACGGCCATGGCTTACGACCCTTTTTCGGAAAGCGTGTGGCGGGCGGCGGCCCGCACGAACAACAATGTTAGGAAATCCCTTTGTGAAGACAAGCTATTTATGGCGCGATGACGCCCATACGGCCGCCTTAATAGGCGCCGGCGTTCTCGGTCAATCGCCGTTGTTCAATTTCTAGGCGCCGTCAGCCTTGCCCAGCGCAGCGCTATGGTAGGCCAGATATTTGTGCTGCTTGGCAATATGGTCCGCCAGATACATGGCATCGTGCCAAACGCCATAGATGAAGGAAGAGCCCCGCCGCGACAACCATGGCAAGCCCAGGAAATAGATCCCGGGCTCGGCTGAAATACCTCGCCGGTGCTTTGGTTTACCGTCTTCGTCAAACGCGTTGACCTGCAGCCAACTGAAGTCAACGGCATAGCCGGTTGCCCAGATGATTGCGGTTATGCCGGCCTTAGCCAGATTTAATTCAAGAATTGGATCGGTCACGCAGGGTGGACTCGGATCGATTTTGCGGGCATTGGGCTCCGCCGCAAGGTTAAGACCATAGTGGGCGACATAAGCGTCGGCTTCATCCAATACCGACAGGTAGTTGGCATCCCCTTGCGCAATATTGTCCGCAAGGTCTGGTGCGAACCTTAGCACACCGTCTTTGAAATCGCTCGTCAGACCAAGGAGGGTCATTCCCCGCGCGGCAAGTTGGCGAAAGTCGATCGTAAAACCGCCATGGGCGCCACTCACCGCGATCGTGACATGTTCCTTGCCCGGCTGCACGGTCTCCGCATCCCACTTGCCCAGGATCCCTAGCCACCAGACGTAGTCACGACCGCGATAGCTGCGGGGTGGACGGTCGTGCGGGCCGACCGAGAGGTAAACACGCTTTCCCGTACGCAAGAGTTCGTCCGCGATCTGCACCCCCGAAGATCCCGCTCCGATCACCAGAACCGCGCCTTCCGGTAATTGCCCGGGATTACGGTAGTCTTTGGAATGGATCTGCATAATTCCAAGGTCCTTGGGAAGAATAGCGGGTGTGATAGGGCGCTGGAAGGGACCGGTGGCGGCGACCACGTTGACGGCTTCGATCAAACCTTCCGACGTTTCGACACGGAAGCCGGGCCGGCCAATATTGCTTTGCACAGTCGTGACTGCAACGCCGCAGCGGATGGGGGCGGCGATTTTTTCCGCGTAGGCGACCAAATAGTCCGCAACCATTTCCTTGTGGGCAAAGGCATCGGGATCGATTTCGGAGAATTCCAAGCCTGGAAATCTGTCATGCCAGGCTGGACCATTGGCGACCAAAGAATCCCATCTTTCCGAGCGCCATCGTTCGGCAATTTGGTGCCGCTCCAGGACCAGGTGAGAAACGCCGCAGTTGCTCAGGTGCTCGCTCATGGCCAAGCCGGCCTGGCCGCCGCCAACAACGAGAGTATCCACTTGTTCAATCGACATGTCCGGGTCCCCTTCTGGCATTCCAAGGTTCACTATGAGCTCAAACGCCAGCCTGACTGTAAATCAGTGATGCCCATAGGGCAGGCCAGAAGAATAGCGGCCTGCGTCATTGGAATCCATGCCCGCCATTCATGGAGTCCCTGCGCATGCCGCGTTAGACGTCGAATGAGGGGACTGGCAAGCCGGCGAACGGGTGATGGGGGACCTTTCGATCCGCCAACAACTTCGATCAAAGTCGCCGCGGGCCCAGCGCCAAATCAGCTCTGGGGCGTTGTGCTGTTCTGAGTTTTTGGATCAAAGATCCCGCCGCCGAGGTGGGCATGCCCCCATCCCATGATTTGCAGCAGTAGAGGCTCCAATGACCGCCCTGTCTCGGTCAAATGGTAGGCATGGCGAACCGGTCTGTCCTGGTACGGTTGGCGATCCACCAGCCCCCAGTGCATTAGTTTTTTCAGACGCTGTGAGAGAATATTCGTTGGGATATGCTCTTCACTCTCCTGCAACACCTGGAATGTGTGCTTCCCGTGCCACATCAGGTCTCGGATGATGAGGAGCGTCCATTTATCGCCCACCAGCTCCAAAGTACGGGCGATGGAACACCGTGATCTGAAGCTGTGATCAGCTTTTCGCAGGACCGGTTTCTGCATGTCATCCACCACCATCGAAAATCATCTGACCATGTACCTAACATAGTCACTTGCATTTTTAAAGTTTAGTATTTATCTAGTCACTTGCATTTTTAAAGTCACAAGATGCAATGCCAGGAAATCCAAGGATAAATGCCATGAACAAGATCTTCTTCGCGCATTTTGCGGCAGCCATTGCCGCCCTGAGTGCGGGCGGAGCCGTCGTTGCGACCCGCTTTGTCATGGGCGAAACCGATCCGGTGTCCCTGGCGCTTTATCGTAATATCGTCGCCATCATTTGCTTTGGACCGGTGCTGCCGTTCATCTGGCCAAAACAGCGCATACCCCTTAGCGAATATGGCAAAATCGCGATGCTCGGCATTCTGTTTTTCTGCCTGTTTCCATGGGCGTTCAATGCATCCCTACAATATATTCCAGCCGCGCGCGGCGCTGTTGGCCTGGCTACCATACCCATACAGACGCTGCTCGTGGCGGTCATGTTTGGCCGGGAAAATCTGACTTTGGCAAAGCTAATTGCCGTTGGCCTGGCATTCACGGGTATCGCGTTCGTTTTCGGTGCGGCAGCGGTCGATGTAACCAGTTCCAAATACCTAATTGGCGACGGTTTAATGCTGCTTGGCGTATTCTGCGCCGCAATCTACTCGGTCTTTGGCCGGAGCACCCTAATGCGCCACGGGCCGCTGTTCGTTACGGCCATGGCAATGGTGTTCGCGGCGTTGGCGCTTCTGCCGCTGACTTACTTCCACTCTGGCATTGTTGGCGTTCCAGTTCTCAGCAAGCAAGGCTGGCTGGCAGTTTTGTTTCTTGGATCAGTTTCCGGGGCAATCCAATTTTCGCTATTCACTTGGGCGTTACGTTGGCTTCCTGCTACGACCACGGTCCTCTACCTGACGCTGAGCCCCATAACCGCGATGTTGCTCGGCGTTTTCCTGATTGGTGAAACAATCACTTTTGTGCTGGTTGCTGGACTAATGTTCGTTTTGACGGGCATCTTGATCGGCAGCGGTGCGCTGTCTGGTTTAACCACAAAAATAGCAGACCGGTGGTCCTGCCGCCTATTCGGGCGGCGGCTATGGCGCCGTTCGTAATTTGCCCAAAGGGGCCAACGGCTTCACGACGATCGGCCTTACCTCTAGCTTCGCGGGGACTGCGCTGAAAAGCAAAGTACTGCGTTTAACCAAACCTGTTCAACAAAACCTGTTCAACAAAACCATCGCATCTTGGCCGTACAACACAGCTTTGGGACGCGGTGGCAACGGCAGCTGAAACCGGAAAAATACCGGCGCATTTTCGCTGCACCCAAATGGTCCTGCGGCCAAAGGTCGTCACCAACACTCAAAACCAAGTGCCTCGGCTGCTACTTGCGCGAACAAACCGAATGCCGGTTCATCATCGACCACCAACAGGTGTTTCTTCCGTTGCTGCTTCGTCATCAGCCAAAGCCGCGTGAATAGCCGCCGTCAAAGCCGCAAAGTCATAGGGCTTGGCCAGCAATTGTACGCCCGGTTCAAGCCGGCCATCATGAGTGAGGGCATTCTCGGCGTAGCCCGAGCAGAACAGCACCTTCAGGTCTGGATACTTGGCCCGGGCATCATTGGCAATTTCGGGCCCGGACGCGCCGCCTGGCAGAACCACGTCGCAGAAAAGCAGGTCCACTATTTCATCGCCATCGAGAATGGCCATAGTCGACGCCGCGTCTTCGGCCTCCAGCGCGGCATAACCGAGGCTTTCCAGCATGCCAACCACTGTCTGGCGTAGGTGGAGGTCATCCTCCAGCACGAGAATGACTTGCCCGTTGCCCTGCGGCGGTTCCTCGGGATGATCATGTTTATTTTCAACAATATCATCGACTGTTTCCGATATTGGTAAATACAAGCGCACAATCGTACCGGCGCCGACTTCGCTGGAGATATCGATATGCCCATCTGATTGCCGGATAAACCCTTGCACCATGCTTAAGCCAAGACCACTACCCTTGCCGAATTCCTTTGTCGTAAAGAAAGGATCGAATACCTGATCCAGGGTTTCCTGATCCATGCCTGTGCCGGTGTCACTGATTTCAATAAGGCAATAACGCCCCGGTAAAATCGCTTCGCCCTGCAACACTATTCCGTTGCCGAATTCATGATCAGCCGTGGTAATCGTTAGCACGCCGCCATCCACCATGGCGTCACGGGCATTGATCGCCAAATTAAGGAGTGCATTTTCCAGCTGTGACGCATCTACCATCACCGGAATTCCATCCTGCAATTCGAAACGCAGTTCAATGGCTTCGCTTATTGTTCGGCGCAGCATGTCCTGTAGGCCAATGATCATGCTGGCAACGGCAACCGACCGCGGCTGCAGCGGTTGGGTGCGGGCGAACGCCAGCAGACGGTGGGTCAGAGCGGCGCCCCGCTCAACGGCGGCGAGGCTCTGACGCAGATGTTCCTGATCCTGGCCCGCCAATGCAGCATCGCGCTCGATCAGCTGCAGGTTGCCCATGACAATACCTAGAAGATTGTTGAAGTCGTGAGCTATGCCGCCTGTCAATTGGCCAACCGCCTCCATTTTTTGCGCATGACGCAGTTGCTCCTCTTGTTTTACGGACTCCGTGATGTCAATCCAGATGACGAGCGTGCTGCCGTCAGGCGTGCGATGTTCGCGCATTTCATGCCAACTGTCTGGGCTGCCCCTACCCTGCACCACAAGGACGCCTTCCGGATCGCGGTGACGCTTCATGCGTTCCCGTATCCATTGCTCTTCCCGGTCCTTGGCATCCGGGACAACGCCGTGCGTCACGGCCGCGCGGACGAATTCCTCAAATGTGGCGCCGGCAAAATCCTGACCATACAGACTTTGGCGATGCTGGCGGGCGATGTCGTTTTGATAGATCAGGCGGTCATCGCTGTCATAAAGATCGACACTGTTTGGCATGCTGTCGAGCGCATCCAAAAAACGCCGGTTGGCCTGGTCCGCCACCTCCCTGGCCTCGACCTCATCAGTGATGTCAGTGCTACTCCCGCGATAGCCTAGAAAGGCGCCGTGCTCATCGAATATCGGGATGCCTCCAGAACGGGTCCAGTGTTTTCGACCATCGGCGTATGTTCGCGAAGACACTAGATTCCGGTAGGGTTTTCGCTTGGCAACATCTTCGCGAGGGTCGTTCCCGCCGACCGGCCGTTCGAAAACCCGACCCATGTCCTCCGACGTCTTGCCGATAACGGAATCCCGCAGATCTCCGGTAATCTCATAAAACCGATCGGAGAGATAAGTAAAGCGGCCCTCGGCATCCCGCTCCCAAAACACATCACTCGCCGCCTCGGCAAAATTGCGAATACGCTGTTGGTTATGACGTGAAATCTTCTCAGCTTGTTTTTGTGCGGTGATATTCCGGCCTACGCCACGGTAGCCAGTAAACCCACCCTCCGCATTGTAAACCGGCTTGCCGCTAATGCTGATATCGACCATCTCGCCATTGGGCAGCATCCGGGAAAACTCAAAATTCGAGAACGGCTCCCTGGCCAGCAATTTCGCTTCGTGGGCCAGCAATTTCTCTTCGTCCATATCAAAGAGGCCGGTTTCCCGGCGCGTCTTGCCAAGGAAATCTTCTTGCTTTGTTTCGGTAATCATTCCGAAATCCGTGGAGATAAGGGAGAAACGGAGATTTTCATCCTGTTCCCAAAACCAGTCCGCAGCTACTTCCGCGAAATCCTGGAATCGTTGCTCGCTTTGGCGCAGACCTTGCTCTGTACTCTTGAGCGGCGTGATATCCATAACGGTCGCCAGCGTCGCCACCATGCCTCCCCACTGAATTAGGACTGGCTGATTTGAAAGGTAAATGAGCCTCCCATCCGAGTGGATTGCCTGAAACTCATAGGACGCGGGCGCATCGTGTCCGGAGAGACGGGCCGCAGAATACTTTCCAACCCGTCCACGATCATGCGTCGCGACCAATTCCATGTACGACGGCAAATCAAGGATGTGGCTTGGCTGAGCATACCCGAATATTCTTGCAAGAGCCTTGTTCGCATACACAACTTTATCGTTTATGAAAATCAGAATGCCTGCCCCGACGGCATCTAAAAGATCTGTATCTCCATCTTTCATTTTCCATATACCTCTACACTCTTATCTAATGAGACTTATAAAAAATGGGCCTCCTATAAAATATTCTTTGGACCTACTTGACGGATGTCAACGGCAGAGCGAAATGGCCGCTTATTGCAACAGGAGGCCATCCACATGGTCACTAAATCAGTTTTAGGATCATTTCCGGTGTTCCCCCGATATCGAGTATCGGCTGTTGCTTACCGCATGATCCTTGCTGCGCCGATCCGCAATCGGATCTTTTCCTTCGCCGCCATGCCGTACTAAGACCCAGCAAAGCGGCCGCGGCCGCAGGCAATTAGATGTCGGTGCCGATCTCTTCAAATACCAAATCCAAGTTAGGAATTATAGCCTGTCTGACGCCACGAAACTGGACCAGCCCATCTTCTTCGAGTTGCCGGGTGGTGCGTGAAATAGTCTCCGGAGCGGCACCGACCAATGCAGCCAGATCCCGGCGCGCGACTGGAATATCAAAAACATGCCCAACTTCCGGGTCGAGATGACCATACCGTTCATAGAATATCATTAGAACGTGTAGCAACCGTGCTTTGACACCAATTGTTTGTACTTCGATGAAGGAATCTTCCAAGTCCTGGGCATCTTTTAAGCTGCGCCTGAGGAAGCGTTGGCCGACAGACGGCGAGTTCTCGATCAATTGCTGCACGATCGATTTGTTTATAAAGCAGACATGGCTGTCTTGAAGGACTTCCGCCGAATTGCGAAATGGTCTTTTTGATAGTAGCTCTTGATAGCCAACTGTTGTGCCCGGATGGCTTAGGCGTACCAAAATTGAATGGCCTTCCGCATCTAAACGACGCTCGCCCACCAGTCCTTCCTTTATGCAGTATATGCCTTCGCTCTCGTCACCTTGGTTGAAGAGAATTTCGCCAGGCTTCAACATTCGGTCATGCTTGTGGCGATTGACCAATTCCAGGTGTTCGAGTTCCAGGTTTCGCCATTCCGTCAATTGTCGCCTTGGGCACGTCACACAGCTATTTGGCCCATGTTCATCGGCCATAAATATTCTCCCCATACGCCATCGAACGCAGTAATCCCGTGCCAGCAACATCTTGATCAACATCAATGATGCGTGTGGCAGGGTAGCGTAATGATCAGGCCATCCGCAAGAAGCATGCGAGAGGATATTTTGGCGCCCCGTCGGAAGAATGCTGAAGAGGCCGCAAGTTTGATGATCAAACGCTATGGTCGATCAGCTTTGCATCAGATAGATCAGCGTATTGAAGAGCTTCGGTCCCATGGCGAGGGCGAAGCCCTCGAATTATGGCGTGAAATTAGAACAACCGCCGAATTCTTATTGAATACGACCCTAAGCGGCGACTCGAACTAGGGCGATTGTTGCAATCGCGCCTGCCCAGTAAAGGCCGCTTGTGGCCCACACCGCTGATAATGCCCGAAACATTGATGGGGCAGGGAAACCCGATGGCGCACCTCTGCTGGCACTGCGCATTAGCGTTTTCTAACGGTCCGGAATGGGCACATTCGTCGCATACAGCGGCACACAGATCATTGCCGCCATTATCCCGATGGGGAGCCGAGATAGAGCGGGCGAAACAACCATATTGGTCTTAGGCGAATTCTAGCCTCTACACCGTATCGACCGTGTCTTTCGCCGCCGCCGCCGTCGCGCCGGCGACCTTGCGCAAGGTATTCATCTCGTTTTGGATAACCCGTTGCAGCATCCGTCCATCGGTCGAATGGAGAACAAAACGAGCGCCTAGCTTGATCGCCTTACTCGAGGTTTCTATGGTTTGCTGGTGCACCATCACCGGAATGTTGCGCGCGGCGCAGCGCTTTATGATGTCTTCGATCACACGTAAATATTTCTTGTTTGAATAGTCGTCTGGAATACCCAGCGACGTGGACATATCATTCGGTCCAATGAAAACGCCGTCGATACCCCGAACGTTCAAAATCGCATCCAAATTCCGGTAGGCCGGTTCGGACTCGATGCCGATAATGACGAAGGACTCCTTGCGCCTGTTTTGCAGATACTTTCTGGTCTCCTTGCTGGGTAGTTCGTTTTTTTCAACGGCGCGGCGCAAATACTCGCCTTTTAACGGATGCCATTTCGCCGTTGCCGCGACCGCCTGGACTTCCTCTACCGTCTCGCAATAGGGCACCAGAACACCAGCCGTGCCCGCGTCCAACGCCATGGCGACCCATTCAGCTTTTGGCACCGGAACGCGGACAATCGGCGTGATGTCCGCGCGCGTCAGCATCCCGGTGAGCTGTTGAATTTCGGTGCGGTCCCGCGACCCGTGTTCGGAATCGATAATCGCGTAATCCAGCGTGCTGCCGGCCAGTACCTGTTCAAACCGCGTCGAAGCCATTTGGGACAGCATGCAGCCGAACACATGTCCGCCTGATTTTAATGTACGTCTGAGTTTGGCCGGGTTCATAGCTCACCTCGTCAAGTTGATCGGTACGTTGTAATAGCCGACTTGCGCCGGTCATGCCAACGCTATCCCCTCTCGAATTAGTCCTGCGCAACCATGCGGGTTTGCAATTCCGCTTGGCCCATGTCGCGGTTATGATCAAGATAACGGCCGTGGGAATGCTCCCGCGGCCAACGCTAGCGGAGAGCGTGGGTGGAATATTGAAACCCGAGTGCGAGGTGGGCTGAACATGAAATTGGGACTTTTGACCGCGCCGTTCCCTGATACGGACCTTATGGTGATCGCCGACTGGACGGCGGCCGTGGGTCTGTCCGCACTGGAGATCGCCTGCTGGCCTGCGGGCGGCGGCGAGACGCGGCGCTATGCCGGCACTTCGCATATTGACGTCGGCGGCCTGAGCGGGGAGCAAGGCGGCGAGATCGTCAGCGCGCTGGCCGCAAAAGGCATCGAGATTTCGGGCCTTGGGTATTATCCCAATCCGCTGCACAACGATGCCGCCCACGGCGACGAGGTAATCGGACATCTCAAGAAGGTGATCACTGCCGCGGCACTGATGGGTGTGCCCGTGGTCAACACGTTCATCGGCGGCGACGGCACATTGAACCTGGACGAGAATTGGGCCCGGGCAACGGACATTTTTCCGCCGATCATCGCGCATGCCAGAGACTTGGGCGTGACGCTTGCCTTCGAAAACTGCCCAATGATCTTCAGCTACGACGAATGGCCGGGCGGGCACAATATTGCCTATTCTCCCAAGATCTGGCGGCGCATATTCGCGGAATGGGGCGATGCGGTGGGTATGAATTTTGATCCCAGCCATCTGGTCTGGCAGATGATCGACCAGGATCGTTTCATCGCCGAATTCGGCCCACGGATGGTGCATGTACATGCCAAAGACGTGATGATCGATCAGGATGGACTATACGAAAATGGCGTGATGTCAGCGGGCATGGGCTGGCAGGTTCCACGTATGCCCGGACTGGGCGACGTCAACTGGAGCAAGTTTTTCTCGGGCCTTTACCGCGTTGGCTATGACGGCGCGGTCATCATCGAGCACGAAGACCAAAATTTCGAAGGTACTGACGAAAGGATCAAGCGCGGATTTCTTCTGGCACGGGACATTCTCGCCCCATTCGTGAAGTAGGCGACGCAATAGGCAACGACGCAATAGGTGACGGATATTTCTGCAATAGACCTACAAAGTGTGGGCGCACGCATGCTCGCCGATTATTGGCAGTCACTGCCCAACATCAAATTAATTACCAGGCGCGCTTCATTCGGCCCTGCCGCCGTCAAGAATCTATTGCTGGATCGGAGCATTCACCACGGGTGAGCCTCAATGGACAGGTATTACCGCGCGATCAACCCCATGCGGCCGGCTTGATAGTCATCGAAGGCCTGCATCAGTTCCTCGCGGGTGTTCATCACGAAGGGGCCATGGCGGGCGATGGGCTCCCCTATGGGCACGCCGCCGAACAGCAGGAAGCGCGCCGGGGTTTCCGCGCCCGCGTCCAGGGTCAGATCGATGGCACCGCCGTCACCGAAGATGACCAATTGGCCTTCCTCGATAATCCGCGCCCGTGGCCCCACGGCAAGGCTGCCTTCGAACAGATACAGCGCCATCTGTTGCTCGGGCGGCATCACGGGTTTGGCCGTTGCGCCCGGTTGCATGTCCCAATCCTGCAGGGTGACCGGCACATAGGTATCGATTTTGGCGGTGACGCCATAGGCCTCGCCTGCGATCACCTTGACCGTGACCAGGCCGTCTTCGCTGTGACCCAGGGGCATCTGATCGTTGGCGATGAATTGATAGCGTTGCGCCGCCATCTTGTGTGCCGCCGGCAGGTTGAGCCAGATCTGAAAGGAGTGCGCCCGTCCCCCGCGTTCATGCATGGCGGGGCTGGGCATTTCCGAATGTACGATGCCCGAACCCGCCGTCATCCATTGCACATCGCCGGGGCGCATGATCTGGCTGTCGCCGGCGGAATCTTCGTGCAGCTTTTCGCCCGAGAGCAGATAACTAATGGTTTCGAAACCGCGATGGGGATGGTCCGGCGCGCCCTGGGCCTCGCCGGGCGGCCAGTCTATGGGCCCAACCTCGTCCAGCATCAAAAACGGGTCCAGATTATCCAGCTGTGCTGTCGGGAACGGCCGCCGCACAGGAAATCCCGCACCCTCCACGGTCCTTTGCGCCGTGATGACGTCCAGGATGTCCCTATGCTTCATGGTCATGTGCTATTTGGTATCCACCTTGGTCCACTCGGGCTTGTAATAGGGCCAGACATCGCCCCACATTTGTTGCCCGCCATCCACGGTCAGAACCTCGCCGGTGATGAATTTGCCCGAAGGTGCGGCCATATAGACCACCGCCTCGGCGATATCCATGGCGTCGCCCGAATGCAGCATGGGGTTAGAGACTTCGTAGCGCACCGCGGCATCGGGTGGATACAGCGAAAACGCCTCCGTTTCGCAACAGCCGGGCGCGACGCAGTTGACGCGGATGTTCAGCGGCGCCCATTCCACGGCCACGGTCTTGGACAGATAGATCACCCCGGCGCGGGCGGCGCAGCTATGGGCCATGTCGGTCAAACCACGCCAGATATCGGCGACGATATTGATGATCGAGCCCGCCTGTCCGCGATCGCGCCATTGCAGGGCGGCGGCCTGCATCATGTACCAGGTGCCGTTCAGGTTGGTATCGACCACCGCGTTCCAGCCCTTGGGCGTGATGTCCAGGGCGGGCAGGGGGAATTGACCGCCGGCGTTATTGACCAGCACATCCAGCTGGCCATGGTTTTCGAAGACATCAGCGATCATGGCGTTGACCTCGTCCGGGTCGCGGATGGTCAATTGATAGGTATCACAGCGCCCGCCAAGGTTTTCGATATGGGCCTTGGCATTGGCCAGGCGGTCGGGATTACGGCCGCACAGCACCAGCGTTCCGCCCAGGCGGGCAAAGGCATAGGCGATGGCCTTGCCCAGGCCGCTGCCGCCGCCTGTTACCAGGGCGACCTTGCCCGCGAACAAATCAGGCCGGTAGACCAATGGTTGCGCTAAAAGTTCTTCGTCGGTCCAGCCGAAGCTGGGGCCGGTGTCGGGTGCATCTGGGGTATCCGCGTCACTCATAACAGCCTCATGCAATCATCCGCGTCTAATTTTGACGCGCAACCACTATAGCCGCCGCTATAGCCGTTTCGCGACTTCCTCCAACATCACTTCCGTGGCGCCGCCGCCGATGGGCAGCAGGCGCGCGTCCCGCGACATGCGCTCGATAGTACTCTCGCGCATATAGCCCATGCCGCCATGAAACTGTACGCAGTCATAGAGCGTCCGGTTGGCGACCTCCGCCGACATGGCTTTCAGCATGGAGACTTCGGCGACGCAGTCCTCGCCGCTCTCGTCCAGCCAGGCCACGTGATAGGCCAATTGCCGGGCCGCCTCAACCTGGGCCGCCAGCATGGCCAGGCGTTGCCGAATGCCCTGTTTGTCCCACAACTTGGCGTCAAAGGCCGTGCGTTCCTTCAGATAATCCAGGGTAATCTCCAGAGCCTTGGAGGCTTCGCCAATGGCCATGCCGGACAGTACCAGGCGTTCGTTCTGGAAATTGTCCATGATGGCGTAGAAGCCCCTGTTCTCTTCACCCAGCAAATTTTCGGCGGGAACGCGGCAATCTTCAAAAACCAGCTCGGCGGTGTCCGAGCAGCGCCAGCCGTGCTTGTCCAGCTGCCGGCTGACGGAAAAGCCCGGCGTGTTCTTTTCCACGATGAAGATCGAAATACCCCGGCTGCCCTTGACGTCCGGATCGGTACGGGCGGCGACGAAGAACAGATCGCCATGCACGCCGTTCGTGATGAACATCTTGGCGCCGTTCAGGACATAGTCATCACCATCGCGCACGGCGCGGGTGGCAAGGCCCGCCACGTCCGAGCCCGCGCCTGGTTCCGTCACGGCAACGGCGGTAATGATCTCACCCCGGCAGATGGCGGGCAGATATTTGGCCTTTTGCGCCGCGCTGCCATAGCGGGCCAGATGCGGCGAGGCCATGTCGGTGTGCACCAGCACCGTCGCGGAAAAGCCGCCAAAGGTGCCGCGTCCAAGTTCCTCGGACAAGATCAACGAGGCCATGGCGCCCAGGCCGGCGCCGCCATGTTCCTCGGGGTGGCGCATGGCCAAAAAGCCCAACGCACCCATGTGCCGCAGGACATCGCGGGGCACCATGCCGTCAGCTTCCCATGCCTCGCCATGGGGCACGACTTCCTCGGCCATGAAACGCCGCAACTGATCGCGCAGCAAACGCAATTCTTCGGTTAGATGGATGGGGTCATGCATGGCTGTTTCTCATGGCTTGTGGCGGCCTAGGACAGAGCCGCCAGAAAATCGTCAATCATGCGGGCCAGATCGTGGGTTGGTTGCCAGCCCCATTCCTCGCGCGCGCAGCTATCGTCGATGGTTTGCGAGCGGCCATGCAGCATGGGCCGCGACGGATCGGGTACGAAATCAATCTGGGCATTCTGAATTCTGGCCCGCACCGCCTCGGCCAGCTCGCCGGCGTTTGGCGTGGGTTTCATGCCGTCCACCAGATAGTTGACCATTTTGATATTTTCCAGCGGTGCCTGGGCCAGCTGCACCGTGGCGGTGGCGGCCTCGGTGATATACATGATGGGAACCCTGGTTTCCGGCGTGGTCCAGACCGTGAAGGGATTACCCTTGGCGCTTTCCTCGATCATCCACGAGGTATATTGCACCATGCCCGGCGTCGTCACCCCCGGCCCGATCACGGATGGATAGCGGATGCCGCGGAAATCCAGGCCGTATTTGCGTTTGAAGACCAACCCCATATGTTCGCCGAATGCCTTGGTCGCGCCATAGAACAACGATGGCCGCTGTAGTGCCGTGTCGGTCAGTTCGCCGCCCTCGATATCGTAGCCATAGGTGCCGATGGAACTGGAAAAGATTACCTGGCGCACATCGAACAGCCGGGCCGCCTCCAGCACATAAAACGTTCCCATGGCATTGGTCTGGATGGCACTGGCCGGGTCCGCGTCCGAGGGCACGGACAACATGGCACCTAAATGATAGATCACCTCCGCCTTACTGGCCTTGACCACATCCAGCACGTGGGAATAGTTGCCCACATCGCCGGCGACGGCGGTTACCCGGTCGGTCAAATCACCAAGCCGCGCAGGCGAGGGGTTGCGGCTGAACACGGTTATCTCTGTTTCGCCCGCAGCCAGCAATTGCCGCGCCACTTCCAGTCCGACAAATCCCGCACCGCCCGTGATCAGCGTTGCCATGTTTCTTACTCCCTGCGTTGTTATTTCGAATTACCGCGTTAGGCTGAAGGCTAAAACCGCTCGTCGATCAAGCGCAACGGTTTTTGCCGGCTTTCAATGCCGGTCAGATCGGCTAGGGCGCCTGGCTGGGCGAAGGCGACCGTGACCCCCACGCCGGCCTTGCGGCGCAGGATAGCCTCGTAGGCCCCCGCCAGTTCATTGCCGCCGCCACCTGTAATCTCCACGCTGACGGTCATTTCGTCGCGGCCCTCGCCATCGCGCATGACGCGGCAGATGAATTCGCCGTTGAATTCCTTTCGCTCCGCCAGCATGGCGCCGATGGCCTGGGGAAAGACGTTGATGCCGCGCAGTTTGACCATGTTGTCGCTGCGCCCCAGAAAGCCTTCGATGCGGCGCAGATTTAGGGCCGAGGGCGCGGCGTCCGTGCGCATGGCGGTAACATCATGCGTGTTGAAGCGAATGATGGGATAGATATCGTCCTTGAACAGCACCGTGTTGACCATGTCGCCGGTGGTGCCGTCGGCCACGGGCTGGCCGCTGTCAATATCGCAGACTTCCAGATATTGCGCGTCTTCCATGATGTACAGGCCGGCCTTTTCCGGACCCTCGCCGGCGATCAGACCGGTATCGCCGACGCCGTACCAATCATAAATACTGGCCCCGCCCCAAGCCTTAGACAGGGCGATATTATCTTCCCGGCCCATGTGGCCCGAAATCATCCGAATCTTGATATCCCGGCCAGGCTCCAGGCCTTCTTCACGGGCCACATCCGCCAGGCGTTTGATGTAGTCGGCGAAGCCCACAAGTGTCGTGACGCCGAAATCCTGCATCAGATTGACCTGCTGCACCGAGCGGGTCTCGATCCCCGTGCCGGCAGGCAGAAATATGGAATTGGTCCAATGCACCACGGCTTCGCGAATGTAATGCCCGCCGTTGACCATGCCGTGGCCATAAACCGATTGCACCACGTCGTCTGGACGCAGGCCTTGCAGTAAATAGACGCGGGCCACCAGCAGGTTCTGAATTTCCCGGCTGCGCGGCCCGAACATCAGGACCTGGGGCCGGCCGGTGGTGCCTGACGTGGTGTGCACGATGACGGGCGGGCGTTCACCGTCGGGATAGGTTTCCATGCCGTGGAAATCGCCAAAAGGCGGATGCGCCGCGATGGAGTCCATGATGTCCGATTTATCGAAACTAGGCAGCTTGGTGATGTCATCCAGACCAGCGATATCGCCGGGCTCCAACCCCTGAGCGCCCCACAGGCGTTGATAGAAGGGCACCTTCCAGGCTTGGGCCATAAGGGTGGCAAAACGGCTTTCCTGCAAAGCGCGCAGCTCGTCCCGGCTGATGGCCTCGAAACGGCGCAAGAACGCCGGCCCGATGGGGAATTCCTCGGTCAGCCGGGCCATATCGAACCGGTTGAAATAGTTTGGTTGTTCCCTCATATCGCCCTGACCCTAGATCTTCTCCAACCCACACCAGTTCGCCATGAACAGCGCGATAGCCTGGGTTGATTTGCGCACGCTCTCAAGATCCACCCATTCGTTAAAGCCATGTATGTCCACGGCGCGGGGACCATAGACCATTCCCGGCGTATTGGCATACAGGCCGAAAAAGCGGGCATCCGTAGTGCCGGTTCCCACGCGGCGTTGCAGCCCCTCGCCATGCACTAGTTCATGGCAGGCTTCCAGCAACGAAACCGGCGCGGCGGCATTTTCCATATCGTCCAGGGCATAGCCTTCCGCCATGAAGCCTTGATAGTCGATCTCCGGCGGGCGGTTGCTCATATGGCGGTCCTGGGCGGCGGCGGCCTGGATGCAATCCTCCAGTTCCCGGGCGCGGGCCTGGATATCGTCGTCGGGGTAAATGGCGGCGCGCAGATCAAAGGTACACCAGGCCGGGACCGAGGCCGGCCAATCGCCGCCGGCGATCTTGCCGATATTGAAATTGATCGGATGCTTGTGGCTGCAATGGTATTTATGCTGCTCTTTTTCGCCATTCCATTTCGCCTCCAGCACTTCCAACGCCTGGATCAGGACATAGGCCGCCTTGATGGCGTTGAAGCCTTCCGTGGCGCGGGAGGCATGTACCGGATGGCCTTTGACGGTAATCTGCTGCCAGATCGTACCGGTCTGCGCGCTGGTCAGGCTGTCGCCCGACGGTTCCGGGATAATCGCGGCATCGGCACGATAGCCCCGCGCCAGACAGGCCAGGGCGCCGTTGCCGGTGCATTCCTCTTCGATCACGGACTGTATGAAGACGTTGCCCGTGGGCTGGTAGCCCGCCGTCGCCAAGGCGTCATAGGCGAACAGGCAGCTGATCAAGCCGGCCTTCATATCGCCGGCGCCGCGGCCATACAGGCGGTCACCTTCCCGGCGCGGTTGGTAGGGTGGGCTGTCCCACATATCCAGCGGCCCCTCGGGCACCACGTCGATATGGCCGTTCAGGATCAGGCTTTTGCCGTTGGGAGATGCTGGGCGCCAGGCGCCGACCACGTTGTAGCTGTTGTCATAGGGAATGGAGACCGGCGAGAAACCAGGCAGATGCTTGAAATCATCGACATCTAGTTGCCAGCGGTCGACGCTCAGGCCGCGTGCCGCGAAGGCTTCCGCCATGAAATCCTGCGCCGTGGCTTCATTGCCGCGCGTGGATGGGAACGCGACCAGGGCCGCGGTAACGTCGATCTGATCATCGAAGTGTCGGTCCACCGCATTTTGAATATTCTTGGCGATGTCATCGGGAAGCATATGGCTCTTTCCTTGATTTCACGGCAATCATGGCTTGGCAGGCCGTGTCGAAAGGTTACTGTATAGGCGAATGATCGTGAAGGGGACCGGCAGGTGTTGCAGTGAAAGCGGCGAAGTTTGAGTATATTCTAGCCGAGAGTATCGAACAGGTGGTGCAGGTTTTGGACCAAGGCGATGGCGAGGCGATCGTCATTGCCGGCGGTCAGACTTTGATGCCCATGCTGTCCATGCGCCTGGCGAGGCCCGAGACGGTGATCGATATCAACAAGATCGCGGAATTATCCGGTATTGAAGTTACCGCTGACGAGGTGATTATCAAGGCCTGCACCCGGCAGGCCGAGGCCCTGGCCTCGCCGGAGATCCAGACACGGCTGCCCTTACTGGCCAAGGCGATTTCCTATGTGGGCCATCAGCAGACCCGCAACCGGGGCACCGTCGGCGGGAGTTTGTCCCATGCGGATCCGGCCTCGGAAATCCCCCTGGCCGCTTTGGCCATGGATGCCCATGTCAGCCTGCGCAGTGCGGCTGGCGCTCGGCGGGTCGCCATGGCGGATTATTTCCTTGGTCCCATGATGACGGCGCGGGCCGACAACGAGGTTCTGCTGGCTGTGCATTTTCCGCTGCCGCAAGGCGATGTCCGCGTGGGCACAGCCTTTCATGAAGTGAGCGAGCGCCGGGGCGATTTCGCCGTGGTCGCGGCGGCGGCGCATATCCAGCTGGATAAGGATGGCATCTGCAGCAACGCCGCCCTGGCCATCGGCGGCGCGGACAGCGTGCCTTTACGGATGACGGCGTTGGAGGACCGCCTGCGTGGCGATGCGATAACGCCTGAGAGGATCCAGGCGGTATTGGCTGACGTTGCCAACGCCCTGACGCCTGGCAACGATCAACATGCCTCTGCCGCCTATCGCCGCCGCGTCGCGACGGTGCTGGCGGAGCGGGCCCTGACGGAAGCAGCAGCCGAGGCCCAAGAATGAGTGAGGCGATGCGTAAGATTGAGATTTCCCTGACCATCAATGGCCGGACCCAGACGTTGGCGGTGGAGCCGCGCCTGTCCCTCTCCGACATGCTGCGCGACGAGCTGAGATTAAACGGCACGCACATTGGCTGCGAGCATGGGGTTTGCGGTGCCTGCTCCATACTGCTGGATGGCGTGCCGATCCGCTCCTGCCTGATGCTGGCGGTGCAGGCGGACGGCCACCAGATCACCACCGTCGAAGGCATGTGCAACGAGGACCAAACGCCCGGTATTTTGCAGGAAGCGTTTCAGGACGCCCACGGCATGCAATGCGGCTATTGCACGCCGGGCATGTTGATCTCGGCTCAGGCCTTGTTGACGGCGAACAACGACCCCAGCCTGGAGGAAATCAAGGACGCCATCGGCGGCAACCTGTGCCGATGCACCGGCTATACCCAGATTATCGAGTCGATCCAGCTGGCAGCCAGCCGCATGCGGGAGGCTGGTTGATGAATATGGAGCGCAATCTGCATTACGTGGCGACCAAGCGCCGGGTACGCGAGGACAAACGCTTCGTCACCGGCCAGGGCAAATATGTTCAGGATGTAAACCTACCCGACACCAAGCATGCCGCCGTGCTGCCATCGCCCTATCCCCGTGCACGGATACTTTCGATTGAGACAGCGGCGGCGGAGGCTTTGGACGGCGTACAGATGGTCTTGACCGGCGCCCAGTTGGCGGAAGACTGCAATCCCATTCGTTTGGGCCTGAAGCTGCCGGAAATAAACTGGTATCCCCTGGCCGTGGGCATGACCTGCTATGTGGGCGAATGGGTCGCCATCGTGGTGGCGGACAATGCCTACATCGCCGAGGACGCCCTGGATTTGATCGAGGTTGATTACGAACCGCTACAGCCGATCGTCGATCCGGAGCAGGCCTTTGACGAGACGGAATTGCTGGTGCATCCCGGCCATGGCAGCAATGTGCTCTACCATGGCAATTTCCTCTGGGGCGATGTGGACAGCGATTTCGCCGGCGCCGATGATAACTTAAGCTTCCGGGCCCGCTGGGGGCGCAGCTCCACCGTACCGATCGAGACCTTCGGCGCCCTGGCGCGCTGGGACGAGGGCACGGAAATCCTGGATATCTGGGCCTCCATCCAGATGCCGAATTTCGTCGAGTTGATGGCCAGCACATTGGGCTATCCCCTGAATTGCATCCGCCTGCATCAGGATGTGGACGTGGGCGGCAGCTATGGCGTCAAGCGCGGCATCAAACAAAGCGTCCTGGTCGGCTATCTCTCCCGCAAGCTGCGGGTGCCGGTACGCTTTATTGAAGACCGTCTGGCCAACATGGCGGGCAGCGATGCCCACGGCCCGGACCGCATCTTTGATACCGAGGTGGCCTTCAACAAGGACGGCGTGATCAAGTCCATCAAGATCCGCGCCCTGGACGATGCCGGCGCCTATCCCGGCCGGGCGCCGTTTCAATTAGCCAAGCCGATCAGCGCCATTGTCGGGCCGTACAAAATCAACTCGGTGAAGTACGAGGCGATTTCGGTCTGCACCAATAAAAGCGGTCAAGTGCCCGTGCGCGGCTTTGGCCAGGCACCGACCAACTATATGATCGAAATGGCGGTGGACAACGTGGCCCGGCATCTGGGCCTGGATCGATTGGAAATCCGCCGCCGCAATCTGATCCAGCCCGACGAGTTTCCCTATCAGATCCCGCCGGGCAGCAAATACGACAGCGGTAATTATCCAGTGGTGCTGCAAAAGGGCCTGGATTTGGCCGGCTATGACGAACTGCTGGCCCGCCGCGACAAGGCGCGCGCAGAAGGCCGCCTGGCCGGCATTGGCATCGCCACGGTGCTGGAACCAGGCGGCGGCAACAACATCTTTGAATATTTGATGGATCCTTCGGCGGAGATCACCACCTTCATGGAGGGCTGCGAGGTTCGGGTTGACGCGCAAGGCAATATCACCGGCATCATGGGTACGACCACCTCCGGCCAGGGCCACGAAACCATGATGGCAACCATATTGGGCGAGGAATTGCAGATCGACCCGGATGAAATCCGCATCGTGCATTCCGACAGCCTGAACGCCCTGCCCACCCGCAGTCCCATCGCATCCCGCATGGCGATTATGCTGGGCAGTGCGGCGGCGGGGGCTGCTGGCAAGATCAAAGACCGCGCCATGGCCATCGCCGCCCACAATCTGGACCGCCCGGTGGCAGAGCTGGAATATTCGGGCGGGACAATCTCGGACCGAAACGATCCCGGACACAAGCTGACCTGGGCCGAGGTCTGTTTCATCGCCTACCGCGCCTATCACAAACTGCCCGATGGGATGGAGCCTGGCTTTCAGGCGCAGTATGTCTTTCAGGTGCCCGGCGGCGGCCAGCTGCCGGACGAAAACAACCGGGTACAGGTCTATCCCTGCTTTTCCTTCCAGGCCCATGTGCCTTATGTGGAGATCGACCCTGGCACGGGCCGGGTCTCGGTGCTGGATTACGCCATCGCCCACGATTGCGGCACGGTGATCAATCCCGACATCGTGCGCGGCATGGTGATCGGCGGCCTGGCCCACGGTATCGGGGCGGCGTTGTACGAGAAATTCGCCTACGATGACGAGGGGCAGTTCCTCTCGGCCACCTTCGCCGATTACCTGATGCCCTCGGTGCATGAAATTCCGGATGTGAAGGATGTGGAACACTGCACGCCGTCACCTCTGACCTCCCACGGCCAGAAAGGCTCGGGCGAAGGCGGCTATCTCGGCGCGCCGGCGGCCATCGCTTCCGCCGTTAACGACGCCCTGCATCCCCTGGGCCTGCATATTTCCGAACTGCCCATGCGCATGCATAAGATTGAAGCTCTGATTAATGATGGAAACACGTAAATGATCATCGATACCCACGCCCATTTTACGCCTCAGTCCGCGCTGGGCGCCCTGAAGAACAAGATCGGGCAATTTCCGAACGTGGAACTGCTGCACCAGGATGACAGCTATCAGCTGGTCTTCACCGGGCTGGCGCCGACCCGGCCCCTATCACCCAAGCTGCGCGATACCGAGATGCGCCTCTCGTGGATGGATGAGCAATCCATCGATGCCCAGATCGTCGGCGGTTGGCTGGATAGCTTCGGCTACGAACTGCCGGGCGAGGAGGGCGAGGCATGGAGCCGTTTCTTGAACGAGTTCCAGATGAGCGGCACCGACGGCCTGAACCGCCTAACGCCCTTGGCTACCGTGCCCTTGCAGGACGGCAAGCGCGCGGCGAAAGTTCTGGAGGACGCCTTGGCCGGCGGCTTCAAGGGTGTGATGATTGGTACGCAGCCGCATGGCAGTACGGGCAATCTGGATGATCCGGATCTAGATCCGTTTTGGGAAGCCGCCGACGGCCTGGGCGCGACGGTCTATCTGCATCCCATGTTCGGCTGCGGTGACCCGCGTCTGCTGGACTATGACATGATCAACGCCGTGGGCCGGGGTACGGACACGACGACGGCGGTGGCGCGCATGCTGTTTACCGGTCACTTTCTGAAATACCCGAAGATGAACTTTATCCTCTCCCACGGTGGCGGCGGCATCCCCTATATGCTGGGGCGCTTGGCGCGGAACCATGAAATCCACCCCGGCAAATACGCCGACCCGGTGGAGGGCTTCAAGAAACTCTATTTCGACAGCGTGCTGTTCGCGCCCAATGCCCTGAACTACCTCTGTTCATGCTGTGGCCACGACAAGGTGATGCTGGGCTCGGACTATCCTTTCCCCATTGGCGACGGCGAGCCGACCAAGGTGGTCGAGGCCGCCGACCTGACCGCGGAACAAAAGCAAATGATCCTCGGCGATACGGCGGAGAAGCTATTCAGCTAGAGCATGTTTCTTCAAAACATGCTCAGACTCTTAAGAAAAGAGCAATTGAAGCAATAATCTAAGTCGCGTCAAACAAGTCTTGGGCAATTCCGATTAATCGAAAATTGCTCTAGCGCTCGACCAGTTCCACGCGGCGGTTTTCGGCCCGGCCCTTATCCGTCTGATTGCTTGCAACCGGGGCCAGGGGGCCGACACCATTGGCGGTCAGGCGTGCCGGCGCGATGCCGTAGGTCTTGACCAAAGCGGCGACAACGGATGCCGCCCGGCGCCTGGATAGATCAAGATTGTGGTCAAAGGCGCCGACGGCGTCGGTATGCCCGACCACATGGATCGTCAGATCCTTGCGGGCGGCCAGCAACTTGCCCAATTCATCCAGCGCCACTTTCGAGTTCGCCTTCAGAGCATCCTTGTTGCTGTCGAAAAAGATCCCCGGCACCGCGATATGGCCTTCCGCACGCAGGCCCTTATCCAATTCGTCGGCCTTGAGGGTGACCATTTTCGCCTCCATCGCCACCAGATCGACGACCTCGAGGCTGACGTAGGTACCTTTCCACGAGTTCATAAATGTGTGCTCGGCGATAAAGACAAAGGCCAGCACGTCGCCGGCCGGTCGGGCCAGTTTGACCGCCATGTAACGCGGCGAGGCCATATCAGTGATGAAGATATCGCTGGACCAGACACGCTTGCCGATTTCATGGAATTTTGGGCCGCATTTGTTTTTCTTGCAGGTAAACAAAACCTCGAAGCCAGCGTCCGCGAAATGCCGTTCATAGTTCCTGTAGACTTCCAACGAAGAGCGGCCTTTTGGCGCCTTGTAAAAAATGCGCGTGACCTTGCCTTCGAGTTCAATTTCGTCCTCGATCCGCCACTTACGGTCCTTCGTGCTTGCCGGGCCCAAGGCGCCGGTAAACTCGTCGAACTGGCTCATTTTGTAGTCAATGATCCGCGCGCCTTCATAACGCGCGACGAGAGGGTGATCGGCACTTCCCTTCTTGTCGGCTGCAACCGCCTGTGCCGCGATGAGGGTAGTGAATAACACTGCGAGAAATTGAACTGCGTATTTCACGGTATGCTTCCTCTCATAAAGTCCTGATCATATGCCATGTCTTCGACAGGGCAACCTGACGTAGATCAATGCATCTTGACATTAACTACCGGAATCTAAATTGCTGCAAGGGCGGTGGAGACGGATACGGTGAGAACGGGCGGCATTGTATTGGGCGTGATCGCCGGGATATTCCTGGCTGTTTTCCCATGCCAGGCCGGGCCCGAAACAGGTGGCCGGTTCACCTCGTCGCTGGTTAACGACTACGTCGACTATATCGAGCGCGTAGATGAAGACGGCAAGCGGATCGCGGATGCAATTGAGAGCCTCGCGAAATTGCGCAAGGATTCCGATTGCCCGGGCGGCTGTGATGTTTTCACTCCATTGCTCGACCAGCTTGATGGACTTCAGGATGCCGCCCAGCTTGCCCAATGGCTATCGCGCCGGGCCGAAAAACAACGCGCCACGGTCGCTGAATTGCAAATCGGTATCGTTGCCAACCAACGTCAGGCGCGCAATTACATAGCCAAGATCTCGTTCTATCAGGAGATGGCGATCAGTGTGGCCGAGATCGCCGCCACGGTGATCGTCGCCTCCGCCACCGGTGATATTCAATCGGTGCCCCGCGAGGTGCTGGCGAAGTTGACCGGGTCCACGGCCAGTCTGGGCCTTAACAAGACACTCAATCTCATACCGGGTCAGTACCAGAACGTACTGCGTAACGCCGGCAACGCCACGGTCAAGGCGGCGGGCCGTATACCGGGCGAACGGAAGCTGGCCGCGAGCCTGGAACGATTGGCGCCGCTCGGTATACGGCCACCAGGAATTCTGATGGAGGAACGGCAACAGGTGTTTGGGCGTCTGGTCGCCAATCTTGGCCGCTTCAGTGTTCTACAGGTAAAAGGCGGCGAGGTTTTGTTCAAGCCAGGGCCAAGAGCCGCGCCCAAACTGGCTGCGATTGCCGAGCTGGTGGCGAGAAGCGCCATTCATGCCGTCACCGCCACCGCCACCGCCGCCGTCCGCAAGGATCTCGAATCCGTGGTGCATGAGCTTGGCGAAAGTCAGAAATTCATGCGCGATATGTATCTGGCCGCCAGCCTTGCCAAGAAATTGAGCGCGCGTCTGCGGCAGTCCACGCGCAAGCTGTCCGAGCTTCGCCGGCACGCGGATGCCTTGGCGGTCGAGTGTCAACGCACGGCCAACAGCAAACGCTGCGGCGAAGTCTTCAGGACGGCGTTGGCGGATCTGGTGGCGGCGCGGGATCAAGTCATCACACCGGCCCAGGATCGCCGGGACCGCGCCAAACAAAACTTGCAGGCGGCGCATGAGAGGTGGCGGCAGGCCTTGATCGATGCCGGCACGGCCCATGCGCAATACCGGGCCACGGGCGATCATCTGGCGGAGGCCGAAAGTCTAAGCAAAAACAAAAAGCGCATCGCCACCTTGGCGCAATTCGCGCGCGATGCTGACAAACGCGCCAAGTATCAGGCCCAACTGGATAAGCTGAACGCCATGACGGCCCCCGGCGCGCTTCAGAGCGAGGCCGCCGGATGGAAACAAAAACGGGCGGCGGCCTGGCGGCGGGTTGAAAAAGCGCAGGCGGACTATGACCGTGCGGCCGATGCCAAACACAGCGTCCATGTGAATACCGCGCCGGTGATTTTGCGGGCGGCTTCGGATTTTGACAAGGCAAGGGTCGGGCTTCAGCAAACGTTCGATAAGTGCTTGCACGCGCTGGCGCCAACCCTGGCGCGCACTGGCAGCATCGATCCGGCCGCCAACGCCAAATACGATCAGCAAATCTATCCGCAAGAGATTTTCAGCCAGCTACGTTCAAAACAGCGGGATGTTCTCGTGGCGCTTGATACTTCAATCAAATCGGAAATTCAGCGGGCACGAAACTGCACGCCCAACAAACCGCTCCAAGGTCAGGGCCGGTTGAGCGGCTGTTGGAGCGGCGGGGGACGGCAATGGCGCCTGGCCCAGGAGGCCAATGGCGCGCTGCGGGCTGAATGGTCAATTCCCAGGGACGCGGCGGCCGGACTGCCCGCCGAAAGCCGAAAATTCGTGGGTCTTGTGCAAGGCGATTTTCTGGATCTTGGCGCCGCACCGGCCAGAGCGGAACGGGAGAAATATGTCGAGTTTGACGCCATCGTCCACCTGCGCTGGCGGGCGCCGATTGCCCGCACAAACGAACGCCTTGAAGGCATGGGCTGGCGGGTGCTGCTGCGCCGTTCCGGCGAGATCGAGGATGGGGCCAAATTCAACCGCCTCAATTATGGCTCCCACTTGCGCCTCAACCCGGAACAATTCGCCATTTCCCTCAGGCGCGAAATGCCGGTCCTGGAAAGGGTCGAGAGCATGGCGCCGGGTTTCCGCAAAACCATGCCCAAGGTCATGCAGGGCGGGCGCATCTGGATACGCGCCCTGGGCAACGATGGCTGCGATATGATCCGCGATCGGATCCGCGTCCGGATTGGTGCCAACACCTTCCAGTCGATTTATGCGGACCTATTGGAAACGGCGCCAAATAGTGGCGAATACCGCTCGGATGCGGCCGGCGTCGCGCTACCCAGCTATTTCCTGACGCAAGCCCCGTTCCGGGTAGCGATTGAGCCTCTCCTGGGGGGAGATTACAACAGCGCGGTTGGCGAATTCGTGGTTCAACCATCCGACAATGCCGCGTTGCCGACGCCGCCCAAGGGCGGCATGGGGGCGGCCGCTCCCGATCTCATGCCCAATATTGACGCGCTGGCAATGATTGCCGCCGCCTCTCCCCTGCGTCCCGAACGCTTCAATAGTGCGGCTCAGGCTATCCTCTCCGCTCTTGACCCCCACTATGCCAGCCGGACACAATTGGCCGAACGGCGGATCGCCGGTTTGAAAAAGGCTCTGGCCGAAATCAAGGACGGGACGGATCGGCGCAGGCTGAACAAACGGCTGGCCGGCTACCAGGCCTTGCGGGAACTCTATTTGCAGAGCCGGCAAACCCTATCCGCCCTTGGCCGCCCCAGTGGTGGCGATGCGGCCCAATGGCGGCCCTGGTTCTCGGCGCTCATTCAGATTCTGGCGCGGATAGAAGCCACGGAAGCCGCCAGTGTGCCTGACCTCCCTACTTTTGGCTCGGCTTATTGCCAGGCCGTCTGGGATGGTACCGCGTTGACCGGGTTCGATCTATTTGCGGGTCACGAGACCTGTGTCGGTGACGATTTCCAAGAATTCCACAACGCTCTGCTGGGCCGGGCGCCTGGGGCGTCGCGGGCGGGCGGCAATCCGCTGCGGCGCCAGCCATCCGCTTCGCCCGGGCCGGTACTGCCGCCGACACCAAGCATGCCCAAGATATCAGTGCCGCGGAATTGACCCGGACCAGCCTGGAAATGCTGTAGGATCGCCCGTATGAGGATCTTTGCGCGGCGATATTGGACCATGGTGCGGCTGCTGGCGCTGTTGCTGCTGGTGGGCTGTGCCGCGACCGAAGCGCCGAAGCATCCGGCTGACCAGCGGGCGGAAACGGTCATCTTTGTCACCTCCAACGGTTGGCACAGCGGTATCGTCGTGGCCAAGGGCGATATTCCACCGGACCGAATTCCCGAGACGAAGGATTTTCCAGAGGCACTGTTTTTCGAGTTCGGTTGGGGCGATGCGAAGTTCTATCCCTCCAAGGACGTCACCATCGGCATGTCCATGAGCGCCCTGATAGTGCCAACCCCAACGGTTGTGCACATGGTCAGCCTATGGACGGAGCCGGCGCGCTATTTCCCCAAGGCCGAGGTCGTGCCGCTCAAAGTCAGTGCCGAGAATCTCGGCGCTCTGATCGACTTCATTGACGGCAGTTTCGACCGCGCCGGCAAGGCCCGTGCCGCCGCCGCCGCGCCGGGGCTTTATGCCGATAGCAAGTTCTATCCCGCCAAGGGCAGCTTTCATCTGCTCAACACCTGCAATACCTGGACCGGCGCGGCCCTGGCCGCCGCCGGCTTCGAGATCGGCCCGCCGGGTACGGTCCAGGCGGAAGCCTTGATGCAGAAAGTACGCGCGTTGAACGGCTCCAACGAACCGACCAGCGGCGGGCGGCGGTACAGGCCCTGAAACGCTATTGCGCCAGCATGCCGCCGTCGATGACCAGTTCAGAACCGGTCATCCAGGCGCTTTCGTCCGAGGCCAGGAACAAACAGCCCATGGCGATATCCTCGGCCGTGCCAAAGCGGCCCAAGGGCGTTGCGTTCAGTCGCGGCGCCATCAATTCCGGATCGGCATGGGTATTGGCGGTCAGGGGCGTATCGACAAAACCGGGATGCACCGAATTGACGCGGATCCTGTCGTCGGCGCATTGAATGGCGGCTGATTTCGTGAAGGTCCGCACGGCTCCCTTTGATGAGTGATAGGCCGAGCCGGCATGCGAGCCGACAATGCCATAGATCGACGAAATATTGATGATGGAACCGCCGCCCGCCGCGCGCATGGGGGCGATGGCATGCTTGACCCCGAGAAAGACGCCGGTGCTGTTGACGGCAAAGACCTTGTCCCAGCCCTCGACCGTGGTGTCCTCGATCTTCACTGTGGATTTGTTGTCGGACCGCCGATCCGCGATGCCGGCGTTGTTGGCCAATATATTCAGCGCGCCATATTTCGACAGGGTCTCGACAATTGCTTCGGTCCACTGGTCTTCATCCGTGGTGTCCAGGTGCAGGTAGGTCGCCTCGCCACCTTTGGCCAGGATGTTGTTCACCACCTCTCGGCCCAGATTATCATTCATATCCGTCACCACCACCGATGCGCCGTGTTCGGCGAATACGGTGGCCGTCGCGGCGCCAATTCCCGATGCGCCGCCGGTGATTAGGGCAACTTTCCCGAGTAATCTCGGTCCTACAGTCATGTTCTGCTCCCCATCAAGTGGATCAAACATCATGCAAGTCCCAATAGTAGCCGATCTATTCCGTCCAGAATAGCGGATTTGCCGGATTTCTTGTAATTTTCACGAGTATTTGATGCGGCCAGGGCGACGTGCTAACAGCCTGTTAGGCTGGCAGGAACCAGTCGAGAATATGTTGGTTTTCGTCACTGGGATAGGTGTGGGACAGATCCTCGATCTCGCGGTAGCGCAAATCGGCACCGGCGGCGCTCAAGGCCTGCCGCGCACTGCGCGCCACATCAATGGGAAACATCCAATCCAAGGCGCCATGGGTCAGATAGATCGGCAAATCCTTGATCCGGCCGGCATCCATCATCTCCAGCAGCAGGGGATGGAACGAGGCCGAAATCGGCGCCAGATGCGTGAACGGCGAGGCGCTTTGCAGGCCGGAGACATAGGTAAAGGTGCCGCCGTCGCTCATGCCCGTCAGCAATAGGCGGGCAGGGTCGATATTCCATTGTTCCTGGGCGAAGGCCACCATGCGCGCGATGTTTTCACTATCCGCCTCGGGTTCCATCAATGACCAGGTGCCGCCCAGGGCGGTCGGCGCGATCAGGATGGCGCCCCGGCTACGCGCTTCCCGCAGCCAGGTCCAGATGAATTCGCGGCCATGGCCGCTGCCGCCGTGCAGGGCCATGATCAGGGGATAGGACACATCCGGGTCGTAATATTCCGGCACGTAGATGGAAAAGCCGCCCTGGCTGTCCTTCTCGTTGTTGGCATGCATCAAGCCGATGTCTTCTCGTCCGTGGTCCGCCGCCGCCAGTTTTTCCACCAGGGCCTCGTCGGCCCGGCCCGCATCGTCGAGGAAAAAGCGGCTGATGGGCGGCAACGTGGTGGCGATGGGATAGAGCGCGGCGAAGGCCTTGACGTTTTGGCGAATGCCCCGATAGGCCTGCATGGTACCGTCGGGCGCCGCGGCACCCGCGCGCAGGTTGTCAAAGCCGTGACAGACCGCGACCGCCGCCGACTCCATGCGCTCGGCGAACGCGGTCATGTGCTCCGGCCAATCCTGGCTGCGAAAGGCTTCCAGGCCCTGGCGCAGAGGCGGGTCGACCTCGGCCACGCTGGCCACCAGGTCAGCTAGGACGGGGGGGTGCAGGCGGCGGGCCACATAGCTCAAGGCTTCCATGGCATTCAACAACGGCGACAGCAGATTGGTGATGGCGTCGATCAGGGCGTCACTATCCGCTTCAGTCTGGGGCTCGGTCTGGACGTCATCAGGCATGGTTATTCCTATCCTTTGATCACCCTAGCCTAGCATGTTTGCCCCTTGAAAGCCCTTGACCAAAGCCTCTCGCTGGCCAAACCTAAGGCAATCAATTTTGCCCGGGAGGAGAATTGCTATGGCGACGAAATCAACAAATGCCGAATGGCTGGCGCAGATGATCGAGGATACCATCGATCCGCAGCTGCCGATCTGCGACCCACATCATCACCTGTGGGAGTTCAAGACCGAGCGCGTGGCGCATCGTTATCTCCTCGATGAAATTCTGGAAGACGTGACCTGCGGCCACAACATTGTCTCCACCGTCTTCATTGAATGCGGCTCCATGATCAAGACCTCGGGCCCCGTGCCCATGCGCATGGTCGGCGAGACCGAGTTCGTCAACGGCATCGCCGCCATGAGCGCCGGCGGTGAATACGGCAAGGTGCGCGTTGCCGCCGGCATCGTCGGCCACGCCGATCTGTGTCAAGGCGCCGATATCGCCGAGGTTCTGCAAGCCCATCTGCGCGCCGGCGGCGGGCGTTTTCGCGGCATTCGCCATTCCGCCACCTGGGATGCCTCGCCAGACGTGCCCAATGCCCGCTGCGAGCCGCCGGAGCATCTGTATGCCCAGGAGAATTTCCGTGCCGGCTTCGCCCAACTGGCGCGCCACAACATGAGCTTTGAAGGCTGGTGCTATCACACCCAGATTTCCGAGTTGACCGAGTTGGCCCAGGCCTTTCCCGATACCACGATTATCTTGGATCATTTCGGCGGTCCGGTGGGCATTGGTCCCTACGAAGGCAAGCTGGCGGCGAATTTCGCCCAATGGCAGAGCGATATCACGGCCCTGGCGCGCTGCGAAAACGTGGTGGCCAAACTGGGCGGCATCAACATGGAATTGAACGGCTTCGGTTGGCATGAACAGGACCGCCCACCCAGTTCGGAAGAATTGATGGTCGCGACCAAGCCGTACTACGAGCATACGATCGAGCAGTTCGGCGCCGATCGGTGCATGTTTGAATCTAATTTCCCCGTAGATATGTGCACCTGCAGCTACAATGTTCTGTGGAACAGCTTCAAGCTTTTGACGGCGGATTACACGGCGGACGAAAAAGCCAAGCTGTACCATGACACGGCGAACCGGATTTATCGCCTGGACGACCCGGAATAGGACGGCCTGTTGCTCGAATTTGACTGGGCCGCCCTGCTGCCGGCCGAACTGGCGCCCTGGGCCGGCCTGTTGTTGCTTGGTCTCAGCGCGGTAACCTCGTTCATTTCGGCCGCCTTTGGCCTGGGCGGCGGCATGGTTTTGATTGCGGTGATGGCGACCATTATGCCCGCCGCCGCTCTGGTGCCCATCCACGGTGTGATACAGCTCGGCTCCAACATCGGGCGGTCGGTAGTCATGGCGCGCTATATCAGCTGGTCAACGCTGTTGCCCCTGACCCTGGGCGGGTTGGTTGGCGCCATGATCGGCGGAATGATTGCCGTGCGCCTGCCTGATTGGCTGCTGTTTCTGGCCGTGGGCTCGTTTGTTCTGTGGTCGGCATGGGGCAAAATACCCGCCGTCTCGGGGCGGTCGGCACTATTGCTGGGCGGCGTTGCCTCGGGCTTTTTGACCATGTTCATCGGCGGCACCGGGCCTTTGGTGGCGGCGATCCTGAAGACCCTGAGGCTTGAACGCATGAGCCATGTGGGCACTCAGGCCGGCTGCATGGTGCTGCAACATGGTCTGAAAATCGGTGTGTTCGGGATGTTGGGCTTCAACTATGCGCCTTATGTGCCGCTGATCGCCGGCATGATGGCCACCGGCATTCTCGGTACCCTGATCGGCGGCAAGGTCTTGCATGGCATGGGGGATAGCCGTTTTCAGTATGCCCTGACTATTCTGCTGACCGTGTTGGGGCTGCGTTTGCTGTGGCAATCGGGTTCGATCCTGCTGGGGGGCGGTTGATCGAAGACCTGTTCGCGACCATGATACGCGAAAGACAATAGGGAGATATGCCATGAAATTCGGATTACGCTATTGCAACACGGGCCGCTATGTGGACCCCGCCAAGGCGGTTGAGTTGGTGCAGGCGGGCGAGGAAGCCGGCTTTGAATCCGCCTGGACGGTCGAACACACCGTGGTGCCGGAAGGCTACCAATCGGCCTATCCATATTCCGATGACGGCAAGATGGCGGGCGGCAAGGATGATGTGCCCCTGCCTGATCCGCTGATCTGGATGGCCTATGCGGCGGCGGCGACAAAACGGATCAAACTGGCCACCGGCATCATGATACTGCCCCAACACAGCCCCGTGGTGGCCGCGAAACAAATCGCCACCCTGGACTATATGTCCGGCGGCCGGGTGCTGCTGGGTATCGGCGTCGGCTGGATGCGCGAGGAATTCGATGCCATCGGCACGCCCTTTGACGACCGCGGCCCGCGTACGGATGATTACGTCGGCGCCATGCGGGCCCTGTGGGGTCAGGAAAAGGCCAGCTACCATGGCGACTTCGCTTCGTTCGATAACATTTATTGCCGGCCGCAGCCGGTCAATGGCAGCGTTCCGATCATTGTCGGCGGCCATTCCAAACCCGCCGCCCGGCGCGCCGGGCGTCTGGGCGACGGCTTCTTCCCAGCCAGGGGCGCGCCGGCGGAACTGATCGCCATCGCACGGGAAAGCGCCACTCAACATGGCCGCGACCCGGATGCCTTGGAGATCACCACTTCGTTGCCAGATGATCTGGACGATATTCCCAGCCTGGCCGCCGCCGGCGTGACCCGCCTATTGGTGCCCGTCACACCCATGGCCGGTTTGCAAACGCGCCTCGGTAACCCGGAAGAAGTCCTGGCCTGGCGTGATCAGGTGGAAAAATACGCCAACGTTTAAGCCCCATCGCGCGCCAGTTCGTAGCCATGGGCCAGGGCAAGTACCTTGTCCTCGGCAAACGGCTGGCCGACGATTTGCAGACCCATGGGCAGGCCATTGGCGGCAAAACCACAGGGCACGGATATTGCCGGCCAGCCCAGTGCATTGAACGGTAATGTGTTGCGGGACCTGGGGCGAACTAGCGGATAGGCATCCTCGGCAATGGGACAGGCGGCCAATGTCGTGGTCGGAAGGATCATTGCGTCGAAGCCTTGAAAAGCGGACAAAAAAGCCGCTTTCAGCCGGCCGCGATGTTGCTGGGCCAGGACATAGTCAGGGCCGCCATGGCTTTCCCCGATCTTGATCACGCGGCTAAGCTCGGAACCGAATTTATCGGGTTCGGCTTGAAAGCGTGCTCTGTGATAGGCGGCGGCCTCGGTCACCACGATCAGATTGGCCAGCTGTATCAAATCATCCAGGCCCGGCAACTTGATCTCTTCCACCACCGCGCCGTGGGCCTGTAAAAGCGCAATAGCTTTTTCCGCCGCCTCGATCCATTCGGGGTCTGTCTCGGTGAACAAATCGTCGCGGGGGATGGCCAGGCGGGCATTTGCCACGAAGTGCGGCGCAACTTCCAACTCAGCGGAGAAATCAGGCACCGGTACATGGGCGCTATGGGGATCGGCCGGGTCATAACCGGCCAGGACCTGCAGAACCAACGCGGCGTCCTCGACATTGCGCGTCATGGGCCCCAAATGATCCAGGGAATCCGACAAGGTCATCGCGCCTGCTTTGGAAACCCTGCCAAAGGTCGGTTTCAGGCCGACGATGCCGCACAATGCCGCCGGTTGCCGGATCGACATGCCAGTGTCGCTGCCCAGGGCGGCAAAGGCCAGATGAGCCGCCACCGCCGCCGCCGAGCCTCCCGAAGAGCCGCCGGTGATGTAGTCCGTATTCCATGGATTGCGCGGGCCGCCAAAGGCGGAGGATTGCGAGGATGAATCCGCGGCCCCCTCGGAAAGATTTGTTTTGCCCAACAGAACCGCGCCTGCCTCGGCCAAGCGCTTGACCACCGTGGCATCTTCGCCGGGGATATGGTCGGCATAAGCGCGGGAGGCAAAGGTGGTCCGGATATCCTTGGTTTCGATCAAATCCTTCAGGGCGATAGGTATGCCATGCAGGGGACCCCGGTCAGGGCCCGTCCTCAATTCCTGTTCCGCCCGCGCGGCCTGGGCCAGGGCAAGTTCATCGGTCACCGTGATAAAGCTGTTCAGTTCGCCATCCTTGGCGGCGATCCGATCCAGCATGATCCGGGTCAGCTCGACGACGCCAATATCGCCCCGGCGCAGGCATTCACCGACTTCGGCAATGCTCTGTTCGTGAATGTCACCCATGGCTACGGCCTTTCAGCGCTAACGAAATTCAGTTTTGCGGGAACGCGCACACCTTCGGTGCGCAAATATGGAACCATTTCCGCTTCCACGTCGGCTGTGATGGCGGCGATGGTTTCCGGGCTTGGAGAATGCAGTTTCAGTATCCTGGCCGCGGGACCGACATTGACGGCGAATGCAGCAGTATTGGCCGCGCTATCGCCACCGATCAGGTCGCAAGCCTCGGTATCCACACGAACATCCCCGAAACCGGCACTTTTTAGAATCCCCGTTACGTAATCGGTCTCGGCAAAGGCCGTGGGCCCTGGCGCGCGCGGCGGCCAGGGTTCGGGCTCACCAAGATGACGGGCGGCCGCATTGCGCGGGATCATGAACCAGGGATTGTCGGCCATGGCAGCCCAGCAGACAAAACTTAGGCGCCCGCCTGGGCGCAATGCGGTCAAAAGATTGGCAAAGGCGGCGATTGGATCGGCAAAAAACATGACGCCAAAGCGTGACTGCAACAGATCACGGGCGCCCGGCACGAAGTCATGGTTTTGTGCGTCGGCAATTTCCAAACGCAGATTATCCATACCGCCCGCCCGTGATTTGGCTAAATCCAGCATGGGTTGGGAGATATCAACGCCAAACACGTGACCATTGGGGCCGACCGCCTGGGCCGCGCGCAAGGCCGAAGCGCCCGTGCCACAGCCAATATCGATAATCCGCTCGCCCGGTTGAATGGCCGAACGTTCAAACAGACGATCCGCCACCAGGCTTAACTGCCGGTCCAGGCGTTCCTGGTTGACGGCCCACTTTTCCCCGGCGGCGGAATTCCAGTATTCAATTTGGCCGCTATTTGCTTCAACTGTCATGACGTCCCCCAAACTATACTCTTAGTCGCTCCAACCGCCGCTTAAGGAAAAGAACTGCCCGGTCTGGAATTGGTTTTCGCCGTCCAACAGCGAGGCCGCGAAATGGGCGATCTCCGCTGGTTGGCCAAATCTATGCATGGGCGTCTGGCGTTCCACCTCGCGCCGGACTTCCGGATCATCCGAGCCGGTGGCCTTGATAAAGCCGGGATAGTCCAGATAGGCGGTGCCCAGGGCATTGATACTGACGCCTTTGCTGGCGACCTCCAATGCAGCCGCCCTGACCATCATGTTGGCGCCCGCGCGGGTGGCGGAATACAGCGAGGCATTGGGCATGGGCTTGCGTCCCGTGGCGGATGTGACGATGACGATTTGGCCCTGGCCGGCAGGCACCATCACGCCCAATAAAGCCTGCAAGCTATGAAATACCGCTTCCAGATTGGCGGTTTGCAGGGTACGCAGGGTTTCCAGATCGGCCTTCATGAAGCTGCCGCCCATGATCACGCCGGTGCGCACACAGGCCGCGTCCAGCTTGCCAAACCGTTCCAGGCCCGCATCTACTAACCGCCTGACCGCCATGCCGTCGCCAAGGTCGGCCATGCCCGTCAACGCGACGACGTTGGCGCCCAGGGCCTCAACCTCATCGACCAGGCCCGGCAAAGGATCACCCAGAACCAGATCATGCTCCCGCCTGGCCAGGGTGCGGGCCAGATCGGGTCCGAGGTGTAGATTGGTATCGGTAATTAAGGCTACGCGGCGGCTCACGGTGGTCTCCCCAAATTTGCCGGAAGTCTAGCAGCTTTGATCAATGCGGCCCAGATGCTTGCGGCAGATGCGCCACCCATAGACCCGCGATCACGGCGGCAAGTCCGCCCAGGAACAATGGCGTGACAGGTTCGCCCAATATGGCGGCGCCCAGGGCCGTGGCGGTGACCGGGCCCAGGGCCAGGAACATTGCAACGCGGGTGGGGGTGGCATGTTTTAGCGCCAACAGCCATGTGTAGTAACCAAGGCTGGAACAGAAGCCGATGAACAATACAGCGGCCCAGCCCAGCGGCGTGAAGACGGGCAGGCCAAGGAAAAAACCTTCCGCCCCCGCCGGCACGATCAGGAACAGGACCGAGGCCAGCATGGCGAAGACGCTGACCTGCAGCGGCGGATACTTTTGCAGGTAGGGCCGATAGAAAACCGAGCACAAGGCACCGGTCAAAGCGGAGGCCAACACGGCAATAACGCCCAGGAAATTATCGGCAGCAAGATCCGGCAGCACCGCCTTGTCCGAGACCGCCAGCCCGACGCCGACGATTGTCAGCAGGGCGCCGGCGGACTTCGCCGTTGTCAGCGCTTCCAGCCGCAGGGCGGCGGCCAGCACCATGGTCATAATGGGAAAGGTGGCGAACAACAATGCACCGAGGCCGGAGCCGATGAACTGCAACCCGTAATTCAATAGAGCAATCAGAATGCCGAACTGACCGATCCCCAGCAAGGCGATCGGGATGAGATCCCGGCCCGCGAATTTAACCCGGCGGATCAGCAGTAATGGCGGGATCAGACCCAGGGTGCCGATGCCATAGCGCAGCAGAGCCAGAGAGGCGGGATCGGTTTGGCCGATCACATAGCGGGTCGCCACCATGGCCGCGCCGACCAGTACGCCGGTAACGGTGCCGGCCAGAATGGCCAGCAGTTCAACCCGGCTCACAATTTCAGTTCCCAGGTTTCCGCCACCAGATCGACGCCAAAGTCATGGCCGGGTTCTGCATGCACCATCACAAACCCTGCGCTGGCATAGAGCGCACGCGCGGCGGTTTGCACATCATTGGTCCACAAGGTCATTTTGCCGTAGCCCTTGCGCCGGGCGAAGCGCAGGCACTCGTCCAGCAAGGCGCGGGCGATGCCCGAACCTTGGGCCTTTCCATCCACGATCATCAGACGCAGCTTTGATATCTGCGCATCCACCTTGACGACGAATGCCGAGCCGGCAAATTCGCCGTCGACCTCGGCGATCCAGCTGCATTCCCATTCAGGATCAAAATTTCTGATAAAATCAGCGGCGATGGTGGCGACCAACGCCTCGAAGGTTTCGTCCCAGCCAAACATTTCCGGGTACAGGCGGCCGTGCAGGGCGATAACATCGCCCATGTCACCGGGACGGTGCGGCCTCAGCACGAAGGCCTTGCCCCGACGATCCCCGGGCGATAGCAGGCTGTGAATGCGGGCCATGGCCTCGACCAGGCGCAACTGATCACCATCCGACAACGGCGCCAGCAGCTTGCCATTGGCCGTGCGGGAGATTTCTTCCAGCACGGTGAATTCTTCTCTGCCGGCAGGAGAAAGACTGAGGATATTTTTCCGCCGGTCGTTCGCCGCCGGTGTTTTCTCCACCAGCCCCCGTGCACTCAGGCCATTCAGAACGCGGCTGAGATAGCCGGGGTCCAGGCCAAGATCCCGGCTCAACTCCCGCGCCGTCGTCTCGCCCCGGGCATCGAGTTCGTACATTATCCGGGCTTCCATCAGCGGAAATTTACTGTCCAGCAAACCTTCGCGCAGGACGCCGATTTGTCCCGTGTAAAAGCGGTTAAAGGCGCGTACGGCCTCAACCCGGTCAGCATGGAGCTTTGTCGTCGCCATTGCCAAAATTCCCCGCGTCTTCATTAAGGTGCAATTAGCAATTAATTAGTTGATAAAAGCAAGTATTGAAAAAGGCACCGGAGAATCCAACATAAGCCGGGATGTGTTAGCATTGCGGCGATGCACGCGGTTGCTTTCGATCCGAAGGCGATGCCAAGGGGCTTACCATGACGTCAGTAGACGGACAAACGCACGGGGAAACCTCATCCGAGAAAGATGACGGGCGGCGGCTGGCCCTGGCGGTGTCCCAATCCACGGTGATATTCTATACCGCCACCGCCGGAGATGATGTCCCGCTAAGCTATATTTCCGAGAACGTCGAAGCCCTGACCGGCCATACTGCCGCAAATATGCTTTCGAGCACGGCCTATAGGAACCGCCATATTAATCTAGACGATCTGCCGGGCTATCTCCAGACCTGCCAGTCGCTGATTGCAGGCGGCGCGGGCGGCAGCGCGACATGCCGCTATCGGTTTCGCCTGGCGGAAGGTGAAGAACGTTGGTATCGCGACGATCTCAGCCTGTCGCCGGGCGATGGCGCCATGATAACCGGCTGTATGATCGATATCAGCGCTGAAATGGCGGCAAAAGAAAGCCATCAGGCAGAGCAGCGCGGCCATCTACAGGCCTATCAGGATGCGGTTGAAAGCATCGATGGCGGTTTTTGCGTGACCGACCGCAATGATAGAATCATCGCCTGCAACACCATGCTGGCCAGCTCGACGGGCTTTGGTCCGGACCACTTCATCGGCCAGCCGCGTCGGCGCCTGGTGCGAGAAATTCTGCCCAAGATCGAGATCTTTGACGGCGAGCGCACGGAACAAAGCCCGGCCTGGATCGACAAGATCTTTGACCGCATCAGCCGGCCTTCCGGGCGTGGCCTGGAGCTGAAGATGGCGGCGGGCTTTTGGGTGCGCGCCACCTTCGCACCGACCATGGAAGGTGGGCAGATCATTCTGATCACCGACATCAATGCCCGGAAAAAGCTGGAACGGGAAATGCGGGAAAGCGCCGCGCGTTTCCGCCTGTTGGTCGAAAGCCATCCCCTGCCGGTAATGCTGGTCGATGTGAAGACCGGCTCGGTGCTCTATGAAAGCCCCGCCGCATCGGCTTTGCTCGGCCATGAATGGAGCCCGGACCTGGACTTCAAGGTCCAGGACATGTACGCCGACCCGGAGGAGCGGAAGCAAGTCGTTGCCGAACTGCGCCGCGATGGCGAACTGCGTAACCGGCCTATTAAGCAACGGCGGGAGGATGGCTCGCTTTATTGGGTTTCAATCACCTCGAAACTAACCGTTTATGAAGGACGCGAGGTCCACATCACCTCAATCGTCGATATCACGGAAGAGCAGGAGCGCGAGACGGCCTTGGCCCGGGCCCATGAAACCCTGGAAGATGCCATTGAATCCCTATCCGAAGGCTTTGCCTTGTATGACCACGATGACCGTCTGGTTGCCTTCAACAGCCGCTATCTTGAGTACAACAAATCCTGCGCGGACCTGATCAAGCCCGGTATGTCTTGGGAGGATCATGTCCGCACTGGCGCCGCGCGCGATCCGTATTTTGATAGTGATTCCGAAATGGAACTATTCATTCGCAATCATAAATCAGATCTGCGCACGGGCAGTGCCCGCCTGGGCTATGAATACACCCAATCCGACGGACGCTGGTTCCAATGCTCCTGGCAGCCGACGCGCCAAGGCGGCACTGTCGTAACGGTGACGGAAATCTCCGAAAGCAAGGCGTTGGAGCGGGAGTTGCGGGAAAGTGTCGAGCATTTCCGCATGCTGGTCGAAAGTCATCCCTTGCCGGTGATCTTGGTTGATATGGAAACCGGGCGCGTGCTGTATGAAAGCCCGGCCGCCTCGGCCATATTCGGCCGTGAATGGAGCCCCGAATTCAATTTCAAGGTTCAGGAATTGTATGCCGATCCGTCCGAGCGGAAAAAATTCGTGGACGACCTTCGCAGAACCGGAGAACTACGAAACTGGCCGCTACGCTATAAGCGCCAGGACGGCTCGCTCTACTGGATCTCGCTGACCTCGAAACTGATCATGTACGAAGGGCGCGAAGCCCACATCACATCAATCGTCGATCTGACCGAGCAGCAGGAGCGCGAGAACGCCCTGGCCCTGGCCCACCAATTATTGGAAGACGCCATCGAGGCGTTGTCCGAGGGTTTTGCCCTGTTCGACCAGGACGACCGGTTGGTAACCTTTAATAGCCGCTTTTGTGAATTCAATTCCCAGTGCCAAGATATCCTCAAGCCGGGCACGCTGTTCGAAGATATCATTCGCACCGGAATGGAGCGTGGCCAGTATTACGGCGAGAGGGCGGAGATCGAACAGTTTCTTGAAGGCCATATGGCGGACCACGAACGGGGCCAGGCCCGATTTGGCTTTGACTACCGGCTGGCGAGCGGTAACTGGTTCCAGTATTCCTCGCAGCCCACCCGCCAGGGCGGCATCGTCGTCACCCTGACCGACATTTCCAAGAGCCGGGAGATGCAGCGTGCCCTGCGCGAAAGCGAGGCCTCGGTACGGCAAATTCTAGAAGGTTGTCCGGCGCCCATCACGGTCAGCCGGGGCCATGACAGCGTCATTTTGTATGAAAGCCCGGCCTCCAAGAATTTATTCCGCCGTGGCGGAGAGGACGACAACAAGGTTGCCCGCGACTACTGGGCCGACAAGAGCGACCGGGACGGGATCTGGCGCGAGCTGCAGCAAGCGGGCCTGGTTCAGGACCGAACGATACAATTCCGCGATGGCGGCGGGCACGAATTTTGGGCCTCTTATTCCGCACGCCTGGTGGAAAACCAGGGTGAACAGATGATCGTTTCGGCGATCCTTGATTTGACCGAATACCGCGCCTTGGAAGAGGAAATGGTACGCCAGCGCGAGGTTCTGCATGTCAGCGAGAAAATGGTTGCCATGGGCGAGTTGCTGGCCAGTGTCTCCCATGAATTGAACAACCCGCTATCCGTGGTCGTGGGCCAGGCCTTGCTATTGCAGGAAACTACGACGGATGAAGCGGTCGCGGCGCGGGCGGAACGGATTGTCAGCTCTGCCGACCGCTGCGCCCGTATCGTAAAGACATTTCTTGCCATGGCCCGGCAGCAGCCTCGGGAGCGCAGCCCCGTCAACGTCAATGACTTGATTGAGCTGGCCCTGGAAGTCGCCGGCTATGCCCTGCGCACATCCGACATTACGGTGGTGCGTAATCAGATGACCGCACTGCCCGGTGTCGTGGTTGACGCCGATCAGATCATTCAGGTCTTTACCAACCTGATGGTTAATGCCGAGCAGGCCCTGCGCGAAGTCGAAGGGCCGCGGCAGCTGACCATAACCACGCTGTTCCGCGCACGGAGCAAAATGGTGGTGATAAAGATCAAGGATAACGGGCCGGGTATCCCGGACGATATTCGCCGGCGTATTTTCGAGCCATTTTTCACCACCAAGAAGGTCGGCGACGGGACCGGCATCGGCCTGGCCCTTTGCCATCGGATTTTGCAGTCCCACGGCGGCAAAATCAAACTTGAAAGCGCACCTGGCGCCGGCGCCTCTTTCGTCATGCGCCTGCCGGCCCAGTCCGGGACGCTTGCCGCCGACGAGACCCAGCAACAGGCCCCCGGCGCGGCGGCGCGGCTGGCGGTTCTGATCATTGATGATGAAGTCTTCGTCGCCGAATTACTGGCGGACATCCTACAATTGGACGGCCATGAAACAGTCATCGCCAGCAATGGCATGGAAGGCCTGGCGCTGCTGGAAAAGCAGCATTTTGACGTCATCCTGAGCGATTTGCGCATGCCTGAAATGGATGGCCCGGCTTTGTTCAGCCGGCTACAGGTTGAGAAACCACAATTCCTGAGCCGTATAGGTTTCCTTACCGGAGACACCTTGAGCAAGGATATGGAGGGTTTTTTGGGGGAAACCGGCCGGCCTTACATCGAAAAACCCATTACCCCCAGTGATGTGCGGGACCTGATGGCGCGGATCCTGTCCGATATAAAGATCGGAATTCAGGCGCCCTGAAACAATTGAAACAAAACAGGGCGCAAACGGACATCTAAATGACATTGAGCTCACACATTCTATCTCATGCATATTGCAGCGGCGCCAGTCTGGTGCTGGGGAAGAATGGAAAGGGCGTGGATCATGTATATTTCAACATTCAACGGCGCCATGCAGGCGGATGGACGGGGCGGTTATGCCTTCAAGAACATCGATCCATATTTGCAGGCCCACACTATGATCATGGCGTTCTGCCGCGATATGCTTGCGCGAATCTCATCGTGGCAGGCTTGATCCCGCCGGTCGGCTGCTGGGGAACTTGTTGGGGAGAAAATGATGAGTGAAATGGATCATATCGTCGTGGTGGACGACGAACAGGATATCCGTGACACTCTGCAGGAGTATCTCGAACTGAAGCAATTCCGTGTCACTCCCGCCATGGGCGGCCTGGCATTGCGGGAGATCGTGGCCTCTGGTGAAACGATCGACCTGATTATCCTGGATATCTCCATGCCCGGCGAAGACGGTCTCAGCCTGGCCCGCTATATTCGCGAAGGTTCCGACGTGCCGATCATCATGTTGACGGCCGTCAACGAAGTCATGGACAGGATCGTCGGCCTGGAGATGGGGGCCGATGATTACCTCTCGAAACCGGTGGATATGCGCGAGTTGTTCGCCAGGGTGAAATCCATTCTGCGGCGAACCCGCTTGAATTCAGGCGGCGGCGATCTGGCCACGACGCCGAAACAACGGGTGCGCATGGGTAGTTGCCATCTGGATCTGGATGCTCATCAGTTGTTCGATAAGGACGGTTCGGAAATCGCCATCACGGCCATGGAGTACGATCTGCTGCGCGCCTTTGTTGAGCGGCCGAACCGGGTCTTGACGCGGGATCAGTTGCTGGAACTGGCCCACCATAAGAATTGGGAGCCCTATGACCGCTCCATCGATATCCGTATCGCCCGTCTGCGGCGCAAGATCGAAACGGATCCAGCCAAACCGCAGGTGATAAAGACCGTACGCGGCATGGGCTACACCTACGCGCCAGCATAACGGCATAGTTGTCAGCCTTGCAAGGCGCCCATTCGCGACAAGCGGCGGCGCCTTTTTTGTGCCCATCGGCCGTCCCTGTCGTGCTGAAAAAACAGCTTTGAAACAATTGAAACAATTCATCGCCAGGACTGACATGAAACAGATACCGCCGGTCTTTAGGTAAGGGTCGGTTAGCGGCAGCACGGGGTACGCCGCGGGGACGGGGAAATTCGGAGAGACGCAATGTATCACCACAAATTCAGCTACGAAGCGTGCCTGCAGGCATCCGAGCGGGTGACCTGGCGGATCGAAGACATCATCGGCGGCCAACGGCAGTTGGACTTTAGCAAACCGTTCATGCCCGAGGCTTTGGCCAGGGTTGAACCTTTAACGTTTTTGACCCATGCCGAGCAGCGTATCCTTAATCAGATCAGGGGCTATGGCTATCTCTACACATTCGCCTTGGTGGAAGAATTCATCGTGCCCTTCATCATGGATCAGCTGCGCGGCAGCGTCCACGATGACGATGTGGCGACCCGGGCATTGTTGGGTTTCGCCAGCGAGGAAGCCAAGCATATCCAGCTGTTCAACACTTTCTGTGCCGCCTTCCGGCGTGATTTTGGCAGCCAATGCGCCACCATCGACCCGGCCGCGGAGATCGCCGATACGATTCTGGAGCATCACCCCCTGGCGGTTGCGCTGGTGATCCTGCAGACGGAATGGATGACCCAGGACCATTATGTTGAGAGCGTCAAGGACGAGCAGGATCTGGATCCGGTTTTCAAGGACATGTTGAAGCATCACTGGCTGGACGAAGCCCAACATGCCAAGATGGATACCTTGATGATTGATACCCTGTTGGCACATTGTGACGCGGACAGCGTGCGCGATGGCATCGAAGACTATTTCGCCATCTCCGGATTTTTAGACGCTGGTCTGATGCGGCAAGTACGGTACGATTGCGATAGTTTTGAAACAGCGACGGGGCGATCCCTGAGCGGGGTTGAGCGCCAGGCTTTCATCGCCAACCAAAGCCAGGCGTTGCGCTACACCTATATGGGCTCCGGCATGCGGCATCCGAACTTTTTATCCGTTGTAAAAGGTATTTCACCTGAAACTCATCATCGGATAGAAGAACTGATACCGGCATTCTGTTGACCTGGGCTGGCTTCATCATTGAAGGATAACGCAATGGCTAAATCTACATTTGAACGTTATGGCGGCTTCGCCGCGATCTCCAAGGTCGTCAGTGCCTTTTACGACAAGGTTCTCGATTCGCCCGAGTTGAGCAAATATTTCGAAACCATCGACATGCGGCGGCAAATCGATCACCAGACCAAGTTCATGGCTTCGTTGATGGGGGGGCCGGCCAGTTTTACCAATCAGGAACTGGAACGGGCCCACGCCCGCTATTCGATTACCCGCGCGGAATTCGACGAGATGTTGGAGCTGCTAAAGGAAAGCCTGGAAGATTTCGACTTCGAGGACGACGATGTCACGGAGGTCGTCCAAAACTTCAGCAGCCGGGCCAACTTCGTCATACACAGTTAGGGTCTAGGATAGCGTGATTATCCAGTACCGTCATGGGAGATGCGAAAATGACTGAAGCTACTGCAGGCGCGCAGCTGGAGGCGGCGTTGCCCGGTGTTCTGCCGCAAGAAGATCTGGATAATGTGTTGCGCGCCCTGGACACCGGCGTGGCGGTCGCCGCCATCGCCGATTGGCGTATCGTTTTTGAAAATGGAAAATTTTTCCAATGGTGCCCACCCCAGGGGGATGCCGATGCTCCGCTGGATCAACGCATGGAAGGCTTCAAGGCCGACCGGGCCCGCGACCGCATAAGCAAAAAGCGGGTCTACCGCCAGGAAATTGAACACCGTGAAGGCGCGCGCTCAACCTGGTTGGAGATCAGCCTGCGCGCCTATGATGAAGACGGGCTTTATGCGTTGATCGAATGCCGGGACATGACGGCCCAGAAACGGGCGGAGTATATGCTGGAATCCTATTCCGAAGTCAGCGAGCGCAATACCCGCGAGCTGCAAAAGGAAAAGGACCGGGTTGAGCGGCTATTGCTGAACATCATGCCGCGCTCGGTTTACGAAGAGATGAAGGATTACGGCACCGTTACGCCGAGACGCTATGACAGTGCAACGATCCTGCTGCTGGATTTCGTCGACTTTACGGAGATGGCGATCAGCCGGGAGCCGGGCGAGCTGGTTGCCGAGCTGAATGATATCTTTTCGGCCTTCGATAGGATCGTGGAGATGTTCGGCTGCGAGCGCATCAAGACCATGGGCGATGCCTATATGGCGGTCGCTGGCATCCCCGAGGCCAGCCCCGATCACGCCGCCGACATGGCGCGGGTCGCCCTGCGTCTGCGCCGCTATCTGGACCGGCGCAATGCCGCCCATACGCGGACCTGGGATTGCCGTATCGGCATCGCCACCGGGCCGGTGATCGGCTCCATCGTCGGCATTCAGAAGTATGTCTATGACATTTTCGGTCCCGGCGTGAACCTGGCCGCGCGCATGGAGGGCATGTCCGAGCCCATGCGGATTACCTTGTCGTCCGAGACCTACGATTTGATCAAGAACGATTTCATTTTCGAGGAGCAAGGCTTCCGCGAGGTCAAGGGTTTCGGCGAGATAGAAATGTTCTTCCTGGAAGGTGAAAGAGAACGCACCTCCATCCGCCGGGAAAACCTCATATAGCCACAGGGAATTTCCGAGCCCGTGGCGAGGCTGCCACGGGCTTGGCGACCAGCCTGATCACTGACGGTTCTGCAAAAGAGAGCCTCTTAGCCATTTTGGGTCAATGTCCGGATCGGTTCCAATCACAACAATCCGAGACGCCGGCGTCTCTCCATTCCATGCTGGGCCTTGTTCCAAGCTGTAGCGGCGCCCAACCAATTGCAGGATATGGGCATGACCCGGATCATCGTCGAGGTAGACTAAGCCCTTGGCCCGCAACACACCGGCGGGCCATGCCTTGATCCGGGCCGCCAGGCATTCCCGATCAAAGGGGCCGGAAAATTGAAATGATGCCGTGCGGTAAATGTCATGCGCCGCCAAATCGTCATATTGCCGGCTGCTGAATGATCCTTGGCCCAATAAGACAGCCGCCGGCAAATCGCCGAAACTGGCCGCGAGCAGCCGTGTGCCCGGGGCCTGTTGCCTCAGCCAATGACGCACGGCCGTCTGTTGTTCTTCCGCCAGCAAATCCGTCTTGTGCAAAACCAGAAGGTCGGCGGCCGCCAATTGCTGGCGCACCGTGGCGGCGACGAATTTGTCGTCCGCCCGGGCCCGCACGCTCTCGCCATCAACCACGGTGACGATGCCATCCAGGCGCAGGCCCGGCCAGCCCTGGCCATACATGGCGATCTTGGCCGGGTTGGCGACGCCGCTGGCTTCAATCACGATTTGATCCGGTGCCGCCGGCATGGCCAGTACCTTGTCCAGGGCATCACCCAGGGCATCGGCGATGGTGCAGCAGACACAGCCATTGGCGAGGCTGATGGTATCGCCGTCATGGGCGGCAATCAGCTTGGCGTCGATATCAATAGCGCCGAAATCATTGACCAGAACCGCCAGGCGCCGGCCATGACCGCCCGCCAACAGATGATTGATCAGGGTGGTCTTGCCGGCGCCCAGATAGCCGCCGATAACGGTGACGGGTATGCGGGCGGCCGTGGAGGGCATGCTCACTTAAGCGGCTTGATCGGGAAGGGGCGCCCCTCGAACACCGTGCCCCAGATTGGTATTTCACGCAGGTTTTCCGCACCCACTTCATAAGGGTCTTGTTGCAGAATGGTGAAGTCGGCCTTCTTGCCGGCCCGGATGGAGCCGATCTCGTGCTCAAGTCCAAGGACATAGGCCGCCTCGGTGGTAATCGCCCGCATCGCCTGGTCCAGGCTCAGGCGTTCCTCCGCTCCCATGACATGGCCGGCTTCGCTGATCCTGGTGGCCGCAACCCAGGCGCTGTTCAGGGGCAGGGCTGGCGCCATGGTAAAATCCGTATGCACCGCCGTCGGCACATTGTGGCGGGCCAGGGTGCCCAGGCGGGACATTTGCGAGGCCCGCTCGTGGCCCAGTTTGTGCTTCCAATAGGCATCGCCCAGCTCGTGCACATAGTAGATGTTGACCGAGGCACAGGCGCCCAAATCAGCCATGCGGCGAACCTGTTCGGGGGTTGAGACGCCGAAATGCTCGATGGTGAAGCGATGATTGAACCTTGGCCGCTCCCACTGCAGTTTTTCCAAGGTATCCAGGGCCAGCTCCACGCCAAGATCGCCGGAACAATGCACGTGAATGCGGAACCCTTCGTTCCAGAAGGTCCGCGCCACTTCTTCGAAGGTTTCGGGCGGGGTCATCCATTCGCCATGATGCGCGTCAATGGCACCGGGCGGGCCCAGCTGCATCAAACCGGCGTAAAAGCCACCGTCGGCGAATAACTTCACGTGGTCATAAAACCGCAGCCGGTGGGTATTGCGTTCACGCAGGCCCACGGCGCGGTCGATCAGCTTGGCGCCTTCCTTTTTGCCGCCGCCCAAAGGCATGGCGGGTGGGATCATTTGCACCCGGAACGGCGTGTCGTCCCGTTCCAAAGCCTTGACCAGGGCGGGCCATTCCATTTCCAGATCGAACATGCCCGCCGCCATATCGCCGATTGTCGTGTGGCCGCCGTGATGGACCACCTGGCGCAAACGCTCCAGTCCATCGGCGAAACGCTTGGGCGCCAGGGTGAATTTGTTGAAATAGCGAAATGCCAGGGATAGCCCGGTCTCGAAAAACCGCCCCTCCGCCATGTTGACCTGGGGGTGGCGTTCGCCTTCCGCCTCGTCCAGACCCATCCACTCCACCGTCGCGTCGTTGACCACCAGGGTATGGAAGCCGCGGTGCCAGACGATCACGGGCCGTGTGGTGGAGATGCCGTTCAGGGTCTGGCGGTACACCTCGCCGTGCCAGATTGGATGATGACCCCAGGCAAACAGCGGCTCGTCCGGGTCCTCCATCTCCAGGTCGATCGCTTTCAGGCGGTCGAGGAATTCGTTGTGGCCCCGCGTGCTGGGCACATCCTGCCAGGGCAGCTTCCATTCCAGGGCCGTGGTGAAATGCATGGGCAGCAACAGCGCCGCCATGGAAGGATGCAGATGCGGGTCGATAAAGCCCGGCATGATGACATGCTCGGCAAAGCGGTCGTCGATGGTATGGGGGTGAGCCTGTAGCCAGGGTTGCATGGATTCCAGGCTGCCGACTTCGATGATCTGATCACCACGCACGGCCACGGCGGTGGCGAGCGGCAGGGACGGCTCCATTGTCCGCACTGCGCGCGCGGTATAGACGGTGATTTCTTCCATACTCTCCTCCAACAAGATTACTGCTTCGGCATGCGGGCCAGCCAGATCAGGGGTATGGGAATAATGGCCACAATCGCGAACAGACGGAAGGCGTTTATGAAGCCGATCATCGCGGCCTGGCGCTTGACCTCGGCCGAGGCGGCGGAGAGGCCCTGCACGGTGCTCAGATCCAGAACTCCCGTCACCCATGGAAAATTCAGCAACTTGGAATATTCGTTCAGCGCCAGGCCCAATTCCAAGCCGTTGATATAGGTGGAGTGGATAACCACGGCAACACAGATGGAGATGAACAGGGAGGAAGCGAAGTTCCGCAGCATATGAAAAATCGCCGAGGCATCATCGAGGAATTCCGGCTTTACGGTGGAAAACATCAACAAGGTTAGGGGCACCCAGGTCATGCCGATGCCCAGGCCCTGTAATGCGCCGGTCCAGGCCACGCCAAAATATGTCACATTGGTATCGAATTGCGAGATCGCGTAGCCCGAGAGCGCCTGGCAGAGAAAGCCAAAGGTCAGGGTGGCTTGAACATTCCATTGCGCCATGCGGATAACCAGCAGGAAAGATGCCATGTTGCCCGCGCCGCGAATGGCCAACAGCATGCCGATGGTCGAGTCCGGATAGCCGCGCAGATCCTGCAGCATGGATGGCATCAATACCAAGGGTACGAAACTCAACATCCCGAACATGAACGAGATCGCCAGCCCAATGCTATAATTTCGGTTCAGAAACAATCGTGGCCGAATAAAAGGATTTTCCGCCGTCGTGATATGAACCAGGAAGATATACAGCGCCAGGAAGGCGACGGTGCATTCGACAATGGTCTCGGAAGATTCAAACCAGTCGTTGCGCTCGCCCCGGTCAAACATGAATTGAAACGCCGCCAGGGCGGCGGCCAGGGCGATAAAGCCAAGCCAGTCCATGGAGGGGCCCTTGGGGCGGTTTGGCCGTTTCGTGATAAAGGCCCAAATGGCGCCATAGGTCATGGCGCCAAAGGGCACGATCATGAAGAAGACCCAGCGCCAGCTATATTCTTCCGCGATAAAGCCGCCCAGGGTCGGGCCAATGATCGGTCCCGTGACCACGCCCACGCCCCAAAGGGCCGTCGCGAGGCCATGTTGCTCGCGGGGAAAAGTATCCAGAATAATGGCCTGGGATATGGGCACCAGCGGCGCGCCAAAGGCGCCCTGGATAACACGGTACAAGACCAGCACTTCCAGGCTGTCGGCAAGGCCGCAGAGCACGGAAGCGGTGGTAAAGCCAAAGCACCCGATCAGCATCACCCGGCGCCTGCCAAAGCGGTTCGATAGCCAGCCGGATATGGGCGTGACCACGGCGGTCGCGACCAAATTGAAGGTGACCACCCAGGCAACCTGATCCGGCGTCGCGGACAGGGCGCCGCGCATTTGCGGCAGCACCACATTGGCGATCGTGATCGCCATGGCGTACAGCATTGTCGCGGAAGATACGGTGGCCAGAACAATGTACCGGCGGGAGGCAGGCGCCATCGTGGCCGGATCGGCGGTCATGGTCATGGCGACACGATATCAGGCAATGATCCCCATGACCGCTTAATTTTTGGCCCCGCATGGGTAGTATTTAGGTTACCGGCACCGCGCGGCAGCACGCGGCAATGCAGTGTAAACAAATTGACATATATCCTCTTGGCCACATAATTTGTTGCCTACAATCAGTAATGCCACATTTGTTTACAACGGGAATTTGAATTCGCTGGGAGACTGAAACAACCGTCATGGCGATCGATATGATCAACGCCAAGCGCGAAATTCCCGCATCGGTGCCGCGGCAAGACGATACCCTGGTGCCCAGCCATGCCCTGACAGCGCAGATGCGTTTGTTGGCCGGCCTGTTGGCGGCCAGCCTTGCCCTGACGGTTGCGTTACTGTTCTGGTCGGCTCATAGCCAGGACAAAATAGCCCAGGCCAACGCGCGGCATCTTGCCAAAACCGCCCTGAGCGTGCAGTTCAACAGCCTGCAAAAATTGTTGATCGACTATACCTGGTGGGACGAGGCCTATCAGAAATCGGCTGCGACCTTTGATCCCGATTGGTTTGACGCGACTTTTGCCGATAGCGAATACCTTGAAGACAGTTTCGGCATTACCGGGTCGTTCCTGATCGGACCGGATGGCGCGATATTGCGGCACATGCTCAATTCGGAGTTGGTGGAAAATGCGCCGCGGCTGGATACATCGGTCTATTTCAGCGGCGGCATGGATCGTCTTGTCAAATCGGCACGTCGGTTGATCGACGGCAAATTCGACGCGGCAGCCGGTTACGTCAGGATAGCTGGCCAGTATTATTTCGCGGCTGCCCGGGCCGTCCACCCCCATTCAGAGGAGTTGTTGGCCAAGGCCGCCGTGACGCCTGCCAACGCCTATATTGCAGTCTTCCTGCGGCCCTTGGACGCCGAATTAGCGCAAACCCTTGCCGAGGATTTTGGCCTCCAGGAACTGCGCCTTGTCGCCGTTGGTGATCCGGCGGCCAAGTTGCCGCTACACACCGCTGGCGGCGAGGACTTTGGCGCCATGAGTTGGACAATTGACCGGCCCAGTCGATATGTCCTGGGGGTCATCTTGCCGGGCTTGTTGTTGATCATTGTATTTATCGCCATCCTCGGCTGGTACGTCCTGAATAATATGCGGCGGCGGCAGGCGGAATTATTGCAGGCAATGCGACAAGCGCGGATGGCGGATCGTTCCAAGACGGAATTCCTGGCTAACATGAGCCATGAATTGCGTACGCCCCTGAATGCCATCATCGGCTTTTCCGAGATAATGCGGGATGAAACCTTCGGCCCCATGGAGAACAAGCATTACAAGGGCTACAGCAGCGATATCAATGATAGCGGCCGGCAACTGCTTAATATCATTGATGATGTTCTGGAACTGTCCAGGGCTGAAGCAGGCGAGGCCGTCCTGCAGGAAAGCGAGGTCGCGCTGATCACCATTGTTGGTGCAATTCGTCAATTGATTGATATGCGGGCACGAGAAAAAGGGATAAAGCTGGAATTCGATATTCCGCCCGACCTGCCGGCAATTCTTGCCGACAGCCGCGCGGTAAAGCAAATCCTGCTCAATCTGCTTTCCAATGCGGTCAAATTCACGCCGACCGGCGGCAGCGTTAATGTGCGCGCGGCAAAAAAAAGCAATGGCGAATTGGAAATTTCAGTCTCCGATACCGGTTGCGGCATTCCGAAGAACCAATTGGACATGGTCATGCGGCCCTTTCACCAAGTTGAAGGCCCACTTAACCGTTCGGAGGGCGGCACCGGCCTGGGTCTGCCCCTCAGCGCCTCACTGATGACCTTGCATGGCGGTAACATGCGTATCAGCAGCGAAATTGACCAGGGTACGACAGTGTATGTCACTTTCCCCGTCGAGCGGGTGACGGGGTCTAGCTGACGGCTTTGATATGCCGCAGCAGGGCGGCGGCGATCTGGGCCGGGTGCGACGTGGGCATGGGATGACCGGCACCCGCAATGACATGCAGCACCGCATTGGGCACATGGCTTTCTAGAACCTCACAGACGCCGCGCTCCGGTGCCGTTGTTTGCCCACCTGTGATGATCAGGGTTTCAGTCTCAAGGGCGCGCAACTCGTCTAACGTGGTTGGGTTGTTCATTTGCGCGGCGTACACCTGACGCTGGCTTTCGCTTTTCGCCAATATCTTGGCCTGGGTTTCAAGGTCCAGGCTGTCCCAGGCATCCGGGCTGCCGCGATAGTAGTTCAGAAAATCCCGCCAGGCCGTGACAGGGTCGCCGCGGTCCAAAGCGGACAGGAAGCCAGCCATGACCGACACGTACTCATCATAGGCCTCCCGCCGGCCCGCCGCTGCCAACAAGGGGCAGCCGCCCGGTTCGATCAGGCAGAGCGAGCGGACAGCGCTGCCCGCTCTTACCGCGGCACGCAGGGCAACGGCACCGCCGTAGGAATGGCCGGCTAGGTGCACAGGCGCGCCAATCGCCGCCATGACCGCAAGCACAATGTCGGCCTCGTCATCGAAGGTCAGCATGCGTGGGCGTGGCCAGGCGGCGGTCTTGCCGCTGTTGAAAAGGTCGGGCAGCACATAGCGGAAACACGTGTCTGGGGCATGCGCCGTACAATCCGCCATGGCGGCACGCACTTGCTCCCACTGGCCGCCATGGTTGGTGGCGGCGTGGACCAGCACGACCGGCGCCCCCTGTCCAAGATCGGCGTAATGGGCCGTTACGCCATGAACTGCAACGCTGGGCACCTGGTTCTCCAGTTGATCAATACTAAATCACCGCGACAGCCTAGCAGCAGCGGGATGCCGTGTCTGCGGCCGACTATCGCGCAGCTGTCCGCAATTGCATTTCGTCCATACCCGCCCTGCGCTTGGCGATGCGCTCTTCGGCCAGCAGGTCGGCGATTTCGTTGGTGGGACGGCCTTCGCGTTCGGCGCGTTGAAAGATCTCCGCCAAGGTATCGTGGATGCGGGCACAATGCGCCATGGCTTCATCCCGGTTATAGGCCCGGCCTTCATGGCTGATATTGATGATACCGCCCGCATTGATCACATAATCGGGGGCATACAGGATCCCGCGCGCCGCCAGATCGGCACCGTTGCGGTCCTCGGCCAGCTGATTGTTGGCCGATCCGGCCACCACCTTGGCGGCCAGTCGGGGAATTGTCTCGTCGTTTAGAACCCCACCCATGGCGTTTGGGGCAAAAACATCCGCCGCCACGTCATAGATGGCATCCACATCCACCACCTGTGCGCCCAGATCACGCTTGGCCCAGGCCAGACGGTCCGTATCCAGATCGGCAACGGTCAACAGAGCGCCCCTGTCGGCGAGGTATTGCGCCAAATGGCCGCCCACATGGCCCAGGCCCTGTACCGCCACATGCACATCGTGTAAATCGCCACGCCCCAATCGCGCCGCTATTGCCGCGCGCAAGCCATGGAACACGCCCCATGCGGTGGCCGGTGAAGGGTCGCCATCTCCCGCGCCGCCATCGGCGATACCTGCCACATAAGGGGTAATATTGTGAACAATTTCCATATCCGCAGGCGAAGTGCCGACATCTTCCGCCGTGATGTAGCGGCCGGCCAGGCTATGAACAAACCGGCCAAAAGCTTGCAGCAGCGCCGGAGTTTTTCCGCCCTGATCGGGGGCCAGGATCACCGCCTTGCCGCCGCCGAACGACAGATCGGCCAGTGCCGCCTTATAGGTCATGCCGCGCGATAGGCGCAGCACATCATCCAGGGCAGCGTCTTCGTTGTCGTAGGACCAATAGCGGCAACCGCCCAAGGCGGGACCAAGCGTTGTATCGTGAATGGCTATAATGGCTTTGAGGCTGCTGGCCGGGTCTTGATGGAACAAAACCTGCTCATGATTACGGAAACTTTTGGCGGCGAACACGGACATTGCGAAAATCCCCAACAAGCTCTGAAAGTCAGCTTATATTTCACAGGAAATTCGTTAAAATTCAATTAGTTGACGCTAAGTTTATGCAATTCGCCAGATTCTGTCTTTACAGCTGGCCTGGGCATCTGAATGTTTCGCCGCAATATGATTATGTGAAATTATAGATCGCCTCAAATGATCTCGAAATAGCGCTGCAATTGCCAATCCGTCACGGCGCGGCGGCTTTGCCGCTCTTCCCAATCACGCGAGGCGGCGAAATGTTCCACGAAGGCATCGCCAAAGAGGGCCCGCGCCGGTTTCGAACCTTGCAAGTGCCGGGCCGCCTCGCCCAGGCTTTGCGGCAGGGCCAGGTGTTTCGGCTGGGGCTGATCATAGGCGTTGCCGGTGACGGGCGCGGTTGGTTCGATCTTATGTTCAATCCCCCACAGGCCCGCGCCCAGGGCGGCGGCCAGGGCCAGGTAGGGGTTGGCATCGGCGGCGGCGACCCGGAATTCGACCCGTTGCGATTTCGCCCCACCGCCGATCACGCGCAGGGCGCAGGTTCGGTTATCCAGACCCCAGGTTGCCTCCGTCGGGGCCCAAAAGCCGGGGATCAGCCGGGTATAGGCATTCACGGTCGGCGCGATCATGGCAAGGAGTTCCGGCATCAAGGCCTGCTGCCCGCCAATAAAGTGCCGCATGGCCGGGCTGATGCCGTCCTCTGCCTTGGCATCATAAAAAGCGGATTTCCGGCCTTTGATATTATTGAGTGAGAGGTGGATATGGCCTGACTGACCGGGATAATCGGGCGACCATTTCGCCATGAAGGTCGCCATCAGGCCATGGCGCTGGGCCTCGACCTTGGCAAAGGTCTTGAACAGCGCGGCCTTGTCAGCCGCCGCCATGGCCAGATCCTTGTCGATGCTGGCCTCTAACACGCCGGGTCCGGTTTCCGTGTGCAGGCCCTCGAGCGGAAAATCCATCTCCCGGCACAGCGCCAACAAAGCGCCATGGAAATCCGCCCAGGTTGATGTGCGCAGCACCGAATAACCGAAATTGCCCGGCGTTATCGGCTGCAGATCCCGATAGCCCTTGGCGGCGGCACTCGAGGGCGTTTCATCGAACAGAAAAAATTCATACTCCAGCGCCGCCGTGGCCGCCAGCCCCATGTCCTTGGCCCGCGCCACTGTCCGGCGCAGCACGCCACGGGGGCAGACCGCCTCTGCCGAGCCGGCGAATTCGCCCAGGAACAACAGCCCCCGGCCGTCAAAATCAAACGGTTGGTCGCGGCAGCTATCGGGCAGAATGCGCACCTGGGCGTCTGGATAGCCGGTATGCCAGCCGGTATAGGTGGTGTTGTCGTAGAGTTGATCGGCACTGTCCCAGCCTACGATCACATCGCAGAAACCGAAACCCCCGTCCTGCCCGGTATGGTCGAGGGCGGAAAAAAATTTCTCGGCACCCATGAACTTGCCCCGCAGGATGCCGTCGGCATCGAATACACCAACCTTGACGTAGTCGAGACCCCGTTGCCGAACAATGCGCCGCGCCTGGGCGGCGGTCTTGACCGCGCGGGCCTGTAAGGCCTTGCTGGCCCCGGCGGCCATCAGAAGCGGTAGCCAACCATGACCGAGCCGGTGAAGAAGGCATCGCTCTCGGCCAGGGGGCTGTCGGCGGCTTGTGCCATCAGGGAGGTACCGCGCAATTCCGTGGCCACATAAAGGGCCTGGGTAAAATCATAGACCAACTGGGCGTAGGCGTTGATGTCACGAAAGCCGGCGGTCGGCGTATATTCCGAGCGGCCGGCGCGGGCGTTGGCCGCGGCGATGCCGAAATAGCTTTCCGCATAGGTGTCATCCATGAAGGTTGTGCGCATGCCCAGGATCAGCGAAGCATTCTTCGACCAACGGCTGCCCCAGGCCACTTCTCCGTTAATCAAAGAGCCGCCATGGCCGCCGCCGACCTCCTTGCGCAGATCACCCTTGAAGCGCCAGGAGGCAACAAAACCTTCGAAAAACAAGCCGATCTCGGTACCCAGCTCAATATCCGGCAACCCGGCCAAGCTGGGCGCGTCGGCGGCATTGCGGCCATAGTCAAAAGTAATCCTGGGGCCGGCCCGCAAGGTCCGCTTGCGCCATATGTTCCAGCCGATACCTTGCTGGGTCGAAAGGAACAAGGTGCCGGCATAATTGATATCCAACAGGGGTAACGGCTTTGACGCTATGGTGTCGGAGCCAATATATTCAGGTGCCGCCGCCGCGCCAGCGGCGATATTCACCCGAAACGGTCCCAATTTTCCGGGCCTTGCCGGCAGCACCGCATTGGCTGCGGAGGTCCACTGCTCCCAATCATTGTAGCGGCCCTCGGCGCCGGCCTGGGTTATCGGCAAGCCCAGGGCCATCATTGGGGCAATGAGCGATGCCAACAGCGGACCCCGCCGCATACCGTTAAAAAAACCGCGCATTGATACCCTGCCTATTCTCGTTAACAAAAAGCCTTACGCGAACTATCTCATTGCTGGGCCTGGGCCGCAAGCAGCGCCCTGGTAATGCGATCGGATTGGCGCCCGCAGGCTCAACCAGCCAGCAGCGCACCCACATGTTCGGCGATCGCCAGAGACGAAGTCAGGCCCGGCGATTCAATGCCATAAAGATTGATTAAACCCGCGACACCATGGCTGTTAGGACCCTGGATCAGGAAATCCTCGACCCCGCCGCCCGGGCGTTGCAGCTTGGGCCGCATGCCGCTGTAGGCGGGCTGCAGCGAATCGTCCGGTAACGCAGGGTAGTAGCGGCGCACGGCTTCGTAGAAGACCGCCCCCCGGTTGGGTTCCACAACATAATCGATAGGCTGGTATAGATCTTCGACCTCGCCGTCGAGCCATTGCTGATCCGGGCCAAAACGGGCCTGGCCTCCCAAATCGACGGTCAGATGAACGCCCAGGGAGGCGGAGGCGGGCACCGGATAAATCAGCTGCGAAAATGGCTGTTTGCCAGCAAGAGAGAAATAGTTGCCCTTGCAATAATACAATGACGGTACCGTTGCCGGGTCCAGCCCATCGATGGTGCGCGCCAGGGGTTGGGCGTACAGCCCGGCGGCATTGATCAGGCGCGTGCAGGCCAATTCCATCTCGGACCCGGCGCCATCGGCGACCCGTATGGCAATGCCATCGGCCAGGACCCGGCCGCCAATGGCACGGCTGTTGAAGGCAATGACGGCGCCATGGTCCTCCGCGTCACCCTGATAGGCCAGCATCAGGCCGTGGCTGTCGATAATGCCGGTCGAGGGCGAGACCAGCGCCCCCGTGCAGGATAGGGCCGGCTCCTGCGCCATCGCTTCCTCGGCGCTGATTTCATACAGATCATCGACGCCGTTGGCGGCGGCCTTGGTCTTGATGCCATCGAGGATTTCCAGTTCTTCGGCGGAAGTCGCAACGATCAATTTGCCACAATTGCGGTGGTCTACGCCGTGGGCGGCGCAATATTCGTACAGCTTGGCCTTGCCAGAAACACAGAACCGGGCTTTCAGGCTGTCCTTGGCGTAATAGATGCCGGCATGGATCACCTCGCTGTTGCGTGAAGAGGTGCCGCTGCCAATGATATCCGCGGCCTCCAGGACGATGACTTCATCACCGGCCATGGCCAGCTGCCGGGCGATGGCCAAGCCGACGACGCCGGCGCCAATCACGATACTGTCTACACGATCAATCATGGCGCGCAACTTGGCCCGCCGAAAGGTTCAGGTCAAGAAGCTGTGACTTGCACGCGATCAATTGGGCGGCGAACATGGCGGAAAATTCATTGGAGGTACTATCATGCGACCTTATCTGATGATCGTGGCGCCGATCGCCCTGGCTGTCATGGCCCTTTTCGTGGTGCCGGGATTGAGCCAGGCCAATCCGGGGCAATGGAGCCGGGAATGGCCCAATACGGATTTCACCAAACATGCCATCCCGTTCGATCAGATCATGTCCGGCGGGGTCACCAAGGACCGCATCCCCTCCATCGACGAGCCCCGTTACTCAGCGGTGGGCGCGGCCAAGGACTTCGCCCCGACCGAGCCAGTGGTGGGTTTGACCATCAACGGTAAAAGCCGGGCCTATCCTCTGTCCATTCTGATCTGGCACGAAATCGTCAACGACGTACTCGACGGGGTGCCGGTTGCGGTTACATTTTGCCCGTTGTGCAATGCCGCCGTGGTATTCGATCGCCGGGTGGACGGGGTTACTCTGGAATTTGGCACCACGGGCAAACTGCGCTATTCGGATCTGGTGATGTACGACCGGCAAAGCGAAAGCTGGTGGCAGCAGTTTACCGGCGAGGCCATTATTGGTGAGAGGACGGGGCAGAAACTGCGCTTTCTACCCGCCCGCCTGGAATCCTTCGCCAAGTTCAAGGCCCGCGCCCCTAAGGGTGAGGTGCTGGTACCGACCGATCCTGATATGCGCCGCTACGGCATGAATCCATACGCCGGGTATGATTCCGCCCACACGCCATTTCTCTACCGGGGCAAGCTGCCGGACGTCATCGCTCCCCTGGCCCGCGTCGTCGCGGTGGGAAAGCGCGCCTGGTCGGTGGATTTTTTGCAAATCAAGGAACGCATCGAGACCGAGGACGGGCTGATTTTGACCTTTGAATATGGCCAAAATTCCGCCCTGGACAGCGTGGTCATCGCGGAAGGCCGGGAGGCCGGCAATGTGCTGGTACAGCGGCGCGGGTCGAATGGTAGGCTGGTCGATGTAAACTACCGGGTTGATTTCGCCTTCGCCTTTCATGCCTTTAATCCGGACGCCAAGATCATCGTGGAATAAGCCCATAAAATACTGGTACTGGACAACGCGCCACCGCATACAATGTAATACAGTGATGGCGAAAAATAAGCGCGACATAACGGAGAAGGGCGGCAATACCGGGGTTCAGGACTTCCTGAACAAGCTGGCTGCCACGCCGACGGCGCATGCCGCCGATACGCGCGGCCGGCTGTTGTTCGCCATGGACGCCACCGCCAGCCGGGAGCCGAGCTGGGATACCGCCTGTCAAATTCAAGGCGATATGTTTGCCCAAACCGCGACCCTTGGGGGACTGGACGTGCAGTTGGCCTATTATCGGGGCTACAAGGATTTCCGCGCCACGCCGTGGGTTTCCACCTCCGCCGATTTGATCCCCTATATGACCAAGGTGCGCTGCCTTGGCGGGCAGACCCAGGTGGAGCGCCTGTTGCGCTATGCGGTGCGCGAAACCTCCAAACAACGGATCAACGCCCTGGTCTTCGTGGGCGACTGTTTGGAAGAAGACGTGGACCAGGTCTGCACCGTAGCCGGCGAACTGGGCGTACTCGGCGTGCCCTGTTTTCTGTTTCATGAAGGCGTGGAGCCGACCGCCAGCCGCGCCTTCAAACAAATCGCCACCCTGACCCAGGGAGCCTATTGCCGTTTCGATGCAAACTCGGCGGCGCAGTTGCGCGATTTGCTGGCCGCCGTGGCGGTCTATGCCGCCGGCGGCCGCAAGGCGCTGTCCGATTTCTCCCACGGTAAAGGGCAAGCGATATTGCAGATTGCCCATCAATTAGGGCCAAAGGCGTCATGATCGGCTATTTTATTTTGGGCGTCTGCCTGCTGGGCGCGCTGGGATTGATGGGCAAAATACTGCTGAATGCCGATCCGAAATTCCTGGCCAAGGGCTTGCGCTATCTTGGCTTTGGCATTTGTGCCGCCGCGGCGTTGTTTTTCTTGTTAACCGGGCGCTTTGCCTTTGGTTTGCCGCTGGCATTTATCGCGGCTGGCTTTTTGCGCCGCTGGGCCTTGCCCAAGCTGGGACCGCGCATGAGCGGCGGGCCAGGCCCCTCGACCGGACGCAGTTCCAACGTGGAAACCGAGTATCTGCGCATGACCCTGGATCATGACAGCGGCGCCATGCGGGGTGAAGTCCTGCAAGGCACTTTCGCGGGCCGCGAGCTGAATGATCTGAACCTGACCCAGTTGATCGATCTGCTGGAAGAATGCCGGCGCCGTGATGGCGAAGCGGCGCAAATACTGGAAGCTTATCTGGACCGCACCCAGGGCGATGAGTGGCACCAGCACGCCGGCGACCATGACGGTGCGGACTACGCCGGCGGCAACAGCGGCGCGGGCGGCGCCATGACCCGCGACGAGGCCCGAGAAGTCCTGGGCCTGGACATCAATCCATCCCCCAGCGAGATCCGCGAGGCCCACAAGCGCCTGATGCTGAAATATCACCCCGACAAGGGCGGCTCATCCTACCTGGCGGCAAAAATCAACCAGGCCAAGGATCTATTGCTCAGAGTGTGACGGCGGAAACACCTAGGTCCAAGCGGATCAGAACGCTGTTAAAATGGAGGCTTAGTTGCCAATCCACAAACACCAAATAGCCAACAATGGCGTCTTTGACGCTTGCATCGCATGCCAGACATTCGGCGGATTGTGCACCAGATCGCCGGCTCGTTTGGCAACCATTGGACCGTCGTTCTGCATCCATTCGCCGGGCGAGAGGACGAGGTAAAGCTCTTCAGGGGGATGGTGGTGTCTCGGATAGACGATTTCGGGCGCTAGCAGGCTGACGCCGATCCGCACGTCCCGCCGCGTCTCCAGGCCACCTTCGCCGACAATAATCGCGTTGGCATGATTGTCGTAAAAATCCTCGGCAACCTGTGCTGATTTCGGCCTGCGGCTCCAGGCAAGCGCGGGCTCTATTGCCGCGAACGCATCCCGCAGCGCGGGAATTGGCTCCGGCCCCCGGCTTGCCTGGCGGTACGCATTTTCGAGATGGCCGCAGGCTTCCAGGCGGGCCGGCGGCTCCTTGGTGTCGAGACCGCCTGGGTTTTTCAAGGCCGAAAAAATCTGCTCGGCCATTACCATCGCATCAGAGTAATCCGCCGCCCGTGCCAGAATTCCCGCCTCCGTGGCATCGATGAGACATTGCAACTTCTTATCCCGGTCCGGCATCGCGCTTTCCCCATTGTTCAGCCATCAACCCATCACCAATCCAATCATTGATCAGGAAAAAGGGCAATATCTCGGAGGCGAGATCCAGTCACGCTAATTTTCGTGCATGGATTAGTCCCGAACCTGCCGGTAAACTTACCGGCTGCCGGAAGGCCACGGTTACCAGGGCGAGCCAAAAAGGATCAGTCATATGAAATTTGGGATCACCGTTAGCCAGATCAACGAGGTCGATCTCGTCGTCCAAGCCGAGAACGCCGGATACGATTTCTGCTGGGTGTGGGACAGCCCGATGATCCGCTCGAACCTTTGGGCGCTTCTCGCGCTTGTCGCTGAGAGGACCAGCCGCATCTCGATTGGACCTGGCGTGGCTATCCCCGCGCTCTCCATGGCGCCAGTTACAGCCAACGCCATCGCAACGATTAATGCAATCGCGCCTGGGCGGACATTTTTAGGAGTCGGTACCGGCAACACCGCGCTACGGGCAATGGGGCAGGTCCCAATGACCATCCAGGCGTTGGAGGCGCAACTCAAGGTAATCCGAGGGCTCCTCGCCGGAGAGACCGTCGCTTACGAGGCAAATGGCATCAACGAAGACATCGCGTTTCAGAGCCTTGAGCTTGGCTGCATCAATCTCGACGATCCGATCCCAATCCATATCAGCGGGTTCGGTCCAAAGGCGCAAGCGCTGGCGGGAGAATACGGCGACGGGCTAATCACGGGCATTCCACGTGGTGGGACCATCCCGAATGCATTGGCGAATGTTAAGGTGGGCGCCGACCGGGCGGGCCGCGCGTTGGCCAAATTCGAGACATACGCCCTGGTGAACCTCATGCTGTTGCGCCCCGGTGAAACCCTGCAGTCTGCTCGTGTTTTCGACGAAGTCGGCTCATCAATCATGGTCAACATCCACTCCGTGTATGACCGCTACCGCGAAATCGGTGAACAACCGCCTGCCTATGTGCACGCCATCTGGGATGAATACGTCGCATTTCGTGAGGCGCGTGATGCAAATCGATCATTCACCGAAGCTCACCATAGCCATTATGGCCACCTCGATGCGGCTGAAACGCGGTTCGTCACCCCTGACATCATCCGCACATTCTGCATCGCCGGCGAGCCGGAGGAGATCGTCGAACAGCTGACTGAACTAGAGAAGCAGGGGCTTAGCGGTATTAACTTTGTCGCTCCCACTGATCGTCAGTACGAGATGTGCCGCGAGTTCGCTGACGCCGTGATTTCCCGCATGCGGTAGTGCTTCTCCATATGCACCTTTGCGATCGGACTTTGACCTCGATATCCGGCCTCCTGTAGTCTTGCCGAATACCATTGTTGGGGAATAGAGAAATGAAAATCACACCCGTTGAAAATAAGGTGTTTGGCGCCGTCGTTACCGATGTCGCCCTGGGCAGCCTTAGTGACGATGATTTCGCAAAGATAGAAGCGGCGTTTCTGGAATACGGCTTTTTGGTTTTTCCTGAACAGTTTCTTTCCAATGAGGACAGCATCGCCTTCGGCAAACGCTTCGGAGAGCTGGAATTTGCAGCGACCTCCGTGCTGTCGAACCAGGATGTCAACGAGGATGGTTCGCGCGGTGAGGTTCTGGATATAAATTCCCAGCGTATGCGGATGATTATCGGCAATGAAGCCTGGCACACGGATTCAACCTATAAGCCGTTCAGCAGCAAATGCGCCATGCTTTCGGCGGTGGTGGTTCCGGAACAAGGTGGTGGAACGGCGCTGGCGGATACCCGGTCAGGCTACGCGGCGCTGGACCAGGCGACCAAGGACCGCATCGCCGGTCTTAGCGCGTACCATTCGAACCAGTATTCCCAGGCCAACGATTTGGGGGATTTCCCCATGCAGCAGGCGGACTCGATTTATCACGGTGAGGCCTATCTGCGTCCCCTGGTCAAGGAGCACCCGCAGACCGGCGTCAAGAACCTCTTCATCGGAAGACATGCCTTTGCAATTCGGGGTCTGAGACGGGACGAGAGCGAGGCATTGTTGAAATCTCTGCTGGATTTTGTCGTTTCCGATGAAGCCCGCGTCTATGAACACAAGTATCAGCCCGGGGATCTGCTTTTCTGGGATAACCGCGCCTTGCTGCACCGGGCACTGCCTTACGACTACGACAAACCGCGGATCGTAATCGCCACGCGGGTCGCTGGTGAAGAAAGCGAATTCGCCTACAGTCCAACTGATCCCGAAGCCGAGGTAGGCAGGCGGGCGCTTGCCGACGAGTTGGCGCTGCTACGCGCGGAAACCAACGATCGGCGTTATCAGGCGACGACGGCAAGTAGCGGCAAGGCAGCGTTCTAGCCCGGTTACAGCCAGGGATTTATTGTGCGGCGTGTGACGGTGCATCTTGCGCAAGCGCCCGGGCCATGGCAGAAGCTCGGTTCAGAATTGCTAAATGCCAATTGAACGGGTCGGATAGACATGCGCGTACGCAAAGCGGTTTTTCCAGTGGGCGGGCTGGGCACGCGGTTCCTGCCGGCGACCAAGGCATTACCCAAGGAAATGCTGCCGATCGTCGATAAACCTTTGATCCAATATGCGGTGGAAGAGGCTGCGGCGGCGGGGGTGGAAGAATTTATTTTCGTCACCGGCCGGGGCAAGACGGCGATCGAGGATCATTTCGATCATTCCTATGAATTGGAGGATCTTTTGTCGGCGCGCGACAAGACGGATGAGCTGGCCGCCCTGCGGGCCGCCATTCCCGCCGCCGGACAAGTTGCCTATACCCGGCAACAAGAGCCCCTCGGTTTGGGCCACGCGGTCTGGTGCGCCCGCAATCTGGTCGGCAATGAGCCTTTCGCCGTGTTGCTGGCCGATGACCTGATCCAAAGCAAAACGCCCTGTCTGAAACAGATGGCGGATGCCGCCGACGAGACCGGGGGCAATATGGTGGCGGTGATGGATGTGCCGCGCGAACAGACCGCGCGCTACGGCATCTTGGATGTGGGCAGCGACGACGGTCGTCTGGTGGAGGTTCGGGGCCTGGTGGAAAAACCAGATCCGGCGGAGGCGCCGTCGACCCTGTCGGTGATTGGACGCTATATTCTGATGCCAGAGGTGTTTGAATATCTCGGGCGCAAGGAAAAAGGCGCCGGCGGGGAAATTCAGTTGACCGACGCCATGGCCCAGTTGGTTGGCGCGCAACCTTTTCACGGCCTGCGCTTTGAAGGCACCCGCTTTGACTGCGGCGACAAGCTGGGATTTTTGCAGGCAACCGTCGCCTTTGGCCTGGACCGTGATGACCTGCGGGAAGGTCTTGGTAAATATTTATCGAATATAACCAAAGATATCTAAGCTCGTTTACCCAGAGCGCATTCGAAAAGAATGTGCTTAGACTCCTAAGGTAAGAGCAATTGAACCGATTACCTATGCCGCGCCAAATAAGTCTGGGGCGACTCCGGTTAATTGAAAATTGCTCTTGCGCAGAATAAGAATTTGAGGCGGATTGCAGTATGCATGTGACGATGATTGGCACCGGTTATGTTGGACTGGTATCAGGGGCCTGTTTTTCGGAATTTGGCCATGACGTAACCTGTGTCGACAAGGATACCGGCAAGATCGAAGCCTTGCTGGCGGGCCAGATCCCCATCTTTGAACCGGGGCTGGAAGAACTGGTGGCGAGCAATGTCGCCGCTGGCCGGTTGTCATTCACCACCGACCTGAAACAACCGGTGGCAAGGGCGGACGCGGTTTTTATTGCCGTAGGCACGCCGTCACGCCGGGGCGACGGCCATGCCGATCTGTCCTATGTCCATGCGGCCGCGGCGGAAGTGGCGGCGGCTCTCAATGGCTATACCGTGATTGTCACCAAGTCCACCGTGCCCGTCGGCACCGGCGCGGAAGTGGCCAGGATCGTCGGCGAAACCAGGCCGGACGCGGATTTCGACGTGGCTTCGAACCCGGAATTCCTGCGCGAAGGGGCGGCGATCTCTGATTTCATGCGGCCCGACCGCGTCGTGGTCGGCACCGAAAGCGAACGCGCCCGCGAGGTCATGCGCGAGCTTTACCGATCCCTGTTCCTGAACGAGACACCGGTGATGTTCACCGCCCGGCAGACGGCGGAATTAATCAAGTATGCCGCCAATGCGTTTCTAGCCACCAAGATCACCTTCATTAACGAGATCGCCAATCTGTGCGAGCAGGTGGACGCCAACGTTCAGGACGTGGCGCGCGGCATCGGTCTGGACGGCCGCATCGGAGCCAAATTCCTACACGCTGGCCCGGGCTATGGCGGCTCGTGCTTTCCCAAGGATACCCTGGCATTGCTGCGCACCGCGGAGGGGCTTAATCTGCCCATGAACATCGTCAAGGCCACGGTGGAGGTTAACGATCAACGCAAACGGGACATGGCGCAAAAGGTTATCGATGCCTGCGGCGGCTCGTTGGCGGGCAAGACCATCGCTGTCTTGGGCCTGACCTTCAAGCCGAACACGGACGATATGCGCGATTCCCCCAGCCTGGATATCATCCCCGCCCTGATTGCGGCGGGCGCGCGGGTCCGCGCCCACGACCCCGAAGGCATGGACGAGGCGCGCGGCATGCTGACGGGCATTGAATTTTGCGATGACGCCTATGCCACCCTGGCCGATGCCGATGCCCTGGCGATCATCACCGAATGGAACGCATACCGCGCCCTGGACCTACCGCGGGTGAAAGACCTTATGAAGGCACCGGTCATGATCGACATGCGTAATATTTATGATCCGGCGAATATGCGCGAGCAGGGCTTTAGCTATTTTTCCATCGGCCGCCCGGCGGTTCAGCCCTGAATTTCAAGCCTAAGAATGGACAGTTAGGTAGAGTATGCAAAATCACAGCTTTCACGCCTCGGTGCTGCGCGAATATGACGTGCGCGGCATCGTCGGCGGTACCCTGTCCACGGCGGATGCCTATGCGGTTGGACGCTCTTTTGGCACGGTCGTGGCCCGCAATGGCGGCAGCCGCGTTGCGGTCGGCTACGATGGCCGCCTGACCTCGGTGGAAATGGCCGAAAACGTCGTCCGGGGCCTGAACGATGCCGGTATCGATGCCTTGCGCATTGGCCGTGGCCCGACGCCGATGCTGTATTTCTCGGTCTATCACCTAAAGGCTAACGCCGGCGTCATGGTTACCGGCTCGCATAATCCATCTGATTACAACGGCTTCAAAATGATGCTGGGCGGTAAAGCCTTCTTTGGCGATCAGATCCAGGAGCTGGGCCGTCTGGCGGAAGCGGGCGAGTGGGCGCAGGGTGCCGGGGGAGCCGAAGATCACGATGTGCGCCCGGCCTATCTTGACGAGCTGGTGGCGGCCTATACCACCGATGTTCCGCTTGCCGTCGCCTGGGACTGTGGCAATGGCGTGGCCGGCGACATTCTGCCCGATTTGATCGCCCGTCTGCCCGGCAAGCATGTCGCCCTGAACGAAGTGGTCGATGGCACTTTCCCGGCCCATCATCCCGACCCGACCGTGGCCGAAAACCTGGTGCAATTACAGGCGGCGGTCACCAAGGACCAGCTGGACCTGGGCATCGGCTTTGACGGTGACGGCGACCGCATCGGGGTCATCGATGGCCGGGAACGCATTCTTTGGGGCGATCAGCTGTTGGCCTTGCTGTCCCGCGATGTCCTGGCGGAGCACCCCGGCAGCACGATCATTGCCGATGTGAAGGCCAGCCAGATCCTATTCGATGAAGTGGCCCGGCTGGGCGGCCAGCCGTTGATGTACAAGACCGGGCACTCCCTGATCAAAAGCAAGATGGCCGAGACCGGCTCGCCGCTCGCGGGCGAGATGAGCGGGCATATTTTCTTTGCCGATAAATATTACGGCTTTGATGATGCCCTTTATGTGGCGGTGCGGTTCCTGGATAGCGTTGCCCGCTCGGGCCAAAGCGTGGCTGAGCTGCGCGACAGCCTGCCGCATATGGTCAATACACCCGAAGTCCGCTTCGATTGCGACGACACGCGCAAATTCCAGGTGGTGGATGAAGTCGTCGCCAGCCTGCGGGCCCAGGGTGCTGATTTCTCCGATGTTGACGGCGCCCGCGTCTCGACGCCCGACGGTTGGTGGCTGTTGCGCGCCTCCAACACCCAACCGGTCCTGGTAGTCCGCTGCGAAGCCGCCGACGAAGCCGGCCTGGCCCGCCTAAAGGACGCCGTCACCGCCGCCCTGGCCCCCTGTGGTGTGACGCCGCCAAGCGATTTTTAGACCGCCTAGTCATCCAGCGGCGGTTCCGCGTCGGTGATGTGTTCTGTCGGCTGTGGCGTCGTGGTCATAAGGGTAACGCCGTCGGGTGCGTGGAACTGGTGCCAGCATCCTTGCGGCACGATGACGATCATGCCCGCTTCCAGATCGAGTTTTTCATCGCCCTCGGCTGTTCGCAGCGTCAAGCGAACGTTGCCTTTGAGAATTTGCACGATCTCGTCGCCGTTCGGATGGCGTTCCCATTGGGAAGTGCCGGAAAATCCAGCCGCAAACACACCGCCGTCACGATAATCAGCAAGCCTGGCAAAATAGCCCGTGGTGTCCGTATGGCGGGTGCGGCCTTCCAGAAAGGTCGTCTTTTCCGCCAGCGCGGCATCCAAATTGATGGCCATGGTCATAGTCTTCATCCTTTCCGTAAACCGGAACAAAGGGGAGGGAACAAAGGGGACGCTATCCTTTTTCGTTCTGCGGCTTGAGACTACCCCGCGATTTTTAGCCAAACTTCGCCAGAAACTTCACGATCGCCCGTGTGCGGTCGGTGAATAGTTTGGGCATGAAATAGCTGCCGGCGGCGCGGTGGCCGACTTCGCCAAAGGTGGGGTAGGGCCAGATCATGCCGGCCATAGCGCCGATCTTCAGGTCCTTTTCCAGCGCCAAAACCCAAGGCTGGATCAGATCGCCCGCGTGGGGCCCGACCATGGATACGCCCAGGATCTTGCCGCCCTTGGCGGTGATGATCTTGATCAGGCCGTCGGTATCACGCTCCGCCTGGGCCCGGTCGTTTTCGGCGAAGGGAAAGCGCAAAATGTTGATTTTGCCCGCCTGCGCCCGCGCCTGCTCCTCGTTTAGCCCTACGTGCGCCAGCTCCGGATCCGTATAGGTGACCCAGGGGACGTTGGCCGGTTTTTTTGCCTTGGCGGGCAAGCGAAACAACGCATTGCGGATAACGATGCCCGCATGATGCCCGGCCACGTGAGTGAACTGCAAACCGCCGGCGACATCGCCAATGGCAAAGATTTTTTTGTTCGAGCTGCGCAACCGGGCGTCCACCGCGATGCCCCGGCGGCCATAGTCGATGCCGGCGGCTTCCAGGTTCAAGCCCTCCACATTGGCCTTGCGCCCGGTAGCCACCAGTAGATGGCTGCCCGATACGCTGGCGCCGTTGTCCAACTGAACGGCGGCGCCGCTCCCCTCGGCTGCCACGCCCTCGACCCCGATGCCTGTCATGACTTCGACGCCTTCGCTGACCAGGCGGTCATGCACCACCTGGGTCAATTCGGGATCGTCCTTGGGCAATAGCCGGGTTTTCTCGATCAGCGTGACCGCCACGCCCAGACGCCGATGCGCCTGGGACATCTCGACCCCGATGGGGCCGCCGCCGATAACGATCAGATGTGCCATGGGCTGATCGTATTCAAACAGGGTCTCGTTGGTCAGGTACGGTACGCCGTCAAGGCCCGGTATGGCCGGCACCACGGGCGAGGAACCAGTGGCGACCACAAACCGGCGGGCCCGGATGGTCTGGCCATCGACCTGGATTTCCCGCGGGCCGGTGAAGCGCGCCGCGCCAAGGATCACATTGACGCCCAGGGCGCGGAAGCGTTCGATGGAATCATGCGGCGCGATTGCCGCGATAACATCGCGCACATGCTGGCGCACGGCCTTTTGGTCGATGCCGGGGGCGGCGCTGGTTATGCCAAAGCGCGCCGCGCCCGCTATGTTATGGGCTGATTTGCCTGCAGCCAGCAGGGCCTTGGAGGGCACGCAGCCGAAATTCAGGCAATCGCCGCCCATCAAACGCCGCTCCACCAGGGCGACGGAGGCGCCAAGCTGGCTGGCCCCGGCGGCCACGCTGAGCCCGCCGGAACCGGCGCCGATGACGCAGATATCAACCTCTATTCCACCGCTCATGCTGCTCACGCCGCCCCACCTCCGCCCATCCCATCCCGCTTACGGGCCTGATAGAATTTGTACAGCAGGGGCAGCGCCGCCAACAGGGCCAGGCCGATCATCGCGGCCAGAATATCATCAGTCATGATCGAGCTGACGGACAGGTCATCCCCGCTCTCCAACAAGCTGTCCAGGCCGGTGCCGACTTGCGAGAAGACGAAGGTGCCGGGAATGATGCCGATGAAGGTCGCCAGGATATAGTCCCGCAGCTTCACACCGAGGAAGGCCGGCACCAAATTGACCAGAAAAAACGGAAACAGCGGTATCAAACGCAGTATCAAGAGGTAGTTGAAGGCATTTTCCTGAAAGCCGGCCTCCATTTTCAACAGCGCCGGCCCGGCCCTGGCCCGCAATGGATCACCCAGGGCTGTCTTGGCAATCAGAAAAATGACGGTGGCGCCAAGGGTGGCGCCAACCACCACCAGGGCCGTGCCCAGGATGGAGCCGAACAGAAAGCCGCCGGCTATGGTCAGAATTAACCCGCCCGGAAGTGAAAACGCTACCATCGCCGCATAGGCGACAAGAAAACATAGGGCCATGAAGAGCGTATGATCGGTCACATATGCGGCCAGATCAGTGCGGTACAGACGCAAACTTTCCAGGCTCAGATAGCGGTCCCCGTCCATGGCCAGAAAGCCAATCAAGCCGGCGGCCAGCACCAACAGGGGCCACAACCGGCGCAACGACAATAGCGGCGGCGGTGGCGATACGTTAGCGGTACCGCCGCCCATTTCCGCCCGATCCTTGCCCCTCATGGCAATACCCCACATAAGATCTTCAACGCGACTATAGCGCAAAGCATACTCTGAACTAGGGGCGCAGTAGTGTTATTTGCAGGGGTCATGAGCAAATTGTGATGACGCCGACACCACCTGTTACCATATCCCGCAGCTAACTGGACCAGGGTCAGGCAAAACAATGCCTTAAGCCGATATTTCCCAGATAGTATTCGTATCGTAGCAAATCGTAGGCGAACCCGACCACCGATGGAAGGAATTTCGCTCTGCGGTCATTCGGCAGCCCCGATTTGGTGATTTGGCCGTCGTTGGAAGCCCATTTGGCCA
>JABIWH010000026.1 GCA_018701215.1 Rhodospirillaceae bacterium
CAATAGATTATGATCCCGTGGGTGGCCGGGAGGGGGAGCGGGCGGTTCAGACCGCATCTGAAAATGCGCTAGAATCTCAATCTGACTTTTCCGCCACGCCGGCATCGGCGAAGCTGGCCATGCCGGCATGGGTGGCAAGTGCTGCCCGCAACAGCGGGATCGCCGCCGCTGCACCCGAGGCCTCGCCCAGGCGCATGCCCAGATCCAACAACGGCGACAGGCCCATGCGCTGCAACAGGCGTACATGCCCCGGTTCCGCCGAGACGTGGGCGGCCCAGCAGTGTTCCAAAAAGTCCGGCGCCGCCGCCTGCAGGGGCGCCAGCGCGGCGGAGGCCACATAGCCGTCGATCAACAGCGGGATCCGCGCCCGCCGCGCCGCCAGGGCGGCACCCGCCATGGCCGCCAGTTCCCGCCCGCCCAGGCAGCGGGCGATCTCCAGGGGATCGTCCAGGATATCACCATGCCGTGCCCGGCCCTGGGCCACGGCCTCGGCCTTGCGCGCCAGGCCCGCGTCATCGACGCCGGTACCGCGCCCGGTCCAATCCTGCGCCGCGCCGCCATACAGCGCATGGGCCAGGGCGGCGGAAACGGTGGTGTTGCCAATGCCCATCTCGCCGATGCAGACCAGATCGGCGGCACTGTCCACCTGGGCCATGCCGCGCCGCAGGGCAGCAAGAAACGCCTCCCAGCTCAACGCGGGTTCTTGCGTGAAATCGGCGGTCGGTTGGTCCAGATCAAGAGCCAGAACTTTCAATTCCGCCCCCGCCATCTCGCACAATTGGTTGATGGCGGCGCCGCCGGCGGCAAAATTGGCGACCATCTGCGCCGTGACCTCCGCCGGAAAAGCCGACACGCCTTGTGCAACGACGCCATGATTGCCGGCAAAGACCAGAACCTGAACCTTGTCCAGACGAGGTACCTCACGGCCCTGCCAGGCGGCCAGCCACAAGGCCAGATCCTCCAGCTTGCCCAGCGCCCCTTGCGGTTTGGTCAACATGTCGTTGCGTGCCTTGGCGTCGGCCTGCGCCTGGGCATTGGCGGTGGGCAAATCAGCCAGCAGGCGGCGTAGGTCTTCTTGGCTTTGTGGCATGGTGTTTACTGGTCGTCCTATGTTGTGGTCCGGTTATCCCGGTCAATTAAATGTATGAAGCTGCCCATGACCGTGCCAGAACGAAGGCCAACCTTGGCGTCATGCTGGCCCAGGGCATCACGGGCGGTGAACAGATCTTCGCCCAGTTCCTCGGTGACGGTGGCATAGTGAAATTCGTGGCCACGATATGCGGCGTCCTTGGCACCCAGGGGGCCGGCATGGCGCAGGCGCACCTGCCGGTAACCCAGATGCAGTTTGCGCCTGGCGAACGAGGTCTCCAGTCCCAACAGCCCGGCCATGGCATGGCGTCCGCCGTCCTGATCCAGCACGCCTTGACCCAACACCATATAGCCGCCGCATTCGCCCAGAATGACCGCGTCCCGTGCCGCCGCATCCCGCAATCCGGAGAGAAAATTCTGATTCCCGGCCAGGGCGCCGGCATGCAATTCCGGATAACCGCCCGGCAGATAGACCGCATCGGCGTCCGATCTCGGCGCTGCATCCGCCAGGGGCGAGAAAAAACTGATCTCGACACCGGCCCGGCGCCAATCATCCAGCACATGGGGATAGCAAAATCCGAAAGCGATATCCCGGGCCACCGCAATACGCTGACCCAAGGGCGGCATTGGGGGCGGCATTAGGGGCGGCATTGCGCCGGCTCGCCCGACCGCCGGGAACGCCGGCGCGGCGGCGATGTCGTGCAATCCCGCCAGGTCCACGTCACGGGCAAGATTATCCGCCGCGCGCTCCAACAAGGCATCCAGGTTGGCCCGCTCGCCCGCCTGCACCAGGCCGAGGTGCCGGGACTGGAGGACAAGGGATGGATCGGCGGCAAGCACGCCAAACACCCGAATGTCCACGCTGGCGCAGGCGTCAAACAGCATCTTGCGGTGACGCGGACTGCCCACTTGGGTGAAAATTACGCCGGCCACGTTCACGTCGGCGCGGTGATTGGCGAAACCTTGCGCCAGGGCCGCGACCGAGGCGCCCTGGCCCTTGGTATTGATCACCAGGACCACGGGCAGCTGATAGGCCGCCGCCAGGTCGGCGGTGGAGCCATCGCCGCTGACGGCGCCATCGAACAGGCCCATCACGCCTTCGATGAGGAAACGGTTGCCGCTCTGTGCCTGCAGCAATTGGTTCAGCCGTCCCGGTGCCATGGCCCATGGATCAAGGCTGCCGCAGATTGTACGCGCGGCGGCCGAGAGGAAACCGGGGTCAATATAGTCAGGGCCGACCTTAAAGGGCGTGACCGCGCGCCCATCCCTGCATAACAGGCGCAGCAGGGCCGCCGAGACCAGAGTCTTGCCGGAATTAGAGCTGGCCGCCGCCAGAACCCAGCCGCGCGCCGCGTTGTCAGAATTTGCTCTCGTGCTCACGTCGTTGCGCCTTTTTCCGGCTTGCGGATAAGCTTGATCCATGCCTATTGCAGGGCAAGTGCGCGATCAAGGGGTTTTCGACGGAATGTCTGCTACGGGGACGGAAAAGGGCGCATTGCGGCGCGGCTGGACCACGGGGGCTTGCGCCACGGCGGCGGCCACGGCGGCCTATGGCGCGCTTTTGAGCGGCGAATTTCCCGATCCCGTGGAAATAACCCTACCAGGCGGGCACACGGTGGCCTTTTGTCTCTGCCGCGAAGAGCTCGGCGCGGACTATGCCCTGGCGGCGGTGGAAAAAGATGCCGGCGATGATCCCGACGTTACCCATGGCGCCTTGATCCATGCGCGTGTGTGCCTACGCCCCGATGACGGCGCCGGCATATGCTTCCATGCCGGTGGCGGCGTCGGCACGGTAACCAAGCCGGGTCTGCCCATCGCGGTCGGGCAGGCGGCGATCAATCCGGTGCCCCGCGCCATGATCACCGGCGCGTTGAACCGCCTGGCACAGGCCGCCGGCAAACGCGGTAATCGTGAACCTGATCTGGATGTTGAAATCTCGGTGCCGGGCGGCGAGGCCATGGCGGCGCGGACCATGAACCCGCGCCTGGGTATTTTGGGTGGGATTTCCATATTGGGCACCACGGGTATTGTTGTTCCCTATTCCTGCGCGGCCTGGATCGCCTCCATCCACCAGGGCATTGATGTGGCCCGCGCCGCCGGTCTGCGCCATCTAGGGGCCGCCACCGGGCGCACCTCGGAGGCGGCCTTGCAGCGCCATTATGGTTTCGATGACAGCGCATTGATCGACATGGGCGACTTCGCCGGCGGCATGCTTAAATATCTGCGCGGTCATCCCGTGCGGCGGCTGTCCCTGGCGGGCGGTTTCGCGAAGATGTCCAAGCTGGCGAAAGGCCACATGGATCTGCATTCAAAGCGTTCCCAGGTGGACTTCGAATGGCTGGCGCGGGTCGCGGATCAGGCGCCCGCGGTCGCGGCCCTGTGCCGGACCGCCAACACGGCGGCCGAGGTTCTCGGCGCGGCGCAAGCGCAAGGCTTTCCCCTGGCCGACAGGGTTGCCGTGCTGGCCCGCGATCAGGCGCTGGCGATCTGCCGGGGTGCCGTGGAGATTGAAGTTTTAATTTACGACCGTTCAGGTGAATTGGTTGGTGCAAGCGATGGCTGAGGGCAAGCTGCTTATTCTTGGCGGTACAACATTAGCCGTGGCGCTGGCCAAGGCTGTCGCGGAACTGGGGCTATCGGCGGTCTATTCCCTGGCCGGCCGCACGCAGGCAAGGCCGCTTCCTGGCATGGCGATGCGCGCTGCCGGTTTCGGCGGCGCGCAGGCTTTGACGGCATATCTGGCGGCGGAGAATATACTTGCGGTGATCGACGCCACCCATGCCTATGCCGGGCAAATATCCGCCAACGCGGAAGCGGCCTGCCAGACCGCCAAGCTGCCATTGCTGCGCCTGGAAAATCCGCCGTGGCAAAAACGTACCGGCGACCAATGGATAAACGTGCCTGACATCAGCGCGGCCCGGGATGCCGCCGCCGATATCGCCGCACGGGTCTTCGTCTCCACGGGCCGGCAGGGCATGGCGGCATTCGCCGACGATGGGCGTTGCTGGTGGCTGGCCCGGGTGATCGCGCCCGGCGATGATCTGCCGGCGCTGGCCAATGGCCGGTATCTCTTTGCCCGTGGACCGTTCGCGATGCGCGATGAACTGCATCTGCTGAGCATCCATGAAATTCGCGCCGTGATATCCAAGAACGCCGGCGGCACTGCAAGTCAGGCCAAAATCACGGCGGCGCGGGAGCTGAAGCTTCCAGTCATCATGATCGACCGCCCCGACGGCGGCGCGGCGGCGCGGGTCGATAGCGTCGAAGCCGCCATGGCCTGGCTGCAAATCTGCCTGGTTTAGCGCACCGCCGCTATTCATCGGGTCATGCTGCCCTGGATTGCCGGGACTTGATCCGGGCATCCCGTGGCCGCAACGATAATCGTTGGAAAACCCCATTGATCTGCGTCAAAGCTGCTACGGGTCTGGCATTCTAGGCTTCATCCTGGGGCGTTGATTGGGGCCAGGAGGTAGATCCATGGATCAACCGTACGAGCAAAGCAAGCTGCAGCAAGCCAAGGAACGTTGGGAGGCGGAGCGTCTGGATCCGGCCCTGGCCAAGGTCAGCCGCCCGCGCATGCCTTCGGACGTTAAACAGCAACGCCTGTACACGCCCCTGGACGGCGATGGCCGCGACTATGAAAATGACCTCGGTTTTCCGGGGCAATATCCCTACACCCGTGGCGTCCAGCCCTCCATGTATCAGGGCCGTTTGTGGACCATGCGCCAGTACGCCGGCTTTGGCACGCCGGAGGAAACCCACGAACGCTTTGAATATCTGCTGAACCAGGGCCAGGGCGGCCTGTTGGTGGCCTATGATCTGCCGACGCAGCTGGGGTTCGACAGCGATGATGATCGGGCCAAGGGTGAGGTCGGCGTGGTTGGCGTCGCCGTGGACAGCCTGGCCGATATGGAGACGATTTTCTCCGGCCTGCCTTTGGAGAAAGCCTCTCCGTCGTTGACCATGAACGCCGCCGCCAATGTGGCCCTGGCCATGTACGTGGCCGTGGCGGAAAAGGAAGGCGTGCCCGCCGAGCGGATCTCGGGCACCACGCAGAACGATATCCTGAAGGAATTTATTGCGCGGGGCACGCAGGTCTTTCCACCCCGGGATTCTCTTCGCCTGACCGTCGATGTGATCGAATATTGCACCGCCAATCTGCCGCGCTGGAACGCCATCAACATCTGCGGCTATCACGTGCGCGAGGCGGGTTCGACCCTGGTGCAGGAAGTCGCCTTCGCCCTGGCGAATGCCATTACCTATATCGAGGCCTGTCTGGAGCGGGGCATGGACGTGGACGCCTTTGCGCCGCGCCTGGCCTTCAACTTTTCCGCCTCGGCCAATATTTTTCAGGAGGCGGCGAAATTCCGCGCCACCCGGCGTATGTGGGCGCGCCTGTTGCAGGACCGCTTCGGTGCCAAACAGGCGGCATCCCTGATGTTCCGCACTGGTGCTGGATCAGCCGGCAGCACCCTGACCGCGCAGCAGCCGGAAAACAATATTGTTCGTGTTGCCCTGCAGGCTCTATCGGGCATTCTGGGCGGCGTGCAATCGTTCCACAGCGCCTCATTCGACGAGGCCCTGGCGATCCCCACCGAACACTCCGCCCTGGTCGCCCTGCGCACGCAACAGGTGCTGGCCCACGAAAGCGGCGCGGCGGAGGTCATCGACCCCCTGGGCGGCTCGTACTATGTGGAGGCCCTGACCGATCAGATCGAGGCCGAGGTGAACCTTTACATTGCCCAGATCGAGGCTGATGGCGGCATGTTGCAGGCCATCGAGGACGGCCGCGCCCAGGCCCAGATCGCCGAGGCGTCCTTTGCCCAGCAGCAACAAATCGACGCCGGCGAAAAGGTCATGGTCGGCGTCAACCAGTTTCAGGACGACAGCGACCCGAAGATCGAGCTGCACCGCCCCAACCCCGAAATCGTCGCCGCCCAGATCGCCAAGCTGCAACAGCTGCGCCGGGAACGTGACAACGGCGCCGTCCAGGCCGCGCTCGTCCGCTTGGAAGACGAAGCGCGGGGTGACGGCAACCTGATGTATCCCATACTGGAGGCGGTGCGCGCCTATGCCACCATCGGCGAGATCTGCGGTGTCGAACGCAAGGTCTTTGGCGAATACCAGGCGGCGTCCATATGAGCATGGCGACCGAACGAAAAACCCCGATCAGGGTGCTGATCGCCAAACCCGGCCTGGACGGCCACGACCGCGGCGCCAAGGTATTGGCCCACGCCATGCGCGAGGCCGGCATGGAAGTGGTTTACAGCGGCCTGCGCCAAACCCCGGCGATGATCGTCAACATCGCGGTGGAGGAAGACGTGGACATCATCTGCGTCTCCATCATGTCCGGCGCCCACCTCACCCTGTTCGCCGAGATCATGGAGTTGCTCCGCGCCGAGGCCGGCGAAACCATCCCCGTCCTCGGCGGCGGCATCATCCCCGCCCAGGACATCGTGACCCTGACGGAAATGGGCGTGCGGGAAGTCTTTACGCCGGGTGCGCCCATGGCGGCGATTACTGCGTGTATAGAGGGTTTGGTGCCGGCCTAATTCCGGGGATGTAATTAGGCCCTTCCCAAAATAGACTCTCCCTTCCCCCCTGCGCTATACACGGGGCTGGTAATGATGGGATTGGTGATATGGCGGACGACAAGCAAACCCCGGAAAGCTGGCGCGAAATGGCGGCGAAAGAGCTGCGCGGGAAAACGCCGGATGATCTGACCTGGCAGACGCCCGAGGGCATCGCGGTCAAGCCGCTGTATACGGCCGCCGACCTGGAAGGGTTGGAGAACCAGGATAACCTGCCCGGCGTGGAGCCGTTCCTGCGCGGCGTGCGCGCTACCATGTATACCAACCGGCCCTGGACCATTCGGCAATATGCCGGTTTCTCGACAGCGGAAGAATCCAATATCTTTTATCGCAAGGCCCTGGCCGGCGGCCAGGCGGGCCTGTCCGTGGCGTTCGATCTGGCGACGCACCGTGGTTACGATTCCGATCACCCCCGCGTGGTCGGCGATGTGGGCAAGGCCGGGGTGGCCATCGATAGTGTCGAGGACATGAAGATATTGTTCGACGGCATCCCGTTGGACAAGATGAGCGTCTCGATGACCATGAACGGCGCAGTTCTTCCTACCCTCGCCAGCTATATCGTGGCGGCGGAGGAACAGGGGGTCAGCCCCGACAAACTGGCCGGCACCATTCAGAACGACATTCTGAAAGAATTCATGGTGCGCAACACCTATATCTATCCGCCAGCGCCCTCAATGCGCATCGTTTCGGACATCATCGCCTATACCTCGGCCAATATGCCGAAGTTCAACTCCATCTCGATCTCCGGTTATCACATGCAGGAGGCCGGCGCGACCTGCGTGCAGGAGCTGGCCTTTACCCTGGCCGACGGTCTGGAGTACGTGCGGACGGCGGTGGACAGCGGCCTGGATATCGACAAGTTCGCCGGCCGGTTGTCGTTCTTTTTCTGCATGGGCATGAACTTCTTCATGGAGATCGCCAAGCTGCGCGCCGCGCGTATTTTGTGGGCGAGGATTATTCGCGAATTTGATCCCAAGGATCCAAAATCCCTGATGCTGCGCACCCATTGCCAGACCTCCGGCGTCTCCCTGACCGAGCAGGACCCCTATAACAACGTCATCCGCACCGCGTACGAGGCCATGTCCGCCGTGCTGGGCGGCACGCAAAGCCTGCATACCAATTCGTTCGACGAGGCGATTGCCCTGCCCACGGAATTCTCCGCCAAGATCGCCCGCAATACCCAGTTGATCCTGGCCGAGGAGACCGGCGTCACAAATGTGGTCGATCCGTTGGCGGGCAGTTACTACATCGAAAGCCTGACCAACTCCCTGGCCGGGGCGGCCTGGGAGATCATCCAAGAGGTCGAGGGCATGGGCGGCATGACCAAGGCCGTCGAAGCCGGCATGCCGAAAATGCAGATCGAGGCCGCCGCCGCCCGCCGACAGGCCCGCGTGGACCGGGGCGAGGAAGTCATCGTCGGCGTCAACAAATACCAATCCGACGACGACGACCAATTCGAAGTGCGCGAAATCGATAATACCGCCGTACGAACGGCCCAGGTCGCCGGCCTGGAGAAAATCCGCGCCTCACGGGACGAGGCCGCAACCAAGGCTGCGTTGGACGCCCTGGAAGCCGGTGCGCGGGGTGATGGAAATCTGCTGGCGCTGTCCGTTGATGCCGCCCGCGCCCGCGCGACGGTCGGTGAAATCTCCGATGCGTTGGAGCGTCCCTTTGGCCGCTACCGCGCCGAGGTCCGCAGTATCTCCGGCGTTTACAGTGCCGCCTACGAGGGCGATGAAGGCTTCGACAAGATCGTCGCCGACGTGGCCGCCTTTGCCGAGGCCGAGGGCCGGCGCCCGCGCATGATGGTGGTGAAGATGGGCCAGGACGGCCACGACCGGGGCGCCAAGGTAATCGCGACCGCTTTCGCCGATATTGGTTTCGACGTCGATATCGGCCCGCTGTTCCAGACCCCGGAAGAGGCCGCCCGCGACGCCATTGAAAACGATGTGCATGTGGTCGGTGTTTCCACCCAGGCGGCGGGACACAAGACCCTGGTGCCGGATCTGGTCAAGGCGCTCAGGGCTCAGGACGGCGGTGATATTCTGGTCATCTGCGGCGGTGTGATCCCGGCCCAGGACTACGACTATCTACACCAGCAAGGCGTGGCCGCTGTTTTCGGGCCCGGCACCAATATTCCCGACGCGGCGGCGGATATTCTTGCCCTGCTTACAAAAACGCGGGAGGCCGCCGAATGACCAATACCACGGACGCAAAGGTCCAACTGCTGCTGGACCGCGAAGATATCAGCCAGGTTCTCTACCGCTATGCCACCGCCATCGATACCCGCGATTGGGAGCTGCTGGCGAGCTGCTTTACCGAGGATCTGGAGGCGGATTTCCGTTCCTTTGGCGGCCGCGAGGTGGTCAAGGGCCGTGACACCTGGATGAAAGCCATTACCAGTACCATTCAGGGCCTGGATGCGACCCAGCATCTGACCGCCAATCATGTGCATACCGTGGACGGCGACAGCGCTACTTTAGTTGCCTATCTACAGGCCTTGCATCGCCTGGACACCGCGCGCAGCGATCCGGAATACACCGTCGGCGGCTATTACACCTGCGAGATGGTGCGCGGCGATGACGCGAAATGGCGCATGCGCCGCTATGCCCTGGCGGTCACCTGGCACCGGGGCAACCGGGACATTCTGCGCCAGGCCCAGCGGCGTTTGACAAAGTAAGAGAGTTCATATTCATGAAAGCAATGATTGTCCCGGTCACGCCGTTCCAACAGAACTGCACGGTAATGTGGTGTGAGGAGACCATGCGGGGTGCCGTCTCGGACCCTGGCGGCGATATCGAACAGATCGAGAAAGCCATCGAAGACAACGGCGTCACGGTGGAGAAAATCCTGGTCACTCACGGCCATATGGATCACGCGGGCGGCGTCGCCGAACTGGCCGAACGCCTGGGCGTGCCCATCGAGGGGCCGCACGAGGCGGACCAGTTCCTGATCGACGGTCTGGCCGAGTCCGGCGCCAAATACGGCCTGACCTATGCCCGGCCCTTCACGCCCGACCGCTGGCTGAAAGACGGCGATACGGTCAGTTTCGGCAACGAAACCATGTCGGTGCGTCACTGCCCCGGCCACACACCGGGCCATGTCATCTTTCACGATGCCAGGGCCAAGGTGGCGATCGTGGGCGATGTGCTGTTTCAAGGCTCCATCGGGCGTTCGGATCTGCCGGGCGGCGATCATGACACCCTGATCAACTCCATCCGCACCCAGCTTTGGCCCCTGGGCGACGAGACCACGTTCGTTTCAGGCCATGGCGGATTGTCTACCTTCGGACAGGAACGCCAGACCAACCCGTTCGTGGCGGATCAGCTATTTTCCGACTAGTTACCTTTTGGCGTAATCCACGGTCAGCCAGCGCTCCGGGCGGATGAAGACCTTGATGGCGTTGCCCTTGGCATAACTCTCCGTCGAACCGGCGGCATAGTCCTTGCCCTGCTGTTCGCCCAGATAGCGTTGCGCCATGGGTTGCAGGTCCGCCAACAGGTCCGAGGGCACAATTGCCGACACCGGGCCCTCGATGGAGACGTATTTGTAGGGCGCGGTTGAGGTCTGCACCAACAGGCTGACCCGGCTGCCTTCCGACACCAAGCGGCCCTTGCGCGCCGTGCTCTGGGTCAGAAACCAGACATCGCCGCCCGCTTCGTAGTCGTACCAGACCGGCGAAGTCAGGGGCCCCCGAGGCGCGCCTGGGTCGCCCTCGGGTATGGCGAGCACGCCGATGTGGGCCTGGCCCAGAAATGCCTCGCGCTCCGCCTTCGTCATATTAAACGCCATTGCCGCCTCCTTGAACTGTGCTGGGAAGATGCTCCCGGTCATGCGGGCTGTCGAAATCCAACTCGGGTCCGACGGGCACGATGCCGAACGGGTTCACCGCATCGTGGCTGCCGTAATAATGCTCTTTTGTGCGCGGGATATCCACGGTCCCGGCGATACCGGGCCATTGGTAGAGCTCGCGCAGATAGTTCGAGAGATTGGGGAAATCGGCAATGCGTTGGCGGTTACATTTGAAGTGACCCACATAGACCGCATCGAAACGAACCAAGGTCGCGAACAGGCGCCAGTCCGCCTCGGTGATGCGCGGGCCGGTCAGATAGCGCCGGCTGTCCAGGCGTGCTTCCATCCTGTCCAGGGCATCGAAGACATTGTTGAAGGAGGCTTCGTAGGCCGCTTGCGTGGTGGCGAAGCCGGTGCGGTAAACGCCGTTGTTGATGTTTTCGTAAACCAGTTCGTTCACCGCATCGATCTCGGCCCGCAGGTCTTCGGGGTACATGTCCGGCGGGGATTTCGTCGCTAGCGCATCGAAGGCGCTGTTGAACATGCGGATGATGTCGGAGGATTCGTTGTTGACGATGGTGCGGGCTTCTTTGTCCCACAACACGGGTACGCTGCAACGCCCGGAATAATCCGGCACCGCCTGGGCGTAAATCTGATAGGTGTACTTGGCGCCAGTGACCGGATCGCCACCATCCATCAGGACCCAGCCGTTTTCCAGCATCAACGGCTCCACATAAGCCACCGAAATAACCTCTTCCAGGCCTTTCAGGGCGCGAAAGATCAGCGTCCGGTGGGCCCAGGGGCAGGCGTGCGCGACCACCAGATGATAGCGCCCGGCCACGGCCGGGAAATCCTCGTCGCCGATGAAGTTGCGAAAGGCGGTGGTCGGGCGGATGTAACTGCCCTTTTCATTGCGCTTGGCGAAATCCTGCTGGGTCCATTTGCCCTGCACCATGATCCCCATGATGGTGTTTCCTCTCTATAGGCCCATGCGCTGGGCGATAACGTTGCGTTGAATTTCGCTGGTGCCGCCGCCGATCGGACCAACCCGGGCGTCGCGGAACATCATCTGCATATCCTGGTCAAGAATATAGCCGGCGCCGGCCAAGATCTGCATGGCCATGTCCGCGACCTTCCAGTTGACTTCCGTCGTATAGGCCTTGGCGACGGCGTTTTCCATGATCGGATCGACGCCCGCATCAAGCATCTGCGCCACGCGAAAGGTCAGGGCGCGGGCGGTCTGATACATGATCTGCATCTCGGCGAATTTGTGACTGACCGCCTGGAACTTGCCGATCGGACGGCCGAACTGCTCCCGCTCCTTGGCGTAGGCCAGGGCGTGTTCCATGATCTTCAAGGTATTGCCGACGCCATTGGCCGCCAGGTTCAAACGCTCCACGTTGAGGCATTTCATCAGACCCTGCCAACCATCATTCTCCGTGCCGATCAGGCGGTTGGCCGGCAGGCGGACGTCTTCGAAGAAACAATGATTGGCTTCCGTGGTAAATCGCCCCAAGGCATTAAGACGCTGGATGGTGACGCCGGGCAGCGCGGTATCGACCACGAACATGGAGATGCCGTCATAGCCCCGGCCCGGCTTGGTCTTGCAGACCACGACCAGGTTATGGGCCACGTGGGCGGCGGAGTTGTATATCTTCTGGCCGTTCAGGATGTAGTCATCACCGTCGCGCACGGCCAGGGTCTCGATCGAGGCGACGTCGGAGCCGTGGTCGGGCTCGCTGAGGCAAAGTGCCAGGCGCATATCGCCGGAAATGATCTTGGGCAGGATCTCGCGCTTCATCTCGTCGCTGCCGTGCAGGGCGATATGCATGCCGGCATAGATACAGGTGATGCCCCAGGCCTGGGCGATGCCGCCGTAGTGATAACCCAGCGCCTCGCCCAACACGGCCAGATCCATGAAGGAGCCGTTCTGACCGCCGTATTCCTCCGGGTAGACAATACCGTTGACGCCGGCCTCGGCCAGGGCGGCGCAGGCTTCGTAAGGATATTCGCCGGCCTTATCCAGTTCGCGGATTTTCTCCGCCGGCAAGACCCGCTGCAAGGTGCCGAGCACGCTGTCGCGCAGCAGTTTCTGCTCTTCCGTGAAGCCGAATGTCAGGTTTGCATCACTCATGAAATATACTCCTTACCTCTACATCAAATCCTGCAGCAATGGCCGCACGTCGTTGGCGAAGCGCTCCAGCTGTTCGTGGCGGCGCTCGTACGGTCCGGCGAAATCCAGCGAGATATGGCGCACGCCGGCATCATGATAGGCGCGGATCGTGGCCGCCACATCCTCGGGTGCGCCCAGGGCACCATAGCGTTTGGTCGCCTTGCGCATGTCCATGCCGTAACGAATGCTTAGATGCTCGGCCGCTTCGTCCAATGCCTGCTCGGCGTTATCGGAGACCCGGGCAAAGAGCAGATGCGCGGTGCCAAAGGTTGCAAAGTCGCGCCCCGCCGCATGCGCTGCATCGGCGATCACGGCCAGGCCGTCGCGGTACATCTGGGGCGTTATGGCATAGGAAAACCAGCCGTCGCCGATCCGCCCGGCCCGTTGCAGCGCCGCCGTAGCCCGGCCGCCGCACCAGATCGGCGGACCACCCGGTTGGGCGGGGGGCGGTGTCATGCGCACATCCTCGAATGGATAAAATTTGCCATGGTTGCTAACGCTCTCGCCACTCCAGAATTTGCGCAGCACGCCAATGCCTTCGGACAGACGCGCGCCGCGTTCATTTCGGGGCACGCCGCAGGCCTCGTACTCCTTGGCAAACTCGCCGCCCACGCCGACACCGAATATAAACCGGCCCTCGGTGAGTAGATCGATGGTCGCGACCTGCTTGGCGATGGGTGTTGGATGGCGCAGGGGCAGCAGGTAGACAGAGGTGCCGAACAGCAGGCGCCGGCTGGCCACCGCCGCCTGGGCGATCTGCAACAGCGGATCCATGAACGGGATTTCCATGGAAATATGATCGCCGCACCAAAAGGAATCATAACCCAGCTGGTCAACCTGTTCGACCATTTGCACCAGTTCATCGATCCGCGGCAGCCACTGCCCGACGCCGGGTTCGGTTCGCCGGTGCATCGTATTCACGCCGATCTTAAGCGTTTTGTTCAGGGGTAGGTTCATCGGGCCTCGCTTGTCATTCCCCTAAGCCTAGCGCCGATAGGCAGGCCGGACTAGTGCTTGATAGGGCGCAATATTGTTCGCATCAGGAAACAAAACTGCTATTTATCGGGTACTGTTTCCTTAATCGATGGCAAGACTGGAAACCATGGATAATCTAAGCGAAATGGCGGTGTTCGCCAAAGTCGTGCAGCAACGCAGCTTTACCGCCGCCGCGCGGGATCTGGGCCTGTCCAAATCGGCGGTGTCGAAACAGGTGGGCCGCCTGGAAGACCGTCTGGGCGCGCGGCTGTTGAACCGCACCACGCGAAAGCTGTCCCTGACCGAAGTGGGCGCGGTGTTCTATGAGCGCTGTGCCCGCATCGTGGAGGAAGCGCGGGCGGCGGCGGACGAAGTGGGCAGCATGGCCGCGACGCCCCGGGGCCGTCTGCGGGTTAACGCGCCGATGACCTTTGGTACCCTGCATTTGGGCCCCGTGATCGCCGACTTTCTCGAGGCGCATGCGGAGATCGAGCTGGATTTGGTGCTCGACGACCGCTTCAGCGACCTGATCGAGGATGGCTTCGATGTGGCAATCCGCATCGCCGCGCTGGTGGACAGCTCGTTGATCGTGCGCCGCCTGGCGCCCTCGCGCTCGGTGCTGTGCGCTGCGCCGGACTATTTGCGCCGCCATGGCCGCCCGGAAAAGCCAGAGGACCTGCGTCAGCACAATTGTTTTGGCTATCTCTATCGGGATTCGGGCACGGACTGGACCCTGAATGGCGCCAAGGGGCCGGTTTCCATCCCCCTGCAGGGTAAACTGCGCGCCAATAATGGCGAGGTCTTGCGCCATGCCGCCTTGGCGGGCACCGGTATCGTGGCCTTGCCCAGCTTTATCGTGGGTAGTGACCTGCGCGCCGGTACATTGGTGGAATTCCTGCCCGAATGCGTGCCGCAAACCCACAGCATTCACGCGGTCTACCCCCACCGCCGCCATTTGATGCCGAAAGTACGCGCCTTCGTCGATTTTCTGGCCGCGCGGTTTCGGCCGGAACCCTATTGGGATCTACCCTGAACCGGTCATGACACCAGAAATTGCCGATATTCTGCTGATTGCACTGATCGCGTTTTGCGCCGCCCTGGCCCAGGGGGCCACCGGCTTTGGTTTCGCTATTATCGCCCTGCCGTTCTTGCTGTTGGTGACAGGCAGTTTAGATGCCGTCGGCCTAACCATCATCCTTAATCTGCTGGTCTCGCTGGTGCTGGCGCCAGGACTGTGGCGGCAGGCGCCGCGCGGTCCCTTACTGCGCCTGTCTCTGGGCAGTGCGCTGGGCTTTCCCATCGGTTTGGCGATCTTTCTGAACGCCAGCCTGGATTTGCTGCGCCTGGCGATTGGCTTGATCATACTGGCATTCGCCGCCACCCTGGCGCTGCGGCAGAATACGGTCTCCACGCAGGGTGAACCGGCCGCCCGGCCCTGGCTGGACACCCTGGTCGGTGTGTTGTCCGGCGCCATGGCGACGGCCCTGGCCATGCCGGGGCCGGCGGTAATGCTGTATTTATCGGCCCGGGGCATGGCCAAGGACGCGTTGCGCGCCTGCACCCTTTGCCTGTTCACACTTTCATACGGCGCCGCCCTTGCCCTGCAAGCCGCCTCGGGCGCCGTGGCAAGCCAGGCATGGCTGGCGGCGGCCTTCGCGGCCCTGCCCACCATATTGGGCGCGATCGCCGGCCACCGCCTGTCCAGCAGGCTTGATGAAGGCCGGTTTCGGGCCATTGTCCTGGGCATTCTGCTGGTCACGGGAGCCTATACCACTGGCGCCGCCATGCTGAGTTGGTAAGCGGGAACGCCTGTGAATGAAATTACAAGCCCAGTATTTGCGCATTAGTGATTTTTTGTATTCTTAACTACTAAGAAATTTAAAATTTAGAATTACACATAATTTTAAATAATCGTAACTCTGTTTCAAATATGCAGCTATTTTTCATGAGACATAGATAATCGGACATTGAAAACGGATGGATATAAAAAATGTAATATTTACCCGAATATTTTTGTCCGGCGGAAAATTCGCGTTACGATTGACCTTTCAACATCTTTATATTGACTAACGTACATGACAATTATATTTTTATTGCATTGACGGGGATCTCTGTCGCGATGTTCTCGCCACGGAATAGGTACAATGAATTTTATCGATGATGTGCAGAGCGATCACCCTGGCAGCGCGCTGCTAAGGACCATTCTGGATACAGTACCGGCTAGTATTTCGTTCCGAAATACCGACAATCGAATTGTTTTCATTAATAAGCATGCCGCCGAAAATTATCTCGCCGAGCATCTGGGCGAGAGCAGAAAACGGGAGTTTGGGCCGGATAATTTTATCGGCAAATCCTTGACCGATTTGTTTGCTGACAACACAGAATACAATGTCGAGGCAATGATCGCCGAGGTGTTGGCATCAGGCGAAGCGATGCTCGATCGCGATATGGTTAGCCCCAAATCTTCCCACAATTATCTGCTGAATATTATCCCGCTTTTCGATGATGCCGGCCTTGTTCTTGGCGCCGTCACTGTCGCCAACAATGTCACCGATCGCCGGGCGATGGAGCAGGCTTTAAACGATAGCGAGGCGTTTAATCAGGCCGCCATGGCCAGCATGATCGACGGACTTGTCGTGATTGATGTGGACGGCGTTATTCAAGCCTTTAACGCGGCGGCGGAAACCTTGTTCGGCTATAGCAGTGAAGAAGCCATTGGCCAGAATATCTCGCTGCTTATGACCGAAGAAGAGCATGACAAACATGACGATTACATAGCCAACTACCTGACCACCGGCGTATCGAAAATCCTGGCCAAAGGGCCGCGCGAAGTCTCTGGCCGGCACAAGGATGGGCGGTTACTTCCGCTGGAACTTAATATCGGCCGCATAGACAACGCCGACGGCATCCTATTTGTTGGCTCGTTGCGCGATATCAGTGAACGCAAACGGGCGGAAGCGGCGCTGCGGCAAAGCCGGGAAGAGGCGGATCGGGCGCAAAAGCAGCTGCTGGACGCTATCGAGAATATTCCAGAAGGTATCGCGCTGTATGATGCCGACCGCCGTTTGGTTTTGTACAATAAGACGTTACAGGAAATGTACCCTGCCCTGAAGGATGTCTATAAAACGGGGATAAACTTTGAAGACATCGTCCGCGAGGTGGTTCGGCGCGGCGTGATCGACGAGGCTGCTGGTCAGGAAGAAGCGTGGATCGCTGAAAGATTGGGCTCGTTCGGCAAAAATACCGAACCGGTCGAGCAAAAGTTCGCGGGCGACCGCTGGCTGCTGCTATCGGATCACCTCACCGACGACGGCAGCGTGGTCAGCATCAGAACCGATATTACGGAACTGAAACAACGTGAGAGCGAACTGCGCCAGGCCCAAAAAATGGAGGCACTCGGCCAGTTGACCGGCGGCGTGGCCCATGATTTCAACAATCTGTTGGCGGTTATGATGGGCAATATCGCCCTGTTGGAAGAGGAGCTAGGCCCGGATAGTGATCTGAAAAATCTGACTGAACCTACGTTGCGCGCCATAGATCAGGCTTCGCATTTGACCAACCGTATGCTCTCCTTCGCGCGGCAACAGCCCCTCAAGGTCCAGAGCATAGAACCGAACGCCTTCCTGACGGGTGTTCAGCCCTTATTGCGGCAGGCCTTGAATGAAGGGATAAGAATCGAATTTTCCACGCTGATCGGCGTTTGGCCGTGCAAGGCGGACCTGGCGCAGTTGGAACAAGCGGTTTTGAATTTGGCGATTAATGCCCGTGACGCCATGCCCGATGGCGGGCGGATGCGTATCGAAACGGCGAACATGGTGCTGCCTGATCCGAAAATCCGGGAGCAGCCCGAGCTGCCTCCCGGTGAATATGTAAGCATTGCCGTTGCCGACAGTGGCCATGGCATCAGCCAATCCGATCTGCCGCGTATTTTTGATCCATTTTTCACCACGAAAGGGGTCGGCGAAGGCTCGGGGCTTGGTTTGAGCATGGTGCATGGCTTCGTCAAGCAATCCCAGGGCGATATCGCGGTTCATTCAGAGGCCGGCGTTGGCACGACATTTCGCATTTACCTGCCGCGCGCGGAAAACGGGCAAGACGTCCGCGCGGCGGTGAAGCGCACGGCGGTGAAGCCCATGGGCGCCGGCGAGACCATACTTGTGATCGAGGACGAGGAAGACGTCCGATTGATGGTGGCTAGAAGCCTGAAAAAATTCGGCTACGAGGTCATTGCGGCCGATAGCGGGCAGGCGGGATTGGCGCAATTAAGCGAGCATGGCGACGTCGACCTGCTGTTAACCGATGTGCTGCTGCCGGGCGGGATGAACGGTCAGGAAATCGCCGATCTGGCACATGAGAGCCAGCCTAAACTAAAGGTGCTGTACATGTCGGGCTACTCCCGCGACACCATCATCGACCAGGGCCGCCTCAGGCCCGATGTTCGGCTGCTGTCAAAACCCTTCATACCCGCAGATCTTGGCCGCCGGGTCCGCGAAGTGCTGGATGAAGATTAGCCGCGGCATGGTCTAACCCGGAACCACGCTAGCCGACCCGCACCACGATCTTGCCGAAATGCCGGCCTTTGGGCAGTGCCTGCAGTGCCTCGGACAAGCCCTCGAAGTCATAAATATGACCGTCCAAAGCCGGGTGAAAATCCGGCTTATCGTCAAGATGCGCCATCATGGCCTGAAAATCCGCGACGCTGCCCGTGGAAATACCGATCATCCGCTTGCGGAACATGAACACCAGGGGCAGGTTTATCTCCGCCACGGATCCGCCCACGTTGCCGATCAGGGACATGGTGCCGTCGGCCCGGGTTGCCCGCATGGACTGTGCGATGGTATCGGCCCCGCCGATCTCCACCACAAGGTCGGCACCCCGGCCATCGGTCAGGCCCAGCACAGCCTTGCCCCATTCAGGCGTTTTGGAATAATTGATCGTCTCATCGGCGCCCAGCGCCCGCAGACGCGCCAGCTTATCATCGCTGGACGAAGTGGCGATCACCCGCGCGCCCCGGGCCTTAGCCAGCTGCAAGGCGAACAGAGAGACACCGCCCGTACCAAGCGTTACGACCGTGCCGCCGTCGACCGCGGTTTCCGGCATCTCCGCCAGGGCGTTCCAGGCAGTGATTGCCGCGCAGCACAAGGTTGCCGCCTCTTCATCCGAGAAATGCTCGGGCACCGGCACCGAGCTGGCAACGGCCACATTCATGTACTCCCGCGCCGTACCGTCCAGCGGGCCGCCCAAGGCACCGTCGAAGCCAGCCGGTCCCAGGTCGCCGCCAAACCAGTTTTGGATAAAACACGGCAGCCGGCGTGAACCCAGGGCGACATCTTCAACACCCGCGCCCAACGCGACCACTTCGCCAACACCATCGGACAGCGGCACCAGTGGCAGCTCGCCCGACATCCGGCCATAGCCGCGGCCAATCATCAGATAGTCGCGGTAATTCAGCGAAACAGCCTGCATCTTCAACAACACTTCGCCGGGTCCCGGTTCCGGCTGGGGCACATCCACCAGCTTCAAGCCGTCAAAACTCCATTCGTCGGTGATTTGCCATTGTTTCATTGTTCTGCCTCTGCCCTTATTCTAATCCCGCATGCCACTCCGATTATAACGAAGGTCCGCTGCAATGATGAAGCTTTACGATGCCGCCCTGTCCGGGAACTGTCACAAGGTCCGCCTGCTGCTGTCCATGCTGAAGCTGGAACACGAGGTTGTGGCCATGAGCCTGCCGGACCTGGACCACAAGACGCCGGAGCATCTGGCCCGAAATCCCCTGGGTACCCTGCCCGTGCTGGAGGACGGTGATATCACGATCTATGATTCCCAGGCCATCCTGGTCTACTTGGCGCGCAAACATGGCGGCGAGGATTGGTTGCCCGGCGATGCCGCCGGCCAGGCCTTGGTACAGCAATGGCTGTCCTATGCGGTCAATGAAATCTGGAACGGACCTGCCCTGGCCCGCGCCTTCCTGCTATTTAACCGGGATGTAGACCTGGCCCGCTGTCAGGCCGCTGGACAGAGCGCCCTGGCACATCTGGATGCGCGCCTGTCGGCGCATGACTGGCTGGCCCTGGATCGCCCCACGATTGCCGATATCGCCTGCTATCCCTATTCCGCCCTGGCCGAGGCCGGCGAAATTTCACTGGCGCCGTACCAGGCGCTGAACGCCTGGTTTAAACGTATCGAGGCCCTGCCCGGTTATGTGAGCATGCCGGGACTTGGCGGATAGCCGTGCGTCAGGCCTCGACCGTCTTCGCCTCGTGCTCCACATAGGCCAGCACCATGTCGCGCAGGGTGACGATGCCGACCAATTTACGTTCATGGTCCGTAACCAGTCCGCGGGAGAGGCCGAAGTCGCCGAGCATGCGCACCGCATAGCGAATGTCCATGGCGATATCCAGGGTCAGTGCCGGTTTCGACATGATCTCGTAGATATCGACCCGGTCGGGCGAGAGGTTCTTGGCAATGACCTTGTTGGCGACATCCGAGACCACGACCAGGCCCAGTTCATCGCGTTCATCCCGGCGTAAGACGACCAGGGAACTAACGCCGTGTTCACGCATGACCCGCATGGCATCACGCACCGGGGTCATGGGATCGATGGTGTGCACCTCGGTGCGCATGACCTCGCCGACTTTAATATGGGGGATCGACTTCATATCTGATCCTCGATTTCACTTGATAGGGTTTTCATTTGCGTCTTCAGGCCCACGGCATCTTCGATTTCCACCTGGAAAGCAATGCCGGCGCCGTGTTCTTCGTTGAATTTTCCGACGATGGCAATTTCCTCCAGGATGTCGCGGCTTAATTGTTCCGCGACCAGAAACAGGATCAGATCCCGCTGGCCGGACAGGTTCAGGCCCATGAAGGTTTTCTCGGGCACCAGACCTTCGCCACGGGCGGACGTGATCACGGTCGAGCCGGTGGCGCCCGCCTCCCGCGCCGCTTCAAGTATGGTGTCCGTATGGTTGTCGTCCACCAAGGCCACGATCAGCTTGAACTTCATTGGCTTTCTCCCTTCTTGTGGCGGCGTTTGCGTAACCAGTCGCCGAATTGTGCATACCCCATGACGGTGATCATCGGAAATAGTGAGGCAAAGGCGATCAGGCCGAAACCGTCCAGCAGGGGGCTGCGGCCTGATATGGTGGTCGCCAGGCCAAGGCCCAGGGCCGTCACCAGGGGCACGGTAACGGTCGAGGTCGTCACGCCGCCCGAATCATAGGCCAGCGGGATGATCGCCCGATTGTTGGACTGGCTGGCCCGGATGGTCTGGATGATCACGATAATATAGCCGGCGGCAATGTAATAGTGCAGCGGCGTGCCGGTGACGATGCGGAAGGTACCCAGGGATACCCCAAAGGCGACACCGATGGCGACGGCGATGCGCAAGCCCCAGATGCCGGCCACACCGCCCGAAACCTGATTGGCCTTGATGGCGACGGCGATCAGTGACGGCTCGGCTATGGTGGCGGCGAAACCGACGGCGGCGGCAAACAGATAAACCCAGTAATAGTCATGCCAGCGCACGTTTTCGACCATGCTGTTAGCCTCGGCGCCATGAATGAAGACCGGGTCCGTCAACTGCTTGGCCATCAGCTCGCCCATCGGGAACAGGGCCTGCTCCAACCCGACCAGGAAAAAAGTCAGGCCAAGGACCACGTAGACAAAGCCGATGATGATATTGCGCAGATGCGGCAGGGGCCGGCGGATCACCAGGAATTGAAAGCCGAACAATACCATGGCGATGGGCAGCACGTCGCGGCCGGAGGCCAGGAGGGTCCAAAACAGTTGCGCCAGGATTTCCATCACCGCCCGCCGTCCCTCAACTCAGACCCGACCACAGCATGCCGAACAGCATGACGAAGATCATCGGTGACAGGGAGGCAAAGGCGATCAGGCCAAAGCCGTCGATCATCGGATTGCGGCCTCGAATGGTGGTGGCCAGGCCGACGCCCAGGGCGGTGACCAGGGGCACGGTGATGGTCGAGGTGGTAACGCCGCCTGAATCATAGGCGATGCCGACGATATTCGCCGGCGCGAAAAAGGTTAGTACGACGACCGCCAGATAACCGCCAATGATCAAATATTGGATCGGCCAGCCCTTGAGGATTCGAAAGACCCCCAGCACCAGCGCCGCGCCGACGGAAAAGGCCACGGTGCCCCGCAAATAGAACGCATAGTTGGCCTGGGCCGCGGGCGATGCTTCAACCACGCCGGCGGCGGCGGCGACTTTCGCCGCCTCGGCCACCACCGCGATCAACGCCGGTTCGGCCGCCGTCGTCCCAAAACCCAGGGCGAAGGCAAAGGCCAGCAGCCAGAACAGGCTGCCCTTGTGGGCCAAGGCGTCGGCCATGGCCTCGCCAATGGGAAACAGGGCCAGCTCCAAGCCCTGAATAAAAAGCGTCAGGCCGATCAGAACAAAGACCAGGCCAAGCAGAATGCCGGCCAAATTTGGAATGGGTTGCTGCAATACGACAAGTTGAAAAAACGCGACGACAATTACGATTGGCGCCAGATCACGGACCGAGCCGGTCACCAGCCCGAGGAAGCGGAGTAGCTCTTTTTGTGTTTTGGAGCGCGTCACTCCGCCGCCTTTCTAAATCTATTCCGTGGCGATGTTTTCGCAACGGTCATAGATTTACAGCCAAATATAAAATTACACTTAAAGATGCATGTGGCAAAGGCCTATGGCATTGTTCCGGCTGCGGCGGGTTGGTAGTGTCGCCGTTGACGAATTTGAAAGGACGCGGGCGTGAAGACATCATTTGAAGAAGTCATGGATATCCGGGGTCAAGGCATGCCCAAGGACGGTACTGGCGCGGGCGAAGTTTCGCTGACGGGTACGGACCCGGTGTTTTCCACCCGCTTCAAGATTTCCGAAACCTGCGCCTCGGTACTGGCCGGCGTCGGTGTCGCGGTGTCGGATATCTGGGAATTGAAAACCGGGCGGCGGCAGAATGTGGAGATCGATGCCCGCCGCGCGGCGGCGACCCTGCGTAGTTCCATCTATATGGAAAAACCCGACGCCAATGGCGACTACCACCGGGTCGTCAACGAGATGCACGAAAAGATGATCGGCATCACCCAGCCCTGGCCGACCAAGGATGGGCGTTGGGTATTGCCGCATTTCGGCCTGCCGCATCTGCAAAAGCGAAATCTGGAATTGCTTGGCTGCGAGCCCAATCCGGCTTCGGTGGCGGCGGCGGTGGCGAAATGGGATGCGTTGGATCTGGAAGCGGCGATTGACGAGGCGCGGACCTGCGGCGGCATGGTGCGTAGCAACGAAGAGTGGCTGGCGACGCCCCATGGCCAGGCCCTGGCGGCGAAACCGATTGTGGAGATTTTCAAGATCGGCGACAGCGACCCCGAACCCTTCCCTGAAGGCGACCGCCCCCTGAGCGGTATTCGCGCCCTCGACCTGACACGCATTCTGGCCGGGCCCATCGCGGCCCGGACCCTGGCCGAGAACGGCGCCGATGTCCTGATGGTGACGGCGGAGCATCTGCCCCAGATCAAGGAACATGTCATGGATACCAACCATGGCAAACGCAGTTGCTACCTGAACCTCAAAGACGCCGATGACGCCGCGCGGTTGAAGGCGCTGGTTAAGGATACGGATGTCTTCTCGCAAGGTTACCGCCCCGGCATGTTGCAGGGCCTTGGTTTCAGCCCGGAAGATCTGGCGGAAACCCGCCCCGGCATCGTCTATCTGTCGATCAGCTGTTATGGCGCCGACGGCCCGTTCAGCCACCGTGCCGGTTGGGAGCAGGTGGCCCAGACCATGACCGGCATCTGCCATGAAGGCAGTGAAAACGGCCCCGCTCTGTTGCCGGCGGCGGCCTGCGATTACACCACCGGCTATCTCGGCGCCTATGGCGTGTTGCTGGCCCTGGCGCGCCGCGCGCGGGAAGGCGGCAGCTATCACGTCCGGGTTTCACTCTGCCAATCCGGCATGTTCATCTATCGCCAGGGCCAGACCGGCGCCGTGCAACCGGACATGGATCTGTCAGCCGATGAACTGGCGACGATGCACATCGACTCGCAAACCGCCGATGGCCCCCTGCGCCACTTGGGCCCGGTGCTGAATTTGTCCGAGACCGCCCCCCATTGGACCCGGCCCACGCCGGTACTGGGCGGCGACCGGCCCGAATGGCTGGACACAAGCGCGGCGGCGGACGCGGCGGAGTAGCTACTTCTCCGCTTCCGCCAAGAGCAGCCGGGTCATCTCCTCGCCGTGGCTCAACATGGGGTAATGGCCCGCGTCCAGTTCGATCCAATCGGCGTCCAACTTATCGGCGGTACGCCGCTGGTGCGCCTCGGACGGATTAATGCTGCCGGTGCAATAGATCACCGTGGCCGGCCAAGATTGGGCCCAGAATTTATCCAGATCAGCGGCGCTGCCGGCCTTTGGATGCAACGTGGCGCGGTCCAGGGCCCATTCCTTTAGGTCCGGTTCCAGATCGGCGAACAGGCGGTCGGCCATGCCCTGGCGATTGGGCCCGGCGGCGAATTCGGTCTCGTCGTTGGGCGGCTGGTTCGGCGCCACGATGACGATGTCCTTGACGGTCTCGCCCGGCTGCGGTGCCAGGGCATCGATATAGACCAGGCGCTTGATTTTCTCCGGCACCATTTCGGCCACCTTGGACATGACAATACCGCCCGACGAGGTGGTCGCCAGAATGACCTCGTCCAGATCCTCGTAGAACAGCAGATCGGCGATTTCCCGCGCCATGGTGGTCGCGGTAATGCCGCCGTGCAAGCCATGGCGCCGCTCGGCACAGCCATCCATGGTCGGCGCATGCACGGTGTGGCCAGCCTCGCGCAACAGTTTCACCGTCGGTTGCCAAACCCAGCTGCCCTGGAACGAGCCATGAATAAGTACAAGATTCGCCATTCTTCCCTCGCCTGCGTGATTCTTAATATTACCGTTTTGCTGCCGCAAAGACTGGCACACATGGGCTAGTGAAGTAAAATGGCGACCCCGATCCCGGCAAAAGAAGCGAGAGGGCATAAGCCGTGACTATTGAAATCCGCAACGGCATCGTGATCGCCTGGAACGGCGAACGGCATGAGGTGATCAATCCCGGCGTGGTGGTCTTTGAGGGCAATGAAATTATCTTCGTTGGCACCGCCTATGATGGCGTGTCGGACGAGGTGATCGACGCAACCGGCCGGATCGTGATGCCGGGGCTGATTAACAGCCACCTGCATGTCACCGACACGCCCTTCACGCAAGGCTACCTTGAAGACATAGGCGACAAGGGACCCGCCGGCGGCAGCACCAATCTGGTTTCCCTCTACAAAGTTCTGCCCGAGGTACGTCACGCCACCGACCCCGACGCCCAGATCGCCGCGGCGCAGTGTGCTTTTGCTGAGCTCGTCCGTACCGGATCGACCACTGTCGTCGAACTCGGCTATGACTACGAAATCGGCGGCGACGGTGACATTGCCCTCACCGAGCGGGTCGCGGAAGTGGCCGGACGCATGGGCCTGCGTTGTTATTCGGGGCCGCGTTACCGAACCCGGCATTACGGGCAGAACCCGGACGGGACGGTGTTTTACGAAGACTATCCCGATCAGGGGCGCGGCCGTTTCGAAGCCTGCGTCGAATTCTGCGAACAATGGAACGGCCGCTTTGACGACCGGCTGCGGACCATGCTTGCGCCGGGCCAAGTCGATACCTGCGATGCTGAATTGCTCAAGGATACGCGGCGCACCGCCGATGCGCTCCATTTACCGATACAACTCCATGCGGGACAGTCCTTAAACGAATTTCGCCGCATCCGCGCGACCGAGAACCGGACGACCGTCGAGTATCTGGAGGAATGCGGTCTGCTGGGCCCTGACTTCATCATTGGTCACGGGCAAATCATCTCCGATGACGGCGATGCCAACAGCATGGCGGCACACGAGGTTACCGCCTTACGGGATTCGCGAACCACCATTTGTCACCTGCCCTGGGTCAAGGCGCGGCGGGGCAATGTTATTAATTCGATTCAGAAATACAGGGACCTGGGCATCCGCCAGTGCCTCGGCACGGATACCTTTCCGTTCGACCTGTTCAACGATATGCGCATGGCCGCCGTCGTCTGCAAAATTGTCGAGCAAGCCGCCGACGCGGCCCCTTCCGAGGATGTATTCGCCATGGCGACAACAGGGGGCGCCGACGCGCTAGGCCGCCCTGATCTTGGGCGACTGGCCCCCGGCTGCCGCGCCGATATCGTCCTGGTCCGCGTCGATACGCCCAAGGCGGCCCCGGTCTATGACCCCTTCAAGTTTTTGGTCCTCGCCGCCACGGGCGAAGACATTGACCGGGTTATCGTTGATGGCAGGACAATTGTCCAAAACGGCGAGGTCCAAACCCTCGACGTGGCCGATGCCGTGCGCCGTCTAAATGATGCCAGCAAACGCGTTTGGGCTCAATTGGACCTATGAGTCAAAATCCCCGGCCAAGGCCTCGCGGGTGGCTTCGGGCAGGACGGCCATGTGGCCGTAGGCGGGGTGTTCGATGGCGGCAATGATCCGCGCGTTGGGCTGGCGGAAGGCGGCGATTTGCGCCGGCTGAAATGGAAAATGCAGGAAATGCACGGACGAGGTCTTACCGTCGAACCGGGTGCGTTCGATGCCGTCCTCGACCTCCGCCACCGCCCTGACTTTCTGGCCGGCAACTTCCAGGCTGACCATGTCTTCGATGCCGCCCAGGGTGGTGAGGATGGCGTCGCGGCGGGTTTCGTCGGCGATCTCGAACATCAAGGTGGCGACTAGTTCCCGGCCCTGGGGAATGAGGGGGTTGTAGGCGGCCAGTTCGTCCGCCAGCTGTTCATCGCCGCCTTTTTCAATCCACAGCATCTCCTGAATTTGCGACAGCATGGTGGTGTAGTTCTCGAAATAAAGGGCCGCGAAAGGGCCGACTTCAAGGCGCCGGGGTCGCTTATAGGCGATGACGACGCGGCGGCGTTCGGCGCGTTCGGGGCCGTAGACCTCCAACGGAATGATGTCGTCCCGGCTGATGCTGTGCTTGGCGCTCATGAGGCTCAACTTTCGTCCGCCGCCAGGCCATAGGCCTGGGCCAGCAGAATAATGGGGTGAGGCACGGTGCGCGGCACTTCATCCGCGAGCTGCTCCATGCCCTGGCGCAGGTGGGTCGCGGCCAGGGGGCATTCGGAGACCACCCAGTCCGCCTCGGCATCGGCCGCCTTCAGGGCCTGCCGCGCGGCCGGTTTGCCGACTTTCAGGGCAACATCAAAGTTATCCTGCATGATGCCCCAGGCGCCGCCGTGGCCGGAGCAGCGCTCCACCACGCTGACCTCCGTCTCCGGGATCAGGCGCAGCATCTCGGCGCCTTTTTGGCCCATGTTCTGGGCCCGGGCATGACAGGCCATGTGCAGGGTGACGTTGCCGCCCAATGGCGCCAGGCCATCGGCCAGGCCGGCCTCCTTGGCCAGGGCCACCATGTATTCGGTGATGTCATGGGTGTTCGCGGCCAGGCGCCGTACCGCCTCGTCATCGGGTAGCAGCAAGGGCCATTCGGTTTTCAGCATCAGGGCACAGGACGGCACCAGGGCGATGATGGCGTTGCCCTGGTCGATCCAGGTGGCCATTTCAGCGGCGACCTTGCGGGCGTTTGCCGCCACCGCTTCCAGATCGCCCTGTTCCCACAGGGGCATGCCGCAGCACGATGGATAGACCACTTCCGTGGCGACGCCGTTGTGGGCCAGCACGGAACGCGCGGCCAGGCCCATGGCGGGTTCGTTGTAATTGGCGAAACAGGTGGCGTAAATCACCGCCTTGCGGCCATGGCCTGGTGCGGCGGTGTTCAAGGCAGGGACTTCGCCGGCCCGGTCCGCGAAGGTCTTGCCGTGGTATTTCGGCAGGGCCGCTTGTGGATGAATGCCGGCCAGATCGCCCAGCATATTGCGCATGCCGTGGTTGCCTTCCGCCGTGGCCCAGTTGGCCAGGCCCGAAACCTTGGCGGCCCATTTGCCGTTGCGGTCGGTCTGGGCCAGCTGTTTGCGCTGAAAACCAACTTGGCCCTTGGCATGCTCCGCGGCGCGATAGCGCAGCATCAAATGGGGGAAATCCAGATCAAATTCGTGCGGCGGCACATAGGGGCATTTGGTCATGTAGCACATGTCGCAAAATGTACAGGCGTCCACCACCGGCTTGAAATCGCTGGAATGCACCGTGTCCAGTTCGCCGGACGGGCTGTCGTCGATCAGATCGAACAGGCGGGGGAAGGAATCGCACAGATTGAAACAGCGCCGGCAGCCGTGGCAAATATCAAAGACCCGACGCAATTCCGCATCGATCTTGCCGTCATCGAGGAAATCCGGCTCTGTCCAGGGAATGGGGTGGCGGGTCGGTGCCTCCAGGCTGCCTTCCTTACTCATAACCAGTACCTCATTGATTGCTTAGTTTGGAATAATTCTAATATTTTTCTTGGGCCGAAAAGAAGGGGGAGCCTGTGCGGCACCCCCTCCCTCGTAACATTTTAAAGCTTTAGTCGTCGAGCGTATCGAGCGCTTTCTGGAAGCGGCCGGCGTGGCTTTTCTCTGCCTTGGCCAGGGTCTCGAACCAATCGGCGATTTCGTCGAAGCCTTCTTCCCGCGCGGTCCGGGTCATGCCAGGGTACATATCGGTGTACTCATGGGTTTCGCCGGCCACGGAGGCCTTCAGGTTCAACGAAGTGGTGCCAATGGGCTCGCCCGTTGCCGGATCGCCGGTCTCTTCCAGGAATTCCAGGTGGCCGTGGGCATGGCCGGTCTCGCCTTCCGCGGTGGAGCGGAATACGGTCGCCACGTCGTTGTAGCCCTCGACATCGGCCTTTTGCGCGAAATACAGATAGCGCCGGTTGGCCTGGCTTTCGCCGGCGAAGGCGTCCTTCAAATTCTGTTCGGTCTTGGTACCTTTAAGTGACATTTTCAATCCTCCTCTGTGTCATTTTCAATTTGTCATTTTCGATTTGTCCGTCACGACATATGCCGGCATCCGTTCCGATATGCAGAGAATGATACCAGATAATTCGGCGATGCAGCACTGACTGCAAAATTCGTGGTCGAAACAAGTATAACCATTGCGCTGAATTCGCGCCTTGGATCCACGGTATTCAGCAGAGCCAAGCGATTCTCGTACTAACTATCCATATGGAAAAAAAGGGGTCGGCGTCAAGCTTTTTTAGAATGATCCTAAATTAGCCATTGCTGCGCAGCCGTACAACGATGTCAATGCGGGAAAGTTCCGTGCCGGCGGGCAGGTCCATTGGCGCCATGGACCTGATAAATTCGCTGGGGATATCGGCCAGTTCACCGCTTTCCTCGAAATAAAAATGGTGATGCTCGTCAACGTTGGTGTCGAAATAACAGCGTGAAGAATCCACCACCACCTGACGCAACAATCCCGCCGTGGTGAATTGGTGCAAGGTATTGTAGACCGTCGCCAGGCTGACCTGGATGCCGGCCTCCTGGGCGCTGTCATAGAGGCTTTCCGCCGTGACATGCATGTTGCCTTGGCCGAACAACAAACGCGCCAATGCCATGCGTTGCCGTGTCGGGCGCAGTCCCACCGCACGCAAACTCTTCATGGCGTCGGAGTTGGGTTGTAAATCAGCCATGGTCAAACGTCCCGCCGTTAGGTCTAGCCCAAATTGTCATCGAATTTCCATAATTCGCGATATATTCCGCCCGCCAATAAAGGCAATGCACTATTAGCAAATTTTCAAATGGCGTGCGATTTTTTCATGATCTCAATATGCGATATCATATTGTAATCGTGAAAAATGGCAAGGGCGGGCAATAAATCGCCATTTTTGTCTTGCTCGGGTTGCATTTGCGATAGCCGTTATTTATCCAGCTGTTTCGGTTTGTGGCCGAGCTGATTTCAGGTAGACTGAACGCACCAGGAAACGTTACAGATGGCCGTTTTCGCGGCTGAAAGTTTAGACGAGTTTTATAACAGGCGGGTGGCAATAGCACGTGACCGAAAGTTTTACCTTTGAGCCAAAATCCAGCTATGGCCTGGACGATTTGTTGGAATGCGGCCATGGCCGTCTGTTCGGGCCGGGCAATGCACGGTTGCCTCTGCCGCCGATGCTGATGTTTGACCGCATCACCTCGATCACCAAGGACGGCGGCGCATTTGACAAGGGACAGGCCACGGCGGAGCTGGATATCAGGCCGGATCTGTGGTTTTTCGACTGTCATTTCGAATCCGATCCGGTTATGCCCGGCTGTCTTGGTCTGGACGCCATGTGGCAATTGACCGGCTTTTTCATGGGCTGGAGCGGCCTGCCGGGCAAGGGCCGGGCATTGAGCTGCGGCAAGGTCAAGTTCACCGACATGGTGTTGCCCACGGTCAAGCTGGTATCGTTCGAGATCAATATAAAACGGCTGGTCAACCGGCGCTTGGTGCTGGCCACGGCGGATGCGGTCACCAGGGCGGACGGCGAAGTGATCTATGAAGCCGAGGATTTGCGGGTGGCGTTGTTCAGCTAAACCGCCTACCTAACAGTTTGTCGAAATTCCACCGCCAAATTCGGCGCGAAACGTCATAAGACTTAGTAATAGGGGTTGCCATGCGTAGGGTCGTTGTCACCGGATTGGGGATTATCTCCTCGATCGGCAATAGCAAGGAAGAAGTCTCGGCGTCGCTGCATGCGGGCCGCTCGGGCATCGTGGCCGCGCCGGAATATGCGCAATACAAATTCCGCAGCCAGGTGGCGGGTACGCTGAAGATTGATCTGGCCGAACATATCGACCGCAAGGCGCTGCGCTTCATGGGCGACGGCGCGGCCTTCAACTATCTGGCCATGGAACAGGCGATCGCTGATTCGGGGCTGGAGCAATCCGATATTTCGAACGAGCGGACGGGCATCATTGTCGGCTCCGGCGGGGCCTCCACCTCGAACCTGGTCTGGGCCGCGGACACAGCGCGGGAAAAGGGCGCCAAACGTGTCGGGCCCTACATGGTTACCCGCTGTATGTCGTCCACCACCTCGGCCGTGCTGGCGACCCAGTTCAAGATCAAGGGCCTGAACTATTCCATTGCCTCGGCCTGTTCCACCTCGGCGCACTGTATTGGCAATGCCGCCGAGCAGATTCAGTTCGGCAAGCAGGACATCGTCTTCGCGGGCGGCGGCGAGGAATTGCACTGGACCTTGTCCGTGCTGTTTGACGGCATGGGGGCGATGTCCTCGAACTTCAACGATACGCCGGAACGCGCCTCGCGGCCCTACGACGTGGACCGGGACGGCTTTGTCATTTCGGGTGGCGGCGGCCTGCTGGTGTTGGAGGAATTGGAGCACGCCAAGGCCAGGGGCGCGAAAATCTACGCCGAGTTGACGGGCTATGGCGCCACTTCCGATGGTCACGACATGGTACAGCCCTCGGGCGACGGCGCCGTGCGCAGCATGCGCCAGGCCCTGGCCACGGCCAAGCAGCCGATCGGCTATATCAATGCCCACGGCACCGGCACCCCGGTGGGCGACCCGCCGGAAATGCGGGCGGTGCGCGAGGTTTTCGGCGACGACATGCCGCCCATCGCATCGACCAAGTCCCTGACCGGTCACGCGCAAGGCGCGGCAGGCGTCAACGAGGCGGTCTATTCCCTGTTGATGATGCAGGGGGATTTCATCTCCGCCTCGGCCAATATTGACAATCTGGATCCAGCTTTCGAGGGCGTGCCCGTGGTCCGCGAGCGCATCGACAATGCGGGCCTGGTTTCGGTGATGTCCAACAGCTTTGGCTTTGGCGGCACCAACGCCACCCTAGTCTTCGACCGGTTCGAGGGCTAAGGCCCAGGTGCATTTACGGGGGCATTCACGGGTGTGTTCAGATTAGGCAAACAAGGCCTGAAAAAGGCGGGATTGTGAGGGGGAGGATATGACGGAAGTCGCCAACAATAAGCTGATGGCCGGCAAGCGCGGCCTGGTACTGGGCATTGCCAACGATCATTCCATTGCCTACGGCATCGCCAGGGCCCTGCATGGCGCCGGCGCCGAACTGGCCCTGACCTATCAGGCTGACAGCTTTCTAAAGCGGGTCGGGCCCATTGCCGAAGCCCTTGACTGCGACCTGTTGATGCCCTGCGACGTCACCGATGCGGCTAGTTTGGATGCCCTGTTCGCCACCATCGAGGAACGCTGGGGCGGCCTGGATTTTGTGGTCCACGCCATTGCCTATTCCGACCGCGCCGAACTAAGCGGCCGATACGTGGATACGACACGGGATAATTTCGTGCAGACCCTGTCGATCTCGTGCTTCTCCTTCACCGACCTGGCGCGCCGGGCCTCGGCCATGATGACCGGCGGCGGTTCCATGGTGACCCTCAGCTTCCTGGGCGCACATCGGGTGATGCCGTCCTATAACGTCATGGGCGTGGCCAAAGCGGCGCTGGAAACCTCCGTCCGATATCTTGCCGAGGATCTGGGCAAGGACAATGTCCGGGTCAACGCCATCTCGGCCGGGCCCATGCGCACCCTGGCCGGCGCGGTGATCGCCGATGGCCGCTACGTGCATAAGTATGCCGGCGAACATGCACCCCTGCCTGATGGCCTGAACCTGGAAGCCGTCGGCAACGCCGGTCTGTATCTGCTGTCCGATCTGTCCAGCGCCGTAACCGGCGAAGTGATGAACGTGGACAACGGTTTTTCCCTGATCGGTATTCCCCGCCCCGCCGCCGGCGATTGATGGCCACGGGCGGTCGAGCATGACCCGCCGCCTTTGCGCCGCGTTGTTTCTGCTGCCGCTGCTGTTCTGTGCACTTGGGGTTCAGGCGCAAAGCACGGCCATCCTCTCCAACAAGGACCGCCACCACGCCGTCCACGCCGCCAACGGCATGGTGGCAAGCCAGGAGGCCCGCGCCACAAAGGTCGGCGTGGAAGTACTGCGCCAGGGTGGTAACGCCATCGATGCCGCCGTGGCCGTGGGCTTTACCCTGGCCGTCACTCTGCCCCGCGCCGGCAATCTGGGCGGCGGCGGTTTCATGCTGCTGCATCACGCCGCCAGCGCTGAAACCCTGGCCCTGGACTACCGCGAGAAGGCGCCGGCGAAAGCGCACCGCGACCTCTACCTGGACAGCGCCGGCAATGTGGACAAAGCCAGGGCGCGGTTCTCCCATCAATCGGTGGGCGTGCCGGGCACGGTCGCCGGTCTGATCGCGGCCCATCGCCGCTTTGGCACCCTGCCGCTGGCGGCTGTCATGGCGCCGGCCATCGTCTTGGCGGAACAAGGCCTGACAGTGACCCCCAGCCTGGCCCGAAACCTCGGCAGACGGCAACGGCGGCTGTCGAAATGGCCGGCCAGCGCGGCAATATTCTACAAGCCCGGCGGCGCGCTCTATCAGGCCGGCGAGACCCTGGTACAAAAGGATCTGGCCGCCAGCCTGCGCCGGATCGCGGCCACGGCGGGCGAGGATTTCTATACCGGCGACACCGCCAGGGCCATCACAGGGTCGATGGCGCGCAACGGCGGCCTTATTACCCTTGCGGATCTGGCCGCCTACCGGCCCGTCTGGCGGCAAGCAGTCCGGGGCAGCTATCGCGGTTTTCAGATCGCCGCCATGCCGCCGCCGTCATCGGGCGGCGTGCACCTGATCCAGATGCTGAACATGCTGGAGCAATTCCCCTTGGCCAAAATGGGCCACAACGGTGCCGACAGTCTGCATCTCATGGCCGAAGCCATGAAATTGGCCTATGCCGACCGGGCCGAGCATTTAGGTGATCCGGATTTCTGGAGCGTGCCGATCAAGGGCTTGACGTCCAAGGCCTATGCCCGGTCCCTGGCCGCATCCATCGATCCCGACCAGGCTCGGGCCTCGGCGCAGATCCGCCACGGCGCGCCAGCACCATACGAAAGCAACGAGACCACACATTACTCGGTCATGGACGGCGCCGGCAACGTGGTCAGCAATACCTACACCCTGAACTTCAGCTTCGGCACGGGCATCGTGGTGCCGGGAACCGGCATCCTGCTGAACAATGAAATGGATGATTTCTCCGCCAAGCCCGGCGTGCCCAATGCTTTTGGCCTGGTCGGCGGCGAGGCCAACGCCATTCAGGGCGGCAAACGGCCGCTCAGCTCCATGACCCCGACCATTGTCTTCAAGGATGGCCAGCCGCTGTTGGCCACGGGCAGTCCGGGCGGTTCCCGCATTATCACCATGGTGATGCAGATTTTGCTCAACGTGATCGATCATAATCTCAATATCGCGGAGGCCACGGCGGCCCCGCGTATCCATCATCAATGGCGGCCGGACAAGCTGTGGGTAGAGCAGGGCGTCGGTCCGGACACCCTGGCCATTCTACGCCGGCGCGGCCATGTCGTGACACCGTCGCGGGCGGCGGGCAGCGTGCAATCGGTCATGCGTGTCGCCAAGGGCGGCGGTTTTCTCGGTGCCTCGGACCCGCGCAGCCCAGGCGCGCTGAGCGCCGGTTACTAGTACACTTCCGGGCTTGCATTTTGCGGCCCAAAACCTGACTCTGAGTGGTAAGATGACAGCGTACAGGGGACAGCAACCAGAGGGCCGTGTCACGGCTGTTCTGGGACCGACCAACACCGGCAAAACTCATTTGGCGGTGGAGCGGATGTTGGGCCACCGTACCGGCGTTATCGGCCTGCCCCTGCGTTTGTTGGCGCGGGAAATCTATGATCGGGTGGTCGCCCAAAAAGGCGCCGGCGCCGTTGCCCTGGTGACGGGTGAGGAAAAAATCGTACCCAGCCGGCCGAACTACTTCGTCTGTACGGTCGAGGCCATGCCGCTGACCTGGCGGGCGGATTTTCTGGCGGTGGACGAAATACAGCTCTGCGCCGATCCTGAACGGGGCCATGTTTTCACCGACCGGCTGCTGCATGCCCGTGGCGAGCATGAGACGATGTTCTTGGGCTCCAACACCATGAAGCCGATTATCCGCCGGCTGCTGCCCGAAGCCGAATTTATCGAGCGGCCGCGCTTTTCCATCCTGTCCTATGGCGGCGAAAAGAAACTTTCGCGCCTGCCCCGGCGCAGCGCCATCGTCGCCTTCTCCGCCACCGACGTCTATGCCCTGGCCGAGTTGATGCGCCGCCAACGCGGCGGCGCGGCGGTGATCATGGGCGCGCTCAGCCCGCGCACCCGCAACGCCCAGGTGGCGTTGTATCAGGCCGGCGAAGTCGACTATCTGATCGCCACCGATGCCATCGGCATGGGCTTGAACATGGATGTTGACCACGTTGCCTTCGCTGCCCAGCGCAAGTTCGACGGCCTGGGCCATCGGGAACTGCGCCCGGCGGAGGTCGGGCAGATCGCCGGGCGGGCGGGCCGGCACATGAACTCCGGCACCTTTGGCACCACGGCTGCCGCCGGCCCCATGAGCAACGAAATGGTGGAGCTGGTTGAAAATCACCGCTTCCCCGCTGTCAGGCGCCTGCATTGGCGCAATTCCGGGCTGGAATTTCAGTCCCCCGCCGCCCTGCTGGCCAGTCTGCGCCAGGCGCCGCCGCGCGATGACCTGGCCTTGGTGGTGGAGGCTGACGACAATCTGGCCCTGACCGCGCTGATCAGCGACAACACGATCAGGGACGCCGTGCGCAGCCCGGCCATGGTACGGCAGCTATGGGACGTCTGCCGCATCCCCGATTTCGCCAAGACCATGCCCGAAGCCCACCATCGCATGCTGAACCGTATCTTCCGCTTTCTGGCGGCGGCAGGCAGCATGGGAGAGGGCAGAATTCCGGCCGATTGGATCGACCGTCATATGCGCCGCCTGGATCGTACCGACGGCGATATCGACACCCTGGCCGGACGCATCGCCCATGTCCGGACCTGGACCTATATCTCCCACCAGGCGGAGTGGCTGGACGATGCCGGCCACTGGCAGGAACGCACGCGCGGCGTCGAGGACGCTTTGTCCGATGCCTTGCACGCCGCCCTGACCCAGCGGTTCGTCGACCGGCGTACGACCGCGCTTGTCCGGGGCCTGAACGAACGCCGGGATTTGCTGGCCGCCGTGACGGGCGCGGGCGAGGTCTTGGTCGAGGGGCAGTATGTGGGCCGCCTGCGGGGACTTAAATATGAACCTGATGCCGCCGCCGATCTGGCCGAAGGCCGCGCCCTGCGTACCGCCGCCAATCGGGTCCTGAGCCGCGAGATTGCCCGCCGGGCCGCCAAGCTGGCGGTGGCGGAGCGTGATGCCATCAGCTGGCAGGATGATGGCATGCTGTGGTGGCAGGGCGCGCCGGTGGCACTGGTCGGCGCCGGCGCTCAAAGCCTGGAGCCGGGGGTGGAACTGTTGCCCTTTGATCATCTCGACGGCCCCTTGCGGGAGCGGGCCCGGCATCATTTGCAAGCCTGGTTGCGGGCGCATATCGCGGCCTCTCTGTCGCCATTGCAAAGATTGTCGGCCACCGCCTTCGAGGGCCCGGCCCGTGGCCTGAGCTATCAATTGGTCGAAGCCTTGGGCATCCTGCCCCGGGCCCAGGTGGCCGACCTAATTGTCGATATGGCGCCCGGAGACCGGGCCAAATTGCAGCGCCTGGGCGTGCGCCTGGGCTATCGGGATGTCTTCCTGCCGGCTTTGCTGCGCCCGGCCCGCATGGTGACCCGCGCCCGCCTGTGGCGTCTGGACAATACCGCGCTGGTGCATCCCCCCTTGCCTGATCCTGGAAGGGTCGCCGTGGAACTGGCGGATAGCGCGTGGCGGGAATATTTTCAGGCCGCCGTCGGCTTTCGGCCGATGGGCGAGATAGCGGTGCGGGTTGATATTTTTGACCGCCTGGCGCGCCTGGCCCATGTCGCCGGCAAGGCCGGGACCTTTCAGGCCAGTCACGAGATGCTGTCCCTGTTGGGCCGGGGCCGGGAAGGTCTGGATCTTGTACTGCGGGAGCTTGGCTATGGCGGCAAGGGCGCCATTGAGACGCGGCGCTATCGTTTTCGCCACCCCAAGCAGAAGAAGCAGCCGCAACCAAAGAGCCAGCCGGTCAAACAGCAGGACGCGGCGCCGGAAATCACCAAGGTTACGGCCTTTGCCGATCTGCGCCAGCTTTTAGGGCGGTCATAGAGCATGGCCGAGATACAGCGTCTGGACAAATGGCTGTGGTTCTCGCGGTTTTTCAAAAGCCGTACATTGGCGGGCAAGGCCTGTAGTGGTCGCAAGGTTCGCATCAATGGCCAAATCGCCTCCAAAGCCTCGGTGACGGTCAAGGTTGATGACGTGTTGACCTTTCCCCGTGGGCATCACATCAGGGTCGTCAGAATTCTGGATTTAGGCCAGCGCCGGGGTCCCGCACCCGAGGCCCAGGCCCTGTACGAAGACCTGGCACCACCCGAAGAGGCGGAGGCGGCCCGGCGCAAGGCCGCAGCCGATGCGGCTGAGCAGGCCGCCGGCCTGCGCGATGCCGGCGCGGGCCGCCCGACCAAGCGCGAACGCCGCGCCGTTGACCGCCTGCAGGATCGGTAACTGCCGCGCTATGGCACCCGCAAGGCATAAACAGTGCGGCCAAGATTGGCGATCAGCGCGGGCATGACGGCATCCGCCAAGGCAATGTCATCGGCCCGGCTGGGGTGCAGATCAATGCGGGCCCGCCAGACCTGATTGCGCGCGGCGTCCTCAATAGCGACTGACAGCCGGCGGCCATGGCGCACGGGGATGTCTTTGTCCGGTTTGGTTTTCCAGCGCATGGTTATATCCACATCGCCTGAACTGCTGCTGCCCCTGTCACCGCGCAATTCCAGGCGGGAGCGGCGGCCTTTAGTCGGACTTTGGCCGGAGACCTGAAAGCTCAGGTTATAACCGCCCGCCGCGTTGACCCGATAGCCTGCATTCTCCAACGCATCACGAAGCAGGTCGGCGATGGCCTGGCTCTCCGGCGCCCCCGACGAGGCGCGAACAAGAATGGCGGCACCTTTGGGGATCTCGCGTTCGGCGGTGGCATCCAGAGTGCCCGTCACTTTATCCGCCGCCGCCTCGGATCCCGACTGGGCCAAAACGGCAAAATTCGCGCCGGCCACGGTTAGGCCGACGACGAGCGTCAAGCCGGCGCGCCAAGTTCGGAAATAGTTCGCTGGGTGCTGTATCTTGTTCATGGCGAAATGGTAAACCGAGCCGGCCTGGGAGGCAAAGCCTAAGGGTGGCGACGAGGGTGACGAATTGTCTCGTTGAAGCGGGTTGATAGTGGGCATGTGAGCGTGCTAGGCAGCGGCATGATAAATCGAATCAAGGCGCTATTCGCGGCCAGGCCGGCTGCCGGCGAGGCCGAGGCGGGCCGGCATAGCCATGACGAGCTGCAATTGGCGGCGGCGGCCCTGTTGGTCGAGGCCGCCAGTTTGGACGGCCATTATGGCGATGCCGAGCAGGCCGCCATCGATACGCTTTTGCGGCAGCGGTTCGGCTTGAATGACGCGGAAGCGCGGGATTTGCATGATCTGGCCGTGGCCGAACAATCGGAAGCCAACCAACTGCTTGGCTTTACCCGTGTGATCAAGGACCGCTATTCGCCGGAAGAACGCGTTGAATTAATTGAAATGGCCTGGGAAGTGGCCTATGCGGACGGTGAATTGCACGATCATGAAGCAAATTTGTTGCGTCGTCTGGGCGGCTTGCTTTATGTCTCTGATAGGGAACGGGGTGAGGCTCGGAAACGGGTTCTTGCGCGGTTGGAGCAGTCTTGAATTGTTCCATCTTAAATGAGTCTGAGCGTTTGAAAAATATATGCTTTAGGCTCGACCGGACCATAGTGTTGAAGTGCCTTCGTGGTGAACCAGCCCGGCCCTGCCGGACGACTATTCTATGTTGGGAGATTAAGGAATGACGTACGTCGTCGTCGACGCCTGTATTAAGTGTAAGTATATGGATTGCATCGAAGTCTGTCCGGTGGACTGCTTCTATGAGGGCGAGAACATGTTGGTGATCCACCCTGATGAATGCATCGATTGCGGTGTCTGCGAGCCGGAATGTCCGGTCGAGGCGATTTTGCCTGACACCGAGGATGATACCGAGAAGTGGGTGGAAATAAATCGCGAGTATTCGGAAAAATGGCCGAATATCACACAGAAAGGCGAACCACCCGCAGACGGCGAGGAATACAAGGACACCCCGGACAAGTTCGATAAGTTCTTCAGTGCGGAGCCTGGCCAGGGTTCCTGACCTTATTCCTGAGCCGGCTTTCTGGGCAAGGTTTCTGGGCAAGGTTTCTGGGCGAGGTTTCAGCGTGAGGTTGCTGGGCGGAATTCCTGATGGTTCTGGACGGATTCCAGCTGTTTCGCGGCTGCTTTTGCGCTGATCCCAAAACCGGCGGCGAATTGACATTTGTCGGCACAGCATTGGTTCCAGACCGGGTGCGCCGACTCTGCCGTTGTGCACAGGTGCCGCCGGATAGCCTTCATTTTCGGCGGTTTTTGTGATACACTTGCTAAATTCAGCGGATTTTTCCTGTGCGGCTTGAAAGCCGGCTGGAAATTCATGCCACCTAAATTTAATTAGATACTGGATCGAGACGGCAATATGGCGACTAAGACGAAAAAGAAAGCCACCAAGACGAAGCGTACCAACGGCTTCGCCGTCGACGAATTCGTCGTCTATCCAACCCACGGGGTTGGCCAAATTACGGGCATTGAGGAACAGGAAATCGCAGGCACGCTGCTGAAACTGTTTGTCGTCAATTTCGAAAAGGAAAAGATGACCCTGCGGGTGCCGATCAACAAGGCCGAAGTCAGCGGTATGCGCGCCCTGGCCAGTGCCGATAAAATGAAAACGGCAATGACCACCCTGAAGGGGAGGGCCCGGGTCAAACGCACCATGTGGAGCCGGCGGGCACAGGAGTATGAGGCCAAGATCAATTCTGGCGACCCCGTATCGATTGCCGAAGTGATCCGGGATTTGCACCGCGGTGAAGGCCAACCCGAACAATCCTATAGCGAACGGCAAATTTATGAGGCCGCCATGGAGCGTCTGGTCCGCGAGCTGGCGGCCGTCGAAGGCCTGGATGAAGAACAGGCAACGGAACGCCTGGATGGGGTTTTAAATCCCGTCGAATAGGCCAATATTTTCCACAACGTCTGTTTAATTTGAGGCCTGGTGTCATTTGATACCGGGCCTTTTCCGTTATGAGTGCGCTAACCTGCTGCAATCATTGGTGTCTTTTAATGGCCGTTTCATATATTGTAATAGGTCTAATTCTTATTTACATTGTATACAATCTATGCTGTAAATTAGTTACAAATCGAAAATGTATGTGACAATTAAGTTACATTTTTTTGATTTGCGCTGACAATGTCTGTTTTGGGGAGCGGTTTTGGGATGGCACATGTTGACACGGCCCAGGCACAACGGGCGGGGCGGCAATTCATAAATCAAGCCATGAAGGCACCATTGCTGGAGCGCGAGGAGGAACGGGCGCTGGCCTATCGCTGGCGCGACCACGGCGATGAAAATGCCTTGCATCAATTGGTCAATGCATATGTTCGCCTGGTGGTGGCGACCGCTGCCCGGTTTCGCAAATACAGCCTGCCCATGGGGGACCTGGTCCAGGAAGGCACGGTCGGCCTGATGCAAGCCGCCGAACGTTTTGACCCCGACCGGGAGGTACGCTTCTCGACCTACGCCAGCTGGTGGATCCGGGCCGCCATTCAGGATTATATCCTGCGCAATTGGTCGATTGTACGCACCGGCACCACGGCGGCACAGAAATCGCTGTTTTTCAACATCCGCCGTTTGCGGGCGCAATTGGGCGACCACCCGGACGGCCCCTTGACCAACACCGGGCATAAACGAATTGCCCGGGCCCTGAAAGTGCCCGTCGCCGATGTTCAGGCCATGGAAAGCCGTCTATCAGGCGCCGACAGGTCCTTGAATGCTGCGGTCTCCAGCGAGGGAGAGAGCGAATGGCAGGATCTGCTGGTGGATGAGCGGCCCGGGCCCGAAGAGGTCGTGCGCGGCAGTTCCGATGCGCAAACCCGTGCCGCATGGCTGAACGATGCCCTGTCCCAACTCAACGAACGAGAACAGATCATTATTCGCCAGCGCCGTTTGCGGGAAGACGGCATGACCCTGGAATCCCTTGGCCGCGAGCTTGGTATTTCAAAGGAGCGGGTCCGCCAGATCGAATGTCAGGCCTTTGGCAAGATGCGCGCATCGATTTCGGAACGGGGCGGTCACCCGCTTGACTCGGGATTGCTGGGATAGCGCGCCTCCGGAACGAGGGCGTATTTCAAGTCGCTGGTTCAATTGCTCTATTTCTTGAGAGTCCAAAGGAATTTTCTTGAATGCGCGCTGGCCGGACGCGCACAAGATTGCCCGGGCGCATAATGGCGGCTATATAGAAATCGGGCGTGCTGCGAATTTTACCTTGCGCCCGATACCGCTTTTCCGTTGTGTGGGTTCAATGCCGAGACCGGGCTTTCCCAGTATTGCCGATATCACCGCCGCCGCCTTTGACGAAAACCGGGCGGCGGCCGTATTGGCGGATCTGCACCAAGCCACGGAGACGCTGGATGATGCCGCGGCCCAGGAAGCATTGGCCGCGCTGTGGCGGGATCAGTCGGCAACAACCTTATTGTCGGCGATCTTCGGCAACAGCCCGTTTCTAAGCCGGGTGGCGTTATCCGATATCACCTATCTGCCCCGGCTTTTTGGCGATGATCCTAAACATACTTTTGCTGCGTTGCTGGCGGATTTAGCGCACGGCTTGGACGGTAGCCCAGATACAGATGGAAATCGTGACGGAAACCCTGCGGCGGACATGAACACGGCCATGACGCGGTTGCGTCTGGCCCGCCGCCGCGCGGCAATACTGATTGCCTTGGCCGATGTGGGCGGGGCCTGGGATTTGCAGCAGGTCACGTCCGCCCTATCCCAATTCGCCGATGCCGCGATCGGAGGCGCGGTGCGGTGGCTGTTACGGGATGCCGCCCGGCGCGGTGAATTGGACCTGGCGGCGGGGCCCAACATCGAACAGGGTAGCGGTCTGGTGATTTTGGGCATGGGCAAGCTGGGCGCGTACGAGCTGAATTATTCCTCGGATGTGGACCTGATCGCCCTCTACGATTCGGAAACGGCGCCGTATATGGGCAAGCGCTCGGCCCAGGACTGTTTTATCCGCCTGGTTCAGGCCCTGGTGAAAATGCTGCAGGAGCCGACCGGCGATGGCTATGTCTTGCGCACTGATCTGCGGCTGCGCCCTGATCCCGGCGTGACGCCGGTGGTTGTTTCCATGCGCGCGGCGGAACAGTATTACGAAAGCCTTGGCCAGAACTGGGAACGGGCCGCGATGATCAAGGCGCGCGCCGTTGCCGGCGACCTGGCCGCCGGCGCCGCGTTTCTAGAGCGTCTACAGCCTTTCATATGGCGCCGTAATTTGGATTTTGCCGCCATCGCCGACGTCCATTCCATAATGCGGAAAATTCATAATCACGCCGGCGAGGGCACGGCCATGAATGTCGAGGGCCACAACATCAAAACGGGCCGTGGCGGCATCCGCGATATTGAGTTCTTCGCGCAAACCCAGCAGTTGATCGCCGGCGGCCGCGAGCCGGCCCTGCGGGTATCGGCAACCAAGGATGCCTTGGAAGCCTTGGCCCGGGGCGGCTGGATTGACGGCGCGGTGACCGATGAATTGTCCGAGGCCTATGACTATCTCCGCCGCCTGGAGCATCGCCTGCAAATGATCGCGGACGAACAAACCCAGAGCATGCCCCGCAACAGCGAAGGCGTGGCCCATCTGGCCTGCTTCATGGGGCACCCGCAGGGCAGGGCGGGCGCCGACGCGTTTCGGGGCGAATTGCTGCACTATTTGGCGCGCGTGCATCATCACCACGGCATTTTGTTCGCCGACGCGCCGGACCCATCGCGGACGGACAATTTGCTGTTTTCCGGTACCGATGATGATACCGAAACCCTGGAGAGGCTGACGGCCATGGGGTTCGAGGGCGCCCAGGGTGCGTCCGCCACGGTGCGCGGCTGGTTTCATGGCCGCTATCGGGCCTTGCGCTCGACCCGGGCGCAAGAATTGTTAACGACCTTGATGCCGGCGCTGTTGCAGGCGATCGCGGATACCGCTAATCCAAACGCCAGCCTTGGCCGCTTTGACCGGTTCCTGTCTAATTTGCCCACCGGCGTACAGCTGTTTTCAATGTTGATGGCGCGGCCGCAATTGCTCGAACTGCTGGCGGAGATCATGGGCAGCGCCCCGCGTCTGGCAAATTACCTGGCCGAGAACTCCAGCGTCGTCGATGCCATGACGTCGGCGGAATTTCTCGCCGCGCCACCGGCCTTGACGGCCTTGCGCCAGGAGTTCGCCGAAGAAATGCGCACGGCGCTGGATTTGCAGGACGTTCTGGATTTAACCCGGCGCCGGGTGAAGGAACATAAATTCCAGATCGGCGTACAGGTCCTGGGCGCGACCATTGATGCGGACCGTTCAGGCGCCGGCTATGCGGACCTGGCGGACGCGGCCCTGGGCTCTCTGTTGCCCGCTGTCTCGGACGCCTTCGCGGTCGCGGAGCGCCATGGTGTCATAGACGGCGGCGCCATGGTGGTCCTGGCCATGGGCAAATTCGGCAGCCGCGAGATGACCGGAGAATCCGATCTGGATCTGATCTTTGTCTATGACTATCCCGACGATGACAGTGTTTCCGACGGCGCCAGATCCCTGCCCGCACAGCAATATTTCACCCGCCTCAGCCAGCGTCTGATCAACGCCATGACCGTGCCGACCGCGGAAGGCAAATTGTATGAAGTGGACATGCGTCTACGCCCTTCGGGTAATTCCGGGCCGGTGGCTACCCGCTTCAGCGGCTTTGCCGATTATCAACGCAATGATGCCTGGACCTGGGAGCATATGGCCCTGACCCGGGCGCGGATCGTCGCGGGCGAGGCGGAACTGGCGGCACGGGTCCGGGCAACGGTGGCGGAGGTGCTGTGCCGGCCCCGCGACCGCCAATGCGCGGCGGCGGACGTGGCGGCCATGCGGCAGCGGCTGATCCGGCAGCGCGGCAGCGATAACCCCTGGGAAATGAAGCTGGTCCGGGGCGGCCTGTTGGATATCGAATTCATCGCCCAGTTTTTACAATTGGCCCATGCCACGGATACGGCGAAGGTCCTGCATCCGAACATTTGCACGGCCTTGTCGAATTTGGCCCGAGCCGGGCATTTATCCCGCCAGGATGCCGACAAGCTTATCGCGGCGTCCGGGCTGTACCGCGACTTGATGGCCTTGTTCCGGGTCTCGGTCGTGGGCGAGTTCGACCCATCGGCGGCGCCGCGGGGCATGGTGAACGCGGTCTTGCGGATTTCCGAGGCCGCCGATCTGGAACAGCTGGAAAAACGCCTGCTGCAAACCCAGGCCGATGTCCTGGCGGCCTTTGAACGCATCGTCACGGCGGCGGCCGGCACGGATGAAGACGGCTAGACCATTCAGCAATAGCATTATCTGGGCTTCGTCTTCGGTTCGGTATACTAATGAATGAAATCACGACAATTGGAGGTGACGCCGCATGACGCGTGCGCTTGAAGGAATAAAGGTGCTCGACCTGGCCCGCTATGTTGCCGGGCCCTATTGCGCCCAGATACTGGGCGATTTTGGGGCCGATGTGGTGAAGATCGAAAAGCCCGAGGTCGGCGATGTCATGCGCGGCCCCGGCGCGGCTACCGGCGATGACCGCCTGTATATGTTGATGTACAACCGCAACAAACGCTCCATCACCCTCGACCTGCGCAGCGACAGGGGCAAGGAGATCCTGGCCGCGCTGATCCCTCAGGCGGATGTATTGGTGGAGAATTTCCGACCCGGCACCATGGAAGCCATGGGCTTTGGCTGGGAGCAGGTTTCGGCCCTCAATCCGCGCCTGGTAATGGCCCGGATCTCGGGCTTTGGCCAGGACGGCCCCTGGGCCAAACGGCCGGCCTTCGATGCCATCGCCCAGGCCGAAGGCGGCCTGATGCACCTGACCGGCGACAAGGACGGCGAAGAGACCATGTTTGGGTCCGTCGTCATCGATTATTCCACCGGCGCCAACGCCGCCATGGGAGTGATGGCCGCCCTGCACGCACGCGAACGCACAGGACGCGGCCAGGTCGTCGATGTGCCATTGCTTGATACCGCCATGTCTTTTCTGATGACGGCGGTGGCCGAACATCACCGCGACGGCAACGTCATGGGCCGCATGGGCAACCGCGACCGTTACAGCGCGCCGGCCAACACCTTTCGCACCCGCGATGGTCAACGCGTCCATCTGATGTCGGCGGGCGTGAAGCATTTCAATGCCCTGGTCAAGATTTTGGGCGAAGAGGAAATCTTGCAAGATCCGCGCTTTGCCACGCCGCCCGACCGCCTGGCCAATGCCGATCTGGTCGATGAGACCGTCGCCGGCTGGTTCCTGCGGCACGACCGGGACTGGTTGTTGGAACAGTTAGTCGCGGCGGAAATTCCCTGTGCCCGCATGGCCACGGTGGCGGATGTGGTCGACAACCCGCAGGTCAAACATCGGGGTCAGATCATCGATATCAAACACCCCACCCTGGGCGTGGTGAAAACCCAAGGCAATCCGATCCGCCTGACGGATACCCCGGTCGAAACCTACCGGGATGTGCCGACGCTGGGCCAACATACCGACGAGATCCTGGGCGGCTGGCTTGATATGGATGAAAGCGAGATCGCCACGTTGCGCGATGACGGCGTGGTTTAGAGCAATTTTTGATTGGTCGGAACCGCCCAAGACTTGTTTGGCGCGACCTGTGCAATTGGTTCAAGCGTCCGGCGACGCGTTAGATCAACCGGCCCGTCAAATCGGCGCGAACCGCCTCGCTAAAGGTCTCGGCCTCGGCGGCCAGGGCCGCAACGCAAGGTATCGGCGTTTCCAATAACAGACGACGGACCAGATCCTGGTTGGGACTGCCGATTATGTCCGGTAAATCTTCTCGTGCCACGCCGAGGGACGCCATGCAGCCAACGCGGCCATCTGCGGTTTGCCGTACTTTCGCCAGACCGCACGGTGCGGTGCAATATTCACTGCTGTATTGCGCCTGGAGGGGCAACAAATTGCGGTGCCGGCCGATCAACAGATCAGACGGTGCCGAGGTGAAGATGGCGGCGCCGGGCCGTTGCGCCAGTTTGCTCAAATGCGCCGGACCGGAATCGGCATAAACGGCGTAGTCGAATTGCCCTATCAGCCCCAGCAAGTCCGCCACCGATTTGGTGTCCTCGATGTAACGCAGATCCGCCCCTGCGGCATCCAACGCCGTCCGTAGCAACCGCGACTGATCTTGCTGCGGGTTGAGAACGATTTCCACCGCCATGCCGTCAGCGCACAGTCCGTTGGCAAGGCCCAGAACAAGGCCCGGCGGCAGGGTTCGCATGGGCGAGGATGCCAGGGGCAGAATACCTATGCGCAAGGGACCGCCCTGGCGCGGAACCGGCGCCAGCGCCGTGATATCGGGCACCGGCAGCGCGAATAGTTCATGCAGGGCGGCTTCCATATCAACCGGCCAGAATTCAATTTCCCGCCGGGCCGGTACATCGTTCAGGTCAATGACCACATTAAAGCGGCGCAGTTCGTCATGAGCCATCCAGGCGGGATAGACCGTAACACCAGGCATTCCAGCATAGACGTCCGAGGCTGCATCGCCGCCCAGCAAGGCAATCTCCTTGGCTTGGGCTTGCGCCATGAAGGCTTGCAGAAACAGCCGGATGGCAACATGCTCGCCGATCGCCGGCGGCGGCAGCAGGAACAATACCGCGCGATTGCGGTAGGGATAGCGCGCCCATCGCTTGACCGGCAAATTCTTGACCTTGGCGCTGCCCAGTTCCTGCATCATGCCGCTTTGACCACGCACCACCTGGCGGTGGAAATTACCGGATGCGGTGACATAGGTGAGGCCGGCGCGGCCCTGTTGCGGGGGCAGAGCATTGCTGTTGGGAGTTGGAATTTTGAAATCCGCCCGGCTTTTAAATATTGGTAGCGATTTCGGCAAGGCCCGTTGTTCTCCCACTGAAAGCGTTTTCAGCCATCTGACGCGACGCGGACGGATCGCGACGGCTGCACCGCTTTATATCAAGTTGCGGTGCGCTTTATGCCCTTTTTTCCAAGGCCAGATCGAATTGCCGGCAGAATTTGCCTAGGGCATCACGTTTTCACTGCTAAGGCATTGAAAATATTGCCTTCATAGTTGGCGTGGTTCTTGCATAACTGTTCGGTATGACAACGACAGCACCAGTGCATAATTTTCTTCGCGTTGTGTCCGACTATTACATGCCGGGCCGCGAGGAGATGGAACCGGGGACCAACGCCCTGGTTGGCGGCGCCAAGACAGCGCCTGCCGAGGCTACGGCACAACAGCCCGGCGCCGTGGCGGAAAGTAATTTTTTTGGGCCGGACGGGCTGACCTTTGGCGATCTGCTGGATGTTCTTAATCCGTTGCAGCATCTTCCGGTGATCGGTGATTTGTACCGCTCCATGACTGGTGACGAAATTTCCGCCGGCGCTCGTATATCGGGCGGCACTCTGTATGGCGGCCCGTTGGGATTTTTGAGCGCTTTGGCCAATACGGTGATCGAAGAGGCCACGGGCAAGGATATTGGCGGCAATTTGTTGGCTCAAATTACCGGCGGCGATGCGGCGGACAGCGTTGTATTGGCGACGGTGGATGCCGGTGACCGGATTGGTGACGGGGTTGGCGACCAAGTTGCTGCCAAGCTGGCCGAGGCCGCCCCCGCCAGGGATGGTATATTACCGGCTGTATCCGGCATGCCGTTGGTCGCCACCGGACGACATGCCGCCGCCATGCCCGCCTATCCCTCTTTGGTAGCCTCTGGTGCGCCAAATCGGCAATCATCTGCGCCATCCACGGCGGGGAATGTTCCTGAAATGAGCACGGCGGCGTTTCAAACCTTGTTGGGCAGCATGAACGGTGCAGCGCCGGTGCCAGCCCGTCAGGGTTTCACGGCCGGTGGTGAATTGCCGCCGGTACACAAAGGCACCATACGCGAGGCCGGCATGGAGATTAACCGCCTGTTGCGCGCCCACGCTCAAGGTGGTGATCCGGGCCGCAATGCGGGCTCCGATCACGGGTTCGTGCAGTAATAAATTTGTTCCGCCAGCCGAATTTGCACCGGTTCTTATTCCGCCATCGCCTGGGACGGTGTATACAGTGGACAAGATTGATTGTCTGCGGAGTGGGTTGGTATGGCATTGATGCCGAATATCATGCGGGTTTTGTGTTTTCTGGGGGCTGCTCTGTTGCTGGCGGCCTGCGGTATGGCCGATACCGATCAAAACTATCCCGAGCGGGAAAGCCGGAGCGCGGATCCGAATCCGACCGGCGAACGGGAGACGGTGTTCGGACCTGGGGGGCTGTCCATTTTTGGCGACAAGAAGAGCGATAAGGGCGGTGGCGGCAGCGGCATCGGGGTTAACAGTTTTCTCTGGCGCGCCTCGTTGGATACCTTGTCGTTCATGCCGCTTAACTCGGCGGATCCCTTCGGCGGTGTCATCATCACGGATTGGTACAGCGCCCCGAATAACCCCGACGAACGTTTTAAGATGACGATTTATATTCTGGATCGGCGGTTGCGGGCGGACGGTATCAAGGTCGCGGTTTTCAAGCAGGCCAAGGACGCTGCCAGGGAATGGTTGAGCGCCGTGGTCGCGGATGATACATCGACGCAGCTGGAAGATGCGATATTGGTCAGGGCCCGGCAATTACGGCTGGATACCTTGCAATAAACTCAAGTGAATGGCCGCGATAAGTGCTCCCAAAGCGTGGAGCGCGGTGTGTTTTAACGCAATCATCGGGCCCTCCCCTGTTTGAGCGGCCGAAAGAGGATAGCTCCCATGGCGCGCTATAACGCCAAGACAACAGAAGCAAAATGGCAGGCCGCCTGGGCCGCGGCCAAGACCTTCGAGGCGGTGGAAGACCGGCAAAAAGAGAAATACTACGTCTTGGAGATGTTTCCCTATCCTTCGGGACGCATCCATATGGGCCATGTACGCAACTATGCCATGGGCGATGTGGTGGCGCGCTATAAGCGGGCGCAAGGGTTCAATGTGCTGCACCCCATGGGTTGGGACGCCTTCGGGCTGCCGGCGGAGAACGCGGCCTTGGAAAAACAGGTCCATCCCGCCAAGTGGACCTACGAGAATATCGCCAATATGCGGGAGCAGCTGCAATCCATGGGCCTGTCCCTGGATTGGAGCCGGGAATTCGCCACCTGCGACGTGGAATACTACCGCCATCAACAGAAGCTTTTTCTAGACTTTTTGAAGCACGATTTGGCCTACCGCCGGGAATCCTGGGTTAACTGGGACCCGGTCGAGCATACGGTACTGGCCAATGAACAGGTCATCGATGGTTGCGGCTGGCGTTCCGGGGCGCCGGTGGAACGGCGGCAGTTATCGCAGTGGTTTTTCCGCATTACCGCCTTTCAGGACGAGTTGTTGGAGGCCCTGGACGATCTGGAGCGTTGGCCGGAGAAAGTCCGCCTGATGCAGGCCAATTGGATTGGCCGTTCCGAAGGCGCGCGCCTGCGTTTCGCGGTGCAGCAGGCAACCGGGCAACAGGCGGCGGAGATCGCGGTTTTCACCACCCGGCCCGATACGATTTTCGGCGCCTCCTTTCTGGCCCTGTCACCGGATCATCCGTTGACCTCGGAGTTGGCGGACAAGAACCCGGATGTGGCGGCTTTCGTGGCCGAGTGCCAGCGCCAGGGAACCTCCGAAGAAGTCATTGAAAAGGCCGAAAAACTGGGCCTCGATACTGGCCTCAGGGCGCAACATCCGTTTTTGCCGGATGTGGAATTACCAATTTATGTAGCCAATTTCGTGCTGATTGAATATGGCACTGGTGCAATTTTCGGTTGCCCGGCACATGATCAACGGGATTTGGATTTTGCCCGCAAGTATGACCTGTCGGTTTTGCCCGTCGTGGTACCAGATGGCTCGGATTCTATCGGTTTTTCTGTCGGAAACGAGGCCTATGTGGGGCCGGGCCGACTGGCCAATTCAGAGTTTTTGGACGGTCTGAGTATCGACGATGCCAAGTCAGAAATCGCCGGCCGGGCTGAGGCTGGCGGTTTTGGTAGCCGCGAGATTATGTACCGTCTACGGGATTGGGGGGTCTCGCGGCAGCGTTATTGGGGTTGCCCCATTCCGGTTGTGCATTGCGACAGCTGCGGCGTGGTTCCCGTGGAAGAAGCGGATCTGCCGATTACCCTGCCTGAAGATGTCACCTTTGAGCAGGCGGGCAATCCCCTTGACCGGCACGAGACCTGGGGCGCCGTTGCCTGCCCGGCTTGTGGCAAGCCGGCGCAACGGGAGACGGATACATTCGATACTTTCGTTGATTCGTCCTGGTATTTTGCCCGGTTTTGTTCGCCGCGGGCTGAAACGCCCCTTGATGCCTCGGCGGTGGACTACTGGATGCCGGTGGATCAGTATATCGGCGGCGTCGAACATGCCATTCTGCACCTGCTTTATGCCCGTTTTTTCACCCGCGCCATGGAAAAATGTGGCCATGTGAGGGTCAGCGAGCCGTTTGCCGGTCTTTTTACCCAAGGCATGGTCTGTCACGAAACCTATCGTGGCGAAGACGGCATCTGGCTGGAGCCGACCGAGGTGGAACGCACTGATAGTGGGGATATTCGGCGTTTAGACAACCATTCGACGGTAACGGTGGGCCGTTCGGAGAAAATGTCAAAATCGCGCAAGAATGTTATCGATCCCGAGGATATTATCGAGCGCTATGGCGCTGACACGGCGCGCTGGTTCATGCTCTCCGACAGCCCGCCGGAGCGGGATTTAGAGTGGACCGACGGCGGCATCGAGGGCGCCTGGCGCTTTACCGGTAGAATTTGGCGCATTATCGAAGAGTCCATAACGAGCCTGCCGACGGCGGGCAGCCCCGCACCGCTGCAACTAAGTGATAACGCCGTTGCTTTGCGCCGCCTGACCCATCAGGCCATGGGCGCGGTGACCGATGGCATTGAAAGATTTCAATTCAATGTTTCGGTAGCTCGGCTGTATGAATTAGCCAATGCTCTTGCGGCTTTTAAGGCAAATGGCGGCGATGATACCACCGGCGAGCGCTGGGCGCAGCGCGAAGCCATCGAGACCTTGGTGCTGATGATCGGTCCCATGATGCCGCATCTGGCGGAAGAAGCCTGGCAGGCGCTGGGTCTGGACGGGTTGTTGGCGGACGCGCCCTGGCCCAAGGCCGATCCGGCCCTTTTGGTCGAAGCGAGCATTACCATAGCCGTGCAATTGAACGGTAAAATGCGCGCAACGCTAGATATCGAGCCGGATCAATCCGAAGATACGGTGCGCGAGGCCGCTTTGGCGCTGGAAAAAGTTAAATCGGCGATCGGTGACAAGGCTGTACGCCGGGTCATTGTCGTGCCCAACCGTATCGTCAATATCGTTGCCTAGATGCCAAGGCCGGGACGACAATTCGGACGTTGGTTATGGGCTGGATTGCTTTGTGGTTTTACCATTGTAGTTGTTGCCGGCTGTGGTTTTCAGCCGCTGCACGGCCACAAAGATAAGGGCCGGGCTGCTGCAACGGGCAATACCCTAAGCGACATGGCTTATGTCAGGGTGGCGCCGATCCCTGATCGCGTGGGGCAGCTGGTGAGCAACCATTTGCGAGATCGGATGCAGCCAAATGGCGAGGCCAGGCGCCCTGTATTTCGATTGTCGACGACCTTGAGTGAAAACCGCGAGGGCCTGGCTTTTCAACAGGATGATAGCGCAACCCGCTATAATCTGCGGCTTTCCGCGCATTTTGTATTGACCGATAGCCGTGACGGAACGGAATTGTTGCAGGGCACTTTCCGCGCCATCGCCGCCTATAACGTGGTACGTTCCGATTATGCCAACTTGGTCAGTCTTAAGGACGCACGTAGGCGCGCCGCCTATAGCGTGGCCGAGGGGATAGAAAGCCGCATCGCGGTCTATTTCTCCCGCCGCCGCGAGTGAAACGCCAAGAAACTAGGTAATGCCATGGTAAAGATCGCTAATCGCGGCATTGACGCTTTCGTCAAAGCGCCCGACAGCGGTATCGTGGCGGTGTTATTGTTTGGTGAAGACAACGGTCTGGTGCGCGAGCGCGCGGGCCGCATCGCCGCCGCCGTGGTTGATGATCCCGCCGACCCCTTTCGCGTCGCCGAATTGATGCCCAACCTGTTAAAGGATGATCCCACCCGCCTGTTTGATGAAATGGGCGCCTTGTGCTTAACCGGCGGCCGGCGCCTAGTGCGCCTTAGCTCCGCTGGAAATGCCCATAGTGGTGCGGTTAAGGCAGTGCTTGACGACGATTTGATTGCTAAAAATGGCAGTTTACTGGTGGTTGAGGCCGGCCCCCTGGCACCGCGTGACAGTCTGCGCAAATTGTTCGAAGGCCATCCCCGGGGCGCGGCCATTCCCTGCTATCCAGACGATGGCCGTTCCCTTGAAGGCTTGATCCAGGATACCCTGGGGGCCCATGGCCTGCAGATCGAGCCTTCGGCAATGGCCTATTTATGCGATAACCTGGGCACTGATCGTTTGGCCACCCGCTCGGAATTGGAAAAACTGGCTTTGTATAAGGGTCAAAACGGCGGTTCGGTCTCCTTGGCCGAGGCGGAGGCCAACGTGGGCGATGGCGCACCGCTGGCCCGGGACGATGTGGCCCTGGCCACCGCTAGCGGCGATCAGGCCGGGCTCGACAAGGCCTTGATGAAATGCCGTGTCGCCGGCGAATCTCCCATTGCCATTCTGCGCGCGGTGATCCGCCATCTGCAACGCCTCCACCTACTTTCACTAAAGGCTGGCAACGGCGGCGATCTGGGTCAGCTGATCAAATCCCACCGACCGCCAATCTTCTTTAAACATCAACAGCTTATCCAGCGGCAGCTGCAATATTGGCGGCCCGCCCGCCTGGCGCAGGCGCTGGCGATCCTGACCCAGGCCGAATTGGATTGTAAGAGCACGGGCATGCCGGCGGATGCGGTCTGCGGCCGGGCCCTGATCCGTATCGCCAACGCGGCGCGGCCGCCAGCAAGACGCTGACAACCTTCGCGATCGCTTTTGTCAGTCGTGGGGTTGCTGGTTCAGGCGGTTGAGAATTTCGTCGAACTGATCGAGCGAGGTAAAGGCGATACGCACTTCGCCGCGTTCGCCATGGTGATTGATCTTCACCGTCAGGCCCAGTTTTTCCGACAATTGCCGTTCCATGGCCAGAGTGTTGGGATCCCGGGCCGGCGTGGCGGCAGCGGCGTCACCTGTTGCCGCTGTTTTTAGCGGTTTTTTGACCAAAGCCTCGGTCTGGCGCACATTTAGGTCTTTTCGCACCACGGTTTGCGCCAATGCCTCGGGATCTTCGGCACTCAACAGCGCCCGGCCATGGCCTGCCGACAGACGGCCATCCTGCAACATCGCCTTAACCCCATCGGGCAGGCCGAGAAGACGCATGATATTGGCCACATGGCTGCGGCTTTTCCCCACCCGACGCGCCAGATCGTCTTGTGTATTGGCGAATTCGTCCATCAGGCGGCGGTAGCCTTCCGCCTCTTCCAATGCGGTTAGATCCTGACGCTGCACATTTTCGATCAACGCCACTTCCAAGGCCTGGCCATCGTCCAGCTCCTTGACGATAACGGGGACCTCATACAACTTCGCCGCTTGGGCCGCGCGCCAGCGGCGCTCGCCCGCGACAATTTCAAAGCTGCTGTTATCCTCGTCCAGGCGTCGCACCAGGATCGGCATCAGAATACCGTTTTCCTGGATCGAGTCCGTCAGGGCCTGTAGTTCCTCTGGGTCGAAATAGTCCCGCGGCTGATAACGATTGGGGACCAGAGCCTCAATCGGCACCGTCTTGCCCACGCGCAGGCGGTCAAGGGCCGGTTGATCGTCGGGATCTTCGGCCAGCAGAGCCGAGAGGCCGCGGCCAAGACCTTTGCGGGGGGTTTCTTCGCTCATGCTGCCTCTGCTAAGCGCTCTCGCCGTAACATTTCGCTGGCCAATTGCATGTAGGCCAGGCTACCAGCGCATTTGTGATCATACAACAAAGCCGGTTTGCCATGGGACGGCGCCTCCGACACCCGCACGTTGCGGGGAATTATGGTTCGATACACTTTGTCGCCCAGATAGTCGCGTACATCCTGGGCGACCTGATCCGACAGATTATTGCGCTTATCATACATGGTCAAGACAACGCCTTGAATTTCCAGCTCGGCATTGAAAGCCGCGCGGATGCGTTCAATGGTTTTCATCAACATGGACAGGCCTTCCAGCGCGAAAAACTCGCACTGCAACGGCACCACCACGGATTTCGCCGCCACCAGCGCGTTGACCGTCAACAATCCCAGGGACGGCGGGCTATCAATCAAAACATAATCCAGCTCATTGCCTGTCGCGGCAAGGGCTTCGCGCAGGCGGTAGGCCCGGCGCGGCATGTCAACCAACTCCAATTCCGCGCCGGTCAGATCAATGGTCGAGGGTATGATGCTCAAGCCGGGAATGCCGGTCTCCACCGCCGCCTCGGCCACGGTCGCCTCGCCCATCAGCACATCATAGGAACTAATGGCGCGGTTGGTCCGGTCAATGCCCAGACCGGTGCTGGCATTGCCCTGTGGATCCAGGTCCACGACCAGAACCCGCCGGCCAATCGCGGCCAGACCGGTACCTAGATTAATCGCCGTGGTGGTCTTGCCGACGCCGCCCTTCTGATTGGAAATGGCCATGACACGCGGCGGCTTGGCAATGCCGGAATGCGCTTGTTCCGATTGTCGGGTATGGGATTGGGGAGTATTGGATTGGGAAAAATCAGACACGGGATATCTCCGTCAGCTGCAAAATAGACCCCGACCCATCCGTCACACTTGGGATGCGCCGTACCTTTATTTTCCAATATTTTGTGGCTTCGGTCAATTCAGCATCTACATCTTGTCCCTTTAATAGCAATATTTGCCCACCGGCAACCAAGTGCGGATAGGCTAGCGACAACAGGCGCGGCAACGGCCCCAGGGCGCGGGCGGAAATGGTTCGTGCGGCCTGGGGCGGCAACGTCTCGATTCTCTCATTGTGTACAGTCACTTCCGTGCCCGTGACCCGCGCGGCTTCACGCAGGAATGCGCATTTGCGGCCATCGCTCTCTATCAGGTGGATATTTTGGACACCGGCAATGGCCAGCACCAATCCAGGGAAACCCGCACCGCTACCTAGGTCAAGCCAGGGGTCTGAGAGATTTTTATTGTCTTGATCCTGATAGAACGTGCGTAATTGGATCGAATCGAGCATATGCCGACGCCAAAGATCATCCAGGCTACGCCGGCTTACCAGGTTGATGCGCGGATTCCATTTGCGCAACAGGGCTTCATAGGCCTGAAGGCGGTCCAGTGTTTCACGTGAAACATCCGCAGCCTTCTGAAATTGGGCAGGTGTCAGAGCGCTGGGCGTTTCATTGTCCTTAGGCAACAGCGGATCGCCTGTTTCGCCGCACATGGGCAAGTAATATCGTCACCGCCGCAGGGGTAACACCCGGAATTCTTGCCGCCGCACCCAAAGTGGCGGGTCCGTGGCGCTTCAATTTTTCCCGAACCTCATTTGAAAAGCCCTTTATCTGCTCGTAGTCGAGATTTTTTGGCAATTCCAACGACTCGTCCCGACGATATGCTTCAATATCCGCCTGCTGCCGAGACAAATAACTCGCATAGTGGGCTTCAATCTCCAACTGTGCCACAATGGCTGCCGGTACCGACCCCAGTTCCGGCCAAATAGCAATCAAACGGGTAAAATCAACATCCTTGAACGCCAGCAGCTCCATTCCGCTGCGTCGGCGGCCATCCTGTTTGATGGCAATACCATGGGCACTGGCCTCGTGGGGCGTTACCTGCCATGCTTCCAGCATATGCCGCGCCTGGCTTAGGGCCGCATCCTTGCCCTGAAACACTACTTGGCGTTCGGCGCCGACACAGCCCAAGGAGACACCCAAAGGTGTCAGCCGTTGATCCGCATTGTCGGAGCGCAGCAACAAGCGGTATTCCGCACGGGAGGTGAACATTCGATAGGGTTCTTGAGTACCCCGGGTTACCAGATCATCTATCATCACGCCGATATAACCTTGCGCCCGGTCCAAGACAAACGCTGCACCGTCCCCCGCCGCCAGGGCCGCATTCAACCCGGCCATCAAGCCTTGGGCCGCCGCTTCCTCATAGCCCGTGGTGCCATTGATTTGCCCGGCCAGATATAAACCCGGCAAGCGCCGGGTTTCCAGGCTGGGCCACAATTCCCTGGGATCAACGAAATCGTACTCGATGGCATAACCCGGCTGCATCATCGCCACATTTTCCAGGCCAGGAATCTCTTTCAACAGAGCGGCTTGAATATCTTCCGGCAGGGAGGTGGAGATACCGTTGGGATAAACCGTATGGTCGTCCAGGCCCTCCGGCTCCAGGAAAATCTGATGCCGCTGCCGATCGGCGAAGCGCACCACCTTATCCTCGATGGACGGGCAATAGCGCGGCCCGGTACCTTCAATCTGCCCGGTGTAAATCGGCGCCCGGTCCAGGTTGGCGCGGATCAGCTCATGCCCTGCCGGATTGGTCCAGGTTATATGACAGTCGATCTGGCGATTGCTGATACGCTCCGTCAGGGTAGAGAACGGCTCTGGCGGATGGTCGCCGGGCTGGCGCTCCAACGCCGCCCAATCAATCGTGCGCCCGTCCAGGCGCGGCGGCGTTCCCGTTTTCAAGCGGTCTATATTGAGGCCCAGCCCATAAAGGCGCTTTGACAGACCCAGGGCCGGCGCCTCCCCCATGCGGCCCGCCGGCCAGGTCTTCTCGCCAATATGAATTTGGCCGCGCAAAAATGTCCCCGTCGTCACCACCACCCGGCCGCCGGCAAATTCCCGGCCATCTTCCAAGCGCACCCCGGCAACCAGGCCATTCTGTAGGATCAGATCGTCGACCGCGCCGGCCTGTATTGAAAGGTTTTCCACCACGGCCAAAGTCTGCTGCATGGCGGTCCGGTACAGGGCGCGGTCGGCCTGGGCGCGAAGGCCCCGCACCGCCGGTCCCTTACGGCGGTTGAGCATGCGGAACTGAATTCCGCCGGCGTCCGCGACACGCCCCATCAGGCCATCAAGGGCATCAATCTCACGCACCAAATGGCCCTTGCCCAAACCGCCGATGGCCGGGTTGCAGGACATCTCGCCGATGGTTTCCAGGCGGTGGGTCAACAGCAGGGTCCGCGCGCCCATACGCGCCGAGGCCGCCGCCGCCTCACAACCGGCATGGCCGCCGCCGACCACAATGACATCGTAGTTCTTCATGGCGGGCAAAATAGGCAGAGCCGGGGGCAGAGTCAAAATGTCCCGTCAAAAGTTCCCGGAAATATTCTCCCGATGTTTCACGTGAAACATCGCCACGGCAAAATACCTACTCTATTTGCCTATACAAAAGTCGCCGAACACAACATCTAGAATATCTTCCACATCGACCCGGCCCGTGATCCGGCCAAGATAACGCGCTGCCAGGCGCACGTCTTCGGCCACCAGCTCTTCATCCACGCCGTCAAGACTGCGCAGCAAGGCATCCCGGCAACCTTCCAGGCCTTGCCTGTGGCGCGCCCGGGTCAGTCCGGATGAACCACCATCGCCCATCCTTTGCCCCGCCTCCGCTCCCAGCCGGCGCAACAAATCGTTCAGCCCGGCGCCGGTTTTAATCGAAATGGGCAATCCTTGAGTTGGCGCGGCGGCGGCGCGGTCGGTCTTGTTGGCGACCAGAATTCCGCCGTCGCCCAGCAAGGCCAAAACCTCCGCCCCCGGCACCGGCGTCTCGGCGCAATCATAGAGCACAATTTTCAGATCCGCCTGGGCGCCCCGTTCCTGGGCCCGGCGCACCCCCTCGACCTCGATCGCATCGCCGCTCTGGCGCAAACCCGCCGTGTCCGCCAAGACCACCGGATAGCCGCCCAGGTTCAAATGCACCTCGACAATATCGCGGGTCGTGCCCGCCTGGGACGAGACAATAGCCGCCTCGCGCCGGGCCAAGGCATTCAACAGGCTGGATTTGCCCACATTGGGCGCGCCGAGAATGACCATATGACAGCCTTCACGCAAACGCTCGCCCCGGTGGCCATCGTCTAAATGCGCTGAAATCTCCTTTTCCAGCGCCTCCAGCAGCGGCTTTTGCCGGGCCCACATGCCGCCGGGTAGATCCTCGTCCGGGAAATCGATCTCCGCCTCCAAATGGGCCAGGGCGCCAATCAAATCCGCACGCCAGCCCTCATACAGGCGGCCCAAGGCACCATCCATCTGGCGCTGGGCTTGACGGCGTTGTGCCTCGGTCTCCGCCGCGATCAAATCCGCCAGACCTTCGGCCTGGGTCAGATCCATTCTGCCATGTTGGAACGCCCGTCGGGTAAACTCCCCCGCCTCCGCCAAACGGCAGCCGGGCAACCGGCTCAAAACCGCCAAAAGCGCGGCAACAACCGCGCCGCCGCCGTGGCCATGCAACTCCGCCACATCCTCGCCGGAAAAACTGTTCGGCCCCGGAAACCACAGCACCAGGCCCCGGTCCAACGCCTCGCCGCATTCGGGATCGACGAAGTTGGACAGCGTCGCCTGGCGTGGCGGCGGCAAGGCCGCGCGCCCGGTAACCGCCATCAGGGCCGCGCCGGCCTGGGCGCCGGACACTCTGATCACCGCGATCCCAGCCCGGCCCGGAGCCGTCGCCGGCGCGTAGATCGTGTCCATGTTGGTATTGGCGTTGCTGCCGATGTTGGTATCGGTCGGTAACATCACCAGGTCTGCAGAAATTCCGCCGGATCGGGCCGTTTCTTGACCGGGCCGGCCGTCTTCGCCGTGCCAATATGGATGAAACCGACCAGCGCGTCCTTGGGTGCCAGACCCAGAGGCGCCTTGACATTTTCATCGTAACAGGGCGCGCCGGTCACCAGGATGGCATCATAGCCGCGTGCATGCAGGGCATTTAAAAGGTTCTGCACCGCCGCCGCCGTCGCCACGACCTGCTCTATGGCCGGCACCTTTGGGTGATCCTCGACGATTTCGGTCCAAACCGCCAGCACCAGAGGCGCCCGTGTGGCCTTTCCCCTGGCCTTTTCAAGTTCATCCGGGACCGTGCCCGGTTCCCGCACCGCCAGGGCAGAGGCAAAAATATCGCCGAGATCCCGACGCCGTTGCCCCCGGATCGTCAGAAAGCGCCAAGGTTGCAAAGCGCCATGATCCGGCGCCCGCATGGCTGTTTCCAGCAGTTTTAATACTTCTTCATCGCTGGGCGCGGGCTCCACCAGCATCCCCGCCGGTGTCGACTGCCGCCCCAACATGCACGCCATGGCATCCATATTTCGATCCCCTATCATCTAGTCCTTATCGTCGCCGCTCTGACCCGCTGCCTTGGCCCAAAACGCCTTCTGCATCGTATCCCAGCCCGCCATTCCACTGGGCATTCCAGTGGGCATCCAAGTCTTCATCAGGCTCTCAAGATCCGCGCCAGCCATCGCCTCCCGCATGCGCTCCTGCATTGCCGCCAACAGCGCCTCCTGCATGGGTGCGACATCGGGCAGGCCCAGAAAGGCTCTGGCTTCGCCCGGGGTGCAATCAATATCGACTTTGATCTTCATTTTTCGATTATCCCGCTTTTGCCCTGGCCACGGACGTGCCAAACTCTATTTCCAAGGGGACTATACAGGCTCCGTTGATGGCGTCCAAGCATGGCACGCAGCACGGCACTCGGGGGAACACGGCGATGACGAATAAACTTGCGGCCGAGACCTCACCCTATCTGCTGCAACACAAGGACAATCCGGTGCATTGGCGGCCCTGGGGCGATGCCGCCCTGGCCGAGGCCCAGGCAAGCGGCAAGCCGGTTCTGCTCTCCGTTGGCTACGCCGCCTGCCATTGGTGCCATGTCATGGCGCACGAAAGTTTCGAAGATCCCGCCATCGCCCATCTGATGAACGAGCTGTTCATCAACATCAAGGTCGACCGCGAGGAACGCCCGGACATCGACGCCGTTTATATGGCGGCCCTCGGTTTGATGGGCCAACAGGGCGGCTGGCCCCTGACGATGTTTCTAACGCCCCAGGGAGAACCGTTCTGGGGCGGCACCTATTTTCCGCCGGAACCACGGTTTGGCCGGCCCGCCTTCCCCGATCTGCTACGCCGCATCGCCGAGGTCTTTCATACGGACATGGACACTGTCCGCGACAACGCCGCCACGGTGCTGCAGTCGCTCGACGAACTCGCCGCCGCAAACACGGAAGCGGCACCGATCCAGATCAGCGAAAAAATCCTCGATCGGGCGGCGCAATTGATGAGCCAGCAAATCGACGCCGTTCATGGCGGCATCGGTCAGGCGCCGAAGTTTCCACAAACCTACGCCATGGAATTGATGCTGCGCGCCGATTTACGCCAAACACCTGACAAACTGGCCCATGCCGGACAGGACCATGACGCTCAGCCCAATAAAGGCCTGAAAACAGCGGTGGACAAGACCCTGACAGGCATGTGCCAGGGCGGCATCTATGACCATCTGGGCGGCGGTTTCGCGCGCTACTCCACGGACGAACGCTGGCTGGTGCCGCATTTCGAGAAAATGCTGTACGACAACGCCCTGCTGATCGATATCCTGACCCTGGCCTGGCAAAGCAACGGCAACAACCTTTATGCCCAGCGCATCGAGGAAACCGTAACTTGGGTCCTGGATGAAATGGTGGTGGCGGGCGGCGGTTTCGCCGCGACCCTGGACGCGGACAGCGAAGGCGAGGAAGGCCGTTTCTATGTCTGGAACGAAGCCGAAATAGACGCGGTGCTGGGTGACGCCGCCGCCGGCTTCAAGGCCGCCTATGATGTAACGGCAACGGGCAATTGGGAGGGTAAGGTTATTCTAAACCGTTCGGCCCAACCCGCGCTTGGCTCCGACGAAGCGGAAGCGCAACTGCGCCATTGCCGCGCGCAGCTGTTGCAACACCGCGGCCAACGGGTCCGGCCCGGCTGGGATGACAAGGTTCTGGCCGATTGGAACGGTCTGATGATCGCCGCAATGGCCAACGCGGGCGCGGTTTTCCAGCGCCCGGCCTGGACCGAAGCCGCCATCGCCGCCTATGATTTCGTCACCGACAAACTGTGTCCCGAAGGTAACCTGGTGCATGGCTATCGTCAGGGCCAAGCAAAACACCTGGCCTTGTTGGATGACTACGCCAACATGGCCCGCGCCGCGTTGTTGCTTTACGAACTGCATGGCGAGGACCGTCATTTAGTGCAGGCAAAAAACTGGGCCGCCGAGGTCGAAGCACATTTCGCCGACGACGAGCATGGCGGCTATTATTTTTCCTCCGACCAGGCCAATGATGTGATTTCCCGCATGCGCAGCTGTAACGATAATGCAGTACCGTCCGGCAATGGCACCATGATCGGCGTGCTGACCCGTCTATGGCTCATCACCGGTGAGCAAAGTTACTACGCCCAAGCCGAAGCGTTGGTGCAGTCATTTTCGGCGCAACTGACAAACTATGCCCTGGCCATGACCACCTTCCTGAACAATGTCGCCTTCATGCTGGCCCCGTTGCAGATTGTCATTATCGGTCAACGGGACGACAAGGCATTGCAAGGCCTGTTGGCCGTAATCCACGGACTGCCCCTGCCCAACAAGGTGCTGCAGGTGCTCGCGCCCGGCCAGGCCCTGCCCGATGGCCATCCGGCACAAAATATGACGCAACTTGACGGCCAGGCCACGGCCTATGTCTGCCTTGGCCAAACTTGCTCCCTACCCCAAACACAGCCAGCGGAGCTGCGCGCCAGTTTAGACCCAATTTCAGACGCGAAGGCCTAACCGATGCCGCAGAAGTCCATGCATTCCCCGATCGGTGATCTGACCATTAGCAGCGAAGACGGCGTCCTGGTTGCGCTCGATTGGGGCTGGGCCCGGGACCAGACCTCCGACGAACTGCTGGAGCGGGCAAAATCACAGCTGGAAGCCTACTTCGATGGCAAGGGGGAAACCTTTGATCTGCCGCTGTCGCCCGCCGGCACCGATTTTCAACAACGGGTCTGGACTCTGATGCGTGCCATTTCATATGGAAAAACAATGACTTACGGAGAGATGGCCAAAGCACTGGGCAGCGCAGCACGGGCCGTCGGCATGGCCTGCGGGGCCAATCCCATTCCCGTTATCATTCCCTGCCACCGCGTCCTGGCCGCCAATGGCATGGGCGGCTATTCCGGCGAGGGCGGCGTCGAAACAAAGGTCGCTTTACTGCGTCTGGAAGGGGTCCTGCTATAGCTTTGGCAGTTTCTTGCCATGTTCCCGCGTGACAAACTTACCCTCCCCGGTTTAAAGTCCGGCCAGCCAATAAATACACCGCAAAATTCAAAGCAACGTTCGTAACCAATTCACTTGGGGAAAGGCTCTACGACCATGGTCAAAGCAATCCAATTTCATAAAACAGGTCGCCCATCGGTGCTAAAATGGGAAGAGGTAAAACTGGGCAGGCCGAAAAAAGGCCAGGCCCTGGTCCGCCACACCGCGATTGGTCTGAACTATATTGATACCTACCAGCGCAGTGGTCTGTACCCGCTGCCCATGCCATCGGGCCTGGGCGGCGAGGCCGCCGGCGTGGTCGAGGCGGTCGGCGCCGGTGTTAAACATGTCAAGGTTGGCGACCGGGTCGCCTATGCGGGCGGTGGCCCCGGTGCCTACTCCGAGGCACGGATCATGGCTGCCGATCCCCTGGTCAGAATTCCGCGCGGCATTTCCGATGAAGCCGCCGCCGCCATGATGCTCAAGGGCATGACCGTGGAATACCTTATCCGCCGCACCTATCCGGTGAAAAAAGGCCAAACCGTGCTGTTCCATGCCGCCGCGGGCGGCGTCGGCCTGATCGCCGGACAATGGTTGAACGCCCTGGGCGTCCGCGCCATCGGCACCGCCGGCGGCCCGGCCAAGGTGAAATTGGCCAAGGCCCACGGCTATGCCGAGGTCATCGATTACAACAAGAAGGACTTCGCCAAGGAAGTCATGCGCTTGACCAAGAAAGAAGGCGTGCCAGTGGTATACGATTCTATTGGCAAGTCGACCTGGGAGGGCTCTCTCGATTGCCTGCAGCCGCGTGGCTACATGGTTTCCTTCGGCAATGCCTCGGGCGCGGTGGAAAGTTTCGCGCCGGGCATCCTGGCCGCCAAGGGGTCGCTGTTTCTGACCAGGCCCAGCCTGGTTGCCTATAACGCCACCCGCAAGGAGCTTGAGGCCAGCTCGAAAGCCCTGTTTACCATGGTGAAAAGCGGTAAGGTGAAGATTGAGATCAATCAGACCTATGCCCTGAAAGACGCAAAACAGGCCCATTTGGATCTGGAAAGCCGCAAAACCACGGGCTCAACCATCCTAATTCCCTAATTTTGCACGAAATCGTATCAAGTAGGAGGCGGGGGAAACCCCGCCTCCAAGCCGATTCGCCGTTGGAGTGAGTAACCGTGGTCTCGAACAGCGTTTTGCTTAAACTAATAGGCCATTTATACGATGCCGCGACGGATATGGATAAATGGCCGGTTTTTCTACATGATTTCGGTGAAATTTTTGACGCTCCCTTCACCAATATCCTGCATTTTGATCAACACGAACAACGCTTTAATTTCTGGCTGACCGGGGGGCACCAGCTGCCAAGTGATATGCTCGGTCAGTTTCAGGCTGAGTTTCAAAATGATCCCCGTTTGATCGCCTGTAACCGGCTGCCCGGAAAACCGCTGTCGTGCCGTCTTTCGATCGGTGAAGAAGCTTGGCACCAGTCCGTCATCTACCAGAACCTACAGGCCCAAAAGGACAAATTTCCGGTAATCGAATATTCCCTAACGGTTATATTACCGGAAGAAACAGGGTCGATGACCGGTTTGGCGGCCATGCGCTGGCGGAACAGCCAGGCTTTTAGCCAAGAGGAATGCGACCTGCTCGGCGAAATAATTCCGCATCTGAGACGAGCGATTAATCTGCAGAAGCGATTTGCCTTAACCGACTTCAGGCATCGTTCGACGCTTGAAGCATTGGACTTCATGCCAACTGGCATCGTTATTACCGATGGCGAGGGCAAGATCAGGAGCGCCAACCGGGCCGCACGGGAAATTGCCGAGCGAAAAGATGGTTTGTCGCTTGCCCGGAACATTCTTAGTCTATCCCACTCAGCTGAAACCAAGAAATTAACCGGCCTTATCCAGGATGCGGTATCCAGCGCCGCGAATGGCAAAATTCTTCCGGGCCGCGCCATATCGACGACCCGCGATGAAGCTGCCGAGCCTTATCCGGTGATGGTTTCGACGCTATGGGGAAACAATATAAGGTTTGGTCTCGGCATCCTGGACGAGCCTTTGGCCGTGGTGTTCATCACTGATCCTGATCGTCCCCAGGAAGCGCCGGCCGAGTTGCTACAACGTCTATATGGCCTGACACCGTCGGAAGCGAAACTAGTTGAACGCCTTGTCGCCGGCGATACCGTCAAGGACGCAGCTATGACAAACAGGATTACTATTCACACCGCCCGACAATACCTTAAGGCTGCTTTTCAGAAAACGGCAACAGATCGTCAAGCAACATTGGTGCAGAAAGTTATGTCCGCTCCGCTCTGGGCCCGGTCGCAGTCTACCCTGCCCTGACGCAACCGCCCTTGCCCCAATACCGCAAACCTTCCCTCGTTTGGGGGAGGCTTTGACCCGCGCTGAATTTGATACCCATCCCCCAGATGAGAGGTGTATTCGCCGAAGACATCCGCATTATTGACGGGACATAACCGACGGCACCGCTGTGATGTTGTCCGTCAATATTTCACTTATTAGGAGTTCACCATGAAGTTTTCATACACCACTAAATCAGTCGCGGTTGCCGGTTGCCTCATGGCATTCGCGGCCAGTCTAACGGCAACCAGCAATGAAGCTAAAGCCGGCGTCGTGATCGACATGGTTGTCGCGGAAATGGCGGAAGGCGATGTATCGTCGATTTGCCAGGGCGGTGCCGCAAGTATTGCGGAGGCAGCGAGAGAGGCCGTTACGGCGTTGGCGCAGGAAGGTGAAATCAGCGGCGATTTTGAAGCAATCGGCAAGGAAGCCGGAATGGCGTTTTACAAATCAAAATGCTCCTAAGATTACTTTTTGCGAGTAAAAAGAGGGCCGCGCCGGTAACAGCGCGGCCCTTTATCTTTTAAGCAAAACCCTTAATCGAAATTCTTTGTCACTGCCGCGAACACGGGAGTCCATATCTTGCATGGATTCCCGCTTTCGCGGGAATGACGAGGACGTTACGTATTCATCGAGTCAAAGAACTCGTTGTTGTCCTTGGTGGATTTCAATTTGCCCAGCAGGAATTCCATGCTGTCCATGGCGCCCATGGGGTTGAGGATGCGGCGCAGCACCCACATTTTGGCCAGGGCGCCCTTGTCGACCAGCAATTCTTCCTTGCGGGTGCCGGATTTGATGATGTCGATGGCCGGGAACACGCGTTTGTCCGCCAATTTGCGGTCCAGCACGATTTCCGAGTTGCCCGTGCCCTTGAACTCCTCGAAGATGACTTCGTCCATGCGGCTGCCGGTATCGATCAGGGCGGTGGAGATAATGGTCAGCGAGCCGCCCTCTTCGATATTGCGTGCCGCGCCGAAAAAACGTTTCGGCCGTTGCAGGGCATTGGCATCAACACCACCCGTCAGAACCTTGCCCGACGACGGCACCACCGTGTTGTAGGCCCGCGCCAGCCGGGTAATGGAATCCAATAGGATCACCACATCGCGTTTATGCTCAACCAGGCGCTTGGCCTTGTCGATCACCATTTCGGCCACCTTGACGTGGCGCGAGGCCGGTTCGTCAAAAGTAGAGGAGATGACCTCGCCCTTGACCGAGCGTTTCATATCGGTGACTTCCTCCGGCCGTTCGTCGATCAACAGCACGATCAGGAAGCATTCGGGATGGTTCGCCATGATGGAATGGGCGATGGATTGCAGGATAACCGTTTTACCCGTGCGCGGCTGGGCCACGATCAAGGCCCGTTGTCCCTTGCCGATAGGCGAAACCAGCTCGATCACCCGCCCGGTCTGGTCCTCCAACGAAGGATCATCCCGTTCCATGACGATGCGTTCTTCCGGGTACAACGGCGTCAGATCATCGAAATGCACCTTGTGTTTGGCGTCTTCGGGATCGTTGAAATTGATGCTGTTGACTTTTAGCAGGGCAAAATAGCGCTCGCCATCCTTGGGCGCGCGGATCTCGCCCTCCACGGTATCCCCGGTACGCAGGGAAAACCGCCTGATCTGCGAGGGCGAGACATAAATATCATCGGGGCCCGGCAGATAATTCGCCTCCGGCGCACGTAGAAAGCCAAAGCCATCCTGCATGATTTCCAGAACACCGACACCGGTGATCTCTTCCTCATTATCGGCAGCCTGCTTCAGGATCGCGAACATTTGCTCCTGCCGCCGCAGCGCCGAAGCATTCTCAACCTCCAGTTCCTCGGCATAAGCCAAAAGATCCAAGGCCGACATGGATTTCAATTCTTGTAGTTTCATTTTTTATTCGATTGTTTCATGAAATGGGAAAAAACGGGGGAAAATGTGGGATTCGTTGAATTGCGCCAGCCTGGCAGCGGCGCATGAAGAGGGATTTGAAAAGCAGGCTTGCGGAGAGAGGAACTCGAAACGCAACGCCGGACGGCGCCGTTAGCCCTTGGGTACAGTCTCCATTTAACATAGGCAGCCGGATCACGAAAGCAAGAAATTGCCTCAAATGATCACAAATTATGTTTCGCCGATATTTAGCGGGCCGCGTAGCCGCCATCGATCAGCAGGTCCGAGCCGGTCATGAAGCGGGAATCGTCGCTGGCCAAATAGACCGCCGCGCGGGCGATTTCCTCGGGCTGGCCCAGACGGCCGATAGGGTGCGCCGGGCCCCAATCCCTTTCCGCCGTTGCCAAATCGCCATACTGTCGTGCCATGCGCTCCGTCGCGATGCCACCCGGCGACAGGGTATTGGCGCGGATATTCTGTTCCGCATGTTCCAACGCGATGACCTTGGCCAACTGCAACAACGCACCCTTGGTGGCGCAATAGGGCCCGCGCAGGGGTGTGGCGACCCGCGCCATTTGCGATGCGGTGATAATCATGGATCCGCCGCCCGCCGATAGCATCTGTGGAATCAAATACTTAGCGGTTAGAAATACGCCGGTCAAATTAACCGCCAGGGCCTGATTCCAATCTTCCAGGGGCATCTCGGCAATGCTCGCGGTCGGGGTCAGGGTGGCGGCATTGCACATACCGATATTTACCGCGCCAAGGGCGGACGCCACCGCGGCAACCGCGTCCTGCACCGAGGCTTCATCGCGCACATCGCAATGACAGGCCATGGCCTGCCCGCCCGATGCCTGAATGGCTGCGGCTTCCCGCTGCACCGCTACCAGATTGACATCCAACAGACCGACCGCGGCACCTTCGGATGCAAACGCCTGGGCACTGGCGAGGCCGATACCCTGGGCCGCGCCCGTTACCAAGGCCACCTTGCCCTTCAGAATGTCATTTGTCATGGCGCGTTTTCCCTCAAAATGGCCGCACAATCACCATAATAACGATGATAATCATGAAAACCGTCGGTATTTCGTTCACTTTTCGATAAAAGCCCGATGGATGCACGTTTCGGTCATCGGCAAAGGCCTTGCGCCAGCGCGAGAGGAAGGCATGCATGCTGCCCAGGCCGATAAAGGCGCAAAACAGCTTAATCCAGATCCAAAAATCACTAAAGTCGATCACACCGGGGGTAAAAAGCAGGCATAGGCCCAAAATCATGGCAAACATCATCGCCGGATTGATTATCGCCCGCAGCAGACGTCGTTCCATCACCTTAAAGGTTTCCGACAACTCAGATCCAGGTTCCGCATCGGCGTGATAGACATACAGGCGCGGCAGATACAGCATGCCGGCCATCCAGGCCATGACTGAAATAAGATGCAGGGCCTTGATCCAGCTATACCACTCACTCAGAAAATCGCTCATCGTTCACATCCACAGGCTATAAATTCTTCGGGACAACAGCGTGTGCCATCCCGGTCCGCGCACCGGCCGGCCCCATCGGTCCAGGACAAGGCTTTACGGGTGATTGCCGCCAGACCATCGATGAACTCGGTCTGGGTGCCCACGGTGGGAACACGGCCATAATGGGTCACTCCGGCGTCTTTCGCCAAATGCCGATAATCAATATCCAGCTCGACCAGGGTTTCCGAATGCTCGGAGACAAAGGCGACCGGCGCCAGAACCACCGCCTTGCCCGCCGCGCCGGCCTGGCTGATTTCATCGTCGGTGGCCGGACCGATCCATTCCAGGGGCCCGACCCGGCTTTGATAACAGACGCCCCAGTCCAGATCCGTGAAACCTTTCATTTCCAGGCCGGCGACCACCGCCGCGCAGGTTTGCTCCACCTGCCATTGATACGGATCGCCGCGGGCAATAACCTTTTTCGGCAGACCATGGGCGGATAGTAATAACCGTACTGGGCCCCCGCTTTCTTTCGCTGCTTCCAGCATGGGTGCGATCAAGGCCACCTGGGCCGCGATAAAGCCCGCATCCTGGGCATAGCAACAGACCGTCCGTTCCGCTGCTTGCAGACCCGCTTCCCGCGCCGCACGGCGCCAATCAGCGATGGAAGAACCTGACGTCGTGGTAGAAAACTGCGGATAAAGCGGTAACAGCACAACATGTTCCGGATCAAACTCGTACACCGCCCTGACGACCTGATCACTGAATGGATGCCAATAGCGCATGCAGGGAAAGGCCTTGACCTCGCCCAGATCCGCCAGAGCAACTTCCAGGGCCCGGGCCTGTTTTTCGGTTTGCAGACGGATCGGTGAACTACCGCCGATTTTTTCATAAATCGCGCGGGCATGCTTGGCGCGGCGCATTGAAATCAGCCGTGAGAGAAACCACCGAATGGGCGCCGGCGAGGCAATAATCGCCGGGTCGCTGAACAGGTTGCGCAAAAACGGCTTCACCGCATCTAGGTTATCCGGGCCACCCAGATTGAACAGAATAACAGCGGTGCGTGCCATGGCCTTGCTTTTCCCCAAATACTCAGCTGTATTTCGCTGAATTCAGCCGCGCAGAATTTCCGCCAGGCGCCCCACATGTTCGGGTGGCGTTTCAGGCACGATGCCATGGCCCAGATTGAAAATAAATGGCCCCTTGCCCAAGGTCTCCAAAATTCGCTGAATTTCAGCTTCCATGGCAGCGCCGCCAATGACCAACAGTCGCGGATCCAGGTTTCCCTGCACCGTTACATCGCCCTGCAGCTCAGCCACCGTCCAATCCAGCGGTACCGTCCAATCCAGACTAACGCCGTTGACGCCCGCGGTTTTGGCGAAGGTCTTATAGCCGGCGCCAACACCACGGGGAAAACCAATGATCGGAAGATCGGGATAGTTCCGCCGCAATTGCGTAATGATCTGCTGTACAGGTTCGATACACCAGCGTTGAAAAGCGGTCTCGGACAAGGCCCCGGCCCAGGTATCGAACAATTGTACCGCTTCTGCGCCGGCCTCGACCTGTTTGCCAAGATATTCCACCGTTGCCGTGACCAGCAAGTCGATCAATTGGCCGAAACCGTCCGGATCGCCGTAGGCCCATTGCTTGACAATGGCATGGTCGCGGCTGCCCCGGCCCTCGACCATATAGGTCGCCACCGTCCAAGGCGCGCCGGCAAAGCCAATCAGGGCGACATTGTCAGGCAATTCCTCGGCCAAACGGCCAACGGTTTCATAGACCGGCGCCACCTTTGTATGCAGATTATCCAGGCTCAACGCTGATAGTTCGGCCACATTGCGGATCGGTTCCAGAATTGGCCCTTCGCCTTCGCGGTAATCCAGCGCCTGGCCCAGGCCATCTGGGATCAACAGAATATCAGCAAACAAAATCGCCGCATCCATGCCGAAACGGCGGATCGGCTGCAAGGTGACTTCGGTGGCTAGATCCGGGTTATAACAAAGATCCAGAAAACTACCCGCATGTTCCCGCGTGGCGCGATATTCAGGCAAATAGCGGCCCGCTTGACGCATCAGCCAAAACGGTGGCCGCGTCAGGGTCTCGCCTTGCAGGGCACGAATGAGCAATTTGTCTTTGGTTTGCATTTTGGGCGCCCTGTAATCCGAGGTTCGATCTGATTTCCGTCTTTTTTACATACTATATTTTTTAAAGATAGATAGTGGTAGTTGATGAATCCCTGTGGGAGTTGGGGATTAATGGTTGTCCCCCGATTCCTCCCCCTAACCGCCCCCAAACCATATATAACGACGATTTTTGGGGATAAGGGCTGAAAAATCACGCTCTTATGATCCACTAGACATGGGGATAACCGGGATAGAAATTATCCTAAGAATTTATTAACGGCATTTCGATTCGAACCCGGTATGCGGCTAAGAGGCGCAAAAGCATTCGTATGGAAAACATGCCAAGGTGTGCAAAATTCCTTGTCAGGGCGTAATAGGCGGCTTATCCCCATGACTAACAGTTTTCATGATCGGGGATTCTGCAACCGCGATGGCAAAGTTTCATTTACATCTGGTATCCGATGCCACCGGCGATACCTTGTTATCCCTGGCCACGGCGGCCCTGGCCCAGTTCGAGGGGGTGGAGCCGGACCGTCATATGTGGCCCATGGTCCGTTCGGAAGTCTATATGGCGCCAGTGATCGCGGCGATTGAAAAAAATCCCGGTCTGGTGATGTTCACCTTGGTGGATCATCATCTACAAGAGATGCTGCGCGAGGAGTGCCGGCGCCTACAAGTGCCCTGTGTGCCGGTAATGAATCCTATTATCGGCGCCCTGGAGAATTTTCTCGGCGTTGAAAGCCGTGAATTGCCCGGACGACAGCATGTTATGGATGCGGATTATTTCGAACGGATCGACGCCATTCATTTCAGTCTAAGCCATGATGATGGCCAGCGTGTTGATGGTTTTAAACGCGCCGATATGGTCTTAGTGGGGATTTCCCGCACCTCGAAAACGCCAACCTGCATGTATCTGGCCAATCGTGGATTGAAAGCCGCCAACATTCCGCTGGTGCCGGGCATAGCCCTGCCGGAGGAATTGACGGCGCTGGACAATGTCTTGATCGTCGGATTGACGGCGGCGCCGGAACGTCTGGTGGAAATTCGCCGCAGCCGCTTGAAATATCTGCATCAGGATACCGATACAGATTACGTGGATATGCAGGCGGTGAACGAGGAGGTGATCAATGCCCGGCGACTGTTCAATGCCAAGGGCTGGCCCCGCATAGACGTGACCCGCCGCTCAATCGAGGAAACCGCCGCCGCGATCATTGCGCTGCACACGCAATATTTGGAAGACCGGGCCGAAGCATAGGCCGATTAAGTTTTTTCGGACTCGGCCCATTGAAATGGAATTTCCGGGCCATCTTGATCAGGCCGCGGCAACACCGCCGCCGCCTCGATCCGCAGCCACGGCTTCAGCAAATCGCGGTCCCGATGCCCCCGTTTCCCGTGCCCGGCCGCCTGTGCTGCCGCCGTGCGCTGCAAACGCAGGCGATAGAGCAGTACAAGGCCAGCATCACTCTCTTCGCAACCATCCATTGCCGGCGCATCATCCAAGCTGCTCAGGGCATACCGGCTCAGATCGTCAACACCCGCCGTGGCCGCCGCCTGGCGAAACCGATCCAACGCCGGACCCGAGGGACGGATCAGCAAATATTGATCAATCGTGGGGCCATGGTCCAGAACCGTCAGGCGGCAATCTTCCTGGCCCGCAACGAAAACCGTAAACCGCATTTCGTGATCGGATAATAACTGTGCCGCCATGGCGGCCGCGCTTTTCCGTCCGGCGGCATTGGTGGAAAAGCCGAAATATTCGAAAAACTTACCTTCCAGCGCTTCCACATAGTCTTCACCACGTTCGAACAAGCGCCGTTCGATATAGCCTAGTTGTTTGCCCAGCTCTTTAATGGCTGTATCGGTTAGGCGCTCTACCTTAACATGCATATGGCTGAGCACCATGCCGTCGTCATCGTCACTCTGCTGTGCCAGCAGGGCATAGTCCAGGGCCAACAGACGCGGTAGCAAATCCGCGAACCCGGGGTCATCCAGACGGCAATGGGCCGCTTTGAAATCCGATAGATCAAGATCCGGGGCCAGGCGCTGAATATTGCGCCAACTCACCCGGTTCGATGCGCGCAACCGAAAATGCTTGTTCAAGGGCCGTGGCAGTGCATCATCAATCAAAAACATTAACACCGTGCTTTGATGGCGATGTTCCACACGCGCCTGGCTGAGACCAGGCAGCAATTGATCCGGGGTGATGAATGGATAAGGCTTCCCATCGGATATAAAGCGGTAGAAACTGTCAATCAAGCTGTAACGCAGCAATTGTTTCGTCAAACTGGCCCGGTTCGCCAGAAAACGGTCCTTTTGCTCCGGGCTGGGCCCCAAACTGGGCAGGGGAATGATGTTGCTTTTATCGGACAAGATTTAGAAACCTAAACACCTTGAATATGAATGAGTTAGCGTCTGTTTATCATGTTTAAAATTAATATTATCATAAAACTATCGGAAACAATAGTGATTATCGAATGACCTCTCTAGAAGCAGCAATGCCGCTAATTCTTGCCTCCAACAGCGCCGCCCGCCAGTCCATGTTGCGCCAGGCAGGCCTTGATTTCACCCTGCTGCCGTCGGAATTGGACGAAAAGAGCCTGAAAAGGGAATTGCAACGGCAAAATGCGCCGGCCCCCCAGTTGGCGGCAGCGCTGGCCCGCGCCAAGGCCGGTTCAATTGCTCAAATCCGGCCCGATGCCCTGGTCATAGGTGCGGATCAGGTGCTGTCGTGTGAAGGTGATCTATTCGACAAGGCCGCTGATCTGGCGGCGGCGGCGGTGGCTTTGAAAAGTCTGGCCGGCCGCTGCCACGAACTACATGCCGCGGTCTGTGTCATGCAGGGCGAGCGGCTGCTGTGGCAGCATACCGGAACCGCCAGGCTGTGGATGCGGCCCCTTTCCGATGATTCTATCGCCGGATATTTAGACCGCGCAGGCGCGGAGGTGTTATGGTCGGTGGGCTGTTATCAGATCGAAGGGCTGGGGGTGCAATTGTTTGAACGTATCGAAGGTGATTATTTCACTATTCTTGGCTTGCCCCTATTGCCTCTGCTGGCGTTTCTGCGCACGCAAACCGAAAGTACCTGGGAAAGCGCATGGCAATGATCAGCGGTAACGCCCGGTTGGCCGGTGTTGCCGGCTGGCCGATTTCCCATTCCCGCTCTCCCCGGCTGCATAATTTCTGGCTCCAGGAATATGGCATTGATGGCGCCTATCTGCCCCTGGCCATCGCGCCTGACGATTTCGAGCAGGCGGTTCGCACCCTGCCGAAACTTGGCTTTGCCGGCTGCAATGTCACCATGCCCCACAAGGAAGCTGCCCTGCGCACGGTTGACCGGGTTGACCCGGCGGCCCAGCGCATTGGTGCGGTCAATACCATCGTTGTCGCCGAAGACGGCAGCCTGGACGGCTCCAACACCGATGCCTTCGGTTTTATTCAGGCCCTCCATGAAGGCGCACCGGACCTGGATGTAACGAAAGGCCCGGCGGTTCTGATCGGTGCCGGGGGTGCCGCCAAGGCAATAGCCGTGGCGCTGTTGGATGCGGGCGCACCGGAACTGATCGTGCTCAACCGCACCGAGGCCAGGGCCCAGACATTGGCGCAGGCCTTGGCGGAATCGTTTGCTGGCAAGATCACGGTTGGTTCCTGGGACAGCCGCGCGGCCCAGTTGGCTGATGCCAATGTATTGGTCAACAGCACCACCCAGGGCATGCAGGGGCAACCGCCGTTGGATCTGGCCCTTGATGACCTGGCCTCTGGTGCGGTGGTCATGGATGCGGTCTACACACCTTTATTGACGCCTCTTCTGGCAGGGGCCCAGGCGCGGGGCAACCCGGCCGTCGACGGCTTGGGCATGTTGTTGCATCAGGCGCGGCCCGGTTTTGCCGCTTGGTTCGGGCGGCAACCAGAGGTGGGGCAGGCCTTGCGCGATCATGTTCTGGCGGATCTGTAGGGAGTATCGTTTTGTTCATTCTGGGTTTGACCGGCTCCATCGGTATGGGCAAATCGGAAACATCAAAGATGTTCCGCCGCCTCGGCGTGCCCGTGTTCGATGCCGACGCCGCCGTGCACGAGCTGTTGAAAAAGGGCGGCCGGGCGGTGCGCCGGGTTGAAGATACCTTTCCAGGCGTGATCAGGGACGGCGCGGTCGACCGCCCGGCCCTGGGCGCCAAGGTGTTCGGCAAGCGCGACGAATTGCGCAAGCTGGAAGCCATCCTGCATCCCATGGTGGGCCAGATGCAGCGGGCCTTTCTGGCCGATGCCCAGGCCCGGCGTCTGCCCTTGGTGGTGCTGGATATTCCGTTGTTGTTTGAAGGCCGGGGCGAAGAACGCTGTGATGCCACCGCCGTGGCCTCGGCGCCCTATTATCTACAGCGCCAGCGGGTCCTGGCGCGGCCGAATATGACGGCTGAAAAATTCGAGAACATCCGCCGCCAGCAGGTTCCCGACGCGGTCAAGCGCCAACGGGCCGATTTTATCCTACCCACGGGTCTGGGCCGCCGTTACACCCTGCGCCATGTGGCAAAATTGATCGCGGCGATCGCCGCCCGCCCCGGCCATGCCTGGCCGCCCAAGGGCCGGCCCCACCGCCGCCCCAACAACCATCCCAGCCGGAGGCCCGTGCATGCGCGAAATCGTATTCGACACTGAAACCACGGGCCTGGACCCGAACGCCGGCCACCGGGTGGTGGAAATCGGCTGTGTTGAGCTGATCAACCACATGCCCACCGGCGAGACCCGGCAATGGTATCTAAACCCACAACGGGACATGCCCGAAGAAGCCTTCAACGTGCACGGCTTGTCCGAGGATTTTCTCGCTGATAAACCGCTGTTTTCGGTGGTAGTGGAAGAGTTTCTGGCCTTTGTCGATGGCGCCACGCTGATTGCCCACAACGCCAATTTTGATCTGCGTTTCCTGAATGCGGAACTGGCCGCCGTGGACCGCCCCAACCTGCCGAAAGACAAGGTGCTCGACACCATTGCCCTGGCGCGCGGGAAAAATATCGGCGCCGGCCAGCTTAGTCTTAACGCCTTGTGCCGGCGCTTTGATATTGATCTCTCGGTACGGGCAAAACACGGCGCGCTGCTTGATGCGGAACTATTAGCAGAGGTCTATTTAGAGCTTATCGGCGGCCGCCAGCCGGGTCTGGTTCTGGCCGCTGAAAGCAAGGACCCAAAAACCGCCGCGCAGGATGCCGAGCGGCAAACCCGTCCGCCCCGCAGCCATGCCCCCACGGTCGAGGAAGCGGCGGCGCATCAGGCCTTTATCGAAAAGATCGACGACCCGATCTGGAAAAAATAGCCGAGGTTATTCCGTACCGCCGTTGCCGTTGCTGTTACCGCCCTCGCCGCCGGCCCCGTCGGCGGCTGATTGCATATACAGCGCGACGAAATCAATGGGCTCCAACAACAGGGGCGGGAAGCCGCCGTCGCGGGTGGCATCGGCCACGATACGCCGGGCAAAGGGAAACAACAGCCGCGGGCCTTCGATCAGGCAGGCTTCCTTCAACTGTTGATCAGGCACGTTGTGCATGGTGAAAACACCGGCATAGAGGACCTCCACCACAAAGGCCTTTTTCTCTGCCTGGCTGGCATGGGCGGTAATGCGCAGCTCCACCTCGAACTGGCTTGGGGCCAGGCCGCGGGCCCCGACATCGACCGAAACCTCGATATTTGGCGCTGTGCCCTGATTGGCCAGACTGTGCGGTGCCTCTGGATTCTCGAACGACAGATCCTTGACGTATTGGGCATGGACCTGAATATGGGGCGCATCATCCGGGGTGACGATTTGCCGTGGGCCTTCGGGCGCGCCGCCGGCAGGGTCATTGGTGTCGGTCATCGGGTCTGTCTCACACTGTAATCGTTCGCGAAATCCACTAAGAAGTTCGCTGTCGGCTTGGCTATCACGTCTATATGCGGGCAGCAAGGGCGCGCGGCTAATCTAGAGCAATTTTCAATTAATCGGCGTCGCTCTCGCGACTTAAGTAATTGGTTCAATTGCTCGATTCTTAAGAGTCTGAGTGCATTTTCTTCGAATGCACTCTAGGTCTTTTCGTCGCCGTCATACTCAATAGGGGCGGGGCCCCCAGGGGTGCTCTCGGGGCTGATTTCCTGGAAATCGACGTCGATGATGTCGTCCTCGCCTGGCTGGCTGGGCCGGCCTGGATCGTCCGGTCCGCCGGGCGGCTGCCTTGGATGCCCATGCCGTGGTTCGCCATACCGTGTTTGTTGGGCGCCGGCATGGAAGTTCTGGGCCTGGAATTGTCCGCTGGCGACGATGTGCCGGGCCACCAGTCGGCCCAACAGCAATCGGATCGGCGGCATCAGTAACAGGGCGCCGGCCAGATCCGTGACAAAGCCCGGCGTCAATAACAGCGCGCCGGCGATCAACAGGCACAATCCATCAAACACTTCGCGCAGGGGCATCCGCCCTTCCGCCATATTGTCCTGCGCCCGCCGCAGGGTCGCCAGGCCCTGGCGGCGCAGCATATAGGTGCCCGCAAAGGCGGTTCCGACCACGATGATCAGGGTCCACCACAAGCCAATAAAGCCGCCGACCTCAATGAAGACGGCGATTTCAAGCAGCGGAATGGCGATGAACGCCAAAAGAATCACAAAACCCATCTCTAAGACACTTGCTCCCTGCCTCGGTGCAGCCTATTTAATACTGTATAGCAGGCAGCGCCATAGTCCTTTGTCCGGACTTATCGGGGGCAAGTTCGCTGGACACTGCTTGGTCCGCGCCCTAAGGTGTCATACAACGCCAAAAGGGCGTGCTGTTTGGTTGCTGGTAGCGGGCCGCGACCTAACGGAAAAGATCATCCGGGGCATCTATCGCACCTTCGCGGTGGGCCGTGGTTGGTCTGAGTGGATAGAATATCCGAACAGGAACAACGACCCGACAGGACGTACGAATTTCATGGGCGAGGGTCATTTTCTCGATATCATTTTCCTGGCCATGGTGGCGGGCTTCATATTCTTTCGCCTGCGCGGCGTGCTGGGCCGGCGCACCGGCAATGAGCAGACGCCCCAAGAGCGGCAGCAGGAGCAACAGAGAAAACAAGACGCCAGCCAAGGTGATGAGCCGCATGCGGCGAACCAGACTGGCAGCGATGACAACGTTGTCGCCCTGCCTGACCGCGGCCGGCTTGAGCCCGCCCCGGAAAGCAACAATACCAAGCCGGAAGAAGAGGCCGCCCTGTGGGCCGACGATTCTCCGGTAGGTGCCGGCCTGACAAAAATTAAACTGGCCGACCACCGTTTCGAACCCGCCGTCTTTACCGACGGCGCGCGCGGCGCCTACGAAATGATCGTCGATGCCTTTGCCAAGGGCGACCGGGATGCCTTGCGGCCATTGTTGAACGATCAGGTCTATGAAAACTTCGTCGGCGCCATTGATGACCGCGAAGACAAGGGCGAAACCCTGGAAACCATGGTTGTTGCCATCAACGCAGCGGAAATCGTTGATGCGGAATTGAAAGACAAAGTGGCCGAGATCACCATTAAATTTGTCTCGGAAATGGTTTCAGCCGTCCGCGATGAAGACGGTGAAATGCTGCCCGATCAACCGACCGGCACCCGCGAGGTCACGGATATCTGGACCTTCGCACGGGATACCCGCAACCGCGATCCCAATTGGCAGCTGATCGAAACCCACGGCGAAAACTAATTTAGCAGATGGCCAAGCCGCCTGTTTCTTTGGGGCGTCTCGCCGTTGCACTAGCCGGGCCGCTGCTCGTTGCCGTGGGGCTCTTGCTGTGGTGGTTGACCCTGCCGGCGCCATTCGCACCAGAAGATCAAATACTTTATAAACCCGTGCCGTTCAGCGACCTGGATGGCTGGCGGCGGGACAATCATGGCGCTGCCATGGGTGCCTTTCTGCGCAGCTGCGAGACCTTCGGCAAATGGCCGGGCCAGCGCGCCTTAAGTGGACGGGACGGTATCGCGGGCCTGGCCGATGATTGGTCGAACGCCTGCCGCGCCGGGGCGGCGGTCGCCGTGGACAAGCCCGGTCAGGCACGGCAATTCTTCGAGGCGCATTTCCAGGCCGTTGCGGTCACCTTTGCCGGCCGCGCCACGGGCTTGTTCACGGGTTATTACGAACCGTCGTTACGGGGCAGCCGGGAGCGCGGAGCGCCCTATACGACGCCTTTGTATGGCCTGCCGAAGGATTTGATCAATGTCGATCTGGGCCAATTCAGTGAAGAGCTGCAAGGCAAGCGTATTGTCGGCCGCCTCCAGGGTCGGCGCCTGACGCCCTATCCTGAACGCCAGGGCATCGTGGCCGGTGCCTTGGCCGGGCGCGGCCTGGAAATTGTCTATGTGGACGATCCAGTGGATGCGTTCTTTTTGCAGATCCAGGGTTCGGGCCGGGTCCAGCTTGGCGACGGCGAGGAAATGCGCCTTGGCTATGCCGGGGGCAATGGCCGGCGCTATTACGCCATTGGCCGGGAGTTGATCAAACGCGGCATTTTAAGCAAGGAAAACGTCTCCATGCAATCGATCCGCGCCTGGTTGAGCGCCAACCCGCTACAAGGCGAAGAGGTGATGGACCTGAATGCTTCCTATATCTTCTTTCGCGAACTGCAAGGTACCGGCCCGATCGGCGCCCTGGGCGTGGCCCTGACGCCGGGCCGCTCCATCGCCGTGGACCGCCGCCTGATCCCCCTGGGCATTCCCGTCTGGTTGCAGGCCAGTCATCCGGCGGCTGATCCTGAACAAGGCGACCGGCCCCTGCACCGCCTGGTGCTGGCGCAGGATACCGGCGGTGCCATCAAGGGCGGGGTGCGCGGTGATATCTTCTGGGGCCATGGTCCCGCCGCCGCCGCCATCGCCGGGCGCATGAAGAATGCCGGGCAGTGGTTCCTACTTTTACCGAAGGCGCTCGCTGCAAGGCTGTAATCTGGCCGCGCGGCTGTTATAAAGCCGTTTGGTGGTGTTAACCCCCATTTCCCAGATGAACTCGTTAATCGATGCCCTGAGATGGAGATTATGCTATAAGAATCAATATGTTGAGGAGTTGATGGAGTGGTTGGCATGGCACACCCGATGGGTGAATCGAAACGGGACGGACTTCGGG
>JABIWH010000033.1 GCA_018701215.1 Rhodospirillaceae bacterium
CCATGCCCGGCATGGTCTGGGGCAGGGTGTTACGGAGCCCGCACGCCCACGCGTTGATCAAAAAAATCGATGCCTCCAAGGCGGAAGAATTGAAGGGTGTGCTGGCGGTGATGACTGGCAACGACCTGCCCTTGCTACCTTTGGACGTGCCGCTGCCGACAGGTCCGAACGATATTCGCTGGATTTCCCGCGGTTGCATGGCCCAGGAAAAAATTCTCTACACTGGCCAGCCATTGGCGGCGGTCGCGGCGACCTCGAAAAGCATTGCCGAGGCCGCGCTGGAACTGATCGAGGTCGACTACGAAGTGCTAACGCATGTCATCGACGTTAACGAGGCGATGGCGCCGGACGCACCGATTTTGCACGATTGGCTGAAAACCGACGGGGTCGACGGGCCGACCAATATTTCCAACATCATGATGGTCAAAACCGGCGATGTCGAACAAGGTTTCGCCGAGGCCGATCTGGTGATTGAGCGCGAATTCAAATCCGCCGCCGTGCATCAAGGCTATATCGAGCCGCAGGCCTGTATCGTCAGCTACAAGCCTGATTCCCAGTCGACTATCTGGAGCAGCAGCCAGGGACAGTTCATGGTTCGCAGCCTGACCGCTACGATCACCGGCATGGCGACCGGCGACATCAAGGCCATCCCGGCCGAAATCGGCGGCGGTTTTGGCGGCAAGACAATCGTCTACCTTGAACCGGTGGCGATGGTGCTGTCCAAAAAATGCGGCCGGCCGGTCAAAATGCAAAACAGCCGCGAGGAAGTATTCCACGCTACCGGGCCGGCGTCCGGCATGTCCGCGCATCTCAAAGTCGGGGTCACCAAGGACGGCAAGCTGACGGCTGTGGAAGGCGCTTACAACTTCCAAGCCGGCTGCTATCCGGGCTCGCCGGTAGGCCGCGCCTGTCATTTTTCGTTCTCCTGCTACGACATTCCGCATGCCTACGTGAAGGGGTTGGACATTGTATCTAACCGCCCGAACGTCGCTGCCTATCGGGGGCCCGGCGCGCCGCAAGGCAATTATGTGTTCGAAGCGATTCTGGACGAGATCGCCAAAAAACTCGACATCGAACCGTGGGAACTGCGTCTGCGCAACGCTCTGTCTGCGGACAAGCCGACCATTTACGGCGCAAAGATTGGTGAGGCCGGCATCCAGGAATGCATCGCCTCAGTCCGCAATCACCCCAACGCCCAGGTCAAACTGGGGCCAAACCAGGGCCGCGGCATCGCCATCGGCTATTGGGGCAACGCCCCTGGCGAGTCCAGCGCCCAGTTGAACATCAACGAGGATGGCACCGCGTTGGTGATCACCGGGCACCCAGACATCGGCGGCAGCCGCGCCTCGATGGTCAACATCGTGGCCGAGAAACTGGGCATCGACTATCGCAAGGTTAAAGCGCAGATCGGCGACACCAACAATGTCGGCATCAGCGCCGTCACCGGCGGCAGCCGGGTGACCTTCGCGGCCGGCATTGTGGTCAACGAGGCCACCGACCAAGTCATCAATACCTTGATGGCCCGGGCGGCGGGCATTTGGGGCATTGATGTGGAAGCTGTCGAATGGCGCGATGGCGCGGCGCATCCGGCCGGCCCGAACGCCGGTGAATTCGACCCGCTCACTCTGCCGGAACTGGCGAAGAAAGCAGTAGCGACTGGCGGGCCGATCCTGGCGGCTGTGTCGAAGAACACGACCGGTCACATGGGCGTGGTCGGCGCCCACATGGTCGATGTCGAAGTCGATCCGGAAACCGGGCATGCCAAAATTCTGCGCTACACCGCCAGCCAGGATGTCGGGCGGGCGATCCATCCGGCCTATGTCGAAGGCCAGATCCAGGGCGGCGTCGCCCAGGGCATTGGCTGGGCGTTGAACGAAGAGTTCATCTATGACAAAAACGGCCGCTTGGATAACGCTGGCTTCCTCGACTATCGCATGCCGGTTGCCTCTGACCTGCCGGCGATTGACCCGGTGATGGTCGAAATACCCAATCCGGATCATCCCTATGGGGTGAAGGGCGTCGGCGAAATCTCGCTGGTACCGTCCCTGGCGGCGATTGCTAACGCGATTGCCGACGCCACCGGCAAACGCCTCTATGAACTGCCAATGTCGCCGCCCAAAGTGTTGAAAGCGCTGGGCGAATAACATCGGCTGGATCAGGTCATGTTTTATCGGAGTCGCGTCAAGCAACCCGAAAAACATGCCCTGATCTAGGATCAATAATCTAGCAGGCCGCTGAAAAAGAGCCTTTACTGGGCAGGATAGCTTGAGTTTGGGTCTTCTTTGCGCAGGATTTGTCGTTTGGACTTGCCGTCAGGCGTTGATCGCGCGGTGTTTTTGTAACAGGCGCATCCGGCATAAAGGTGTTCATGGGGGCGGCTCGGCGAGCAGTTTAAGCAGTCGCACGAGGTTGTAGGCGGTCAGGGCGAGGATGAACTGGGCGCGGACCCGCTCAACGCCCCTGAATTTGGTTTTGTCTTGCCCGGCGCTAGCCTTGATCCAGCCGAAGGCCTCTTCGATGCGTTTGCGGCAGGTCTGAGAGATGGCATAGACGACATGGCGTGGGCCCGCCGGAGGATGGCCAAATGATACCTAACCCTCCCCTTCCGCCCTTAGATCAACCCGGCGGATCTTGCCGGAGATGGTCTTGGGCAGGGCCTCGCGGAAGACGATCTCGCGGGGGTATTTGTAGGGCGCGGTCAGGTTTTTGACGAAATCCTGGATCTCCACCACCAGATCGTCCGAGGCTTCATAGCCTTCCGACAAGACGACGAAGGCCTTGACGATCTCGCCGCGCATTTCGTCCGCCTTGGCGACGACGGCGGATTCCATGACGCCGGGGTGCTCGACCAGGGCGCTTTCCACCTCGAACGGCGAGATGCGGTAACCGGACGAGGAAATAATGTCATCGGAACGGCCGACGAACCAGATATAGCCGTCCGCATCACGGGTCGCCGTGTCGCCGGTGTAGTACCAGCCGTTGCGGAACGATTTCGCCGTGGCTTTCGGATCCCGGAAATAGCCGTCAAATAAACCGGGAGGATAAGGATCGGTGATCTTCACCGCGATATGGCCGACGGTATCATCCGCGACCACATTGCCGTCGTCATCGATAATACCGATATCGATACCGGGCACCGGCTTGCCCATGGAGCCGGGGCGGATTTCCATGCCGGGATAGTTGGCAACGATATTCACTGTCTCGGTCTGGCCATAACCATCATGGATGTCGCAGCCCGTTGCCGCCTTCCAGGACCGCATGGCCTCGGGGTTCAGAGGCTCGCCAGCGCCGATGCAATGGCGGATGGAGCTGACATCGTAGGGCGAAATATCCATGGTCGCGAACAGGCGGTAGACGGTAGGCGGGGCACAAAATGTGGTCACCTTGTATTTTTCGATCAGCTTCAAATGCATCTCGGCATCGAAACCGGCGGCGTCATACAGCATGATCGCCGCGCCCGCGATGATGGGTGGAAAGATGATGCCCCAGGCCGCCTTGGCCCAACCGGTATCGGTCAGGGTCCAATGAATATCGTCCCGGCGCAGGCCCTGCCAGTAATTGCAGGTAATGGTATGGGCCAGGCCGTAGGCGTGATCACGGGCGACCATTTTCGGCAACGACGTGGTGCCGGAGGTGAAGTAGATCAACATCGGGTCTTCTGCCTTGGTCGGCGCCACCAAGGAACGGTCAAAGGTGTCAGGCGCGGCGGCACAGGCGGTTTCCTTGCAGGTCCAACCCCCGCGCTCTTCGCCGATGATGATCAGATGCTCCAACGTGGGGCATTGATCGCGCACCGCTTCGACCTTTTCCGCATGCTCGGCGGTGACGATGACGATTTTTGCGCCGGAACGGTTGACCCGGTATTCGATGTCGTGGGCGGTCAACAGATTGGTGCCCGGCATGGCGACGACACCCATTTTCATGCAGCCGAACAGGGCATGATAAAAGGCCGGTATCCGGGTGATCATGACAAAGGCGAAATCGCCTTTTTCGGCGCCGATATCCTTGAGCACATGGGCGAACTGGTTCGAGGCCCGCTCCAGATCGCCATAGCTGTGTTCTTCGGCGCTTTCACCGTCGTTGGCCACGGCAATCAGCGCGGTTTTATCCGCCTCTGCCGCCTGTTTCGCTAGCACGTCAAATGCGAAGTTAAAATCATCCGGGATATCAAGTTTGAAATTCGCCCGCGCCGCCTCGTAATCGAAGGTGCCTGTTGCCGCGCCCATGATCATGTGCCTCCCGTCTTTCATTCTATCTGTTGGCGGTAGATTAATCTGCGCAATCAATGGAGCCAACCCCATCTTTGCTCTTGTGGATTAGTCTTAGGCGGTGAAAACTGGCGGCAATAATTCGCACAAGAATGGGGAGAGGCATGAGCCCGGTAAATTCAGGAAGACCTTTACGTCCAGGAGACCGCTATCAGCCCAGGCCGACGCCCGGTGGCGGGGCACCGATCGGACGGACGGGCCCGCGCGTCAGCACGGGCGGCAAGAAGGAAATTCTCTGCGCCTTTGGTGTTGATGTGGATGCCGTCGCCGGCTGGTTGGGTTCCTATGGCGGCGAGGATAGCCCCTGCGATATCTCCCGTGGCCTATTCTCGGGCGAGGTCGGGGTGCCGCGCCTGGTCAATCTGTTCGATCGTTATGCCATCCCCACCACCTGGTTCATCCCCGGCCATTCCATCGAAACCTTCCCCGAACAATGCAAACTGGTGGTCGATGCGGGCCACGAGATTGGCATGCATGGTTATTCCCATGAAAACCCCATCGCCATGACGCCGGAGCAGGAAATCGCGGTGATGGATAAATGCATTGATCTGATCGAACGTTTGGCGAAGAGGCGTCCCACGGGCTATGTGGCGCCGTGGTGGGAGTTCAGCCCCGTGACCAACGAATTGCTGCTGGCACGTGGCATCAAGTACGACCACAGCCTGATGAACGACGACTTCCATCCCTTCTATGTGCGCGTGGGTGATAGCTGGACGCCGATTGATTATTCCAAGCATCCGGATGAATGGATGACGCCGCTGGTGCGCGGTCAGGAAACGGACCTGATCGATATTCCCGGCAGCTGGTATCTCGACGATCTGCCGCCCATGATGTTCATCAAATCGGCGCCAAACAGTTTTGGCTTCGTCAATCCCCGGGATATCGAGGAGCTGTGGCGCGATCAGTTCGACTGGGTCTACCGGGAAAATGACTACGCGGTCTTTACCATGACCATCCACCCGGACGTCTCGGGCCGGCCGCAGGTATTGTTGATGCTGGAACGGATCATCGAATACATCACCTCGCACACCGGCGTGCGCTTTTGCACCTTTGACGAAATCGCCGACGATTTCCGCCAGCGCTGTCCCCGCGAAGGCGCCACGGCCAGCGTGCCCGCATAATCTCATGTGCGCTCTCTGCGGTGTCTTAGGGGGACGCGGCCACTGGACGGAAAGCGCCGCCGCGCCGGAAGTCTTCGCTTCGCGGACCGAACAGCACACAAGGGCGCGGGAGCGGCAGGCCCGCACCCGCCTGGTCAACCAGGTGCTGGGCCATTACGGCCTTAAGCTAGGCGATTGGTCGGGCGGCGCCCAGGTGCTGCGCGGGCGTACCGGGCGCACCGCGCTGGTCAATAATCTGTCCGAGATGTGGGCGGCGGCGGACGATCTGAGCCGCGGTGACTGCGACCCTCTTGATCCCAATCTGTTGCAGCGTCTGGAAAGGGGATAGCGGTGGGTGAATTTTCCCAACAGACCCCGATCAACATCATCACCGGCTTTTTGGGCAGCGGTAAGACGACGCTGCTAAAGGGTCTGTTGGGGGCGCCTGATCTGGCGGACACCGCCGTGTTGATCAACGAATTCGGCGCCGTCGGTCTGGACCACGAATTGGTGCAGAACGTCACCGAAAGCACATTGTTGCTGGATAACGGCTGTCTATGTTGTGCCATTCGCGGTGATTTGCAAGGCGCACTGCGTGACCTGCTGTCGCAACGACAAAGTGGTCAGGTACCGTATTTCAAGCGCGTGGCAATCGAAACGTCCGGTTTGGCCGACCCCGCCCCCATTGCCTACACCCTGTTGGCGGAGCCCGTGTTGCAGCATCATTTCCGCCTGGGCGGCATCATCACCACGGTGGATGCAGTCAATGGCACCGCACAGTTACAGCGCTTCCCCGAATCCGTAAAACAGGTCGCCATGGCCGACCGCCTGATCGTTACCAAGACCGACCTGGCCGAACCGGAACAGATCAACGCCTTGCACAGCAGTTTGCGCCGCCTCAACAAATCCGCCCAGATCGTCGAGGTGGCGGAGGGCGACATTCAACCGGCGGCATTGTTGACCGATGATATGTATGACGACGAAGGTCGCAGCCGGGAGATCGAACATTGGCTGGCGGCAAACAGCGGGGGGGAAAGCGGCGAGGCTGCCCTGGTGCATGACCATGCCGACCACATCCATTCCTTTGCCCTGACCTATCCAGCGCCGCTGGATTGGACCGCATTCGGCATCTGGATGAGCATGCTGCTGCACCGCCACGGCGACAATGTCCTGCGCATCAAGGGCCTGCTGAACGTGGCGGGGGTGCCCACGCCGGTGCTGATCAACGGCGTGCAGCATATCGTGCACCCGCCGTCCCACTTGCCCGACTGGCCCTCCGGCAATCGACAATCCCGCATCATTTTCATTGTCCGGGACATGGAGCAGGCAACGATCGAGGCCTCGTTGACCGCTTTCAACAAACTCGCCAATCCGGACGCGGCACCGGGACGGGCAGCGTAGTCTTGCCGTCAGTTCAAACGATCCGGCTGGTCGTGTTGCCCCAATAGCGGTCCTTTAACAGACGTTTATAGAGCTTGCCGGTTTCAAGGCGCGGCAGCTCGGCTTCGAAGTCGACAGAGCGCGGCACTTTGTAATTTGCCAGATGCTCGCCGGCATAGGCCGCGATCTCGGCGGCCAGGTCGTCGGAGGGTGCTACGCCGGGTGCCGGCTGAACCACGGCCTTGACCTCTTCGCCAAAATCCGTGTTCGGCACGCCAAAGACGGCCACATCGGCGACTTTCGGATGCATGACGATGCAATCCTCAATCTCCTGGGGGTAGATGTTGACGCCGCCCGAGATGATCATGAAACTTTCCCGGTCGGTCAGGTATAGAAAGCCATCCTCATCCAGATAGCCCACATCGCCCAGCTTGGTCCAAAATGGATGCTTGGGATGTCTCGCGGCCTCGGTTTTTTCCGGGTCGCCATGATATTGGAACGGCATGATGTCCCGTTCAAAATAGATCGTGCCGGTTTCCCCCGCCGGCAGATCTTTGCCGGCCTCGTCACAGATGTGCAGGACACCCATGATGGAGCTGCCGACGCTACCGGGATGCGCCAGCCATTGTTCGCTGTTGCACACGGTCATGCCGTTAAGTTCGGTGCCGCCGTAGTACTCCCAAATGATCGGCCCCCACCAATCGATCATCTGGTGCTTCACGTCGATGGGACATGGCGCGGCCGCATGGATGGCGATCTGGTGCGATGACAGATCATGGCCGGCCCGGTCCGCTGCATCCAGTTTCAGCATACGGATGAACATGGTCGGCACCCACTGGCTGTGGGTAACGCGGTGTTTTTCGATCAAGCGCAAGGATGCCACTGGGTCGAACTTTTCCATGATCACGTTGGTGCCGCCAAGACTGTGAACGGCGGCGGTAAAACCCAGGGGCGCGGCGTGGTAAAGCGGCGCGGGGGAGAGATAAACCGTCTCCGTGCCAACCTGATAGAGTTTTTCCACCAGGATATCGAGCATGGATGCCCCGGCGAAGTCTTCACCGCTCAACGGACGTTTGATGCCCTTGGGGCGCCCGGTCGTACCGGAGGAGTAATTCATGAAGTCGCCGCGCGGCTCCTGCGCCAATGGCTCGGTCGGTTGCTTGGCGATCGCATCCTCGTAGCAATCATAACCTGCCACCACGCCATCGATCATCAGACGCACGGGACAGGCCTCTATCGCGCCCAACAAATCCCTGGCGATGGGCCCCAGCGCGGCAGAGGTAATCAGGGCCTTGGAACCCGAATCATTGACGATGTAGACGACTTCCTCGGCGGTCAAAAATTTGTTTACGGCGCAGACATACATGCCCGAGCGCACCACCGCCCAGTACACTTCGTGATAGCGGATATTGTTCTCCATGAACAACGCGACAACATCGCCGGGCCGCAGGCCGGAAGCATGCAGATGATGCGCCAGACGGATACTTCTCTCGTTCAACTCGCCATAGGTCAGGCTCTCCCCGGACCCAGCCATGATGGTGGCGATCCTGTCAGGGGTCGCGGCGGCATGATCGATAATGGGCATTTCAGCCTCCTGGAACTAACAGCGTTTTTTTGCGGCGAACGAGACGGCCTAGTCCGAGAGCGCCGAGCGCCGCGGCGGCGCGCGCCGCGTAGTCCAGCCGTCGCGGAAGGCGCGCACCACATGGTGGAGCAGATAAAACAGGATCGCCAGGATCACCATCACGATAATGGCCAGCAAATGCCCACCGAACTCCCCACCGATGATGGTGCCTCGGTTGACCAGATGCTCACCCAGCATGGCCACGGCCTGCAAGGTGCCGCCGGCGCAGAAGATTACCGCCACCAGGATCGCCACCTGTAAACTGTCAAAGACCAGGACTTCCACATTCAAGGCGCCGCCGTCACGGCCGAACTGATGGCGGAAACTTTGCCAATGCGAGATGACATAGCCGATGATTCCCACCAGAGAGGCGAACCAGAACACCACGTTGGAGAAGTGGATTTGTGGAATATGGGCCACCAGATAGGTTTCGAACGGCTTATAAAAATACAGAAAGATCAGCAATATGATGATCGCGATCAAGCTGATCCAAAATTTTGGCCGCCGCGCCGTTGTCTCTTCCGCCATGTCGTCCCAACCCAGCCCTGCTATCGAAGCCTTCTTATGCCGCCGGATGGTACCCGAATCCGATTGTTTGTCAAAACAGTCAAATTGCCGCCGCCATGGGGCGGGAACAAGTTGACCAAAACCCGTGGACCGCTAACATGCGGGGTCGGATTCCGGCACAATTTGGGGAACAATTCTCCAGACGGATTAAGGCTGATTGTATAGAGTAGGGGCAATAAGAAATGGGGAGGCGGAATGAGTAGTCGGTTGGGTGTGGATGTCGGCGGTACCTTCACCGACCTGTTGCTGTTCAATGAACAGAACAGTGAACTGCGCCTGCTGAAGACGCCGTCCACGCCGCAGGACCAATCCATCGGCATCATGAACGGTATCTCGCAATTGATCGCGGAAACCGGCATCGCCGCCTCGGAAATCAATGCCCTGCTGCACGGCACCACCGTCTCCACCAACATCGTGTTGGAGGAAAAGGGCGCCAAGGTCGGCCTGCTGGTGACCAAGGACTTTGAACAGGTGCTGCATCTGGCCCGCTCGCAGACGCCGGGGCCCTTGGCCGGTTGGATGATCATGGAAAAGCCCGATCCCCTGGCCGATCTGGAACTGACCCGTGGTATTCCCGAACGGATCAGTGCCCGTGGCGAGGTGCTTACCCCGCTGGACGAGGCAGCGGCACGGGCGGCGGTCCGCGAATTGATCGAGGCGGGGATCGAATCGATAACCGTGTCGTTACTGCATTCCTATGCCAACCCGGATCACGAACGCCGCCTGCGCACGATTATCGAAGAGGCCGCGCCGGATATCCCAATTTCCCTATCGTCCGAGATTCTGCCGGAATTCCGTGAGTACGAGCGCACCTTGGTGACGGTGATGAACGCTTACGTGGGCCCGTCCATGCAGCGCTACCTGGCCAGTTTCGAGGACAAGCTGAAAACCATTCAGTTCTCTCCCCACGTCAATATCGTTCGTTCCGACGGCGGCTTGATGTCGGTGCAGCGGGCTTCGCAATCGCCGGTGCATACCATGCTGTCGGGGCCGGCGGGCGGCGTCTCGGGCGCGGCGTTTCTGGCCCATCTGGCCGGTTATGACGATGCCTTGGGCTTCGATATGGGCGGCACCTCGACGGATGTCTCGTTGATCCAGAATGGCGAGCCGTTGATTTCACGGCAAACCTCGTTGGGCCATTATCCCATCAAGATCCCCTCGGTGGAGGTTCATTCGGTGGGTGCGGGCGGCGGTTCCATCGCCCATGTGCCCATGACCGGCGCCCTGCGCGTGGGTCCGGAAAGCGCCGGCGCCGCACCGGGACCGGCCTGTTACGGGCGCGGCGGTGAACAACCTACCGTGACAGACGCCAACCTGCTGCTGGGCCGCCTGCCGCCGCAATTGTTGGATGGCCGCATGGTCCTGGATATCAAGGCGGCGGAGGAAGCGGTGGGCAAGATCGCCCGCGCGCTGGGCCTGGACCTGCATCAGGCAGCCCAAGGCATCCTGGATATCGTCAACGAGAACATGTTCGGCGCGCTCCGCTTGGTCAGCGTGCAAAAGGGTCTGGACCCGCGCGATTTCGCCCTGGTGGCGTTTGGCGGCGCGGGACCCCTGCATGGCAACGCCATGGCCATATTGGGCCATTGCTATCCGGTTATCGTACCGCCGACGCCCGGTGTTCTCTCGGCGCTTGGGTTTCTCTATTCCGATGTGAAGAACGAATTCGCACAAACCTATGTGCGCAATATCTCGGACGTGGATGGCAACCAATTGGGCGAGATCTATGAGCGCCTGGGCCGGGATGCACGCGGCTGGCTGCGCGAGGAAGGCATCGATGATCAACGCCAGGAGCTTAGTTTTCAGGCTGATGTGCGTTATTTCCGCCAAGGTTATGAGTTTGCCCTGCAGGTCAATCCCGACGGCCTGAGCAACGGCGGTTTGTCGGACCTGGAGGCCCGCTTTGGCGATGCTCACGAGCGTCTGTACGGCTTCCGTTTGGAACAGCCGGTGGAATTGGTCAATCTGCGCGCGGTCGGCACCGGCGGGGTGGAAAAGGTGCAATTGCCCAGCTTTGACTTGGAAGGCCCCGACGCTTCGGCGGCGGTGGTGGAGCAGCATCGGGTCTATTTCGACGGCGGATTCCTCAATGCCAATATCTATGACCGCAAATTGCTGCGCGCCGGACACCGTATTGTCGGCCCTGCCGTCGTCACCCAAGCGGATTCCACCACGGTCATTCACCCCGGCCATGCCGCCACGGTCGACCGCTACTTGAATATTCTGATCTCCCCAGAAGGCATAGGTGGGCAGCCGGCATGAACGAGCAAAATCCAGAGCGCGGCCGGGTTTCCCTCGACGATTTGTTGAAGGCGAACAAGGCGCAGTTCGATAAGATTTTCGCCGACCAGATGCAGGCAAGCGGTCTGCTCTCGGTCGATCACCGGCCCGCCACAGCCGAGGATCTGGCCTCGGCCAGCGTAACGAGTAGTGGCACCAGCAGCGAGACAGCTGGCGACATCACGGCGCACTTGAATGCCCGATATGGCAGTGGCTGGTCTTCAGAAATCATGGAGCATTCCAGCGATCGAGGCAGCGTCTCGGTCCTGGTCAAGCTGGTGGTGGACGGCATTTCGAAAATGCAGTTCGGCACGGCACGGGCCAACGGCGACAAGGGCAAGGCATTACAGCGGGCCGCCGACGACGCCTTGGCAAAATGCGTCGCCATGCTGGCCGATGATGATCCGACCGTCGCCGGCGAGACGCCGGTTAGGGCACCTCAAGGACACCAAACCACGCGTCAGGCGGTGGCCGTCCAATCGGCACAGACAGGCAGCAAGCTTGACGTCGTCACCTTGGATTTGATCGAAAACGCCCTGCGCAACGCGCGCCATGAAATGGACGCGGTCTTGTTCCGCTCGGCCATGTCGCCGGTGATCCGCGAACAGCACGACGAATATCCCATGATCACCGATCCCAAGGGACGGATGATTGTCGGGCAATTCGGCTCTTACGTACCTGCCATGTTGAAGACGCAGAATTTCGACCTGGAACCGGGCGATGTGATCCTGCAATCGGATCCCTTCCAATGCGGCGGCGCCATCAGCCACATCAACGACTGGCTGATCCTGGTGCCGGTGTTCTTCCACGGCAACCTGGTCGGTTTCACTTCCATGTTCGGGCATATGATGGATGTGGGCGGACCGGTACCCGGTTCCATGCCCACCGCCGCGACATCGATCTTTGGCGAGGGCCTGCGCATTCCCCCGATCAAGCTGTACGAAGGCGGTGTGCTGAACCAGGCCGCCCTTGACCTGATCATGAACAACACCCGCACGCCGGAGATGAACTATTCCGACCTGATGGCCATTCTGGCCGGTTGCCGGGCCGGTGAAAAACGCGTCATCGAACTGTGCGAACGTTTCGGCGCGGACGTTTATTCCGATGCCTGCGATGCCTTGTTGGACCGTACCGAACGGGCCATGCGCAAACTGATCGTGCAGAACCTGCCGATTGAGCCGCAATCGTTCGAGGATTACGTGGACGACGACGGCTGCGGCAACGGCCCCTTCAAGATGAAGCTGACGGTCTGGCGCGAAGGGGAGCATGCCTATTTCGATTGGACTGGCACCGCCGATCAAGCCCCCGGCCCCATCAACTTCTACCTCCATGAAGGCATGTTCAAGATGTTCATCGGGGTCTACATGATCATGGTGTTCGATCCCCAGATCCTGTTCAACGATGGCTTCTACGACCTAATCCACGTCACCCTGCCCAAGGGTTCCTTGGTGCATCCCAATTTCCCGGCCTCGCTTGGTTGCCGCACGCATACCTTGTCCCGGCAGTTCGATGTCATGGGCGGCGCCCTGAGCCATAACGCGCCGGAACTAGCGACAGCCGCAGGCTATGGCTCCAGCCCGCATTTTCTGTTTTCCGGCACCGATCTGGATGGCCGGGATTTCCAGTTGATGGAGATCCTTTACGGCGGTATTCCGGGCCGGCCCATCGGCGACGGCATGGACGGCCATTCCTGGTGGCCGCTGTTCGAGAATATTCCGACCGAATATCTGGAAACCTATTACCCCCTGGTGATCGAGAGCTATGGCTCCATTCGCGATACGGGCGGCGCGGGATTGCATCGGGGCGGCAACGGCATCGAAAAGATCTACCGGTTGTTGGCCGAGGGCGATGTCTCCATCCATGACGACCGGGACGTCAGCCAGCCGTGGGGAATTCTGGGCGGCAAACCCGGCGCGGTGTCGAAAAAATTCCTCATCCGCGGGGATGGCGAGCAGACTCCCCTGCCCTCGAAAATCGACAATGTCCGGGTCCGGCCCGGTGACAGTATTGTTTTTTGCACCGCCGGTGGCGGCGGCTGGGGCGATCCGTTGGCGCGCGACCCGATCTGGGTGCGCAATGACGTCGCGCGCAAATTGGTTAGTATTGAATTGGCGCGTAGCGATTATGGCGTTGTTCTGGAGGGGGCGGAATTGGTCGTTGACCGACGCGCCAGCCAGGATCTGCGCGAAGGTATGAAACGAAACCGCAAAGCCTTGCCAATGTTTGATTTTGGCGAACGGCGCGGCGCCAAATAGACTAGAACAAAGACACGAACACTAAAAAGATAAGGGTGCTTGCACGATGCTTGAAGTTGGAATTGCGCTGTTCATCACGGCCATCGTCGTCATCGCGATCCTGTATATTATTTCCATCTGGATCTATAAGCGGGCGCCGTCGAATATGTGCTTTATCCGCACGGGCTTTCGCGGCACCAAGGTTTGTCTGGGCAAGGGCGCCCTGGTCCTGCCGGTGTTTCACGAGGTCAGCTGGGTATCACTGGAAACCCTGAAGCTGATCATCTCCCGCTCGCGCGATCAGGCCATATTGACCTCGGACAATATCCGCATCGATGCGGTGGTCGAGCTCTATACCCATGTCGGTCACACCGATGATGCGGTGCTGGTCGCGTCCCGCAGCCTGGGCGAAAAAACCTTCGATTCCGACAAGGTGCGCAGTCTGCTGGAGGCCAAGGTGGTCGGTGCCTTGCGCAGCTATGCCGCGAAGAAGACCCTGAAGGAACTGCATCAAAACCGTGACGCCTTCGCCAACGACATCCGCAATGGCGTGACCGAAAGCTTCACCTCGAATGGTCTGGTTCTGGAAGAGGTTTCCATCGTCACCCTGGAACAATCGGGCAAGGAATTTTTCCGTACCGACAACGTCTTTGATGCCGAGGGCCTGAAGGTGATTACCGAGATTACCTCGGATGCCAGGCGCAAGGTGCATGAGACGGAAAAACGCACAACGGTTTCCATTCGGCAAAAGGACCTCGACACGCAATTGGAATTGTTGGAAATCGAACGCCACGAGGCCGTCGCCCGGGCCAATCAGGACAAGGAAGTCGCCAACGAGCAGGCCAAGCAGCTGGGTGAAAAGCAGATCTACGTGCTGGATCAGCGCATGGGCGTTGAAGAGAAAGAAATCGACAACGAGAAAAATCTGGAACGCATGCGCACCGAGCGTGATCTGGCCATTACGGAAGAAGGCAAGCGCCGGGAAGCGGCGGAAATTCAAAAAGATCTGGCACTTGAGAAGGAACGCCGGGACCGCGAGATTGAACTGATCGCCAAGGCGCGGGAAGAAGAACTGGCCAACATCAGCCGCAATCTGACCCTGGAGAAGGCCGAGAGGGACCGCCAGATCGAATTGGTGGCCAAGGCCAAGGAGTCCGAATTGGCGGAAATCGACCGCACCCTGGCCCGTGAACAGGCGGAAAAACAGCGGGAAATAGAGCTTTCGCAAAAAGAAAAAGAACGCCAACAATCGGAGATTAACCGCATTACCGCCGTCATGGCCGAGGAAGAAACCGCCCGCGATGCCCGCCATGCGGCGGCCGAGGAAGCCAGCCTGGCGGTACGCAAACGGGCGCTCGAAACCCGCCTTGAAATGCTGGACCTGGACAAGGCGGAAAGCTTCGCCGCCGCCAAGCAGGAACAGGAAGTGGCCAACGAACGGGCCAAGGTGTTGAGCGAGCAGCAACGTTTTATCCTCGACCGGCGCTGGGAGGTAGAGCAGGAGGAAATTCAAAAGGCCGAGGCCGTGGAGAAGGCGCAAATCGAAAAGGATGCCGCCGTAATCCGCCAGGGCGGGGCGACACACGCCGCCGAGATCGCGCGCAGTTTGGCGCGCCAAAAGGCCGAGCGCGACAGCGAGATTGAATTGATCGGCAAGGCCCAGGAGCTGGAGCAGGCGGAAATTCGCCGCACGCTAGCGCGGGAACAAGAGGAACGCGACAGCGAAATCGCCTTGGTCGCCAAGTCCGAGGAGCTGGAGCAGGTCGAGGTTCGGAAAAACCTGGCGGTCGAATTGGAACAACGCCAGCGCGATATCGCCCTGATCGAAAAGGACAAGGAGCGCGAAGCCGCTGATATCCGGCGCTTCCAGGCCCGCGAGACCGAGGAACGTAACCGCGAAATCGCCATGGTGGAGAAAACCCGGGAATTGGAGGCCGCCGAAGTCCAACGCCTGGCCACCACCGCGGAGCGCGAGGGCGCACAACACAGGGTCGAGTCCGTACGCCTGGTCGCGGACGCCGAACGCGCCAAGGAAGTGGAGCAGATCGATGCCGAGATGCTGGCTGAAATCCGCCGCATCGACGAAGAGAGCAAGGCCACGATCACGCGCATGCATATGATCACCCAATCGGAAGCCCGCAAATTGGCCGCCGAGCAGGAGTCCGACGCCACCATGATCCGCGCCCGCGCATCCGCCGAGGCGCAAAAAATGTCGGCCGAAGGTATCGAGCGGGAGGCGGCCGCGAAAGGCCGGGCCGAGATGGAGGTCGAAACCCTGCGGGTGGAGAATACCCAGCGCATGCTACAAGCAGAAGCCACGGGCATGGAGGCCAAGGCCGATGCCTTGAAGAAATACAACGAGGCCGCGACCTTCCTGGAACTGGCCAAACTGTCTATCGAGGCGGACCGGGACGTCCACATCGATCAGGCCAAGGCCATGGGCAATGCCCTGGAAGGCGCGCAGATCCGCATGTATGGCGGGGGCGACGGCACGGTGGACACCATTCGCGGCCTGTTCACCCAGGGCTTTGGCGTCGGCGAGGTGCTGGAAGGTTTCGCCCAGTCCATGCCCGACGGCCTGCGGCAAAAGTTCAATGCCAATGGCCTGCGCGGCCTGTTCGGCCGGCCCTATGGCCAAGGCAGCCTGCGCGAGGCGGCGGATCATCTGGCCGCCCTGGTCGATAGCACCTTAAGCACCAAGAAAGCGCGGCAGGCCAATTTCCCCGAGGCCCTGGAGAAACTGATCGCAGCCGCCGGCGATGACGAAACCATGAGCCAGACCCTGGCCATGCTGGTGGAATTAAACAGCCGCGGCGGCTTTGACGAGGTGCCGTTCGAGAGCGTCTGGAACATCATGCAGGCTGTCGCCAAGACCGCCGATTAGGTTGGCGAGCATGCAGGATCTAGTAGTCTCGTCATTCCCGCGAAAGCGGGAATCCAGAGCCATGGCACGACGCTTTATGACAAGCATGGACTCCCGCTTTCGCGGGAGTGACAGTGGAACATGGCCGAACTAGACGTTGTCATAGAGCATGTGGACAAAACCTTCCCGGGCGATACCCGGGCGGTGATCGATTTCAATGCGGAAATTGAACATGGCGAGTTCGTCTCCATGCTGGGACCATCGGGCTGTGGCAAGACCACTTTGTTGCGCATGATCGGCGGTTTGGAGGAGGTGACGCGGGGCAAGATTTTCATCTCTGGCCAGGATGTCACCGACCTGCCGCCCTCGCATCGCGATACCTCGATGATGTTTCAAAGTTTCGCCCTGTTTCCCCACCGCACGGTCTTTCAGAACGTCGAATTCAGCCTAAAAATGCGCGGCATGGACAAGGACATGCGCGCGGGCAAGGTCTGGGCCATGTTGGAGACCGTCGGCCTGGACGAACTGGCATCGCGCCGGCCGTCTGATCTGTCGGGCGGGCAGCAGCAACGCGTGGCGCTCGCCCGGGCGCTGATCTCGGAGCCAACGGTTTTGTTGTTGGACGAGCCCTTGGGCGCATTGGATTACAACCTGCGCCAAACCATGATGGTCGAGTTGAAAAAAATTCAGCAGGAAACGGGCATTACCTTCATCATGGTCACTCATTCCCAGCAGGAAGCCATGTCCATGGCCGACAAGGTCATCGTGATGAGCAACGCCATGGTGCAGCAGATCGGCTCGTCCAGGGAGATCCACGAAAACCCGCGCAACCGTTTCGTCGCCGACTTCATCGGCAACAACAATATGTTCAAGGGCACGATCAAATCCCGCAGCGGCTCCATGGTCTTCGTCGAGGCGGGCGAGCAGCTTTACTATATTCGGGTGCCCGAACATATCCGCCAGGTCCCCGTTGGCCAGGAGGCGCATTTCTCGGTCCGTGCCGATCTGATGCACACCGGCGATAATCCGGATATGGCCAATAAGGTCGTGGGCAGCTACGTGGCGACGGAATTCCTGGGCACCTTGGAAACCGACGTGTTTGAACTTGAGCCAGGTCAATTCGTACATGTGGAACAGCATCGTAAGTTATCGGATAGTTCCTACAAGATTGGGGAACGGGAGACCCTGTGTTTTGCCGCCGATTCCGGCATGCTGTTGGAAGAAACCAGACGGCCCGAAGATCTGGAACGTTAGACATTACCGTAAGCATCCCCATAAACGTCAGGGAATAGACCGAGATGGATAAAGCCGCCGATGTTGTTGTAATTGGCGCTGGTATCGCCGGCACCGCCACCGCCTATTACCTGGCAAAAGGCGGCGCCAAGGTCATTGTTTGCGAAAAAGGCGAAATCGCCGGCGAACAATCCAGCCGTAACTGGGGCTTCGTCCGCCAGCAGGGCCGCGACCCCGCCGAAATCCCCCTGATGATGGAAGCCAACAAAATCTGGCGCGGCCTGGAGCGGGAACTGAACGCCGACCTGGAATGGATTTCCGCCGGCAATATGGTGACCTTTGATACGGATGAAGAGGCTGCGGGCTGGGAGCAATGGCGGCAAACGGCGCAGGACTTTGGCCTGCCGGCGCAGCTCCTAAGCCGCGCCGAGCTCGATGCCATCACGCCAGGCAATGCCTTTGACTGCAAGGGCGCGATCTTTACCGAAACCGACGGCCAGGCCGAACCCACCAAGGTCACCGCCGCCCTGGCCCGTGCGGCGGAGGGCCGGGGCGCGGAATTCCTGACCCATTGCGCGGTGTTCGAAATCGAAACCACCGGCGGCGCCGTATCCGGCGTGGACACGGAACACGGCACTATTCGTGCGCCCGTGGTGGTCTGCGCCGGCGGCGCCTGGTCGGGACGCATGCTCCGCACACTGGGTTTGAAATTGCCGCAGATGTGGATCAAGGGCTCGGTCGCGCGGACCACGGCGGCGCCGGTGATCTCGCATGCCGCCACCTGGACGGGCGTGGCCTTTCGCCAACGCCGGGACGGGACCTTCAATATCGCCACCCGCTCGGCTGATCATGACCTGACCCTGGACAGCGTGCTGAACTTTCCCGCCTTCGCCGGTAGCTTCGCGCGCAACAAGCGGGACATAAAGCTACACCTGAACCGCCTGGCGTTTGATCTATTGGGCGGCAGCTTCTCGAAAGCCGCACTGGCCAAGGAACTGACTACCCACCGTATTCTCGACCCTGAGCCCAACCACAAGGTCCTCAACCACGTGCTCTCGGAACTGCATCGTCTCTTGCCGGATACGGCAACGGTGGAGATAGAGCGCAGTTGGGCCGGCTATATCGACATGGCGCCTGACATGCTGCCGACCCTGGATGCGCTTGATCAACCATCGGGCCTTGTCCTGGCCACGGGTTTTTCGGGCCATGGTTTTGGCATGGGGCCGATCGTGGGGCGCCTGATCTCGGAACTGATCCAGAACGGCAAGCCATCGCTGGACCTGAAAGCCTTCCGTTTCAGCCGTTTTTCCGACGGCACCAAACTCACGCCTCACAGCGTGGTTTAAGTCTGGAGTAGTCCCATGAAGACAGTTTTGATCACCGGTGCCGCGGGTGGCATCGGCACGCGCCTGCGCAGCCTGCTGAAAGGCGTCTATCCACGCCTGATCCTCAGCGACCGGGAACCAGCCGCAAATCTGGGGGCTGACGAGGAATTCATTCAAGCCGATCTGTCCGACATGGCCCAGGTCACCGCCTTGCTCGACGGCGTTGATGGCGTCATCCATCTGGGCGGACGCTCGATCGAGGACGAATGGGAGGTGATCCATGCCGCCAACATCGTTGGTTGCCATAATCTGTTCGAGGCCGCGCGCCTGAACGGCACCAAGCGCGTGGTCTTCGCCTCGTCCAATCATGCCATCGGATTTTATCCGCGCCACCGCCGCATCACGGTAGACGACAAGGTTCGCCCCGACAGCCGCTATGGCGTATCCAAGGCCTTTGGCGAGGCCCTGGGTTCATTCTATGCCGAGAAATTCGGACTGGGCGTCCTTTCAATCCGCATTGGAAATATAGATGACTATCCGGTGGACGAAAGACGCCTTTCCATCTGGGTCAGCCCGCGCGATCTGGTGCAATTGATCCGCATCGGGCTGGAACATCCTGATCTACGCTATCAAATCGTCTGGGGTGCCTCGGATAATGCGCGGGCCTGGTGGGACAATGAACCGGCCTATCGCCTTGGCTATCGCCCAGAGGACCGCGCCGAAGATCATCGCGACCGCGCCCTGGCGGCGGAGGCCGAACGCACGCCAAATGCGGTCGCGGACTATTTTCAGGGTGGAGATTTCTGCGCCATCGATTTCGACGGCCCCCACCCCGATCAGGTCGCCTAGTCATGGCAACCATCGAAGCCGTGGACTTCTTCTATCTGCGCATGCCGGTCGTCGAAGCGATTGCCGACAACAGCCAGGATTCCCTGCTGGTACGCGTGGCCTCAGGCGGCGACGTGGGCTGGGAGAGTGCGACGCCGCACCGCTGGTCTCCATCGCCAGCTTTATTGCGCCAATGTCCCATGGCATCTGCCAGCCGGTTGGAACCTCCGTATTGGGCCAGCGCCTGGATGATGTGGCGGATATCGCCCGCATCAATCGCGAGGTCCGGGCCAACAGTCTGGATCTGCTACAAACTTCGCATACCCTAGCGGGCATCGACATGGCATTGTGGGATCTGTTGGGCCGGCGCCGGGGCGAACCGGTCTGGCGCCTGCTGGGTCATGACCAAAGCACCCGAAAGACACCCTATGCCTCGCAGCTGTTCGGTGATGAACCACAGGAAACCCGGGCCAAGGGCAAGGCGCAGCGGGAAGCTGGTTTTCGCGCCGTCAAATTCGGCTGGGGGCCCTACGGCCAGGGCGATGCGTCAACGGATGCCGCGCATATCGCCGCCGCCCGCGAGGGCCTGGGCGAGGACGGCATTCTGTTGGTCGATGCGGGCACGGTCTGGGTCGACGATGTGGCGGCCGCCGCCGCACGTCTTGATGCCTTGATTGAACATCGAGCCACCTGGTTGGAAGAGCCATTCATCTCCGCTGCTCTGGGCGCCTATAAGGCGCTGGCCGAACGCGCCGCGCCCCTGCGTCTGGCGGGCGGCGAAGGGGCGCATAATTTCCATATGGCGCAACAAATGATCGACTATGCCGGCCTGGGCTATGTACAGATCGATGCTGGGCGCATGGGTATTTCCGACAGCAAACGGGTGGCCGATTATGCCGCCCAGCGCGACGTCCGTTTCGTCAACCATACTTTTAATTCGCACATCGCGCTCAGCGCCTCGTTGCAGGCCTTTGCCGGGCACGAGCAGGATGATATCTGCGAATACCCGGTTGAGGCCAAGCCCCTATCCAGGGAAATCACCCAAAGCCTGATCGAACGGGACAGCGACGGCCTGGTGTGCGCCCCGGACGCGCCCGGCCTGGGCATGGAGATCGATACGGACGCCCTGGCCCGCTACCTGGTGCAGGTTAAGATCACGGTCGATGATGCGCGCCTTTACGCCACGCCCGATGTACCGTGAAGGGTTATCGGCCCGAGTTGAAACCCGGCGCATAATGCTTATGTCCATGAAGCCCTTAAAGAGTTGAGCGCGATCATGTCCAGCGGTGTGCAACGCAAGTTGACGACGATCCTAGCGGCTGATGCTGAAGGTTACAGCCGTGCGATGGGCACGGATGAGTTGGGTACCTTGGCCGCCCTGCGCAGCGCGCGAGAGGTCTTCGCCAGCTTGATTGAGCGCCATGGCGGCCGCATCGTCAATACCGCCGGCGATGGTTTGATCGCCGAATTCCCTTCGGTGGTCGAGGCTGTGCAATGCGCTATCGAGGTGCAACGGGAACTCGCCGGGGCCAAAAAGAAATCCGATAAGAACCTGAATTTTCGGATCGGCGTGCATCTGGGCGATGTACTGATCGACGGCACCGACCTTTTGGGTGAAGGGGTCAACCTCGCCGCGCGGTTGCAAACCATGGCGGAACCCGGCGGCATTTTGATATCACAGCAGGTCTATGACCAAGTGCACGGCAAACTCTCGATCAGGTTTGATTACCTGGGACAACGGCGGCCCAAGAACTTCACCGAGGATATCACGGTCTACCGCGTGGAACTGGACGGCAAACGCCGCCCGGCGCGCAAGCGCACCACCGAACCGCCGCATTCGGACAAACCACCGCACTCGGTCGGCGGCGGCGGCCAATTGACAGAGGATCAACGCACCCGCGTGATCCGCCATGGCAAGGCGCTCGGCATCGTTTGGGCAGCCCTGGTGGTCATGGATGTTTTCACCGGCAGCCCGTTTTGGGCTCATTGGCCCGGCATCGCCATCGCCACGCTATGGGCGTTGGAGGCCACGCCGTTGTTTCTCGACGGCTGGTTTTGGCGGCTCTATGCCCGCGGGGCGGTCGTGGTCGTTGCGCTGGCCGTGATCAACATCATTACCTGGGCGGATTACCCCTGGGTGCTTTGGCCCGCCGGCGTCCTCATCGCCACGGCCCTGATCCACCGCTTCGCCAAGCAGCCGACCTGACCCCAGCTAACGTGAGCGGCGATAGAGGATCGTATAGATCCCCAGAAATACCGAAATCATCAGCAACGAAAAGATGGTCGAGGCAGTGCCCAGCGCGAACAATGTGGGGCGGATGCGCTGGGTCATCGAGGCATTGATATCCAGGGGCAGGGTGTTATCCGCCCCGGCCAACAATGTGGTACGGGCGAATTCATCATAGGACAGCGTGAAGCCAAACAGCCCGGCGGCGACCACGCCCGGCGTGATCAGGGGCAGGGTAATCTCCTTGAACACGGTCCACTCATCCGCGCCCATATCGCGGGCGGCCTCTTCCAATCGGGCATCAAAGCGGTTGAAGACCGCCATCATTACCAGATAGCCGAACGGCAGAGCCCAGATCACATGTACCGCCAGGCCGGATGAATACCACGCCGGCGATAGGCCTAATTGCCGCATCAGGATCGCCATGCCAAGGCTGAGCAGAACGCCCGGCACCATCAGGCCGGTCAAAACTGTGTAGAACAAGACATTGGAAAAACGGAAGGCCTTGCGGAAGGCCATGGCCAGCATGGTCGAAAACAACGCCGTAATCACCATCACCATCAAGGCCAAGATAAGCGATCGGCCCAGGGCGCCCTGCATATCGCCAACCGTGGACGGCTCCAGCAACTTGTTCCACCAATACAGGCTCCAACCCCGCATGGGGAACGAGGTGCCGCCGCGCCGGCCCTGGAAGGACAGGATGAACATGGCAAACATCGGCCCGTAAATGAACGCCAGGAAAATCACGTAATAAATCGAGAAGCCGGTCTTCACCCGCAACTTGCGCCAACGTTCCGGTGTCCAGCGCGCCATCTTACAATTCCTTTCGGATATCAACGACGCGCAGAATGACAATGATGCCAATCACCATGGCCAGCATCAGCATCAGGGCGTTGACGGCGGCGAAAGGATAGTTCGCGATACCGTAATAATTCAGGATCACCGTGCCGGCCGTGGATGTCTTGCCGCCATAGACCACCACGGCGGTGGCGAATTCGCCCATGATCATGACAAAGATAAAAATCATCCCAATGGCGACGCCGGGCAAGGACATCGGGCCAATGATTTCACGGAATATCTGGAACGGCGTCGCCCCCATATCGGTGGCGGCTTCCAAAATATCCTTGTTGATCTTGGCCAGGGAAAAGAAAATCGGCCCGATACCCAACACCACATAGATTTGCACCAGGGCCATAGTGTAGCCAAATTCCGAATAAAACAGAAAGCTGACCGGCTTATCAACAATGCCCATGCCCAACAGGGCTTGATTGATCAGGCCGCGCCGGCCCAACATGGGCAGCCAAGCCACGGCGCGGATCAGATACGACGTCCAGAACGGCACCATGCACAACAGGAACAGGGCCAACTGCCACTTGAACGCCTGTACCTGCATGGCCAGGAAATAGGCGATGGGATAACCCACGATCAGGCACAGGAGCATGGTGACAAGGGTGAAATAGACCGTGGAGCCGAGGGTGCGGATAAACACGCTGGGCAGGAGGAAGCGATCCGAATCCGGATCGAAAAATCCCTTGGTGTAAAAATACTCGCCGTAGAACTCCAGGGAAAATGCCGGGTTCAGACCCTGCGGGGTGTTTTCCCAAAAACTGAATACGACGATGGAAACCAGCGGAATAACCAGAAACAGAATCAGCCAGAGGCTCGCCGGTGCGATCAGCCAAGCGGTGGCGAAGCCTTCCTCCGCATAGCTGATCTTGCTTCGGGCCGAGCCATCAGGCCGGGGCTGGCTGCCGATCAACCCTGTATGATGGTGTTCACTGGCGTTTGACATTATGAGACGGCAAGAGTGTTCAAAAAATGGGGCCGGCACGGCGAACGCCGCACCGGCCCAGTGTTATTGCACGGTATCATTCCACGAATATTATCACGCGGTCAGGAATTCCGTCCAACGTTTCACCAGATAGTCGTTCTCGCTCATGACCGAGTTCCAAACGGCAATCTTCTTGAAGCGTTGCTCGTACGAGCCACCGTCACGCACTTCGCCCTTATTCACCAACGGGCTGCCAAACGGATCGGGTAGCTCCTTAGCCGCCGCCTTGCCTTCGTACCAGAAATCCCACTCGTCGGCGGGCAGGTGTTTCTTGGTGTTGGCGGGCGTGGACATGTAATAACCCTGACGGGCGACAAAGGCGCCAGCCCAGCCATCCAGCCACCAGTTCAGGTATTCGTAGGCCTGATCCAGTTTCTTGCCGGTGACCTTTTTCGAAATGGCCAGGGCGCCATGCCAACCGCGCATGCCTTCCTTGGGCGAGGCATAGATACAGGGCACGCCCTCGGCCTTCACCGCCGTCACCGCCGGCGACCACATGCTTTGCAGGGCAACCTCGCCGCTGACCATCAGGTTGACCGATTGACCAAAAGTTTCCCAGAAGGCGCGGAAATGGCCTTCCTTTTTCTTCTTGATCAGGAAGTCGACAAGAAAATCGATTTCCTTTCTCGTCATATTACCCTTGTCACCGAATTTGATCAGACCAAGCGCTTCCACGCCCATGGCCGCGTCCATGGCACCGATCTGCGGTACGTTAAGCAACGCCACCCGGCCCCTGAAGTCAGAGCTGAACAATTCCGCCCAGCTTTCAATTGGCCGGCCGGTATCTTCGGGGTTGTAACCCAGGCTATCCGCATTATGCCAACCGGGCACGGCGGAGATATAGCGCGACGGCCCATCGGTCCGCTTGCCGTCCTTATCGACCCAGATTTGCCGCACCGGTGCATCGCCCTGGCCGACACTGGAACCCGGTGTCAGCATCCCCGTCTTGGTCAGGTTGGAAACCTTGTCCCAATCCTTGATGCGATGCGTGTCGATGGCCTGGAACACGCCCGAGGGAATCATCACATCGAACATGTCGAAATAGCATTCCGAAACTTCGTATTGATCATTCTGGTTCAAGGTCTTGCCGAACAGGGCACCATAGCCAAGCGCCTGGCCACGGATCTTAAAGCCGACATCCTTGGCCGCCTTGCCCTGTATTTCATTGATGATGCTAACGCCCAGGCCGATGGTCCGAATTGGATCGGCGGCCTGTACGATATTGGGGAAACCGGTGATACCACCCGCTGCCGCAACCGTCGCGGCGGTTCCCATAAATCTCCGGCGGCTCATCCGCAATGATGCGCCACCACTTTTGCTATTGCCATTTTTCACGGTCATTTCTTGCCTCCCATTGGCTATTCAATCGCGCGGCAATCATCGCATGCATTTTTCGCGGACCCCACGCTCATCCAGTTCCTTGCCCCCAGCGACGCTACAACAATGCAACTCGCCTACCGCCTAGCGCAAAGCTGGTTTAATGATACATTAGGTACAGATTCTGCAAAGCTTAAAGTAACAACATTATTTCGGGGAGAGGGGCGTGACGGTTCTCATTAAGAATGGCCGCATCGTAACGGCGGCGGATGATTATCATGCCGATATCTTCATTGGCGGCGAAACAGTCTCGCTGATCGGGCGCAATCTGGAAATCGAGGCGGATCATGTTATCGACGCCGCCGGCAAGCTGGTGATCCCGGGCGGCGTCGATCCCCATACCCATATGGAAATGCCGTTCGGCGGCACGACCACATCGGATACCTTCGAAACCGGCACCAGGGCGGCGGCCTATGGCGGCACCACGACCATTGTCGATTTCGCCATCCAGACCAAGGGCACCTCAACTCTCGACGCGCTGGATGCCTGGCAGGAAAAGGCGGCGGGACGCACCGCCATCGACTATGGCTTTCACATGGTTATCACCGACATGCCCGAAGATCGCCTGCCCGAGATGCGGCGGCTATCGGACGAGGGCGTCACCTCGTACAAATTATTCATGGCCTATCCCGGCGTATTGCTGTCCGACGACGGCACCATATTCAGGGCCATGCGCAAGGCGGGCGAGGACGGAACCCTGGTTTGCATGCACGCCGAAAACGGCATCGTCATCGATGAACTGGTCAAAATTGCCTTGTCGGAAGGCCATATCGAACCCAAGTATCATGCCCTGACCCGCCCCACACGCCTGGAGGCGGAAGGCGCGCACCGGGCCCTGGCCATTGCCGAGGTGGCGCAGGCGCCGGTGTATCTGGTGCATCTCAGTTGCTTTGACGCCTTGGAGCAGTTGCGCATGGCGCAAGCCCGTGGCGTCATGGCGCACGCGGAAACCTGCCCGCAATATCTGTTGCTGGACATCGATTGCTATGACGAGCCCGGCTTTGACGGCGCAAAATATGTCCTGACGCCGCCGTTAAGGGAGAAATGGAACCAGGACGAGTTATGGGGCGGTTTGCGCAATTCGGCCCTGGATGTGATTTCGACCGATCACTGCCCGTTCTGCATCCGCGATCAGAAAGAAATCGGCCGCGATGATTTCAGCCAGATCCCCAACGGCGGTCCCGGCGTCGAGAACCGCATGAGCCTGATCTATCACAAGGGCGTCAACCACGGGAACATATCGCTGAACCGTTTTGTCGAGCTGACCTCGACCTCGCCGGCGAAGATTTTCGGGTTGTTCCCCAAAAAGGGCACCATCGCCGTGGGCAGCGACGCCGACATCGTGATTTTCGATCCTGACCGGGAAGAGGTCATCTCCCTGCACAATGCCCACACCCACCACATGAACATCGACTACAACGCCTATGAAGGCACCAAAGTGCGGGGCTTTACCGAAACCGTGCTGTCCCGGGGCCGGGTGATCATCGACAAGGGCCAATATCTGGGCAAGCCCGGCGACGGCGCCTTCGTCAAACGCGGACCATATGGCGGCCTGCATGCCAACAGCCGAGGCGCCGCCGCCCGCACCGCGCTGACAACGTCGGCCCGATTGGGCGCACCAGGGGCGCATCGATAAGCAAGCCGGGAGTTACGCCGTTGATCAGGGAAGCCAGGGCAGAAGACTTTGGGCGCTTAAGTGAACTTCATGCACAACTCCATCACGACGACCTTGAACCGGAGCATGGCGAGGATCGGGCGGTATTTGACGAGATACGCCGGTCCGAAAGCCTGCATCTTTTTCTGCTTGAAGACGACGATGCCAATGTCCAAGCGACATGCTATCTGAATATTATTCCCAACATGACACGCGGTGCCTCTCCCTACGGGATCATCGAAAACGTCGTAACGGAGGAAAAATTGCGCGGCCAGGGCCTTGGCAAGAAGATCATCAGGCACGCGTTACAATTTGCCTGGGATCGGCGCTGCTACAAAGTCATGTTACAAACCGGCTCAAAGCGAGCCTCGACGCACAACTTCTATAAGTCCTGCGGTTTTCGCGGCGATGAAAAGTTCGGATTTGTCGCGCGCCCGCCCGGTAACGGTGGCCTATAACGCGCCCTCAATCGCCATCCTCGACGAACTCAAAGTCCTGGCGCCGCTCCACCGGCATGGCCGCGAGGTAGTCCTTGGCGTCCTTGGCGGACACTGCCTCGACGCTGCCATCCTCGTGCTGGACCACCACGCCGCCCTGCTGCAAGGAAGCGATGCGCCGGTCACGCTCGGCTCGGTCGGGATCGCAGACCAGAGCGCAGTTGCCGCAGGTGGTGGATAAATCCCGGCTGCCGAAGCCAAATACCATCGGCTGTTTATTGCTCACGCCATCGGGCGCGGGGCGGCGGTTGAAGGGCGGGATGGCCTGGCGGTAGGCGCCCTTCAATTCCTTATCGTCATTGGGGATGGGGAACCGGCCCGGTGACCAGGTTGACCAGCGGCCGTTTTTGGCCAGGCCGTTATAGCCGGCGCAGACATAGGTGCAGCGGGCATAGTCGCGCCGTTCGGTATAGCTGAATTCACGCCCGCCCATGCTCACCGAAACCTTGTTCTTCAAACCATAACGGAAAAAGCCCGAGGGGCAGGACGCGTTGCAGGCCTGGCACTCGTCGCAATAATTATCCTCTTCCGCCAACGGCTGGTCGGCGGCAAGGGGTACATCGGTCACGGCGGTGGCGAAGACCACGTTGGGGCCATATTCGGGCGTCAGCACATTGCCGGAAAAACCGAACGAGCCAAGACCGCAACGAACCGCCAAATAGCGGTGGGAAATTTCGGGCATCTGCTCGATATATTTGGCGTCGTTGCCGCCGCGATAAACGGAATTCGCCATCACCGCCACCGCCTCGGCCCCGAATTGCCCCAGATAGCTGGCCACGATGCCGGCGATGCCGCTGGCCATGGTGTTAATATGGTTTTGGTCCCGCTGATGGCCGTGCCGGTCTTTCTTGGAAAGAAAGTCGCGGATGGCCTCCACATCGAACGGCACGGCGAACGTTATGGCGGACCGGGCGCCGCCCAGGACATGGCTGAGATCGGTTGAGGGTGGGCCGCCGGCCAGGGAATCCAGGTCATTAATACCGACCGAGGTGGCACCATAGGTCAACGCCACGTCCTTGATTTTCTCGCGCATGGCTTCGATGGAAACCGTACCCGCAACGCCGTGCATCATGCCGTCGGCATATTTCTCAACCATTTCGTCTACTCCAAGTCCAACCCACGGCGACTAAATCGCCAATTGCCCGGCCATGCTAGCCAACCTGCGTCCGGCGATCAAGAAAGCCTAGAATCCAGGCAGCGGCGGCGGCTTCGTCGGTGGGGGTGTCCAGGCTGGCCAGGGCGGCATCGGCGGCGGCGGGGCCGACGATCTCGCGGCGTACGCGGAGCAGCTGGCTGGCAAAATCCCTGGTCATTTCCGGGTGGTTCTGGAGGCTCAGTACATTGCAGCCAATGGTCATGATGCCGATGGGACAAAAATCGCTGCCGCCGAGCACTTCAGCACCCGGCGGCGCTGTGACGACCTGGTCCTGATGCGAGGCCAAAAGAGACAGACTTTGTAGCGGCGGGTCCATCCAATTCGCCGTGTCGAAGACGTCATGGCGGTGTACGCCGACGCCCCAACCCAGCGCCTTTTCCACCGTACCGCCAAAGGCCTGGGCGATCAGTTGATGACCGAAGCAGACCCCCACGATGGGCCGGCTTTCAGACGCCGTCCGCGTAAAGGCCTCCAACTGGGCGATCCAGGCATCGCCATCATAGACGGAGGCGGCGGCACCGGTGATCAACCAGCCGTCACATTCGTCCACCGCGTTTGGGAATTCGCCGTCATAACAAAGATAGGAGCGTAAGTCCGGCCCCTCGCCAGTGGCATTCAAAAAATGCCAAAAAGAGTCCGAGAAGGATGTCAGATAGCCGTGATATTCCGGCGCCACCGAGCCTGCCTCAAGTATGCCGATGGTCAAGGCCATGATCTATTCTCAGGGATCGACCAGATTGCCCTTGTCATCGCGGACCTCGGGCCCGCGCACCCGGGCCCGGCCATCGCCAAAGCCTTCGTCACGGCCCGCCAACGCGGCCTTCAGGCCATCGGCCCGGGCGACCTTGCGGAAGCTGCGCGTGCCGGGCGCCAAATGGGCGCGGGCATCGTTCTCCGCCGCCAGCCGTTGCAGGGTTCTTGCCCCCATCAATTCGAGCCCTAGGTTGACGATACGCTTGTTGGCGGTCAGCAAATCGGAGTCGATCATGGCCAGGCGGTCGGCCAAGCCCTCGACCTCGGCCTCCAACAGATCGGCGGGCACGGATTTCATCACCAGGCCAATCTCCACCGCCTCCGCCCCCGTGATGGTGTCACCGGTCAGTACCAGGCGCTTGGCCCATTGCGGGCCGCAATGATAGACCCACATCTGGTTCGGCAGCGATCCAAGGTCGCGGGCGGGGGGAAAGCCGATCACCGCATCATCCGCCGCGATCACCATATCGCACAACAGGGCGATATCGGTGCCGCCGGCCAGACAATGGCCATGGATTTGCGCAATGGTGGGTTTATGCATATCGAACAGCACCATGCGCAGGCGCTGGCTGTATTCCAGGCGCCAGATATCGTCATCAATGGTCGGATCGGCATAGATGCCGCCGTCACGATAGCTTCGCCCCGGCCGCCCGCCGCTGGGCGGGTTATTCAAGCCCGGCGTCAGATCATAGCCGGCGCTGAACGACGGCCCCGCGCCGCGAATGATAATGCCGTGGACTTCCTTGTCATTGTCCGCCTCCCACAAAGCCTCGTTGAATTCCTCTAACAACGGAATCGAGAGCGCATTACGCTTTTCCGGCCGGTTCAGAGTAATGCGGGCGCGGCCATCCACGGCCTCGTAGATGATGTGTTCAAATTTTTCCATTGGATAACTCTATTCAGGTGAACCTAGGCCTGGCTGCGGTGTCCCGCCGGGCGCATGACCTTCAGCAGCCAGAAAATGACACAGAAAATGCCGGTTAGGATGACCAGGGCGACCACCGCCGCCAGGCGCTTACCAAAGGCTTCATCCAGGCTGTAGCCGGGGCCGAGAAGGTAGACGCAAAGGATCTGCACTGCCTGCAAGGCGGCACCCGCCGAGAACAGAATGGCGATGAAGGTGGAGCCGCGTAACGAGGTCAGCACCATGCTTTCGACACTGCGCTGTTGCACGATGTGGGATTGATAGGCCCGCCAATGGTAGCCGCAGAAACCGGCGATACCGACAATAACGACGGCCCACAGAATTGAATTCTCATAGCTCAAGCCATTCAGCACCAGATTGAACAGATCCTCGAACGGTTTGTAGAAATACAAAAAGATCAGCACGACGATATAGATAATGAAGCCCACCAGGGTCCAGAACCATTGCCATCCATTCATGTGCCGTCCCCTTCGAGCCTTGTTACATCCTGCATTTTAGCCGCCACGATGGCCGCGCGATAGGGTCAAATGCCGGCAACTGTTCACTTCGATGCATCCGCGATCAAACGGCCAAAGATAACCATCTCCGGACTGGTGCGGCGGTAGGTATCAAGGGCGGCAAGGATAGCCGGAATTTCCGCCGCGTCCGGCATCACGTTCTCAGGTAGTGGCGGTAATTCGGCGAACAATTCCGCCACCGCGCCATCCACGCCAGACAGCAACGCCGCCCGGGCCGCATCGGTTCCGGGCGCGGTGAATAGCGGCGCAAGGACCTGCGCCAGATGCGCAAAATAGCCTGGCCAACGCGCCAAGATACGGTACAGGCCGGGCACGAATGGCGCGCCATCCACCTCCGTGCCCAATTGCAGCAAGGCCGCGCGGGTGTCCGCATCCGCCAAGGCCGGATCCACCATCGCAGGCAGGGCCGGTAGAGCCTCGGGCGGTTGCCAGTCACCGTTCGGCCCACCGTCGCCCAGCCAACCGCCACCTTGGGGGCGCTCCCCCGCCAGTAGATGACGCAACAGACCGGCGAACATCAGATTGACCGGCGCCACCCGGACGAAGCCAGCGCAGACCTGGGCCACTTGCCGCAGATCATCCGTCTCTAGGCCGAAATTCCATGGCTCAATCGGCGCCATGGTGGGCAGCGGCAAATCAGCCGCGACCCGCCAACCGGCACTTTGCGCCTGCCCGGATAGGAAGGCCGGGCTCAACGCGGCCCAGCTCCATTCCAGCCAGCCTGGCTTGGTCGCCAGATGGCGCTGCAATGAGGAGACGTAGGGTACGGCCCAAAGGCGGCGGATCTCGGCATAGATCCCAGCAATCTCGCCCGTGGCCGCATCTTCTGATAGTTCCGCCAGCATCTAGACAGCCATCATCAAACAGACAGCGGCGGACGGCGCAGATGCCATTCGGTGGCCTGCTCGTAGGCATCGGCGACCTGCAACAGCAACGGCTCCTCGAACCACGGGCCCAGCAATTGCAACCCAATGGGCAGCCCGCCCTCGGTAAAGCCGCAGGGTACGGAGATCGCCGGCTGGCCGGTAAAGGCCGCCAGCCGCGTCAGTTGCCCCAACGCCTTCCAGCCGATGACTTCCCGATCACCCACCTTTGCCTTGCCCGTGGCGATGGGCACCGAGGGGATCACCGCCGTCGGCATGGCCAAAATAGGCGTTTGCGACAGCACACCAGCCATTTCCTGGCGTACTCTTGTTTGGGTCTGCCGCGCCCTGATGTAGTCAGTGGCGCTCAAACCTTCGCCCAGGCGCAGGCGTTCGTTGACATCTGGCGACAATTCGTCGGCGTGATCGCGCAAATGGCCATCGTGCACTGTATGGGCCTCGCCCATGGCCACGGCGTTCCAGCCTTGCGTGGCGTCTCGGTTAAAGGACAGCACTGCTTCTTCGACCACCGCGCCCAGATCCTGCAATACGCCCAGGGCGGCCTGCACGGCGGCATCGACCTCCCCATCCAGGCGGTCGAAAAAGAAATCACGCGGCACGCCGATGCGCAGACCATCCAGGGGTTTGCCCAGAAGCGCGGTGTAATCATCGGCGACCCTGGCATGCGCGGTACTTGGATCGGCGGCATCGGGACCGGCGATGGCGGCCAGCACCAGGGCCGCATCGCGCACCGTGCGTGCCAACGGCCCACCATGATCGAGGCTTTCACAAAGCGGATAGATACCGGCGCGAGAGGCCAGGCCATAGGTCTGTTTCAACCCGACCACGCCGCAGAGCGAGGCCGGAATACGAATCGAGCCGCCGGTATCACTGCCCAAGGTGGCCATGGCCAGGGCGGCTGACGTCGCACAACCGGAGCCGGACGACGAACCGCCCGAGACATAATCGGTGTTCCACGGGTTTCGCGCGGTGCCCACATGGGGGTTGATACCCGTGGGACCAAAGGCGAATTCATGCAGGTTCAACATCCCCACCATAATGGCGCCGGCCTGGCGCAGACGGGCAACCGAGGTCGCGTCTGTATTGGCGATGCCTTCCGACAGCAGTTTCGAGCCACAGGTGCGCTCCATGCCCGCGACCTGAAACAGATCTTTTACAGCCATGGGAATGCCATGCAACGGCCCGCGATAGTTGCCGGCGGCAATCTCCGCCTCCGCCTCCTTCGCCGCCGCCATCGCCGCCTCGGGATAGAGCGAGATATAGGCATTCAAATCCGGGTTCAATGCTTCGATCCGGGCCAGCTGGCTTTGCATCAGCTCGACCGGCGAGACCTCGCGCGCGGCGATCATCGCGGCAACGGCGGCGATATCCTTTAGGGCCAGTTCGTCATTATTCATTCCGCAGCCTCCGGGATCGCGGCGATTAACAAAATGCCATAGATGGCAACGAAGATCGTGTCCTTGACCGCGCCCAGGCCCTGCTTGCCCTCGCTGCCCTGGATCAACATGACGATGATCTCCAGCACGAAGGCGATGATGGCCAGAAAGAAAAATGGCCAAACCGTGCTCCACCAGGAGATCTCCGGCAGGGGCGCGGCACCCTCGGGAATGGTTTTCATGGCACGCCAGATCAGCAGCAGGATCGGCAGGGCGATAAAATAAGCGTGGGCCAGTAGAAAACGCAGCCGCGTGCGGGCCCGGTCCAAAATCCAGAAGATCAGGAAAAACAGCGCCACATAGAGCACATCCCAGAACATCGCGGCATATTCTTCGCCGCCAGGGTCTTGCCGCAGATTGAGGAAGCCCAGGATCAACAAAAACGTCATGGCATCGCAGAGCAGCCATTCGCGGAAGTTCTCAGCCGTGTCCTTGACGTTCCAGCCACGCGAGGCCTTGTCGAACAACAGCACCAGGGCCACCGCCAGGCTGGCGGGATAAATCAGACCCAGGATCAGGGAATATTGCTCCGCCTTGGGCAGATAGATCCAATTCAACAGCACGAACGCGGCCAGCAAACCCAACAGCCCCAACAGGCGCAGGCCCGCCGGCGTCGGCTGGGTTGCGGCCTCGGGGGTGGTGGCGGGCGCGGCGGCCGGGGTGGACGATGCCGCGAAAGACGGCGCCGCCGGCGCCGGACCCTGCCGGGATCTTTGTGCAACCAGAAAAACCAGAAAGCCAATCAGGCCCAAGCCGCCGACCACCAGCATAATGACGAAAAAGGTGATGGCCCGGCCATCGGCCCGCCAGTCCGCCGCCTGACCCAACAGGCCCTCGGTGGAGAATTGCCAGACCGCGAGAGCGGCGATCACCACCAGCAACAGCGCCGCCAACAGGTATTGATACCAACGGTTCGCGCCACTGCCGCCAGCGCCGCCGCCACCACCGCCGTCCTTTGCTTGGGCCACCGCGCGGCCAATGAGAAAGACCAAAAAAGCCAAAACGCCGACAACGGCGATGGCGATCATGACCTCTAGAAATATGACTGAACGACTATCCACCGTGCCCCCTATTCCGTTCCACTGTCCCGTCTTACCCAATCTAGGTCCGCAGCGTTACATCAAAGCGATCCTTGAAGGCCTGACGCAGGTTCTCGAACCGTACGCCAACCCGGATCACCGAGAAATCGCGAAAGTCTATGATAGTGGATGATCGGCCCTGATGGTTAGCGTATTGCGAGAGGCCGTAATCAAAGCTGATATCCGCCGCCGACCGCACCACTTGGTCAATGTCGCCCAGGCGGTACTTGCTGCCCGACAATGAAAGGTTGGCGGAGGAACCGAACACCGGCATTTCCCGGGCCCAGGCCTGGCGGGCGATTTCGTCATGCATCTGCCCGGCGTTCAACAGCATATCAAGCGTGCCCGCCTTGGATGAAGAGTCCAGAACAAACGGATCCACCTTGGTCAGGACGGGATGATCTTCGCGAAACGGCGCCACCACGGAAAACGGCAGACCGACCTGTTCGACCATCTCGGCCACCATGGCGTGCCGCTCCGCCGGCATCATATGCAGCTCGGCGCTCATGGCGTAATTGCCGAACATGCCGGAAGGTTTTTCATAGCTGCGTTGTTTGGCATCAAAAATGCGGCGGATGCCCTGGGGCGTGGCGGCCAGGATGGCATAGGCCACATCCAGGGGCGCGATGGCGACGCCGCCCGCCGCCAGGCTCTCCAACAAAGCATCAGCGTCGGCGGAGAGCTGTTCGGTGCTGACCGCATCCTGGGTGCGCCGCTCGTCTGGATCGGACGGCTGCAGCGGTGTTTCGGCTTCTATCATATTATTTCGTGCCGTAAAGGCGGTCGCCCGCGTCACCCAGGCCCGGCAGGATATAGCCGATATCGCTCAACTGCCGGTCAATGGCGGCGGTCAGAATGGGGATTTCCGGATGCGCCGCGGCAAAGGCTTCGATGCCTTCGGGGGCGGCGACCAGGGCAACGAACCTTATATGTTTGGCGCCGGCCTCTTTCAGGCGCGCCACGGCGGCGGCGGCGGAATTGCCCGTGGCCAGCATGGGATCGACCACGATGACCTGCCGCTCGCCAATGGAATGGGGCAGCTTGAGGTAATATTCCACCGCCTCCAAGGTATCGTGGTCGCGGTACATGCCGATATGGCCGACACGGGCCGAGGGGATCAGATCCAGCATGCCTTCCAGCAAGCCATTGCCGGCCCGCAGGATGGAGACCAAACACAGCTTCTTGCCGTCCAGGGCGGGGGCCTGCATGACCTCCAAAGGCGTTTCGATCTCAACCTCCTTCAGGGCCAGATCGCGGGTCGCCTCGAACGCCAGCAGCAAGGCGATTTCCCGCAACAACTGCCGGAATTCGGCGGTGGAGGTTTCCTTGCGCCGCAGCAAGGTCAATTTGTGCTGGATCAGGGGATGATCCGCCACTGTCACATTCGGTGCCGCCATGGGCCCGGGCCTCCCAGTTTATTTGCCGCCAATTTTCCCCTAGTGTAACCAAGGGGCCCGTGAGGACATAGCCCCTTCGCGGAATTGATATTTATGCATCCCTTTGATGCGGCAAAGGGCGCATTATCCTTGGTCGAGACCGTAAAATTTCCTACATTTCATGGATGCGATACGCGATTCTGATAGCGCTGTTATTGACCGGTTGTGTCACGACAACGGCCAGGACAATCAAACCGAGCCCCGATCTCGTCGCCCGGCAGTTCGCAGCCGCCGCCTATGGTAATGATTTCGGAAACGGCAGCCGCGTATTGATGCGCTGGGCCAGCCCCTTGCTTGTTGATGCCCGCGGCGGGGATATAGCCACGATGCGTCAGCACGAAAACGACTTAGCGAGCGCCCTTACCGCCATTGAACAATTAACCGGAATTTCTCATGGCCCAATTTCGCATGACGCAGCCTCGCTTGACGCAGCCTCGAACGGATCGCGGTCATCCGTCGGCCTGCATTTCGTTCGGCGCCGCCACTTCTCCGATATTGTAAAAAAGCTGCCGAACAGGCGGCGCTCCTCCGCTGCCATGGCGCGGACCAGTGCCTGTTTTGCCATGACCTTCGGCGACGCGGCCAAGGGCCTGATCTCCTCCGCCATCATTGGCATTGCCACCGATATTTCCAAGGCCCGCCGCCGGCATTGCATCCCCGAAGAGTTCATGCAGATCATGGGCCTGCCCGGTGACGCCTGCCACTACCGCCCATCTTTGATCTGTGAAGGCGAAAATCGCATCTTTGAAATGCAGCCCGCCGATAAACTGATGCTCGCCGTTCTCTACGACCCCGCCCTACAGCCTGGCATGACAAAAGACGTCGCCATGCCCATCGCCCGACGGCTGATCAAGCAACACTGGCATGAATACATGGCTGCGGAATAAACATCGGAAAATCAATCTACTCTGACCCCTTTGATCGTCAGATAGGGCGCGGACACCGAACGCTTGCTTTTCTAGCGATACCATTTGCGCTAAAATTGGAGCCTATCTTTTGCTATATATTGCAATTTTTTCCTATAAATAGACATGCTGTGGGCTTTTACCGGCACGAATATACCGGCCGCCATGTTTTTCCACAGCCAGACTATCCGGTCGATGGCCGGCGGATTGCTTAACAGCCGAACGTCTTCGAACTTGCCCGCCGCAACATCGGTCAGATAACGCAGATCGCCGGCATGGCGATACCCGTTCAGCCTGTCTAGGAAGCCTTCAAGCTTTTCGAATAGCGAGGAGACCGCAGGCGTCCAGCCGGTCAACCATGACAGCAATTTGACCACGCCCACGGCAATTTGCATCGTCGCACCTGGGGGGACGCGCGGGACGATGTCGCTGGAATTCACGACCCGGTAGATAGGCGTCTTTAAATCCTTGAAGTAGTCGTAATTCGCTATTCGCGGCGCGCCGAACGTATAGCAGGCGCCATCGATATTGAGCGCCAGCGCCTTTGTCGCCATCAGCGCAAGCGCGCCACCCAATGAATGTCCGGTAATGAACAGTGGCAGCGGGGCGCCGCTATCGTCCTTCGCGGCCGAACTGTCCATTATCCCTTTTACGACGTCCCGAGCGGTCGGGCCGCCATCTGGCGCCTCGTTAAACGCCTTCCAGAACCCGGTATGCACTTTCTCTTTCCCGTCCACCTTGGGAACGGCGTTCAAATCCGTCAGCCAATCGGAAACCTTCTGCTCCGTGCCGCGGAATGCGATCACGATGTAGGGCGGTTCCCCCTCCACGATACTCTTGCAGGCAAACCCCTGCGTCCCCGCAACCGAAAATGCCTTCAACAGCTCGAAGTTCGATTTCTTCAACAGCGCGGCAAGGAATTCTTTATCCAGGCGCGGGTTTCCCATCAGCTCAAGGGAAAATGAATCGAGAAACTCTTTCAACGTTTCGGCGCTATCAATACCTAGCTTTTGAATTTCGCCCACGGCGTCTTTTATGACGCCGCCCGCGCCTTCGAAATCGATATAGGCGATGTCCGACATCTCGGCCAAGACATACGCCATCCGGTCGCTATAGGCCGGGCGCTTTTGCGGCGGCGACAGCAGCCGGTCGTCGCGAAAATATTCGCCGACTTCCGGCTTGGTCGGCTTTATGCGGCGTAGAAACGAAAATATGCCGGTGCCGCCTACGCCGGAAATCAGTGCGGTGGCGGCCGCGGATATCCAAGGATTGGCGCTTATTAGATCGGTTAGAGGCCTGATCAGCTCGGTTAAAGACGCGAGCTCATTTGATAAGTCCATCTGTCCCACCCTCTGTCATGGCAACGTTCTATTTATACAAGTATTAATGCCATGAAACAATATTGACGCAGCGGCGGGTGGCTAATGCCAACCGACATTGATTAGTACCCATGGGCCCATTTCCCGAGAGCGATGGACATTGCTGCAAAAATTCCAGCGCAACAATTTAGCGTAAGAAAAGCACCCCGCCCGCCGCTCTGTTAGAACGATACCGCAATTGAGCCTTAAAGCGTTTGATGACTGAATTTGGCTGTCTTTAGGCGTGCCGAATTCGGTGTGCCATTATCATGCTATTTCCGCATTAATTGCAATCAATGTCGCACAAATCAGCGCGGGAAATCGGGGCGGAATATGTTAGTGTCCTGGCTTGGAAATATGGGTAGGCAGAGTTGGCGGTCAGGCACCGCGGCAGGGGAAATGATGTCCTTTGAAAAGACCGAAATCGAAGCGCGGGTCATCGCCTTGCAGCAGGAACACCGCGACCTGGACGGCGCGATTGATGCCATGGTGGAAAAGGGCGCCTTCGATCAGCTGCAACTGCAGCGCATGAAAAAACGCAAGCTGTCCCTGCGCGATCTGATCGGCCGGCTGGAGGCGCACCTGGTCCCCGACATTATCGCCTGATTGGCGCTGTTCCGACGGCGCGGCCAAACGCCCTGCATATCAGCGCCCGCTATATCAAAGCGCTAAATATTATTGCTGTTTGGCGGCCTTTAACGCGGGTTTTTTGAGGGCATTCTTTTGCGCGTACATGGCCCGGTCGGCGGCTTCCATGGCTTCCTGGGCGGATTGGCCTTTTTTGAACGTTGTGATGCCGTATGAGGCACTGATGGTGAATTTCGCCGCACCATGTTCGACCGGCGTGGCCATGATCGCCTGGGCCAGCTGGCGGCCCTTGACCAAGGCCTGGTCGGCGTCGGTATGGCTCAAAATAACGCCGAATTCATCGCCGCCCAGGCGCCCCAGCATATCGGATTCGCGCAGGTTGTCGGACAAGGCGCCGGCCACGTGCAACAGGGCCGCATCGCCGGTGGCATGGCCGAATTCGTCATTGATCGCCTTGAAATTATTCAGATCGAAATAAACCAGGCTGGAGACCGTGTCATAACGATCGTTGTAGGAAATCACCCGGCCCATTTCCCGCACGAAGGCGCGGCGGTTTGGGATCGGCACCAGGGTATCTTCGTCCGCCAACCGCTCCATATGGGCCAGACGGCTGTTCACCCGCTCCACCTCCGCCCGCAGGCTCTCGACCTCCTGCATCAGGGTCATGATGGCCTGGCGCACCTTTGGCGTCAGTTCCGGCTCGGGAATGCCCATGACGGAGGCGCTATCCGTCGGCGCTGCCCCGCCAAGGTCCGAAGACGAGGCATAGGCGGAGGCCGCCGACGCCGGATTTCGGCGCTGCGCAGTAGTGTTCCGCACGGGGCGTGTTTCGTTAATCTTCATACGTTCAGCGTCTGCCTTCCATGGCGAATATTACCCGACACGACAGGAAACGTGCTGTAATCTCGCGGGAATCGCCCCCATATTACGCAAAAACTAGCAAAGCAAAGGTTAACAAAGTTTTCCCGGGCGCCCGCGAGACAAACGCGGCCCTTATATTTAATGATTGTCCGCCGAAATATCCAGAAAAAGCAAAATTCCAGGTGGGTCGGCGCCCGGCAAAGGCCTATAATCCCGGCCCGAATTGGCCCCGTCTTCGGGCCATGCCGGCGTCCAGGAAGCACCATCTAAAGGACTTGGGCGAGTGTTTGGCACGGAGTGTGAATATGACGAAAACAATAGCCAAGGTTGGCGTTATCATGGGCAGCCGCTCTGACTGGCCAACCATGCGCCATGCGGTCGAGGTTCTGGAGGAGCTGGGCGTCGCGGTGGAAAGCCGGGTCGTCTCCGCCCACCGTACGCCGCAACGCCTCTATGACTATGCCGCCACCGCCGCCGAACGCGGCCTGTCGGTGATCATCGCGGGCGCCGGCGGTGCGGCCCATCTGCCGGGCATGGCCGCATCCATGACCAACCTGCCTGTGCTGGGCGTACCGGTGGAAAGCAAGGCATTGCAGGGCATGGACAGCCTGCTCTCCATCGTGCAGATGCCCGCTGGCGTGCCGGTGGGCACCCTGGCCATTGGCCGCTCGGGCGCCATTAACGCGGGCCTGATGGCGGCCTCCATCGTCGCCTTGCAGGACGAGGCCGTCGCCACCGCCCTGGCCGCCTGGCGGGCCCGCCAGACCGACGCGGTACCCGACAACCCAGATGAAGATTAAACCCCGATGGCTGGCCCCGATGAAGATCAGCTTGCTATGAGCCCGCTTCCCCCCGGCAGCCGAATTGGTATTCTGGGCGGCGGCCAGTTGGGCCGCATGCTGGCCCTGGCGGCGGCGCCGCTTGGCTACCGCTGTCATATATTCGGGCCTGAAGCGGCGCCACCGGCAGGCCAGGTGGCCGATGCGGTGACCATCGCGGACTATCTGGATGAGGCCGCATTGAGCGGTTTTGCCGAATCGGTCGATGTGGTCACCCTGGAATTCGAGAACGTCCCCGCCGCCGCCCTGGAATTCCTGGCCCAACGCGTTCCCGTGCGGCCCGGCGCCAAGGCCCTGGCCACGGCCCAGGACCGCCTGGTCGAAAAAGACTTCGCCAACAGCGTCGGTGCGGCAACGGCACCTTATGCAACGGTGGACAGCCTGGCGGAATTACAGGACGCAATGAAGAAAATCGGCCCCCGGGCGGTGTTGAAAACCCGGCGCCTGGGCTATGACGGCAAGGGCCAGGTGATGCTGGACCCGGATTCTGATTTGTCGCAGGCTTGGGCCGCCATGGCCGGCGCGCCATCCATTCTGGAAGGTTTCATTGCCTTTGATGGTGAAGTCTCGGTGATCGCCGCGCGCGGCCTGGACGGCACGGTCAGCGCCTATCCCCCCATCGCCAACCGCCACCGCAATCATATTCTGGACATATCAGAGGTGCCGGCGGCGCTTAATCCGGTTCAGTCCAAACGCGCCATCGCCATCGCCACGGACCTAATCACCGCCCTGGAATATGTTGGTATCATGGCGGTGGAAATGTTTGTCACCGGCGACGAAATGCTGGTCAACGAGATGGCCCCGCGGGTGCATAATTCGGGTCACTGGAGCATCGAGGGTGCGGAGACCAGCCAGTTCGAACAGCATATTCGCGCCATTTGCGGCCTGCCCCTGGGCGCCATGAGCTTGCGGGGCCGGGTCGAGATGCGCAATCTGATCGGCGACGATGTGGAACAAGTACCGGCTTTGTTGGCCGAGCCAGGCGCGCATCTGCACCTGTATGGCAAGGCAGAGGTGCGCCCGGGCCGCAAGATGGGCCACGTCACCTATGTGCGGCCAGATCCCGGAGCGGAGGGCAGCACCCCGTGATCTGGAGTTTGGGCTTGCGGCTGCTGCATCTGCTCGACCCCGAGGATGCCCATCGCCTGACCATCCGGGCCCTGCGCCTCGGCCTGGGCCCCAATGTTTCGACCAGTCCCGATCCGATCCTGGCCAGCCGCCATTGGGGCCTGGATTTTCCCACGCCTTTAGGGGTCGCCGCCGGCTTCGACAAGAATGCCGAGGTGCCTGTACAGGCTGCTCGTATGGGTTTCAGCTTTGTCGAAATCGGCTCTGTCACGCCACAACCGCAGGCCGGCAACCCCAGGCCCCGGCTGTTCCGCCTGCCTGCCGACGGCGCGGTGATCAACCGCAACGGCTTTAATAACGAGGGCCTGGATGTGGTGGCCCGGCGGTTGGCTGCATTACAAGACCGCCGCTTTATCCTGGGCGCCAATCTGGGCGCCAACAAGGATAGCGAGGACCGCATCAACGATTATGCCGCCGGAATGGCGGCCCTGGGGCCCCTGGCCGATTATATTGTCGTCAACGTCTCCTCCCCCAACACGCCGGGCTTGCGCGATTTGCAGACGAACGAGGCGCTGGAGGCGTTGTTGGACGGCGTCCGCCAGGCCTGCGCTAAGCCGCCGCCCGTGCTGGTCAAGATCGCGCCTGATTTCGACGCCGATGGCCTGGCCGCGCTGGCCCAGACTTTGATGGCCCTGGCCGTGGACGGCGTGATCTTGGGCAACACCACCATCGGCCTGCGCGAGACTTTGAAAAGCCCCCACCGTGGCGAAACCGGCGGCCTGAGCGGTCAACCGCTGTTCGACTTCTCGACCCGGCAACTGGCGGCCTTCCATCGCCACACCGAGGGCAAAATCCCCTTGATTGGCGTTGGCGGCATCGATAGTGCCGAGACCGCCTATGCCAAGATCCGCAATGGCGCCGCGTTGATCCAACTCTACACCGGCCTGATCTACCAAGGCCCCGGCCTGATCCCCGCCATCACCGAAGGCCTGGCGCAACTTCTGCACCGTGATGGTTTCAACAATATCTCGGAAGCCGTTGGCGCGGACGTCGATTACTGACGCAAGATCAGCTTACGGCCGTGAATTTCGAACGAACCCAGGCGGCCCAGGAACGACATACCTAGCAATGATGCGCTCATCTCCACCTCGTTGACCGAGACCGCCACGTTGTTGAATTGGATGGGCCCGATGGACAATGTATCGAGAACGTAGGGCGCACCTCGGCCCCGGCCATTGGCTGTATGATAAATCTTGGTATAGCGCAGGGCCGCCAGGTCAATGCCCAGACGTTTTGCGTCCGACGGTGTGAGGACAATGTCCGAGGCGCCGGTGTCAATCATGAACCGGATGCGCGCGCCGTGGGCCTGTGCCATGGCATAAAAATGCCCATCGGGCCCTTGCGTCAGGCTGAGAACGCCATCCTGGCCCACCATGGGATCGCTGGGGAGCAGTTCCGCCCCCACACGGGCGCCGATCGCGGAAAGCTCGTCCTGGTAGGTGTAAATCAGGACCAGCATCGCCGCCGCGCCGGTCCAGACCGCGATATTGCGAACCACTTCGCCAAGCTTGATCCGTCTGGTGACCAGCAAGCCAGAGGAAACCAAGGCCAAAATCGTCAACAGGCGCACCAAATTGATCTGGTCTTGCTCCGAGGACAAGCGGCCCGGAAAATAACCCGACAAGAACCAGGCCGCGAAAGCAACGGCGAACAGCAGCAACAGCCAAAACAAGACGCCGAACGGAAAGCCCGAACGCTTCCGTCCTGGCGGCGCCTCCCATGGCCCCGGTTTATCAGGCATCGTTACCGGCGTGCCGCCTCGTGCGCGGCCAGGGCGGCCATGTTCACCAGATCACCCACCGAGGCGCCCATGGCGGCAATCTGCACCGGCTTGGACAGGCCCACCAGGATCGGCCCGATCACCGTGCCGCCGCCCAACTCCTGCAACAGTTTGGACGAGATATTGGCCGAATGCAGCGCCGGCATGACCAGGACATTGGCCGGACCCGACAGGCGGGAGAAAGGATAAACCTCCTTCAAATCCGGGTTCAAGGCCACATCCGCCGACATCTCGCCGTCGTATTCAAAATCCGTGACCCGGCTGTCCATCAACGCCACCGCCTCGCGCACTCTATCGGCGGTGGGCCAGCCGGGATCGCCGAAGTTCGAATAGGACAGCATGGCAACGCGCGGCTCATGGCCCAGGCGGCGGGCGACTTCCGCGGTCTGCACCGCGATATCCGCCATCTCCACCGAGGACGGCAATTCATGCACCGTGGTATCGGCCACGAATACAGTCTGCCCCCGCGCCAACACCATGGACAGACCGAACACCCGCTTGCCCCGCTGGGCATCGATGACCCGGCGCACATCGTCATAGGCGGCGTTGTAGCTGCGCGTCACGCCGGTTACCATGGCATCGGCCTCGTCCAGCGCCAGCATGCAGGAGGCGTAGATATTGCGGTCCTGATTAACCAGGCGCTGGCAGTCGCGGTACAGATAGCCATTGCGTTGCAAACGCTGGTACAGGAAATCGGCGTAGCGTTCATTGCTTTCCTGGCTCAGCGCGGCGTTGAGGATTTCCACGCCCTCGAGACTTTCAATGCCCAGGCGTTCCATGGTTTCCGAAATCCGCTCTTCGCGCCCGATCAGGACCGGTTTGCCATAGCCGGATTCATAAAAGCTCAGCGCGGCGCGGATCACCCGCTCCTCCTCGCCCTCGGCGAAGACCACACGTTTATGCTCGGCCCGGACCTGATCAAAGATCAACTGCAAGGTACCCGCCGTGGGATCGAGGCGGCGGCGCAGCTCCAGTGCATAGGCCGCCTCATCTTCGATCTCGCGCCGGGCCACGCCGGTGCGGATCGCGGCCTTGGCCACGGCCATGGGGATTTCCGTCATCAGGCGGGGATCAAACGGCGCGGGGATAATGTATTCGGGGCCATAGCGCATAGAGGCCTTGCCATAGGCCTGGGCCACCTCGTCGGGCACGTCCTGGCGGGCCAATTCGGCCAGGGCTTCGGCCGCGGCGACCTTCATCTCGTCATTGATGGAAACCGCGCGCACATCCAAGGCGCCCCGAAAGATATAGGGAAAGCCCAGAACATTGTTGACCTGGTTCGGATAGTCGGAGCGGCCGGTGGCCACGATGGCGTCACCGCGGACCTCGGCCACCTCTTCGGGCGTAACTTCCGGATCAGGGTTCGCCATGGCGAAGATGATCGGCTTGGGCGCCATGGAGGCGATCATTTCCTGCGGGAATGCACCACGGGCGGAGAGGCCAAAGACCGCATCGGCGCCGTCCATGGCTTCGGCCAAACTGCGCATGGGCGTATCGACGGCATGGGCTGATTTCCATTGGTTCATGCCGTCTTCCCGGCCCTGATAGATCACGCCCCTGGTATCGCAGACGATGACGTTCTCGTTCGGTATGCCCATGGATTTGACCAGTTCGACGCAGGCAATGCCGGCGGAACCGGCGCCGTTCACCACCAGTTTGGTGTCGGCCATGGTGCGCCCGGTCAGATCCAGGGAATTAATCAACCCAGCGGCGGCGATAATCGCGGTGCCGTGCTGGTCATCGTGAAATACAGGGATATCCATCATCTCGCGCAGGCGCTGTTCGATGATGAAGCAATCAGGGGCTCGGATGTCTTCCAGATTGATGCCGCCAAAGCCTTTGCCCAAAAACCGCACGCAGTTGATGAACTCGTCCACGTCCTCGGTATCAACCTCGATATCGATGGAATCCACATCGGCGAAGCGTTTGAACAACACCGCCTTGCCCTCCATCACCGGCTTGGCGCCCAGGGGTCCCAGATTGCCCAAGCCCAACACGGCGGTGCCGTTGGAGATGACGGCGACCAGATTACCCTTGGAGGTGTAGTCATAGGCCAGGTCGGGGTCTTCGGTGATGCGCAAACAGGGCGCGGCCACGCCGGGGGAATAGGCCAGGCTCAAGTCCCGTTGCGTCGCCATGGGTTTGGTTGGCGTAATAGACAATTTGCCCGGCCGGCCTTCGGAGTGAAAGCGTAGGGCTTCATCATTTTGATATGTGTTATCCATTTTCTTCAGCCATTCCCTCGAGTTTTTTGCCGGCTAACCAGCCGCTCCGCCCAATACGTCTGGACGATACAGCATTTGCGGGTAGCTATCACAGCCCTTTCGGAGGCGCCATAATTTCCGGTCCCGGAGGCGTTACTCCACGGCAGCAGGGAAAAAGCCTTCTCACGGCTTTGGCTTTTGACTACGGTCGCCGCGCGTTCAGGAAAAACCCTAAAAATCGTGGCTTCAGAGACCCCTCCGTGAGAAAGATGTATGCGCAAGAGTAACGCCCCCGTATCACCACAAGTCGGCTATACCCTGTTGGTCACGACCTGGCTGTGTTGGGGTTTCAGCTATCCGGCGACCGCATTCGTGCTGGAAAGCATGGATGTGTGGAGCAGCCGGGTGGTGGTCATGACCGCCGCCGCCGCCGTCCTGCTGGTCCTGGGCCGCATGCAGGGTGCGTCATTGGCGGTGCCGCGCAGCCATTGGCGGGATCTGATCATCGCAGCGATCTGCAATATGGCGATTTTCCAGATTTGCATGACCTATGGCGTGCAACTGCTCAGTGCGGGCAGGACTTCGGTCATCATCTATACCATGCCCCTATGGGCCGGAATTTTTGCCCACTTTCTTTTGGGCGAGCGCCTGACCAGGGCGCGGTTTTTGGCCATGGCTTTGGGCCTCGTGGGGCTGGTGGTGCTGATCTGGCAGGATCTGTCGCATTTGCGAAATGCCCCCTTGGGCGCGGGCCTGACCCTCTTTGCCGCGGTCTTTTTCGGTCTTGGCGTTGTTTGGATGAAACGGCGGCTCTGGCAAAACGACCCAACCATCCTAGCTGGTTGGCAACTATTGATCGGCGCCGTTCCGGTCACTCTGATCTGGAGCCTCGGTGATGCCACGCTGTCGCTTTCCAGCATCAGTAGGGAAAGCTGGTTGGCGATTGCCTATCTGATCATCATCGCCAATGCCCTGGCCTATTTCTCCTGGTTCCGGGTGATTGCCGCCTTTCCGGCCACGGTCACCGGCATCGGCGCCATGGCCGTGCCCATCGTCGGCGTCATGGCCAGCGCCTGGCTGCTGGACGAGAAACTGGGCTGGCGCGAATGGCTGGCCCTGGCCCTGATCATCAGCGCCCTGGCGACCAATCTCGCCTCGACCCTGCGCCGCGCTCCGGCTTAGCGCGGCTTTAGGTAATGCCGCTCGTCGCCAGTCCAGCCGACACCGGCAGGCACCGTGTAGTAGAACTCGATGCTCATCTCGCGGAACAACCATTTGCCGTTCACCTTGGTATAGCGGTCATCATAACGGCCTGAAACCAGATAGGAGACGCCAAAACGGCCGTAGCGCGCCTCCAGATACGAGGTGCCGGTGCCTGTATCGCCGTCGACATTGATAATATGGCTGTGGATAAATTGTTTGATATAGAATCGCTCGCGCTCGCCCATGCCGCGAAAGCCCGCATCGATTGCCGTCCAGCCCTCGTAGCGCGCCAGATAGCCCAGCTCCACCACCGCATCCTCGGTACACAGATCGGCGATCTCGCCGTAGCGGCCATCATTGATGCAACTGTGATAGCTGTCCCGCAGGGCGCGGATTTCCTCTCTGTCCTCCAGCAGGATAAGACGTTTTTCAAGTGCGGCAATACGTTCGGCATCGGTCATGGCAATAGACTCCAGATTGGCGCTTTCGTCGCGCGCGGTGGCGATAGTTTAGCAAACGGTCTGGTACCAGGCCTGGAAAAACCACGCCGGCTTTGCTAGCCTTCGCTGGTATAGGGTCCCGGCGGCGGCGGGCGGTTTTTTGAAATTTTCGGGTCATTCATGAACAAGACTTCCACGGCGGCGACCGAGAAACTGACGCCCATGATGGAACAGTTCCTGGCGATCAAGGAACAGCATGCCGATTGCCTGCTGTTCTATCGCATGGGCGATTTCTATGAATTGTTCTTTGATGATGCGGTCGCCGCCGCCGCCGCCCTGGACATCACCCTGACCAAGCGGGGCAAACATCTGGGCGACGATATCCCCATGTGCGGCGTGCCCGTGCATGCCGCCGATACCTATCTTTCGCGCCTGATCCGCAAGGGCTTTCGTGTTGCCGTATGCGAACAGACGGAGGATCCCGCCGAGGCTAAAAAACGCGGCGGCAAATCCGTCGTTCGGCGCGCCGTGGTCCGCCTGGTCACGCCGGGTACCCTGACCGAGGATGCCCTGCTCGATGCCCGAGCCAACAATTACCTCGCCGTCCTGGCCAAGGTGCGTGGCGCCCATGCCCTGGCCTGGCTGGATCTTTCCACCGGCGAATTCCTGACTTCGGAAATCGAGGAGCAGGCCATCGGCGCGGAGCTGGCCCGCCTGTCGCCCGGCGAATTGGTGCTTTCCGACGCCATGCTGGCGGAGATATCGGAGGCGGAGTGGCGCCACGACTGGGCCGAGCGGATCACGCCCTATGCGTCCGCGCGGTTCGACAGCGGTTCCGGTGAACGGCGCCTGACCGCCTTGTACAAAGTTGCCTCCCTGGATGCCTTTGGCGATTTTAGCCGGGCCGAGCTGGCGGCCTGCGGCGCCTTGGTGGAATATCTGGAAATGACCCAGGTCGGCCGCCTGCCCCGCCTGGACCCGCCCCGCCAGGTCTCGGGCCGGGAAACCATGGCGATCGATCCCGCCACCCGGCGCAATCTGGAGCTGACCCGGACCCTGTCGGGCGAGGGACGCGGCAGTTTGCTGGCCACCATTGACCGCACGGTGACAGGTGCGGGCGCGCGGCTTTTGGCCCGCCACGTCGCAGCCCCCCTAATGGCGCCCAACGCCATCAACAGCCGCCTGGACATGGTGGACTATTTCATCGCCGCCGAGCGTCTGCGCCAGGATCTGCGCGCCACGCTTCGCCAATCCCCCGACATGGCCCGCGCCCTGGCCCGGTTGTCACTGGAGCGCGGCGGCCCGCGCGATCTGGCCGCCATTCGCGACGGCCTGGCGGCGGCCCATACCCTGGGTGGCCTGTTGGCGGCAGGGGAGCTGCCTCTGCCCCCCGACGGCATAACAGATGCGGCGCGGGATCTGGGCCGGCACGACAATCTGGTGGACGAGCTGGCCAGGGCACTGGCGCCGGAACCGCCGATCACCAACCGCGACGGCGGTTTTATCGCGCCAGGCTACCGCGCCGATCTGGATGAATTACGGCAACTGCGCGATGCCTCGCGAAAATTGATCGTTGGCCTGGAAAGTAATTACCGCCAGCAAGCCGGCATCGATAATCTGAAGATCAAGCATAACCGGGTCCTGGGCTATTTCATCGAGGTCGCGGCCCGGCGCGCCGATGGCTTGATGACGGCGCCCTTGAACGAGACCTTCATGCATCGCCAAACCATGGCCAACGTGGTGCGCTTCTCCACGGTGGAACTTGGTGATCTAGAGCGCCGCATCGCGGAAAGCGCCGACAAGGCCCTGGCCCTGGAACTTGAACTTTTCTCGGACCTGTCCGGCAAGGTCGAGGCGGAGGCGGAAGCGGTCCGCCGCGCCGGCGAAGCCATGGCGGCCCTGGACGTGGCGGCGGCAAATGGCGAAATGGCGGTCACGGGGCGCTACTGCCGCCCGGCGGTCGATGACAGCGGGGCCTTTGACATTCAAGGCGGCCGCCACCCGGTGGTCGAGACCGCCCTGGCGGCGCGCAACGAAGGTGCTTTCATTGCCAATGATTGCGATCTGGGCGCCACTGACGAAAATGGTGCAAGGATCTGGCTGGTCACCGGCCCCAACATGGCGGGTAAGAGTACTTTTTTGAGGCAGAACGCCTTGATCGCCATATTGGCGCAGATGGGCAGTTATGTGCCCGCCGCCTCCGCTCATATGGGCGCGGTGGACCGGTTGTTCAGCCGGGTTGGGGCGGCGGATGATCTGGCGCGGGGACGGTCGACATTCATGGTCGAGATGGTGGAGGCCGCCGCGATCCTAAATCAGGCGACGCCGCGGTCGTTGGTTATTCTGGACGAGATCGGTCGGGGCACCGCGACCTATGACGGCCTGTCCATCGCCTGGGCGGCGGTGGAACATCTGCACGAGGTCAACCAATGCAGGGCGCTGTTCGCCACGCACTATCATGAGCTGACCGCGTTATCGGGCAAGCTGGACGGCCTGATCAACGTCACCATGCGGGTCAAGGAATGGCAGGGCGACGTGGTCTTTTTGCACGAGGTAGGGCCGGGCGCGGCCGACCGCAGCTATGGCATCCAGGTCGCCAAACTGGCCGGTTTGCCGCCATCCGTCATTGGCCGGGCCGAGGTGGTGCTGGCGGGCCTGGAGGACGGCGAGGCGTTGGGGCGCGAGGGCGCGGCCCGTTTAGCCGATGACCTGCCGCTATTCGCGGCCGTCCGGCCCACATCGGGAAATAGCGGCGGCGGTATGGAGCCATCGGCGGTCGAGAAGACTTTGTCGGATATTCTTCCCGATAGCCTCAGCCCTCGCGAGGCGCTGGATTTAATCTATAAACTGAAGGCGGAAGCCGAGCAGGATAAGGAGTAAGCGGAATGTCGAGTTATGATGTGGTCGTGGTCGGCGCGGGAAACGCGGCGCTATCGGCGGCCATGGCGGCGCGGGAAAATGGCGCCTCGGTGCTGATCCTGGAAAAAGCGGCGGAAGAAGAAAAAGGCGGCAACTCCTATTTCACCGCCGGTGGTTTCCGTTTTTGCCATAGCGGCATCGAAGATGCTGCGGCGGATGTCCTGACGGATCTGTCCGATGCCGAGCGTGAACAGATCGTCCTGCCCGTGCATGACCGCAACACATTTTACGACGCCTTGATGAAGGTAACCCATCATCAATCCGACGAGGACATGGCCTGGCGGCTGATCGACGGCTCGCGGCCAGCCATGGTCTGGCTGAAAAGCCACCGCATCCGCTTTATCCCCATGTTCGGCCGGCAATCGTTCAAGGTTGAAGGCAAGCATCACTTTTATGGTGGCGTGAACATAGAAGCGGTCGGCGGCGGCGCCGGTCTGGTCGAAATGGAACTGGCCGAGGCGCTGCGCATGGGCTGCGAGATCCGTTATTCATCCGGCGCCACCCGGTTGCTCCAGAACCAGCAGCGGCGCATCACGGGCCTCGAGGTACGCGGCGCGGACGGCTATGAGGAAATCGAGGCCAAGGCCGTCGTCCTGGCCTGTGGCGGCTTTGAATCCAACCCCGAAATGCGCGTGCGCTATCTGGGGCCCGGCTGGGATCTGTGCCGGGTGCGGGGCACACGCCACAACATGGGTGACGGCATCCGCATGGCCATGGATATCGGCGCGCGGCCCTATGGCAACTGGTCGGGCTGTCATTCGGTGGGTTGGGATATCTCGGCGCCCCCTTATGGCGATTACGAGGTGCTGGATAACTTCCAGAAGCATTCCTATCCCTGGGGCATCATGGTCAACCTCAATGGCGAGCGCTTCGTCGACGAAGGCGAGGACCTGCGCAACCTGACTTATGTGAAATTCGGCCGCGAGATCATGAGCCAGCCGTTCCGCACGGCGGTGCAGATTTTCGATCAGAAAACCATTCCATTGCTGCGCGACGAATACCGCATCAAGCAGGTGACCAAGTATACCGCCAACTCCATGGAAGAGCTGGCTGGGGAGTTGGAAATCAATCCCCAGGCGCTGGCCGGCACCGTTGCCGCGTTCAACGCGGCCTGTCAGCCGGGCGAGAACAATCCATCCATCCTCGACGGCGTGACCACCGAGGGCCTGGCCATCAACAAAACCAACTGGGCCCTGCCCATCAACGAGCCGCCGTTCGAGGCCTACGTGACCACGACGGGTATCTCCTTCACCTTCGGCGGCCTGCGCATCGACGATGTGGGCGCGGTTCAGGATCTCTCCGACCGGTCAATCCCGGGCTTGTTCGCGGCGGGCGAACTGGTCGGCGGGCTGTTTTTCGAGAATTATCCAGGCGGCTCCGGCCTTATGGCCGGCACGGTATTCGGCAAGCGGGCCGGTGAAGGCGCCGCCGAATACGTGAACGGCGGCGCCTAGAGCAACGTGCATCAGATTGATTCGACTTTATGCTGTTTGATCTAAGCCGGATCACGCCGCGGCCCGGGATTTCTCGGCTTCTTCTTGCAGCCAGTCCTTGATGGCTTTGAACAGCGGGTCCGAGGTTTTCGAGCCTGGATAAACCAGCTGGATCGGATAGTGCGAGCGCCGTTTGCTATCAAACGGACGCACCAGTTGCCCGCTGGCCAATTCATCCTGGATCAGGGCTTCTATGCCGATGGCCACGCCCAATCCCTCGATCGCCGCGTGCAGGGCAAGATTGGTGCTTTCAAACTTCAGGCCACTGTTGGCGTCAACCTCGCTTTCATTGGCGAAATCCAGCCATTGTTTCCAATCGTTCACGCGCGGGGCGGCATGCAGCAAGGTTTGCCCCGCCAAGTCCCCTGTCGCAAGAATGGTTTCGGCCAAGGCCGGCGCGCAAACGGGGAAGGTATCGACGTCCATGAGTTTTTCCACCATCAAACCGTCCCGCGTGGCTCTATCGCCCTGAACCTGAATGGTCAGGTCGTAGTGGCCGCTGGCGAACTCGGCCACATTGAGTGACGTCGTCAGGCGAATATCGATATTGGGATACTGATCGTACAACGCGCTCCAACGGGGAATGAGCCATCGTATGGCAAACGTCGGATAAGCGCAGATCGATATGGGTGAGTTTTGATCAAATTCACGAATACGCCGAGAGGCATCCGCCAATTGCCCAAGCGGCCCTTTGATTTCCGCCAAATAGTCCCGCCCGAGGGCCGTCAGGTGCACTTGTTTGTGGCCGCGCTCAAAAAATTTCTTGCCGATAAACTCTTCTAAACTGCGAATTTGCCGGCTGATGGCACCAGGCGTGAGATTCAATTCGTTTGCCGCGCCTAGGAAACTCGCATGCCGTCCAGCGGCCTCAAATGCCTTGAGGGCGGACAGGGAAGGTATGTGGCGCATGTGTCAGGCTCAATCTTGAGTGAGAAAAACTCATCCCTACTGTGTCAAATTTTCGTTTGCCGGGCAAGAAATTCATCTCCATGTTGCGGTAATCAACAAATCCGCAATGCCGAGAAGGAGCTCCGTAATGAATATCCTGAGCAATCACATGTTTGCCGACAACACGGAGCTTGACGAATGGGTCGCGCCCGATTGCAACGGCAAGAACTTCTTCGACATCGACAAAAGCCTGCAGGACGTCATTAAGATCTATCTGCCCGATGATCTGCGCACGCACTTGACGCCGCACTTCCAGAAATTGGGCGAGATCGCGGGCAACGAGTTGGATGACTGGTCACGCCTGGCTGATCGGCATCAACCAATCCTGCATGACCGGGGGCCGCGCGGCCAGTTCGAGGACCGCTTGGAATTCCACCCCGCCTACCGCAACATGGAAGACGTGGCCTTCCACCAATTCGGCTTCCACCGCATGGTGCACAAACCGGGCATGTTCGGCTGGAACGAAAGAATTCCTCACGGCGCCAAGTTCGTTTTTCAATACCTGTTTGGCCAATCCGAATTTTCACAGCTTTGTCCGATCTCGGCGACGGAAACCACCGCCACCATGATCGGCCTGCACGGCGACGACGCTCTGAAGGAAAAGCTGTTTGACCGCCTGGTCAGTCTGGATAAGGACGAGATCCTCAAGGGCGCCCAATTCATGACCGAACGGACGGGCGGCTCCGACGTTTCCAACATCAACCTCGAGGCCCGCTTCGAGGACGGCCAGTGGCGCCTTTATGGCGAAAAATGGTTCTGCTCCTGCGCCGACGGCGATGTCGCCATGCTGCTGGCCCGTCCCAAGGGCGCGCCGGAAGGCAACAACGGCATTGCGCTGTTCGCCATGCCGCGCACCCTGGATAACGGCAAACGCAACAAATATCGGATCATCCGCCTGAAGGAAAAGCTCGGCAGCCGCTCCATGGCATCGGGCGAGATCGTCTTCGACGGTGCCGTGGCCTATGCCTTGGGCGAGGTCGGCACGGGCAAGAACCGCGGCCTGAAGATGATGATGGACCAGGTGGCGCTATCCCGCCTCTCGCATGGTGCCCGCGCCGCCGCCATGATGCGCCGAGCCCTGAACGAGGCCATGGAAGTAGCCCACAACCGTAGCGCTTTCGAGGAAATCATCATCAACAAGCCGCTACTGCGCCGCCAGTTGATGAAGATCATGCTGCCGACCGAGCAATCCTTGTCCATGACCATGTACCTGGGCCAGCAGATTACCAAGGCTGAAGCAGGCGATGAACGGGCCGAAAAGGTCACGCGCATTTTGACCCCGGCGCACAAATACCGCTCCTGCCGCGACAACATTAGGGTCGCCACCGGCTCGATGGAAGTGCGTGGCGGCAACGGCTATATCGAAGACTTCGTCAATTCCAAGCTGGTCCGCGACGCCCACCTGGGCGTGCTATGGGAAGGTACGTCCAATATCAATTCATTGGACATCACCACCCGCGCGGTGGCCAAGGTCAATGCGCACCGCGATCTGGAAGACGAGTTGCAGGACAAGCTGGACAAAGCTGACGACATGCCCGGCCAGTACAAGGGCGAGATGAAAAACACTGTTTCGATGGCAATCGAACTTGCCGACGAAGTCGGCAAGAGCAACAACCAGACCTTGGCGCGCAAGGCCTCGACAGCCCTGTACAATGCGGCAAGCGCGACCTTGCTCGCCACGGAGGGATCGAAACTGGGTGCGGCGGGGGGCGATGCCCGGCGGTTGATCATGTCGCGCATGGTGCTGGACTATCGTATGCGGGCACAGGATCCTCTATCGGTACGCGCCGGCAATTTCGAAAAAGCCAGCACCGATCTGCTGCTCGACGATGCCCCGGTGTCCCTGGATAAGGCGACGCAGGTTATCTCTCTCTAATTGATACATAAACAACAACAGCCCTGATCTTCCAGGGACAAGGACTACGCGAAAAATCGAGATCTAATCGTTACCCCGGTGCTACTGTATCGCAATGACAATCTCATTTGGCATGCGGTGCATGAATAGGGGGAACGAAGTATATGTCGATTTTAGTGGTTGGCGGCGCCGGCTTTATTGGCCGGCGGATGATACCGCTGCTGGCGGCGGCGGGCCAGGAAGTCACCTGTATGGATATCGATGTCGCCGGCGCCCAGGCGGCCTTTGCCGACCTGGGTGATAAGGTCAATGTGGTGCGCGGCGACGTGACCCAGTTTGATGACGTCATCGGCGCGGTGCAGGAAACCCGGGCCGAGCGGCTGGTTAATCTGTCATACTTCATTGGCGATCTGCCGCCCCATGTTGCCTTCAAGCTGGATATCCAGGGCATGGACAATTGTTTCGAGGCAGCCCGGCGTTGCGGCGTCAAACACACGGTCTTTGCCAGCTCGGTCGCGGTGAGCGGCCCGCAAGCCCATTTCGGTGAACGCCTGGTCGACGAGACGGACGAGCGGCGCGGCGACACACAATACGCCGTCAACAAGATTACCAATGAATGGCAGGCCCATGATTACCGCCGCGCCTATGACATGGCGATCACCTGCATCCGCCCGGCCAATGTGACCGGTCCGGACAAAAAATTCGGCTCCATCGATCACGTCAACTGCATGTGCCAACCGGCCCGCGGCCAGTCCATCACCTTTCCACGCGCCGACACCATGTTCTGCGTCATCCACGTGGATGACATGGCGGAGGTCTTCGCGCGGGTAACACTGGCCGAAAAACCGAAATACGAAACCTATAATTCCGGCGGCACCGCCGTCAGCCTGGCCGAACTGGCGGATCAGGTACGCGAATTCCTGCCCGAGGCTGATATCCGCTTTAAGGCCGAGAGCGGTGGACGCGAGATTTCCGGCAACTTCTTGATTAACAACAGCCGCCTCATAGAGGAGTTCGGCCTGCAATACGCACCCCTGCGCCAACGCGTGGGCGAAGTCATCAATGACATCCGCGCCGAGGCAGGACAGCCGCCTCTTTCATAGCGCGCCAAACAAACGGAGAGATATCATGAGTGAGAACGGCGACCGCATTATCGCGCTGGACAAGGAACGCATGCAGGCCATGGCCGACAAGGACATCGCCAAGCTGTACAATATGCTGTGCAAGGATTTGATCTATACCCATTCAACGGCGCGCCTGGACACTAAGCAAAGCCTGATCGGCAACATGGAATCCGGCGCCACGGTCTACACCTCGGTCGAGCCATCGGACGTCGAGGCACAGGATTTGGGCGATGCGGTGGTGTTGACCGGCGTGGCCCATATCAACGTCGTTGCCAACGGCACGCCGAGATCTTTCGGTGTTCGCTTTACCGACGTCTATCAGAACCAGGACGGCACCTGGCGCATGGTGGCCTGGCAGTCGACGAAATTGCCGGACTAGCCGGTATAATCAGCGTCGCTGACTTTTTCGAACCAGACGCTGCCGCCGCCATCTTCGCCGTTTTCCGACATGGCGAGATGAGTGAAAATCCGGTCCGGTGCCGCGCCATGCCAGTGGCGCGCGTTAGGCGGGATGATCGCGGTATCGCCGGGGCGCAGCTCTTCAATGGATCCGCCCTCGACCTGGACGCGGCCCACACCGGCGACGGCCCATAGGGTCTGGCCGACCGGATGGGCGTGCCACGCGGTGCGCGCACCGGGATTGAAGGTGACGTTGGTTGCCCGCATCCGCGAAGGTGCCTCGCCTACCAACACGGCATCCTGAAAGACATCACCCGTGAACTTGTCGTCCGGCGCCTTTTTCGTCGCGCGGTCTTCGGCTCTATGAATCTTCAACATTTGCAATCCTCTTTAGACAATCGGCACACGCTTGGCCGCGATGGCGGCGGGCGATATGACATCCATATCCACCGGCACGCGCCAGCGTTCTGTCAAACGAACTTTCGGGCTGGCATCGCTGTTCCTGGTTCCGTCCAACACGAAACCCTCGAAACCGTTGGTCATCACCTGGTTGCACTTGTCCACATAGATGGGAAAGCCGCCGATATAGGGCATGAATACCCGTGGCCGGCCAGGCACGTTGGCGCCCAGATACCAGGAGCTGGAGATAGACCGCAGCGAGATCTTGGCGACCTCGTTGACATGCTCGACCCAGTCATCCTCGCATTTAACGGTCGCCTCGATGGTTTGCGCGCCGATGTCACGCATATGGCCGATACAATCCGCCATCCAATCCACATGCTGCTCGATCGCCTGGATCATACTGGCCAGCACGGATGGGCTGCCGGGGCCGGTGATCATGAACATGTTCGGGAAGCCGGCGGATGACAGGCCCAGGTATGTCCGTGGCCCCGCCCGCCATTTCTCGGTCAACGCCAGGCCGCCGCGGCCCGTGATGCGGATATTGTCGAACGAGCCGGTCATGGCGGCAAAACCAGTGGCGCAAACCACGGCATCAAGGGGATATTCGACCCCGTTGGCGACGATGCCCTGCTTGGTGAAGCGTTCAATGGGCCGCTTGGATACATCGACCAGGGAAACATGGGGTAGATTATAGGTCTCGAAATAGCCGCTATCGACACACAGGCGCTTGCCGCCAAAGATGTCGGCGGGACACAATAATTCGGCGGTCGCGGGATCCTTCACGATTTCGCGGATTTTCCGCCGTCCGAATTCAGCGATGGTGTCGTTTGCCTCCCTCTCGAACAACAGATCGCCATAGGCGCCAAGGAACGGCAGACCGCCCCTGGACCAGAATTCCTCGTACTGCGCCTCGCGTTCCTCCGCCGTCGCCTCGAGCGCCGGCTGGGCATTGAATTCAAAATAGAAACCGGTGGGCCGACCACGCATCTTCGCCCGCAGCTCCGGATAGCCCGCCTTGATCTCGCGCTCCTCTTCGGGGTCCATTTTCTCGTTCCAAGCGGGAACCGAATAGTTCGGCGTGCGCTGGAATACGGTCAGATCGGAGGCCTGCTGGGAAATGATTGGAATGGATTGGATGGCCGACGATCCCGTGCCGATGACACCAACCCGCAGTCCGGTAAAGTCGACGTCTTCATGGGGCCAGTGGCCCGTGTGGTAAACCGGACCTTGGAAATCGTCCAAGCCTTCAAATGGCGGCATGTTCGCCGATGACAGGCAGCCCACCGCCATGATGCAAAACTGCGCGTTGACCTGATCGCCCTGGTCTGTTTCGACGCGCCAGCGCTTGGCCGCTTCGTCAAAGGTCGCCGCCGTCACACGGGTTTCAAACTGGATGTCCGTACGCAGATCAAACCGATCGGCCACATGATTGGCGTAGTCCAGGATATCGGGCTGCGGCGAGTATTTCTCGGACCAGTTCCATTCCTGATCCAGCTCTTCCGAGAAGGAATAGGAATATTGCATACTCATGATATCGCAGCGCGCGCCGGGATAGCGGTTCCAATACCAGGTGCCGCCAACACCGTCGCCGGCTTCATAGACCCGCGCCGATAGGCCCATGCCGCGCAGGCGGTGCAGCATATACATGCCGGCAAAGCCCGCGCCGACAATGACCGCATCATAGGTCGCGTCGACCTCTGGCTCACGTTTGCTCACGATTTTGGAATTGGAAGGCACTCTGGTTTCCTCGCTTGGCATTTTGAATTTTGGGACACGGTCGATTTACGCAGGTACATTCTTAGGCTCTATTTTGTCGAAAAGTGGTGGATGTCGCAAGATTGGTGGAGATTTAGGATGACAACGTTCGTACTCATACATGGTTCCTATCAGGGCGGTTGGATCTGGCAGCCGGTGGCAAATCAACTGCGCGCGGACGGCCATCAGGTCTATGCACCGACCTTGGACGGCTGCGCCGAACGCGCCGGCCAACTGCGCGCGGGCATCACGGTGGAGAGCCAGGCCGCGGAAATCGCCCAGCTGTTGTTCTACGAAAATCTCGATGATGTGGTTCTTGTCGGCACTTCGAGCGGCGGCATGATCATGGCCAAAGTGGCGGAGATGGCGCGCGAGCGTATCGGCCGCCTGGTCTTCGCCGATGCCTTGGCGCTGCAAGACGGCGAAAAAGTTAGCGATTTTGTATCTCAACCATCGTCGATCACCACCGAACTATCGCTGGGCCCCTCGCGCGAAGACGCTGAAGGGCGATTGTTCAAGGATCTCGATCCGGATGTACGTGCCTGGGCGGTGGATCGCTGCACCTTACATCCCATCGCTGTTCACAGGCAGGCGGTGCAGCTCGATAACTTTTGGTTCCAGGACTGGAATGCCTCGGTGATCTATTGCCGCCAAGCACCCAACCCGGGCGAAGCGCATCAACGCCGCTGCGCCGAAACCCTGGGCGCGCGCTGGTACGAGATCGACACCGGGCACTATCCGATGCTGAGTGCCGTGGACGAATTGGTCCAGATTATCCTCGCCGAATAGCGCTAATAACCCCGCGCCCAATCGATGACATTGACCAGCGGCTGGCCGGCAATGTAGGCGCTTAGGTTTTTGCAAAATAACTCCACAGCGCCATGCCGGTTCTGATCGCTCATCCCGGAGATGTGCGGTGTGATCAAAACCCTGGTGTCCGACCAGAGCGCCGCCATGGGCGCCGTCTCGAACTCGCCGTCATAGACGTCGAGGGCAACGCCGCGCAGATGGCCGCGTTGCAAGGCCGCGGCCAAGGCCGTCTCTTCGATGATCTCCCCACGGGCGACATTGACCAGCACACTGTCCGGTTTCATCAAGGCAAGGCGATTGGCGTCGAACAGATGGTTGGTCTCCGGTGTCCATTGACAGCAGATCACCACGAAATCGGCCTCCCCCAGCAGATGGTCGAGATCGGCGGGACCGCCGACCAACGCGAAACCTTCCGGCAGCGAACCGCCGTCGCCCGGCGTTCGGCGCGTGCCGACAACCCGCATGCCCACGGCGGCACAGAGCCTGCCCACATCCTGGCCGATGCCACCCGCACCGACGACGCACACGGTCTTGCCTTGCAGCGATAACGGACGGTAGGCGCGATGGGAAAAACGGCCGGCATCCCGGTCAACCGCGGCCTGGGGTAAACCTTTGGCGAAATACATAATGCCGGCCAGGGCATATTCCGCCATGGCCAGCGTGTTGCCGGAACCGCGCGAGGTCGTCACCACCACATCACTGCCCCAAAGATCGCCGCGAAGCAGATTGGAGGCGCCGGCCGGGCGCTGATGCAGCCATTTTAGCTGCGGCGCCCTGGCGCGCAGATCCAACGGAAACGGCCAACCTCCCAAGACGACTTCCGCCTCGGCCAGAAGACGGTCGCGTTCCTCGCGGCAGCCTGACCCATTGGCGTCGGGGGCTAGATAACGATCAGAGGTGAAGGCGGGCCAGGTTTCGCGGATTTCACCGTCGAACCAGCCGCCCGCATCGGTCAATTTGATCGACGCATCGACAGCCTTGATCATGGCGGCTTCGTCGGCACTAATCCGTTGGATGGCTAAAACTTCAAGCGCGGGCATCAGCCGTTACCTGCCCCATCGCAAGGCAAGCACATCCAGGGCCTCCGCCTGTGCTAAAAGCTGTTGCCTGGTTTCGGGGTGCAGCGGCTCTAGTGGATGGCGTACTATATCGCTTTTGATAACGCCGCCCTCCATCATCGCAGTCTTGGTCGCGCGCAAACCGCATTGCCGGTTCTCGAAATTGATCAACGGCAGGATACGGGCATAGCTCTCCGCCGCCTGCTCTGTATTACCGGCAAGATAATCCATCAGCACGGGGCGGATCAGCTCCGGCAACAAAGCGCTGGGCATGGTACCCGTCGCGCCCGCGTCGAGATCGGCCATCAGGGTGATGGATTCTTCGCCATCAAAGGGGCCCTGAATTGCCGCGCCGCCGGCTGCGATCAGATCCCGCAATTTGCCCGCCGCACCGGGAACCTCGATCTTGAAATAACCTATTTGCGGCATCTGACGCGCCAGCCCGGCAAGAAACGCGACCGATAAATTAACGCCACTCAACGGCGCATCCTGCACCATTATGGGGATGGATATCGCCGCCGCCAGGCTTTGAAAATAGCTGAAGTTGCCGGCCTCGGACGCTTTCAGGCCGGTACCGTGATAGGGCGGCATCATCATGATCATATCGGCACCTACGGCTTCCGCCTGCCGGGCGCGGGCGACGGAAACCTGGGTACTAAAATGGCTGCACGTGGCGATAACCGGAACCCGGCCAGCCACATGCTCCATGCAGGTGACGAGGAGTTGGTCGCGCTCGGCATCGGTCAACAAGAACTGCTCGGAATAGTTCGCCAATATGCAGATGCCATCCACGTTCTGGTCGATCATGCAGTCCAGCACGCGCCTCTGACCGTCAAGATCCAGGCTTTCATCTTCATTGAAAGGTGTCGGCGCGATGGGATAGACGCCACGATAGGGTTGTGATGGCATTGCCATGGGCATTATGTCTCCAAATCAGAACTCGATGACGAGCCGCCCCCGCGTTCCGCCGGCCTCCAGCCGACGGTGTGCCTCACCGGCACGCTCGGGTGGGTAGGTATCGGCGACGCGCAGTGTCAGGGTACCGGCCTCCGCCATTTGGCGCAGCCGGTCAAGTTTTTCGAACTCGCCATCATAGCTGCGCACCCAGGTGGCCGTGAAGGTGATGCCGCGTTGCGCTTCGCCCGCGAAACCACGCACCGCCGTGAACGCGCCGCCGTCGCGAACCGCCGGGATAACCAGTTCGTTCTGCACCGCGCCGTCGGCAAGACCGTCAACGCCATCGGGGAAATGCTCGCGGATCCGCGCCGCGACATCGTCGCCCCGTCGCACAACAATGTCGGCGCCCAGTGAAGCGACCAGTTCCTCATCAGCCTCCGATGCATCGGCGATAACAGTCAAACCATCGGCTTTGGCAAGTTGCATGATATAACCGCCGTAAGCGCCAGCGGCACCGGTCACGGCCAGTGTTTGTCCAGCGCACAGCCCAAGCAGATCGAGCGACAATCGTGCGGTAAGCCCGTTCATGGGCAGGGTACAAGCCTCTACATGCGTGGTACCGGCGGGCGCTGGAACCACCGCACGGGCTTCAAGGACGATCTGTTCGCGGTAGGCGCCGTGGCTACCATTTGGCACCACCATGGCCATGACCGCATCCCCGACCCGCACGCCGGTCGAGACACCGTCGCCGACCTGATCAACGATCCCCGCCGCGTCCATGCCCGGCACATAAGGTGGTGGGTCAACCTTCTGCTGCGCGGCGCGGGAGCCGTTCCTGGCCATGGTGTCTGTGGGGTTCACCGCCGCGGCGTATACGCGGAGGCGCACTTGGCCGGGTCCTGCCTGGACCTCGGCCAGATCGACAACCTCCAGCGCCTCCGGGCCGCCATGAACCATAATTCCTACCGCGCGCATGTGTTTCGCCTTTCGTTGCAAGGGTTCGGATATGCCTAGATCGCCGTGATGCCGCCGTCGACGACCAGTTCGACGCCGGTTACATGGCGGGCCTCGTCGGAGGCCAGGAATAGGATGCAGTTGGCCACATCCACCGCCTGGCCGGCTTCACCCATGGGAATACGCCGAATGGAAGCAGCCCATTTCGGGGCCGGATCGCCGCCGCCCAGATCCATCACCGCATCACCCATCTCGGTTCGAATGATGCCTGGATGCACCGAATTGCAGCGGATGCCCAGGCCCTTGCGGGCGCAATCGATGGCCACGGATTTGGTCAGCTGGCGCACCGCGCCCTTTGAGGCACCGTAGGCAACGGCAATAGGGGTGCCGATCAGACCAGCCATGGACGACATGTTGACGATGGCGCCGCCGCCGGCCCCGCCTTTTTTCCGGCCACTATCCGCGGTCATCGCCGCGACGCCGTATTTGCAGCCCAGGAAGACGCCCTCAACATTGACCGCCTGAATCGCACGCCATTCGTCCATTTCCGTCTCGGCCAGGGTCTGGTTGATGGTGGTGGCGAGGATACCGGCATTGTTGATCAGGATGTCCGGGCGGCCATGCTCCCGCGCCACCGCAGCCATCAAACTTTGCCAGCTCGCTTCATCCCGCACATCATGTTGGATGAACGCCGCATCCTTGCCCAAATCATCGGCGGCGGCCTGGCCGGTCTCCGAATTGAATTCAGCGATGATGAGCTTGGCGCCTTCTTCCACCAGCCGGGTGGCGGCGGCCCGGCCGATGCCGGTGCCACCCCCCGTTACAATGGCGATCTTGCCCTCTACGCGGCCCATACTGATCGTCTCCCTAAATTGCCGTTATACCGCCATCGACCACCAACTCGGTGCCGGTGACATGACGGGCCTCGTCGGAAGCCAGAAACAGAATGCAGTTGGCCACATCCACCGCCTGACCGGCCTCACCCATGGGTATCTGCACTAGGCGTTCAGCCCATTTCGCCGCCGCATCGTTATTGCCCAAGGCCATGACCTGATCGCCCATGTCGGTGTGGATAACGCCCGGATGCACCGAATTGCAGCGGATGCCCAGGCCTTTGCGGGCGCAATCAATGGCCACGGATTTGGTCATTTGCCGCACGGCTCCCTTGGAGGCGCCATAGGCCAGCAAATGCGGCGTGCCGACCAGACCGGCGATGGACGACATATTGACGATGGCGCCACCACCCAGCCCACCTTTCTCGCGGCCACCATTCGCGGTCATCGCGGCGACGCCATATTTGCAGCCGAGAAAGACACCTTCCACATTGACCGTCTGCACCGCACGCCATTGCTCCATCTCCGTCTGGCCCAGGGTCTGATCGCTTTCCGTGGCCAGGATGCCAGCGTTATTGACCAGGATATCAAGGCGGCCATGATGAGAGGCCACCGCCTCCATCAAGGCTTGCCAGCTTGCCTCTTCCCGCACGTCATGCCGCACGAATACGGCATCGCCGCCCAGGGCCTCAGCCACCGCCTGGCCGCTCTCCGCATTGAATTCGGCGATAGTGACTTTCGCGCCCTCTTCGGCCAGCCGTGCCGCCGCCGCCCGGCCAATGCCGGTGCCGCCGCCCGTGACAATGGCGATCTTTCCGTCCACGCGTCCCATACTTAATACTCCCATCTTTTTCTAAATTGCGGCGATGCCGCCATCAACAATCAGCTCGGCACCCGTGACATGGCGGGCTTCATCAGAGGCCAGGAACAGCACGCAATTTGCCACGTCCACCGCCTGACCCGGCTCTCCCATGGGTATCAACCGCATGCGGGAGGCATATCTTTTCTTGGCATCGCCACCGCCCAGGCTCAAAACCTGATCACCCATGTCAGTAACGATCATCCCAGGGTGGACCGAGTTGCAACGGATACCCAGGCCTTTCCTGGCACAATCGATGGCCACGGATTTGGTCATCTGCCGCACCGCGCCCTTGGAGGCACCATAAGCGACCAGATGCGCCGAGCCGATCATGGCGGCGAGAGATGACATATTGACGATGGCGCCACCGCCCAAACCGCCTTTTTCACGGCCGCCATTCGCGGTCATCGCCGCGACGCCATACTTGCAGCCCAGAAAGACGCCTTCAACATTGACCGCCTGCACCGCGCGCCACTGCGCCAATTCGGTTTGCGCCAGGGATTGATTATCTTCAGTGGCCAAGATCCCGGCGTTATTGACCAGAATGTCCGGGCGGCCATGGCGGGAGGCAACGGCGGCCATCAGATCCCGCCAACTCGCCTCTTCGCGCACGTCATGCTGGATGAAAACCGCATCACCGCCCAAGGCCTCGGCAACCGCCTGGCCGCTTTCCGCATTGAATTCCGCGATGGTAACCTTGGCGCCTTCTTCCGCCAAACGTGTTGCACAGGCCCGGCCGATACCCGTGCCGGCGCCGGTAACGATGGCGATTTTTCCTTCAACGCGACCCATTATGTTTACTCACCCTCACTCATCAAAAAGCCCAATAACGCCCGGTCGCCCCCAACAACATGGTCACCAGCCCCAGAACGAGATTGATCCCGACTATTTTACGGATCTTGGCCAGTTGCACCCCGGCGGCGGCAAAATCTTTTTCGTTCAAGGCCGCCTTGAAGGGCCGATAGGGGCCAAAATAGATGTGCAGATACAGCCCGATCATGAGCCATCCCAGAGCCTGCATCAAATTCACATGCAGGCCAAGGTTGGCAAAACCGCCCAGATAGATAAACACCATCATGTAGCCAGAGATCAAAAGGGCGGCGATGGCCATCCAGACCCGCGAGAAGAAGCGCCGCAGCACGCCGCGCCACAGCACCAGACGCAGAGGCGGCGTTAGATGCAATTCCGCCGCCGGGCGCAGGCAACGATGGGCGAAATACATTCCCCCCACCCAAAATGCCGCCGCCAAAAGATGCACGCCAATCCATAAACCCATAAGTGCCGCCTCCCCGGTTATTTTGTGATCCTAGAACATGTTCGCGGCAAATTCATACGTTTTGCCCGCGCACGCAGCGTATGGATCGGTTATGCTACGACGCAAATCCATCTTGATGACATAAAAGGAAACAAAATCGTGGCCATGAACCTGTTTGATTTGACTGGCAAAGTTGCCATTGTGACCGGCTCCACCAAGGGTATTGGCAAGGCCATGGCCGAGGGTCTGGCGGAGCATGGAGCCAAGGTGGTGATCACCTCGCGCAAGGCGGATCTGTGCGAGGACGTCGCCAACGGCATCAAGGCCGAGGGCGGCGAAGCCATCGCCATTCCCTGTAATATCTCGCGCAAGGAGGACATGGACAACCTGCTGGCCAAGACGCGGGAAGCTTGGGGCCAGATCGATATCTTGATCCTGAATGCCGCCGTTAATCCGTTCTACGGCTCGGCCCTGGATATTCCCGACGATGCGTTCGACAAGACCATGGACGTCAACATCAAGTGTAATCTGGCGTTTTGCCGGGAAGTTATCCCTGAGATGCAGGCCCGCAAGGACGGCGCCATTATGATCGTTTCCTCCATCGGCGGTCTGCGTGGCAGCACCGTTTTGGGCGCCTATTGCATTTCCAAGGCGGCCGATATGCAGATCGTGCGCAACCTGGCGGCCGAATTCGGCAAGGATAACATCCGCGTCAACTGCATCGCACCGGGTTTGGTGAAAACCAATTTCGCCCGCGCCCTGTACGAGGATCCGGAAGTCGCGGCCAAGCGGGAGGAAGCCACCCCCATGGGACGTCTGGGCGAGGGCGAGGATCTTGCCGGTATCGCCGTCTATCTGGCCTCCAAGGCGGGTTCATGGACCACCGGCCAGACCTTTTGCATTGACGGCGGCGTCACGGCGGTGGGCGCTGGTTAAGGGGGGAAACATGGGGATAGGGGGCACTCGGGGAAGATCGGTATCGCCATGACGGATGTGGATGCATTCACGGACCGGCGCAAGGTTATCGACCGCGCCGCCTTGAGCGAGGCCTTGAATGACCTGGCCGAGGATCATGCCCCCGATTCCCCCGCCCTGCGCGCTGCCGTACTGCAGCTTTTGAAAGATGCGCTGGCGGCCGGCCACGGCGAAGTACGCCAGCGGTTCGAGGCGGGGGGCAGCGGCAACATGGTGCTGGCCGCCAACTGCTATCTGTTGGATCAATTGATCCGTGCGCTTTATGATTTCACCACCGGCGTCGTTTTCCGCGCCACCAATCCGACCGCATCCGAACGTATCGGGCTGGTCGCCATCGGCGGCTACGGTCGCGGCGAATTGGCGCCGCAATCGGATATCGATCTGTTGTTTCTATTACCCTACAAGCAAACCCCCTGGGGTGAGCAGGTGGTGGAATACATGCTCTACATGCTGTGGGACCTGCGCCTGAAGGTGGGCCATGCCACACGCACGGTGGATGAATGCATCCGCCTCTCCCTAAGTGATCTGACCATCCGCACCACTTTGTTGGAGGGCCGTTATCTGTGGGGCGACGAGGCCCTGTTCAAGGAAATGAAGGAACGTTTCGCGGCGGAGGTCGTCGCCGATACCGGTCCGGACTTTGTCGATGCGAAATTGGCCGAACGCAACGAACGTCATCAGCGCATGGGCGACAGCCGCTATTTGTTGGAACCCAACGTCAAGGACGGCAAGGGCGGCCTGCGCGATCTGCATACCCTGTTCTGGATCGCCAAGTACCTCTACCGGGTTGATGACGTGGCGGAGCTGATCGGCCAGGGCGTCTTGACGGAAGAGGAATACCGCCTGTTCGCCAAGGCCGAAACCTTCCTGCGCACGGTACGCTGCCATCTGCACTATTTGGCCAACCGGCCGGAAGAGCGCCTGACATTCGATGTGCAGCCGGAATTGGCCGTCCGCCTGGGCTATCGCGACCACGCCGGCAGCTCGGGCGTGGAACGCTTCATGAAGCACTATTTTCTGGTCGCCAAGGACGTGGGCGATTTGACCCGCATCTTTTGCGCCACCCTGGAAGAGCAGCACAAGCGCCAGCCGCGGTTCCGCCTGCCCCGGTTTGGCCTACGCAGGCGCGAGATCGATGGCTTTCTGGTCGAGGGTGACCGGATTAATTTGCTGGACGACGGCGATTTTCGACGCGATCCGATAAAGTTGATCGGGCTGTTTCATGTGGCGCATGAAAAGGACCTCGATATCCATCCCCAGGCATTGCGCCTGATCACCCGCAATCTGCGCCTGATCGACAATAAAATGCGCGAAGATCCAGAGGCCAACCGCCTGTTTCTGGAAATCATCAGTTCGAAATGCAATCCTGAAACCACCCTGCGCCGCCTGAACGAGGCCGGCGTGTTCGGCCGTTTCGTGCCCGATTTTGGCCGCGTCGTGGCCCAGATGCAGCACGATATGTACCATGTATATACAGTGGACGAGCATACCATCCGTGCCATGGGCATCCTGGCCCGGATCGAGGCCGGTGAATTGGCGGAAGATCACCCGCTGTCATCGGAGGTCATCGGCAAGGTCAAGCTGCGCCGGGTGTTGTACGTCGCCTTATTGTTGCACGATATCGCCAAGGGCCGGGGCGGCGACCATTCCGTGTTGGGGGCAGAGGTGGCGGAGGAGCTTTGCCCGCGTTTCGGCATGGATGCCGCGGAGACAGAGACGGTGGCCTGGCTGGTGCGCTGGCATCTGGCCATGGCGCATACAGCCTTCAAGCGCGATCTGGATGATCCCAAATCGATCAGCGATTTTGTCGAGCTGGTACAAAGCCCGGAGCGTCTGAAGCTGCTGGTGGTGCTGACCGTCTGCGATATCCGCGCCGTGGGCCCAGGCATCTGGAACGGCTGGAAAGGCCAGTTGCTGCGCGATCTCTATAACCGGGCCGAGGAATATATGTTGGGTGGCCAGCCTCTGGCGAACCGCGAGCAACGTGCCGAGGCGGTGAAGGATGCCCTGCGGGAACGTTTGCCAGATTGGCCACGGGAGGCGGTGGAGCGGCATTTAGACCGGGGCGTCGCGGCTTTTTGGCTGTCGGCCGAGCTGTCGGATCATGAATATTGGGCCCGCATGATGCGGTCTGCCGATGATGCCGGAGAAGCCATCGCCATCGACGTTCGGGTCCATCCCTTTGAATCGTTCACCGAAGTGGCCGTCTATACCGCCGATCATCCAGGTTTGTTCTCACGCCTGGCGGGCGCCATCACCGTTAGCGGCGCGACCATCGCCGGGGCACGGATTTTCACCACTACGGACGGCATGGCCCTGGATGTGTTTTCAATACAAGATGTCGAGGGTGGACCGATTGAAAGGCCGGAAAGCATCACCCGCCTGCGCCTGACCATCGCCAAGATATTGAGCGGCGAAACCCTGCTGTCCGTGGCACTGGGCGAGAGGCGTAGCCATCTGCCGGGCCGCGCCAGCGTCTTCACGGTGCAGCCGGCGGTGATTATCGACAACGAGGCCTCCCGCGCCCATACGGTGATCGAGGTCAATGGACGCGACCGCCCCGCCCTGTTGCATGATCTGACCAAGGCCTTCTACGGTTTGTCCCTGACCATCGCCAACGCTCGGATCGCGACTTATGGCGAGCGGGCGGTTGATGTATTTTACGTCAAGGACCTGTTCGGCCTGAAGATCACTTCCGAGCGGCGGCTGACAACCATCCGCGAACGTCTGCTATCCGCCCTGACGGAAGTAGATGATGTAGCGGCCATGGCGGGCGGCCAGGACAGCGCCGCGTCCGCATAACACCGCAACAAACAGCAACCACCGGACCCGGTTTCCGGGTTCGGCGGCTGGTTTGTCTTGATATTTTGGGAACAAATCCCCCCTTGTGGGGAGGCCCTCAGGCGGCCCTAACATCGGTCAGGAACGTCTCTACGGTACTCTTCAAGGCGTCGGCCTGCCTGGCCAGTTCCTCGGAGGCGGATAATACCTGGGCGGCGGCGGCGCCGGTCTCGGATGTCGCCTCGTTGACGGAGGAAATATTCTCCGTCACTTCCTGGGTACCCTTGGCGGCCTGATCAACATTGCGGCCGATTTCCTGGGTCGCCGCGGCCTGCTCTTCCACGGCAGCGGATACGGAGGCCGAGATGTCATTGATCTTGCCGATGGTCTCGCCGACCCCCTGCAGGGCGCTGACCGCACCGTTGGTTTCTTCCTGCATGGTGGTGATCTGCGCGGCGATATCCTCGGTCGCCTTAGCCGTCTGGTTGGCCAGGTTCTTAACCTCGGAGGCCACAACGGCAAAGCCTTTGCCGGCATCACCGGCACGGGCCGCCTCAATCGTTGCGTTCAGGGCCAACAGGTTCGTCTGGGAGGCGATATCGTTGATCAGATCAACCACATCGCCAATTTTTTGCGCCGCATCATTCAGGCCCAACACCGATTGATTGGTCTTCTCGGTCTGGCTGACAGCTTCGTCCGTAATGCGGGCCGACTCGCTGACCTGACGGGTAATCTCGCCAATCGACGCGGACAGCTCCTCCGATGCGGTGGCAACGGTCTGCACATTCGTGCTGGCCTGTTCCGAGGCCGCGGCAACAGCGGTGGCGCGTTGCACGGATTGCGCCGCCGTGGAGGTCATTGCGTTCGCGGTGGCATCCATCTCGGTAGTGGCCGAGGTAACGGTCTTCAGGATGCCGGCCACGGAATTGTCGAAATCCTTGGTGATGGCATCGATTTTCTTCGCCCGCGCCTCGCGCGCGACCTGGCCCTCGGCCCGTTCGGCCTCCAACCGTTCACGCTCAACGGCATTTTGCTTGAAGACCTCCACCGCCGTGGCCATATCGCCGATCTCGTCATCGCGGCCCAGTCCGGAAATCTCGACACCAAGATCACCTTCGGCAACAGCGTTCATTTGTTCCGTCATGGCCAAGGTTGGGCGCACGATGCGGATCAACAACACCCAACCGGTCAGCGTGGTCAATCCCAACGACGAAACCACGGCGACCGCCATGATAATAAGGGATAACAGCGTCGCGGATTCCAGATTACCCGTAAGCTGTCGTTGCTCTGCCTTGGTCTGGGCGGCGATTTCGCCAACCAGAATATCGAAGCCCTTGATCGCCGGACCATCGCTGATCTTTACGGACTTATCCAATTTTTCGACGGTTGAGCCCTTGGCGACCAGCCCCTCGACCAGACCGGTGTTCTTGTCATAGGCGTTGACGACGTTGGAAATCGCCGCCAGAGCCGCGGCTTCGCGTTCATTGACGCCAAGGCTATTGAATTTAGCCACAATCTCGCGCGCGCCGGCGACCCGGGCACGGATCTTGGCCACACGAGGCGCGTCCTGGCGCAGAACATAATTCTTGAATTGATGGATCATGCCGCCATAGCCCAGCGCTTCACGTAGCGCGACCAGCAGCTCGATCTTGGTTTCGGCGCCCTGGTCCGCATGGCGTTGTGCCAGCAGTGTCGCCTTCAAAACCTTGATGCCTTCCAAAGCCGGCTTGTCGCTGACCTTCACGGTCTTGTCGATCTGGCGCGATGTCTTGCCTTCCGCCACCAACGCGGCGACAAGGTCCGTCTTGGCGGTATAGTCAGCAATCACGCCGCTGATGGCCTTGATCGCGGCCTGTTCCTCGGCGTTAATCCCGACGGCCCGATAGGCCTTGAGCGCGCCCTGCGCGGCACCGGCGGCGGCACGGATGCGGCCCAGACGTTTGCCGTCCTTACGCAGGACATAATTCTTGAATTGATGGATCATGCCGCCATAACCAAGGTTCGAGACCAGGGAATTCAAGGCCCTGTCCTTGGGTGAGGAAATATCCTGATAATGGGACCAGTAAATCTGGGAATCGGCTACCTTGCCGCGAATAAGCGCGGCGCTGACAACGAATACGGCGCCGACGGCCACTAAAAAACCAATAATGACAAAGCTCAAACTTTTAAATCGGGTCAACGAATTTCCTCCACTTCGCGTCAAGGCAGGTTTGGCAAACGTTGGCGACCTGGACGCGGCACTAACAAACAACGATCAGACATGCCATTAGCTTCGTTAATTATGCCTTTTGACATATTTCTAATCACTCATTTCAGCTTAGTACCAGAGGATTACATATCGGTTAAAATTCTACTTTTGGAAAACGATTAATTTCCAACTTACGATCTACACACAAACGAAGCCGCCGAACCCAATTTCTGGGTCCGGCGGCTGTTATGTCTTGGTATGGTGGGAGGTAAGTACTCCGATCGTGCATGGGACCGTTAGGCGGCCCTGACATCGGCCAGAAAGGTTTCCACCGTGCCTTTCAGGGACTCGGCCTGCTTGGCCAGTTCCTCGGAGGCGGACAGCACCTGGGTGGCGGCTGTACCGGTTTCCGAAGTCGCCTCGGAGACGGAGGAGATGTTTGCCGTCACCTCCTGGGTGCCTCTAGCGGCCTGATCCACGTTGCGGCCAATTTCCTGGGTCGCCGCCGATTGCTCCTCAACGGCCGAGGATACGGTGGTCGAGATCTCGTTGATCTTGCCAATGGTCTCGGAAATGCCCTGCAGGGCTGTTACGGCACCGTTGGTTTCCTGCTGCATGGAGGTGATCTGCGCAGCGATCTCCTCGGTTGCCTTGGCGGTCTGGTTGGCCAGGTTCTTGACCTCACTGGCCACCACGGCGAAGCCCTTGCCCGCCTCACCTGCGCGCGCGGCCTCAATCGTGGCGTTCAGGGCCAACAGGTTGGTTTGGGCGGCGATGTCGTTGATCAGATCAACCACGTCGCCGATCTTTTGCGCCGCGTCATTCAGGCTAAGCACCGACTGGTTGGTGTTCTCGGTCTGAACAACCGCTTCGTTGGTGATGCGCGCGGATTCATTGACCTGCCGGGTAATCTCGTCAATCGACGAGGACAGCTCTTCCGACGCCGCTGCGACGGTCTGCACGTTTGTGCTGGCCTGTTCCGAGGCCGCTGCAACGGTTGCGGATTGTTGCAGGGTCTCTTCCGCCGTACTGGCCATGGAACGCGCGGTGGCGTCCATCTCCGTCGTGGCGGAAGCCACCGTCTTCAGGATATCGGCGACGGCGCCACCAAAGTCCTTAGTGATGGCGTCCCGTCTCTCCACACGGGCATCACGCGCGGCCCGTTCCTTTTCCTGTTCAGCGAGCAGTTCATCATTGCGGATCATGTTGTCCTTGAAGACCTGAACCGCCGCCGCCATGGCACCAACTTCGTCAACCCGGTCCTGGGCCGGAATTTCGACCGTCTTGTCGCCATCCGCCAAGACAGTCATGGAGTCGGTCATATCGACAATCGGCTTCGACACCGAACGCGCCAGGAAGTAACCTGCGGCCGCAATAGCGGCGGCACCAACCAAGCCGATGATGACCATCAGCCATTTCAGATGACCAATCACGGCGAAAGCCTCGGCCTCGTCGATTTCGGCCAGCAAGGCCCAGGTCACGCCCGCCAATTGCAGCGGTGCGTATGCCGATAGCACCGGATTACCGTTGTAGTCGATCACGATATCCCGGCCGGTCTTGCCCGCTAGGGCCGCCATGGCCGCAGCCGAGGTAACGCTGCCCTTGGACGGATCGGCAAAGGAGGCGACTACCGAGTGATTTTTCGGATCCAGATAGGAGTCCGAGCGCATCAAGTTGTCTTGACCAACCAAATAGCTCTCGCCGGTCTCGCCCATACCGTCGCGCTGCTGCATGATGGCATTGATGGCGCCCAGGGACAGTTGCAGGGCAACAACAACTTCAGTCTGGCCGTTCTTGATCACGGGCTGGGCGATAAAGGCGGCCGGCTCATTGTTGGAGGGGGCATAGGGGGCGAAATCAGCCAGACCATATTGACCGCTCTTCAATGTGCTCTGGACCAGCTTGCCCAAGCCGGAAGAGGCGAATTTACCGTCAACCATGTTGGTCTGGTAATCGGATTCCTTGGCTGCTGAGTAGAAGACATAGCCCGTCGGATCGATCAGAAACAGGTCGTAGTAACCGTACAGCTCCACATACTTGGCATAGAAATCCTTGCCCGCCGCGTCCACGGGAACGACCATTTCCTCGATGTCCATCTTGGCGTTCAGGGCCCAGGTCACGCCGCCGATATCGATCGGGGTATAGGCGATGATGGTCGGCTTCTTACGATAGTCGATAATGTAACCAACGCCGGTTTCGCCGCGTTTAAACACTGCCTGGGTGTCGTCGGTGAAGACTTTGCCGTTTTTCGGATGACGGAAGGAAGACACCACGGAGCGGTTCTTGGTGTCCAGGCGGCTATCGGAACGCATCAGATAATCGGAACCGACCAGGATGGTTTCACCAGTTTTTCCCAAGCCCGCCGTCTCGCTCATGATTTCCGTTATGCGATCCAGAGGCATCTGGAAGATGAGGATGCCGACTTTTTTGCCGCCGTCATAGATGGGAGAAGCGATGAAGCCCGCCGGCGCATCATAGGATGGCGTGTACAAATCATAATCCATCAGGGCGACGGAATGGGCGCCATCTTGCGTCATCGCCGCTTTGTAAGCGCGGGCCAGATTTGAATCCGCCCAAGGACCGTTTTTCAACGAAGTTCCGTAATCCAATTCCTTAAAGACGGAATATTGCACATTGCCGTGCTCCGCATCGACCAGGAAAATATCGTAATAGCCGAACTTTTCCAGATAGTTGCGAATAATCGGGTGAACCTTGCTGTGCAGCCTGTCATAGCCGGAACCATTGCCCAGGCTATCAAGCAGGTGCTTTTCGCCCAGGGGATTCTTGTTGGCGCGGATGAAGTTGTACTGGAACACCACCGCGTTATCGCTCAACTTGGCAACCACGCTGCCGGCATCGAACGTAGCCGTCTTGTTCTGAGCCTTGTATTCAGTGGCGAACTCGCCGGTATAGTAAGTCGACAGCGCCGTGCGCATTTCCGACACTCGCGCCGGCGTCACATTTGTTTCGGCAGCGAAGCTTGCAAAAGCGGCATCAAAGCCGACCATGGCATCGACGATCATCCGATCTTCCGACAAGGTTAAGACCTGGTCCCGGATACCTGCGAAATAGCGGCTGACGGCGGATTTCTTGATCTCGCGGATTGCCGTCAACTTCGAGATCGCTTCGGTGCGCAGAGTATCGACGGTTTCCATCAACACGCCCATGTCGCCTTTGCGCGCGGCAAAGAAGGTCTCGACCTGCGCCTTCTTGATACCGCGCACGCCTTCCAACTGATTGAAGGCCTGGTTGGACAAGGCATCGCTGGCGCGCTCAAGCGCGACCAAGCCGATAACGGCGAACGGTACAATGCCGATTACCAGAAAAGCCGCGATCAGTTTTGGACCGATTTTCAAGTTTGCAATACTAAATCCCGACATCGTGAATCCCTCCATCTTCGACCGCCGTTATTTGTGCTCGACATTGACGGTCCGCTGGTCGGTCTATCCGACTCTATATTTTCGTGTCATCCGGTGCCGACACCGGACATTGGCGATAATCGTGCGCCATGGTGGGGCCAAGAGCTTACAAATATGTTAAATTTGCTCGATAATCGATTATTACATATTCGTTACATTCTTTTTTTCGAACAATTGTTTGATTTTACCAGAGAATATTTATATCGTAATACATTGTTTTTATTCAATGATTTTATATTTTTTTTAATGATAATCACACTTAACCACAACCTGTAGTATATGCCTAAAAGCGATATTCCTTTACGCGACAGTTCCGTCGATCGTGGCGCCATGGCGCCATGGCGCCACAATGGCGCCTGAGCCCCGCGATTGCCATTGCTGGAGCGCAACAAAGTGCCTTTTTCCAGCCTCATAATTCAGCTATGCAATCGGGATGAATTTGTTTCGCGCCTTTGCCACGGTCGGTGGCTACACCATGTTGAGCCGCATACTGGGTTTTGTGCGTGATATCCTGATAGCCGGCACCCTGGGTGCGGGGCCCGTGGCGGATGCTTTCTTCGTCGCTTTCAAGTTGCCGAATTTCTTCCGCCGCCTGTTCGCCGAAGGCGCTTTCAACGCCGGTTTCGTGCCGCTGTTTTCAGATCTGTTGGCCAACAATGGGCCCGCGCAGGCCCGCGCCTTCGCCGAGCAAGCGCTTAGCTTCCTGTTGCTGACCTTGTTCATCTTTGTCACCCTGGCACAGCTTACCATGCCCTGGTTGATGCAAGCGTTGGCACCTGGCTTTGTCGACGATCCGGAACGTTTCGATCTGGCGGTTGCCTTTACCCGCATCACCTTTCCCTACTTGCTGTTTATCTCGCTTGTCTCGCTCATGGGCGGTGTGCTGAATTCCCTGCAGCGTTTCGCCGCCGTGGCAGCCACACCGGTGCTGTTAAACATCTGCCTGATCGCGGCGATCACCCTGCTCTCGCCCCACCTGCCCAGTCCGGGACATGCCCTGGCCTGGGGCGTCGCCGTGGCCGGGGTGGTACAGCTGGTCTGGCTATCCATTGCCTGCCAGCGGGCCGGCATGGGCCTGCGCCTGCCGCGCCCCCGCCTGACGCCCAAGATACGCGAGTTGTTGCGCCTGATGTTGCCAGCCGCGCTTGGCGCCGGTGTGGTGCAAGTTAATCTAGTGATCGACATCATCCTGGCGTCCTTGCTGCCCAAGGGCTCGGTCTCGTTCCTGTTTTACGCCGACCGTTTGAACCAATTACCCATCGGCGTGGTCGGCGTCGCGGTGGGCACCGCCATTTTGCCCCTGCTGTCCCGTCTGGTGGCGCAAAAGGACCAATCCGCTGCGCTTCAGGCATTGAACCGGGCTATTGAATTAACGCTGTTTCTGGCCCTGCCGGCGATGTTCGCGTTTTTACTGACGGCGGACGAGTTGATCCTGACCCTATTCCAGCGCGGCCAGTTCGATGCCGCGGCCGTCCGTGCCACGGCCTTTGCCCTGACCGCCTACGCGGTGGGGCTGCCGGCCTATGTTCTGGTCAAGGTCTTGGGACCGGCCTTTTTCGCGCGCCGAGATACCCGCACGCCGGTTCTGGTCGGCATCGGTGCAATGGTGGTCAACGTGATCCTGAATCTAATCCTGATGCAATTCCTGGCCCACGCCGGCCTGGCGCTGGCCACCGCCATCGCAGCCTGGTTGAACGTCGGGCTGCTGTCCTGGATCCTGTACCACCGGGGCGATCTGGTACCCGACCACCGCTTGATACAACGCCTTGGCAGGGCCCTGGGCGCGGCCCTGATCATGACGCTGATCCTGTGGTGGCTGAAAGATCTTTTGGCGGCGCAGTTCCTTGGGGACGGCGAAATACAACGCATCCTGGCCCTGGCGGTACTGGTGGCAGCCGGCATGCTCAGCTATGCCGTGAGCGCCGTGCTTTTACGTGCGGTACGATGGCACGAGATCAAGGCCCTATTGGCAGGACGGCGCTAGATCGCTATGCATGGTGAAACCCTGAAATATTCCGACGGATGATGAAATGACCAACCGCAAGCCGCTTTCCGGCATCAAGGTATTCGATGCGACCCAGGGCGTTGCCGGGCCCCATGCCACCATGCTGTTGGCCCAGCACGGCGCCGACGTAATTAAGGTGGAGCCCTTGGATGGCGATTGGGGCCGCTCGCTGGGCAAGATGTACGGCGATCTATGCGCCCACGCGGTGACCTTTAATCGCGGCAAACGCTCCATCGCACTGGATCTGAAATCGGAAGACGGCCGTGCGGTGGCCCAGAAACTGGCGGCCGAGGCTGATATCGTGGTGGAAAGCTTCCGCCCCGGCGTGATGGCGCGCTTTGGCCTTGGCTACGAGGATATCAAGGCGAAGCGGGACGACGTGATCTATCTCTCCGTCACCGGCTTCGGTCAGGAGGGCCCCTATAGTGATCAACCGGTCACGGATTCGGTAATCCAGGCCTTTTCCGGCTGGATGTCCATCAATCGCGACGCAGAGGGCACGCCGCAACGGATCGGCATGATCGCCGTCGACGTGATGACCGGCCTGTATGCCTATCAGGCCATTTCCTCGGCCCTGATCGGACGCATGCGTTTTGGTGAGGGCGCATATATCGACTGTTCCCTGATGCAGTCCGCCGCCGCCTTCCAGAGCGCCAAGGTGCTGGAATACTTCATCGAGGACGGCGCCCCCCAGGTTCTCTACGTTCCCGTCGGCACCATGAAGACCGCCGATAGTCATATCAACATCACCGCCATGCGCGACCGCCACTATGTTTCGCTGTGCGAGGTTTTGGGCCTGGAGGAATTGATCGACGACCCGCGCTTTAATACCAGGGACAAGCGGGTCGCGCGCGAAGCCGAATTGATGCCTATGATCCGGGCCGAGTTCCTCAAAAAAACCACCGCCGAATGGGGCGAACTGCTGACCGAGGCGGAAGTCATGAATTCGGCCATTTCCGACTATGGCGACTATCTCAAGGATGAGCATGTCGCAGCCGTCGATGGCGTCGCCTGGGTCGAGCATCAGGACATGGGCCGGATACCCATTGTCAACATTCCGGGCATGCCCAAGATCGACGGCGCCGATGCGTTGACCGAATGCGCCCATGTCGGCCAGCATACCAGCGCGATTCTGGCCGACGCCGGCTATGGCGCGGACGAAATCGCCGCCCTTCTGGCCAGTGACGCCGTCGGCGAGAGCAATGCCTGAACCGGATCAGCTGGAGGGTTTTCCGCGGCTGGTGTTTGACGTTGTAACGGCGCTGATCAAACCGCTGTTCGCCTTCAAGCAATACGATTCATTTCTGTACTGGCCCTTTCTGGCGGTGGCCCTGGTTCTGGCCATTGTGGTCTTTCTCTCGCATCGGGCGGACGGTGACGGCAATTTCTTCAAGCGCTACTTCAATCGACGGATCTGGGGTCACGTTTCCGCCAAGGCCGATTACAAATTCTATTACATCAACGGTGTCCTGTTTCCCGCTATCTTCGCACCAGTGATCATATCGGGCGTCTGGGTCGGCGGACTGGCGGAAAGCGGCCTATCCGCGCTGCTTGGCGCCAGTCCGGTTGAGGGCACGGGCACGGGCACGGGCACAGGCACGGGCACAGGCACAGGCACAACCTTGCTCTACACGGTGCTGTTTTTTCTGGCTTACGATTTCGGCCGCTATATGGCGCATTACGTGCAGCACCGCTTCACCATTTTTTGGCATTTCCACAAGGTGCATCATTCGGCTGAAGTCCTAACGCCGTTCACCGCCTATCGGGTGCATCCGGTGGATCTGATCCTGATGTCTTCTTTCCCCGCGTTCGCCACCGGTCTGGTCAATGGCGGTTTCAATTACTGGTCGGGGGGAGCGGCGGGGTTCTATCTGTTTTTCGGCCTGCATGCGTTGATTTTCGTTTACAACCTGATCGGCAACCTGCGCCACAGCCATGTCTGGCTCAGCTATGGTCCGGTGTTGAACCAAATCTTCATCTCGCCCGCCCAACATCAAATCCATCACAGCGTCGAACAACGCCACTGGGGCCAGAACATCGGCTTTGCCCTGGCCTTTTGGGACCGCCTGTTCGGCACCCTGTATGTGCCAAAGGAACACGAACATTTCGCCATGGGTCTGGGTGACGGCACCGAGGCCCGTTATCACAGCGTCCGGGGCATGTACTGGCAACCGGTCCGCGATCTGTTTGGCCAAGGCGGCGATGGTGGCAAGGACAGTCACGGCCTGTGACAAAGCGATAGGTTGACCCCCACCTCTAGCTGGGCAATAACCTGCCATCCATTTTTTAGGGCCAAAAAACCATGAAGCGAATTTTTTCCGGGGTGCAGCCCACGGGCAACCTGCATTTGGGCAACTACCTGGGCGCCATCCGCAATTTCGCGCGCCTGCAGGACGACTATGAATGCATCTACTGCGTCGTCGACATGCACGCCATCACGGTCTGGCAGGACCCGGCCGAATTGCAGGCCAACACGCGGGAAGTGACCGCCACCTTCCTGGCCGCCGGCATCGACCCATCGCGCCATATCATCTTTAATCAAAGCCAGGTGCCCGCGCATGCCGAACTGGCCTGGATCTTCAACTGCATCGCACGCCTGGGCTGGCTGAACCGCATGACGCAATTCAAGGAAAAGGCCGGCAAGCACCGCGAGAACGCCTCCGCCGGGCTGTACGTCTATCCCGTGCTCATGGCCGCCGATATCATGGTCTACAAGGCCACGCACGTGCCCGTGGGCGAGGATCAGAAACAGCATCTGGAACTGACCCGGGACGTGGCACAGAAATTCAACAACGATTTCGGCAAGGAGATTTTTCCCATTGTCGAGCCGCTGATCTTTGGCGAGGCCACCCGCGTGATGAGCCTGCGGGATGGTTCCAAAAAAATGTCCAAATCCGATCCCTCGGACTATTCCCGCATTACCATGACCGATGGCCCGGACGAGATCGCGCAAAAGATCCGCAAGGCCAAGACTGATCCCCAACCCCTGCCCGAAAGCGTCGAAGGCTTTGAAGGCCGGCCCGAGGCCGCCAACCTGATCACCATCTATGCCGCCCTGGCGGATATGGAGACCGAGGTGGTACTGGCTGAGCATGGTGGCCGGCAATTCTCTGACTTCAAGAAGGCGTTGACGGAATTGGCGGTGGAGAAACTGGGGCCGGTCGGCTCCGAGATGCAGCGCCTGATGGCCGATCCCGCGCATGTGGATGGGGTTCTGAAAGACGGCGCGGAACGGGCCGAGGCCCTGGCCCGCCCGATCCTGCGCGAAGTCTATGAGGCGGTTGGCTTCCTAAACGTACGTTAACCACGATTTCATCATTTAATGTTAACGGTCTAGCCTGCCGGTGCTCAATTTTGATCCTGCGCCGGGCATGAAAGGCTTTGAATGATGGGCAGCGAGAAAAGCACGGCCGAAAAGATCGCGGACGAATTGCTGCGGGCTTCCTCGAATGAAGATGAGCAGCGCGCATCTGGCCCTGAACAGTCCGAAAAACATCCATTCCCTAAAAAGGTCTTCGAAGCCAATCAGAAAATCTTTGACGAGAATGACGTGGCGGACACCGCCTATATTCTAAGCAGCGGCGCGGTGGATATCCGCATCGGCACGCTTGGCGACACACCCAGACTGCTGACCACGATCAAAGTCGGCGATGTCTTTGGTGAATTGGCACTGTTGGAAGAGCGCAGTCACAACGCGGCCGCCATAACCACCGAGCGTAGCGAGGTTCTGGAAATTCCACGCAAGGAATTCCTCAACCGCCTGGGCGCTTCGGATCTGGTGATGAAAACCGTGGTCGTCCACCTCTCCCGCCGCCTAAGCGAAACCACCATCGAGCTGGAAGAACTGCGCAAGGCCCGCTGGGACGGCTGAACGGCAAAGCTAACCTCTTGACGTCGGCGCCCTGGGGCTCGACCATGGCCTGAAACAGGGAGAGGTCATCATGGCATTCGTCAAAACCGCCGAGGAAATCGCCGCCATCGAACAGGTACTACGGACGCCGCGCTTCACCGGCGCGCGGCGGGCGCATCTGAGTTTTCTGACCACGGAAGATTTTATCGAACAGGTGCTGCCGCCGGGGCTGACCCCAGGCGCGCAACCCATGGTCACGGTGACGATTGGCGAATTCGGTTCCAACTGCGTTGGCGACTTTGCGGGCGCCACGATATCCATGCCGGCCCGGTATGGTGAGATCGAAGCGGCCTATGTGCTGACCATGTTCATGAGCACGGATCACGCGATCATCTTTGGCCGGGATCTGTTTGGCGAACCCAAAAAACAGGCGGCGATCGAACTGAAAATGATCGGCAACCAGCTACACGGCACCGTGGATCGCGGTGGGGTCAGATTGATTGATCTGTCCCTTAGCCTGGGCGAGGACAGCGGACCCGCGCGGAGCCAGGCCGCGACCTTCAATATCAAGGCCCAGCCGTCCGTGGACGGCCACGGGCTGGAGGCGGACGCGGTTTTAACCATCGCGGAATTCGACAATGATCTGCGGCTCAACCGCGCGGCCCAGGGCACTTTGATCCTGGCCGGCACGGTGCATGACCCGCTCAACGAAATACCCATTCAGGAGATCGTCGCGGCGGGCTATATCGAGGGCGACCTGACGGCCCGGGCCCGCGCCATCGGCAGCATCCCCGCGGCGGATTTCGCGCCCTACGCCCATGGCCGTCTGGACTATTGGCCGGCGCTAGACACCTCCGGGCAGCCAGCCAAGGAAGCCGCCGAGTAAGCTTCGCTATGCCGCCCGCGCCCGGTCCATGCGGTCACGCAGGGCGTAATAGCCCGAGACGATGGGCAGGAACCACGCATGCCCGGTATAGCCGGGCCGGCTATTGAATGGCAGCTCGTCAAACGCACAGGGCCGGTTCGCCTTGTCCAGAATTTTCAACGCCGTCTGGGTACCTAGATAGGTCATCATGGCGACACCGGCGCCATTGCAGCCCGCCATGTAATGCACCCCTTTGTGCTGCCCCATGTGCGGCAGAAAATCAAAGGTGAAGGCGATGCCCCCGGTCCAGCAATGGCTGATCTTGATACCTTCCAATTGCGGCCAAACATCCAACATCTGGCGATGCAAAATAGGTGCGCATTCGCGGGGATCGCCCAGGGCCAGGCGCGCCCGGCCGCCGAACAGCACGCGCCGGCCGCCCGGTGCCAGGCGGTAATAGTTCAAGACGCGTTTAGAGTCGGCCAAAGTGCGGTTGTTTGGGACCAGGGCCTGGATCTCGTCCGCGTCCCGTTCCTCGGTGGCGATCATATATGAGGCGGCCGGGATCAGACGACGGCGCAACCAGCCCGTAGCCTTGCCTGTATAGCCGTTGGTGCCGACCACGACTTCCCGCGCCTTGATGATGCCGGCGGAGGTCGCCACGAGGTGGCCCCCCTCACCACCGGCGCCATCGGGAGAGATCGCCTGCATGGTGGTATTGGCGCATAATATGACGCCCTGTTCGATACAGCGGTCCAGCAGGGCCATTTGCAGCATGGCCGGATGGACGCTGCCCGAACCTTCGACCGTCATGCCGCCGAAATAGAAATCCGTGGCGATCTCGCGCCGTTGTTCGCCGCGCGGCAACAGGGCGGCGCCGAAATCGCCCGAAGAATTCAGATGCGCCACCTTGATCGCCATGGATTCGTAATGGGCCGGCGTATAGGCGCCAACGAAGCGGCCGCAGCGGACATAGTGGCATTCCAGCTTCTCGCGCTCGATCATGGCTTCGAGGTTGGCCATGGCCTCGGCCCCGCCCATCAGCAATTCGTGCATGCGCTCCTTGCCCAAGGCGCGTTCCACCGGCGATATCGCTCCCGCCGTCGGCCCCTTGCCCACGTTGGAGCCGCTGACCCCGCCGCCGTTGCGGGAAGACGCGCCATGGCCGAACTCCTCCGCCTCCAAGACCACCGCCTTGGTGCCGTTGCGGGCCAGCTCCAGCGCCGTGGACAGACCGGCATAACCGCCGCCCACGATCACCACGTCCGCCGCCTCCGGCAACGGGTCATTAATTTTTCGCGGTGCGGCGGCCTCCCACCAATAGGGCGTGATCTTGAATTCTTCGGTAAACAGTTCGGCATTCATGACGGCAAACTCCCCGTTCGGACTGCGTTCTTACGGTGTTCTCGGGGCAGCATAGCACAGAGCCTTCACAACAAGTTGCGCGCGATTCTCGCCGGAGGGGTCTATATGGAACAGGCATGCTGAAGATGTTTCTTATCACTAGTCTGTTGTGCTTGGCGTATGTCCAGGCGCGGACGGAGCCGCGGGCCGATTTCACCGCCGGACTGGCAGCGTTCGACGCCGGCGACTACGCCCTGTCCCACAGCCATTGGCAAGCCTTGGCCCAGGCCGGCGACCCTGAAGCGCAGATTGCCCTGGCGGGATTGTTGAGCCAGGGTCTGGGCGTCGCCGCGGATCCAGCCAAAGCGGCGGCATGGTATCGCCAGGCGGCCCGTCAGGGCGCCGCGATGGCGCAGCTTAATCTAGGTGATTTATATGCCAGGGGCCGGGGCGTACCACGGGATCTGGTTAAGGCCTATGCCTGGCTTGAGCTAGCCGCCAGGTCAGGTAAAGCCTGGGCGCGGCGGCGGCGTGATGAGATCGGCCGCCAACTTGGGTCTGTCCGAATCGTCACGGCGAGAGCGTTGGCTGAGAAATTACTCGACCGCCAGTAGCATAAGGCATGGGTTTATGATTTTGTCGGATTTCGATTATTTGGTACGAATTATTACTAATTTTATGAGTATTTACCAAGACCCGGCATTATCCGAATAACTATAATTCATCGGCACAATATTTCTTTTTTAAGATAAATATTCATAAAATTTCACATGAATAAATAAAAAATTATATGATGAATTGATCATATTTATTTAGTAATAACATCATACCCTGAATATATTCATACAATACAACTGACTCGTCTTTTTTGGTTTACAAATTTTTGTTGAGATGATCGAAAATCTGCTCTAATTGCATATGAATCAAAATCCGAACCGTTAACGAGATCTAGCGCCCTTATAAGGATATCGGGATAGGGTGGCATAACGGCTAGCAGATAGGCTAGGGTGACCGATAATAGAATAAGGTGATAATGAGCGTGGAAATTCGCCAGTGGACAATTCGCGAACGCAAAGTTCTGCACGGTTGGAGGGGAAGCATGCTTGGTTTCCAAAGCTTGATATGAGCAATTTGCGGGTACTCTCGGTCGACGATCACGCGATCTTTCGCGCCGGGCTGCGACATGTTTTGCATCAATTGGATGAAAGCGTGGAAATTGTTGAGGCCAATAACCTGGAACAAGCCCTTGGCTTGGCCGAAGAAATGCAGCACGGCCAAGAAAGATTTGATCTGGTATTGACCGATTTGATGTTCGACGGTCTTGGCGGCCCCATTGACCTGAAAGCGCTATGCGACGCATTTCACGGCACCACGGTGGTGGTGATGTCAGTCAAGGACCGTGCCAGCGACGTGCGCAGCGCCATTCAATTGGGCGCATCGGGTTATATACCGAAAGCAGCATCGGCGGATGTCATGATTAGCGCCTTGCGCCTAATCCTGGCGGGTGGCGTTTATCTGCCGCCGACACTGCTGGACGCACCGACGGCCTCCGCACGGCCCAGCCGCGGCGACCAATCCAGCATTCTGACGCCAAGACAAAAAGAGGTCCTGGCGCTTTTGGCGGAAGGCAAATCGAACAAAGCTATCGCGATGGAACTGGGCCTCTCACCCGGTACCGTGAAGGTTCATATGACCCGCATTTTCAAGAGCCTCGGCGTCAGCAACCGAACGGAAGCAGTCATCGCAAGTGCGGCGCTGCTGGACACCGAAAGAAAAGTGGGCAGCGACTTCGAATAAAAGCTGTTTTCAATCAAGGCGAATTATTCCGCCGAACGCTCTGCTCCGCCGTACTAGAGCAATTTTCAATTAGTTAGAGTCGTCCAAGACTTGTTTGCCGCGACTTAAGTGATTGGTTCAATTGCTCGATTCTTAAGAGTCTGAGTATGTTTTGCGGAAACACGCTCTACAACGTCTCCGTCTGGTCGAATATTATGTCGGCTATGGCAGCGCGCAACGCAGCGGGACGAAATGGTTTTTGCAACAACGGAAAGCCGTTATTCGTTGCATGCTGCAAACTGTCATTTGAGATATCCGCGGTCACAATGATCGCCGGCACATCATAATCAAGCTGGTCCTGCATCTGAACGACCGTATCCACGCCATTGTTATCCTTGTCCAGATGATAATCAGCGATCAGTAAATCGAACATTGCTGTTTCAGTTGTAATCACCTGCATAGCCTCGTCACGGCTGGTTGCCGCTGCCACGTAGCAGCCCCAACGCTCCAACAACGCCTTGGTCGCTCGAAGAATTGCCGCGTTATCCTCTAGGATCATCATCCGCAAACCGCTCAGGGACTCCAGTTCGGCAGGTTCACCGGCCATCGTCGGCGCCACGCTTTCCAGAGCGCTGGAACGCCTGACCAACGGCACCTCGATTGCAAAGGTTGATCCCTGGCCCGGCCGTGACCTCACCCGTATTTCGTGTTGCAGCAATGTTGCCTGCGCCTTCACGATAGCAAGACCAAGTCCCAGCCCCTTGTCACGGTCGCGACGGGTAGATTCAATCTGATGAAATTCCTCGAAAATGGCGCTCAAATGCTCGCCCTCTATACCGGGGCCCGTATCCCACACTTCGATCCGCAGCACATTGCCCTGAGGCCGGCAGCCCAATAGCAGGCGTCCCTCTTCGCTGTAGCGAATGGCGTTGGAAAGAAAATTGCTGACGATACGTGCAAGCAGAACCGGATCACTTCGGATCACCGCGTCGCATGGCATGATGCGAAGTTCAAGACCAGCCACCTCAGCCTGAGAGCGGAACCCCACTTCCATGTCCCGCAACAGGGTAGCAACGGCAAAGTCGCCAATTTCCGGCACCTCCATGCCTGCTTCGAGGCGCGAGTAATCAAGCAGAGGGTTCAACAACCCAGCCGCGATAGAAGCCGCCTGCGCGATGTCCGAGACCAGTTCCTGCTGTCCGGGATCAGTGATTTGGCGAGCCAGAATTTCCAACATCAGCTCCATGGAATGCAGCGGCTGGCGCAAATCATGGCTGGCCACGGCGAGGAACCGGGTTTTTGCGTCGCTGGATTCCTCGGCCCGTTCCATCTGCCGCAACAACACCTCTTCGTTGTTCTTGCGGTCGGTAATATCCGAGACAATACTTCCCACACCGGTCGGCTTTCCGGACACAGTCAAGATCGGGAATTTCGTGGCCAGAAAAGTATGTCCGGAATATTTTCCCTTCCCCGCGGCCTCATAACGGATGATCCGGCCTTCGTTCAGCACTTGGAGGTCCCGGCTCCGCTCCCGGTCACCGACCTCCCGGGGATAGATGGCGGAGGGTAGATTTCCCACCGCCTTCTCCATCGTTATATCAATCCAGTCCTCGGCCTGCCGGTTTATGGTCACATAACGGCCTTCGCCATCCTTTAGAATGACCGAAAACGGCGCATTTTCGATGATAGCATTCAAACGCGCTTCGCTTTCCCGCAACGCCGTCTCGGCCTGCCGCTGTTCGGTGATATCTAACGAAAAGACCCCGGTCCCCGTTGCCTGGCCATCTTTGCCAAAAATTGGAAACCGTGTTGAACGGATTATTTTTGGCGTGGGAGAGAGTGCCGAAACTATCTCCCTCGTATCAGGTTTGCCAGTTCGCAAAACCTCACGATCAACCTCAGCAACATCAACGGCCAGTGTCGATTCGATAGCCTCATGGATTGCATTGCCTCGCAACGCTTCCTGCGACCATCCCGTCTGTTGTTCCATCCATTTATTGATCAACAGATATCGGCCCTGCTCGTCCTTTAGAGCCATGGAGACGGGTACATTGTCGAGGATGGCTTGGAAGCGTGCATCCATCTCCGCCTGCGCCTCGGCCGCGCGGTGGCGCTCGGTAATATCGAGCATGGTACTCTGCACCCCTGGCTGTCCATCCCAATCAACCAATCTGGCCATGACGCGAAGCCAGATCGGACTGCCGTCCTTGCGCCGGCCTTCGACTTCCCGCTCGATATCCGCTTCTTCGCCAGCCAGGATCTGCTGGCGCCACTCCAGCAACCCGGCCATTTCATGGGGGGCGGCCAATGATCTGTTGCTGTCCAGGGCGACCATTTCATCCGGGCCATCATAGCCAAACATAACTGCAGCCGCGGGATTGACGAACAAGGACCGCATTTGAGTATCGGCGATCAACACCGCTTCCAATGATCCCTCGATCAGGTTGCGAAAGCGCGCCTCGCTCTTGAGCCGCGCCTTTTCGGCCATTTTACGTTTCTCGATATCGCGCATCAGCGCCACGAAACGAACCCCAGCCGGCGTCCTTTCGATGTTCGCGACAACCGCGATTTCTCGTCGCTTGCCATTGCGGTCAATCAACAGCGACTCGTATTCATCAACGATGCCATCACGCAGCAATTTGGCGATGGCCCGCTGGTTCATGGGCCATGCCTCGGGCGCGATCCAGTCCTTGACGGTACTGCCAACGATCTCCGAGCCGGATCGCAGACCGGACCAGTTGGCGTAAGTCGTGTTGGCCTGCAGTATCCGCCCTTCCACATCAGTCACCACCAAGCCGGTATTGGTGCCATCGACCAGGGCATCCAGCCAATCGGCGTTGCCGAAACCACCGCGTCGCGAAAATTCCGCGGCAACCCGCCCGGTCAGCAAATCAAGAAACTCCCAGGCTTCCGCCCCTCTTTCCACTGCCCGGTCATCCAAGAAAAAAAGATGCCCGGCCGGCTCGCCGTTAGCATTCTGGAATAGGCTTGCGCCATAACCATGAACGGCAATGACAAGCCGTTCTTGAAATGCCGGAAACAGTGTGGTCATGTCTTCGCCAAGATACAGCGGCCCTGACGAGAGATCCGCATAAAGAGATTGCGCCGGCGTCCCTTCCAACGAAATGCGCCCCAGACCAAATGGGCTGTCATCGCCCGCCAAGGCCATATTCTTGACCGACTTGCCATCGTCCGAAAGATAGGACACGCCGGCCCAACGACAATCCAGGCCCTCCACCATTGCCGCCGTCACGGTCTCGAAGAAATCATCGCCAACCGAATTCCCACCGGCCAGCATGGCCAGGGCCTTCGCAATATTCGCCATGGAACGCGCCCTCTTCCGATAGCGGTTAGTTTCACCCGGCCATTAACCTAACAACAGATCATTGACAAGTTATTGATAACAACCGGCAATTCGGCCCCTTTGTTGCACCAGCGCCAGCACCGTGTCGATATTCGGCGTCGGCACCTCCGTCAGACGCCCCAATTCCGCGACGGCACCGACCAAGGCGTCAATTTCCATGGCCCGGCCCCGCTCCAGATCCTGCAGCATTGATGTCTTGTGCGCCCCCACCGCCGCCGCGCCCGCGATACGGCGGTCCACATCCACGGGAAAGCGCACGCCCAGGCATTCGCCAATGGCCTGCGCCTCCACCATCATGGCACGGGCCAGGGCGTGGGTGCCCGGATCAGCGCAAATCTGTTCCAAGGTCGCGCCGGTCAGGGCCGAGATTGGATTGAAGCACAGATTACCCCATAGCTTGACCCAGATTTCATCGCGGATACGTGGCCGGATCGGCGCCTTCAGGCCGGCCTTGCGCAAGGCCTCCGCCAGGGCGGTCAGGCGCTCGCTCTTTTCGCCGCTCGGCTCGCCAATGCTAAAGCGGTCGCCGTCAATGTGTTCGATCACTCCCGGTTCGGCCACTTCACAGGCGGGATAAACAACGCAGCCAATAGCCCGGCGCGGCTCGATCACGGTCCATTGCCGGCCGCCGGGATCAACACTTTCCATTCGTTGGTCAAGGTGCGGGCCGTCCAGGCCGTAAAAATACCACCAGGGCACGCCGTTCACCGCCATCACCACGGCAGTGTCCTGATCAAACAAGCTGGGCAATTGATCCACCACCGCCGGCACCGAATGGGCCTTCAGGGTCACGATAACGTAGTCCTGCGGTCCCAGTTCGCCGGGATCATCGGTGCAGCGAATGGTCTGGGTAAAACTTTCCCCAGCCATTCGAAGGGTCAGGCCATTGGCCTGGATCGCCGCCATGTGAGGCCCGCGGGCGACCAAGGAAATTTCGTAGCCCGCCCGCGCCAGGCAAGCCCCCATATAGCCACCAATCGCCCCGGCACCGTAGATGCAAATCCGCATGGCTTTCTCAATCCTTATCCGATGCGCTCGTCGCGCAGGGCGCGGCGGCGCACCTTGCCGGCATCATCGCGCAACGGTTCGTCAACAAATTCAATGGTCCTTGGCACCTTGTAGCGCACCAAATGCTGGCTTAAATGAGCCAGCAGGGTCTCGGCCTGCAAAGTCTGACCAGGTGCGTCGACAATGGCATGAACCAGATTACCCATGTCGTCGTCAGGCAGACCGATCACGGCGGATGACCGCACGCCGGGATACAGATCGATCGCGGCTTCTACTTCCGCCGGATAGATATTGGCGCCGCCCGATAGGATCATATCGCTGCGCCGGTCGGTCAGGTAGAGATAACCGTCCGCGTCCAGATAGCCCATGTCGCCTAGGGATTCCCAACCGTCCTTAGTCGCCTTCGCCTCATCGCCGATATAATAGTAGCTGGAGCCCTGGCCCTCGTCGGGCAACAGATAGACCTCGCCAACTTCATCAGGCGGCAAGGTATTGCCGTCATCGTCAACGATCTTGATTTGAAAGCCTTCCTGAATTCTGCCGACCGAGCCGCGATGGGACAGCCATTCGTTGCCCGACAGCACGGTGAAGCCCGTGGCCTCGGTGCCGCCATACAGCTCCATCAGGACATCGCCGCCGAACCAATCGATGAAGACTTCCTTCAACCAGGGCGGACAGGGGGCGGCCAGATGCCAGGCCATTTCAAGCGAGCTGACATCATAGCCATCCCGCTGTGCCTCGGGCAGGCCCCACATGCGCTGCATCATGGTCGGCACCAGGTAGAGCACCTGAACCTTGTTCTGTTCGATCAGCTCCAAGGTCTGGGCGGCATCGAAACGGGCGGTGATAATCAGATGATGCCCTCTTTGCAAGGCGATCATGCCAAAGAGAAACGGCCCGTTGTGATACAGCGGGCCGGGTGCCAGCATGGTTTTTTCAGGTGCGATACCGATTTTCACCTCCAACGGATCGGCACTGGCGGGGTCTTTCGAGACGATCAATTTCGGCCTGCCGGTGGAACCGCCGGAGGTCATGGCCTTCCAGTAAACGCAGGTCACTTCCGGCAACGGGGCATCGGAGAGATTTGGATCGGGGCTGTAGTCCGCCGGCAGGCAGGTGGTGCCGAGATGGGCAGTGCTGGGCGCGCCCACCACCAGACTTGGAGCCGCCAGCTCGATAATGGCGCTGCGCTCTGCATCCGGCAGGCGATATGATACCGGCTGTGGTATCGCGCCCAGTTTCCAGATGGCGAACGCGGCTTCGATGAATTCTATGCCGTTGGGCAGCGCGATGGTGACGAAATCATCCGCCTTTACCCCAAGCTCCTGATAGGCTCTGGCCAGGCGGTTACTCCGCGCCTCCAACTCGGCCCGGCTCAGGGTCGTGCCTTCATAAGTCAGCATTGGTGCATCGGGGTCCCGCTCGGCCCAGAAGGCCAGAATACGGGAAAGGGAAATCTCACTCATCAACAGTCTCCAGAAATTCGTGCGCCTGCTCTTGATCCGGGTCATTGCTATCAAGCAGCCAGTTCATTGTATAGTGTGCCATACAATTATGCGCCTCAACGACCATGTATTTGGAGTTTCCGCCATGACCAATGATGCCAAGACCCGTTCGGGCATTCCGCTCAAAGCCTTTTATGAAGCGGAAGGCGGCGTTAGTGACGATCTAGGCGCGCCCGGCACCTATCCCTATACGCGGGGGCGCTATGCCCGGACGCGGTCGGGCGGCAGCTGGATCCAGCGTGAGCTGTCCGGCGAAGGCAGCCCGACGGAATCCAACGAATTGATGCGCTATCTGCTGGAGATCGGACAGACCGGCGTCGACATCATCGGCGATGCCCCAACCATGAGCATGATGGACCCGGATCATCCGCTATCCGTACCAACGGCGGGCACCCAAGGGGTCTCGGCTTGTTGCAAGCAGGATTATCTGGAATTGCTGGATGGTATTCCCATTACGGAGACTTCGGTGTCCAGTTCCATTCCGGCGGTGTTCACCATCGCCGGTCTGGTGCATACGGCGAAACACACGAACGCCGCGCCCGAAAAGCTGCGCGGCTCCACCATCCAGGTGCCGCTGTATCAGGAAGATTGCAGCTATCGCATCCACTTGCCGGTGAACTTCCGCAGCCGCCTATCCGCCGATTGCGTTGAATACTGCGCCGACAAACTGCCGCGCTTTCATGTCTTTTTGGAAGACACCTATTATTTCAGTGAATCCGGCCTCAACGGGGTCGAGGAAATGGCCCTGGGCTTTGTCGAAATCCGTCATTTGATGCGCTTGCTGATCAGCCGGGGCGTTGATGTGGATACATTCGCGCCGCGCATTGCCATTCTGCTCAACTGTTCCATGGATTTCTTCGAGGAGATCGCTAAGATCCGCGCCACCCGGCGGCTGTTCGCCCGCATGATGCGCGATGAATTCGGTGCCAAGGATCCACGCTCGCAATCCGTGGTAATCACCTCGCACACCTCCGGCCTGGCCATGACGGCACAGCAGCCGGTCAACAATATCGTGCGCGGTTCGTTGCAGTCCCTGTCCCTGGTCTTGGCCGGGGTGCAGGCCATCGAAATCTCCGCCTTTGATGAAGCGTTGCGCACGCCAAGCCGGGAATCCCACCTGGTCAGCCTGCGCACCCAACAGATCATTGATCTGGAAAGCGGTGTCACCAAGGTGGCCGACCCCTTGGGTGGCTCGTACTACGTCGAGGCGCTGACCGACGATATCGAACAGCGTATCTGGGACATGGTCCTGGATATCGAGAGCAAGGGCGATGTCGAGGAGCTGGTCGATCAGGGCTATTTCAAGGAAATTTTCCACGGCGTCATGGAGCGGCAGAGCCAAAACGTCGCCTCCGGCGAAGACCAGGTGGTAGGCGTCAATGTGCATCAGTTGCCGCCCGAAGATGACACCATGCTGCGCGACCTGACCGACAGCAAGTTCCCGCCCTGCAAGGATCACATCGAACGCATCAAGGCCTATAAGGAAAGCCGCGACCAAAACCGTTTGCAGGTGGGCTTGAAGCCCATTTTAGAAGCCTCCAAAACCGGGTCAGGCAATCTTCTGGCCCTGACCGTGGACGCCTTCGAGGCCGGCGCCACAGCCGGTGAAGTCTCGGGCACCTTCCGCCAGGGCTGCGGCGGCGCCTATGATCCGTTCGGACAAGTAGAAGCGGTAATCTGAGGGCGTACAATGGCACAGGCAAAAATTCTTATCGGCGTCATGGGCGTTGATCAACACGAAAACGGCGCCGTCGCCGTCATGCGCTTTCTGAAAGAGGCGCAGATGGATGTTTCCTACGCCGGTCTGTTCAATACTTCCGAGACGCTGCTTGAAAAAGCCATGGATGAGGATGTGGACGTGATCGGCATCTCATGCCATTCCTGGGAATACATCCATTATTTGCCCGACCTGATGCAGCGCTTGGCAGCCGCGGAACGCAATGTACCCGTGGTGGTCGGCGGCTCTGTCCTGACGGCGAGGGACCTCGACGAATTGACCAAGCTGGGTGTGGCCGGCGTCTTTCCGGCGGGCTCCGAACCCGACGACATGATCAACACCATCCGCGATCTCGCTGCGGCCCGGGTGCGCGAACGGACCGAGGCCGCCCTAACCAATTAATTCTGGCGGGTTAGTATTTACCCTCGCCCGGTGCCGGTTTTTTTCGCCCCACCCGTGTGTAGTAATCTTCCGGGATATCCTCGGCGCGTTTGTAGAATTTCCAGGTACAGGGCTTTTGCGGATCGGCTTCATAGTCCGTGACCCACAATGGATGCTCGCCCCATTCCATGGGCAGCACCTCGTTCATCACGCAATGGACGCAATAATAAGGCACGCCCGCCTGGCCCCAGGACCACTCATGGGCTTCTTTCGTGGCGCCGAAATTATACGGCGGGCCCAGGCGTGACGGTGTGCGATCCACCGGATCGCCCCGCCGCATCCGCCCGCCCGAACCACATGGGTCCATGACAATGGCATAATGATCGCCCCTGTCCGCGATATCCAGGGTACCATCCTGATCCGGGCCGCAATGATGGGCCCGCATCATCTCCGCCGTCAGATAGACCCGATCCTCGACGCGCATCTTCAAGAAACCAAGCCAGGAACGTTTCATCATCCAACCGCCCTGGGTCAAACGCAGCATCTGGTGCAATTCTTCCTCGCCATGGCGTTTGGCAATCTGGGTGAACAGATCCCACAGCCAGTCGCAAAAGGTATCGTGCAGTGCCTTGCTTTCAGGAATGGTGTAGTTGCTCAAAGCCTTGGCATCATCCGCCCGGCCCTCGTCAATAGCGTCAGCAATAGCGCCCTGGGTGGGCCGGCCCAGTTCGTCCCAGTCATCCCGGCGTACCTTGCGGCCGGCCATGGCCATATCACTTAATTTCAACATCACATCCTCCTCTGCTCCATAGGTTAACGCCGAAACGTCAGATAAGGGTGCAAAAATTGGCACCGCCCCTATGATGCCTTCTTACCATTCACGAAATTCAAGAGGGTACACCACATGGCCGGAAATCAACCCTATCAGGCAGGCCGCCATTTTCTGCAAATCCCCGGTCCCACGAACGTGCCTGACCGCATCCTCCGCGCCATGGACGGCCCGACCATCGATCATCGCGGCCCGGCGTTCGAAAGTCTGGCGCTGCGGGTGCTGGTTGGTATCAAGGGTGTCTTTCAAACCAAGGACCCGGTGGTGATCTATCCCGCCTCGGGCACCGGCGCGTGGGAGGCCGCCCTGGTCAACACACTAGCCACCGGCGACCGCGTCTTGATGGCCGAAACCGGACAGTTCGCCACCCTGTGGCGGGCCCTGGCGGACCGTCTGGGCCTCGATGTGCTGTTCCTGGCCGGCGATTGGCGCCATGGCGTGCAAGCAGAGCAGATCGCCGCCGCCCTGGCCGACGACAAGGGGCAGCTGATCAAAGCGGTCTGTTGTGTGCATAACGAGACCTCCACGGGCGTCACCTCGGACATCGCCGCGGTACGCCGGGCCATGGATGACACCGGGCACCCCGCGTTGTTAATGGTGGATACCATATCGTCGCTGGCATCAATCGATTATCGGCACAGCGAATGGGGCGTCGATGTCACCATCGGCGGCTCGCAAAAAGGTTTGATGCTGCCGCCCGGTTTAAGTTTCAACGCGGTCAGTGAAAAGGCTCTGGCAGCGCACGAAGCAGGCGGCATGACGCGATCCTACTGGGACTGGTCCGCCATGCTGGGCGCCAACAAGGGCGGCGCCTTTCCCTACACGCCAGCCACCAACCTGCTGTACGGCCTGGATGAAGCCATATCGATGCTGGGGGAGGAAGGCCTGCAAAACGTCTTCCAACGTCACGCCCGCCTGGCCGAGGCCACCCGCCGCGCCGTCGCCGCCTGGGGCTTGGAGACCGTCGCCCAGGTTGAAAGCGAAAAATCCAACAGCCTGACCGCCGTTCTATTGCCCGAGGGGCATGATGCCGATGCCTTCCGGAGCGTGGTCCTGCAACACTTTAACATGTCCCTGGGCAACGGCCTGGGCCGCCTGGCGGGCCGGGCCTTCCGCATCGGCCATCTTGGCGATTTCAACGAACTGATGCTGGCGGGCACATTGTCGGGCGTGGAAATGGGCCTGGCCGCGGCCGGGATACCGCACAGCAAGGGCGGCGTTCAGGCCGCCCTGGATTTCCTCTCCGAAATCTAGAGCAGTTCCCCTCGCCTATTCGGGAATTACCAGGGTGGGGCCGACAAGGTGTTCCGGCGCCATTTTTCCGCTGGCCAGATCGATCCAGCGCCCCTGCGCGCGTGCTGGCGCGGATGGCAATGATGCCGGATCGGTACCGGTTGCGGGTAACAGCAACGCGCCGCCGGGTTCATGCAGCTCGATCAGCCGGTCATCTCCATCTTCAATTACCGCGCCGGTATGGCATCCAGCCGGCAAAGCGGCGTGCAGATGGCGGACGATGTGGGCGCCGGCAGCTGGGTTGTAAAGCCGGTCAACCAGGCCGCCACTGAAATAATAGCCCCGATCGATACCGGTGAAGTTATCTAGAAAGACGCCCATATCGTCATAGGCCAAGGCGCCGATCACGGCCTCCGCGATACGGTTGGCATCGTAGCGCTCGGTTTCATCCTGTTCCCGCGGCCTGCGGTAAGCGAACTGCACATGGACCGCCGCCATCACCCCCAGGCCGGCGACGCTGTCCCGGGCCGCTATCATGGCCGGTAGCGGCGCTTCCCGCCAATGGATGCCAAAGACCAAGCCGTCGATGGCTTGTCTTGCCCCGTCCAGGGCGAGCAGCGCTTCGGCCGTGCCCCGCTCGTCTGCGGCCAAGCCATGACTGACACTGAACGTCTTCGCGCCCGCCCGATAGGCGTTGAAAAAGACCGGTGTCCCGCCCTTTAGGGCGGCGATGTCGCCAAGCAATTCAGGCGCACTGGTGGTCGGCGCGATAACTTCCCAAGCGCTTAGAATTTGGCCATGATCGATCAAGGCCTGCCGCGCCGCACCCTTGGGCAATCCGTAGGAGAAGGCGGTGAAACGGTGGCCGAGCGCGGTCAATTCCGCCATGCGGCTCCGCGTCTCCGCATCGGCCAGATCGTCGAGCGGCACCCGTAGGTTGCGCACCCCCATCTCCCACACGGCCAACAGCGGATAATCGTTGCGGATCCGCTTGCGCCTGAAAACATCCAGCCCCCAGGGCGTGGGTATGTTGGCACTGTCGCACCAGGATTGGCGCAGATCGAGGCCGACAGCGCCGCGATCCGGTGCCAGGCCATGAACCAGTGGCAAAGGATCAACCTCCATGGGCTGGTCATAAGTGCCGCCATGGGTGCGGCCATGGCTGCGGATGATGTGATTTAGGTGCCCCTCGTCCCGGACCTGGACAACGGCATAACCAAGCTTGGCGCCGTCGTGCCGCCCTTGTCTCATACCCGGTGCCGCGCGAAACAGCTCGTGGTAGTCATGACGCAAAAAGCAGACCGACGGCAACACGTAACAAGAGGTCGCGCCATGGCGGTTGAAGAAAAAATTATGGACATGTCCGGCGTAAAAAGCTTCCACCTTGTGGCGCTCCAACACCCCCAGCAGCCATGACCGGCCCGGCTCGTCCGTGGCGTCATAATGGCCTATCTCGTCCGGGCGGGACAAATAAGGCGGGTAATGTGAAAACATAAAGACGCGACGGCCCTGGTTTTCCGCCAGCAACGCTTCCAGCCATTGGCGCTGTTGCGCCTCGCAATCCAGGCCCGAGTTGACGATCATGCCGTTTATGATCACGAATAGACAATCCTGGTGTTCGAAGGAATAATACTGCGCCTGAAAATGCCGCTCGTACTCGGCGATCATGTCATCGTTGACAGTGCGCTGCTCCTGCTGCGGAGGCAGGGGCTCGCCAGCAAAGGCCTTTTCACCGATATCGTGATTTCCGGCCACCAGATAAAGCGGGCATTCCAGCGCTTCATAGACCGTGTGAAAACGTTGCGCCGAATCCTCATAGGCCGGCGTGCCCGGTTCGGGGTGTGTGATGTCGCCAAGATGAACCACGAAGTCGGGCGCCAGTCGATTGAGCTCGCGAACCACATAGGCCGATCGCGCCGCGCCCAGCTTTACCGTGTCCACATCGTATCCACCGATAGCCTCCGCTTCTTCTTCGGTGACATGGGTATCGGCGATGACGGCAAAGGTGAAAAGATGGCCGTCGCCTGTATGGTTGGGCATTCTAGTTGCTTTCTTTTTATTTCCGGTTCTCGGGCATTGCCGAAGGCTACAATGCGCCAAAAACCGGGTCGAGACATATATGCTTAGCTAGCGCAGTTCCGGGCAGTTCTGACCCATTTGACCGTCCTATCAACTCCGTGGGTAGACGCGGGGCCTGGGTGATTTGGAAGCTCTGGACCGGGATTTCCCTGCCGCTGTGCCGGTTTTAAATGTCTTGCCGAAGCTTTGATTATCTTGCCGTAGGGGACCTGGAGAAACGGGATATAGCGGGATTTAGGGGGAAATATCGGGATGGGAGGCGCTGTTACGGCGCCGGAGACAATCTGTCTATCGAGCGGAACCTGGCATCATGGCCGAGACTTATTTTGCGCGTTTCATCCCAATATATTAAAGGACAGCGGCCGCGATCAAGATGTCAATCTGGTGGGCGCGCGGGTGTGCAAGGAGGACTTGGCCCAGCTGACAGTTGGGGATAAAGACAGTTGATCCGCTTTTACGCTTCGCGTACAGGAGCGACATCTAGTCGTATGCAATCCCAATCAAAGTCCACCTCGGGTGAACAGTGTGGTCATGCACGAAAACTCGCACATCATGTTGAGGCATGAGTTGGCTTCAGCCGGTTTGTCGGAAGATGGTCATTTGATACCCAGCAATTATGATCAAGACCAATAACACGAAGCGGACTGGCTTGGAGGAACTCGCCTATTCCCAAGCCCCGCTCAGGCGTTCATCGCGGCGGTTGACAGATGCCGCCAGCCTGGAAGGCCCGGCCAACCTGCTGCTAGGGGTGCTCGCCTCAAATTATCGTTAACCATCTTTTAACCTTCTCGCGCATCGGAAATTATGTAAAATATTTCCAAGTGGGTACAAGTTTCCAGAGCTGAAAATCAGCCGGGCCCGCGTAGGGAGGTGAATAATGGCGGGGCACGGTAGTGGTAGCGGCTCGGGCGGTAGTGGTGGCCGTCCAAATCTCAATGGCACCTCTGGCGATGACAGCATCTTCGGTAGCAGCAACAACGACGTAATCGACGGCAATGGCGGTGATGATCTCATCTTCGGCGGTGCCGGCGATGACGAGATCTGGGGCGGTGCCGGCAATGACGTGATTGATGGCGGCGCCGGCAACGACTTGATCATGGGTGACGGCAGCGGTGCCTCCGCCTCTGGCCGGAGGGGTTCCGGTTCGCGGGGCTCAGGCTCCGGTTCACGGGGTTCGGGCAGTGGTTCTCACAGTTCCCACGGTTCCGCCAGTGGCGGTGATCTGAGCTTCAACGACTACCTTGACGGCGGCATCGGCGATGACGTGGTCATCGGCGGTGCTGGCGACGACACCGTATTGGGCGGCGCCGGCAACGACATCCTGTATGGTGATTACGGGCCGGGTTCGGGCTCCGGTTCGGGGCGAGGCTCCGGCAGTGGTTCGCGGGGTAGCGGTTCGGGGCGCGGTTCGGCTTCTGGATCAGGGCGGGGCTCCGGCAGCGGCTCCCATGGCTCAGCGAGTGGTTCTCATGGCTCGCGCGGCTCTCGCGGCTCTCGCGGCTCCCATGGTTCTGCCAGCGGCGGCGATCTGAGCTTTAACGACTATCTCGACGGCGGTGCTGGCAACGACGTGTTGTTTACTCAACAGGGCGACGATACCGGCGTTTACACGATGACCGAAAATCTCGGCGCTACGGACTATTACGACGGCGGTAAAGGCTACGACACTATTGTCTTTAATTTCAGCCTTGGTGAATTCAACAGTTCCGCTGTGCAGGCCGACCTTGCCGCTTTCACCGATTTCCTCGCGCTATCCTCGGACCCGACGGCGGACAACGGCCCGACATATAGTTTCGAGGCCTTCGATCTCACCGTACGCAATTGGGAGGCGTTCGACGTCATCATTGCAGATGGCGGCAACGGGGCACCGACGGGGATAGCACTTGGCAATGACAGTGTTGACGAGAATGCCGCCGGCGCGGTCATTGGTGCGCTGACAGTTACGGATCCGGACGTCGGCGATAGTCATGCGCTGACGGTTGATGATGGCCGTTTCGAGGTCGTGGGCAACAGCCTGCAACTGAAGGCGGGTGCCAGTCTGGATCACGAAACGGACGACGGCGTCGTGGTAACGGTGACGGCCGAGGACAGTGGTGGTCTGCAAACCAGCCAGAGCTTCGTCCTGACGGTCAACGACATCAATGAGGCGCCGACGGTGGCGCTGGCCAATATTGTCACGGACATCGACGAAAACAGCGACACCAGCGGCGCAACCAAGCTCGCCGACATCGTCATCTCCGACGACGTCCTGGGCACTAACAACCTCATTCTATCCGGCGCCCATGCGGCCTCGTTCTCCATTGTCGGCAATGAGCTGTATCTGAATTCCGGCGTGGTGCTCGATGCAGAGAGCCTGGGTCAGCTGGACGTGACGGTGGAAGTGGACGACGCAGGGGTGGGCGGCAGCCCGGATGACAGCGTTGCCCTGAGCCTGACGGTGAACGATATCAATGAAGCGCCGACGGTGGCGCTGGCCAATGTGGTCACGAATATTGATGAGAACAGCAACACCAGCGGCGCAACCAAGCTCGCCGACATCGTCATCTCCGACGATGCTCTGGGCAGTAACGGCCTGACGCTGTCGGGGGCGCACGCAGCCTCGTTCTCGATTGTTGGATTGGAACTGCATCTCAACGCTGGCGTGGCGCTGGATTTCGAGACTCTGGACCAGCTGGACGTGACGGTGGTTGTGGACGATGCGGCAGTCGGCGGCAGCCCCGATGATAGTGCTGCGCTGAGCCTGACGGTGAACGACATCAACGAAGCGCCGACGGTGGCGCTGGCCAATGTGGTCACGAATATTGATGAGAACAGCAACACCAGCGGCGCAACCAAGCTCGCCGACATCGTCATCTCCGACGATGCCCTGGGCAGCAACAATCTGTCGCTATCGGGTGCCCATGCGGCGTCCTTCAGCATTGTCGGCAATGAGCTGTTCCTGAATGCGGGAGTGGTGCTGGATGCCGAGAGCCTGGGCCAGCTGGATGTGACGGTGGCTGTGGACGATGCGGCGGTGGGCGGTAGCCCGGATGACAGCGTTGCCCTGAGCCTGACGGTGAACGACATCAATGAAGCGCCGACGGTGGCGCTAGCCAATGTGGTCACGAATATTGATGAGAACAGCAACACCAGCGGATCGACCAAGCTCGCCGATATCGTGATCTCCGACGATGCCCTGGGCAGCAACGACCTGACGCTGTCGGGGGCGCACGCAGCCTCATTCTCCATTGTTGGATCGGAACTGCATCTCAACGCTGGGGTGGGGTTGGATTTCGAGACTCTGGACCAGCTGGACGTGACGGTGAATGTCGACGATTCTGGAGTAGGCGGCAGCCCGGACGACAGCATCTCCCTGAGCCTGACGGTGAACGATATCAATGAAGCGCCGACGGTGGCCCTGGCCAATGTGGTCACGAATATTGACGAGAACAGCGACACCAGCGGATCGACCAAGCTCGCCGACATCGTTATCTCCGACGATGCCCTGGGCACGAACAACCTCACTCTATCCGGTGCCCATGCGGCCTCGTTCTCGATTGTCGGCAGCGAACTATTTCTGAATGCCGGCGTGGTGCTGGATACCGA
>JABIWH010000019.1 GCA_018701215.1 Rhodospirillaceae bacterium
CCGCCCGCCGCACCCGTCAACAATATGCTCCTACCGGTCAAGTCGATGGCATTCTTGAGAGACATTGGCATTTCCTTTTTTGATCCTGATCAAGGTGATTGTTGGCAAGACTGCATTAATATGGCTTATTGTATGCTAGACAACGAAATGGCTATGAAAACCAATCTTACAACGGAACAACAACACCACAAAATCAGACCCATGACTGTACAAACCGAACTTCCAGAATATGAAACGCATGAAACGGCGGAACGCAATGTCGGCTTCCTTCTAAACGACACCGCACGCCAAATGCGCACGATCTTTGACCGACGCATGCGCGATCTGGGTCTAACCCGATCACAATGGTGGGTACTCAATCATCTGTATTTCAACGAAGGCCTGTCGCAGACCAGCCTCTCTGAAATACTCGAAATCGAAAGGGCTACCCTGGGCCGCCTGCTCGACAGACTCGAAGCAAAAGGCTGGATCGAACGGCGTTCCGTCGAAGCTGACCGTCGCGTGAAACTCGTATTTCTGGCTGGTGCGGTAGATCCTCTGCTGCAAACCATGCGGGCCGTCGCGGCGAATTTACGCTCCGAGGCTCTGGCGGATTTGCCGGTTGACGAACAAGAAAGGTTCATCTCCACTTTGATTAAGATTAAGAATAATCTCTCCAACATGGTAGAGAACGGAAACGGGGTTGTAGGTAGTACGATTATGAAGGATCACCAGAATGGCTGAACCCGCGGTCAAAGACGATGCCATGGATACGGGTGCGCCCGCGGGCGCCACGGTTTCGGAACTGCCAAGCTCCACCCCACGCCTACGCCGGCGCTGGATACAGGGTTTAATTCGCTTTTTCCTGATGCTTGTCGTGCCAATTGTCGGCATTCTGTATGGTGCCGGTCTGTGGGCCGAAAGTCTGCGTTATATCGGCACGGAAAATGCCTACGTAAAATCCCATGTGGTCGCGGTTAGCGCCGATATCTCGGGCCGTGTGGTGGAAATCAATGCCCGCGACAATCAGGCCATTAAAAAGGGCGATGTTCTTTTTCGTATCGATCCACATCCCTTCCAACTCGAGGTCGATGCGGTGTTGGCACAGCTGGATGGTGTACGCCTAGAGATCCAGTCGAAACGGATGGCCTATCGCGCCGGATTACAGGGAGTCGAGGAAGATCGTGAGTCCGTCCGCTATATGAAACAGGAATACGGCCGCGCCACCGAACTGACGAAACGTGGCGTGGGCACCACGGCTAGGCGGGATGCGGCCAGGCATGATTTGGAAATGGCCAAGCAGCAATTAAAGACCCGCAAGGATAATAACCAGATGGTCCTGGCGGAATTGGGCGGCAACCCTAAACGCCCGGCCGAGGACGATCCCGAATACCAAAAACTTGTAGCCGACTATGGCGCAGCGCAACTCGATCTCGAACGGACGGTCATCAGGGCGCCCACGGACGGTACGGCATCCAACGTCAAACTGCGGCTTGGTGAATACGTTCGGGCCGGCACGCCGGTCTTCGCCATGGTTGAAAGCGGCGATACCTGGGTCGAGGCGAACCTGAAGGAAACCCAGCTTACCCATGTGCTGTTGGGACAAAAGGCAACGGTTGTCGCGGACGCCTTTCCCGATAATACCTATAACGGGGTTATTGAGAGCATTTCGCCCGCGACGGGGGCCGAATTCGCCCTGCTGCCGCCGCAAAATGCTTCCGGCAACTGGGTCAAGGTGGTGCAACGGATACCCGTCAGGTTACGGGTCACCGGTGAAGAGGGGCGCAAGACATTGCGCGCCGGCATGACAGTCACCGTCACCATTGATAGCGAGCGGGAGCGCAGCCTTGGTCTGGTCATCCATGATGGCCTGAGAGGCACCGCCGTTGCGGGCGTCATCCCCGACTTTATCCTTGGTTGGTTGGCCGAAGATTAGCCGCGACCTATTCTAAGCGAGCGTTAAGCCGCCGCGCCGCCGCGCAATAACTGGCCCGGCAAAGGCGCCCCGTCGGGAACGGCATCGGCGCCATGTTCGCGGATGACCGTTCCGTTGACGATGACGTTGGAGATACCCCTAGCCTCGCTGATCAGCCGGTCGGCGCCGGCGGGGAAATCGTATACCCGTTGCAGGGGCTGGTCGCCCACGGTATCGGGATCGAAGACAACCACGTCGGCGGGTTTGCCCAGCGCCAGGCGGCCCCGGTCCGTAAGCCCCATAACGTCAGCTGTACGCGACGTCAGCATGCGGATGGCTTCCTCAAGCGTGAACGCCTGCTTCTCGCGCACCCAACGGCCCAGGAAATAGGTTGGCAGACAGGCGTCGCAAAGCTGGCTGGCATGCGCACCGGCGTCGGACAATCCCAACACCGTGCAAGCGCTTTTCAACAGCGGCTCAACCTCGTCTTCGTCGTGGTTAGCAACGGGCATCCGGAAGCGGGCCTCCAGATCAGAAGACAGTGCCAGATCCAGAGCCAGGTCGATGGCATCCATATCGCGCTCCGCCGCCACCTCGAACAGGCGCCGTTCGGCCAATTCCGGTTCAGGCAGATATTGCGAAATCACCGTCAGGGAGAACGAACTTTGGAACGAGGTGCGGATATTCTTCATCCGCTCCTTGAAGGCGGCGCGAAACTCCGGATCTTTGTAAAGGCGGCACTTACCATCGAAATCGGCGGCCGAGACCGGCTTGAACATCGAGATTGCCTCGAACGGAAATGGTGCCTTGAACTGATACTCAAAATTCAACGGCCGTGGCGTGACCTGCGGTGTGATCTGCAAGCCACGCGCCGCCAGTTTTTCCGATTGCACCAGTTGCTCTTCGTGACCGCCCTTGCCAAGCGACAGGCCCGCCAGCAACGCCGTCCAGGTGATCGGGCGCCCGGTGCGTTCGGCGATCTGTTCGAACTCATCAAGGAACATCTCGCGCCCGACCGTAACCTGGATGACGCCTTTGTCCAGATCGCCCAGCACATCGCACAGAGCATGCATTTCATCCATCGCCGCCGCCCGGCTGGGCACGGGGCGGCCTTCATAACCAACATGGGTGCTGGCCTTGGAGGTGGCAAAGCCCAGAGCGCCGGCCTTGATGCCCTGCTCCAACAGCTCGCACATCCGCGCAAGTTCCTCCGGTGTGGCGGCACGTTCCATGGCCGCCTCGCCCATGACATAAAGGCGCAGCGGCGTGTGGCCCATCAAGACACCAACATTGATGGAGGGGCCAACAGCATCAATGGTATCAAGGTATTCGGGAAAGGTTTCAAACGGCCATTCTTCGCCCAGGCCGGCCTTTAGGGCATCGACGCTCATGCCCTCGACCTTTTCCAGGGTGCGCATGATCAGCTCCCGGTCAGCCGCCTTGGTGGGGGCGACGCCAAAGCCGCAATTGCCAATCACCGCCGTGGTCACCCCATGCCAGGGCGAGACGGTTAGATTACGGTCCCACAACACCTGGGCATCGTAGTGCGTGTGAATATCGACAAAACCGGGACAAACCACCTGGCCTTGGGCATCGATTTCCCTGGTGGCCGCATCCGGCGCCTCGCCCATGGCAACCACCTTGCCGTCCTTGATGCCCAGATCGCCTTGTATGGCCGGCGCGCCGGTGCCATCGATAATAGTACCGTTGCTGATTTTCAGATCGTACATGTGTGTTCCCCTGCCTATCCCCTGCCGCCGGCCTAGACGATCGTCAGACCGTATAATTCGGCGACATTGTCGTGCAAGACCCAATCGCGCTCCTGCTCGGTCATATCCGCGGTGTGCTCGGCCAGCATTTCCTGGCTCCACGGCCAGGTCGCATCCGAGTGGGGAAAGTCGTTGGCCCACATCAGACGGCGGATATTACAGCTGTCGCGAAACCGAAATGCGGTCCAGTCATCCTGGAATGTCATGAAGACATTCTCCTTGAAATATTCGCTGGGCAGCCGCTCCAGCTCTTCACATTTCAGCCAGTAGCGGTGGCGCTTGTAGGCATGATCCATGCGGTACATATAGTGCGGCGCCCAGCCGGCGTCTGCCTCGACACAGACCAGCTTCAGGCCTGGGTGGCGCTGGAAGACGCCGCCGAAAATGAACATCGAAATGATATCCTGGCAGCCACGGATGATGCTGCAAAAGGCGCCAATGCGCGGACCGCGTTGGGCGCCAAGCTGATCCGAACTCGACGTCAGAATGTGAAACGATAGCGGCACGTCCAAATCCACCGCAGCCTCGTAAAACGGGTCATAGTCCGGGTGATCATAGTCCGCGAACTGGGGATTGCCGGGCATCATGACGCCGCGAAAGCCCATTTCCCTGGCCCGGCGCAATTCCTCGATCCCCTCCTCGACCGAGGCCATGGTGATCTGGGCCATGCCGTACAGACGGTTGGGGGCGGTGGCGCAATATTCCTGCAGCCAACGGTTATAAGCGGTGAAACAGGCGCGCTTATAGTCAAAGTCAGGATGATTGCAGAGTACCATGCCGACGGATGGATAAATTATCTCGGCACAGACGCCATCCTTGTCCTGATCCGCCAAACGATAAGCCGGGTCCCAGCCACTGCGGTGCATTTCATCAAATTTTCCGCCACTCCAACGCAAATCCTTGGGGTCGCGCCCGGCGGCCGCCACCAAACCGATAGGAATGGTTTTTTCCATGCCGTCGATGACGTAGACATCGCCAAATTTTTCCTTTTTGGCGACATGGGGTGCCCGCTCGCGAAAGCTGGGATCGATATAGTCGATATAGCAATTAGGTGGCTCGGTGATGTGTGAATCAGCCGATATTGGCGTCTTCGCCATTTTTGGTTTCCTCCCCAAATTTCCCCAGATGTCCTGGCCCTGTATCGTCGCCCATTATCCTTGGTGCGAAGGCCGGCATCATTATCCGCTCAAATTATCTCCCGTCCCCGCTCACTTCGTCAACACACGCAATGCCTCCTCGCGCAAATCGACCTTGCGGATCTTGCCAGACGCGGTCATCGGGAAATCATCAACGAAGATCACGTGCCGGGGAATTTTAAAGCTGGCAACCTTGCCGCGGCAAAGCTCTATTACCGCATCCCCCGTGATATCGCTACCCGGCGCACGCTGGACGAAAGCGACGGCGACCTCGGATAGCTTTTCGTCTGGATAGCCGACAATGGCAATCTGGAAAACTTCCGGATGCGCCAGCAACAAACCTTCGGTTTCCATTGGGTCAACATTCTCGCCGCCAACCTTGAGCATATCCTTGTAGCGGCCGAGAAAACGCAGGTAGCCGTCTTCGGTCCATTCCGAGGTATCGCCGGTGTGAAACCAGCCGTCGTCATCGAAGGCGGCCGCCGTTTCTTCGGGCTTTTTGTAGTAACCCAGCATCAAGCTATAGCCGCGGATCAACAATTCGCCCGGCACGCCCGGCGGCTGGCCGGCGCCGGTCTCGGGATCAATCACTTGGATCTCGTAACCCAGACCGGTCTTGCCGGAGGTTTCACAGCGGTGGGTCTCGTCATCATCGAGGGAATTCAACGCCGCACCCAGCCAGGTTTCCGTCATGCCGAAACCTGACAAATTCTTCAATGGCGCCAGGGCCCGGGCGCCGGCCCGCGTCACCGGCGTCGCGCTGTGCATGCCGGCGGCGAAAATACCCGTGCGCAGGGTGGAGATATCCCTTGGCCGGGCATCCTGCGCCTCCGTCAGGCCTTTCATATGCGCTTCAAAGCCATGCATGATGCTGACGCCTTCGGAGGCAACCAAATCCAGGCTTTCATCCGGCACAAATGTCTCGGTGACGATCTGTTTGGCACCGGTCAAAAGAGACATCAGCGCCCCTTCCGAATAACCGAAGGCGTGGAACAGGGGCAGATAGTTCAGGATCACATCCCCCTCCCAAATGCCCATGCGAAAGGCGCGTTCCTCGATATTGCGGATCAGCTTGTGGCTATGCATCGCACCTTTTGGAAAACCCGTCGTGCCAGAGGTGTACATTATGAAGACCGGGTCGTCCGGATCGACCGCGCCTGCCCGCGCCGCCAGATCGCCATTGCCGACCCCATCGCCGCCGCGCAATGTATCGGCATAGGAGGCAACACCTGGATACTCATCCCGGCCCAGAATAATGACGCGCCGCATCTCGGGAAAGTTACCGTCATCAATGTCGTTGCCCATCTCTGGCAGGGCGAAGACCTGACGCACCATGTCCAGATAATCAATGGGACCGGAGGTGTCATGGGTAATCAAAAAAGCGCTATCCGATTGCCGGATGACATATTCCAGATCCGTGGTCCGAAAGCGGGTGTTGATGGGCACCTGCACCGCACCGATCTTGGCCAGGGCGACGGAGATAAAAATCCACTCGGCACAATTGTTAAGCCAAAGCGCCACATGATCACCGGACACCACGCCTTGTGTCATCAGGCCCTTGGCGGCGCGGTCGACTTCCACCTGCATATCGCCGAAGGAATAGCGTTGATCTTGAAAAACCAAGCCCTCGCGATCACCGAAACGCGCGGCGGCCTCGTCGGCCAAATCACCGAACCGCCGTTTACCGTACCACTCCATTACCCAACGCCCCTTGCTCTTGCATTATGTTTCAGAGGTATTTTCCACCAAATTTGGCAAAACCGTCAAACACTTCACGGCGTAATCTGATCACAGGGACAAACCAGAGCCGGGCCGCCAGGTGCAATGAAGTCGGCCCAGATGGCATTGTGATGGCCAATGATCTGTTGTGCGCGCAAATGCGGCCGGTCCGCCGTTGTGTGGCCGTCACTGGGCGCCGTCGTGCGATAACCCCGCGCCAGGGCGCTGCGCACGGTGGTATCGACACAATAATCCGTGGCGCAGCCGGTGATGATCAAATGGTCGATAGCGTGTGCCACTAGGACGTCTCCTAAATCCGTATCGAGGAAGCTGTCACAGGCGGTCTTGGCGATGATCCTATCGTCCGCATGCACCGCCAACGCCGGTAATAGATGCCAGCCCGGCTGCGTCGGATGGTGCGGATCGCCAACCGGGCCGTCATGGCGGATAAAAATCACCTGGCCGCCGCTCCGCCGCACCCGCGCCGCCAAGCTATTCAGGCGGACCACCAGGCCGTCGGCGTCGTGACGCAGGCTGGCATCCGTGAAAGACCCGAGCTGCATATCTATAACGATCAGAGCGCTGGCCGTCATGGCTAGACACCATCAGGCCAAAGGTGGGCCCAGGGGTGGGCCCGTTCCACCATCGCAGCGAGGTGGATTATGCCGGCATCGGCCATCATCGGCCCAACGATCTGCAAACCTGCCGGCAAGCCATCGGCCATGATACCGCACGGAACGGTGATGGCCGGGTGCCCCGTCATATTGAAGGGATGAGTGTATGGATACCAGGTCTGCCGAATGCCGCCGGCGGTCTGATTGCCAATGGTGATGGGCTGATAGAAATCATGATCGGCATTTATCGCGGTGCGGCTCAAGGTTGGCATCATCAGGAAGTCCACCCGTTCGAACCAGGATTGAATGCGCCGGTAAAGCTGGGTGCGGAAGGTGATCGCGCGCTGCAACTCCACCGCCGAATAGGTCTTTCCTTCCTCGATCCCGCGCAGCAATGTCGGCGTCATGCGCGCGCCGAATTCGGCCAGCTTATCTTCGAACCGGGCCACCCAAAGCGATTGCGTGATAACCAGCCAATAGGGTTCGGTATTCTCGAAAGGTTCATCGAACGGGATAATTTCGGCCCCCGCCGCCGCCAAGGCATCCCGGCGTAAGGTGCAGGCCTCAAGGACTTCGGGATCAATCAACTCGTTACCCATATGGCTGATCCAGCCAATTTTGATACCGGACAAATCACCGTCGCCCGATGCGGCAGCGACATAGTCGTCGATGGGCAGGCCGTGGGAATGAGGGTCATTGGGGTGCGGTCCCGCCATTACCGACAGCATCAGGGCGGCATCGGATACGGTACGCGCCATGGGTCCAAGGTTGGAGAAATTTCCGAAACCATCCGGCGCCGTATCATGCGGCACCAGGCCCATGGTGCCCTTCATCCCGACAACACCGCAGCAAGCCGCCGGAATACGGATCGAACCACCGGCGTCGGTACCGATGGAAAGTGGCGCCATGCCCGAGGCCAGCGCCGCCGCCGAACCGCCGGAGGAGCCGCCGGACGTACGCGTCAAATCCCAGGGATTTAGCGTCCGGCCAAACAAGGGCGACTCGTTCATCGGTTTGTGGCCGAACTCCGGTGTCGAAACCTTACCCACCAGAACCGCGCCGGCATTCTTCATACGGGTCACGGCAATGGCATCCCGTGCCGGTACATTATGCTCCAATATCGCCGAGGCATAGGTGGTGCGCACACCGGCGGTATCGACTAGATCCTTTACCGTGTAGGGCACACCCAGCAGTGGCGGCAACGCCGACGCGGTATTGCCGGCGGCAAGCATTGTTTCCGCCGCCGCCGCTTCTTCCCGCGCCCGTTCCGCACTAATCGTGATGAAGGCATTCAAAGGCGGATTGGTCTTTTCAATGTGCGCCAGCGTGGCGTCCAGGGCCTCGGTTGGCGAAATCCGCCCGGCCCGGATTTCACCGGCCAGATCCGTGGCGGATAACCGAACGATATCGCGCATGACTAGCCGCCGCGTGCCTTCTTATATAAGGGCCGGCCCAGGCAGCGGTCCAGCCAGGCCGTCAAATTCGGCCAGGCGGACAGGTCCAATTTGGCGATCTTGGCCCAACCGGCAACGGCGGAGGTGTTCAGGTCGGCCACGGTAAAGCGGCCACCCATCAGGTATTCCTTGTCGGCCAAGGCAGCATTCAAGACCGTGAGTGGTTTGGCCAGTCTTGCCTCCGCCGCCGCCACGACGGCTTCATCCCGCTCTGCCTCGGGAAGCAGCAAACGGTTTTTCAGCGCCTCCAATGCCGTCGATTCCACCTCCGTCGCCGCCCAGAAGCTCCATTGCGTGGCTAGCCCCATTTCGGCGTCATCCCGAGGCCCCATATCGCCGCCGTGCTTGTTGGCCAGGTACAGATTGATGGCAAGAGATTCGAAAAGACACAAATCGCCATCCTGAATAGCCGGCAAGGTGCCATTCGGATTGATGGCCAGAAACTCCGGCGTTTGCGTACCGCCGGTGCTGTAATGAAAATTGTTGTGTTCAAAATCCAGTCCCAGTTCCAGGGCCATCCAAATGACACGGCTGGTCCGGGTATTGTGGGCGCCGTGTATGATCAATTTGCTCATGGTTCTATTCCACTACTTTTCTAAAATCAGGTTTGCGCTTTTCCATGAAGGCGTTCACCGCCTCCTTGTGCTCAGGTGACTTGTAGGCCAGCTCCAACGCCGTGGTCTCCCGCGCCAGGATCGTGTCCAAGTCGGCTTCGCTGCCGTTTTGGGTCAGCAATTCCTTGACCATGCGCAGCTGCCGGCTGGGGTTCTGGGCCATTACGTCGGCCAGGGCCACGGCCTCGTCCACCAGACTATCATGGCCGACCAGGCGGTCCGCCAGGCCCAGTTGGACCGCTTCGGCACCTTCGATGGTGCGGGCGGTCAAGGCTGCTTCCGAGGCATTGCCCCAGCCCATGCGCTGCACCAGATAATGCGAGGATGCCAATTCCGTCACCACGCCCATTTTAACGAAAGCGCAACTGAACTTGGCCTTGTCCGACGCCATGATGAAATCACAGGGCAGAATCTGGGTCAGGCCGACGCCGACGCAGGCGCCGTTGATGGCCGCGATCATTGGTTTGGCGGCGCGCACCGCCTTGACCCAACTGGCCGAGGTCGACGGACGCTTGGGCCCGTCATCGTCCAGCCGCGTCTTGAACATGGCGCCAATGTCCGCACCGGCGCAAAAGCCGCGCCCGGCACCTGTTATGACCATGGCACCCATATTGGGGTCGTTGTTGACCTGGTCCATGGCATCGAGGAGCTCGTCGCGCATTTCGTAGGTCCAGGCATTCAGCTTCTCGGGCCGGTTCAGGGTCAGCAGACCAACGGCGCCGTCCGTGCCGGTTTTCTCGAACAGGATTGTTTGATAATCCATGTGGTGTCATCCTCCCAACTGTGTACACAGCTACCAATAAAGCGAAACCACCGCCTTGTCAGCGGTGGTTTCTCTTAACGGAACCGCCGGCGCGGCTTCATGGGATCAAAATGAGGCCTAGGCGCTGTCGCCCAGCTTCTCTCTAACCCGTGGCATCACTTCCTTAGCGAACAGTTTCATGGAGCGCATGGTGTCTTCATGGTTCATGCCGCCGAACTTCATTTCCGCCATCCAATGGTTGACATTGGCTTCCTTGGCGTAGGTCACGATCCGGTCCGCCACGTGCTCAGGGTCGCCGAAGGCACTGCCCCATTCAGCCAGATCGTCATAGGTGACCTTGGCATGGGCTTTGCGCACGGTATCGTAAATCTCATAGCCTTTATGGATCTTCTTGCCGGGCGCGCCGGGCAACACCACTTGGAACAGGTCGTGGTACCACATGGCATGTTTTTCAGCGACTTTCTTGGCGTCGGCGCTGCTTTCGGCGACAAAAGTCTGCATCAACATAGGCTGATCAATGGCCATGGGATCACGGCCCGCCTCACGCATGTATTTGCTGTATTCACCGAATTGTTGCTGCACCAACTCCAACGAAGTAAAGCGTGGTGCCCGCAGGATCGAAAGGCCATGCTCGGCTGCCAGCTTATAGGACGGCGGCGAAACGGCGGCCATATAGATGGGCGGATGGGGGTCTTGCACTGGCGACGGATATAACTGCACATCTTTGACCTGCCAGAAGTCGCCTTCATGGGAGAAACGCGCGCCGGAGAAGCATTTCAACAGAATATCCATGGACTCGAAAAACATCTCGCGGGAAACATCCGGGTTCTCGCCAAAGCCGGCGAATTCGCCCGGCTGATAGGCTCGACCGACGCCCAGCAGCAAACGGCCCTCGCTCAAGCAATCCACCAGGGCGGCCTGCTCGGCGACCCGAACGGGGTGCTGCAACGGCAACAGAACTACCGCCGTGCCAATTTTGATTTTCTTGGTCCGTTGCGCGATGGCGGCCGCCATGGTCAGGGTGTCGCCAAGCATGCCATAGACCGAGAAATGATGCTCCGGCAACCAGATGGAGTCGAAGCCCAATTCTTCGGCTAATTCCACTTCTTCCAGAAAATCTTTAAAAACTTGGGCCTGGGGAATTTCGCCGTATTCGCTGAACAGATACATCATTCCGAATTTCATTGCGTTCCTCCAATTTGAATTTTTTTATTCTAACAATCGTTAGATTATTGTTGGGAAATTCTTATTCGTCAATATCCAGCCACACTTCTTTCCATAACGAGAAGCGGCTATAAACATGTCCGTTGTAGTTACCTGTCGACAATGCATATTCGGATTGGTTGTCCCGCTCATAACCCAGATCGGCAGACACAAATGCAAGACTCAATGGTTGTAGTGACTGGCGCCAGCGATGGCATCGGCTATATCTGCGCCCAACAATTGGCGGCAATGGGCGCCCAAATCGTTCTGGTCGGCCGCGATGATGGAAAATGCTCCGATGCGGTCGTGGCTCTGCAAAATACCACGGGCAACACCAATATCTCTTTTGAAATTGCCGATCTGTCGTTGCTGCACGACGTCAGGGCATTGGCGCAAAGGCTATTGGACAGCCACGCCCATATTGATGTCTTGTTGAACAATGCCGGCGGATATTTTCAACAATCCAGTCTTACCCTCGAAGGGTTGGAACACACGTTTGCCCTAAATCACATGGCCTACTTTTTGCTGACCGATCTACTGCTGCCCAGTCTTGCCAAGGCCAAACAGGGACGCATCATCAACGTGGCCTCGCGGGCACATCGACACGCCAGCCTGAATTTCGAGGATCTGCAGGGCAAAGCGGATTATGACGGCTGGCCGGCCTATTGCCGCTCCAAACTGATGAATATCATGTCCACCTATGCCTTGGCCCGCCGCCTTGAAGGTACGGCGATCACCGCCAACAGCCTGCATCCGGGTTTCGTGCGCAGCAAATTCGGACACAATAATCCAGGCTTCACCGGACTGTTGGTCCGCGCCAGCCAGCTATTGTTGGCGATTTCACTTCAGGCGGGTGCCAAAACATCCGTTTACGCGGCCTCCGCGCCCGAATTGGTGGCGACGAGCGGCCTGTATTTCAACAAATGCAAGGCTGCGGCGTCTTCACCCGCAAGCATGGACGTGGCGGCGCAGGAACGGCTGTGGCAGATCAGCACGGAACTGGCAGCCAGCATTCCCTAAACCGTATTCCCTAAATGGTATTTCTTAGTTGGCACCATTGGCGTGGGGCATCAGGGCACCGAGGACAACGCGATGAAACGGCGTGTCGATGCCGTGTTTTTCGCCAAGACGGCAGATCGTTCCGTGCAGCCACTCGACCTCCAGCCGCCTGCCGGCTTCCAAATCCAGCACCAGGGAACCGCGCCAGGTAGGCGGCATCATGTCCCGAATTCCCCGCACACCGATTTGCTTATCCGCCTCGCCCAGGCCAACCCCTTCGGCCTGGCCCACCGCGATCAGTTCATCCATGGCTTCCTCGATCAGGCGCCAAGACGGCGGCGTCTCGCGAATTCGGCCCATGGGCAGGCGCGTCAGGCAGCTCATCCCCGAAGCTGGCGTTAGGACCAGAAACTTACGCCAGAGCTCCAGCTCAATATCCGCACTAATGCTAACATCAAGCACCGCCTTTCGGCCCAGTTCCTCCAACGCCGCCAGACGCGCGCTGGCACGCCCGTTCGGCTCGCCGGCAACAAAGCCATTCATGGCGTTGTGCTGGATCACGCCGGGCGCGGCGATTTCGCCATTGATCATCGCAACGCCGGGCACATTGTGTTGCGGCCCCGCGATCTTGGAAATGATTGACGGCGTTTCGATACCGTTTTGCAGCGAAACTACGCCGGTTTCGGGACCCAGCATGGGCAGAAGGTCCCTGACAGCGGTTTCCACATCATAAAGTTTGACGCCAAGGAAAATCAGATCCATCGGCCCGGCCGCGCTTGGGTCATCGGTCGCCGTGGCCGGATTGATATGGACATCGCCTTCGGGGCTGGTCATCTTCAGACCATTCTGGCGGATCGCCGCCAGATGCGCGCCACGGGCAATGAACGTCACATCGGCTCCCGCCTCGGCCAACCGGGCGCCGATATAACCGCCCATGGCCCCCGTTCCCATTATCGCAATTTTCATTTGAACCCCTCCCCTTTGAGGAAAGCAGTGTAATGGTCAATTCGTCTGGTTCAAAACTTCAATCTGTTCAGGATGGGTGGCCTCGATCGATGGTCCGTTGAAATGCTTCAACCATCCCCGCACGCGCACCCGTTGACCGACCATGGCGGCGTGCGCAAAGCCGGTCCGCTCGAACAGCCTGCGGTCCCGTGGCGAGACGGTGATGGTGAAGTCCTGGCGCCAGTCTTCGCCAAAATTAAGATAGATCCGCCCCCTTATCTGGGCCGATTTGAGGACAATGCCTTCGATTAGAAAAAACCCATCCAGACCGCCGTGCAGCTCTTCCTGTTGCCAGATCCGGTACCAGCCATGGCCCCAGATGCCTACCTTGTCTATCCGTGCGGCACGCTCGGCCGCCAGCAACTCCGCCACCACGGCGCGGTTATCGCGAAAGCTATAGACCCTGGCCATGCCAAGGCGCAGCAGTTCCTGCTGTATCCAGACACCATCGTCACGATGCAGATGGGCCAGGGCACGGCCATAACGATCCGTGCGGCGCCCGCCATAGGACAGTTTAACCACCCGGCCCAGGCTCAAGGCCTCCAAAGCCCGCTTGGCCTCGCCCGCCAACGGCCAGGTCTTGAAATTGCGTCGGCCCAGGGGCAGTTTTGGCGCCTGGATACCAACAAGACGGACCTGCACGCCGTCGTCCAGAAACAAGGTATCGCCGTCAACCACTTCCACCACCCGGCCTTGGCCGCTGTTGACCAACGGGCCGGCCACGGCGGCGCCCGGGTAAAGCAGAATTATGATGATCAATAACCGTGTAACCATGCCGGTTTATAGCATCCCCTGGCGCGATATGCTTCTCGACACGCTTCCCCCGGCGCCACGGCTCCTTTAAACTGCCGCAAAACGTGGGAGGAGACGCGGTATGAGATTGCACCAGTTACGTCAAATTGCCTGGATCGGCGCGGCTGTTGTGCTGTTGCTGGGTCAGCCGGCACGGGCGGACGAGCCGGACTTCATCGCGTTCAGTGCCGGTGCATTTGATATCGGCAAGGACCAGACAGCCGCCGAGGGCCGGCTGGAATACCGTTCCGACATCCGATTGTGGATTTTCAAGCCCTTCGCCGGCGTCATGGGCACCTCGGATGGCGGCGCCTATGGTTATGCCGGCGTGCTGGTGGATGTGTTTTTCGGCAAGCGCATGGTCACCACGCTCAGCTTCGCGCCCGGCGCCTACGCCAAGGGTGACGGCAAGGACCTGGGCCATGACCTGGAATTCCGCAGCCAGCTCGAGGTCGCCTACCGTTTCGACGACCGCTCCCGCCTTGGGCTGTCCCTGTCGCACATGTCCAACGCCTCCATCGGCGACAAAAACCCCGGCACGGAAAGCCTGATGCTGACCTACGCCCTGCCCGTGCGAAAGATATTTGGCAATTAGGAGACAATTGTGCGCGTATATACCGAACTTGTGTTGGGCAAGACGGACCCCGGTCTGCGTGCCCCCGAGATGCCCATCGATATCACCAAGGCCTACGATTCCGCCGCCCTGATCGATACCCTTGGCTTTGACGGCATTGTCTCGACGGAAACCAAGGAAGATCCATTCATGGTGCTGGCGCTTGCCGCCCAGGCGAGCAAGGCCGTATCGCTGGCAACCTCCGTCGCCATCGCGTTTCCCCGCAGCCCGGCGGTCACCGCCATGTCGGCGTGGAATTTGCAGCGGCTGTCGGCGGGGCGCTTCACCCTGGGTCTTGGACCCCAAGTCCGGGGCCATATCAAACGCCGCTTTGGGCTGGAGCCGCACCCCATGGGTCCCTGGATGCGTGATTATGTCCGCGCCGTACGCGCCGTATGGGATTGCTGGCAAAACGGCACGCCGTTGGATTTTGACAGCGATCATTACAAGCTGAACCTGATGGTACCGCTGTTTGATCCCGGCCCCATCAAGCATCCCGATATTCCCATCCACCTAGCCGCCTTGAACACCTATATGTGCCGGGTCGCGGGCGAGGTTGGCGACGGGATGCGGCCGCATCCCGTCTGCACGCCGAAATATATTCAGGAGGTCATGAAACCGGCCTTCGCCAAGGGTGCGGAAATTGCCGGCCGGGACCCAGGCGCCATGGCCATCGCCATGAAACCCCTGGTCGCCACCGCACCCGATGAAGACAGTCTGCAAGCCCGGATCCGGGAGGTCCGCGCGCGCGTATCTTTCTATGCCTCGACGCCGGCCTACCGCAAAGCCTTTGATATATTTGGCCTGGGCGAGCTGGCGGAAAAGCTGAGCCATCTTTCAAGGGCGCAAAAGTGGGATGAAATGCCGGGCTTCATCGATGATGATGTGCTAAACACTTATGCCGTTGTCGGCACATACGAGGAAATTGGCCAAAAAATCGTCGACCGCTTTGACGGCATTCTGACCGACGTCGGTTTCTCCATCCAGGTCAATGGTCCCGGCGACAAGGAAATCTTAATGGATATGGTTCGTAAGATACAGGCGGGTAGCGGTTCGGATTAGACCGATTGCGCCTGTGTTGTCCGCGACCCCATGTCACACAGTCAAGCTGACTGCATTGCGCTAGTCAGTGACTTGGTGTTTCCGCATAACTGGCATTTTGTCTAATGGATATTACGCATATGAATATTACATATGCTCAAGGAATGAAGATGCAAAAGAACAACGAATTGGCGATTTGGAGCATGGTAGCCGGAGGCTTGGTGCTCTATGTGTTCACGTTTATCATGGTCTGGAACGCCACCGCCGACTACCGTGATAATGTCAGCCGGCCCATGGCCTCCAACTCGGCGACGATCAAGAGCAGCCTTAACTGATAACAACCATCATGGCGACGGAGCCCGGCACGAAGGCCGGGCCCCAAGCCTGTTAAAACACCTAATTCAAAGAGCGCAATTCCAGCTTCGCGATGGCTTCCCGGTGGACTTCATCCGGGCCGTCGCCAATGCGCAGGTAACGAGCTTCGGAAAAGTCGTGGGCCAGGCCGAAATCGTCGGAAACACCACCGCCGCCATGGATCTGAATAGCCCGGTCCAAGACACCTTGCGCCATTAGCGGCACCACAACCTTGATCATGGCGATTTCCTTGCGGGCGCCCTTATTGCCTTCCTTGTCCATCTTCCAGGCGGCGTTCAGGACCAGCAACCGGGCCTGATCGATTTCACAACGGGAATTGGCGATATCGGCCCGTACCGTGTCACGCTCCGCCAGGGGCTTGCCAAAGGCAACCCGCGCCTTGGCCCGGCGCATCATTTCCTCCAAGGCGCGCTCGGCCTTGCCGATCAGGCGCATGCAATGGTGAATTCGTCCAGGCCCTAGACGGCCCTGGGCAATCTCGAAACCACGCCCCTCGCCCAACAGCATGTTGGCTACTGGTACCCGGACATCCTTGAAGACCACCTCGCCATGGCCATGGGGGGCATGTTCGTAACCGAACACGGGCAGCATGCGGACCACTTCCAGGCCCGGCGTATTGGTCGGCACCAGGACCATGGATTGCTGTTTGTGGCGCTCGGCGTTGGGATCGTTCTTGCCCATGACAATAGCGATCTCGCAGGCCGGATGGCCGATGCCGCTGCTCCACCATTTGCGCCCGTTGATGACATATTCGTCACCATCCCGGTCAATACTGGTTTCAATATTGGTGGCATCGGAGGAGGCGACATTAGGTTCCGTCATACAAAAGACCGAGCGGATCTCGCCATCCAACAATGGTGTCAGCCAGCGTTCCTGCTGGGCTTCGTTGCCGAATTGCGCCAACACCTCCATGTTGCCCACGTCCGGCGCAGCGCAATTGAAGACTTCCGGCGCCATCGGTGTGCGGCCCAGAATTTCCATGATCGGGGCAAATTCAAAATTCGAGAGCCCGGGGCCGAATTTCTCCTCGGCGATAAACATGTTCCACAGACCCTCGGCCTTGGCCTTGGCCTTCAGTTCCTGCAGGATCGGCGGAAATCCGTTCCATTGGGTCTCTGGCACATGGGTCTGTTCCGCATAAATCTTCTCCGCCGGATAAACGTCGCGATCCATGAAGACCTGCACTCGTTCGAGGTAGTCCTTGCAGCGATCCGTAAACTCGTACATTTGCTTTCTCCACAGTATGCTTGGGGTATGCTGGCGGTCAGTATAGACGAAGTATGGGAGTGGCGTCATGGGAAGCTTTGATCAGACTATCTTTGACCACGGGGCGCTAAATGCCGAAGTTGCGGAATTTGCCCGAACCCAGATCGCGGTGCGCGAGGGGCTGGGTGAACAGCATGATTTTCCAGCCGATCTGTGGGCGGCCATGGGAGAGGCAGGCCTGATGGCAATCGGCCTGCCGGAACAATACGGCGGCCGGGGCGGAGACTACCGGGCCCTGGCCATGGCTTTGGAGACCCTGGCGGACGTTGGCGGCTATCAGGGTGTGGCCATATCCTGGATGGGCCAGGCCTTGAACGCGCGCTTGCACATCCTGGGCCTGGGAACGGAAGCGCAAAAGCAACAATATCTGCCGGGCATGGCCCTGGGCCGGCATACCGCCTGTATGGCGATCTCGGAACCGGGCGCCGGGGCGCACCCGAAGAAGCTCTCGACCAGAGCTGAATTCGTCGGCGACGACGTAATCCTGAACGGGGAAAAAGCCTACCTGACCAATGGCCCCCTGGCGGATCTGTTTCTGGTGCTGGCGATCACGGATGAAGTCGATGGCCGCCGTTCCTTCAGCACATTCATGGTACCGAAAGAGAGCGAGGGTTTGGAGATCACCCCAGGGGTGGAAGTCGATTTTCTACACCCCTCGCCCCATTGCGGCCTAAAACTAACCAATGTGCGCATTCCCGCCGCCAACCGCCTGGGCCCCCTGGGCGATGCTTTTAACGCCATATCCCTGCCCATGCGACGGGTCGAGGATGCCTTGGGGGCGGCCAAGACCGCCGGCGCCATGCGCCACCGTTTTCGCCTCCTTTGCCGCGCGGCGGCGGAAAAACCGCTGGATGCGGATATAGAATTGACCTTGGGGCGCCTTGTCGCCATGCCCGAGGCGCTGTCCGCGATCGCCTTGAGGGCGGCGGACCTGCTAGACAGTGGCCGCGATGATGTTGATGAAACCCTGTCATTGCTGGCTGCCGCCGCACGGGAAACCGCCAAAAAGGTGGAGTGGGAGGTTGAGGCATTCATCAACACGTGGGATATAGAGATGTCCGATGCGCTTTCCATCGCCAATCGAGACCTCGTGAAATCCCTGGGCATTGCCGCCACGGCACGAGACCTGCAGGCCCGCAAGCGTGGACAGACATTGCTGAGTGGTTGATTTATAACCGCGATGCCGTGAGCAAAGACCGTAAACGAAGACCGTAAAAAAGTGATTGAAAAGAGACCATGACAGAACCCAGCGCCGCCAAATTTGACAACGTGGAAAACATCGTCGCCGGTCTTGGCGATCAGGGCTATATCGCCTCCCGACAGATCGCCACCGCCATCTTTGTGGCCGAAAATCTGACCAAACCAATCCTGGTCGAAGGCTCCGCCGGCGTCGGCAAGACGGAATTGGCCTTGGCCAGCGCGGCCTGGCTGGGCCTGCCGCTGATCCGCATGCAATGCTACGAGGGTTTGGATGAATCCAAGGCATTGTACGAGTGGAAATACGGCAAGCAGCTGCTCTATACCCAGATCCTGAAGGATAAAATGGGCGATGTGCTGGGCGATGCGCCGGGCTTGGATGCGGCCATGCAGAAATTGCACGGTTTTGGCGATATGTTCTTTTCCGAGCAATTTCTCGAACCCCGCCCCTTGTTGAAGGCCCTGCGCCAAGAACATGGCGCGGTGCTGTTGATCGATGAAATCGACAAGTCCGACGAGGAATTCGAGGCTTTCCTGCTGGAAATCCTCTCCGCCTATCAAGTTACCATTCCTGAAATCGGCACCATCAAATCCACCGTGCCGCCCTTGGTATTCCTAACCTCCAACAACATGCGCGAGATGGGCGATGCCTTGAAACGCCGTTGTCTGCATCTCTATATCCCTCTACCCGATGCCAAGCTGGAAGAGCAGATCGTAGCCGCCCGCGTGCCTGATATCGAGGCCAAGCTGCGGCGCAAACTGGTCTCCTTCGTACAACAGCTGCGGGAACAGGATCTGAAAAAGCTACCCTCCATTTCCGAGACCTTGGATTGGGCCCGTGTCCTGATGCTGCTGCATGCCGATGACCTGGCCCCTGACATGGTGCGCGACACCTTGAATGTGTTACTGAAATTCGAAACGGATATCAACGCAGTGCGCCCGCAAATTGCCGAATTGACCCGCAAGGCACGTCAGGACGGAGACCGAGGCTATGCAACGACCACTTGAGAATTTTTTCCGCGCCCTCCGCGCCGTTGATATCCGCGTCTCGCCGGCGGAAAGCATTGATGCCCACCGTACGGTCGATGTCGTCGGCTATAGTGATCGGCAGCTGTTCAAGGACGCGCTTTGCGTTGCCTTGGCCAAGACGCCGGATGAAGTGGCCAATTTCGATGAATGCTTCGAGATGTTTTTCCAGCGCGATGAATTCAGCGACCGCGATGACAGCGATGATGAAGACGGCGGCAGCCAGGCGCCCGAAAGTGCCGAGAGTGACGCGGACTTTGCCGATCAACTTGGCAATGTGCCCCTAGCGGAAATGGTTATGGATGCCGACGGCGGCGAGCTGGCGGCGGCCATGGAGCAATCCGCCAACCGGGTTGGCGCGACGGAGATCCGTTATTTCTCGCAACGGGGCTATTTTGCCCGGCGCATTCTGGACGACATGGGCCTGCGCGATCTGGAACGGCTGATCGCGGCACTGCGACGTAGCGGCGAAGGGCCAGGCGACGACGGGGGGGACGGCGAAGGCGGTGCGGCCCAGGATCTGGCCAACCGGCTGGAACAGGGCCGGCGTTATCTGCTGGATGAATCCCGGCAATATGTGGAACGGCAGTACGAACTATATGCGCGGGCCAACGGTGAAAACCTGCGCGAGGAATTCCTCATGGAAACCCGCATGTCGAACCTGGAACACCGGGATTTCGACCGCATGCACCGCATCGTCCGCCGCATGGCTAAACGCCTGGCGTCGCGCTATAGCCGGCGGCGCAAGCACACCAAGCGGGGCCAGTTGGATATTCGCCGCACAATGCGCCGCAACATGCCCCACGACGGCATCCCGTTTGAAGTTCTGTGGAAGCAGATCAAGATCGAACGGCCCAAGATCGTGGTGATCTGTGATGTTTCCAAATCCGTCGCCGCCGCCGCGCGGTTCCTGCTTTTGTTCCTCTATTCCATGCATGAAGTAATCGCCCATCTGGAGGCCTATGCCTTTTCCGACAGCCTGGTCAGTGTCGGCGACATTCTGGAAAACAATGACGTGGAACAGGCCATACCGGAGATTATGAACGCCATCGGTTTCCGCTCCACCGACTATGGCCAGTCCCTGCTCGATTACGAAGAAGGCTTCATGGATGATCTGGATCGGCAAACCACGGTCATTATCCTCGGCGATGGCCGCTCCAACTTTACCGACCCACGCATCGATATCATGCGCCGCATCCACGACCGCTCGCGCAGCGTCATTTGGCTGAACCCGGAACCGGAAACATTTTGGGGCACGGGCGACAGCGAAATGCCCCGCTACCGCCAGTTCTGCCACGTCGCCAAGACATGCAGCACGGTGATGCATCTGGAACGCGTGGTCGATGACATCCTAAAAAGTTACGCGCGGGCCTGATAGCCGATCCATTCCTCTGCGGCGTAACGTCTCATGGCATTGCCGGCGGCGGGCCGCATGCTCATCTGTATCATGACATTAGCACCAACTAGATGTGGAGATGGGTCATGGTAGAAACCACAGCGCAACCGTTATCCAATTGGTGGCCGAATATTGCGGACCCCCTGCGCCGTTTTGGCGCGCAGGTTGCGGATTACTTCAGCCCCGCATCCGATGCGGCAGTCACGGACGATGCCTATATCGTTGAGGTCGAGCTGCCGGGCGTCAAGGACGAGGATATTACCATTGAACAGCATGGTAATATGCTCGTCGTGAAGGGCCACAAGCATTCGTCGCACGAGGAAGAAGACAAGAATTATTACTTCTCCGAACGGACCTACGGTGCCTTTCAACGGACATTCAGACTGCCGGCTGATGTTGAAGAGGGCAGCATCAAGGCCTCGGCCGAAGACGGTGTGCTGACCTTGCACCTGCCCAAACGCAAGGATGTGGAGCCGGCGAAACGTACGATCTCCGTACAGAAAAAATAGCTCGCGGTAGGTCTATGCAGCTCGACCGGGCATCATCTCGGCCTGGACGCGGTTGCGGCCGGCATCCTTGGCGCGGTAAAGAGCGGCGTCGCTTCGCGCGATCAGCTCGCTTAGGGGTTCACCTGAACGATAACGTGCCACGCCGGCCGATATGGTAATAGCGGCAATTTGTTCGCCCGTGCTTTTGCGAATAATGCGGCGCTTGGCCACCAAAGCACGGATACCGTCACCGACCTTCATCGCATCCTCCAACCCAGCACCGGACAGCACAACCGCGAACTCTTCGCCACCATAACGGGCCACGACATCGCGGCCCTTTACGCTCTCTTTCAGCGTGCGGGCAACCAGGCGTAAAACCTGGTCACCGAGCTGATGGCCATGGCTATCATTGAAGTCCTTGAAATTATCCACATCGAACAGCAGTAGAGATACCGGCTCGCCCTCGGTCATGGCCTTGTCGGCCAACTCTCGTAGCTTGATATCAAAATATTTTCGATTGCCGATATCGGTTAAAACATCGGTCATGGCCTCGCGCTTAACCGATTCAAGATTGCCGCGCAGCTCTTTCACCTCGTCGGATGAATGCGCCAACTGATCACGGAGCATGTTGTTCTGTTGCTGCATTTCCTGGGTTTGCTGCATCATTTTGGCGATCAGCGCCTGGACTTCCTTGCCGTCGTCAAGCGAGATGGCGCCGCTGAATGCTTCAAGGGCATTGCTGTAGGCGTCCGCGCCCACATTCGCCGTTTGCAGCATCTCTTCGATTTTGCCGACGGACACGGCTATTTTGTCGCCGACGGCAATCACCTGCCCGGCTGTTTCCAGATCTTCAAGTTCGTCAGGTTGATCGCCCGATGCCATGGTTCGCCTCTACACACAAATGTCGTATGCAATTCATACCCTTCAGCGTATTTAGATATGCATGGAAGAAGCTAATTTCTGATTAATACAAATATTACAATTAGCCGATGTTTATTGCATTTTCGGCTCTTAGTGCCGCCGCCGATACCACCCGCGGCAAACCAAATCCCGCAAAATACTGGAAATGGTCTTCGGCCATCCCATTGTTAGTAAGCAATCAGAAGCGAAGTTTCAAAAAGGTGCCCAAGACTAGAAGGCCGAAAATCGACGTGCTTATCGCCGATCTCATTCTGTCCAGTGATAAGGATGGCCGCCTCGATGAACATGTACAACTGCTGGCAAAACCTTTCCGCAAGGAGGATTTTGGCATGAAGATCCGACAAATTATCGACGGCACGCATTAAGTCTGGTTAGTTTTTTGCCAGGCCCTCGATGGACGCCGCTGCGATTTGCAGACCCCGTTCGAGGATCTGCGTCTCCCAGTTTCGGTCATCACGGCAAAAGGCCGCTTTGAATGCCGCCTTGATAGCGCTGCCGTCACGGTCGCGGTGATGCCACCACCAGGCATGCTCGTCCTGCAAGGCCACCAGAATTTCATCAAAAGGCAGGGTACCGAATTCCAGTGTCAGGCAGATGACCCGCGCACCCAATAACGCCTCCATGGCGCCAATCCCGGTCTTACCATGGTTGATCTTGGCGGCGGCGGCGGTGACATCCTGGCCCCACCAGGCCTTGGCAAGATTATAATCATCCGACTTCGGCACGTGGTAGCACATGGGGCTGCCGTACCCGGATGGTCCTAAACCGGTATGAATGTCCACATAGGCCGCCAACTTCACATTCGGCAGCATTTTCGGCAAATATTCCCGCAGGGCCCGGTTCGACCACACCGGCACCCGGCCGCCATAAAACATCCCCTCGGCATCGTCGTACTGGCCACCGATGGCGCGCATGACATTCATCTGGCCCATTTCTTCGCCCAGGCGGGTCAATTCCGTGTCGGCGGCCTGCCTTTCCGGGCCATCCAGGCTGTTGACCGCCAGCACATGGGCCACCTTGGCATAACCTTCGTTGTGCGGGTGGTCAGCCTCGTGATCAATGAAATTGCGGTTCAGGTCCACATTGTTTTCGTTGACCCGGCGCAAATGGGCGAAGCCGAAAGCATTCAGGCCATGCACCATGACCACCGCCAGATTATCAGGCAATTGCCCGCCATGAGCCTTCAGCCAGGCGCATTGGATGGCCGAGCCCGCAAAACCTTCCGCCCCGTGGGTACCAGAAACCAGGATCAGGGCGCGTTCGGCATCCGCCGGGCCAAGGCGCAGAAACTCCGTGCTCAGCTCCAGCCCATCAGGGCCAGGGGCCGGATTGGCCGCGCGCATCAAATCGCCGCCCGAAGCCGCGGCCAAATCCAGGAAATAGGCCCGGCAAGCGGCATAATCAGGTTGGAAATGGTTATCGCGGATCATACTCAGCTATCCTTCAGGCCATGAATGGTCTTGCGTGCGATTTCCAGACCACGCTGCCAGACCATGGTGCTCCATTCGCTATCCTCGCCATAGAACGCGGCGCGGATCTGCCGTTTGATGGCCTGGCCTTCGTCAGAAGCAAGGTCACCATGCAGATACAACCAATTGTCCGCCTGCAACGCGCCCAAAACCTGATCCGGCGGCAAGGTACCAAATTCAATGGCGATGGTGGTGCTTTCGGTATTTTGCAACAGGGCATGATAGCCGGTCTCGATGGTGCCGTTGACCTTGGCCGAAACACTGTCGCCGGAGCCAGGCGTACGGACCTCGTCACCGTACCAGGCCACGGCGCGCAGATGCTCGGCCCCGCCCGGCACATCGACCGAGATCAATTCACCGAAACCCCTGGGTCCCAGGCCGGTATGGAAATCAATCAACGCCACATGGCTACGCCCGCTCAGATGTTGTTGAGCCAAGGTTTCAATTATGCGCCGTGACCAGGTTGGCGCCTGCCCGCCATAAAACAAACCGTCGGGATGGCCGTGCTGACCGCCGCTGACCGCCGCCTGATAGGCAAACATGCCGTGTTCGGCAATGTATGCCTGGATTGCCGTATCGGCCGTCTGGCGCGCCGGGCCGTCCCAGTCACTGGGCACCAACCAGGGGTGAACTTCGTCATAGGCGGAATTCTCCGTCAATGGCGCTTCAAAATTGACAAAATTTCGGTTCAAATCGACGTTGTCTTCGGTCACCCGCCGTTCATGGGCAAAGCCATGGGGGTTGTGCGCATGCACATGCAGTAGCGCCATATCATCGGGCAGCTCGCTATGCAGACCGCTTTGCAAAAAGCCGACCTGACAGCCCGAGCCGCAAAAGCCTTCGACACCATGGGTGGCCGATGACGTCACCAACACCCTGGCGGCATCCGCCGGCCCCAAAAAAGCTAGGTCCATGGCCAGATCACCGCCGTCGGGACCTTTCAGCGGATGCGCATAGCTGTGCTGCACCGCGCCCGCGGCTTGGGCCGCCGCCTGAAACTTTGCCCGTGCCTCGCCATAACTGGCCGAGAACCAATCATCAATCGCCATTACGTCTCTTTTCATTCCCAAAAAAGAAAGGGCGGAACCGGATCAACCGGCCCCGCCCAACTTTAGTACGTCACGTACGCCTAGTTCCAGCGGCGCAATTCCAAACGGCCGATCTGTGCGCGATGCACCTCATCGGGTCCGTCGGCAAAGCGCAGGGTGCGCGAATGGGCATAGGCATGGGCCAGATTAAAGACCTGACTGACACCACCGCCGCCATGCACCTGCATGGCCATGTCAACGACACGGCAGGTCATGTTCGGCACCGCCACCTTGATCATGGCGATTTCCTTACGGGCTTCCTTATTGCCAACCGTGTCCATCTTGTGGGCCGCGTACAGCACCAACAGGCGGGACTGATCGATGGCGATCCGCGCTTCGGCGATCCGTTCGGTGGTGACCGACTGTTCGGAAACCAGCTTGCCAAACGCGAACCGCGATTTCGCCCGCTTGCACATACTCTCCAAGGCCCGCTCGGCAACGCCAATCTGACGCATGCAGTGATGGATCCGTCCAGGCCCGAGGCGGCCCTGAGCAATCTCGAAGCCACGGCCCTCGCCCAGCAGAATATGATCAGCCGGCACACGGACGTTTTCGAACAGCACCTGGCCATGGCCATGCGGGGCATCGTCATAGCCAAAGACGTGCAGCATCTTTTCGACCGTAATGCCCGGTGTGTTGCGGGGCACGACGATCATTGATTGCTGACGGTAACGGTCGGCATTGTCCGGGTCCGTCTTGCCCATCAGGATCAGCACTTCGCAACGGGGATCACCGATGCCGGATGTCCACCATTTGCGGCCGTTGATGACATACTCATCACCCTCGCGCACGATGGCGGTTTCGATGTTGGTGGCATCGGAGGAAGCCACGGCGGGCTCGGTCATGGCGAAGGCGGAGCGGATCTTGCCGTCCAGCAGTTGCGTCAGCCAGCGCTCCTTGAGCTCGGCATTGGCATAGCGCGTGAACACTTCCATGTTGCCGGTATCAGGCGCCGAGCAATTGGTGGTTTCCGCCGCGATGGGCGAACGGCCCATGATCTCGCACAGAGGGGAATAATCGAGGTTGGACATGGGCTCCACCTCTTCACTCTCCGGCAGGAAAAGGTTCCATAAGCCCTTTTCACGGGCCTTGGCTTTCATTTCCTCCAATACTGGCGGTACGCTCCACCGTTCAGCGCTTTGATCGAGCTGCTCGTGGTAGAGATCCTCGTTTGGATACACCACATCGTCCATGAATTTCAGCAGCCGCTCCTGCAAATCCTTCGAGCGGTCGGAAAATTCTGGGATCATCTCTTACCTATCCTTCCTTACGGGCACATACACGCCCGGATCTTCATCACTTGGTTTCTCGTATCCGGCCAATGTAGCGCCAGAGGCCGACAGAGTCTCCTATCAGTTTACGCCGCGGTATGTGCTATGGTGTCGCGGTAATGATTTTTCCGAAAGGATGTTCCAATGGCAGAACGAAACGACGAGGACGCAACCCTGGGCTTCGCCGCCGCGCATGATTTGCCGGTGCCTTACATGCAGCGTTTGCGGGATTATTACCTGGCCCTGGGCTATGGCAATCCCTACCGCTGGGCACAATACACGGATGTGCCCTTCACACCCCTGGCCAAGCCGTTGCGCGAGACCAAGGTCGGCCTGGTGGTCACCTCGGCGCCGTATCAGCCCGACCGGGGCGATCAGGGACCGGGTGCGGCCTATAACGCCTCCGCCAAGTTCTATCAGGTCTATACCGGCGAGATCGCCGACGAGCCGGATGTGCGCATCTCTCATCTTGGCTATGACCGGAAGTACACCACGGCCGCCGATATCAACACCTACTTCCCCCTGGCGCAGCTGAAGACGGCCGCCAACGAGGGCCGGATCGGCGCCTTGGCACCGCATTTCCAAGGCACGCCGACCAACCGCAGCCAGGTCACGACCCTGGAACAGGATTGCCCGGAAGTGCTTAGACGTCTACGGGAGGACGGGGTTGAAGCGGCGGTCATTGTCGCGGCTTGACCGGTGTGCCATCAGACCGTGGGTCTGACCGCACGTTATCTGGAAGCAAACGGCATCCCCACCGTCATCATGGGCTGCGCCAAGGACATTGTTGAACTTTGCGGCGTGCCGCGTTTTCTGTTCAGCGACTTTCCCTTGGGCAATGCCGGCGGCAAGCCTGGCGACCTGGACTCCCAACGCGAAACCATGGCCCTGGCCCTGGATCTGTTGGAAAGCGCCACCGGTCCCCGCACCACGCGGCAATCACCACAGCGTTGGAACGAGGATGCGGAATGGAAACTCAATTTCCAAAATATTGAGCGCATCCCAGCTGAGGAAATTGCCCGCCTGCGCGCGCAAAACGATGTGGTCAAGGAAATCGCCAAGGGCCAGCGGGAAGCTGCCGGACTGAAAACCAAGCAATCTGACGCGGCGGAGTAAGTAATAATATGAGTGAAGCATCCGCGAAACCGTTCGAGGGCGTTCGCGTCCTCGACTTCACCCAGGTTTTCGCCGGGCCATTCGGCAGCTACCAGTTGGCTGTCCTGGGCGCCGACGTGATCAAGGTCGAGCGGCCGGGCGGCGAGGAAATGCGCAACGGACCTCTGTCCAGGGAATGGAGCGACCGGGGCATGGCGCCGGGCTGGCTGGCGATCAATGCCAACAAGCGGAATATCGCCCTGGATCTGAAAGACCCGAAGGCGCTGGAAATCGTCAGGCGTCTGGTCAAGGATGTGGACGTGGTGACGGAAAACTTTCGTCCCGGCGTCATGGAACGTCTGGGCATTGGTTACGAGGCGCTTTCCGCCATTAACCCGCAATTGATCTATTGTGCCGTCTCGGGCTTTGGCCAGAATGGGCCGGAGCGGAACACGCCATCATATGACGGCCGCATTCAGGCCGTCTCGGGTATCATGTCCATTACCGGGCACGAAGGCACGGGGCCGACGCGGGCCGGTTTCGCCGTGTGCGACGCCATCGGGGGCATGACCTCCGCCTTTGCCATCGCCTCCGCGCTGTTTCAACGCACGCACACGGGCCAGGGACAATGCATCGATGTGGCAATGCTGGATTCCACCCTGGCCTTCCTGTCTCCCCTGATCAGTGAGCACACCACCACGGGGCACGTCCATGGCCAATACGGCAACCAGGCCATCAGCCGGCGTCCCACCGCCAATCTGTTCAAGGTGGGCGATGACAACCTACTCCTCGCGGTGAACACCGAGAAGCAGTTCCAGGCCCTGATGGACGCGATCGGCCGGCCGGAATTGATGGATGATCCGCGCTTTGCCGATTGGCATGGCCGCACCGAGCATGAACCGGCCCTGCGGGAAATTATCGAAAGCGCCTTTGCCACCGATGACATCACCACCTGGGAAGACCGCCTGGCAGAGGCCGGTGCGCCCGCGTCTCAAGTGCGCAATTTAAAAGAGGCCGTCAATCATCCTCAATTGCAACACCGGGACGTGTTGCAAACAGTGGAAAGCCCCTTTGGCACCCTGAAACTGGTGGCCAATGGCTTTCGCCTGGCCCATGGCGGCGCCTCCATTGACCGCGCCCCGGTAGCCCCCGGCGCCGATGCCGAGGAAATTCTGGGCGAGGCCGGCTACAGCACGGACGAGATCGAAGCTTTCCGGGCAGATGGTGTGATTTAGCCGCCGTCGGTGCGCCGCAGATACATGTTGGTGCCTTTTGCCGACTGCACCACTTCGTCGCGTTGATTACGGATCTCGCGGTCGAATTCGACGATACCCTTGTCGGGTTTGGAGGTCTCCCGCTTGCCGGCAACCCGTTGCACCACATGGATGGTGTCGCCGTGCTTGACTGGTAGATGGATACGCCAGGCATCGACCCCCAGCATGGCAACGATCGTGCCGTCATTGATGCCCGAGGCATAGCTGAGACCACCCGCCACGGCCCAAACCAAAGGACCATGGGCGATGGGTTCGCCATAGGGCTGGGTTTTGCAGAATTCGTGATCGCAATGAGGGGCGTTAAAATCGCCGGAAAGAGACGCGAAGTTAACGATATCGGTCAGGGTAATGGTTCGGCGCGGCGTAATCAGTTCCATGCCGACCTCGAAATCCTCGAAATACATCCCCCGCGGCTCTGCTTGTGCTGTCATGTTTCCTTGCACTCCCGATAAAGTCGCGCCAAATGGCGCGTTCCTGCTGGTTATCACCGCAACTCGGTATTACCCGACCGTGGCCAGATCCTTGTCCGAGGTAATGATATGATTGATCACCCAGGCCTGTAACTGAAATTCCAGATTATCCCGTCGCTCGGGATCGGGATCATGAAGAATGCTCTGGGCAAGCTCGACGATGACCTCCAGGAAATCATCGTGCTCCTCTTTGTGGATGGCGTAATAGGCGAATTTATTGGCCCGCATGTATTGTTCTTCCAGCGCGAAATGAGATGCCACACGGGCATGAATTTCGCCCAGGCAATTTTCAATGGCTTCGGGATCATCGCTTTCCGCCAAGAATTCATGCAATTCATTGAGACGGTCAAAAAGGTCCTGATGCTCCCAATCCAGTTCCTCAACACCGATTAAATATTCGTCGCGCCATATCAGCCGTTGGGTCGCCATTACTCACTCCCGCTATCGTTTGCGAATGCGCCGCCCCATGCTCCCCAGCCTTTCCCGAATGCTAGCCGATTATCGCCGCTCCTGGAAGAAGACCCGCAGCAATGCTGCTGCTTGGTCCTCGCCAATACCGGGATAAAGATCGGGTCGATGGTGGCAGGTCGGCTGATGAAAAATTCTGGGGCCGTGCTCGACACCACCGCCCTTGGCGTCAGGGGCGGCGTAATACAGCCGCGCCAAACGGGCGAAGGAAATCGCCGTCGCACACATGGGGCACGGCTCCAATGTCACATATAGGGCGCAATCCGGCAGGCGGGCTTCGCCGCGCAAGGCACAGGCCTGGCGGATCACCTCGATCTCCGCATGGGCCGTGGGATCCGATCCCGCCTCGGTCCGGTTGCCGGCCTGGGCCAGAATTTTTCCCTCACCATCGACCAGCACGGCACCGATCGGCACCTCGTTGCGGGCCGCCGCCGCGCGGGCCTCGTCCAGGGCCAGGTTCATGAAGGTTGATTTCGTCGGCTGAATGGGCATGTTGGCCACCATGAGCAGCAACATGAAATCGGTCAAGCCTGAAGACGGTGCCAAGTCGGAAGATGGCGAACGCATCGCCAAGCGCCTGGCGCGCGCGGGACTATGTTCCCGGCGCGAGGCGGAGCGCTGGATCACCGCCGGCCGGGTCAAAGTCGATGGCAAGATACTGGAGACGCCGGCCTGCGTCGTCACGGCAAAAAGCCGCATCGAAGTGGACGGCAATCCCCTGGCAGGCGCGGAACCCACCAAGCTGTGGCGTTACCACAAACCCAAGGGATTGCTGACGACCAACAATGATCCCGAAGGCAGGGACACGGTATTCGAGAAGCTGCCCGATGACCTGCCCCGTGTGTTGTCCGTCGGGCGCCTGGATTTGAATACCGAGGGTCTATTGCTGTTGACCAACGATGGCGATCTGGCGCGCTTTCTGGAACTGCCTAGCACTGGCTGGCGGCGGCGTTACCGGGTCCGCGTGCATGGTTCCGTCAATGAAAAGGCGCTGGCCCGGCTGGCCGATGGGGTACGGATCGACGGCATTTCCTACGGTGGCATCGAGGCCACGCTGGATAGCACCCAGCGCGGCAATTCATGGCTTAGCCTATCCTTGAAAGAGGGCAAGAACCGGGAGATCCGCCGGGTCATGGAGCATCTTGATCTCCAGGTCACGCGGCTGATCCGCCTCTCCTACGGCCCGTTCCAACTTGGCGATCTTCCCCGTGGCGAGGTTGCACCCGTGCCTAGGCGCATTCTACGCGATCAGTTGGGCAGCAACGCAGCCCGCTTTGGCCTGGCCGCCGGCGAGGGCGATGCCAAACGGCCTGCTAAGAAGCAGCCGGCAAAAAAACCGGCACAAAAGAAGAAAAAATAACTCAGCTCTCAATCCGGCCCGTCACGGGTGGACTGCCAATCCAACGACCGGGTCTGCCGCGTCATCAACATCGGCGTACCGGCCGCATCCCCGGCACTGATGGCAAGTGCTGTATCCTTGGCGATCATGGATATAAAATGCGGCCACATGCCGGGATCGGAGAAGAACTCCCAGTTCTCGCCCATGAACGTATTGCCCGTCGAGGTCCGCAATATTTCCATCAACGCCTCGGGCGCCATGCCGTGGGCCTTGGCCAGCTTTCGCGCTTCCCAAAGCAGGCCGGCACAGCCAAAAAGTATGCTGTTGTTGGCCAGCTTGGCCACCTGCCCCATGCCGATGTCACCGCAGTGAAATATCCGTCCCATGGCCTCCAAAGCCTGGCGGCATTGTGCGACCGCCGCCGCGCTGCCGCCTGTTAGCAATGACAGGGTTCCTTGCTCCGCGCCCATGGTGCCGCCGCTGACCGGACAGTCCAGTACGGCGATATTCTTGTTTGCGGCTTCCTCGGCCAGGCCTTGGCAATATTTCGGTGCCAAGGTGCTCATGACGATCACGGCGCCACCCGGTGCCATTGCCGCCAAGGCGCCGTCCGGGCCACGCAGAACCGTATCCGTCTGTGCCGCGTCAGTCACGATGGTCATTATGATATTGGCCCGGGTGCCTACCGCGTGGGCATTGGCGACCTCTTCCAGACCCGTGCGCCTCAAAGCCTCGATCGCCTGCCGGCGCCGATGGGCATAGCTGAGCACCGGATAGCCGGCACCGAGCAAGCGGGCCGCCATGGGCCTGCCCATGTCACCCAGCCCGATGAAACCAATTGTTTGCTTTGTCACCACGAGAACTCCACTTCCAACCCGGCCAATGGGCGTTAGGATAGCCAACACAATCTGCGGCGAATAGGAAAAGAACACGAACATGCGAATTGTTGGCGGCAAACACCGGGGGCGGCGCCTGAACGGACCGGCGGGCATGGATATTCGCCCGACCTCGGACCGGGCGCGGGAGGCCTTGTTCAATATTCTTTCGCACGGCGATTACGCCGGCCCGGACGGGGCAATGCCAGAGAATATGAGCGTTATCGACGTCTTCGCTGGCACCGGCGCCCTGGGGCTGGAGGCTCTGTCCAGGGGCGCGGCAACAATCTGCTTCATGGAACAGAACCGTACGGCGGCCCGCGCGATCCAGGATACCGCCAGGGAAATGGATGCGGCAGATCAGGTCAACGTTCTGACCCGCGATGCCACCCGGCCCGGACAGGCACGCGACAGTTTTGATCTGGTCTTGATGGATGCGCCGTACCGTACCGGGCAGTCCGAACCATCTCTGCGCGCCCTGGCCGACCTGGGTTGGCTTCATGAAGGCACGATTTGCTGTATCGAGTTGGCCAAAAAAGAAGCATTCGAGGCGGGCGCCGACTTCAGCGTCCTGGATGAACGCACCTATGGCGCCGCGCGTATCGTATTATTGCGCTGGGATGGCGCCGACTAGCACCTTCCCTAGCGGCGGCCAAACAGACTTTCGATATCGCCTAACTGCAATTCCACATAAGTCGGCCGGCCATGGCTGCATTGCCCTGAACGCGGCGTGCGTTCCATTTCCCGCAACAGCGCGTTCATCTCCTCGACCGTCAGGCGGCGGCCGGCCCGGACACTGCCGTGACAGGCCATGGAGGCGCAAACCTGGTCCAGACGTTCACGCAAGGCTAGGGCCTGGTCCATTTCGGCCAATTCGTCCGCCAGGTCGCGGATCAGACCCTGCACGTCGCTTTCCCCCAATAGCGCCGGAACCTCGCGCACCACGATAGCGCCAGTGCCAAAGGCTTCGATAACCAAACCCAGCTCGGCCAGCTCGTCGGCGCGGGCGGCCAGGCGCTGGGCGCCGTCCTCATCCAATTCGACCACTTCGGGCAGCAACAACAGCTGCCCGGCGACGCCATTGGCCGCCAGTTGGGCCTGCATGCGTTCCATCACCAGACGTTCATGGGCGGCATGCTGATCCACGATGACGATACCGTTGGCGGTTTGCGCCACGATATAGGTCTCGTGCAATTGCCCCCGCGCCACCCCCAAGGGGTAGTCATTGACGGCAACCACGTTATCCGCCGCAGGCTCCATCCGTGCCGAGGGTTCCGCGGCATGGGCGAACGGCGCCTGGAAGCTCGCGGCGGCCTCCATCAGGCCCGCATTGCCGTGCCCCATGGGTTGGCGATAGGGTAGATTGTAACCGCCCTCATGCACCCGGCCGAGGGCCGCCATGCTAACGGTAGAGGAACTGCGGTGCCCGGCACCGGCCAGGGCATGGCGCAAGGCCGAGACCAGCAAACCGCGCACCAGGCCGGGATCGCGAAAGCGAACCTCCGCCTTCATGGGATGCACATTGACGTCTACCTCTTCCGCCGGAATGTCGAGAAACAGCGCCGCCATGGCATGCCGGTCATGGGCCAACACATCCATATAACCGGCCCGCAAGGCACCGGCCAACAGGCGGTCACGCACCGGGCGGCCATTGACGAACAGATACTGCATACGGTTATTGGCGCGGTTCAGGGTCGGCAGGCCGGCATAGCCGGTCAGGCGCAGACCTTCCCGTTCGGCATCGATCGCCAGGGCATTGTCGGCGAATTCCCGGCCCATGACCGCGCCCAGGCGGGCCAGGCGGGCATCGAACAGATCGCCACCGCTGACGTTCAAATCCAGGCTGCGCCGCTCTCCATCGGATAGGGTAAAGGCAATATCAGGCCGTACCATAGCCAGGCGTTTCACCGTATCGACGGCATGTTGGAATTCAGTACGCGGCGTCTTAAGAAATTTCAACCGCGCCGGCGTGGCAAAGAACAAATCCCGCACCTCGACCCGGCTGCCCGGCGCCTGGGCCGCCGGCGTGACTTCGCTTACCTGCCCGCCATCAACATTGATACGCCAGGCCTCGTCCGCATCATGGGTCCGCGAGATGATACTCAGCCGGGCGACAGCGCCAATGGAAGGCAAGGCTTCGCCACGAAAACCCAGCCATTCAATATGCAGCAAATCCTCGTCGGGTAATTTCGAAGTGGCATGGCGCTCCACCGCCAAGGCCAGGTCGCCGGGAGCCATGCCCGCGCCATTGTCGGTGACGGAGATCAATTCCCGTCCACCATCAAGCAGAACAATATCGATCTGCGTCGCGCCCGCGTCGATGGCGTTTTCCACCAGTTCCTTCAGCGCGGAGGCGGGCCGTTCCACCACTTCGCCGGCGGCAATGCGGTTGACGGTGACTTCCGGCAGGCGGCGTAAATGGCTCATGTCGCACTATCCGCCAGGTACTGCCTGGCCAGGACCTTGCCTTCCTCGACCGCCGGCTGGCCAAAGGGATTAACCCCCATCAGATCTGCGGCAAACAGAGTCTCCAACATTAAATGCATCAACAGGGCGCCCAAGGTCCGTTCGTCCAGCTGTTCCGCCATCAGTCGGCGTACGGGAAGGCCGTTCCCAACGAGGGTATCCACCGTGGCGGACTGCATGGCCCCGACCAGATCGCCGATGCTCCGCCCCGCCAGATAATCCTGCCCCAAACCAATGGCCAAGGCCGCATCGACCACCGGGCCTCGTCCGTCCCGCTTTAGTGTCAGTATCGTAAATTGTTTGTCGCGCGGGCCATCTAGATACAACTGTAACTGGCTATGTTGATCCACCGGGCCCAGGGCATCGATGGGCGTGGTGCCCTGACCCTGCTTGCCCAGGCTCTCGGCCCAAAGCTGGCGATACCATTTGACGAACGGTTTGAAGCGCTCGCCATAGGCCAGCAACACGGACTGGCCCAAGCCCTTGCGTTGTAGACCAACTTGCAGGGCAGCACCCATCGCCGGCGGACTATCGGTCGTGTTTAAGGCAAGTTCCAGGACCTCGCTGGCGCCATCCCGCACGGCGGCGCCGTCCAAACCCACGATCATTGCGGGCAGTAGCCCAACCAGGGACAGCACGGAAAACCGTCCGTCAATATTCGGATCATGATCAAGAACCGGCGCGCCAATATCACCAGCAAGCCGCCGCAGGGCGCCACCACCCGGTTCGCTAATGGCCAGGAAATGACGCGCCGTCGCATCAGTGCCCAGATGCCGGCGCACGGCGGAAACCGCCGTCAGGGCCTGTGCCATGGTCTCGCCGGTAGCACCAGATTTGGAAACCACCAGAAATCCCGTATCGGCCAACTCGCCGGGTGCCAATACAGCCGTCATTTGGTCAGGATCCAAATTGTCAGGCACGCACAGCTCCGGTCCATCGCCAGTGGCAAGGGCGGCCAGGGTGCGCGCGCCTAGTGACGAGCCGCCAACACCGAACAAAACCACCCGGCGAAAGCGCTTGCGCCAATCTTGTGCCACCTGCCTCAACTCTGCCAAATCATCCCGCTGCCGGGCAATCGCAATCGGGGCAAGAGGGCCGGGCCCAGCCGCCAGATCATCGCGCAGGCGCTGCCGCATGGCCTCGCATTGCCGCAACAATGGCGCCAGATCGTCCTGGCTCAATCCCCCTGGCTGCAAACAGCCGGCAACATCCTGGCTAATCGAAAGCTTGTCCATGCCGCACGCTAACAGAGGCCGTTGCAGGCTGAAAGCGCTGCCGCCAGCCTATTCGCTGCTGCTCAGGCCCGCTGGTTGGCCAACCACGACGATCAACAGATTTTCCGGGCGCAACAGCCGTTTTGCGACCCGGCGGATGTCCTCCAGGGTAACGGAATTGATCAAAACAGCACGGCGTTCCAGATAGTCCAAACCAAGGTTTTCCCGCTGTATGGCGCGCAAAAGTCGGGCGATTCGCCCAGACGACGTCAGCCGCAGGGGAAACGATCCATTCAGGAAGGTTTTGGCATTGGCCAGTTCATCCACCGTTATGCCCGCTTCGCCGGCGCGGGCGATCTGTTCCTTGATCACTTTCAAGGCTTCTTCCACACGCTGGTTCTGGGTGCCGACACCGCCCAGATGGATGGCGGCATGATCGAGCGGATAGAGGTAGCTGTAGACCGAATAGGCCAGGCCGCGTTTTTCACGCACTTCTTCGTTCAAGCGCGAGGAAAAGCCACCGCCCCCCAAAACATAGTTCAGCACATAGGCCGCATACCAATCAGGATCGTCCCGTTTCAGGCCCGGGGCGCCAAACATCACCCGGCTTTGCGGGATGGATTTTTCCACCACTTTCAAAAGTCCCGCTCCCTTCGGCATGGTTTCAGGCACCGTGGCAATCTTGGTACTGGCCGGCAGGGCGCCGAACGTTTTGTCCAACAACGGTCCCAGATCGGCGGCCGAAATATCACCAACAACGCCGATGGTCAGACGGTCGCGGGCCAAGGCCTTGGCCATGAAGCCGCGCAGATCTTCGGTCGTGATCGCCTTGACGGTTTCGATGCTGCCACGGCTGGGCAGGCCATAGGGATGATCGGGAAAAGCCGTGGCAAACCAGGTCTTGGCGACGATGGCGTTAGGATCTTCCTGGGCCTCGATCAGACCCGTCAGGATCTGCCGGCGAATGCGCGCCACCGCCTCGGCTTCGAAATGCGGTTCATTCAGAGCCAGGCGCAACAGCTCGAAGGCGGCATCCCGATTGGCACTCAAGGTCCGCAGGCTGCCGGAAAAACTGTCACGGTCGGCATCGAAATTCATCCGCACGGCTAGTTCCTCAAGCCGCGTTTGGAAGGCCAGGGAGTTATACGGCCCGGCCCCTTCGTCCAGCAGTCCACTCACCAGATTGCCGGTACCCTTGCGCGATGGCTGATCCAGAGAGGCACCGCCGGCGAACGAAAAGCTGACACTCAACAGCGGAATGGAGGGTTCCTGCACCAGCCAGGCCGTAATGCCGCCCGCACTGCGGACAACCTGTATCTCCGTCGCCATTGCCGCATGCGGCAGCCAAAGGATGACAGCCAGCCAAACCAGCGGGGCGCGGCATAGTCTTGCCAGGATGCGCATCATTTCCCCTCCCCGTCTTCGGGCATTAACAGTCCGGTCACCGAATGGCGCATATCCAAAACCGCGCGTCCGGCCGCCATGACCTGCTCCATGCTGACCCCCCGGACATCGTCCGGCCAGGCTTCGACCTGCGCGACACTAAGGCCGGAGGTCAGCGCATCGCCAAAGATCCGCGGCGAGGTAAAAAGATTATCCCGCGCATAGACCGCCGCCGCCAAAAGACCGGTGCGTGAACGTTCCAATGCCTTGGCCGTGAAGCCGTCCTTCAAGGCCGCCGCCAGGGCCTGCTCCATGGCCATTTCCAGCTTTGCCAGGCTTACCCCGGGCGACGGCGTCGCATAGAGCATGAAACGGCCCTGATCCAAACCAGTGGAGCTGTAATAGGCGCCCGCATTGGCCGCCAGTTTCTGCTTCACCACCAATTCCCGATACAGCAGCGAGGTGGTGCCGCCGCCAAGCAAATCGGCGAACAGGCTCAAGGGAACGGCGTGTTTGACCTCGCCCGCGCTGCGGGTTGGCGCCAAATAACCACGCCGCCAATCGGCCTGACTAACCCTGGCGTCCTTGAAGATCACACGTCGCGCGGCCAATTGCGGCGGTTCCTGGGGGCGGCTGCGCGGGGGCGTACCGGTCCGCGCCAAAGGGCCAAAATGCTTCTCTGCCAGAGCAATGACCACTTCCGCGTCCACATCGCCGGCAACCACCAGGATGGCATTGTTGGGAGCGTAATAGCGCTTATAGAAGGCCAAGGCATCGGCGTGGTTCAACGCCTCTATCTCATGTTTCCAGCCGATAACCGGAATCCCATAGGGATGGGCCATATACTGCGCCGCGCTCATGGCCTCGCGGAGCTGTGCGGCCGGACTATTGTCGGTGCGCGAGCGGCGCTCCTCCAAGACCACGTCGCGCTCTGTTTTCACATCTTCAACCGTCAGCACCAGATTGACCATGCGGTCGGCTTCCATGCCCATGACCAAGTCCAGCTTGTCCTTGGCAACATTTTGGAAATAGCCGGTATAGTCATAGGAGGTGAAGGCATTGTCGCGTCCGCCATTGCGGGCCACGATCTTGGAGAACTGTCCCGAGGCAACGGTAGGCGTACCCTTGAACATCAAATGTTCCAGAAAATGCGCGATGCCGGATTTACCCGCCGGCTCGTCCGCCGCCCCAACCTTGTACCAGACCATGTGCGCCACGACTGGCGCCCGATGATCCTCGATCACGACAACCTGCATGCCGTTGGCCAGGGTGTGCGTCTTGGGGTGAAATAGCGCCGCCTGGGCCGTAGGCATATATGCAGCGGCAATAGTCAACAGAATGACGAACGCAGCTATGATACGAGACATGATTTAACGCGGCCTCCCCAAAATCCAAACACGGGCATCAACCTGATATGACCTCGGGAAGGCATAGCGCAAGCCTTCAATGCAAAATACCGCTCAAGCTCTTGTGATGTGAGCTAGAAAACGCCTTCCAGCCAGCCGCGTTTGCGCCGCTTGATGATGGGCGTCTCGCCCTTATTCGGAGGATCACCCGCCGCCGCCGCCTCGCGCAGGCGCTTGGCTTCCTTGCCCGCATCGACGGCGGCGCCATAGGCTGGTTTGTCCTGCCAGAATAACAGGCGGTCGGCGAAAGATTTATCCTTTTCCGCCAATACGGAGGTCTCCCGGTTAACAATTTGCCGGATCGAGGCATCAGACTCCTTTGCGCCCGCCTTCTGCAGCAGGGCAAGTTCGCCACCGGTGGGTTGGGCGGCCGTGCCTTTATCCGTGGCACCAGTTGAGGCTTTATCAGTTTGCCCAGCCCCCTTGCTCGCCGCCAGGATAGCCGCCTTGGCGGTCTCTTGTGGCTGCACTTCCTGCGGCCGTTTGGCACCCCGGCGCGGTGGCCGCAAGGAAAAGTCCGGCGGCATCACCAAGGGCGCCTTGGTCAGGACGGTGAATTCGTCCGGCGCCTTTTTCGTCATGCCAACCTGCTCCTTGAAGGTATCGCAGGCCGCAAGGCCCGACAGCAACGCCACCGACCCGATGATTGTCAGCAGTATACTCTTGCACTTTGCCATGATCTTAAGCGTCCTTCGTTCCAACGTCGTCACTGCTGCCACCGTTCCCATCGCGCCCGGTATGAAAACTATCGTATAATAGCATGGCAACACCAATGGTAATGGCGCTATCGGCAATATTAAAAGCCGGCCAATGATAACCCAGCAGGTGGAAATCAAAAAAGTCCGCGACGGCGCCGCGCCAAACACGATCGATAATATTGCCCAACGCCCCGCCAATCACCGCACCCAGTGCATAACTGGGCCAGCGCCTGGACTGCCGCCGCAACCAAAACCCCAGACCAAGGCAGACGAGCGAAGAAAACAGCACCAACAACCAGCGCCCGGTATCACCCGATTGCAGCATGCCAAAGCTGATACCGCGGTTCCAGACCATCACCAGATTGAAAAACCCGGTGATCTGCTGCCAGCCCCCTTGATCCTGCACCCAGCCGATCAGCCAGGCTTTGCTTGCCTGATCCAGAATCACGATCACCACGGAGAGGGTCAGGGCCGGTCGCATTCTCAGGCAGCGGCGTGGGCCGCAACGGCGGTGTCGCAACGCTGGCAGACAGCGTCTTCATCATCCGCCGCGACCTCAGGCAGGATTTGCCAGCAACGGGCGCATTTGCCGCCATCCGCCAGTTCAATCACGACACCAATGTCGGCGACATCTTCAACCGTGAAGGCACCCTCGGGCGCGGCGCCTTCCGTCAAGGTAACGCTGGAAGTAATGCAGATCTCGGCAGCATCCAAGCCATCCATGGCGGCGAGATATTCACCAGGGGCATAGACAGACGGATGGCCCTGCAGCGAGGCACCGATACGTTTTTCCCTTCGCTCCACCTCCAAGGCGCCGGTTACCACACGGCGCAGGGTCCGCACCTTGGACCAGCGCGCGGCCAAGGCATCGTTGCGCCAATCAACCGGAATTTCCGGGAACTGGCGCAGATGCACACTGTCATCTTCGGGGAAGCGGGCGCGCCAGGCTTCTTCCGCCGTAAAGCAGAGGATTGGCGCCAACCACGCGGTCAAACAGGAGAACACATGATCCAGCACCGTGCGCGCGGCCCGGCGGCGGATGGAGGCGCGGTCATCGCAATACAGCGCGTCCTTGCGGATATCGAGGTAGAAGGCTGACAGATCGTTGGTGCAGAAGTTGCCCAAAGCGACATAGAGGCGATGGAAATCAAAATCATCACAGCATTGGCGCACCAGTTGATCCAGTTCGGAAACCCGGTGCAGGGCCCATTGGTCCAGCTCCGGCATATCCTTCACGTCCAGACGCTCGCCGGCATCGAATTCAGCCAGATTACCAAGCAGGAAACGCAAGGTATTGCGCAGGCGGCGATAAGCATCAGCCTGGGCCTTGACGATCTCGTTGCCGATCCGCTGATCCACCGCATAGTCCGAACTGACCACCCAGAGGCGCAGGATGTCAGCGCCGTACTGGTCACAGATTTTCTGCGGCGCGGTCACATTGCCCAGGGACTTGGACATTTTGCGGCCCTTGTCATCCAGGGTAAAACCGTGCGTCAGAACCGCGTCGTAGGGTGGACGGCCACGGGTACCGCAAGCCTCCAGCAATGAGGAATGGAACCAGCCGCGATGCTGGTCCGAACCTTCCAGATATAGCGACGCCGGCCACTGCAATTCCGGCCGCTGCTCCAGCACATAGCTATGGGTGGAGCCGCTGTCGAACCAGACATCGAGAATATCCTCGATCTTCTCGAAATTGTCCGGATCACGATCGGGACCAAGCAGCTCCGCCATATCGGCATTGAACCAGGCATCGGCGCCGTCTTTCTTCACGGCCGCGACGATCCGCTCGTTTACAGCCGCATCCTTCAATGGTTCACCCGTTCGCTTGTCCACGAACAAGGTGATAGGCACGCCCCAGGCCCGCTGCCGGGACAGCACCCAATCGGGACGGTCGGCGATCATGGCATGAATACGGTTGCGCCCGGTCCTGGGCACCCAACGCACATTGTCGATGCCTCTCAGGGCCGTTTCCCGCAAATCCGTCGTGCTCATGGAGATAAACCATTGCGGCGTATTGCGAAAGATTAGCGGCGCTTTCGAGCGCCAGGAATGGGGATAGCTGTGTACCAGCTTGCCCGATGCCAACAGGGCGTCAACGGCGGTCAATTCCTCAACCACCGGCCCATCGGCCTTGAAGACATGCTGGCCGGCGAAGATCGGCACATGTTCGAAGAACAGGCCGTCGCCATTGACCGTTTGCGGCACTTCGAGGCCATGTTCCATGCCGACTTCGAAATCCTCGGCGCCGTGACCGGGCGCGGTATGGACAAAGCCGGTGCCGGTGTCGTCGGTGACATGGTCGCCGGGAAACAGAGGCACATCGAAATCAAAGCCCTTGCCGCGCCAGGGATGGGCGCACACGGTCTTGGACAGCGCCGCGTGATCCACATCGCCCAAGACCTTATGCGCGGTGATCCCGGCCTCGGTGCAAATTTCTTCCAGCAGGCTGTCGGCGACAACCATTTTCTCGCCCACACGGGCCAACGATCCCTCTCCTACCGCCTCGACCTCGATCAGGCGATAAGCCAGACGCGGGCCATAACAGATCGCCCGGTTGCCCGGCATGGTCCACGGCGTGGTGGTCCAGATGACGATGCTGGCATCGTCCAGGCGTTCATCGGGAGACGAAATCACGGGAAAGCGCACATGAATGGTGGTCGAGGTATGGTCGTGATATTCCACCTCGGCCTCGGCCAGCGCAGTCTTTTCCACCACCGACCACATCACCGGTTTAGAGCCACGATACAGCGCCCCGTTCATGAGGAATTTCAGGCACTCGGCAACGATCTGCGCCTCCGCCCCATAGGCCATGGTGGTATAAGGATCTTTCCAATTGCCAATCACGCCCAGGCGCTTGAATTCCTCCGTCTGCACGGCGATCCATTTTTCGGCGAAGGTGCGGCATTCCTTGCGGAACTCGTCGATGGGAATGTCGTCCTTGTTCTTACCGGCCTTGCGGTATTTTTCCTCGATCTGCCACTCAATGGGCAGGCCGTGGCAATCCCAGCCGGGCACATAATTGGCATCCTTGCCAAGCATCTGCTGGCTGCGGTTGATGATATCCTTGAGGATCTTGTTCAGGGCATGGCCGATATGAATGTTGCCGTTGGCATAAGGCGGGCCGTCATGAAGGATGAATTTTTCCCGCCCCTTTGCATCCGCCCGTTGGCGTTCAAACAGGTCGATCCTGTCCCAGTGCTCGAGCAATTTTGGCTCCAGCTTGGGCAGGCCGCCGCGCATGGGAAAGTCGGTTTGCGGCAGGAACAAGGTTGCTTTGTAATCGGTGGTCATATCACTCGCCATATTGGTCGCTGTATCAATTTTGGGGTTCAGATCCCCAAATGTCTCATACAGAAATTGCTGATGCGCCCGTTATGCGACGCGACAGGATAGCGCGCCAACAGGGCCGTCGAAAATCCGCCCGGCCCTAGAAACAGGCCGGGCCGATAATTCGTACTATTCGGCCCATGAAGCGGTCGCCAATATGGCGATTGGAAACATCATTAAACATGGCGGCTATGTAGCAGGGGCCAACTCGGCTGTCCATAGAAGCGGCAGTTACGCGCCAAGCTCCTTGCCGCGTTTTTCCGCCGCCTCTACCGCCGTCGTCATCAGGGGCTGCAAGCCGCCGTCCGCCATCAGGACCTGCAACGCGGCCTGTGTGGTACCGCCCGGCGAGGTGACATTGATGCGTAGCTGCGCCGCGTCATCATCCGACAACCGGGCCAGCTCGCCCGAACCCGCCACTGTCTGCAATGCCAGGCGTGCCGACAGCTCGGGATCAAGGCCGACCTCCACACCGGCTTGCGCCAGGCATTCGATCAGGTAAAAGACATAGGCCGGGCCGCTGCCGCTAACGGCGGTGACCGCATCCATCAGGCTTTCATCGTCCAACCAGGCCGTATCACCCACCGCTGCCATCAGGCCGCCGCATAGCTCCTGTTGCGCCGCGCTGGCGTGGCTATTGGCGCAAAGCACGGACATGCCCCGGCGTACCGCCGCCGGCGTGTTCGGCATCACGCGGACCACGGCGGCGCCATCGCCCAAGTTCGCTTCGAAAAAACTGATCAGCGTACCGGCGGCAATGGACAGAAATACCGCACCGCCCGCCACGAAACGGCCATAGCTGGGCACCACATCGCCCATAACCTGGGGTTTGACCGCGAAAATCACCACGGCAGGTGTGAAATCCGCCGCGATACCGGCCGCATCCGCCAATACGGTGACGCCCGGTGGCACCGCGCTGCGGTCCGCATCCAGGGCCGGTTCCACCACCACGACCTGATCCGCCGCGATGCCTTGATCCAGCCAGCCGCCCAACAGGGCGCCGCCCATCTTGCCGCAACCCACCAAAAGGACGGGTCCGGATAACGCGCTCATGTCCGACATGATTTAGGCTTCTCCCATGGTCTCCAACATGGCGGCGGCAATGGCTTCAGCCGGCGCCTTACCCCCCCATATAACAAATTGGAAAGCAGGATAGAAACGTTCACATTCAGTAATGGCGATCTCGATCAACTCTTCCATCTGGCTGGCATGCATACCGCCGCCGCCGCGGGTCAATACCGCATGGCGGAACATGGGTACGCCGTCCTCGATCCACAGATCGAAATGACCCAGCCACATACGCTCGTTGACCATGGCTAACAGACCATGCACATCGGCCTGCCGCTTGCCCGGCACCCGCATATCATAGGCGCAGGCCAGTTGCAGCCCGCCCTGGGAGGAATTGAAGGAAAAGCCAAGATGATAATCGCACCAGGTGCCAGCCACGGTGACCGATAATTCCTCGTCGCAATTACGCTCGAACGGCCATTGATGGGCAGCAACAATATCCTCGACCAGATCCAATGGATTTCCCACTGCCGTGACGAAGTCTTCCGCGCCCATGCTCATAATTTTAAAGCCCCACATATTGTGGTGTCGATACAACAATACACCATGTAAGGTAATCTTGCAGAAGGGCACTAGGGGTGCAAGGAGACTCTCCGGGGCCTCATGATCAAGGCGGATCGGGCTGGCGAAAAATCTACTTTTTGGCGGTTTTTCGGACTGTTTTCGGCTTCGCGGCAGGTTTCGCCTTGGCCTTCGCGGCAGCCTTTGGCTTGGCGGCGGCGGCGGCTTTTGGCTTGCTCTTGGCATTGAGGCTCTGAATCACCTCTTCCATGGCCACCAAGCGCTTGTTTAACGCCGCGTTCTCTGACCGCGCCTTGGCCGCCATGGCCTTGACCGCGTCGAACTCTTCCCGGGTAACAAGGTCCATGCCGTCCAGCAAACGTTCCAGGCGTTGGCGCACCAGCGTTTCGGCCTCTTTACCCGCGCCCTGTACCAGACCGGCAGCGGAGGTCGCGAGGCGGGAAACATCATCGAGCAGGCGGCGGTTTACGGACATAACATCACTCTCCAGAAAAGCTGCGCCACTATGGCCGGGCGCGAAGCGCGACGCAAGCCGCCTTGCGGTCCATTGACGCCACCTTTATATCGGAACCATGATAATTGATGCACCTCTGGCCGCCCTAGCCTTTCCCCAGATCGATCCGGTTCTCGTACAACTGGGCCCGTTCGCCATTCGTTGGTATGCCCTGGCCTATATCGCGGGGTTGCTGTCGGGCTGGCGCTACATGCTGCGCCTGAACCTGGCACGGGCCAAAATGGCAGCGCCCGAAGTGATTGATGACCTATTGGTCTGGACGATCATCGGCGTCATCCTCGGTGGCCGCCTGGGCTATGTGCTGTTCTATAATTTGCCCTATTACATCGACAATCCCTTGCGTGCCTTGGCCGTTTGGCAAGGGGGCATGTCCTTCCACGGCGGCCTGTTGGGGGTCACGGTGGCAATGATTTGGTTTGCCAGGCGGCGGGGCCTGGAATTGTTGCGCCTTAGCGATCTGATGTCCTGCGCGGTGCCTCTGGGATTGTTCTTCGGCCGCATCGCCAATTTCATCAATGGCGAGCTTTATGGCCGCGCCTCGGACCTGCCGTGGGCGGTGCTGTTTCCTCATGCCGGCCCCCTGCCCCGCCATCCCAGCCAGCTTTATGAAGCAGTCCTGGAGGGCGCGGTGCTGTTCACGGTCCTAGCCTGGTTGGCCTGGCGGCGCCATGCCCTACAACGCCCTGGTTTGTTGACCGGGGTCTATCTCTGCGGCTATTCCCTGGCCCGCGCCCTGGTCGAACTGGTGCGTCAACCCGATAGCCAGATCGGCTTATTGCCCCTGGGCACGACGATGGGACAATGGCTGTCGGTTCCGATGCTGTTGGGTGGGCTGTACTTGATCTGGCGCGCCCGGCGCCCGGCTTCATGAATGATCTGGCGTCATGAATAATTTGCAGACCCATCTGGCCGATTGCATCCGGCTGAATGGTCCAATGTCCATCGCCCGCTTCATGGCCGAGGCGCTGGGCCATCCCGAATGGGGCTACTACATCAGCCGCGACCCATTGGGCCGCGCCGGCGATTTCATCACGGCGCCGGAAGTCAGCCAGATGTTCGGCGAGTTGATCGGTCTGTGGTGTGCCGATCGCTGGCAGGCCTTAGGGGCGCCCGATCCCTTTAATTTTGTTGAATTGGGTCCTGGCCGGGGCACCCTGATGGCAGATGCCTTGCGGGCCGCCGCCGCCATGCCCGGTTTTAGCCGGGCCGCGCACATTCATCTGGTGGAAACCAGCCCCGTTTTGCGCGCCGCCCAGCAACGGGCCCTGGCAAACAAAGAGGTCGCATGGCACGACCATATCGCCGATTTGCCCGCCGGCCCCACAATTGCCGTCGCCAACGAATTTTTCGACGCCCTGCCTATTCGACAGTTCCAGCGCAAGGATGACGGTTGGCACGAACGCATGGTGGCACTGCGCGGGGAGCAATTATGCCTGCAGCTTAATCCGGCCGTTGTCCCCAGTGCACCATTGCCCAAGGCTGTGCAGGCCGCACCAAGTGATGCCATTTTCGAGGTTTCGCCGGCGCGGTCGGCGGCAATGTCGGAATTGAGCCAGCATCTGCTTGGCCACGGCGGCGCCGGACTGATCATCGATTATGGGCACGGGCATAGCGCGCCGGGCGATACCCTGCAGGCCATGCGGGCCCATGAATATGTCGATCCCCTGGCGCATCCGGGCCAGGCGGATTTGACCGCACATGTTGATTTTCAGGCCCTTGTGGAGGCCGCATCGGGGGCGGTTACCCACGGCCCGGCGGGCCAGGGCGCTTTTTTGAAGCAGCTGGGTATCGCCACGCGGGCAGAGATCTTGCAACGGCGCGCGACGGCAGCGCAACGGGAGGCCATTACCGCGGCCTTGCATCGCCTGACCGGCCAGGATCAAATGGGGCAGCTATTCAAGGTTATGGCCGTCACCTCTCCTGGCCAAACAGCACCTCCTGGATTTGCGCTTCCTGGTTTTGAGGAAACATGATGCAACCACGCCCGATCATCCTGCAACAGCTGGACAGCGATAAAATCGCGCATGGTTTTTTTACCCGCGAGGGCGGCCTGTCGGGCGGTATTCATGCGGGCCTTAATTGCGGTTACGGTTCCGACGACGACGGGGTGGCGGTGCGGCAAAACCGGGCCCGCGTCTCGGATACCCTTGGCGTGGAAGCGGATAAATTAATTACCGTACATCAGATCCACAGCGCCGACGTCATCGTGGCGGAACAAGCCTGGCAACCGGGCGAGGCACCTCGCGGTGATGCCATGGTCTGCACCACGCCGGGCCTGGCCCTTGGCATTCTGACAGCCGATTGCGCGCCGGTCTTGTTTGCCGACGCCGAAGCCGGCGTCATTGGTGCAGCGCACGCGGGCTGGAAAGGTGCCTTGGCCGGTGTCTTGGAGGCGACGGTACGGAAAATGGAAGCACACGGCGCACACCGAGGACGGATTGCGGCTGTCCTTGGCCCCTGTATCGCGCAGACCTCTTATCAGGTCGGACCGGAATTTAGGGCAGCGTTTACAGCCCAGGATTCCAGCCACGAACAATACTTCGCACCATCGGATAAAGCAGAGCATCATCAGTTTGATTTGGCGGGCTTCGTCATGTCGCGCCTGCAGCGTCTTGGCCTGGGCCAAAGCCACGATACCGCCCTTGATACCTACGCCGATGATCGCCGCTTCTACAGCTATCGCCGCTCCTGCCACCGCGATGAGAGCGATTATGGCCGCCAGATTGCCGCCATAACCCTGTTGCCACGCTAATACTCGGAGTCCCCATGACCATTGCCACGGTCCAAGCTGAACGCTTTTCCATACCCCTGCCCGAAACCCTGTCGGATTCGACCCATGGGGAGATGAGCCATTTCGAACTGGTTACCGTGCGTATCCGAGATCACGAAGGCGTCGAGGGCCTGGGCTATACCTACACCGTCGGCAATGCCGCCAACGCTATTCTCAGCTTGATCCGCGATGACATAACGCCCCTGTTGTTGGAAGAGGAAGCGAGCCGGATTGAAAATTTATGGCAGAAAATGTGGTGGCACCTGCATTATGCCGGGCGCGGCGGTCCAACTACCTTCGCGATCTCGGCCGTCGATATTGCCTTGTGGGACCTGAAGGCCAAACGTGCCGGCCAGCCGCTGTGGCGCCTATTGGGCGGCCATGAGGCAAATGTTTTGGCCTACGCCGGCGGCATTGATTTGTTCTTCCCCTTGGAAAAACTGCTGGCCCAGACCCAGGACAATTTGGACAAGGGCTTCAAGGCCATCAAAATGAAGGTCGGGCGCGACAATTTGAGTGATGATCTGGAACGGGTCGCCGCCATGCGCGATTTTCTGGGCGCTGATTTTCCTTTGATGGTGGACGCCAACATGCGCTGGCGGGTGGATCAGGCGATCCGTGCCGCCAAGGCATTGTCCGAGTACCGCCTGGTCTGGCTGGAAGAACCCACCATTCCCGACGATCCTATCGGCCATGGCCGCATTGCCCAGTTGGGCGGCCTGCCTATCGCGGCGGGGGAAAACCTGCATTCGCTATACGAATTCCGTAATTTGATCGCGGCGGGCGGCGTTGATTTTCCGGAACCCGACGTCTCCAACTGCGGCGGCATCACGGTGTGGATGAAAGTTGCGCACTTGGCCGAGGCCCATAACCTGCCCGTGACCTCGCACGGCGTGCATGATCTGCATGTCCATCTGCTGGCTGCCGTGCCGAACAAATCCTATCTGGAGGTGCATGGCTTTGGCCTGGAGCGCTTCATCGCCAACCCAATGGTCTTGAACGATACCGGCCACGCCATAGCCCCAGAACGCCCCGGCCACGGCGTCGAATTCGATTGGGCCGGTCTGATGGTTTATAGCGCATGACGCCGCGCCGCGCATGGCGTTACAACGTCGCGGGCTGGCTTCTTTTCACCGCCTCGGCGGCTTTTTTCATGTGGGCTGCAATTCGTGCGGATGATTGGATAAATCTAATCGCAGCGCTGCTGTTTTTGGTGGCCTGCCTGGTGTTCCTGGTGCCGGTTTGGCGGCTACGGCCGCCACGCGATTAGAGCACATTGCCACGAAAAAGGGCGGCTCGGTGAGAGCCGCCCCTAATCTTCAGCAGATCATTCCTAGGATCTGAAATTTTCTAGCCGCCGCCAATTTTGGGCAGGATAAAAATCTCGCTATCCTCGTCAACCTTTTCCAGGAACGCGTCGGGCAGGATCACGCCATCTAGGGCGATGGACATGGTCTGATCGATCGCGGTGCCAAGCCCCGGAAACTTGGCCTCCAACGCCTTGACCATCTGGTCTGCATTGCGGGCCTCTACATGGACATCGGTCGCGCCATCGGTGAACTGCTGGGCAGTCCCCGTCGTCAGCGTGACCTTGACCATCGCCATATTAAGATCCTGGCGTTTCCGGTTCCCAGCTTCCGTGCGCTAGCCCTTTGCCAAACCGGCCAGAATGGTCGGTGGCGAAAGCGGCAGTTGCGTGAAGCGGACACCCGTCGCGGCCGCAACCGCGTTGGAGACCGCCGCCAATGGCGGAATGATCGGCACCTCGCCCACGCCACGGACCCCAAAGGGGTGCGTCGGGTTTGGAACTTCCACGATTACCGCATCAATCATCGGCAGGTCGGAGGCCACGGGAATGCGGTAGTCCAGGAAACCGGCATTATCCAAATTGCCGTTGTCATCATAGATGTACTCTTCATTCAGAGCCCACCCGATGCCTTGGGCCGCACCGCCCTGCAACTGACCTTCAACATAGCCCGGGTGAATGGCCCGGCCCACGTCCTGTACCGCCGTGTAGCGCAACACCGTCACATGACCGGTTTCGGGATCGACTTCCACGTCACAGATGTGGGTGCCGAAGGCCGGACCAGCGTTCTTGGCGTTGATATCGGCATGGCCAGAGATCGGCCCGCCGGTCTTGTTAGCGATGGCGGCAATGTCCTTGATGGACATAGGTTCGAAATCACCAACGTTCGACGATGCCGGCTTGGCGTGGCCGTCTTCCCAAACCACGCCGTCCACGTCCACTTCCCAGACCTGGGCGACACGGGCGCGCATTTCGTCAATGGCCAGCTTGGCTGCATCCACCACGGCCATGCCGGTGGCGAAGGTGACCCGGCTACCTCCTGTTACGAAGTGATAGCCCGTGGCATCGGTATCGACCACGTTCGGCCTCACCTTGTCCACATCGGTGCCCAGAACCTCAGCCGCCATGATCGCCATGGAAGCACGCGAGCCGCCGATATCGGGGCTGCCTTCGGTCAGACCGATGGTGCCGTCCTCGTTAATCCGGATACCAGCGCAGGATTCAGCGCCAATATTGAACCAGAAGCCAGACGCCACGCCCCGGCCTTGATTGGGGCCCAGCGGGATCTTGTAATGCTCGGTCGCCTTGGCGGCCTCCAGGCCCTCGACCATGCCGATGGCACCAAAGGTCACGCCATAGGCTGCCTTGGTACCTTCCTTGGCGGCGTTCTTTTCCCGCAATTCGATGGGATCCATGCCCAATTCCGAGGCCAGTTCATCGACCACGGATTCAACCGCATATTCCGAAATTGGCGCACCGGGAGCCCGGTATGCCACCACTTTTGGTCGGTTGGAGACGACGTCGAAGCCAACGATACGGACATTTTCGATCGAGTAAGGCGTGAAGGCCGTCATGCAGCCCGGCCCCACGGGCGAGCCCGGAAAGGCGCCTGCCTGGAAACACAAAGTGGCATCACCGGCCACGATCGTGCCATCCTTTTTGGCACCGATCTTGACCGTCATCGCCGCGCCCGAAGTCGGACCGGAGGCACGGAAGACATCCTGGCGGGACATGGTCATGCGGACGGGACGGCCCGCCTTGCGCGACAGCATGATCGCCAGAGGCTCCAGATACACGGTCGTCTTGCCACCAAAGCCGCCGCCGATCTCGGCCGCGGTCACCTTGATTTTTGACAAATCGAACTGCAGCAGACCGGCGCAAAAACCCCGCACCATGAAATGGCCCTGGCTCGACGTCCATAGATCAACCTTGCCGTCCTGGCCAGCATCGGCCACGGAGGCATGCGGTTCGATATAGCCCTGATGCACCGGCGCGGTGGTAAACTCGCGTTCAATCACCACATCGGCGCCGGCGAAACCGGCATCCACATCGCCCATGCCAAATTCAACCCGGCTGGCGATATTCGACGCCTTCTCCGGCTTTGGCTTGACGCCAGCGGTGAAGATATGATCGTGCAATACCGGCGCATCATCCTTCATCGCCTCCCTGACGTCGATGACGTGCGGCAGCACCTCATATTCAACTTTGATCAGGGCAGCGGCTTGTTCGGCTATCTCGTTGCTCATCGCAGCGACCGCAGCCACCGGGTGGCCATCGTAAAAGACTTTGTCTTTGGCGATGACATTGGCGGCCAGATCCCTGAAATTGATCATCGCCTCGCCGGCAGCGACCAATTTTGACTCGGCCTCCGGCATATCCGCCCCCGTAATCACGGCCTTGACGCCCTTCAGCGCCTCGGCCTTCGAGGTGTCGATGGATTTGATGCGGGCATGAGCATGAGGGCTGCGGACAACCTTCCCCTCCAGCATACCGGGTAGCATCAGATCGGCGCCAAACTTGGCCCGCCCCGTTACCTTGTCCACCCCATCGGGACGTATGGTACGGGTACCCACCCATTTAAACTGTTTCGGTTGTTCGTTCATGCCCTAGGCTCCCCGCATATCTGCAGCGGTATCCATGACGGCGCGGATGATCTTGTCGTAGCCCGTGCAACGGCACAGGTTTCCGGCCAGCCAATAGCGCACTTCCGTCTCGGTCGGGTTGTCGTTTGTTTCCAATAAAGCCTTGGCGGCGATTAAAACGCCCGGTGTGCAGTAGCCGCATTGCAGGGCGGCCTCTTCCAGGAATTTCTGCTGCAAGGGATGCAGCTCTTCACCGTTCGCCATGCCCTCGATGGTTTCGACCGTCTTGCCTTCGGCCTCGACACCGAGAACCAGGCAGGAACAGACCAAACGGCCATCCAGCATGACCGAGCAAGCCCCGCAGTCGCCCGAGGAACAACCTTCCTTGGTGCCCGTCAAGCCAACTTGGTCGCGCAGTACATCGAGCAAGGTTTCCTGCGGCTCGCACAGGTACTCAGCTTCCTCGCCGTTGAGTGTCGTCGTAATATGATGTTTCGCCATTATCTAGCTCCCTACGCTTTTTGGGCGCGTTCGGCCGCGATGGCGGCGGCCCGTGAGGCCATGACGCCAGCGACCTTGGTACGGTATTCGACCGTGCCGCGTTTATCACTGATGGGTGTGGCGGCGGCACTTGCCGCTGCAGCGACGGCTGCCAACGCGGCATCGTCTACCTTACTACCGACCAGAGCCGCGCCGGCATCAGCCACTGTTATCGTCTTCGGCCCCACGGCGCCCAAAACGACGGTGGCCGCGGTGCAGGTGCCGCTGTCATCGAGAACCAGGTTAACTCCGGCGCCGACAATGGCGATATCCATCTCCGTCCGCGGGATCATCCGCAGATAGGCGTCCCCGGAATTAGCAGGGCGCGCCGGCAGCTTAATGTTGACGATGAACTCGCCATTCGCCAACGAAGTTTGGCCCGGCCCGGTGGGAATATCCCCAACCGCAACCTCACGCTGCCCATTGGGTCCGGCCACGGTGCAGGTGGCACCGGCGGCGATCAAGGCAGGCACGCTATCGGCGGCTGGCGAGGCATTGCACAGATTGCCGGCCATGGTGGCCCGCCCCTGTACCTGCGTGGAGCCAATCAGCTCCGCCCCTTCGACGACACCTGGGTAAGCCGCTTTCAATTCAGCGTTCTCGCCCAGTTCCGCACCAGACACCGAGGCGCCAATGCAGAAGCCGCCGCCATCGGCGGTGATGCCCTGCGTCTCGGCTATTTTTTTGATGTCCACGACCACATCCGGGCTGATCATGCCGAGACGAAGTTGCACTAAAAGATCGGTCCCGCCCGCTAGTACGCGCGCGGCTCCGTTTGCGTCGGCCAAAAGCGCTACCGCTTCATCGACCGAGCCAGGGGCTTGGTATCGCATCCCGCTCATATTGCTCCCTATGAATAGCGCCGGAGTTTCCGCCCATGATTAGGCAACCGGCGCCAAGACAAATTGTTTACGTCCACCAAAGCGCATTAAAAGAAAATGCGCTGAGATTCTTGAAACTCGAGCAATTGAACCGATCACTTAAGTCGCGCCAATATGTCTGTGGCGACCGCAGCTATTTGTAAATTGCTCTAAACCCGTACACACGCCAACCACATAGCCAAACCTAACGCATATGAGCAAACGCAAAACATGCTTACCCTATGAGTTTCCGCCATGGCAAGTGTTTCGGCTAAATCAGCCTTGTGGACCAGCACGCGCCGGGTTATTGCCACCATCTTACACCGCAAGACGCAGAAGCGCCAAGCCGCCAAAGCATACCATGGGCAACAAATATACGATTTTTCACGAACCGTGGCGCCCATCGACCGTCCGAAATAAGCTGTATTACCCAGCTTGGGGCCCGGCTGTTATAAAGCGCTAACGGCGGCATTGATCACGACGAGGATGAAATGAACGATATCAACCCCACCACGGCGATCCGCTGGGCCAATGCCAGCGATGTCGGCGAGATTGTGCGCTTGATCAAGGCATTGGCGGAATTCGAGAACGAGCCGGCAAGCTCGGTCAAGGTCACGGAGGCGGATCTGCTACGCGACGGCTTTGGCGATCCGGGCGACGGTGCCGGTAATTTCATCCCGCGTTTTGAATGCCTGATCGCCGAACATGATGGCAAGGCCGTGGGCATCTGCCTGTTCTTCCATAACTATTCCACATGGGAAGGTCGGGCTGGATTGTATATCGAAGATTTGTTCGTGGAGGACCATGTCCGCGGTCTCGGATTGGGGCGGGCCTTAATGGCGGCCGTCGCGCGCACTGCATTGGAGCGGAACTGCGCCAGACTGGATCTATCTGTATTGGATTGGAATCCAACGCGGGCATTTTATGACCAGATCAACATGGCGCATATGGCAACCTGGCGCCCCTACCGCATGGCGCATGCAGACATTGCCGCACTAGCTCAGGGGACACCGGAAATCGCGCACTAGATTCTAGAGCAAAAAAAATACCGGCCGCGGTGCGACCGGTATTTCTTTCGTTTCCGTTGACTGCCCGAGATTATCGGGCCGCAACGTACCGGCCGCTAGGTGTTAACAGCGTCCTTGAGACCCTTGCCCGCCTTGAACTTCGGCTGCCTCGTCTCCGGTATTTGGATGCTCTCGCCAGTTCGTGGATTTCGACCAGTACTGGCTTTGCGCGTTGAAACACTGAAAGTACCAAAACCTACGAGGCGAACTTCACCTCCGTCTTTCAGCGCTGTTGAGATTGTATTGAAGACACCTTCCACCGCTTGAGTTGCGTCAACCTTTGATAGGCTGGCAGATGCAGCGACGGCGGCAATCAGATCATTTTTATTCACGTGCGCCCCCTTGTTACCCTGTTGTCACAATTAGTATGAAAATAAACCGCTCAGATGAGAGAAGTCTAGGCGCGCAAAGAGGCCCGGTCAAAAGGAAAAACCGGGTCAAGCCCGGTTTTTCACATTATTTGTGATTGCAATCACGATCCCGTCGATGTGCGGCAAAGCTGCAATAGCGCCGACGCAGGGCCGACTCGACACATACCAATCCCGTTAATGGGTGACGATACTTTCAGCATCCTTGCTCTCGGATACCTTGATCTCATCATCATCATCCTCGTCGGGCCATTCGATAGGCACAGGAAGGGTTACCAGGGCATGCTCCATCACCTCATCAGCGTTGGTAACGGCAATGATCTCCAACTCACTTGTAACGTTGTCGGGTATATCAGCGAGGTCTTTTTCATTTTCCTTCGGGATCAGAACGGTTTTGATACCGCCGCGCAACGCCGCCAGCAATTTTTCCTTTAGGCCGCCGATGGGCAGAACCCGTCCGCGCAAGGTGATTTCGCCGGTCATGGCAATGTCGCGCCGAATCGGTATGCGGGTCAGGGTGGAGACAATTGACACACACATCGCCACACCGGCGGACGGACCGTCCTTTGGCGTCGCGCCTTCGGGCACGTGGACATGGATATCGCGTTTCTCGAATATCGTTGGCTTGATACCAAAATCCGCGCCGCGGGAACGCACGTAGGAGGCAGCGGCCTGGATCGATTCTTGCATCACATCGCCCAGTTTGCCGGTGTATTTCATATTGCCCTTGCCCGGCAGGACCAGGGATTCAATCGTCAATAATTCGCCGCCGACTTCTGTCCAGGCAAGACCGGTAACGACACCGATCATATCCTCCGCCTCGATCTCGCCATAACGGAAGCGCTTGATGCCGGCATATTTGCCCAGATTGCGACGGTCGAGTTTTACCGTCTCGAACTTGTTCTGGACAATATCGCGCACCGCCTTGCGGGCCAGGCTGGCCAGTTCCCGTTCCAGATTACGGACACCGGCTTCCCTGGTGTAGTAACGGATCAAATCGCGCAGGGCGCCGTCGGAAATCGACCACTCGCCGTCTTTCAGACCGGAATCCTTCAACACCTTGCTAATCAGATGACGCCGTGCGATTTCGACCTTCTCGTCCTCGGTGTAACCCGAAATACGAATGACCTCCATCCGGTCAAGCAGCGGCTGCGGCAGGCGCAGGGTGTTGGCCGTGGTCACGAACATCACATCGGATAGATCGTAATCGACCTCCAAGTAATGGTCGTTGAAGGTATTGTTCTGCTCAGGATCCAGCACTTCCAAAAGTGCCGAAGCGGGATCGCCCCTGAAATCGGCACCCATTTTGTCGATTTCATCCAGCAGATAAAGCGGATTGCTGCGCTTGGCCTTTTTCATCCCCTGCAGGATCTTGCCGGGCATGGAGCCTATATATGTTCTACGGTGCCCGCGGATTTCAGCCTCGTCCCGCACGCCGCCCAGGGACATACGGACAAATTCGCGCCCCGTGGCCCGGCCAATGGATTTGCCCAATGATGTCTTGCCGACACCGGGCGGTCCCACCAGGCATAGGATGGCACCCTTGACCTTGCTCGTGCGCTGTTGCACGGCGAGGTATTCCAGGATCCGCTCCTTGACCTTTTCAAGACCATAATGATCTTCGTCCAGGACCTTTTGCGCATGATCCAGATCCTTGGAGATACGTGAACGTTTCTTCCATGGAATCGACAGCATCCAATCAAGGTAATTGCGCACAACGGTTGCTTCCGCCGACATGGGCGACATGTTCCGTAGTTTCTTCAACTCGGCCGAGGCTTTTTCCCGCGCTTCCTTGGTAAGCTTGGTTTCCTTGATCTTGTCTTCAAGTTCCTGTAGCTCGTCGCGCCCGTCCTCGGTCTCGCCCAACTCCTTCTGGATCGCCTTCATCTGTTCGTTCAGATAATATTCGCGCTGGGTCTTTTCCATCTGCCGCTTGACCCGGCTGCGGATCTTGCGTTCCACCTGCATCACGCCGATTTCGGCTTCCATCAGGGAGTAGACCCGCTCCAACCGCTCAAGTACCGAGGCGATTTCCAACAGGTCCTGCTTCTCGGGAATTTTCAATGCCAAGTGCGAGGCGACCGTATCGGCAAGTTTCGAAGGCTCTTCAATCTGATTGACCGAGACCAGCACCTCGGGTGGAATTTTCCGGTTCAGCTTGACGTATTGTTCGAATTGCGAGGTGACCGTGCGGGCCAATGCCTCGACGTCCTCACCCTCTTCCCCGGTCTCGCCAACCAGTTCGCCATGGGCTTCGAAAAATTCCTTGTTCTGGGTATAGGCCGCGATCCGCGCCCGGGCACCGCCTTCCACCAGGACCTTCACCGTGCCATCGGGCAGCTTCAGCAATTGCAGAACCGAGGCCACGGTTCCAACTTCATAAATATCTTCAGGATCGGGATCATCCTGCGCGGCATTTTTTTGCGTCACCAAGAGGATCTGCTTATCGTCCCGCATGACGTCTTCAAGCGCGCGGACGGATTTTTCACGGCCAACAAACAACGGCACGATCATATGAGGAAACACCACGATGTCCCGCAGCGGTAAAACCGGGTAAGTGGCAATCTTGGAAAAATCGTTCATGCTTAAACCTTATACCTGCTTGGCCTGAAGAAACCGGGCCATACTATGTAGGTTGGACGTCACTAGAATAGCGTACGTTGTAACCGTCCCCGGATGGTTAGTGAGGAACCGCGGCGCCGGGACACCAGGGCCAATATCCAACCATATTAGAGATGGCGGTTGACCGTCCAAAGATCAAGGGTTGGAGACCTGTGATCCTTGTTTCGCCGCCGTCATGGACAGGCCGGATGCACCACCGGATTGCCCAAGGCTTACCTACGCCCCGGCTTATGCGCCGGTACCGACGTCTTCCTGACGATCGGCGTAGATGTACAGCGGCTGTGCCCGTCCTTCGACGACTTCGCCATTGATCACGACTTCCTCGGCACCTTCCTCGGACGGCAGGTCGTACATGGTATCCAGCAAAATGCTCTCCATGATCGAACGCAGGCCCCGGGCACCGGTTTTTCTGGTGATCGCCTTACGGGCGATGGCATGCAAGGCATCCTCGGAAAACGCCAGTTTGGTGTCTTCCATCTCGAACAGGCGCTGGTATTGCTTGACCAGAGCGTTCTTTGGCGCCGTCAGAATTTGCACCAGAGCTTCCTCGTCCAGATCCTCCAAGGTGGCGACCACCGGCAGGCGGCCGACGAATTCCGGTATCAGGCCGAATTTCAATAGATCCTCGGGCTCCACCTCGCGCAGGATTTCGCCGGTCATGCGGTCGTCGGGATCTCGCACATCGGCGCCGAAACCAATCGACGTACCCTGGCCTCGGTTGGCGATAAGTTTTTCCAGGCCCGCGAAAGCACCACCGCAGATGAAGAGGATATTCGTGGTATCCACCTGCAGGAATTCCTGCTGCGGATGCTTGCGTCCGCCCTGCGGCGGCACGGAGGCCACGGTGCCTTCCATGATCTTCAACAAAGCCTGCTGCACACCCTCGCCCGAAACATCGCGGGTGATCGAGGGGTTGTCGGATTTGCGGCTGATTTTATCGACCTCGTCAATGTAGACGATGCCGCGCTGGGCCCGTTCCACATTATAGTCCGCCGCCTGCAGTAGCTTCAGGATGATGTTCTCGACGTCCTCGCCCACATAGCCGGCTTCAGTCAGCGTCGTGGCATCGGCCATGGTGAAGGGGACATCGATAATGCGGGCCAAGGTCTGGGCCAGCAGAGTCTTGCCGCAACCGGTGGGTCCCGCCAGCAGAATGTTCGATTTGGCAATTTCTACATCGTTGCTCTTGGTGCCGTGGTTCAGGCGCTTGTAGTGGTTATGCACCGCCACCGCCAGCACCCTCTTGGCATGCGTCTGTCCGATCACATAATCATCAAGAACATCGCAAATTTCCTGCGGGGTCGGCACGCCGTCATCGGCCTTGACCAAAGTAGATTTATTCTCTTCACGAATAATGTCCATGCACAGCTCAACGCATTCATCACAGATGAATACGGTGGGGCCGGCAATCAGCTTGCGCACTTCATGTTGGCTCTTGCCGCAGAAGGAACAATACAGCGTATTTTTGGAATCGCCGCCGCTAAGCTTCGTCATCTTAACCCCTGCTCAACTTTGCCGTACGGATCGGAATTTTCTGCCAATCCGGCGGCGTTAAAGATTTGGCCAAATCCACGTTAACCATAAACCACGCCTACCAACGCAGTAACAGAGACCCGCTCAAGGGTCAATGCATGGTCATCTCGAGCCATGGAGACAGCCCAAACATGCCCTTTCGATTCCGGACATATTATCATATAGGATCAACATAGCCGTGGTGCGATCAACAATTCGTTAAAAACATCGCAACATTTCCGGCCTGAAACCGGTACGCGCCGGCTTTATGTCCCATTAACTTTTTTCCCCTTCGGCATCCTTGGAACCGTCCGCGGAACCGTCATCACCGCCATCATCATCAGGGACAATGCGTTTTTGCACGACTTCGTCGATCAGGCCGAAATCCTTGGCCTTGTCCGCCGTCAGGAAGGTGTCGCGATCCATGGCTTTTTCAATGACTTTCAGGTCCTGCCCCGTATGCTCGACATAGATCTGATTCAAACGGGCGCGCAACTCGATGATTTCCCGGGCCTGAATTTCGATATCGGTGGCTTGGCCCTGAAAACCGCCAGAGGGTTGATGCACCATGATCCGGCTGTTGGGCAGACTATAGCGTTTGCCTTCAGCGCCGGCGGTCAATAGCAACGAACCCATGGAAGCCGCCTGCCCCGTGCATAAGGTCGATACGTCGGGCCGGATGTAACCCATGGTGTCATAAATCGCCAGGCCCGACGTCACCACCCCGCCAGGCGAGTTGATGTACATATAGATATCTTTCTTGGGGTTTTCGGCCTCCAGAAACAGCAATTGTGCCGTTATCAGGCTGGCCATGGTGTCATGCACCTGACCCACCACGAAGATGATGCGTTCCTTCAACAAACGGGAATAGATGTCATAGGAACGTTCGCCCCGGTTGGTCTGCTCCACCACCATGGGCACCAGGGTATTCATATAGATATCGTTAGGGTCGCTCATCAGGGTCTACCGCCTTGGCTACACGTTATGTCAGCGAATCATTTTCCAAAAGATAATGATATTCTAGAAAGTGATTATTTATTTTCCGTATCCGCCGAGGCTTTTTCCGCCGCGCCGTCGGCGCCAGCCCCACCAGTCAGATCTTTGTCGGCCTCATCTTCATCAGGCTCGGCCAGCAATTCCTCGATACTTACCTTGCTTTCGCTGATCTGGGCCATTTCAACGATGAAGTCGACAACTTTGTCTTCCATGATCGGCGCTTCCAACTGAGCCCGCATTTCCGGGTTCGATTGATAAAATTCAAAGATCTGCTGCTCCTGACCGGGAAAGCGCTGCGCCTGTTCCGCCATGGCCCGGTTCACTTCATCCTGATTGACGGTCAGGTTATTGCGCTGGCCGACCTCGGACAGCAATAGGCCAAGGCGCACCCGGCGAATTGCGATGTCACGGAATTCCGCCCGGGATTCCTCCTCCGGCTTGTCCATGTCTTCCACCGTCTTGTCCTGGCGCTTCAGATCCTCGACCACCTGGTTCCAGATCTGTTCAAACTCGCCATCCACCAATGACGGCGGCACTTCGAAATCGTGGTTTTCCGCCAGGGCATCTAACAGCACCCGTTTCAACTTCGCGCGCGACAAATCGGAATATTCTTTCTCGCTCTGCTCGCGCACGGCATCCTTCAGGGCGGCGAGATTTTCCAGGCCCAGTTTTTCGGCCAGGGCATCGTCGACCGTCACCGGCAGCGGCACCTTCACTTCTTGCACATTGACCTTGAACTCGGCCTCCTTGCCGGCCAGATGTTCGGCCTGATATTCCTCGGGAAAGGTGACCTTTACCACGGTCTCGTCGCCCTTCTTGACACCGGCCAACTGTTCCTCGAAGCCGGGAATGAAACTGTTAGAACCAATCTCCAGGCTATGGCCCTCCGCCGCGCCGCCTTCGAACAGCTCGCCATCGACACTGCCTTCAAAGTCGATCACCACCGTATCGCCGTCCTTGGCCGCCTGGCCCTCGTCGGCTTCGGTAAACTCCTTGAACTGCTGGGCCAACGAATCGACCCGCTCGTCCAATTCCGCGTCACCGATTTCAGCAACTTTCCTTTCAAGGGTCAAAGTGGAGAAATCCATCGGTTCGAACACAGGCATGACCTCGACTTCGATGGTGTATTCCAGATCCTTGCCCTCGTCGAACGAGACGACCTCGATCTTCGGCTGCATGGCCGGTTTCAGTTCGTGTTTTTCAAGGGTTTCGGTGGTGGCCTCGTTGACCGCCTGCTCCAAAACTTCGCCCAAAAGCTGGCGGCCATAGGTGCGGCGTAAAATTGTCATGGGCACCTTACCTGGGCGGAAACCCGGCATCTGTGCCTCTTTGCCAATCTCCGTCAACCGATTGGTGACCTTGGCCTCCATATCGGCGGCTTCCACCACGACTTTATATTCCCGCTTCAAGCCCTCGGACAGGGTTTCGCTAACCTGCATGAATTTTCCCAGCTAATCTGTCAGTTCGGCCCCAATGGCCAAGCCATAAAATAAGGTCAGCATAGCTGCCAACCGACTAAAATTTGGTGCGGGCGAAGGGACTCGAACCCCCACGGCCGTTAAGCCACCAGGACCTAAACCTGGCGCGTCTACCAGTTCCGCCACGCCCGCAATTGACGCTAAACTTCTAACCCCGGTTGCCAGGGGCGGCACTCTATAGCACAGAAGATTCTTCCTGCGAAGACCGCATTCTGGTGCTTTTTTCAGCCCCTATTTGCCGCCCTTGGTCGCCATATTGATCTTGGCCAGAACCTCCGGCGGCTCGACCTCCACCTCAAAATTCTCCAGCAAGGCGGAAGTCATGATGTAGAACCCAATGCACATGATCAGCTCGACCAATTCCTGATGGCTGAAAATGGCGGCGGCGGCGTTGAACGTCTGTTCCGAGGCCTTGGTGTTTTCGAACACTTCGTCGGTCAGGCGCAGCACAATCTTTTCGGCCTCGTCAAAGATCGGGTCGTCGGCGCCAACTTTCATGGCCTGGACTTTTTCCTCCGACATGCCCACATCGCGGCTGATCTGTTCATGTTGAAAGACCTCGTAAGAGGCACCGCACAGAATGCCCGCGCGGGTGATGGCCAGCTCTCTGAGAATTGGATCGATCTTGCTTTTGTACAGCAAAGCAGTCGCCAGACGGGTGTAGGCGCCAAAGGCCGGGCCGCCATGGGCCAGGATCTTGAAGATGTTCAAGGGCTGCATCTTGCCCAAAAGCATCGCCGCCTCCGGCACCAGGTTAGGGTTATCGGTCGTGGCGTAGGGTATGCGGGGCATGACGTGTCCTCGTACGGATTCATGTTATTGCCTTCATAAATCCCGGCACGGCAAAGGTTGCAACAATAAACTGCTGTTTAGCCGGCGTGACGCCCCTTCATCCGTCGGTTATAAGAGGGTAGTGCAAGCGCGGGAGATGGAGCATGACAGTTGAGGTATCCGAACTAGAGGCTGCGCCTATGTTGCTGCGCCAAGACAGGGGAACCCATGGGGGCATCGTGCACCTGACCTTGAACAGGCCCAATGCTTTCAACAGCCTGTCCAGCGGCCTGATGCGCCTGTTGCAGGTTGAGATCGATGCCATCGCGTCTGATCCGGCGGCCCGCGTGGTTATCATCGAAGGCGCCGGGCGCGGTTTCTGTGCCGGCCATGACCTTAAAGAAGTCACCTCCCTTGAAACGGTGTCGGCACGGCGGGCGCTGATGGCGCAATGCTGTGAATTGATGCTGGCAATCGTACATTGTCCAAAACCGGTGATCGCCAAGGTGCATGGCGTTGCCTCCGCCGCCGGCTGCCAGCTGGTCGCCAGCTGCGATCTGGCCGTGGCCGACGATGACACACGCTTCGCCACGCCCGGTGTGAACATCGGCCTGTTCTGTTCCACACCGATGGTTGCCCTGGGCCGCAATGTGGGGCGCAAGCATGCCATGGAGATGCTGTTGACCGGCGAGGCCATGGATGCGCCCACCGCCTATCGCTTTGGCCTGATCAACCGCCATGTACCCAACGCCGAATTGGACGCGGCGGCGATGCATTTCGCGGAACTGATCGCCCAAAAATCCAGCTATACCCTGCGCGTGGGTAAGGAAGCCTTTTACCGCCAGCAGGAGATGGAGCTGGAAGACGCCTACAAAATGGCGGCGGAGGTCATGGTCGAGAACATGCTGGCCGCTGATGCCATGGAAGGCATGACCGCCTTTATCGAAAAACGTAAACCAGTTTGGAGTGATCGCTAATGCATGCGGATGTACTAGAACCACTGAATTACAGCGACAGCTTGTTGCGCCATATCCTCTCCACCGTGCGCACCATTGCCCTGGTCGGCGCCAGTGGGGATTGGAAGCGGCCCAGCTTTTTTGCCATGAAGTATCTGCAAAGACGGGGCTATCGGGTCATTCCCGTCAACCCGGGCCGGGCCGGCAGCGAAATCCTGGGCGAAACCGTCTATGCCAGCCTGGCTGATATACCAGGTGAGATTGACATGGTGGATGTCTTCCGCGCCTCGGATGCCGCCCTTGGCGTGGCCGAGGAAACGGTGGCGCTCAAGGCTGAAAAAAACATCAAGGTCCTCTGGCTGCAACTCGGCGTCCGCAACGATGCCGCCGCCGAACTGGCCGAGGCGGCCGGGTTGCAAGTGATCATGGACCGTTGCCCGAAGATCGAATTCGCCCGCCTGTCCGGTGAATTATCGTGGAGCGGCATTAACACCGGCATTATCACCTCCAAGGTTCTAAAGGCGCCCAGAGCATGAGTAGTCAAAGCAAATCCAACGATCCGCAATCCAATATTCCGGCCTACGGCTTCGAAACCCTGGCCGTACATGCCGGCGCCCGCCCTGATCCGACCACCGGTGCTAGGTCGACGCCGATTTTTCAGAGCAACGCCTTTGTCTTTCATGACGCCGAACACGCCGCCGAGCTGTTCAATCTGCAAACATTCGGCTTTATCTATTCCCGCCTGACCAACCCGACCGTGTCGGTGCTGGAAGAGCGTGTCTGTGCCCTGGAGAATGGCCGCGGTGCAGTGGCCTGCGCCACCGGGCATGCGGCGCAATTTCTGCTTGCCGCCACCTTGTTGGAGACCGGCGATGAATTCATCGCCTCGAAAAACCTCTATGGCGGCTCCATCACCCAGTTCGGAGTCTCTTTCGCCAAGCTGGGCTGGACCTGCAATTTCGTCGATATGACCAACGCGGACGAATTGCGCGCGGCGATGAACGATAAGATCAAGTTCATCTTCTGCGAAGTTCTGGCCAATCCCGGAGGCGTGGTGCTGGACCTGGAAGAATTGGCGGCGATCGCCAAGGAATGGGGCGTGCCCCTGGTGGTCGATAATACGCTTGCCTCGCCCTATCTGTGCCGGCCGTTTGATTGGGGCGCCGATATCGTGGTGCATTCCGCGACCAAATACATTGGCGGTCACGGCAACACCATGGGTGGGGTGGTGGCTGAGTCCGGACGTTTCGATTGGAACCAGAACGACAAGTTCCCCTCCATGGCCAAGCCTGACCCGGCTTATCACGGCCTGACCTTCGCAGAGACGTTTGGCGATTTTGGCTTTTCCATGAAAATGCGCGCCGTGGCCTTGCGTGACTATGGCCCCACCCTGTCGGCGCAATCGGCCTGGAACTTGTTGCAGGGCGTGGAGACATTGCCCCTGCGCATGGAACGGCATTGCGCCAATGCCCAGGCCGTGGCCGAATTCCTCGACAGTCATCCGAAAGTCGCCTGGGTCTCCTTCGCCGGCCTGCCATCCAGCCCGTATCATGAACTGGCCAACAAATACCTGCCCAAGGGCGCCGGCGCGGTTTTCACATTCGGCGTCAAGGGCGGCTTCGCCGCCGGCGAGACCGTGGTCAACGCGGTGGAGATTTTCTCTCACCTGGCCAACGTCGGCGATACTCGTAGCCTGATCATCCATCCCGCATCCACCACGCACCGGCAATTAACGCCGGAGCAGCAGGAGGCGGCGGGTGCCGGCGCGGATGTCATCCGCCTCTCCATCGGCATCGAGACGGCAGAGGATATTATCGCCGATCTGGACCAGGCCCTGGCCAAGACCTAGGCGGGACGCGGACCATGTTCAGTCACATCACAGTCGGCACCAACGACTTCGAACGCGCCACCAAATTTTACGACGCCGTCATGGCCATATTGGGTCATGAATGCTTCATCAATGGCGAGGGCTATCGGGGTTATGGCCAGCCCAGCGACAACCAGTTCTGGGTTCTGTCGCCGTTCGATAAGGCCGCCGCCGTCCCCGGCAACGGCAGCCATGTCGCCTTTCTGGCACCCGACCGCGCCACCGTCCGTGCCTTTCACGAAACAGCGTTGGCCAATGGCGGCAGCGACGAGGGCGTGCCGGGTTTACGGCCCCATTATCATCCCAATTACTACGGCGCCTATGTGCGTGATCCAGACGGCAACAAACTGCAAGCGGTCTGCCATCGTACGGAAGGCTGACCGTCAGCATGGCCAAGTCCGCCGAGTACCGCAGCATCGCCCGGCTCTATGACATTCTTGATTTGCCATTCGAATACGCCCGCTACCGCCCGCTGCGGCCGAAAATCTGGATTGGCCTATCGGGCCGCATTCTGGATGCCGGCGTCGGGACCGGGCGCAACATGGCCTACTACCCGGACGGTGCCGAAATGGTTGGCCTTGATCTGAGCGGCCCTATGTTGAAGCGGGCGGCGGCATGCAAGCGGCGCACGGCGACGGCAGTGGATCTGGTCGAGGCCGACATCACCGCCACTTCGTTTCCCGACGATTCCTTTGATGCGGTTGTCTCGACCTTTCTGTTTTGCGTGCTGGCACCAGAGCTGCAATTGCCGGCCTTGGTCGAACTGGCTCGGATCTGCAAGCCGGACGGCGAGATCCGCATTCTGGAATACGCCATCTCCGCCAACCCAATCCGCCGCGCCATCATGCGCCTGTGGGCGCCATGGGTACGTTTCGCCTACGGTGCCGCGTTTGATCGGAACACGGAACAATACCTGCCCGCCGCCGGGCTGGAATTGATTGAAACCCGATATCTACACAGCGATATCATCAAGCTGCTGGTCATCCGGCACGCCTGATCGGCGTTGCTCTATTTAAAGACGTAAATCGGGCTGCTCCAGGCCTGAAAGCCGTCTTCGGTGTTGACGCAAATCCATAGAGGATTGTCCCGGCCCGCGGTAATTGGAATTTCAATCTCCGCCGTGATTTCACGGCAATCGTTGTCGTCAGGCAGACGAAAGGCCTTGATCCGCCGTTCCAGACCGCCAGCTTCCACCACCTGATCTTCCATGCCGATATCAGCCAGGGCTATGTTCATCGCGGCCAGATTGGTCGCGATGGACATCTCGCCATTTTGATCAGCATCCAGCCAGGCATCAAAGCCGCCGAAATTGCCGGTGGTGATAGCGTCAAAGATAATGGTGTCATCACTTTGCTGTTCAAACAGCCGTTCGTGGTTCCAGGCGTTGATCTTTTCAAAACGGCGAATATTGGCGCCGCCAAAGGAAACCTTGCCCTTCCAGTTGGTGTCACGGCCCCTGCCCCGATATTCCGCGCCGCTCCATAAGACACGGATGCGGTTGCCAAGGTCATCCGCGCCGTAGCCACGCAGAGTTTGGATAACCTCCGCTCCGTTGCGCACTTCAATGCGCTCAATCGGTGCCTGGGTCACGGCCCGGACCGTCAGGGTGATTGTATCGCCGGTGGTTCGGACGATATCGCCCATCATCACCTCCCCCACTTCACGGCTCGTAGTATCTGGGAACAAATTTGGATCCTGATCGAACAGGGTCGCGGCCCCGGCAAAGCGCGCCTTGACGTCCAGATGCATGCGGGTGCCCGTGGTGCCGTAGTGGTGGCGGCGGCGCAGACAGTCGAAAAAGCTGTCGCGGGTCAGCTCCTCCGTAAGGAAACAGGTCAAACCGCCATAGGCGCCAAAGGTCGAGACACCGGGATAGGAGGCGCCAGGCCGGCCCTTGTGGCCGTCACTGTTACAGACCACGCCACAGCGGTGGCCCAGGGGAAAGCCATCGGTCAGCAGCCATTCGAAGGTGCCCCAGGCGGAATGGATCTCCATCGACATTTCCTTGGTGCCGTCATGGGCATAGGCGATATCGGCATAGCGGCCACCCACATGGGCATAGACCACGCAATCCTCGTCGGCCAGCCGCTCAAACAGTGCGTTGGCGTCGTTGGCATCCATGTCCAGATCGGAGCGGTCGGTCAGCAGGGCGTGGGAGGAGCGGTAGATCGGCCGGCCCTCGGTCCGGTAATAGACATTGCGGTCGCCGCCCACCGCCGTATTGCCCGACCATTCATAGCCTGGAAAGGTCACGAAGCGGCCATCCTCGTGATACTCGGCGGTCAATTGATTGAGGTAGGCCCAAAAGGCATTGTTGACCTGGAAATCGTTGGCCTGATGGCTCAGCGCATCAAGGAAGGCATATTTGCGCCCAAAATCAAAATAATCTCTTGAAGTTCCGATGCCGATGGACTCGCCGCTTTGCCCATGTAAATCGGCCCAATAGCCGCCATGAGGCCCATCCTCGACGACCAGCGGATGCGAGCGCGCCACCACCTCGCCAGTTTCATCACGAACCGTGATCCGCAAGGTACCCGGTTCCGCCACGCTCAACCCCTCGAACAGCATGGCGCGCTCGCCCAGGGCATAGTCGACCGTTGCCGGCAGACCGTCGACCGCCAGAGTGCTTTCCAGGGTAAACTTACCCTCTGCCTTGTGGGTTGGATTGCCCCATTTATCCTCCGCCTTCAGGCCAAAGTGGAAACGCTCGCCAGGCCGGCGCAGGCTGGGCAGCACGGCACGCCAAAGCGCGGCTTCACCCGGTACAATGGCAATGTTGGGCGTATTTGGGATGGGCGTATATTGTCCGACGGCGCAGACATCCGCCGCCACCTTGAATTCGAAACGCGGCTCGACCATGGACTGCATGCGCAGACCGGGGGAGCCATGCGAGGTGTCGCCCAGTACAATTTTAATCCGGTCGCCTTCACGCAAAAAACCGCCCGCAACGCGGATGGTTAGGCATTTCCAGCGTGGCCTTGCCGCACCCCGGCCTGCGTAGTTGACCAGTAGCGGTACGCCGGAGGATGAGGTCGCGGTGACATAATTATCGCCGGTGGGATTGGTCGTCTGCAAGGTGCCGCTGTCTCCCATGGCGCGCAGCATGACCTGGATCGCCCCGGTATCATCCAGACCAAAGCGGCCAACCGTGTAGGTCAGGCGAAAGGTTTGCAGACTGCGGGCGGGGAATTTGCCTTTCGGCGCGATCTCCACATGGCCGTACAGCACTGGGTCGGTACCCGGCTGCGCGGTGGTCCAAACCTCACCCACCAGGTCTGAATCGACTAATATGCCGGTTTCCTGTCTGTCCGTGTCTTGCTCGGTCATGCGTGCGCCCCTGTTTTTCATTTTGCGGCCGAATACTATCAACGATGTTGGGAAACTGCATCATTGAGCTTTTCCAAGTAGCAATCCGCCATGCCCAAGTCGCGCAATTTCAACACCGTATTCGCCAGATAATCCCGGCACGATCCCCGCTCGCCACAAGCCAGGGCGATATGTTCAACAATATACTCTTGGCGCAAATCGCCCGCATATTGACGGCTGGCTTTGTTGCTCACGAATGTCAGTGCAGGTGTTTCGATGCCGTTGATCTCCATGCCAATCCAGGTCGGCACATAGACATCCGTCCACATTTCCCTCCGCCAGATCATGGGCAATGCCTCGTCACGATCAGCCGCGCCAATTTGAAATGCCATGCCCTGGCAGCTCCCACCCGGCATCAGGCCCAACGACAGGCCCGGTACCTCCGGTGTGCCGCGTGCCAGGGCGGTCCAGACGCACATCGCCCTACGCCAACCCACCAGCCGTGCCGCAACCGCCGCGCGATGGGGAAACGGCGCATCCCACAATAAACTGCCATAACCGAAGAGCCACAGATCGTCCTGCCCTTCCGGCGCCTGCGCCAGTGTGTCGATGCATGATTGTAGGCGCGCCTGTTCACCGAGGGTGGCAAATGGTTTGTCAAAGCTATGCATGGTATTCACGGATATAATGCCGATGCCCTGGTGAAAGATTATCAAAGCTGGCCGGAAATCAAGCCCGGTCTATAATGGCATTTCCTGTCCAAGATCGAGAGTCCCCCATGCCCATCACTAAATTACTGATCGCCAATCGGGGCGAAATCGCCATTCGCATCCAACGCGCCGCCGCCGCCCTGGATATCTCGACCGTGGCCATTTTTTCCACGGATGATACACAAAGCCTGCATGTCTTCCGCGCCGACGAGGCCCACGCCCTGACGGGCGCGGGCGCGCCCAGCTATCTGGATATAGATCAGGTCATCGCTGCCGCAAAGGCAACCAGCTGTGACGGGGTGCATCCGGGCTATGGCTTTTTGAGCGAAAACGCCGCCTTTGCCCGTGCCTGCGAGGCTGCCGGATTGATTTTTGTCGGCCCACGGGCGGAGGTTCTGGACAAGCTTGGCGACAAGGTCAAGGGACGCAACATTGCCGCCGCCGCCGGGGTGCCGGTTTTGGCGGGCTCCACCGGGCCGGTGGATCTAGCCGGGGCCCAGGCGTTCCTGACCTCTCTGGACGGCGCGCCGATGATCATCAAGGCAGTGTCAGGCGGTGGCGGCCGGGGCGTGCGCGTTATTCACACCGCTGACGAGTTGGCCGAAGGATTTGAACGCGCGGCATCGGAAGCTGCCGCTGCCTTTGGCGATGGCGCGCTGTATGTAGAACGTTATCTGGCAAGCGCCCGCCATATCGAAGTACAGATCCTGGGCGATGGCCGTGGCGAGGTACGGCATCTGGGGGAACGGGACTGCAGCATTCAACGGCGGCATCAAAAGATCCTGGAAATCGCACCGGCGCCGGGACTGGATCCGGTGCTGCGCGAGAGTATTCTGGCCGCCGCCGTCACCCTGGCGCAAACACTTGAATACAGCAATGTGGGCACCTTTGAATTTCTGGTCGATGGCGCGAATAACGACTTCATCTTCATGGAGGCCAACCCCCGCCTGCAGGTGGAACACACCATCACCGAGGAGGTAACCGGCGTCGATCTGGTGCGGGCGCAACTGCGCATCGCCAATGGCGCCAGCCTTGATGATCTGGGCATCGTGGCCGGTAGCCCCGTCATGCACGGCTATGCGGTGCAGGCCCGGGTGAATATGGAACGAATTGATCAGAGCGGCGCGGCGATGCCGGCGGGCGGTCGATTGAAGGCCTTTGATCCGCCGACCGGGCCCGGCATCCGCACCGACACCTTTGGTTATGCCGGCTATACCACAACGCCGCGATTTGATTCCCTGCTGGCCAAGGTCATCACCCACAGCACCGAGGGCTATGAAAGCGCCATCAAGGCCAGCTACCGTGCCCTGTGCGAATTCCGGATAGAAGGCGTCAGCACAAACATCGGCTTCCTGCAGAATTTGCTACGTCACGGCGACATCGCCAAAGGCAATCTCTATACCCGCTTTCTCGACGACCACATCGCCGCCTTGGTCAACGGCGCTGAGCACAAGGCAGGCTACCTCACCACGGCACCCGTGGCCTCGCAGGATCGACAGCTGGCCGGCGCCCAGGTCAGCGCCGATGATCCCCTGGCGGTACTAAGTTTCGGCCAATCCGGCAGCACCGGCATGGCCGGCGCGGCGGCGGCCCCCGCGGCATCAATGTCTGGTGAAAGCGTCGTTGGCCCCGATGGCTCCGTCCCCGTGCTCTCACCGCTGCAAGGCACCATTGTCGCCATCAACGTGACTGAAGGCGATGGTGTTACCATTGGCGCCGCGCTGCTGGTCATGGAGTCCATGAAGATGGAACATGTCATCAGTGCCGAAATTTCCGGCATCGTACGCGCCATCGCCGTGGCGGTGGGCGATACCATCTATGACGGCTCGCCGTTGCTGTTCGTTGAAGAGGCCGATATCGCCGCCGGCGAGGCGGAAGCGGTCGCCGAGATCGACTTGGACGAAATCCGCCCCGATTTACGCGAAGTGCTGGACCGGCGCTTCTTGCACAGTGACGCGGGCCGCCCCAAGGCAACGGCGCGGCGCCACGACAAGGGCCAGCGCACGGCACGGGAAAACATCGCACAATTGTGCAACATGGACACCTTCGTTGAATACGCCCCCCTGGTACTGGCCGCCCAGCGCCAGCGTCACGATGTGGCAACCTTGATCGAAAAAAGCCCCGCCGACGGTCTGATCACCGCCCTGGCCGCCGTCAACGATGACCTGTTTGGCGAGCCTAATAACCGCTGCGCCATCATGTTCTATGACTACACGGTGTTCGCCGGTACCCAAGGGGTACAGAACCACCGCAAGACCGACCGTATCATTGATCTGGCCGAAGAAGGCCGCCTGCCTTTCATCCTTTTTGCCGAGGGCGGCGGCGGCCGGCCCGGCGACACCGACCGCACGGGCGGCGACGGCAGCCGGACCTTTTCGCGGTTCGCCCAATTATCAGGCCTGGTCCCCATGGTCGGCATCACCACCGGACGCTGTTTCGCGGGCAATGCCTCGCTGCTGGGCTGTTGCGATGTGATCATTGCCACCAAGGACGCCAATATCGGCATGGGCGGCCCGGCCATGATCGAGGGCGGCGGCCTGGGCGTCTATGCGCCCGAGGACATTGGCCCCATGAGCATCCAGGTACCCTCAGGCGTGGTCGATATTCTGGTCGAGGATGAGGCCGAGGCCATCGATGTGGCGAAAAAATATCTCTCCTACTTCCAAGGCCCGATCGGGGCATGGGCGGCACCGGATCAGCGTTTGATGCGGCGCATCGTACCGGAAAACCGTCTGCGGGTTTACGAGATCCGCGAAGTGATCGAGACCCTGGCGGATGTAGACACGGTACTGGAGCTGCGCAGCGGTTTCGGTTTCGGCTCGGTCACCTGCCTGATCCGGGTCGAGGGCCGTCCCGTCGGCGTGCTGGCCAACAACCCCAAGCATCTGGGCGGCGCCATCGACAGTGATTCCGCCGACAAAGCGGCACGCTTCATGCAGCTTTGCGACGCCTTTGATATCCCTCTGCTGAACCTGTGCGACACACCCGGCATCATGGTCGGGCCCGAGATCGAGAAGACCGCCCTGGTGCGCCATTCCTCACGCATGTTCGTGATCGGGGCCAATCTACAGGTGCCGTTCTTCACCATCGTGCTGCGCAAGGGCTATGGCCTGGGCGCCATCGCCATGGCGGGCGGATCGTACAAGGCGGCCTATTTCACCGTCGCCTGGCCGACCGGAGAATTCTACGGCATGGGGATCGAGGGCGCGGTCAAACTCGGCTACCGCAACGATCTGGCGGCAATTAGAGATCCCAAGGAACGCCTGGAGACCTATCAGAAAATGGTCGATGACGCCTACGAGGGCGCCAAGGCTTTGAACTATTCCTCATACTTTGGTATCGACGATACCATTGATCCGGCGGAAAGCCGTCATTGGTTGATCAATTGTCTGAAATCGATCCGGCGCAAAACCAAGGGCGACGGCAAAATCCGCCCCTCGGTCGATGCCTGGTAAATTCGGGCGGGTTGCAAGCAACGCTGGCCATTTCACAGTAGGGCTATTATGACGGCGGGAACGGAATGCCCGGGAACAATTCATTGAATGTTTGGCCGGGTGACTTTGAGTGAAGGAAAACCAGACAATGCGTGAATGCCCCTGCGGCAGCGGCAAGCAGCTTGATGCCTGTTGCGGCCTCTATATTGACGGCGTCCCGGCCCCCACGGCGGAGGCCACCATGCGCTCGCGCTATAGCGCGCATGTCTTGGACAACGTCGATTATCTGGTCTCAACCTTGTCCAATGATCAACGTGCCGACTATAGCAAGGAGGAGGCGGAACGATCCTTCGCCGATACCAAATGGCTCGGCCTGGATATCCGCAAGACCGACAAGGGCAACGAAGGCGACGAAACCGGTACGGTGGAATTCGTCGCCCGTTACCGTTCAGGCGGGCAGACAACAGCGCATCATGAATTGTCGTTTTTCACCCGCGAGGATGGCCGCTGGGTCTTCTCCGGATGCGAAATGAATCCAAAGGCGACGACGGTGCGGGTCGAAAAAGTCGGGCGCAACGCCCCCTGCCCCTGCGGTTCGGGCAAGAAATACAAGAAATGCTGCGGCGCGTAATTGAAAACCGTTCGAACTCGGGCTATTTACAGGCCAGGGCACAACAATCACAAATTTCATGAAGGAACTGATCCATGGCTCAAGCCACTGCACGACATATTCTGGTTGATACCGAGGCACAATGCGACGAACTGAAGACGAAGATCGCCGGCGGTGAAGATTTCGCCGATCTGGCCCGCGCGCATTCCTCCTGCCCATCAGGCGCCAGCGGTGGCGACCTGGGTTCGTTTGGCCCCGGCCAGATGGTCCCGGAATTCGATCAGGTGGTGTTCTCCGCCAATGTCAACGAAGTGCAGGGCCCGGTGAAAACCCAGTTCGGCTATCACCTGCTCGAGGTCACCTCCCGCACCGACTAAGATGATATCAGGCGGCACCAGCGCCTTGAGGCAGGACTAAGTCTTGGGGCGGTGGTGCCGGCACTGCCAAATTTTTGCGGCTTGCGGACATTTCGCGCCGCTACGATAATGTCGACCTCAAGAAACCACTGGCGGACGCATGGCACCCGTGCCCAAGAAAAGCGTTGCTGGGACAGCGAGGAGCACGACATTGACGCAATACGAAACATTGAATGTTTCCCAGGAAGACGGTCTGCTTTGGATCACCCTGAATAGACCGCAGGTTTTGAATGCATTCAACCTTGCGCAATGGCGCGACGTCAAGGCGGCGCTGGACTGCGCGGCCACCGACGACGACGTGCGGGCGGTTGCAATTCGTGGCGAGGGCGGCAATTTTTCCGCCGGTTATGATCTTACCGCCGCACTGGGTGGCGACCTGTCCGAACCCTCGCCCAATGCTTTCAAGGACTATGCCGATGTGGGCAATGCCACCTGCTGGGCGGTTTGGAACCTGAAGAAGCCAGTGTTCTCGGCGATCAGGGGCTATTGCCTGGGCGGTGCATTCGAGTTGGCCATGGCATGCGATTTCTCCTACGCCGATACCTCTGCCCAGGTCGGCGAGCCGGAAATTCTGCTGTCCGATGCGCCACCGTTCCTGATCAGCCCTTGGATCATGGGGATGCGCCAAGTCAAACATCTTCTGTTGTCGGGGGAAATCATATCGGCGGAAACGGCCATGGGCTATGGTATTTTCAATCAGCTGTGCGAGCCTGACGAGCTCGAGCCGGCCATCACGCGCATGGCCAAACGGCTGATGGGCTTCGCGCCGGAGACCTGGCACCAAAATAAGGCAGCGGTGAACCGCTCCTATGAGATCATGGGTTTCCAATCCTGCGTCGAGATGGGCAAGGAGGCCTTCGTCACGGCAAATGTGACACCCAATGCGGTCAAGACCGAATTCCTCGAGCGTTTCAACCGAGAGGGTTTCGCCTCGGCGATCAAATGGGTGCAGAGCCTCTACGTAGTCTGAAGCTGAGATTGGCAGGGTTACCTTGGATAATCTCGCAGCTTACAGCATTCCCGCCCTCGTACAGGCCGCCGCCAATGGTTATGGCGATAAGATCTGTGCCATGGCGCCGGAACGCACGGTTACCTTCCGACAATTCGCGGCCGATGTAACCGCGATCGCAAAGCATCTCGAAACCCTAGGCATCGCGCCGGGCGAGAGGGTGGCGATCCTTGACGTCAACAGCCTGAATTTTCTTGAAAGCCTGTGCGCGCTTGGTGTTCTAGGGGCCATAGCGGTACCACTAAATTACCGCCAACGGGTGCCTGAATACCGCTTTCAGATAGAGGATTCAGGCGCCCGGTTGCTGCTCGTGAACTCCCGGTACAGGGCGGAGGCCGAGGAACTGGCACCGTCCCTGGAGCTGGGTTGGCGGACGATTGATGATCCAGTCCAAATTGGGCTTCCGGCCACCGCTGGGGGCAAAGTTGGCGGCAGGCCGATCCGGCTGAGCGATCTGGATCCGGCAACGCCGCTGGCCATCTGTTATACCTCCGGTACCACGGGCCGGCCCAAGGGCGCCGTGATAGATCAATTCACCGCCAATCTGCGCGCCTTCAAGCTGATGTACGATCTGCGCCTTGGCCCGGACGATGTCATGCACATGACCACGCCCATGTTCCATATCTCCTGCCTGATGCTCAGCCTGGCAGCACTGCAACGAGGTGCGGCACAGTTGATCCTGCCGCAGTTCGACTACGAAACAACTTTTGCCGCGGTGCAGGAGCACAAGGTCAGCTTTATCAACACTGTTCCAACAATATTGAGTATGGCCTTGAACCGTGATGACTTCACGCCGGACGTCCTGGCGGGGCTGCGCATGATCATGTACACCGCCGCGCCCATGAGCCTGCCCCTGCTGCGCCAGCTGATGTCCGTCTACAAGGGCGGCTTGGTGCAGTTCCTCGGCCAAACCGAGGACCTTCCCCAAACAGTTCTGACGCCGGAGGATCACCGCAACGCCCTGGCCGGCATTGCCGTTGGCCGGCTGGAATCCATTGGCCTGCCAAGCGCCGGCGTTGATCTGAAGATCTGCAACGATGCCGGTGCTCGGGTGCCGGCTGGCGAAATCGGTGAAATCGTCACCCGTGCCGGCACCGCCATGTCCGGCTATTGGAATATGCCAGATGAAACGGCGGCGACGCTGCAGGATGGTTGGATCAATACCGGCGATCTGGGTCACCAGGACCCGGACGGATATATCTATCTGGCTGGACGCAAGAAGCACATGATCATCCGCGGCGGCGAGAATGTATATCCATCCGAGGTGGAGCCGGTATTGCTAGAAGCGCCCGGCGTGCGTGATGCGGTAATCCTTGGGCTGCCCGACGAGACCTGGGGCGAGATTGTCGTCGCGGCGGTGACATCTGATGGCAGTGCGGCTGATGGCGATGCCATCATCGCGCACTGCAAACAGTATCTCGCCAGCTACCGTTGCCCGGAAAAAATCTACTTCGTAGCTGAAATGCCACTCAATGCGGCCGGAAAGGTCCTTCGCCACGCTTTGTTGGATATGATTGTCGAGATGCAATAACGGTCTATCTCAAATGTTGGCAAAACCAATCCAGCGCCGCCTGCCGCGATGGTTCCAGCAACAACGTGTAGGGGTCGTAATGCCGGCCTGATAGTGTGAGCAATTGCTTGGGCTCGCCCGCCAGTTCGAACGCTTCACGCTGCCAATCGACAGGCGTCTGGGTATCCTGATCGGCAATGATCATCAGCAACGGCGTCGGCGCGATACGGTCCATGAAGGCTATCGGTTCGTAGCTGCGCAGCAGATCCAGGCTACGCACGGTGATCTCGTTGCCATAGCTGCCGTCCTTGTCCACGGCCTCGGCCCATTCCGCGGTTTCCGAGCCGGGAATGGCGGCCACCGTAACCGCCGCTGGTTCGCCGCGCGCCCGCCCGTCACGGTCCGCTGCCAGTCGTTCAAGGAAACGCGGGCGGCTTTTTTCCGGCACCCAGGCCTCGAATGTGCGCCGGCCAGAGACCAGCGGCACCTGACTGACCGTGCATTTCACCCGGTCATCCAATGCCGTCACCACCAGGGCATGGCCGCCCGAATACGAGGTACCCCAAAGACCGATGCGTTCAGGATCAACACAAGCCAGATTGCGGCCATGCGAGATGACCGCGCGCATATCCTCCACCTGCCGCCAGGGGTCGGTCTCGTGCCGGGGCCAGCCCGAGGAAGCACCGTAGTTGCGGTGGTCATAGACCAGCACCGCGAAACCGGCTGCGGCGAAGCTGGCGGCATAGTCATCCAGCCCCATGGCCATGATGGCGGAGAAACCATGGCTCATGACGATCAGGGGATGCCTGTCACCTTCGTTGGGCTGGTAGAGCCAGGCGGCTAATTTTTCGCCATTGGCCTCGATCACGATATCGCGGCGGTTACTCATAGGGCGAGGGTGTCACGAACCTGTGCCAAGGGCACCGGATCGTCCTGCAACAGCAATGTCGCCGCCGCCTTGGCAAAGCGGTTTTCACCCGCCGCCAAGGGATCCTGCGGCAACAGCCGATTATCGACCACCATGCGCGAGAGTAACAGCCGCCGGGCATCACCCCCTGCCGCACCTACCGTGGCACCCTCCCAAGCCAGCAGAACGGCGGAGGCGGCATGGTACAGCGCATTGGTCGCCATGCGGGCCTTGTCCTCCTGGGCCGGGTCGCCGGCGACTTCGTCGGCAAACGCAAAGGCGCGCTCTACCTGCGCCGACAGTAGGCCCTGGAACTGACCGGGAATATCGGGCGCATCGTCAATCTTGTCCTGCAAGGTACCGGCAAGCGTGTAGTGGGCGCGGACCTTGGCAATGGCGCGCGTAATGACGTCCAGGGCATTGATATTCGATGTGCCCTCCCACAGCAGACCCACCTGGGCATCGCGGATCAGCCGGGCGTTGACCCAATCCTCCACATAGCCGTTGCCGCCCCGCACTTCCATGGCACCGGTGGCGACGGGCACGTTGTCGCGGCAAGCGCGGAATTTTAACAGTGGCGTCAGAATACGAACCAGGCTTTCCGCCGTGGCATCGCCCTGGTTGGCCTGGGCCATGATATGGCCGGTGAAGAGAAACATGCTCAGCGCCTGTTCCGTGGGCAGCATCTGTTTCATCAGCTGCCGGCGCATCAACGGAAACTCCACGATGTTCTGGCCGAACTGGCGGCGGTTGCGTGCCACCTGCAGGGATTCGTTCAAACAGCGGCGCATCATCGCCGCTGCCCGCACACCGTGCGAGAGCCGCGAGAGACTGACCGTCTTCATGATCTGCTTGATGCCGGTATTCAATTCACCGATCAAATAACCCACCGCGCCATCAAGCGTGACCTCGCCCGAGGCCATGGAACAAGTACCCAATTTATCCTTCAGACGCACAATGCGATAGTGATTGCGATTGCCATCATCCAGTTCGCGAGGCACCAGAAACATGCTCAGGCCACGGCTGCCCGCCACCGCGCCCTCAGTCCGGGCGAGCAATAAAATGACCTCCGCATCCGCATTGGAGCAGAACCATTTATCGCCGTCGATAAGCCAATGGTCGCCCTCGGCCCTGGCCATGACCTCAATATTGCCAACGTCGGAACCTGCGCCCTGCTCCGTCAGGAACTGTGCGCAGCGCCACAATTCGTCCATGTCATTGGACAACATGCGCGGCAGATAGCGTTCTTTTAGTTCATCGCTGGCCTGATTGCGCATCAGGGTCAGGCCCGTATCAGCCATCGAGACCGGGCATATCAAACCAAATTCGCCTTGTACGAACAGATACTGAAAGATGTAGCGCACCAGGGGCGGCATGGCTTCCGGCCAGCCGAATACGCCCTCCACATGGCACATGCGATGCATGGAGAATTCGCCATAGGCCAGTTGTTCCATCTCCCGGTAGGCTGGATGATGTTCGATGGTTTCCAGATCACGCCCGGCGGCATCGCGCGGATGCAGCACGGGCGGATGACGGTCCGCGATCCGGGACAATTCATCCAACCGTCCGCCGCCCAGGGCGCCGAGCCGATCCATTTGTGGTTCGACGACGGCCCGCAGATCAGCCGGCAGATAGGCGGCAATGCCGCTTTGCAAGCCCCTATCGACGGCGTAGAAATTCATCCCCGCGCAGTCTGGCGCGACCCAATCCGCGCCCTTCGTTGAATTGCTCATGCCGCCTGCACTACTTTCAGGATCGGGGCCCAATCCTCGACCATGTCTTCCTGGCCGGGATTGTATTGCACGGCGATCTGGCTATAGCCAGCCTTCTTCAGATTGCTCAGCCGCTCCACCAACTCGTCGCGGGTTCCGGTGAAGGTTTTTTCGCGGATCAGATCGCCCGTGACTAGGTGCCTTTCGTCATCACGCACGAACATCATATGGCCCCGGTGCAAAGACAAATATTTCGCATCGTCTGGCTTATAAGATTGATAGAGCGCGTGGTATTGATCCATCAGGTCACGCTGCCAGTCCGGCAGCTTGACCTTGTCGGCGCCCTTGGCCTCGGCCTCGACGATGGCATGCATGAAGATCGCCGCCCCCGGTCCGGCATGGGCGATGGCGCGGTCGCTGTCATAGGCTTCGCCCGGTTCCAGGACACAGCCCAGGGTCAGCATGGTGGCATAAAGATCTTCCGGCGCATTGCCTGCCTCCGCCCAAGAGGCCTGCATCCGTTGCAGATCTCGCAGGCCCGTGCGTTCGGTGAAAACGATATCGATCCAGGCCGCCTTCAGCTTCGCCGTCAGGGCCCGGCTGCGCGGACCAAAGGCGGACAGGTGCAGAGGCACCGGAGTTTCAATATCAATCAGGCCGAATTCCGGATTGAGAAAATTAGCCTTGGGGTATTTGCCCTCGAACGGCACCTCGACGATCCCGCCCGACAGCATGCCATAGACGGCCTCGATATATTCCTCCATATCGTCCATCTTCATGGCGCCATAGCCCATGGTGCGCCGGCCGGTGAAACCGGTACCAACCCCAAAATGCGCCCGCCCCGGTGCCATGGCGTTCAGCGTCGCAAAGGCATTGGCCGTCACCGGCGCGATACGGTTGGAGGGGATCAGCACGCCCGTGGCCAGTTTGATTTTCTTGGTCCGCATGGCAGCCGCGGCCATGGCCATGAAGACATCGCCACACAGCTGTTGGGTGTCATAGAACCAGGCATAGTCGAAACCCAGTTCCTCGGCCCGTTCAACGATCTTCCAACTATCGCCGCCCGAAGGCACGCCTAGTCCAATATCCATTTCATGAGACTCCCTACATTACGATGCGGCCAGCACTTCGTCCGCCGGTCGGTAAGCTAAATTCAAATCATTCGCCACGGCCTCGTACGTCACCTTGCCGCCATGCACGTTCAGGCCCGCCTTCAAGTGCGGATCGTCGCGCATGGCCTGGGCAAAGCCCTTGTCCGCTAGCGCCAGCATGAATGGCAAGGTGGCGTTGTTCAAGGCAAAGGTGGAGGTCCGCGCCACCGCGCCCGGCATATTGGCGACACAATAATGCACCACGTCATGCACCCGGTAGGTGGGATTATCATGGGTGGTCGCCTTGGCGGTCTCGATACAGCCGCCCTGGTCGATGGCCACATCGACGATTACCGCGCCCCGGCGCATGCCCTTGATCATATCCTCGGTCACCAGACGGGGGGCGGCGGCACCGGGCACCAGCACAGCACCGATCACCAAATCAGAATTCATCACATGTTTTTCGATGGCATCGACGGTGGAATAGATCGTGTTCAACGACGATGAGAATTGATCGTCAAGCTCTTTCAGACGGCGCAAATTCAGGTCGATCACCGTCACCCGCGCCTCGCAGCCAATGGCGATACGGGCCGCGTTGGAACCAACCACGCCGCCGCCCAGGATCAACACGTCCGCCGCCGGCACGCCCGCGACGCCGCCCAGCAACGCACCGCGCCCGCCCTGATACATTTCCAAACAATGCGCGCCGGCCTGGATCGACATACGGCCCGCAACCTCTGACATCGGCGCCAACAGCGGCAGGCCGCCGAAATTGTCGGTCACGGTTTCGTAGGCAATCGCCGTCACGCCTGATGCCAGCAGGCCCTTGGTTTGATCAGGGTCGGGCGCCAGATGCAGATAGGTGAACAGCACCTGGCCTTCGCGCAGCATGGCGATCTCTTCTGGCTGCGGTTCCTTCACCTTGACGATCATGTCGGCGCGCTCAAAAACCTCCGCCGCCGAGCCGACCACTTCGGCCCCGGCGGCGGTATAATCTTCGTCCAGCAAGCCAATAGCGGCGCCCGCGTTGCTTTCCACCACCGCCCCGTGGCCATGATGGACCGCCTCCCGGACAGAGGTGGGCGTCAGTCCGACGCGGTATTCGTGATTCTTTATTTCCTTCGGAACACCGATCAGCATGGCTCGCTCCCTTTTTATCGCGCCGGATAAAATACCCAAGTTAACTCGTCCCAGGTCAATCCGTCATTGCCGGGCCTGACCCGGCAATCCATGGCGGCAACCAGTGCCTCATTGACACTGCCGCCTCTGGATGCCCGGACCAAGGCCGGGCATAACGGCGTCGCGAAAATTAATCCAGCTCCTTGATAACGTTGGAGGTGATCTCCACCATTTCGTCTATATGGCTCTTTTCCAGGATCAAAGGCGGTGACAGGGCGATGATATCGCCAGTCATCCGAACCATCAGGCCGGCTTCATAGGCCTTGATGCAGGCCTCCATGCCGCGCTTGCCCGGGGCGCCTTCACGGGCTGATAATTCGATCCCCGCGACCAAGCCGATGTTGCGGACGTCAATCACGTTGGGCAGGCCCTTCATGGCATGGACGGCTTCTTCCCAATAGGGCGCCAAATCGGCGGCACGCTGGAACAGGCCTTCTTCCTCGTAAACTTGCAACGTGGCCATGGCCGCGGCGCAAGCCAGGGGATGGGCCGAATAGGTATAGCCGTGGAACAGCTCGATCCCTTCCGGGCTGCCCTCCATGAAGGCATCATAGATCTTGTTGTCGGCGGCCACCGCGCCCATGGGCACATAGCCCGAGGTCAGGCCCTTGGCCATGGTGAACAGATCTGGTTTGACGCCGAAATATTCCGAGGCAAACGACGTGCCCAGCCGGCCAAAGCCGGTGATCACTTCATCAAAGATCAACAGGATGCCATGTTTTTCGGTAATCGCACGCAGCCGCTCCAGATAGCCCTTGGGCGGCACCAGGACGCCGGTGGAACCCGCCATGGGCTCGACAATAACGGCGGCGATGGTCGAGGCATCATGCAGGGCGACAAGATTTTCCAGCTCGTCGGCCAGATGCGCGCCCCATTCCGGCTGCCCCTTGGTGAAGGCCTGTTCCGCCAGATTGTGCGTATGGGGCAGATGATCAACGCCATTCATCAACGGGCCAAAAAACTTGCGATTAGCCGGAATACCCCCCACCGAAATGCCGCCAAAACCAACGCCGTGATAGCCCCGGGCCCGCCCGATCAACCTCGTACGGGAAGCCTCGCCGCGAACCCGGTGATAGGCCAGCGCGATCTTCAATGCCGTATCCACCGCCTCCGAACCTGAATTGGTGTAGAAGATCCGATCCATGCCCTCGGGCGTCATGCCGGACAGCTTTTGGGCCAGCTCAAAAGACAGCGGCTGGCTGAACTGGAACGAGGGGGTAAATTCCAAGGTTTCGGTCTGGGCTTTGATCGCCTCCACCACCTTCGGGTGCCCGTGCCCGATATTGACGCACCACAGACCGGCGGAACCATCCAGGATGTCGCGACCGTCATGGCTTCTATAATGCATGCCCTTGGCCGAGACCAACAGACGCGGCGCCGCCTTGAACTCTCGGTTCGATGTAAACGGCATCCAAAATTGCGACAGATCGTTGGGCTGTACGTTGGCGGTGGTAATGGGCTTGTTCATGACGCGCTCCAAAAAATTTCATCGCGACCCTATCAGGATGCCCAGGGCAGAAAAACTCTAATCGTGGTCCGGTAGCAGATCCATGATCTGTTCCAGATGCGCAATGCGCTGGCTGATTTCCAGGTTGGCATCCATGCGCAGGGTCAAGGAATTGATGCCCGCATCGCGGTAGGTTTCGAAACGCTTGCGCACCATATCCTCGGTGCCGACGGCGCCAAACTCGGTGACCATCTCATCCGGCACCCGGTCGATCGCCTCCTGGCGCTTGCCATCCTTCCATAAACGCTGAATGGCCACGGCATCATCGGTATAACCGGCGCGTTTGAAGGCATCGTTATAGAAATTAGTCTTTTCCGAACCCATGGCACCCATGGAAAAAGCCACGCCTGGCTTATAGGCATCAATTAACTCCTGCACATTCTCACCGACCGCGACAGAGCAGGAGGAATGCAGATCCATATCCTGCAAACTGCGGCCCGCATCCGCAGCACCTTTTTTCAGATGATCCATATGGGCGCCGGCATGATCCGGCGAAAACGAGGTGCCCAACCAGCCATCGGCGGAGGCACCGGTATATTCCAGCGATTTCGGCCCCAGCGTGGCGAGGTAGATGGGAATATCCCTGGGCGGATGATCCAGGCGGATGGCCTTGCCCTCGCCGCCGGGCAGCGGCAGGGTGAAATGCTTGCCTTCGTAGCGGATTTTATCGCCCCGGAAGCCCATGCGGATGATATCCACGGTTTCCTTCAAACGACCCAAGGGTGCCTTGTAGGAAACCCCTTGCAGGCCCTCCACCACCTGAGGTCCGCTGACGCCCAGGCCCAAAATAAAACGGCCATTGGTCAGATTATCCAGGGATAGCGCCGTCATCGCCGTCATGGATGGGGTGCGAGCGCTGATCTGCATGATGCCCGTACCCAGCTTAATCGTGCTGGTCTTGGCGCCCAGATAGCCAATGGTGGTGACCGCGTCATGGCCCCATGCTTCCGCCGACCAGGCATAAGTGACGCCCAGTTTTTCCGCCTGCTGGATGTAGTCAACCAGGCCCAAAACATCGACCCGGTTATAGGCGCCAATGGAAATCGATACTTTCATTTTGCTGTCTCTTTTGTTGAGAATTGAGCTACGCTCATCACGGTTGAAATTTCGCCTGGATGTCTCGGGCGGAATAGTAGCGTCATTCGATGGCACGGCTCAATATTCGAGACAGCCCGGCGGTACCCTGCCGCCGGGCATTTCTTCATCAACCGCCGAATTCCGGGCCCTCGGGGCACAGGCGTACGCCGGGGCGCAGGTTTTCGTAAGGCAGGCTTTCGGGGCGGTCGATACTGGCACCGGGCGCTTCCACCACCAAGATCTGTTCGGCGATATCGGTAAAATCGGCCCGGAAATGCACGCTGCTTTTCAGGCCGAGAATCTTCTGCTGGTCGGGCTCTACACCGAGATGGCGAAAGATTTCCTTATCCGCGGCCTGCATGCGGTGGGAGGACACCACCACCGACACGCCGCCAATCCGCAGCAATGCCATAGGTCCCAGATTGGGCGTGGCGCCTTTATAAAACGGCCCCGTGCAGGTGAAGCTGCCATTGCCCAGCGCCGCCACCTTGAAGCGGCCCTCGAACGGCGGATCGCCGTCGGTATAGATCTTACCGCCCAGGGCGACGTCGATTTCGGCCCCCTGCCCCGCCGCATGGGCCTGTGCGGCAACATCGGGATCAACCAAGGCGCCAACGACGGCGCGGTCGGCGCCTTGCTCCACCAACGCCCGGAGCAGCCCGGTGGTATCCGACGTGGCCCCGGCACCGCAATTGTCCTGCACATCGGCCAGCACATAGGGTTTATGGGAATTGGAGACGATCGCCTGGGATACCGCATCGCCCGGCGTCAAACGCGGCACCTGAAAGGCGGCTTCGTTGGACAATATCGCATCATACAACGCATCGGCCGCGCGGTCGGCGGCCGCCTGATCGTCGCCATAGGCCACAACCACGGGTCCGCAATCCCAGATGTCGGCGGGCGGAAACCCCGGCGTGAACGAGATTGAGCGGACGCCGGCCTCATCCTCCAACGCCGCCAATTTGGCGTAGGTCCCACGCGCCGGCTCGGCCATGGTGCATTGGCCCGTCAGGGGCATCAGAAACGGCACGGCGCGATGGGCCTTGGCCGGTAGTTGGCCCGGATCGGCCAGCAAGGCATCAAGATAGCGGGCGGCGCGGCTGCCCGTATCCGCCATATCCACATGAGGATAAGTGCGATAGGCGATCAGGCCGTCGCAATTGTCGAACATGGTCCGCGTGGTATTGGAATGCAGATCAAGACTGACGACCAGGGGTATGTCAGGCCCCAAATGCGCCCGCACACGGCGCAGCAATTCGCCTTCACCGTCTTCGGTATGCTCGCAAACCATGGCGCCGTGCAGATCAAGATAGACCGCATCGTACGGCGCCGCATCTTCCAGCCCCTGCAGCAACATGGTCATGTAGGTTTCATAGGCATGCTCGGTCACATGCGCCGACGGTACGGCACAGCACCAGGCGATGGGCGCCAATTCATGGCCCCGGCTTTGCGCCTCAGCAATAAAACCGGCGATGGAAATATTTTTACCGGGCATCACCTCCAAGACATCTTCACCCAATGTCAGACCGGGAAAGCTCTCGGCCCGGACGAAATCATCCCAGTCCGCCTTTTGCGGCGCAAAGGTGTTGGTCTCGTGCAAAAAACCCGCAATAGCGATCCGGCTCATGAATAATTCCTTCTATAGTGATATCGCATCTCGCAACACGCTCACTCCGTTTGCAGCTGAGCAATTAATTTTTCGGTAATCTCACCGATCCGGGTACGAATGGTATTAATGGCGGATGCGCCCAGATTGTCCCAATGAATGCCCGCCGTGACAACGACGTTGGTATTGCAGGCGGCCGACAGCGCCTCGGCCACTGGCTTGACAATCTCGTCCTCTTTATGGCCGGGATAGGTCAGCACTGACGCCGTAGCAGAGGTTTTGGCCGGATCCGCCAGGGACGGCCGCGGCTGTGCCGCCGCGACCGCGCCTATGTGCGGTTTCTCGCCACCCCAGATATAAACTAGAACATCGGCGCCGATCACCACCGCGCGCGCCTGCACCAGAAAATCGTCCGCATCCGTCCGCACATGGACAGAGCGTGGTAATTCCGGTACCGGATTCATTTTTCGACATACATAGCTGGACGCTAACGGTTCTTGCCGAGGAAGCCGAACAGATGGCCGGCGATCTTGCGGATCTGGATTTCCTCCGCCCCTTCCGTAATGCGATAGCGGCGGTGATGGCGGTAGATGTGCTCAAACGGCTGATTGCGCGTATAGCCCTCGCCGCCAAACACTTGCATGGCCCGGTCCGAAGCCTCCCAAACCAGCCGATTGGCGCGATAATTAGCCATGGAGACCTGATCGGTGACGGCCATATGGTTCTTCTGGTCCAGGTTCCAGGCAGTCTTGTACACCAGATTGCGGACCATCTCGGCCTCGGTATGCAGTTCCGTCAGGGGGAACTGAATGGCCTGGTTGGTCGACAACGGCTTGCCCCAGGTGGTGCGCTGTTTCGAATAGGCCACCGCCTCGTCAACACAGAACTGTGCCGCGCCCAGGGATGAAGCCGCCTGGCGGATACGGTTTTCATGCAGAAAGGTCTGCGCCACGATCAGGCCATCGCCCTCGTCGCCAAGATAGGATTCCGTATCGATGGGCAGGCGCACATCCTTGATGGCGACGATGCCATGGTCCGTGGGCATGTTGAAGGTCCAGTCCATCTTCACCACTTCAAAGCCCGGCGCCGTTACCGGCACCAGAAAGGCCGTGATGCCCAGGCCCTCGCCCGGTTTGCCCGAGGTACGGGCGAAGACCAGATCGTGGGTCGCCTCGTGAATACCGGAATTGAAGCGCTTGTTGCCGTTGATCACCCAATGGTCGCCATCCCTGACGGCGGAGGATTCCATATATGTCGCGTCCGAGCCGTGGTTCAGCTCCGTCAGGCCAAAGCCGACCCGGCGCCCGCCGGTGATCAGGGCGGGCAGGAATTCTTCCTTTTGCGCATCGGTGCCAAAGCGCCACATCATAATGACCAGCGGGAAATTGCCCACGATGGAGGATTCATTCTGCAAATCGTTGTGCAGACCCAGACCCTTATGCGCCAAATGTTCCCGGATCATCGCCATAGCCAGGTTGGAGCCGTCCTGGCCGCCAATCTCCTTGGGCAGGCCAAAGCGCAAATGCCCCGCCGCATCGGCCCGATCTTTCATTTCGCGCAGCAGTTTTTCCCATTCCTTGGTGGGCTGGCCATCGTTATCCCAATCCGTACGGGCATTCTCCCGCCGGTGATCAAAGAACTGCATATTGTCTTTTTCAAGCGGCTTGATTTCCCGCTCAATAAATTCATCCAATTCCTCAATTTTATCTTGTATGTCCTTGGGAATACTGAAGTCCATGGTACTCAACCCTCTTCCTTAATACAATCCTGCAACAAATCCAACGCCGCCTTGGCGAAGACCCACATATTGGCTTCCCGGTCGTCATCACCGGTTTCCAGTGTAATAACCCGCTCCACCGGCCCGCTGACGGCCAGGCAGGTATGTCCTGCGGCATCGCCATAGCGATTGCCCGTCGGTCCCGAGGCGCCGGTCTCGGCCAGGCCCCAGGTCGCGCCCATTTTTTCCCGCATGGTGCGGGCACAAAGCATGGCATAGGGTTCCGACGACGAGCGCAAGCCCTTCATCGCCTCGTCCGATACGCCCAGTATGCGTTCGCGGGCGGGATAGGTGTAGATTACGCCGCCGCCCAGATAATACTTCGAGGCGCCGGAGATGCTCAATAAACTGGCGGAAATCAATCCCCCGGCGGATGATTCAGAGACGGCGACGGTTTCGCCGCGTTCTTTCAGTAATGCGCCCAATTCGGCCGCCATGTCTAATTTGCTCATCGGTGTTCTCCTGCTTTTGCCCTATTGTGACGGCAATTCCGTTGGTGCGCTAGTTTGGTTAGGGCTTTCATGCAAAATAACCCCCTCCCCATGAATCCAATCAGGGGGATCCTTCTGATGAATTTGGCCATGTTTCTGTTGGCCGGCATGGATAGCATCACCAAGACCCTGGCGACGGAGTATGCGGTACCGCAGATCCTGTCGGTGCGCTTTCTGATCTTTTGCGTCTTTGCCCTGGCCATCGCCCGGCCCAAAAGTCTGCGCGCGGCCTTTTCCTCAAAGCATCCCTATCTGCAAATCGCCCGCAGCCTGATCATTGTTGTCGAGGTTGGGGTTTTCATTGTCGCCTTCCGATACCTCCCCCTGGCCGATGCCCACGCCATCTCCGGCATCGCACCCTTGCTGGTCACCGCGCTGGCGGTGCCGTTCCTGGGCGAAAAAGTAGGCCTGCGCCGGTGGAGTGCGATTGCCATTGGCTTCATCGGCCTGTTGGTGATCGTCCGGCCCGGTCTGGGTGTCTTTAACCCCGCCGCCCTGATCCCCCTGGCCGGCGCCTGCCTGTGGGCGGTCTATCAGATCCTGGTGCGCAAAGTTTCCGACGACAGCGCGGCGACATCGCTGCTTTACATGGCCTTTATCGGCGCCATCGTCATGACCTGTCTGGCGCCATTTTTCTGGCGAGCGCCTGATGCCACCGGCTGGCTGCTGTTGTTTGCGCTGGGCGTGGTTGGCAGCCTGGGTCATTACATCCTGATCAAGGCTTTCCAGTTCGCCCCCGTCTCCACCCTGCAGCCGTTTCATTACATCGTGCTGCTGTGGGCCACAGTGTTCGGATACACGGTTTTTGGCGATTTGCCCGATATGTGGACCATCCTGGGCGCCGCCATCATTGCCGGCAGCGGCCTGTATGCCTTCTATCGGGAGCAGCGCGCAAAACACTGATACTTGCGGAAATGGCTACCGCCCTTGGCCTCAGTTGTTTAACATCGCCATCGGGGACTATCGCTTAGACACAAAAGATCAAGCAGGGGAGTGTGCACGACGAGGAGGATACGGCATGGCCAAACGGGCCTACGAGATTTCCATCGATGAAACACTTTGCCGATCCTGCGCTGTTTGTTGGGAGATTTGCGCGCCTGACGTGCTTGGCTTCCAACCTCCGCTGAACAAGGCCATCGTGCTGACGCAAACAGACTGTACCGGCTGCCGCCTGTGTGAATGGCTCTGTCCCGACTGGGCCATCGTGGTCCGCCCTCTAGCGTCTGAGGTGGCGGCATGACCCGGCAGCTATTATTCGGCAATCATGCGTTTTGCGAGGGCGCGATCGCGGCGGGCGTACGCTTCTATGCCGGCTATCCGATCACGCCGGCGACAGAGATCGCGGAATTCATGTCCCGGCGCATGTTCGAAGTCGATGGTACCTATATCCAGATGGAGGACGAGTTGGCCTCGCTGAACGCGGTCATGGGCGCCTCGGTAACCGGGGTGAAGAGCGTTACCGCCTCCGCCGGGCCGGGCATGGCGCTGATCCAGAACGAATTGGGCCAGGCGGTCGTGGCGGAAATTCCGGCGGTGGTGATCAACGTGGGGCGCGCCGGACCGGGCATCGGCAACGCAACTCGTTCTGGCCAGATGGAGGTGATGCAGGCGCGCTATGGCCCGAACGGCGAATGCCCCGCCGTCGCGATCAGCCCGGCAACCGTGGAAGAAGCCTTCTGGCTGACCATTAAGGCGGTCAACCTGTCGGAAACCCTGCGCACCGTGGTCATCGTTCTGGCCGAGGGCCTGTTGGGCCTGCAGCGCGCCGTCGTCGATTTGCCGGATTATTCCACCATAGAGCAGACCGAGCGGCCGCGTCCCACCATGCCGCCCAGCGAATACAGCGGCGCCTATATTGCCAACGAGTTGACGGATGTACCACCCGTGGCCGACTTCGGTACCGGCTACAAGACCATTCTCAATACGGTTGGTATTCAGCCCCGTGGCGGCGGTGACGGCAGCACGCAGGGTGGGCGCCTGGAAAACCAGGACTTCACCATCCGCCGCCTGCACGAAAAGATCCTCTCCCGCAAGGACGAGGTGATCATGACAGAGCGGCACCAGACCGAGGATGCCGAGGTGGTCTACATCGCCTTCGGCACCCAGGCACAATCGGCCTATCTGGCCATGCAGCAGGCCCGTGCCAAGAGCGTCAAGGCTGGCATGTTGCGCCTGATCACGATTTGGCCATTCCCCGAAGATGCCGTGCGCGAATGCTGCGCCAAGGCCCGATTGGTGGTGGTCCCGGAAATGAACCTCGGACAAGTGCGTATGCTGGTGGTCAACGCTCTGGCTGATACCGAAGCTAAGGTTGTCGGGGTCAACCACGTGGACAGCACCTATATCTTGCCGGAGGAAATTTTGGCCAAGACCGAGGAGTTTCTGCCATGAGCGCGGACGCGAAGAAAAACAGGCCGGATCCGATGACGCCGCTGGATGATTTGATCGGGCAATACGCCGACATGCCACCGGGGAACTTCCGCTACTGCCCCGGCTGTGGCCTTGGCATGGCGCAGAGCGCGCTGATGCGGGCCTTCCACCGCCTCGATCTGGATATCAGCCAGGTCGCCTCGGCGGGCGGCAGCGGCTGTTACGCGGTGATGGCGCATTATTTCAAATCGAACCATGTGCATGGCTCCCACGGGCGCGCCTGCGCCGTCGCCACGGGCATGAAGCTGGCGAACCCGGAATTGACCGTCCTGACACTGCAGGGCGATGGCGATTGCCTGGCCATCGGCGGCAATCATTTCATTCATGCGGCCCGGCGCAATATCGATATAACGGTGATCTGCTTCAATAATTTCGGCTTTGGCGATACCGGCGGACAGCTGGCGCCAACCACGCCCAAGGGCAGCGTGACCGAGACTTCGCCCTTTGGCATGCCGGAGGAAGCCTTTGATCCATGCAAGCTGGCGATCGGGGCCGGTGCCTCGTTCGTTGCCCGCTCTACCGTGGCCCATCCGGTGCATCTGACCAAGACCCTGGCCGAGGCCATCGCCTGGAAGGGCTTTGCCTTTGTCGAGGTGCTGCAGCATTGTCATGTGCTGTGGGGCCGGCGCAACGGCATGCCCGAGGCCATGGATATGCTGAATTTCTACCGCGAAAAATCCGCCTTCAACACCGCCGCCATATCCGAAGAAGAGTGTTTCGGCTCACCGATCTATGAGCCGGATGGGGAACAGGACATAAACTTCGTCCTCGGCGTGTTGCACAAAGAGCAACGTCCCGAATTAGGCGAGGAATTGGCCAAGCTGCGGCAACGCGTCAAGGGGGACGCCTCATGAAGTCTGAAATCAGAATAGCCGGTATCGGCGGTCAGGGCCTGGTTTCAGCCAGCGTCGTCCTGGCCGAGGCGCTTGGCGTGGTGCGCGATTTTCAGGTCGTGCAGACGCAGTTTTATGCCTCCAACATTACCGGCGGGGCTTCGTGCGGCGACGTCGTCGTAGCTGACGAAAACATCACCTTCCCCTGGGTGCTGGAACCGGATCTGTTGATCGCCCTGGCGCAAGATGCCGTGGACGGACACGGCGCCAAGATGCGGCCCGGAACAACCGTCATCGCCGACGATATCATGGTCACGAACCTATCGCTGTTCGGCGAAGATGTAACGGTGCATTGGGCGCCGTTGACGCGCACCGCCGATGAGGTCGGCTCGCGCAGATGCGCCAACATCGTGGCCCTCGGCGCCCTGTCCCAGCTCACTGGCCTGCTTGATTTGGCGCAGGTATCAAAAGCCGTGGCAAGCCGCGCCCCCGGCAAGCCCGAAACCAACCGTAGGGCGGTCGAAGCCGGCTACGCCCTGCAGCTGACCCCGGCGGAAGGCCGGGCGGCCTGACAATCCTTCACGCCTGAATAGAAAGCCCCCCATGCAACCGGAAGCCATACCCACGACCCAGGATGCCGCCCGTTTCAGATGCGAGGGCCATTGGACTGACCGTTCACTGGTCGAATTCTTTGATGCCGCGGTTGCCCGTCATCCCGACAAGATTGCTGTAATCGACCCCCTTGGCCGTCGCTTGAGTTATGGCGAGATGGCCAAAATGGTGGATGTCCTGGCAGCAAACCTGGCGGCGCGCGGCATTGGCGCGGGCGATGTCATCGCGATCCAGCTGCCGAATTGGGCAGAAACGGCGACCATCCACATGGCCGCCAGCCGGCTTGGCGCGATCACCAATCCACTGTTGCCAATCTACCGGCAAAAAGAACTTTCCTACATCCTGAAATTCGCCAAAACCGCTGCTGTTTTCATTCCCAATATGTATCGCAACTTCGATTTCCCCGCGATGTATGGCGAGATGCGGTCGAAACTACCCGATCTGCGGCACGTCTTCGTGGTCGACGATAACCCACCGCCTGATTGCGAGGCATTTTCCGAACTTGAAAAACCCTGCGCCAAGGTCGCCGATCATGCCGCGCGGGGTGATGATGTGACGGCCTTGATTTTCACCTCCGGCACCGAATCCACGCCAAAGGGCGTGATGCACAGCCACAACACCTCGATGTATTCCACCCTGACCATGGCGAAACTGGTTGGCTTGAACGCCGACGATGTTATCTGGATGGCCTCGCCGGTGGGCCATGGCACGGGCTTTATCTGGGGTATCCGGCAGGCCATCACCCTGGGCGCCACGCTGGTTTTGCAGGATATCTGGGATGTTGAAGAGGCCCTGCGCCTGATCGAGGCGGAACACTGCAGTTTCACTCTATCGGCAACGCCATTCGTGGCCATGCTGTTGGAATCGCCCAATCTGTCCAGCCGCGACCTGAGCAGTTTCCGCATCTTCGCCTGCGCCGGCGCCCCCATCCCCGAACAGGTCGGCATGGCCGCCAAAACCAAGATCGGCTGTCAGCTGATCGGCATGTGGGGCATGTCGGAATGCTATGTCGGCACCGCATCCAGCCCCGATCAGCCGGAGGAGAAGCTTTGCAACACCGATGGCCGCGCCATGCCCGGTTGCGAGGCCGCGATCTATGACGAAACCCGGACAGAGCAGCTGGCGGTGGGCGAGGTCGGGGAACTGGCCACGCGCGGACCGCATGTGGCACTGGGCTATTTCAATGATCCGGAACGGACCAAGTCGGCTTTTTCGGCGGGCGGCTGGCTGTTCACCAACGATCTGGCGACCCTGGACGGGGATGGGTTTGTCCGCATCGTCGGGCGCAAGAAAGACATTATCAACCGTGGCGGTCTGAAAGTCAGCGCGCGGGAAATCGAGGAACTCCTGCTCAAACACCCCTCGATCATTCAAGTTGCCCTGGTACCCATCTCCGATACCAGGCTGGGAGAGAAAAGCTGTGCCTACGTGGTAACACGGGATGGCCAGGACCTTGCCTTTTCGGACATGACCGCGCATCTCGCGGCAGCCGACATCGCCAAGTACAAATATCCCGAGCACCTTGTCGTGCTGGACGAATTACCCATGACGCCCAGTGGCAAAATCCAGAAATTCAAGCTTGTCGAGATGTTCGCGGCAGCGGCAGCGCATTAGCATGATGCAATTTAGTGAGTAGGGGATTGTGTTCAGGATCCCGTCCCGCCTGTACGGCCAGGCTATTTCGTGTAAATTTTTCCCGCCCAGGCATGGAATGCGCGCTCAAAGAGCCATTCAAGAAACTGGCGTTTCGACCGGAATTTCGTGCAATTATTGCCGCGAAATGGTCATTGAGTTTGACCGATTTTCCCCCTCCGCCGCAATTCGTCAAAAGAGATGTTTAGCTATTATCTCGTGACGAAGTGTCGGGCGGCCTCATAGCCTGTCCGTGAACTCGGCGCCGATTTTTCGATTCTAAACTTGGACGCGAAATGGAAACGACCGCGAGCGGCGCCCGTAAACGGCTAGGCTCATAGACCCTGTATCGATCAGGCCGCCCGGGCCAGCCGCGGCATTTCCCGCTGAGAGTCCGTCGGAATTCCACGAATGCCGCTAACGAAAGGCCGTCGCCTACGATGCTTTCATGACAGCCGTGTTGCTCCGTCCAGGATGACCAGGCTTGCCGCGAATATGGGACAGCCCCAATTGTTTCAACAGGCGCGACACAGAGCGGTCGTGATAAACGACGCCAAACCTCGCTTCAATCCAGGCTTTCAGGTCCATCCGGCGCCAGCGCTCGACACCATGGATCAGTGGATCGGGTCCACGCTCGACCACGGCGGCCAGCTCGGCCAATTGCGCCGGCGTAAGCCTTGGTGCCGCGCCCTTGGCCTTGCCGTCGCATAAACCATCCGGTCCATCCGTGTTGAAACGATGTACCCAGTCCCGCAAGGTCTGCCGGTCCATGCCACCAACCCGTGCCGCATCGCACCGGTTCATGCCATCGTAAATTGCAGCGATGGATAACAACCGGCGCGCCTGATTAACGTTGTCGCAACGCGCCGCAAGCGTGCGGACGCCGGCCGCATCGAAATCGTCTCGCAGGGATATGGTCACCGAACTAAGCCTCCAACACATCGATTCAGCCGCGTAAGGAATCACAAAACAATGGCTTTGTGAATCAAAAAAAGGAGTCATATTCAATATACAGTAATAATAGTTAATTTATCAAATAATATGGAATTTAATACATGTTAATATGCATTAAAATTAAGAAAAATTGACAAAAGTTAAGTAATTATGTATTAACCATATATCTTTCGAACCTAATACTCAGGACAATATACGACCGGAAATCAAAAATATTCATAGAAAAGAACAATGAAAAAGATTCTATATTTCTTGTCTCCGCAATATTTCGATTGTCTCCACACAGGGATCACAGGCTTTCACCGTCCAGCCCGCACTGGAAACAATTCAAACAGGCAATCAGCGCCCTTCCCGGGACAGGGAATTCAGCCTTCGGCCCTCGGTAGAGTCAGGGCAAGACCGTTCAGCGGCCCCTTGGTAGCTGTTTTATCGGCGTTTATGCTGCTGGCAGGGGCCACGGCCACGGCCATGGCCAAGACCGGATTGGCCTTGTTCGGCAGCCAGGAAATTCGCAGTCAAAGTCTGCGCACATTCCCCAAATGGACCGGCATGCTTGCCCGCAATACAATTAAAACCGGCGCGAAACCAGCTGTATGCAAACAGGGCATCGTCAAGAACTGCGTCCCTGGGCGATGGTTGGAAATTGTCGAACAACTGCGAAACCATGACCGTTCGACCCAGATCAACATGGTAAACAAGTTCATCAATGGCGGAGACTATGCCCTTGATTCAAAGAACTGGGGCATCGACGACTATTGGGCCACGCCCAGTCAGTTCCTGGCCAGAGATGGTGACTGCGAGGATTTCGCGATCGCGAAATATCTGACCTTGAAATGGCTCGGCATGAATGCCGCGAACATGCGTATCGTCGTGCTGCAGGACCGCAAGCGAAGGACTAATCATGCCGTCCTGGCGGTTTATGAAGAGAACAACATCGTTATTCTGGACAACCTCATAAACCGTCCCATGCCGGCTTCGGCGATCCATCACTACAAACCAATTTTTTCAATCAATGAAGAAGCCTGGTGGCTGCACATGAGCAAACGCAGCTTGGATAACTGAACCGGCGCAGCGCCACGGTTTAGTGAGGGGCGGGGGTGTGTTCAAGACCCCGCCCCTCTGCATCAACAAACTGTTCGTAAGCGAATGCAAGCCATTACTAGCACGGAACTCTAGTGTCGCGCAATTCCCATCGACAATTGACCCAAATTTTTTAGGATCATTTGTTACCTGGAAACACTAGAATCTCGACAGGGCGTCACGCAGTTTATCGCGGGTCTGCATGGTTTCCACCAGGCGTTCACGCTGAACTTCAACGACCTCCGGAGGCGCCTTGTCGGTAAAGCCCTTGTTGGCGAGTTTTTTCTCCATGCCATTGATCTGGCCATCCAGCTTGCCCAGGGCCTTGCTCAGGCGCTGACGTTCCTGTTCGATGTCGATGACATCAGCCAGGGGCAGCACCAAGGTAGCCTCGTCAACCACGGTTTGCACACAGCCGCTGGCTGGTTCGCCGCTTTGTTCGCCGGTGTCGCTGATCCGCGCCAGGGTGGCAATCAAATCCCGTTGCCGCTCCAAACGGGCCAGGGTCTCCGTGGTTGCGCCACTTAAGTACAGCGGAATATGGGCCGAGGGCGGGACATTCATTTCGGCACGGACGGAGCGGATTTCGCTGACCATGCGGATCGTCCAATCAATCTCGGCCGCCGCTGCCTCGTTGACCAGTTCGTCGCCATAGTCCGGCCAAGCGGCGCGCACCAGCATGCCTTCCCGCTGCCCCGTGCGGCCCCACAGCTCCTCCGTGACGAAGGGCATGAAGGGATGCAACAAGCGCAAGATCGCGTCCAGGGCCCAGGCCGCCGTGGCCTGGCTCTCATCCTTGGCCGGGCCGTCCTCGCCTTGCAGGACCGGTTTGGAGAACTCCACATACCAATCGCAAAATGTACCCCAGACAAAATGATAGGCATCATTCGCCGCATCATTAAAGCGATAGCCGTCGAGACCCGCATTGATGCGGTCTTGAGCCGCCTTGAGTTGACCGACCAGCCATTGATTGACCCTGCCCGTCACCGCGCCCGGGTCAAAGCCCGGCTGCAATTCACAACCGTTCATCTCGCAGAAACGGGCGGCATTCCACAGTTTGGTGGCGAAATTGCGGTTGCCCTCGATACGCTGTTCAGAAAGTTTCACATCGCGGCCTTGCGCGGCCTGGCTGGCCAAGGTGAAACGCAGGGCATCGGCGCCGTATTTCTCGATCAATTCCAAAGGGTCAACAATATTGCCCTTGGATTTCGACATCTTCTGGCCCTTGGCATCACGCACCAGGGCGTGGATATAGACCGTATCGAACGGCACCTCGTCGGCGAAATGCAGACCCAGCATCATCATCCGGGCAACCCAGAAAAAGATAATGTCGAAGCCGGTAACCAGTAACGCGGTCGGATAATAGCGCTCCAACTCCGGCGTTTTTTCTGGCCAGCCCAGGGTTGTCAACGGCCACAAGCCGGAGGAGAACCAGGTGTCGAGGACATCCTCGTCCCGGCGCAATTCAACTTTTTCGCCGTAATGGGCCAAGGCGGCGGCTTCAACCTCTTCAAGGCTCATCTCGACAAAAATCTCGCCGTCGGGGCCGTACCAGGCCGGGATCTGATGACCCCACCACAGCTGGCGGGAAATGCACCAGGGCTGGATGTTTTCCATCCACTCGTAATAGGTTTTTTCCCACATCTGGGGCACGAATTTGGTCCGGCCCGAACGCACCGCCTCGATTGCCGGCTTGGCCAGGGTTTCGGCATCCGCATACCATTGTTCGGTCAACCACGGCTCGATCGGGACGCCGCCGCGGTCGCCATAAGGGACCATATGGGTATGCTCGTCGATCTGAACGATCAGGCCTTGAGCCTCAAGATCCGCCAAGACCTTCTCGCGCGCCGCGAACCGGTCCAGACCCTGATAGGCTGCGGGCGCGTCCTCGTTGATACGGGCCTGGTCATCCAGCACGTTGATCATTTCCAGGTCGTGGCGGCGGCCAACTTCGAAATCATTGAAATCATGCGCCGGCGTCATCTTCACCGCGCCCGAGCCCTGTTCGGGATCGGCATAGTCATCCGCCACGATGATCAGGCGGCGCCCGACCAGGGGCAGAATGGCATATTTGCCCACGAGATCCTTATAGCGCGCATCATCGGGGTGCACCGCGATGGCGGTATCGCCCAGCATGGTTTCGGGCCGGGTGGTGGCGACAGTGATGAACGTGCCGTCATCGCCTTCAAGCGGATATTTGATATGCCACAGATGCCCCGCGACCTCCACCTGCTGCACTTCCAGGTCCGAAATCGCCGTCCGCAGCTTTGGATCCCAGTTAACGAGGCGTTTGTCCTTGTAGATCAGGTCCTCTTTATAGAGCTCGACAAAAACCTTGATCACCGCCTTCGACAGGCCTTCATCCATGGTAAAGCGTTCGCGCGGCCAGTCACACGAGGCGCCCAGGCGTTTCAACTGCCCGGTGATGGTGCCGCCCGATTCATCCTTCCATTCCCAGACCCGCTCGATGAATTTTTCCCGGCCCAGATCCTGCCGCGTCTTGCCTTCCTCCCCCAGCATGCGTTCGACGACCATCTGTGTCGCGATGCCCGCATGATCCATGCCCGGTTGCCACAGCACATCGCGGCCGCGCATACGGTGCAGACGGATCATGATATCCTGCAGGGTGTTGTTCAGGGCGTGGCCCATATGCAGGCTGCCGGTGACGTTGGGCGGCGGGATAACAATCGCATAGGGCTCGGCGTTACCGCCGTCGGCGGAACCACAGGAAAAGGCGCCCGAATCTTCCCATTGTTGATACAAACGGCCTTCGACTTCCGAGGGCAAGAACGTTTTGTCCAGCATTGCCGAACCCTTTTTCAAAATGAACGCCGCATCAACACCCAAATAGGTACGTGGCGCAGGCCAATAGACAAAATTTCAACGGAAATGAACGTCAGGTCAACGTTAGGCAGGAGCCGAATTTAGCTGTTTTCGGCCCGCCCGACCAGCTTGACGATTTCTTTTTCCACAAGGCGTTCTACCAGTGGCGGGAGATTTTCGTCCAGCCATTCTTTCAACATGGGACGCAACAGATCCTTGACCAGATCCTCCAGGGTCTGATGCGCATAACCCATGGGCATGCCGCGGGCGGCTGCCACGGCACCGGTCAACCCGGTAAAGGTATCGGTGGTGACGTCCGCCGCGTGATCCGATAACAAGGTATGCAAGTCCACCGCCGGTGACGGCGCCGACGCTGGTGCGGCGGCAACTGCGGCGGGTTGGGGCTCCGGTTCGGAATCTTCGACCTCGATACTTTCGAAATCATCCACCGGCACCGCTTCTTCCTCGACCGCGACTTCGTCTTCCATGCCCGGTTCGAGTTCCGGTTCAAGGTCGGGAACATCGTCGATGTCCTCGACAATCTCGGTCAGCTCAAGGACTTCATCCTCATCCTCCGGCTCTTCCTCTTCCGCCGGCTCCTCTACCTCATCACTAGCCTCTTCCTCGCCGCCACCTTCTTCCTCGTCGTCAGAGATGATCCGGCGGATAGAGGCCAGAATCTCCTCCATCGTTGGTTCCCGGTCGTCGTCTTGTTCCGTGGCGTCGGTCATGGGGCGCGGCCCTTGAAGGATTAGCGATTCACCCACATGTTAAAAGAAGTGGGCACAAAAGGCTATTACTGCAAATTCTAGTAGTTGGAAGTAGTAATTAGGCTCTTATGATGAAAAAAACCTTAATCTTTCTCTGTCTTCCAACCCCACCATTTATTTCGCACTTTTTGGTAATGCTGGTCGGGATCATAAATTTGTACGGGCAAGCCAATATTCACAGCCGTCAAACGGCCAATTGCCGCTAGCAAGAAATAGCCGGCGACATATTCGTCCCGCTCGGCGATAACCAGGGCAACGCGGGAATTCAACAGCTCTTGCTCCGCATCCAGTACATCCAAGGTCGTGCGCGAGCCCACTTCCGCTTCCTGGCGGACGCCTTCGAGGGCGATTTCGTTGGCCCTAATTTCCTCTGACCTGGCCGAAATCTGCGACTGCGTGGTGGTTAGCCGTTCCCAAGCCTGAGAGGCCGCTTCAATAATATCGCGGCGGCTTTCTTCCACCTCGATACGCCGTTGGTTAAGCAATTCCTTGGCCTGACGCACTTGCGCATGCACCGCGCCCGCCTGGTAGAGAGGAATTGACACGGTGGCATTAAGTGAGCCGGAATTGGTGCTCGTGTCTTCCAGTGACGTCTCGTCCGTGCGTCGCAAGCGCCCGGCAAGATCGACGCTTGGCAGCAACAGGCCCTTTGCCTCCTCGACCGCATGGCGGGCGGTCGTCTCGTTGTTCAAAGCCACTGCAAGTGTCGGGTTTTCGGCTTCAGCAACGGCCAACGCTTCACCTTCGTTGGCCGGGAAGTTCGGCAACGGCGGCGCCGGCTGCAAGGTTCCCGGCATCACGCCGAAGACCTGACGATAGCTGGCCCGCGCTTCAGCCAAGTCGCCTTCCGCACCGACGCGAACCGCAACCGTGCCCGAGAGGCGGGCCTCCGCCTGGGCGACGTCCGTGCGGGTTACCTCACCCACTTCAAAGCGGTCCTTGGTGGCCTCCAATTGGCGCCGTAGAACGACCTCGTTATTTTTCGTCAGCTGCACTCTGGCCTGGTCCCGCAAAACGTCTAGAAACGCCGTGATGCCATCAAGCAGCACGCTCTGTTCCGTGACCGTCAATTGCGCCCGGGCCACTTGGACATCACTTTCCGCCTGCTTCACGCTGGCGATCGTGCGGCCACCGGCATAGAGCGACTGGCTGACATCGGCGGAATAGGTCTGCGGCAGCAAATCCTGTTCGGTTGTGCCGGTTGTCTTGGATCGTTGCAGCCCGGCTGTACCACTCAGGGACACCGTGGGGCGCCAACCGCCAAGCGCTTCGGGCACACCTTCATCGGTGGTCCGGACCGAGGCGCGGGCCGCTTGCAGGGTCGGGTTCGAGGCATAGGCGCTGGCCAGCGCCTCGAACAGAGTTTCAGCCTTGGCCGGGGGGCCGGCAAGAGAGACAGTCAACACCATGGCCAAGCCCAAAACCGGGCGGAGTGCGGGACGGAGTAGGGGACGAAATACTGGGCCGAGTGCGGACGCCATGACGGATCGCAAGGCGGTACTCGGCAAAATGGCCCGCGATACAGACGGATGTCCCGACCGGGTGGAATTCCTCATCATTAAACTTTTCGACCGCATCCGCGGCCGCCCTAAATTATGCCTGTGCCAATCGGCAGCAAAAATTGGCTGAATCAAAATTGAAATTCTTCCGCCATTTGAAAACCGGGCAGCACCGGGATCATGACATCAAATAATTCCCGGTGCGATAGTAAACCGTCCCGGTTGGAATACAGCATGGCCCGGCTGACCGAACCCTGGCGCTCCACCACGACGATGCGCCCGCCTTCGGCCAGCTGGCCGGCGAAGGCGTCGGGAACCTGGGCCACCGCGCCATTCACGAAAATTACATCATAAGGCCCCTGCTCGGCACAGCCTTCCTTAAGCTCGCCCACGACAACGGCGGCGTTGTCCACATTCAAGGCCGCCAGTTGCACCTCGGCGGCAGCCACGGCGGCTTCATCGACTTCCAGTCCCACGACCGTGCCGGCCAACTGCGCCAACACCGCCGTCGAATAGCCGCCCGCACAGGCCACATCCAGAACCACGTCGCTGGGCGCGATTTCCGCTGCCTGCACCATTCGGGCAAAAACCATGGGTTCCATCAAATAACGGCCATCGCCCAGCGCGATATCCTCGTCGAGATAGGCGACGCCGCGCAGCGCCTTGGGAACGAAGTTCTCGCGCGGGACCGCCAACAGCGCCTGGGTGATACGGTCGTCGGTCAGTTTGTTGGTCAACAATTGACTGTTGACCATATTCAAGCGGGCATTCGCATTGTCCTGCATGACATATCCATTACTTAAACAGTACCGATTGGCCGGCGCGGTTGCCGCACCGCCCTTAGCCGGCAGACTCTCTAATCTATTGTTATAAGCGGACCGGTCCGGCAAGACAATGATAGCCTGATACCACATTGCTACGTTGACCGGGCAAACAAGGCGCATTATGAAGCGGGTGGCTCGACGAACGAAATGTGGTTGATTTGCCTTTGATTTGCGGCGAATCCGTTTTTGAGCCGGCTGGCGCGGTGGCGGAGTGGCTACGCAGCGGCCTGCAAAGCCGTGTACACCGGTTCGATTCCGGTCCGCGCCTCCAGCCCCCCTCTCCAGTTGGCTCAGCCCCCGCTACGGCCCCGCCAGCGCCGCAACCACTTAACTTCCAGGCGCCGGCGCCACCGACGTACCACGGGCAGATCATAGGACAGCACCAGCAACCCCAAGGGAAACATCCAAAATCCAAGGATGGGAAGAAAGCCAAGGATGCCGCCAAACAGTAACAACACACCAACACCCAGCCGCAGCCAGCGCGGAAAGCGGCGCACGGAATGCTGAATCTTAAGGTAATAATTGTTGGCCATGGCACCGCCTTGCAGTCCTCTCCCCGTGTCCATTTTAGCCCCGGGCTTACCAGTAATTGCCCTGACTATCACGAATCATGCACGGCGGAGCGGCAAATATGACCGCTTTTCTGTTGGCCCTGGTCCTGGCCACCGCATTGATGCATGCCAGTTGGAACGCCATTGTCAAAGTGGTCTCCGACCGCCTGGTCTCGCTGGCCCTGGTTAACTTTACCCATACCCTGTTGGCGCTGGCGGCCCTGCCCTTTGTTGGCGTGCCCGCCCCGGAAAGCTGGCCCTTTTTGATTGCCTCCGTGGTGATCCACCAAGCCTATTACGCCGGTTTGGTGATGCAATACCGTTTCGGCGACCTGGGCCAGGTCTACCCTCTGGCGCGCGGCGCCTCACCTCTGTTGGTGGCGGCAGCAGCCTGGATCTGGGCCGGTGAGGCCCTGGGCACCGGCGCGGTGCTGGCGATCTTGCTAATTACGGGGGGCACCTTATCGCTGGCTCTGTCCGGACGGGGTCAGGGCGGCAACCGCCTGGCCGTCGCTTGGGCGCTGTTCACCGCCCTGACCATTGCCGGTTACTCCGTGGCCGATGGCCTGGGCGGGCGGGCCGCCGGGGATACTCTGGCCTATATCGTCTGGCTGTTCCTGCTTGACGGGCTGCCCATGCCCCTGATCTTGCCACTGTTGCGGGGACGGGAGGAATTGACGGCGTCATTGCGCCGCTACTGGCTGCCGGGCCTGCTTGGCGGGGTTTTGTCGTCAACCGCCTATGGCGTGGTGATCTGGGTTATGTCGCAAGCGCCCTTGGCAATGGTCACCGCGCTACGGGAAACCTCTGTCATCGCCGCCGCTTTGATCGGCGCGCTATTCCTAAAGGAACCCTTTGGCGGCAGGCGCATCCTGGCAACTTGTCTGGTCGCGCTAGGCATCGCGGTTCTGCAATTCAGTTAGTTTGACCGCATCGATTATACAGCATTCAGGGGCATTTTCAGGTAGGAGACGCCGTTATCCTCAGCCGGGGGAAATGCACCACCGCGGATATTGACCTGCACCGCCGGCAACAACAGCACCGGCATATCCAGTTCGTTGTCCCGCGCCGTGCGCATGGCGACGAATTCCTCTTCACCGACGCCGTCGTTCATATGCTTGTTGTCAGCCCGTTGTTCAGCCACGGTAGTCAGCCAGCGGTATTCCCGTCCACCCGGTCCATAATCATGGCACATGAACATTCGGGTTGCGGGCGGCAGGGCCAACAGGCGCTTGACCGAATGAAACAAGGTGCGGGCATCGCCGTCGGGGAAATCACAGCGGGCCGAGCCGAAATCAGGCATGAAGATCGTATCGCCGACGAAAACCGCATCCTCAATCAGATAACAGACACAGGCGGGCGTATGGCCCGGCGTGGACCAGACCTCGCCAGACGCGGCGCCAAAGGAAAACCGCTCTCCCTCCGCGAACAGATGATCAAACTGGCTGCCGTCGATGGCAAATTCGGCACCCAGATTGAAGACCGCCTTGAAATTCCGCTGCACCTGGCAAACGCCCTGACCAATACCAATCCTGCCGCCTAATTGTTCTTTCAGGTAAGGCGCGGCAGTGATGTGGTCGGCGTGCGGGTGGGTTTCCAAAATCCAATCCACCACCAGATTATTATCGCGGACATGGGCTACGATCTCGTCGGCGGCGATAGTCGCCGTGCGCCCGGACTTGGGATCATAGTCCAGGGCGCTGTCGATGATCACGCAATGCTCCCCCGCCTCTTCCGCTACCACATAGGTGTAGGTAAAGGAGTCGGGGTGAAAAAAATGCTCTATCCGCACATTCGCCATGTACTGCTCCTCACTGGCCCGATGTTAGATGCTCATGATTGGCAAAAAAAAATTCCATGCAAGTGTAAATGCGGCTGCATCCCGGCGCAGGTTGACCCATTCCCCTGCGTCTGATCTAACGCTGCCATGACATCTTCCACAGTATCTGCGCCGTCCCTGGGCCGAGACATCAGGGTCATGGGCCTTGTCGGCGCTGCCCATTGGGCCAGCCATTTTTTTCATCTGGTTCTGCCCGCCGTTTTCCTGTTGTTGCATGACGAGTTTCAGATCTCGTTCGCGGCTTTGGGCTTGCTGACCACGTTGATGTACGGCGCCTCGGGACTGGCGCAGACGGCGGCGGGCTTCATGGTCGACCGCTTTGGTGCGCGCCGGGTGCTGCTTTCAGGCCTGACCCTGCTATCAACCGCCACCCTGGCCTGTGGTCTGGTCAATTCCTATTGGATGTTGCTGCCGCTCTCCGCCCTGGCGGGCCTGGGTAACAGCGTCTTTCATCCCGCTGATCTATCGATCCTGACGGCGAAAGTCAGCCCCCACCGCTTGGGACGCGGTTATGCCACCCATGCGCTGTGCGGCAATCTGGGCTGGGCCGCGGCACCCACTTTCATGATTACCATCTCGCAAATCTGGGATTGGCGCGTCGCCATCATCTGTTCCGGCCTGATCGGCCTGGCCATCGTCGCCGCCTTTCTGATCTGGGGCGCCGATCTGGAGGATACGCCCGATACGTCCGCCGCGGTCGAACCAATCCCCATGGGCCGGATGATGGACAATGTGCGGCTGCTGTTGTCCACCACCATCATCTCGTGTTTCCTCTATTTCGCCTTTTTGGCGGCGGCCCTGATCGGTATCCAAAGCTTCGGCATGCCGGCCATGGTCGATATGTTCGGCCTGACCCTGGCCGAGGCCAGCCGTAGCGTCACCGGCTTTCTGCTGGGCACGGCGGGGGGTATCTTCATCGGCGGTATCCTGGCCGACCGCACGGACCGCCATGACCGTATTGCCATTAGCGGCATGATCACCTCGTCCCTGTTCATCTTCTATATCGCGATGACGTCAGGTCTGGCGCCGGCAATGGTTCTTGGCCTATTGGTTGCCGCCGGCGTGGCCTCGGGCGTGACGACGCCGTCACGTGACATGCTGGTCCGCGCGGCGGCGCCCAAGGGCGCTTCGGGGCGGGTTTTCGGCTTTGTTTATTCCGGCCTCGACCTCGGCTCCGCCCTGATCCCCCTGGCGCTCGGCTTTGCTCTGGACCAGGGCCGCCCCGAGACCGTGTTCTATGCCGCCGCCGGCTTCATGGCCGTCACCGCCCTGACCGTCGTGCAGGTTCGCCGTCAGGTCGTCACCGCTTGAACTAATCGCCCAAATTGCTGCGCGTAATGTGGCAATCGGCGCGTTTGAAGACATCCGGTTGCAGCTTGGTACCCAGGCCGGGACCGTCGGGAGCCCGGATCATGCCGTTTTCCACGGGCGGCAATTCAGTTACCAGATCCTGATACCAGCCATAATAAAATGCCCGCACCATTTCCTGGATCAGGGCATTGGTGGCGTTCAGCGAATGATGCACCGAGGCGGTCAGCAAGACAGGCCCGGTGCAATCGTGAGGGGCCACGGGACGGTGCCAAGCCTCGGCCATGGCCGCAATCTTGCGCGCCTCGGACAGGCCACCGCACCAACTTAGGTCGTACATCACATAGTCGCAGGCCTGCAGCTCCAACAACTCGCGGAATTCGCCACGCATGCCGATGGTCTCGGACGCGGTGGTGGCGATACGGGTGGAATCGGCGAATTCCTTCAGGCTGCGCAAGTTGCTCATCTTGATGGGATCCTCGAACCAGAACGGCTCGAACGGCTCCAGCGCCCGGGCAATTTTCTTGGCTTGCGGTAGATCCCAGAACGCGTGCAGTTCCACCATGATGTCCATTTTCGAGCCGACCGCGTCGCGAATTTTTCGGAACGGCTCCAACGCGATATCCATATCGGCCGGCGAGATGTAGTGACCGCCTGAAGCCTCCGCCGCATAGTCAAACGGCCAGATCTTCATGCCGGTGATGCCCATATCCAGCAAGCTGACGGCCAGCTCGTCCGCATTGTGCAGGAAACCCTGCAAGTCTTCATACGGCCCCTCGGCGTTCTCTCCAGAATTGCCGCTGGGCAGGTTAAAACTTGCCGTGCTCTGTTTGACCTGGTTGCGGACATATTGATAGCCGGCGCAGGTGTTATAGACCCGGATCTGGTCCCGGCTGGCCCCGCCCAATAGTTGATAAATTGGCTGATTGGTGGCCTGGCCCCAGATATCCCACAAGGCAATATCGATACCGGAATTGCCCCGGACCTCGGCGCCGGAGCCGGTGAAACCCACATAACCGGTCAATGCCTTGGAATGATAATCGATGCGCAACGGGTCCTGGCCCAACAGATGCTTGGCGGCAAAGCCGTGGATATGGGCCTCTGCCGAGGGGACGCCGTAGAAAATCTCCCCCAAACCGGTCAGGCCCTCGTCGGTATGCACCTGAACCCACAGCAGATTGGGAAATTCCTCCAACCGGACGGTCTCGATCGCGGTGATTTTCATCTCTAGCTGAATCCTTCTACTATGCGTCCGGCGTACTGTTGCGTGGTTTGGCTTTCAGGAAAACATGAAACATATTTTGGACGGCATTGTCGTCATCGATTTCACCCAGGTCGTTGCCGGACCCGCATGCACCCGTCTGATGGCTGAACTGGGCGCCGAGGTTATCAAGGTCGAATTGGCCCCCAACGGCGATCCATCACGGCAACTGCCCACGCTCCGTGACGGCCACAGCGCCTACTACGTGCAGCATAACCAAGGCAAAAAAGGTATCTGCATCGACCTCCGTCAAAGCGCGGGGTTGGAAATATTGAAAGGCCTGATCAAAAAAGCCGATGTGCTGGTCGAAAATTTCTCGCCCGGCGCCATTGGCCGCCTCGGCCTTGGTTGGGAGGTGGTGCGGCAGTTAAACCCGAATTTGATCATGTGCTCGATCTCGGCTTTTGGACAGGACGGTCCGTTGCGCGCCCTGCCCGGCTTTGACTATATCGCCCAGGCCTACGCGGGTGCCACCTCGATGATCGGCGAACGCGACGGCCTACCGGCGATAACGGGCTTGGCCCTGGGCGACATCGGCACCGCCGTGACCGCCCTGGCCGCCATTAACGGCGCGCTGTTTTGGCGTGAAAGAAACGCGGGCCAAAAAGACGCCGGCGGTCAATTCATCGATATCTCGTTGCTGGATTATTATTTCTACTGCCATGAAATGAACGTGCAGATGGCGTCTTCCGGTGACGTCGAGCCAACACGCAATGGCGCCCAGCATAACGCCGTTGCCCCCCTGGGCATCTTTCGCGCCAAACAGGGCTTTATCGTGATCGTCACATTGGAACACCAATGGCCTAAACTTTGCCAGGCCATGGAGCGTCCGGACCTGTTGGATGATCCGCGCTTCCGCGACAATCAAGCCCGTGTTGCCCATGTCGATGAACTGACCCGCGTCATCGAAGGCTGGATGCAGGCACAACCGGACATGGAAACCGCGCTACGCAGGTTGGAAGACGCACGCGTCCCCGTCGCCCCGGTCCTGACCGTGCGGGAAGCCATGCAACACCCCCACTTATTGCAGCGGGGCACGGTACGCACTTTTGATCATCCGGCATTGGGGCAATTCCAGGTGCCGGGCAATCCCCTCCGCTATTCCCAAGGCTTGCCGCCACCACCCAGCAAGGCGCCTTTGTTGGGTGAAGACAACGCCGCCGTGTTGCGCGACTATCTTGGCCTAACCGATGACAAGCTGGCTGATTTGGAACGCGCAGGCATCCTCGTAAAGGACTAAATCATCTGATCGGGCAGCGATAGATCAAACCGCCGGCTTTTGGATAGCTCATCCAGCACTTCGTGCGCCTGACTGACCGCGCCATTGTCGGTCATGGTTTCCAATACAATGAATGGCGCATTCGCCATCCCCATCCTAATGTAGTCCTCGATTCACAAACACCAATTTGCCGCAGGCACCCGCGCCATTCAAAAATCGGAGACAGATGTGAGCAATTCCGAAACACCGAACAGCAAACTCATCGGTCAGCCCGGCTCCCGCTGGAAATTGTTGACGCCGGCATTGATCCTGGATCTGGATGTATTGGAGGCCAATATCGCGGCCATGGCGGCCTGGGCCAAGGAGGGCGGTTTTGCTCTGCGGCCACACGGTAAGTCACACAAGTCGCCGGACATTGCCCGCCGGCAGGCCGCCGCCGGCGCCGTGGGCTTGTGTTGCGCATCTTTGCGGGAGGCGCAGGTGATGGCGGCGCACGATATCAAGGGTCTGCTGATCACAACGCCCCTGGCACCGGGCAAGGCGCCGCTGGTCATTGACCTGATCAAGACTGGCGGCGATGTCGCCGTCGTGGCTGATCATGCGGAACTGGTGGCAGCCTATGGTGCGGCGGCGGCGGCGGCGGGTGTGAGCCTGGACGTCTTTGTTGATCTGGACGTGGGCCTGGGCCGCACAGGCACGCCGTCGGCGGATGTCGCGATCGAGCTGGCCGGCCAGATATCGGCCCATCCGGCGCTAAACTATGCCGGCGTGCAGGGCTATATGGGGCATCTACAGCATGTGGATAATCATGCGGAGCGGCGCGGCCGTCTGGATACCGATACGGCTGATTTGCAGGCCAAGGTCGATGCCCTGATCAAGGCCAATCTGCCGCCACCCGTGGTTTCGGGCGGCGGTACGGGGACCCATCGCCTGGACGCGGAATACGGCAGCTTGGGCGAATTCCAGGTCGGTTCGTACCTGTTCATGGATGTGCAGTATTTGACCGTGCAACAAAGCGCGGCGGACGATAAACCATATGGTACTTCGTTGTTCGTCCAGACCAGCGTGGTCAATATCAATCATCCCGGCTATGCGGTAACCGATGCGGGCCTGAAATCCTTCGCCACCGACGGCCCTTTCCCCATTATCGCCTGTGGCGCGCCGGCGGGCGCCAGCTACCGCTATATGGGGGATGAGCACGGCGCCATAGATTACGGGAAAGCTTCCGACAGATTGGGCCTTGGCGACAAAGTGGAATGCATCGCGCCGCATTGCGATCCCAACGTCAATTTGTTCAACCACTATCATGTGGTGCGCGGTGACACCTTGGTGGAGATCTGGCCCGTGGCGGCGCGCGGCAACAGCTAGGGTATCCGGCACCGCGCCATGTTCGTCCTGCTGCTCACAGTTTTCGTCGATCTGGTTGGTTTCGGCATCGTCCTGCCGATCCTGCCCTTCTATGCCCAGGCATATGACGCCTCGGCGGTACAAATCACTCTATTGGTTTCCGTCCATTCCGGCATGCAGATAATTTCTTCACCCATCTGGGGCCGGCTCAGCGATCGCTATGGCCGCAAGAACATTCTGCTACTGACCCTGGCGGGCGGCGGCCTGGCGTTTCTCTGGTTCGGCTATGCAGGCAGCCTGATGGGGCTGTTCCTGGCCCGCGGCCTCAGCGGCGCCATGGCGGGTAATATCGCGGTCGCCCAGGCCTATCTGGCGGATATCACCACCACCGAGGACCGCGCCGGCGCCATGGGCCGCTTTGGCGCCGCCTTTGGCCTGGGCTTCGTGGTTGGACCGGTATTGGGCGGTCTAATGATTGGCGCACAGCCAAGCTTGAATGATTTTGCCCTGCCATGCCTGGTCGCCGCCGCATTCTCCCTTGCCGCCATTGTCCTTGGCCTGATCATGTTACGTGAACCGCAAAGGCGGCAAAGCAAGGAAGGCGGCAAGACACGCCTGGGGCAACTGGCGGCAGCCGTCAGGGCCAATGGCATTCCGCCCATCATCGGTTTGAATTTTCTGGTGACCTTTGCCTTTACCGCACTGATGGCGCTACTGCCCTTGTGGTGCCAGGCTCGACTAGGCTGGGGGCCGCCCGAGGTCAGCTATGCCTATGCCTATATCGGGTTGCTGGTCGCGGCCCTGCACGGCCTGCTGGTTGGCCCTTTGACCCGGACTTTCGGTGAGCCCAGGCTGCTGTTTCTGGGTGCGATATCCTTAAGTACCGGAATGTTGTCAATGCCCTGGATTGATGGCATCGCGAGCTTCGCCGGCGTTGTATTGTTGCTGTGCATGGGGACCTCGTTTTGCCATCCGGTCCTGACCGCGATGATCTCCCAGCGCGCCGATGGCGATCACCAGGGTACGGTGATGGGTGCCACCAGCTCCATCGCCGCCCTGGGCCGCATTTGCTCGCCTCCCTTGGCCGGCCTGTTGTTCTCCCAGCTGGGACCGAACTGGCCCATGCTGATGGGCGGCATTATTGTCTTACCCGTGGCCGTGGCGGCGGCGTGGATGTCCCTGAAGTTTGAACGGCGGCAAGATCAATGAATTTATGCGCTCTCCCTCTAGCGTTCCTGTTGCTAAGCCTGAGCTGTTTCAGGGCCGCCGCCGCACCGGCCATCGCCATGCACGGGACACCGAAGTACGGCCCCAACGAGACCCATTTCGCCTATGCCAATCCCGATGCGCCCAAGGGCGGGCGACTGGTCCTGGGCCGGGTGGGTAGTTTCGACAGCCTGCAGCATTTCATCGTGCGCGGGGCCCGCGCCGATGGCCGGCGCCTGAGCCATCAAAGTCTGCTGGCCCGCGCCTTTGATGAACCTTTCTCGCTCTACGGCCTGATCGCGGACGATGTCTCGACCCCGCCCGACAGATCCGCGGTCACGTTCCAGCTGCGCCCCGGCGCGCGCTTTCATGACGGCAGCGAGATCACCGTTGATGATGTGATTTTTTCGCTGGAAATTCTGCGCAGCAAAGGCCGGCCCAATCATCGTTTCTATTACGGCCAGGTCGCCGCCATCGAACAGCCCGGTCCCCGCACCATCACTTTCCGTTTCAAGGACAACCGCAACCGGGAACTGCCCTTGATCATGGGCATGATGCCGATCCTCTCGCGCGCCTGGTTTCAGAACCGCGAATTTGACCGGGTCTCGCTGACGCCGACGATGGGTAGTGGACCGTATGTGGTGGACAAGGTCGACCCGGGCCGATCCGTGCACTACCGGCGGATCAAGAACCATTGGATGGAAAACCTGCAGAGCGGCAAGGGCCAGAATAATTTCGATGTTATCCGTTACGACTATTACCGCGACGACAGCGCCATGCTGGAAGCCTTCAAGGCCGGCAAGGTTGATCTGCGCGTGGAATCCGATCCCAAGCTGTGGGCGCAATCCTATGACTTCCCGGCCCGGCGTCAGGACAAGGTCCGCTTGGAGGAATTCAGCAACGGCCGCCCGGCGGGCATGTATGCCTTTGCCCTGAACAGCCGGCGCGCTGTTTTCCGCGACCCAAGGGTGCGCGCCGCGATGGCTTATGCGATCGATTTCAAGTGGTTGAACAAGACCCTGTTCCATGGCGCCTATCACCGCACGCGAAGCTATTTTGAGAATTCGGAATTGGCCGCCACCGGCCTGCCCGGTGCTGAGGAGCTGGAGCTGTTGGCGCCTTTCCGGGACGGACTGCCCAGCGAAGTTTTCACCAAGGCCTATGCCCCGCCCAGTGCGGACGGAAGTGGCCGGCTGCGGCGCAATCTACGCATGGCGCGCAAGCTATTGGCGGAGGCCGGCTGGCGCATCAAGGACCTGAGGTTGATCCACGAAAGCGGCGGTGAACCCTTCGAGTTCGAAATCATGCTGGTCCGCCGCAACAACGAAAAGCTGGCCCTGCATCTGGCCCGAAATCTAAAAAAACTTGGTATTGAGGTAGTGGTCCGCACGGTGGATACCGCACAATACCAACAGCGCACCAACACCTATGACTTCGATGCCATGGTCTATTGGTGGGATCCTTCACTCTCACCGGGCAACGAGCAGGCCTTTTATTGGGGTACGCAAGCCGCCACGCGTGAGGGCACGCGCAACTACCCCGGCATCAAGGTTCCCGCCATCGATGCCCTGGTGCGGAAAATTTCCGATGCCCACGACCGCGCCGATCTCGTCAATGCCGTCCGCGCCATGGACCGGGTGCTGCAATGGGGCCATTACGTGATCCCGCTGTTTCACCTGAAGGCCGACCGCATCGCCCTATGGGACCGTTTTGGGCGGCCCCAGGCGACGCCGATCTATGGCTATCGTCTTGAAACCTGGTGGGAAGATCCGGTGAAGGCGGCTAAGATTGGTCAAAATCGAAATTAGTAACTGGAGGAAGTGATGCAGACTGGAACATTTATTGGCTTCGACGTACGGCTGGAAAAACCGGGTATAGCCTGGATTACCTTTAATATGCCGGAGCGTCTGAACGGCATGACGCCCGCCATAAAGCGTGACCTGATCGAAACCCTGCACCAGGCACAGATGGACAACGCCGTGCGCATCATCGTTATCACCGGCACGGGCCGGGGCTTTTGTGCCGGCGATGATCTGAAGTCCTATTCCAAGGGCCTGCAAGCCGAACAGGGCCTGGTGCCCCCCATTCCCCCCGGCCATGACACGCCTATCGGCACTTATGCGGGCTTGCGCACGGTCAGCCAGGAACTGAACCGGGTGATCCGTGCCATCGACAAGCCGACCATCGCGGCCCTGAACGGCGTCGCCATTCAGACCGGATTTTCACTGGCTCTGGCCTGTGATTTCCGTATCGCGGCGGCGGAAGCCAAAATGGGCAGCGCCACCTTACGTTTCGCCCTGCTGCCCGATGAAGGCGGCCAGCATTTGCTGGTCCAGCACATGGGCCTGGCCAAGACCCTTGATTTCCTCATGCGCAAGCGGATCGTTTCCGCCGCCGAGGCGCTGGATCTGGGCCTGGTGCATGAAGTCGTGCCCGGCGATCAGCTGGCCCAGGCGGCGGGCGATCTGGCGCGCGAGCTGGCGGACGGACCACAAGTCGCCATGCGGCTTTTGAAGCGTTCGATCTATAACGCCGCCGAACTGACATTCGAGCAGTCGTGCGACGAGATCGCGGCCAGGACAGCCGTGGTCGACTATCACCCCGACGCCCGCGACGGTGTCGCCTCGTTCGTGGAAAAGCGCGCGCCGAAATTTAACGCCTGGCTGGAAGAAAGCTGATTTAGCGCTCGGCCAGGGCCAACTTTAGGCCCAGGGCGATAAAGGCGCCGGCGAAGGCGCGGCGGAACCAGATCATCACCTTTGGCCTGGAGATGATGCTGTCGCGCACGGCAGCGGCGAACAGGCCGTAAAGGATGAAGACGGCGAACGTCATGGCCATGAAAACAGCGCCCAGGCCCAGCATGCGCAAAGCCGCGCCGTCCGAACCGGTTGAAACAAATTGCGGCAGAAAGGCCAGGAAAAACATCGAGAGTTTAGGATTGAGGATATTGATCAGGATGCCCTTGATGATGACGCCGCCCATGGGCCGATTGTCCACTTCCGCCTCGACCGCCAACGCGCCCTTTTCCTGTAGAACGCCCCACGCCATATAAAGCAGATAGGCGACGCCCAGATATTTGACGATCTCGAACGCCAGGGCAGAGGCATGCAGCAGCGCAGCCAGGCCCAGAACCGTCGCCGCGATATGGGGCAGAATACCAAGGGTACAGCCAAATGCCGCAACCACGCTGGCCATCGCGCCGCGCGAGAGGCCATGTGCCAGGGTGTAGAGCACGCCGGTGCCGGGCACGATGACGACAATGAACGAGGTGAGCAGGAATTCAGTACTCATGACGACGGATAGAGTGCGATTTCCAACCAGAAGCTATCGGCAAACAGATCCGCTGCATCGGCAAATGCGTCGGGTAAAACCCCACCGGTATCGTTCTGTGATGCCTCGATCATAGCGAGATATTTCTGTTGTCCCGGCCCGCCGCCATAGATCTGCCGCTCGGATGTCATGATGCCCGAGATCTCCTCATCAACGGCATAGAGGCGCACACGATGAACGCCATCGCCGCTCGCAGCCGTGGGCAGCCATTGCGCCGCCAGTTGCGCCGCCGTCTCTGCTTCCATATTGAAGCGGAAGGTCTGGATATACGGTGCCTCCATGGGCGCGGCCTGTCCCGCTTCGGCCAGCAGGCGATAGATATTGCGCGATGGATTGCGGAAGTAGGTCAACGCCTCCTGGGTCCACGGGGTAGGATCGTTCAGACGCGCCATGTAGGCATCGGAGGCAAACACCGATGCCGCGTCGGTCTCGTAAAACATCAGAAAATTTGGTGCCTCGCCGAGGCCCCGATAACGGCGGCCGACATTGAAGCCGGGAATGGAGATGCGCTCGGGGATATGTTCGCAATTATGCCATTCCTGAAACCGCAGCATACTGTCCGCACCGATATCGGCCCAAAATGCCATCAAACCCTGGGAGCCATTACGTTTCACGGTTTACTCCTTAACGGTGATAATCCAGACCCATTTCGCGGTAGCGTTCGGGGTCGTCCTGCCAATTATCGCGCACCTTGACGAACAGGAACAGATGCACGGTGCAGCCAAAAATCTCGGCCATTTCTTCCCGCGCCTCGGCCCCGATCTGTTTGATCTGCTGACCGCCCTTGCCCAGCACAATGGCCTTTTGCGTATCCCGGCGCACATAGATCACCTGCTCGATACGCAAGGCGCCGTCCTTGAGGGTTTTCCAGGATTCCGTTTCCACCGTCGAGGCATAGGGCAATTCCTGGTGCAGGCGCAGGAACAGTTTTTCCCTAGTAATCTCGGCCGCCAGCAGACGTTCGGAGATATCCGCCAATTGATCCTCGGGGTAATGCCACGGCCCAAGGGGCAGCTTCGCCGCCAGGGCCGCCAATAGATCCGCGACGCCATCGCCCTTCAGGGCGGAGATCATGAAGACTTCCCCAAAGACGCCTTCTTCGTGAAGTTTTTCCGCCAGGGCCAACAGCGTCTCCCGGCGTACCAAATCGATCTTGTTGATCACCAGGGTCGCCGTCATGCCCTCTTTCTTCAGGCCGGCAATAATGGCCCTGGTATTGCCGTCCATGCCACGGTCCGCATCCACCAGCACGGCCCGAATATCGGCATCCGCGGCCCCGCTCCAGGCCGCCGCCACCATGGCTTTTTCCAGCCGCTGTTTGGTCTTGGCGAAGATACCCGGCGTATCAACGAAGACAATTTGGGCGTTATCGTGAATAGCGATAGCGGTAATCCGCGCCCGTGTAGTCTGCACCTTTGGCGTAACGATGGATACCTTGCTGCCGACCAAGGCGTTGGTCAGGGTCGATTTTCCCGCGTTGGGTGCGCCCAACAGGGCGACGAAGCCACAACGTTTGGTTTCGTCTTCATGTTCTATGTCGGCCATGTCATTTCGCTTTCTTGCCCCCACCCTTGTCCCAGCCGGGCAATGTATCGAGGGTCGTCAACATCGCCCGCGCCGCCGCTTTTTCCGCCTCCTGACGGGAGCCGCCCTGGCCCTGGGCGGCCTTCAGGTCGTCGGTGCTCACTTCCACCGTAAAGCAGGGTTCATGATCGGGCCCCTCCCGAGAGACGATCTTGTAGTATGGCGGTTTGCCACTGCGGCCTTGGATCAATTCCTGCAACTCGGTCTTGGGGTCCTTGCCGGCGGCACCGCTGTTGGCCATGAAACCGGCCCAATAACGCAATACGAAGGCCTCCGCCACCGCGAAACCGCCGTCAAGATACAGCGCGCCGATCACCGCCTCGCAAACATCCGCCAGGATCGCGGGTTTGTCCCGCCCGCCCTGGCGCGCCTCGCTTTTGCCCAGCAGAATATATGGCCCCAGACCAATCAGCCGGGCCGCATCGGCAACCGTGCCACGGCGTACCAGGGTGTTGAAGCGGACAGCCAGGCCGCCCTCGTCGGCGCCAGGGTCATCACGGTACAGGGCGGTGGAGATCACCAGACCCAGCACCCGGTCACCCAGGAATTCCAGGCGCTGATAATCCCGCCCGCCCTGTCGGCGGCGGTCCAACGAGGGATGGCTCAAGGCCTCTGCCAGCAGTTCCGGTTGCGCGAATTGATGTCCCAACAGGGGATAAAGCGGCGATAAATCCGGCTCACTCACGGTTTAACCGAAGCCATCAAAGAAGCGGCTAAAACGGATCGCCGAGGGCCATTTCCAGATTTCCCAGATGCGGGCGCTGCCGTTGACGGAGAAGAAAATGACTTCAGCACGGCCAACCAGGTTTTCCGCCGGAACAAAGCCCACATGATCGAGGAAACGGCTATCCGTGGAATCGTCCCGGTTATCGCCCATTGCAAAATAATGATCGGCGGGCACCACATAGACATTGGTGTTATCAGCCATGCCCCGGGGCTGCAGATCCAAGGTCAGATAGGTTCGCCCGTTGGGTAAGGTCTCGCGGTATTGCCGCACCCGGCCATAGCGGGCATTGGTATGCTGTTGCACGAAATCCTCGACCCGCTCCTTCTTTACCGCCTTGCCGTTGATATGTAGTACGCCGCCGCGAACCTGAATGCGATCTCCCGGCAGTCCAATAATCCGCTTGATATAGTCGGTGGCATTATCGGTCGGCAGTTTAAAGACCGCGATATCACCGCGCACTACCGGCGCTTCATTGATCCGGCCATTGAACAGCGGCGGGCTGAGGGGCATGGAATGCTTGCTATAGCCGTACGGAAATTTCGAGACGAAGACATAGTCACCGATTAACAAGGTCGGCAACATGGAGCCCGAGGGGATATTGAACGGCTCGTAGGCCACGGTGCGGATCACCAAGGCGATCAGAACGGCGTAGACCACGGTCTTGACGGTCTCCCGCCAGCCCTCCTGTTTTTCGGCTTTACCGTCCGAAATTTGTTCTGAATTCATCTTAGCCATATCAAAATTATAGACTTGTCATCCCGCCTCTTCGCCGCCGGGCCCGAAATCGGCTGGAATGACCGAGATAATAACCACGGCCTGACCCAAGGGTGGTTCGTCGGTCAGGGTTAGGTCGATTTGCGCCTTCATGCCCGCTGGCGTCAATTCTTGCAAGCGTTTCAGTGCGCCGCCCGTCAGCTCCATGCTGGGCTTGCCGCCCGGCAAATTGACCACGCCCAGGTCACGCCAATAGACACCGCGGCGAAAACCCGTACCTAGCGCCTTGGAACAAGCTTCCTTGGCGGCGAAACGTTTGGCGTATGTTTCCACCCGGTTGCGCCGGCGCTCCGCCTTCTGCCTCTCCAACGGGGTGAAAATACGTTCGATAAAACGGTCGCCAAACCTCTCCAACGTGCGTTCGATACGGCGGATATCGATCAGATCATTACCAATGCCGATGATCATGCCAAATGCCTATCCCGCCCGCTCAGGCAGAACGGCTGCCGGCGGCCTCTGCACGGGCCTGATCCATCAAGGCGCGCATGCGCTTGATCGCCGAGTCCAGACCGCCAAAGATCGCTTCGCCAATCAGAAAATGGCCGATGTTCAGCTCCCGTACATTCGTGATGGCCGCAACAGCTCCGACATTGTCATAGCTCAAACCATGGCCGGCATGACACTCAAGGCCCAGATCATCGGCCAGGGCAGCGGCACTAGCTAAACGCTGCAACTCCGCCTCCCATGTATCCGGGCCAGCCTCGGCATAACAGCCGGTATGCAGTTCCACCACCGGGGCGCCCAGACGGTGGGCCGCAACCAATTGCCGCTCTTCGGGGTCGATAAACAGCGAGACCCGAATACCGGCCTGTACCATTTCGTCTACATAGCGGCGCAAATGGTTTTCGCCGCCATGGGCGTCCAAACCACCCTCGGTGGTCAGTTCCTCGCGCTTTTCGGGCACGATACAGGCGGCATGCGGGCGATGCCGCAGGGCGATGGCCAGCATCTCATCCGTCGCCGCCATCTCCAAATTCAAGGGCAGCTCGATCTGAGCGCTCAGCCGCTCAATATCCTCGTCCGAAATGTGCCGGCGGTCCTCGCGCAGATGTGCCGTGATGCCATCAGCACCTGCCTCCGCCGCCATGCGGGCGGCACGGGTGGGGTCGGGATGGGCGATGCCACGGGCGTTACGGATGGTCGCGACGTGATCAATATTGACGCCAAGGCGTAATAGATTGCTCATATCAGGCTCCAAAACAAACAGTATGAGGTCTATTTGCCACGTTAAGCCCCCCTAACGCAAACCGCGGCTGCCAGGTTTGACGGCGGGAATAGCCGCCAATTCGGGCGGCAGGTTGTCGGCTTCATAGGCGGGTACCTCCAAACCGACCAGGGCGAACAGGGGCACGCCGACATCGACTTTGCCGTCCGAGCGGTCGACCAGACAGGAAGCGGCAACAACCTCGCCGCCCAACTCCTGAATACAGGCAATGCATTCCCGCGATGACAGCCCGGTGGTGACGATATCCTCGGCCATCAAAACGCGGGCACCAGGCGGAATTTCAAAGCCCCGGCGAAGGACGAATTCGCCATCCACCCGCTCGGTGAATATGGCCGGACAGCCCAGCTGCCGACCCATCTCGTAGCCGACAACGACCCCGCCCATGGCCGGCGAGACCACCAGATCGATCGCGTCCTGGCCCAAGGCGGCGACAATGCGGCCGGCCAATTCAGCACACAGAATGGCCGCCCGGTCAGGGTGCATCAAAACCTTGGCGCATTGCAGGTAGGTCGGGCTGCGCAGGCCCGAGGTCAGAATGAAATGCCCTTCCAACAAGGCGCCGACATCGCGGTAGTGTTGTAGTACGTCCTGATCATTCATTCGTGCTGTCACTCTCTCTGTCTCTCGGCGGAACTGATATCCGGCGTGGCCCGCAGGGCGGCGATAATGTTGGTCAGATGTTTCAGGTCGGCGACCTCCACATCCACCTGCATTTCAAAGAAATCGGCGCTGCGGTCAACCACCTTAAGGTTTGAAATATTGCCCATGTTCTTGGCGATAACGCTGGACAGGCTGGACAGGCTGCCCGGTTGATTTGAAACCACGGTATCGATCCGGCCCACGAACAGCCCCGGGTCCTCCGGGTTGAGGTCCCAGCGCACATCAATCCAATCGTCGCGATCTTCAGGCAGTTCTGCTAGGCGGGCACAGTCGATGACATGAATATCAACACCCTTGCCGGGGCTGACAATGCCGACAATCCGGTCACCAGGCAGGGGATGGCAGCAGTCACCATAATGCACCGCCAATCCCGGTGTCAGGCCCTGTATGGGAATAGCGTTCTCCACCGCACCGCCATTCACGGTCCCACCAGCACCCCGCCGCAGCCGGGCTGGCAGCATGCGGTTGATAGCGCCAAACGCCGAGGCGGCACGCCAGCGTCTCTCGCCCGGGAAAATCTTAGCCAGCAGTTGCCTCGATGTCAGATGGCCCTGGCCCAACTGGATATAAATATCATCCGCGCTAGGGGCATCGAAGATCAGCAGGACATTTTCCAGGGCCCGGTCGGAAAATTCATGCCCGGACTCGCGAAATGCCTTTTCCGCGATGGCACGGCCCAGCTTGCGGTATTCCTCGCGCTGTTCAGCCCGGACATAGCGCCGGATCGCGGCCCGCGCCTTGCCCGTCACGACGAAACTCTCCCATGCCGGCTCCGGCGCGGTTTTCGTGGATCGCAGGATTTCCACCTGATCGCCATTCTGCAGCTGTGTGCGCAGCGGCGCGACACGGCCATTCACCTTGCAGCCAACACAGGTATTGCCGATATCGGTATGCAGGGCATAGGCAAAATCCACCGCCGTACCGCCACGTGGCAGAACGATAACCGCGCCGCGCGGGGTAAAGCAAAAAACCTGGTCGGAATACATTTCCAACTTAGTATGTTCCAGGAATTCCTCGGGGTTCTGCGCGTGCTCCAATATCTCCAAAAGACCTTGCAGCCAATGAAACTGGCTGCCGTCGCTGGGCCCGATATTCTGCTTGTATTGCCAATGCGCCGCCACGCCCAATTCGGCGATGCGGTGCATCATGGAGGTGCGGATCTGGATTTCGATACGGCGGTTCTCCGGCCCGATCACCGTCGTATGCAGGGATTGATAGTTGTTCGCCTTGGGAGTGGAAAGGTAATCCTTGAAACGGCCAGGCACCATTTTATAGGTGCCGTGAACCACGCCCAGAACCTGATAGCAATCGGCCACCGTATCGACGATCAGGCGGAATGCGACTGTATCGGACAATTGTTCAAAGGCGACATGATTGCGCTGCATCTTGTGCCAAATTGAATACGGCGTCTTAACACGGCTGCTGACCTCCACCGGAATACCGGCCGCCTCGCAAGTTTGCTCCAACTCCGCTGAGATCCGCTCTTGCGGGTCTTCGCCATCATCGTGCAGAAACTCCAAACGGCGCAGCACGGATTCGCGGGCATCGGGGTTCTGTTCAGCAAAGGCCAGGTCTTCCAATTCCTGTTTCAGCCGCTGCATGCCCAGGCGCTCGGCCAGGGGGGCATAGATCTCCATGGTTTCCGTGGCGATGCGCAAACGCTTCTCGGGCGAGCGTAGATGGTGCAGGGTCCGCATATTGTGCAGACGGTCCGCCAGCTTGACCAACAGCACCCGAATATCGTTGGACATAGCCAACACCAGCTTGCGTAAATTCTCCGCCTGCTGATTGGCTTCCGGTTGCAATTCCAACTTGGCCAATTTTGTGACGCCATCCACAAGCTGGCCGATGTCGTCACCGAAAGTCTGCTTAATCTCCTCGACCGTGGCCAAGGTATCTTCCACCGTGTCATGCAGCAGCGCGGTGACGATGGTGGCGCAATCCAACTTATAATCAGCCAGAATGGCGGCTACTTCCACGGGATGAGAAAAATACGGATCGCCCGAGGCCCGCAATTGCGAACCATGCGCCTTCATGGAGAACACGTAGGCGCGGTTCAGCAGGTCTTCATCCACATGACTGTCGTAGTCGGCGACCCGTTCAACCAGTTCAAATTGACGGATCATGGCGCCGCCGCAGGTAATGGAAGCTTAAACAACAACGGCGCCGCGTAAGAGCAATTTTCAATTAAACGTAGTCGCTTTCGCGACTTAGGTATTTGCTTCAATGGCTCGACCCCTAAAGAGTCTGAGCGCATTATCTTAATGCGCTCTAAGCGGCGCCGGCTGCTTGCCCAACCGCTTCGCGGCGTGTTTCGCGGCACCTACCGCCTTAGGCCGCATCCCCATCATCGGCGGCTTCACCAGGCATATCACCAAGGGGAGCGGGATCAGCGACCAGAACTTCTGATTCATCAATGTTATCGGCGAATTGGTGGCTCAACATCTGTGCCTCCATATCGTCTTCTTCCGGCTCGTCAACTTCCACATGGCGCTGCATGGTCTGGATGACGTTGTCGCGCAGGGTATCGGCGGAAATCGTTTCCTCGGCGATTTCACGCAAGGCGATCACGGAATATTTGTCCCGGTCCTCGGGCACGGTCAACTCTGCACCGGCGGAAATCTGCCGGGCGCGCCCCGCCGCGATCAATACCAGATCGAACCGGTTCGGAACCTTGTCAATGCAATCTTCTACGGTAACACGGGCCATGGTCGCTATATCTCCACTACGCCGCACACGAAAGGTTCACGGCACCCACTATCGGGGGCGCTATAAATACGTCGGCGGCATCGGTATTTCAAGCCCCATGTAAAGCACATTCGCCAATAGTGCAAACGGCTTAGAGCCGATTAATCAGGTATTTTCAGCAATTCCTGCCCGGGCTCGAGCAACGCCAGCATTTCCGCCGCCGTCCGGCCTGAAACCGGGTGCCGCCAGCTAGGTGCCAACACCGCCAACGGCGCCAACACAAAGGCCCGTTCATCAAGGCGCGGGTGCGGCAAGAACAAAGCCTTATCCGCCTCACCTCGCCCCGTCACATAGTCGCCATATGCCAAAAGGTCCAAATCGACGATACGGGCGGCCCAGCGTACATCGCCGGCGCTGCGCTGGCGGCCAAAATGCGCTTCGGTACGATGTAACAATGCCAGCAAGGCTTGCGGCGCCAACGCCGTTTCGATGCAGGCGACGCCATTTACGAACCAGGGCTGATCCGACGCCGGTATGGGGGCGGACTGATACCACGGTGAGCAGCCTACCACCCGCACGCCGGCCCGTTGCAGGTGCGCCAAGGCCGCCGACAGAACTTTGATCGGCGGGCCGAATACAGGCGAGGTAAGATTACCGCCAAGCCCGATCAAGATCATGACGCCACCATCCTGCATGCGCCCCGCAGGTTCATTCGGGGCCGGAATATTTCGATCATAGGTGTTCCCAGTCTTGATTTCCGTGTAAAGTTATCCGGCGTCATGGTAGCCATACACAAGCCATTGCGTGGTTAAATATAACGTCAAATTTTTCATTTTTTTTATTCAATGCATTTTTAAAGAAGGAATAATCATGGATCAGCCACATGAGCGGATTGCCCTTTTCATCGACGGATCGAACCTTTATGCGGCCGCTCGGGCCCTAGGATTTGACATTGATTACAAGAAGTTACTGGAATTCTTCTCGGGCCGCGGTTACCTAGTACGGGCGCTTTACTACACTGCCCTGATCGAGGATCAAGAATATTCTCCAATCCGTCCCCTGGTCGATTGGTTGGACTACAACGGCTATACCATGGTGACCAAGCCGACCAAGGAATTCACCGATGCCGCGGGCCGGCGCAAGATCAAGGGCAACATGGATATCGAACTTGCCGTCGATATGCTGGAAATGGCGGACAACCTTGACCACCTCTATGTATTTTCCGGTGACGGCGATTTCCGCCGCTTGGTCGAAGCGGTACAGCGCAGGGGCAAGCGGGTCACGGTTGTCTCTACCGTGCGCTCTTCCCCGCCCATGGCGGCGGACGAGCTGCGGCGGCAAGCTGACGTGTTTTTGGAATTGGAAAAGCTGATCCCGCATATCTCCCGCGCCGGCAACCGCCAACCCATCCCCGCCAGCAAGACGTCCGGGGCAAAATCGTCGCCCGAGGCCGGCACCGATGAGCACTATTCCGACGATGCCTTTGGCGACTATGACGATGACGACGAATTTGCCGACTATGATGATGGCGAGAGCCAAAGCGCCTGATGCCAAGCTCCGGCCGGCAACCAGACGGGCAACCGGCGGATCCGCCCGCCGACTGTGGTCTTTGCCCGCGCCTGGTTGCCTTCCGTGGGGAAAGCCAGGCAAAAAATCCCGCTTGGTTTAATGGCGCCGTTGCCTCCTTTGGTGACCCGGATGCGCGCCTGTTGATCGTTGGCCTGGCGCCGGGCCTGTCGGGGGCCAACCGCACGGCACGGCCCTTCACCGGTGATTTCGCCGGCGATCTGTTGTACCAGACCCTGGCGGCGCATGGTTTTTCCGCCGGCACCTATGACAAGCGCGCCGATGACGGCCTGACCCTGCTGGATTGCCGGATCACCAACGCCGTACGCTGCGTGCCACCGCAGAACAAGCCGATTGGTGCCGAGATCAAGACCTGCCGGCAATTCCTGATCGCGCAACTGGCGCAGGCGCCGCAACCGAAAGCCATCCTGGCCCTGGGACGGATTGCCCATGACAGCCTGCTGACCACCCTGGAGCTGCGCCGGGCCGCCTACCCCTTCGGCCACGGCGCCCGCCATGACCTAGGCGATGGCCGGGCCCTGTACGACAGCTATCACTGCTCCCGCTACAACACCAACACCCGGCGCCTGACGCCGGAAATGTTCCACGCCGTCTTCGCCGCCATACGGGCCGAACTGGATCAGAACTAGTCGTTGTTTCCAGGAAAACAGCCCCAGGATGGGTTACCTACTTGGATTGACTATAGCTTTAACGCCAGGCCCAGACAGGTTCGCCTAGATGGGCGACGCGGGTTTGCCGGCCATGCAGGCCGACCTCGCGGAATTGATAGACCATGGCCGCCGAGGGGGCATGCAAGGCATCATCATCGCCCATCAACAGGCGGATCACCGGGCGCTCGCTTTCGGGGATATCGACGAATTCCGGCGAGCCCGGGCGGTTCAACTCACGGAAAGTGATGCGGTGGATGCGCGCCACTTCATCGGGGTTGGCTTCCATCCTGGCGCCGATGCCGCCCCAGACCACGATCGGCGTAATCAGATAGCCCGACTGGGTTTGATAATCGTCCAAGACACCCATGACCGACTCTTCGCCAAGGTGCAGGTTCACTTCTTCGCGCAATTCCCGCAACGCACCTTGGATTGGCGTTTCGCCCTCGTCTATGCGTCCGCCGGGCAGGGCAAACTGGCCCGCGTGGCTATTCAGGCGCGGGGTGCGCCGGGTTAATACATATGCGCCCTCGCCCTGGTCGTCGCAAACCAGGGCAATCGCCACGGCGGCATGTTTCAGCCCCTCGGCCGAGGCCGGGGCCCGCGCGAAACCACCAAGATTGGTACTGATCCGGGCCCGCATGGCCTCGTCATAACGGTAATGTGCATCTTCCATCGTTCCTCAGATAACCTCTAAATTCATGGCCGGCAAGCCTGCTTCGGATCGTCAGGTCTCCAGCCATGCCGCCAGCCAGCCCTCCAGCCGCCCCTCCAGCCATCGTGAGAAAATCATTCTAACACCTTCGCAATTTGTATAGGATCGGCGCCAAACCTGAAATTATCCGCGGCACGCCGGATAGACCGTGCCGTTGACCGGCAGGCGCGGCTGAACAGCGTGATAAGAGTAACATCGCATGAAATCTGGCGAAGCAAACACAGCGGCGAAGCAGGCCCTGGCGCAGGCCACCGCGCATCTGAATGCCGGCCGTCCACGGCAGGCCGAAGTCCTGATCCGCCAGGTCCTGCAGGACGAGCCCGACAACCATGAAGCCGTCAACCTGTTGGGCATGCTCGCGTTGAATACCGGGCATGCGCCCGAGGCGGTCGAGCTGTTATCCCACGCCGTTCAGTTGCAACACAGGGAAGCGGAATACCATTGCAACCTTGGTGTCGCGCTACTGACCACAAACCGCGCGGCTGAAGGGGAGGCCGCCCTGCTGGCGGCATTGCAGCTAAAGCCGGCGCATGCAATGGCAAATTTCAACCTCGGCCTGATCAATTTGCAACATGGCAGGTTCGAGGATGCCCGCCGCAACCTGGAAAAGGCGGTGCGGAAAATGCCGCAAAATCCAGCCGCATTGAACGCCCTGGGCGTGGCCCATTCAAAGTGCGGCAAACCGGCAAAAGCGCTACCGCTGTTCCGCGCCGTGCTCGAGGCGCAACCCAACGATCTAGATACCCAACTAAATCTGGCGGGCGCATTGACGGAAATAGGCAAAACGACCGAGGCCGTCGCCCATTGCGAGGCATTGCTTGCAGGACACCCCGGCCAGGCGCGCCTATATTTTATTCTGGCCGTCGCCTTGAGCGGGGCAAAGCGCGACCTGGACGCGGTCGAGGCCTACGAACAAGCGCTGGCGCTGGAGCCCGAATTCATCGATGCCCATGTCAATCTATCCGCCCTGTATGCTGACCGGGGCGGTCTGGATGCCGCCCTGGCGCACTCCAAGACCGCCTGCGCGCTTAAACCCAACGACGTTTACAGGCATGGTCAATGAGGCGCGCTTCCTGCGCGACGGGGGCTTTGGCGCCGAGGCACTGGCGGCCTGCGACCGCATTCTAGCGCTGGCACCCGGCAATGCCGACGCCCTGGGTATTCGGATCACGGTGTTACAAAACAACGGGCATTTCGACGATGCACGGGCCCTTGGCGCCGAAATCGATGCCCTGCCGGTACTGTTGGCGCTGTCACAGGATACGGGCTTCACGTTTAATGATGGGAATATCCAACGCCTCAGGAATGCCGCAACAGACAAAACCACAGAAAGTTGTCAGGCGGCGCGGGCCTGGTTTGCATTGGGCAAAATCCATCACAATCGCGGTAAATACGATACGGCCTTTGACTTCTTTGCCCGTGGCAATAGGCTCCGCGATGCCGCCTATGATTGGACGGAAGCCGACGAACAAGCCCTGCTCGCCACCTGGAAGGATACGTTTACAGCGGATTTCCTGAACTCGAACGCGACCATGGGGCGGAATAGCGAACGCCCCGTCTTTATTGTCGGCATGCTGCGTTCGGGCACCACGCTGGTGGAACAAATCATCGCATCACAAAGGACCGCCGCGGGTGCGGGCGAATTGTCCGACATTCAGATCATGGCCGACAACCTGGCGCGCAATTCCCCCAACGGTCAGCCCTATCCCGCCTGCGTGCAAGAACTCGACAGCGCAACAGCCGCCCGACTGTCAAAGCAATATCTCGAACACCTGGATCGTGTCTCCGGCACGGCGGTGCGGGTCACCGACAAGATGCCGGGCAACGCCTGGCACCTGGGCCTGATCTCGCGGCTGTTTCCCAAGGCGCGCGTCATCCATTGCAATCGTGATCCAATGGCGATGTGCTTTTCCATCTATCAACAGATCTTTCCAGGCTACCACCCCTATGCCTACGACCTGGCGAAACTGGGGCGGCGCCAGCGCAGTCACATACAACTGATGGATCATTGGCGCGATGTCCTGCCCCTGCCGATCCTGGACGTCGGCTATGAAGACCTTGTCGCCGATCAGGAAGGTCAGAGCCGCCGCATTCTGGAATTTTGCGGTTTGGATTGGGATGCCCGCGTGCTCGACTTCCACCAAACCCAGCGCAACGTACAGACCGCCAGCCTGTGGCAGGTGCGCCAGCCGATTTACACCAATGCCCTGGAAGCCTGGCGCGCCTACGAAAAATTTCTGGGCCCGCTGGAAAAGGCTCTAAGCGCGGATTGAACTCAACCCCGATCGCGCATCAGGCGGCCCTGGTCCCGCTTCCAGTCCCGGTCCTTTTCGGTCGCCCGTTTGTCGTGTTGTTTCTTGCCCTTGGCGATACCCAATAGCACCTTGGCAATGCCGCGTTCGTTGAAATACAGCTTCAACGGCACGATTGTGATGCCGGCGCGGCTTACGGCACTGCCTAATTTATCGATCTCACGCCTGTGCAACAGCAATTGCCGCGGCCGCAGGGGTTCGTGATTATTGCGGTTGCCCGCCTTGTATTCCGGGATATGGGAATTGATCAAAAACAGCCCGTCATCACGCTCCACCGCATAGGACTCGGCAATGCTGGCCTGCCCGGCGCGCAGTGACTTCACCTCCGTCCCGGTTAGGATAAGGCCCGCCTCCAGCGTATCGGTGATGAAGTAGCTGTGGCGGGCCTTTCTATTTTCGGCAACCGATTTGCTCATCGCATCAATTCAGCAGACCCACATGGCGCAGGGCGACATCAATTTTCTCCGCCGTATCCTCGGTCAACGGCACCACCGGCAGGCGGGCTTCCGCCTCGCACAAGCCAAGGCGCCAAGCGGCGAATTTTACACCGGCCGGGCTGGGCTCCAGAAACAGGGCCACATGCAGAGGCATCAAGCGGTCGTGCAATTTCAGGGCCGAGGCGTAATCGCCATCCGTGCAAGCGGCCTGAAATTCCGAGCATAATTTTGGTGCCACATTGGCGCTCACGGAAATGCAGCCATGACCGCCCTGGGAATTATAGGCCAGGGCCGTGCCATCCTCGCCCGAGAGGTGACAGAAGTCAGAGCCAAGCAACAGCCGTTCCCGGCTGACCCGGGCGACATCACCGGTGGCATCCTTGACGCCAACGATACGTGGCAGGTCCGACAGACGCTGCATGGTGGAGGGAAGAATATCGACAATGGCGCGGGGCGGTATGTTGTAGACAATGATCGGGATATCGGAGGCATCGTGCAGCGCCTTGAAGTGCTGATACAGCCCCTCCTGATTCGGACGGTTATAGTAACCCGCCACATGCAACACCGCGTCCGCACCGGCGGCCTCGGCATGCTGGGTCAAGGCCACCGCCTCGGCCGTATTGTTCGATCCCGCACCGGCGATAATCGGCACCCGGCCAGCCGCCTGCTTGACGACGATTTCGACCACCCGGCCATGCTCTTCATGAGACAGCGTGGGGCTTTCCCCCGTGGTACCGCACGGGACGATGCCGTTGGTGCCTTGCTCAACATGCCAATCGACAAGTTTGCGCAGCGCATCTTCGTCCACCTGACCATCACTGAACGGCGTAATAAGCGCAACAATCGACCCCTTGAACATGGTTCTCTCCTAGGGAAATGCTATTCTGTTATAAGTTTGGCGAACTTAACCCTTTCCCCGGCAAGGGGGCAAGCAGCGAGAATGAATAATCCGCGCCTTAATCACAATTCTGGATAACAAAATAGCGGCGGCGCGCCCTGGCCTTAATGTCCTGCGCCGCGCTGTTGCACCGATATTGCTTGCCCCGGTATTGCTTGCTCTGGGCTTGGCATTGCCGCCGGGCGGCGGCGCGAAAGCGCAAATCGCGGACAATCTGTTGTCCCATGACGACCGGGCCCATTACCGCAAGGCCTATCGGGCGGCCAAGAAAAGGAACTGGCCTGGCGCCCACCGTCTGGCGCGCCGGGCGAAAGATCCCCTGCCCGCCAAGGCCCTGCGCTGGCTGAACTACCGGGAAAGTGGCAACCGGGCCAGCTTTAACGAGATCACTGATTTTCTTACCACCAATCCAGCCTGGCCCTCGCGCCAGCGTTTGATCCGGCGGGCGGAAGAAGCGATGGAGAAAAGCCGGGTCAGCGACCGCGCCGCGTTGGACTGGTTTACCCTGCACCGCCCGCTTTCAGGCCCCGGTCAAATCCGCCTGGCCGAGGCCATGCTGGCCAACGGCATGCAGGAAGACGGCATGCAATGGCTGCGCTATGCCTGGATCAACAATGTCTTCGCCCGCCGGCAGTCGAAAAAGCTTTACCGCCGCTACCGCAAGACTTTCACCATGGCCGATCATATTGCCCGCCTGGATCACCTGTTGTGGCAGGGACACCGCTATTCCGCCCGGCGTCTGTACACCGTGGTGCCCAAGGATTACCGCAAACTGGCCGAGGCACGGGAAAGCCTGATGGTCCGGGGACCGGGCGTGGACAGCAAGATCCGCGCGGTGCCGGCCAATCTATTATCCGACGGCGGCCTGAACTATGAACGGGTGCGCTGGCGGCGGCGCAAGAATCTGGACAAAACGGCCCGCGAGATTTTGTTGAAACCTCGTCCTCATCTGGGGCCCCGGCCGGAAAAATGGTGGTTGGAGCGTCATATCCAGGCCCGCGGCGCCTTGCGCGAGGGGGATGCGGCGCTGGCCTACCGTCTGGCCGCAAACCACGGCCAGGTGCCGGGCCGGTTCAGCTTCGCCCAGGCAGAATGGCTGGCGGGCTGGATCGCGCTACGTTTTTTGAATGATGGCGCCCAGTCTCTACGTCATTTCGCGGCGCTCTATAACAACGTCCGCTTTCCCGTCAGCCTGGCCCGTGCCGCCTATTGGGCCGGGCGCGCCAATATTGCCCTGAGCCGTTCCATTGATGCGACGAAATGGTATCGGGCCGCAGCACGCTATCCCTCTACCTATTACGGCCAGCTTGCCATTCAGGCGCTTGGTCCAAAGGCGGTTTGGCGCATGCCGCGGGAACCTTCCCCACGCGACGCCGTCATGCGGAAATTCAACAACCGGGAGATAGTTCGATTGAGCCGCATATTCCTGGAGCTGGGGCAGGAGGAGCATTTGCGGCCCTTCATCCTGCATCTAACACGTAGCGCGGTCGACGCCGATGGCCGCCTGCTGGCGGCCCGTCTCGGCCAAGCACTGGGACAACCGTCCCTGGCGGTGCATGCGGCTAAACTATCGCTGCGCGCCGGAACCTTGTTGCCGCGCACCGGCTATCCTATTTTGTCGAAGATGCCGCCCATGCCGGTCGAGGCCGCCCTGGCCCATGCGGTGGCACGGCAGGAGAGCGAATTTAATCCCCGCGCCGTGTCCTCCGCCTCGGCCATGGGCCTGATGCAGTTGCTACCGCGTACGGCCCGCAAGGTCGCAAAAGGGCTGCACCTGCGCTATCGCCAGGACCGCCTGTTCGACGGCGGTTACAACATGCGCCTGGGCGCCGCTTATCTTGGCCAACTGGTCAAGGCCTATCGCGGCTCTTACATCATGGCATTGGCGGCCTATAACGCCGGCCCGAACAGGGTGAGCCGCTGGCGGCGGAAAAACGGCGATCCACGCAAGGACGGCGTCGATCCCATTGACTGGGTCGAGGCCATTTCCATTTCAGAGACGCGTAACTATGTGCAGCGGGTACTTGAAAATCTACAGGTCTACCGCTGGCGTCTGCATCCCAAAGGGGCGAAGTTGACGTTGCTCGAGGATCTACACCGCAATGGCACACCGTCTCAATGAAGACGTATTAATGCGTAATATCCTGGAGCCGCGAGATCAGATGATTGACGACGGATTTCATGATCGGATCAGCCGCGTCCATTCGGCGCTGGAATTCTTCGCGGGGGATCTCCAGTACCACTGATGCCTCCGAAGCAACCGCGGAAGCCCGGTGCGAGCGGTTCTCCAGCAAGGCTATTTCGCCAAACACCTCACCGATCTTTACATCCGCCAGCATCTTGGACTTTCCATCCCGTTCCGTGATCCCTATTTTCACCTGACCGCTACGCAGGACATAGACCGACTCGGCGGCATCACCGTCATCAAAAACCATCTGGCCGGGTTCAAAATTCTTGCGGGTGAACGTTACCATTACTCTGTTCGCTCCCATTTAAGTGATTGATCGACACCCAATTGAATCTATTGTCGAAATTAGTGAATAGAATGAAAACGATAGAAATTATTGCATATCGTATTCTACCTCACGCTGGTATCGCGTAACGTATTTTCCAAGGAGACGTAACATGGGCATGCTCGACGGCGTCAAGATCGTCAGCTTCAATCACTTCATGCTTGGGCCGCTGGCGGCGCAAAACCTTGGCGACCTAGGCGCCGACGTCATCATGATCGAGCCGATTGGCGGCGCCTTTCAACGCCAGTGGGGCGGCGGCAATACCTTCGTCGGGGGCGAAAGCGTCGCCTTTCTGGTCGCCAACCGCAACAAGCGCAGCATCGCCCTTGATCTGAAATCGGATGCCGGGCGCGACATCGCCCTGGCCTTGATGAAAGACGCGGATGTGGTGATGGAGAACTTTCGCCCCGACATCATGGACCGCCTCGGCCTAGGCTGGGAGACCGCACGCGCCGCCAACCCACGGCTGATCTTCGCCTCCGCCTCCGGCTGGGGGTCGAGCGGCCCTTACGCCTCGCGCCCCGGCCAGGATCTGCTTATCCAAGCCCGTTCGGGCCTGGCGATGATCACGGGCAGCGTAACCGCGCCGCCTACGCCCGTCGGCGTGTCGGTCGCGGACCATCACGGCGCCATGGTTTTTTCCGCCGCCATTCTCGCCGCTCTGGTGCGCCAGGGCCGTACGGGCGAAGGCGCACGGGTCGAGGTCGACCTGATGTCGGCGGCGCTTGATCTACAGCAGGAATCTATCGTCGCGCATCTGAATGGCTCGCGTGAACGAAGTCTGCGCTCGCCCGAACACATCGGCGGCTGGCTTTATCAGGCACCCTATGGCTTTTACCGCACCACGAACGGCCATATCGCCATCTCGATCTGTACCTTGGAATTGCTGGGAGAGGTCCTGGACTGCCCCGAACTGGCTGCCATGACCGAGGCCGACGGCTGGCAACGGCGCGAGGACGCCACGGCCTTGATCCAGGGCATCATTGAAGGCGACAGCACCGAGGCCTGGTGTGAAAAGCTGGAAGCGCACGCAATCTGGCATGCCCCGGTCATGGGCTATGACGCGGTGGCGGCCGATCCACAAATTCGTCACAACGGTAATTTGGTCGAGAGCCAACTGGCCAACGGCGAGACGGTAACCTTGGTAGCGCATGCCGCCTGTTATGATGGAGAGCGGCCCGGCATCCGTCTGGCACCCCAGCCCATCGGCGCCCAGAGCCGGGAAATTCTGTCGGAACTTGGCTATGACGGCCAGCAGATCGGGCAGCTGGAAAAGGCTGGCGCGGTCGCAATGGCAAACTAGTGCGTCGTCCGATGCCTCTCATTCATGTTATTTGTCCCGATGACGGTAGATGGGTTACGCCATGCGGAAGCGAAACCAAGGGGGATTGATCATGAACACGAACCGGCTGGAGAATATCGGCGCCTGCGTCTTTGACGCCTACGGCACCTTGTTTGACGTGAACGCCGCCGCGCAGCATTGCGCCGCCGATCTGGGCGACAAATGGCTGCCCCTGGCGGAGCTGTGGCGCGGCCGACAGTTGCAGTACACCTGGCTGCGCAGCTTGATGGAAAATTATGCTGATTTTTGGCAGGTCACGGGCGAGGCCTTGGATTTTGCCATGGAGGCGTTGGACATCAATGACCCTGCCCTGCGCGAGCGTTTGATGCAACTGTATCTACAACTGGATGCCTACCCGGAGGTTGACGGTGTGCTGCGCCAATTGCGTGCCGGCGGCATGAAGACGGCCATTCTCTCCAACGGCTCGCCCAAGATGTTGCAGGCCGCGGTCGATAATGCCGGCATTGGCGATGCGTTGGACGCGGTGATATCGGTGGACCAAATCAAGCTCTACAAGACCGCACCGGCGGTCTATCAATTAGCTGTCGATCAACTGGGCGTCGAAGCGTCCGCCATCTGCTTCCAATCCTCCAATGCCTGGGATGCGCATGCGGCCTCGAACTTCGGCTTTCGCGTGGTCTGGGTGAACCGTTTTGCTCAAGCCAGGGAACGGCTGCCCGGCAACCCGGATATCATGCTGGACAATCTGAAGCCTTTGCCCGAAATCGTCGGTATAAGCAGTGCCGACAAGGGGGCCTGAGGATGGACTATCAGGAACAGCGCTTTCGGGCCCAGGACGATCTGGAGCTGTATTACCGCGACTATGGCGACAGGGGGGCGGAGACAACGCCGATCCTGTGCCTCGCCGGCCTGACCCGCAGCGCGCCTGATTTTCATGAACTGGCCCTGCACCTCTGCCCAAAGCGGCGGGTGCTCTGCCTGGATCTGCGCGGACGGGGACAGTCCGCCTATGATCCGGATCCCAAAAACTACAACCCGGCGACATATCTTTCCGACATTGGTCATTTACTGAACGTCACCGCATGCCACCGCGTCATTGTCATCGGCACATCGTTGGGCGGCATCTTGACCATGGCCCTGGGCGCGGCCCGGCCCACGGCCCTGGCAGGCGTAATTCTAAACGACATCGGACCGGAGATCGATCCAACCGGCGTCGCCCGCATTGGCGGCTATGCGGGCGAGACCCCGGCGGCGATGGATCTGGAACAAGCCGCCAAACATCAGAAACAATTGTTCAGCGCGGCCTATCCCGACTGGGACGAGGCACAATGGCGGGCAGAAGCCTTGCGGACCTTCCGGCAGCGCGAAGACGGCATGCTGGTGCAAAATTATGATCCCGCCGTCGCCGATATAGCCACGGAACAGGGCGATAGTCCGGTTGATTTCTGGCCCTATTTCAAGTCACTGAGCCATATCCCCGCGCTGGCTATTCGCGGTGCGTTATCGGACATTCTCAGCGCCGAGACCTTTGCCCGCATGGCGGAAGAGAAACCAGACCTGATCCAAGTGAGCCTGCCCAACCGCGGCCATGTGCCGCAACTGACCGAACCGGCCTGCATCGCCGCCATAGATGATTTTCTGGAGAGCCATGGACAAGCCAAACACTGATCTGCCTGTTGCCTATGACGACGTCGCGGCGGCGGCGCAGGCCCTACAGGGCATCGCTGTGCGCACACCGCTATTGGAAAGCAGGGCGTTGAACGAGCGCGCCGGCGGGCGCCTGTTCTTTAAGCCGGAACCATTGCAGGTCACCGGTTCGTTCAAGTTTCGCGGCGCCTACAATCATATCAGCCGTCTGGGCGCGGCCACCCGGAAAGCCGGCGTGATCGCCTATTCCTCGGGCAACCATGCCCAGGGCGTGGCGGCGGCGGCCCATTATTGTGATACCCCTGCCCTGATCGTCATGCCCGAAGATGCCCCAGCGGTCAAAAAACAGGGCACCGCCGCCTGGGGGGCCGAGATCGTGACCTATGACCGCTGGGGCGAAGAGCCGCGTGAAGATATCGCCGCCCGCCTGTCCGAGGAACGCGGCCTAGCCATGGTCCGCCCCTACGACGACCGTCTAATCATGGCCGGCCAAGGCACCCTGGGCCTGGAAGTGATCCAACAGTTAGCCGAACGTGATCTGGCGCCCGACCGCGTGCTAGTGCCCTGTGGTGGCGGCGGCCTGACGGCGGGCGTGGCCACGGCGGTCAAGCATCACTGTCCCCGCACTGACATCTTCACCGTCGAACCGAAGGATTTTGATGATACCGCACGCTCGATCGCCAGCCAGTCCCGTCAAAGCAATACGGCAGGCGGCAATAGCTTCTGCGATGCCCTGCTGGCGCCGGAACCGGGACAACTGACCTTTCAGGTCAATCAACGGCTATGCAGCAGCGGCTTGGCGGTCAGTGATGATGAGGTTGCCGCTGCCATGGCGGCCGCTTTTGGCCAGCTGAAGCTGGTGGTCGAACCAGGCGGCGCCGTCGCCCTGGCCGCGGCGCTTGCCGGTAAACTGGACCTGAGCAATGGCAACACGGTTATCGTGCTGTCGGGGGGCAATGTTGATCCTGCGCTGTTTGCGGAGGTCTTGGCGGGCAACTAGAGCGCATTCGAAGAAAATGCACTCAGACTCTTAAGAATCCGGCAATTAAAACAATTACTTACTTTGCGAGAGTGACTCCGATTAACTGAAAATCGCGCTAGCTTTTTAGCGGATCCGCATCCGGCGCCCTGGTCGCCTGCATGGCGGGACGCTGAGCAAAATTGTCGTACCAGACCGCCAAGTCCGGCCGGTTACCGCGCCAGCCCATATCGCCATAACGGAAATCCAGATAGCCCAGGGCGCAGGCAAAGGTAATGGTACCAATATCGACCGTACCGCCCAGCTCGGCTGCCTCGGCCTGCATGGCATCAAGGCTGCGGTCAACCTTGAGCAGCTGGGCCTCGAGCCACGCTGGCCACAGCATCTCAGCCGGCCGCAGAGAGGTTTCGTAGCGTCCCAGGATCGCAGCATCCAAGACGCCATCGCCCAGAGCCTGGCGACGCAGGGCCCGCCACCTGGCCGGGCCAGGCGCGGGAAACATCTTGGTGCCATCATGCAGACTGTCGAGATACTCGCAGATCACCGGGCTATCGTAGAGTGCCATGCCGTCATCCGTCAGCAGAGCCGGCACCTTGCCGATGGGGTTATCAGCATTCAGTTCCGCATTGGGAGAGGTCGGCGTCACCGCCCGGCTGACTTGTTCGACCTGGGCGTCCAGGCCGGTTTCCAGCAATAGAATACGGACCTTGCGCACATAGGGCGAGGTCGGGGAACTATGTAACTGCATCACGATCGTCTCCTAACTTGGTTAAGCCGGGCGCAACACGAGGTCGCAGATATTAACATGAGCTGGTGTGTCGAGGGCATAGAGTATGGCGTCGGAGACATCATCAGGTGAAAGTGCCGCATCGAAACGGTCATAGAATTCCTTTGCCCGTTCTTCGTCGCCCAGCCAGCGGGCGGCTGCGAACTCTGTCCGCACAAGTCCGGGCATCACCTCCGTCAGGCGCACACCGGTCCCCTGCAACTCCATTCGTAGGCTGTTGGTGAAACCATGCACGGCGAATTTGGAACCCACATAGACGCTATGGTTTGCGGTCCATTCCACGCCGTTGACGGAGCCGATAGTGACAATATGCCCCCTGCCCCGCTGCCGCATACCAGGCACGATTGCCAGGGTGGTGCGTATCATGCCGGTGACGTTGGTCTCGATCACCGCCGCGACGTCAGAGGCGTCGCGTTGATGAAAAGGCTGCCGGCCACCCAGATCGTGACCGGCGTTGTTGATCAAGATATCAATCTGACGCCAATCCTCGGGCAGGCGTTGCAGCAGAACATCGACGGCTTCGCCATCAGCGATATCCAGTTCGAACGCCAAAGCGGGGCCGGGCAGTCCGGCAACCAGGTCTTCCAATCTATCCAAACGCCGGGCGGCGCAAATGACCCGCGCGCCCCGCGCGCTCAACGCCACCGCCACGGCCCGCCCAATACCCGCACTGGCACCGGTTACCAATGCCACGCTGTCCTTTGCCAAGATCGCTTCGTCCACCATCACTCGTCTCCGTCTTGATTACAGGCGGGAATGATACCCTCACCCCGGCACGGACGGAAACAAGGAAAGGGCCCTTCACCCGAACAGGATGAAAGGCCCTTAAATCGACTATTTTGTTTGAATTTATCCGGCGCGCACCTTGGCCAGAAATTCATCGACGGTTTTACGCAAGATGTCCGATTGCCCGGACACACCACCAGCAGCACTCTCCACGGTATCGGCGGAACCGCCAACCCGTGTCATGCTTTCAGTCACGGCGGAGATATTGCGTGAAACATCTTCCGCCGCCGCAGAGGTCTCCTGCACATTGCGGCTGATCTCTAACGTTACCGTATTCTGTTCCTCGACGGCGGCCGAAATCGACGCGGCAATATCATTGACCTGGTCGATGGTCTTGGTCACCGCCTCGATCGCCGTGACGAAATTGCCCGTCGCGGTCTGCACACCGGCAATCTGTTCGGAGATTTCCTCGGTTGCGTTGGCGGTTTGCGAGGCCAGGTTCTTCACCTCCGATGCCACCACGGCAAATCCCTTGCCGGCATCACCGGCACGTGCCGCCTCGATCGTGGCGTTCAAGGCAAGAAGATTGGTTTGCGAGGCGATATCGTTAATTAGCGAGATCACATCACCAATTTTCTCCGCCGATTGGGACAAACCATCAATTTCTTCATTCGTTCGACTGGTTTCCGCCGCCGCCTGTTGGGCGACTTCGGTGCACTCAATGACCTGACGGCTGACTTCCTGTAACGACGCGGCTAGCTCCTCGGTCGCCGAAGCCACCGTCTGAACATTGACGCTGGCCTGCTCCGCCGCCGCCGCGACGGCGCTGCTTTGCTGCATACTCTCCTGCACCGATGCCGACATCTCATGCGCGGAGGACTCCATTTCGCCCGCCGCCGAAGATACGCTGCCAATCACGCCACCGACTTCAGTGTCGAAGGCATTGGCCAATGCCATCGCCGCCTGATGCTTCTCCTGCTCCGCCGTGGCTTGCTGTGCGATACCTTCCTCGCGCATGCGCTCCATTTCCAGGCCATTTTTCTTGAAGACCTCCACCGCCTGAGCCATCTGGCCAATCTCGTCGCGGCGTTCCGTGGCGGGAACCTCGACATCGCGCTCGCCATCAGAAAGCCGCTGCATAACACTTGTCATACGCTTGACCGGACCAGCCACCGCACGGGCCGCCATCATTGCCAGGAGGGCCACCACGAGAGCGGCAAGGGCCGCGAAAAACGATATCTTATTGGCCAGGTCCCGGCCCGCCACCAGCTGATCATCTATTTTCAGCGCAACCTCAAGCACGCCCCGGACATCATCCAGCTTCCAATCGGCCTTTGGGGTGTCGGGGTGGCTGTTGTGACAATTGACACAGCCCTGAGCGGCCATTTTGTCCGCCATTGCCACCCGAACCACGGTCGATCCATCAATCGTGACCCGGCGGCTGAATATGGCATCAGGATTGGCGTTCAAGGTGTCCCATGCTTCGGTTTGAAAATCATCCAGGTTCCGCGCCGCCCGGTTTGGAAAGGGATAGGCGCTGTATAGACGCACCTTGGTGTCGCGTTTTTCCAACAGCTTGGAGACATCATGCACGAATGTGGCCGGCAGAGGCACCGTATTGGGGACGCCCTTGTGATTGATCGCCGGTTTTATGGTGCCATTGGCCTTTACCTTGGCGATGATATTCTTGGTGTAATAGCCACGGACTGTCTTGAATTGGCCCACGGTTTCCGCCGCCGAGGCAATTGCCGCATCAACTGTATTGGTGGCTGTCCATTGCGAGATGAAATACCAACCTACCGCGATGGCAACGGCCAGCGCAATTGGCACCGGCAAGACTAGTTTCCAAACCATACTTTTCATGCTTTTAGGCATATTCCCTCCAGAATACCAGATACCGCCCGAATACCGGCTCGCCGTTGGAGCCCGCATCCCAGTCATGGCGTTAACGATAATCCAGAGCCATTTCTAAATGATTAATACTCGCAATATTTAATATGACTTTTTGCTTACAACTAAGCTGGCCTTGCCAAGCCAAAGCATTGATTTTCAGGCCAACAGGCAGCCGCCGTACTCAAACCGGCATGACGAACCAAGGCGCCCAGTCGAAAAGCCTCAGGCTTTGAGCCCGGTGATCCGCGTCAAGGTCCCTGGGATGAATTCCGTTGCGGTCACATTGGCGAAACCCGCATCAGACAGATAGCCGATCACATCTGCCTCTGAATGGGCCAGACCCGTGGAATTGCTGACGGCTTCCGACAGGCCCCATAGCGCGGGCGCAATAGGGCCACGGCGGTCATCATCAAGGATTTCGCCGATCAGATGGAATTCACCACCGGGCAATAGGGCGTCATGAACACGCTGCACCACGCCGGCGATGATTTCACGGCTGTATTGGGGCAGATTGGACGCCATGATCGCCACATCCGCGTCGATGGGCAGGGCATCGGCGGTGAAATCACACGCCTCCGCCGTGATCCGGTCCGTGAAGCCATTTTCGGCAATGAATTCGCGGGTTACCACCACGACCGAAGGCAAATCCAGTACCACGCCGGTAATTTCGGGGAATTTCATGGCCGCATTGATGCAGTAACAGCCCGAACCGCCGCCCAGGTCCATGATCCGCTTGCGCCCCGTCAGATCGACCTGCTTGTGAAACCAACGCGCGGCGCCCATACCGATGGAATAGGTCGCCTCGTGATAGGCGCGGGCCTTTTCAACGGTGAAGCTGTCATCGTACATGCCCAGAACCCGTTGGGATTCCTTGGGCAGGCGCAGACGCTCGGTCAATTTACCCCAGTCATCCCACTTTGGTTTACCGAACAGCATCCAGGGACCGGCATAACTGGACTTTCCCTGTACCAAAAAACGCTCCACATCAGGCGCGTTGGCAAAACTGTCGCCATCCCGTTCCAACATTTTCATGGCGGTCAGTGCGGTCATCAAACGCTCGGCGTTTTCCGCCTCGATACCCATCGCGGCGGCGGCGGCCTCAACCGTGTTCCGGCCCTCTGAAATTGCCGTGAACAATCCCAGTTCAACGCCGCTCATCAGGGCCGCGGATTCCCAAAACCCCTTCACCATGGTTTGCAGTCTTACCGTATCCACCCGCGCCTTACTCATCACCGAACTCCTCCAAAGATAAATTTCTGCCTGTTATTGGCCACGGCAAACAGTTTGCTTCCATTCACCGCTGCCCAAAACTGGATTTCTGCGCTAGGTTGGCCGCATGTGCCCCGGCTGTCAAACGCGTACGCCCGGGCCCCTGAAAAATTAGTATTGGAAGAGCCTCATGCCCCGTGCTGCGGAAATCCCCTATGGCGCCTATTGGTCCACGCCCTTTGCCCGCTGGCAAGGCAGCCTGTCCCATCTCCATAGCCTGGAATTCGCTGCTCATGTCGCCAAGGGCGAACTTGCCCGCCGCGAAATTTCATTGGCCGAAATCGACCACGGCATCCTCGGCATGACGGTGCCCCAGCAACAGTCATTCTATGGCCTGCCCTGGGTTACAGGCATGATAGGTGCCGAGGACGTTGCCGGCCCCACCATCAGCCAAGCCTGTGCCACGGGCGCCCGTACCCTGGCCGCCGCCACGCATGAAGTCCGCGCGGGTCTGTCGGATACCGCGTTGATCCTGACCACCGACCGCACCTCCAACGGACCGCATGTCTATTATCCCGCGCCGTCGGGACCCGGCGGCACAGGCGGCCATGAAGATGTGGTGATGGATAACTTCAACCATGACCCGCACGCCAAGAATGCGATGATCGATACGGCGGAAAACGTTGCCGCCAAATATCAAATCAGCACGGAGGAACAGCACGATGTGGTGCTGCGCCGCCATAGCCAGTATCTGGACGCGCTGGCCAGCGATCACGCGTTTCAAAAACGCTATATGACCCTGCCTTTCGAGGTTCCCGACAGCCGCTTCCGTAAATCCGTGGCCACCCTGACATCTGATGAAGGCGTGACCGCCGCCAGTGCGGAGGCATTGGCGAAACTGAAACCGGTCAAGGCCGGCGGCAGCATTACCTTCGGTGGCCAAACCCATCCTGCCGACGGCACGGTTGGCTTGCTGGTCACAACCGAAGACGCTGCCCGCCAACACGCCGCCGATCCTTCGATCCGCATTCGTTTGCTGGGCTTTGGTCAATCACGCACCGAGAAAGGCTATATGCCCCAGGCCCCTGTCGAGGCGACGCAGCGGGCGCTGGACGACGCGGGGCTGAATATAGGCGGTATTGATGTGGTGAAATCGCACAACCCATTTGCCGTCAACGACATCGTCTTTAGCCGCGAAACCGGCTTCGATCTCGACGCCATGAACAACTACGGCTGTTCCTTGATATGGGGTCATCCGCAAGGCCCAACCGGTCTGCGGACAATTGTCGAACTGATCGAGGAGCTGGCCTTGAAAGGCGGCGGACGCGGCCTTTTTCAAGGTTGTGCTGCCGGCGATTCAGCCATGGCCGTGGTTTTGGAGGTTAGCAGCCGATAATTGAGGGCGGGTTAGATGTTTTCCCCAGTGGAATTTGGCATACTTGATGCTAAGAAGCCTTTTCCAGGCATAGCCGTAAGAAAGTAAACTGATGTCCAAGGGCACCAGAAACCCCTCCAGGCACGGCGGAAAGAGCAAGCAACAGCTTATCGAAGAGTTGTCCCGCCTTGAAGAGTCGTTGGATGCCATGCCGGAAGCGCTCGTCGCCTTCGACCCGGAGGATCGCATCACCTACTACAACCATGCCTTCGAGGCATTATTTCCATCGTTTGCGGCGGTACTCCGTCCCGGTTTGCCCTATCGTGATATGTTGCGCGCACAACTTGCCGGGATTTCCCTGAAAGCCGCCGAAGGCCGGGAAGACGAATGGATCGAAGAGCGGGTTATTCGACGTAAGAACCTAGGACCGGCCAGCGAGCAGCTCTTCGACGATGGCCGGGTCATGCAACTAAATCAGTACGGCACCGCCTCCGGCGGCACCGTGGATATCCGACGGGATATCACCGAGTTACGCCGGTCCCAATCCGTTGAACGGCAACAACAAAGCCAGCTACAGACATTGATGTATGCCGTGCCCATGCCGATGTTTTTCAAGGATAGCGACGGAAGATATCTGGGTTGCAATCCGGCATATGAACGCTTCATGGGAGTCCGGGAAGCAGATTTGGTCGGCAAACGCATCGGCGAGTTGATCGGTCAAGAGCGGGCAGTCGTTCATGATCGCGCGGATATGGCCCTTTTCGCGAGCAAGGGCTCGGATGTCTACGAAAGAACGGCGATCGCGGGCAGCGGCGCCCAACGCGAAGTCATCTTCTACAAGACGGTGTTTGGCGGCAATGATGAAGTGCCGCAAACGCTGGTCGGCGTCCTGATCGACATCACCGAGATCAGGGTGGCGGAACGGACCTTGCGTCAATCCGAAGAGCGTTGGGCAGCGATTTTTCAGAAAAGCCCGAACGGCATGGTGCTCTACAACTTGAGCAGCAAGAGAATTCTTGAAGTCAACAACACGTGGTGTTCGGACTGGGGGTTTGAACGGGATCAGATTGTCGGCAAGAAGACATCCGAATTGAATGTCTTTCACAATGCCCCGGCGCAGGAGCAGCTGTATCGACTGCTCAAGGATCAGGGCTTTGTCGACAAATTTGAAGCCGACTACGTTGTCAGGAACGGCGAGACCAGGATTGCGCAAATCTCGGCTCGAATAATTGTCCTTGATGGTATTGATTGCATTCTCTCCATCGTGGTGGATATCACCACGACAAAGCGAGCCGAACAGGCGTTGGCGAAAAGCGAGGCGCAGTTCCGCGATCTGATCGAAGGTTCCATCCAGGGAACCATCATTCATGTTGACTATCAATTGGTCTTTGCCAATGGATCCGCCGCAGCCATGTTTGGCTACGATGATGTTGACGATCTGCTCCGCCAAGGATCCTACGCCAAACTTATCGCGGAAACGGACAGGCATCGGCTGCAGAAATACAAGGAGGAACGCCTGAAAGGCGGCAGCGCACCAGACACTTATGAGTTTCAAGGCTTGCGCAAGGATGGTGTTTCGATTTGGGTGGAGAACCGGGTCACGCTTATCGACTGGCAGGGCCAAAGAGCCGTGCAAACTAATATCGTGGACATCAGCGAACGCATGCAGGCCCGACATGCCTTGGCGGAGAGCGAACGGCAATTCCGTAATCTGATCGAGGGTTCAGCGCAAGGCATCACCGTCGTAGTTGGCAACCGTATTGTTTTTGCAAACAACATGGCGGTCGAGATTTTTGGCTATGACAGCCCTGGCGTGCTGATGCGGGATGCGATCAATGTTGACCTTGTGGCGCGGCAAGACCGGGATCGGATCATCGGATATGCCGCGCAACGCCAGTCCGACGGTCAACCACCCCGGTTATACGATTTCCTGGGACTGCGTAGAGACGGCACGACGGTCTGGCTGGAAAACCGCACGACGCTGATCTCTTGGCGAGGCGAGAGCGCAATTCTGATCTTCACAATCGATATCAGCGACCGCAAGCTAGCGCAGCAGGCTCTGGCGGAGAGCGAGCGGCAATTCCGCAATCTAATCGAAGGTTCATTGCAAGGCATCGTGGTCTACGTCGATCGGCGCGTGGCCTTTGCTAATCAAGCGGCCGCCGAGATATTTGGCTATCACGGTGAGGGCGACGCCATGACAGGCATTTTCTATCTCGACCTCGTCGCGCCAGAAGAACGCGACCGCTACCGCCGCATTAGCGAACTACGCCATGCGGGACAGTCGCCGCCAAGCCTCTACGACTACAAGGGCTTGCGCAAGGACGGCGCCGTCGTCTGGTTGGAAAATCGTGTCACGACCATAAACTGGCAAGGCAAACCGGCCACTCTCATATTCACGGTGGATATTGGCGAGCGCAAGTCAGCGGCTGCCTCGGTTGAACGCTTTGTCGGCGCCCTGGAATTCATCCCCCAAGGTATCGCGCTTTGGGATTCAAACCGGCGTCTAATTTATAGCAATGAACAGTATCGGGAGTTCCTGGGTGCTCCGGGAAAGAACCTTGATCCAGGCAGCCACCAGATTGATATTATCCGCCAGAGCGTGGCCGAGGGCAATATCGATGATGCTATCGGACGGGAAGACGATTGGATTGAGGATCGATTGCGCGAATTGGAGGAACCTAGCAGCACCCGGCGCTTTCGCCACCTAGGCCGTTGGCACCAGGGCACAACGCAACGGTTGCCGGATGGCGCCGTAATCGTACAAACAGACGATATTCACGATCTCATAACGGCCGAGGAACAGCTGCGCCAAGCCCAAAAAATGGAGGCCGTTGGCCAGTTGACGGGCGGTATCGCCCACGATTTCAACAATCTTCTGGCGGTTACCCTGGGGCATCTGGAATTGGCCGCAGACGGTCTGCGGCAAGACAACGATAGTCTGCCCTTATTAGAGAAAGCAATTGCGGCCACCAACCGGGGCGCCGACCTCGTTCATCGTCTGTTGGCTTTTTCCTCCAAGCAGACATTGAGCCCGGAGATCGTAGATTTGAACTTAAGCCTGCAACATACGGCTGAAATGTTGCACCGGGTTCTTGATGAGACCATCGAAGTCAGGATCAGGGAAGCGCCGGTTGCTTGTTTTTGCAAGATCGACCCGGGGCAATTGGAAACCGCGCTACTTAATCTAGCCATCAATGCCCGTGACGCCATGGCTTCGGGCGGAGTTTTGGCGATCACGGTCAGCAGCGCCAATCTTGACCAGGCCGATGGCGAAATGGCCGCCGGCGGCTATGTCACTTTGACAATCACGGATACCGGCGCCGGCATGAGCGAGGCCGTCCTCGCCCGTGTCTTCGAGCCGTTTTACACCACCAAGGGACAGGGCAAGGGCACAGGCCTTGGATTATCCATGGTCTATGGTTTCGTGAAACAATCTTCAGGCCATATCCTGTTGGAAAGCGAACCCGGCGTGGGCACGACTTTCACCATCCATCTGCCGCGATATGATCAGGCCAGTGAGGCACCGGCCACCGACGCCATGCCGCAATCAATCACGGATAGCAATGAATGTATTCTGGTAGTCGAGGACGAGCCCGATTTGCTGGCGATGGCATCGCGATTGCTGCAATCGCTGGGTTACCAGGTCTTTCAAGCAAGTGATGGCCCCGCGGCAATGGAGATCCTGGCATCAGGACAGAAAATCGATCTGTTGTTGAGCGATGTTGTTCTACCCAAGGGTTCCAGCGGGCCGGACATCGCCGCCCGCGCTCAAGACCTGCAGCCCCATATCAGGGTTCTTTTCATGTCCGGTTACAACGACCATCCGATACTGAACAGTAATACAACAGGCCCACAGCCGGCCTTGATCGCCAAACCTTTCCGCAAGGCACAGCTCGCGGCCCAGGTCAGGGCTATCCTTGATCACGCGAACTGATGGCTCAGATAGAGCCCTGATCCTTTAAAGCCGCAATCTGATCCGTACTAAAACCAAGCAGATTGCCGAGGACGTCTTCCGTATGCTCGCCCAACCGCGGCGGTGCCACGGGCGCCGCGAACGGTGTTCCCGTCAGTTCGATGGGATTGGCGATGTTCTTGACCTCGCCCGCGGTCGGATGCTGCATCTTCCAGATCATGCCGCGTTCTTTCAAGGTCTCGCTTTCGCAGGCTTCGCCCACCGTGCGGATGGCGCCGCAGGGAATGCCGGCACCGCTTAGAATAGCGATCCATTCATCCCGGCTCTTGGTCTGTAGCAACTCGGTCACGATGGGGATCAGTTGATCCCGGTTGCTGACACGGTCTGGCGCGTTGGCGTAAAGCTCGTGCTCCAGCAGATCCAGGCGGTCAACCGCCTTGCAGAAGGTATCCCATTGGGCATCGTTGCCGACCGCGATGTTCAACCAGCCATCGGCGGCCTGAAAGGTCTCGTAAGGCACGATGGAGGGATGGGCATTGCCGCGGCGTTCCGAGGATACGCCGGTCGCGAAATAGTTACCCGCATGATAAGTCAGCAGTGACGACAGCGCCTCCAACATGGACACCTTGACGTGCTGGCCCTTGCCAGTGTCGCGACGGATATAGAGCGCAGCCAATATGCCCTGCACCAGGGTCATGCCCGAAACTAGATCTGCGATTGAGGTGCCCATCTTGAAGGGCGGCGTATCCGTATCGCCGGTGATATTCATCATGCCGCTTTCGCCCTGGATGATCAGATCATATCCTGGCCGCGTGGCATCGGGGCCACGGTCACCAAAGCCCGAGATCGAGGCATAGATCATTTCAGGCCGGCGGGCGGCAACCTCCTCGTAGCCAAAGCCCAAGCGTTTGGCGGCACCAGGGCGGAAATTCTCGACAATGACATCCGCCGTATCGATCAACTGCCAAAGAACCTCTTTGGCGTTTTCGTCCTTGAGATTCAGGGTGACGCTTTTCTTATTGCGGTTCACGGATAGGAAATAGGCGGATTGGTCGCCCTGGTAGGGCGGCGCGAAGGCCCGGGTGTCGTCACCGCCCGTGGGATGCTCCACCTTGATCACTTCCGCCCCCATATCGCCCAGGGTCATGGTGCAATACGGGCCCGCCAGGACACGGGTCAGATCTATGATCCGCAATCCAGCTAAAGGCCCGGCATCCGTAGTGGCGTCAGCAGAGGACATCGGCAAGCTCCTTGAAATCTTTCACAATAATATCTGGTTGGTGCGGCGTGTGGCCAAAGGGCCGCTTGCGCCGGTCAATGAAGGCCGTAGGTATGCCACAGGACTTTGCGCCGATGCAATCAAAGGCGTGATTGGCGACGAACAGAATATTTTCCGGCGGCAAGCCAATAATCTCGGCGGCCTTTTTATAGGTCGCCCGATGCGGTTTGAAGTAGCCGGCGGCCTGGACCGAAATGACATGATCAAAGGGAAAGCCGATATGCGGCTTGGCCGCCTCCAACATATCCACATCACCATTGGAGAGAATGGCCAGCTGGTATGTAGCGGCCAAACGCTGCAAGGCCGCGATCACCTCGGGAAATGGTTTCAGGCGCTCGATTTCACTGACCAGCCAGCGTACTTCGTCATCGCTATAACTAAAGCCGCAGCGGTCCATGACGTATGCGACAGCCTGCTGGCCGATCTCGCGATACGGCGTGTGCGGCCCTTCGCTCAAGGCATCGATCATCGAGTTTTCGAAGTGCGTGCGCCGCCACCAGGTCACAAAACGATGCGGCTCCTCCGCAAAACCCTTGGTCCTGAGAAAATCCGTCACCGCCGCCGTCAAGCCAGCCTGCATATCAACAACGGTGCCGTATTGATCAAACACCAGGGCCTTTATGTTAGCCTTCAATTCAGTACTATCGACCATGTTGTTAAGCGCCCACTAAACGTTGGATTTCGGAAAACATGGCGGTTTTCGCTTCCATGCCGATGCCGATGTGCTCGCCAGGTTCCGCCCTGCCGCCTTCGACCACGGTGTCATCGGCGAAGCCGCCAAAGGGCTGGAAAACGCCGGGATATGATTCCGAGCCGCCCAGCTGCAATCCCGCCGCCATGGCCAGGGCCAATTGATGACCGCCATGGGGAATATGGCGCCTTCGGGGCCAACCCAGGCCTTCCAACACCTCGAGAATATCGAGATATTCCGTCAGTCCATAGCAAAGCGCGGGGTCAAACTGCAGCCAATCGATATCCGGACGCATGCCGCCATGACGGGCCAGGTTTCGGGCATCTTGCAGGGAGAACAAATTCTCGCCCGTGGCGATAGCGCCGGAATAGGCGGCGGTCAATTCCGCATTCAGGGAATAATCCAGGGGATCGCCAGGTTCCTCGAACCAGAACAGGCCATAATCCTGCATGGCATCGCCATAGGCCAGGGCGGTGTCCAGATCAAAGCGGCCATTGGCATCCACCGCCAAATCGCCGCCGCTGCCAACCTCGTCGATCACCGCCTCGATCCGGGCCAGATCCTCGGCCAGGGGCGCGGCGCCGATTTTCATCTTCACCGCCTTGTAGCCCTGATCGTGGTAACCGCGCATTTCCTCGCGCAAACGCTGCAAGCCCTTGCCGGGATAGTAATAACCGCCGCCGGGGTAGACCAGAACCCGTGCGTCATGGTCGCCGCCGCTATAGCGCTCCGACAGCACCCGCCACAACGGTTTCTCTTCCAGCTTCGCCAGCAGATCCCAAACCGCCATGTCCACAGCACTTGCCGCCACTGCACGATCACCATGACCGCCCGGCTTTTCGTTGGTCAGCATGATCTTGCGGATTTGGCGCGGATCGAAATTTTGCCCACTCTCGTCCAGCAGATCCGCCGCTGCCGCTGCCTGGATACGGGGGATCAGGCGTTCCCGCAGAATGCCGCCCTGGGCATAGCGGCCATTGGAACAAAACCCGTAGCCAGTGACCGCTTTCCCGTTGCGAAAGGTGTCACTTTCCACGGCGACAACGGAAATTGTCATCTGTGAAAAATCAACGTAAGCGTTGCTCATTTCCGAGCCAATGGCCGCCGTGGCCTCACGAATATCGGTAATGCGCATAAATTCAGCTACCAACCCAGGGCATAGCCGGCGCGGCGCGGATCGGCACCGGATTCCATCAAACCGGTTTTCAGGTCATGGCGTATGGTGCACATGGAGCCGGCCAGCCAGGACCAATCACCCCACCATTCGATCTTGTGGCCCATTGCCGATAGTACCGAGGCCACGTCATCATCAATCCGGCCTTCAAGCTTCAACAAACCGGGATGATACGAGTGCGGCGCAAATGACTGCGGGAAGGAATAGGAGGCAAAACGGGGCGCCTCCACCGCCAGCTGCGGGTTCATCTCGAAAGCATCGATATTCAGCAAAGTCTGCGCCATGGCCTGGCATTGCACATCCGCCCCCGGTGTCCCCAGCGGCAGGGCCCATTCGCCGGGCCGGATGGCAATCGCCGGGTTGGGCGTCAGGCGCGGCCGCTTGCCGGGTTCGATGGATGACGGATGCTGTGGGTTGGGCCGGGATTGCGAACCCCGTGACGAAGGTACGAAACCCAAGCCCGGTATCACCGGACCATCGGAGGATGTGTCCGACGGCGTGGCGGAAAAGACATTGCCCTTGGCATCCACCACACAGGCGTAAGAGGTATCCAAAGCGGTCAGCGGCGTTGGCGAGGGCTCAACCCGAGGGGCGCGCGGATCGCCAGACGGTGGCATTTCCGGCCAGGCGCTCTCGGGATCGATCATGGCGCGGCGTTGCTTGGCGTAATCGTCGGAAAGCAGCATATCCATGGGCACATCGACAAAACGGGGATCACCGTACCAGCGTTCCCTGTCCGCCACCGCCAGCTTCACCGCCTCGGTCACATGATGAATGTAGGCTGCGGAATTATGCCCCATGCCGCTCAGGTTTTGCCCTTGCAGCAATTGCATGATCTGTAACAGCATCGGTCCCTGGCACCACGGCCCGCAGCTATAGACCTTGGTCCCGGCCACATCGATGCGCAGGGCGTCTTCAACCTCAACTTCAAAACTGGCCAGGTCTTCCATGCGGATCAGGCCGCCGTTGTCCTCGTGATAGGTGCTGATCTTGCGGGCGATATCACCTTTGTAGAAGGCATCGCGGGCGGCCCGCAGACCAGCGATGCGGTCACCGCCGGCGGCCGCCTCGCAATCAGCCATATATTGCAGGGATCGACCCAAATCCTCCTGGCGAAAATTCTCGCCAACCTTTGGCGAATGACCACCGGGAAGGTAAATTTCGGCATTGGCGTCCCAGCGGGCGTATTTCTCCGCCTTCTCGGCCAGCAACTCCGCCATCAGGGCATACATGGCGAAACCATCGCGGGCCAATTTGATGGAGGCCGAGGCGACTTCACCAAAGGTCATGCTGCCGTAACGCTCCAACGCCATGATCCAGGCCGCCGGCGCGCCGGGCACGATACAGCGCAAAATGCCCTCGGGCACGCTGTCGGGATATTCCCTGGTAAAAAATTCAGGATCGGTCGCGGCGGGCCAGGTACCCAGACCCGAAATCGTGACCACGCGGTCTTCTTCCGCCGAATAGATGATGATCGGCGCCACGCCCGCGACGCCGACCAGTTCGCTCTGCACCACGCCCAGCGCCATGCCGGCGGCAACCCCGCCGTCAATAGCGTTACCGCCCGCCTCCATCACCTGAAAGCTGGCTTGCGCCGCCAAATAATGTCCGGCGGCGGTCATATGACGCCGGCCCCGCAAAGACGGGCGATAGGCATCCATGAAAGAGGCAGGCGGTTGCATGGCAGTCTCTCCTATTAGCCCTTGAAGTCCTATTTGCCTTTGAAAACGGGCGCGCGTTTTTCGGCGAAGGCCAACATCGCCTCCTTGGAGTCTTCATAGGAAGACAGATCATAGGTCATGTTCTGTTCGAACCGATAACCATCCCGCAGGCTCATTTCCTCGATCGTGTTCAGGGCATGCTTGGCGATGCGCGAGGCGACCGGGCTTTTCGCCGCGATGGTCCGGGCCAGATCCATGGCAGCATCCATCAGCTCCTCCGCCGGCACGCAAGCCTCGACAATGCCGCGGCGATACAATTCCTCGCCCGGCACCCGGTAACCGGTCAACATGACCCGACGGATCAGGGAATGGCCAAACAGCCGCATGGCATGACGCCCGCCGCCCATCAAACCCACATCAATTTCCGGCAGGCCCAGGCTGGCCTTTTCCGATGCGATCAGAATATCGCAGCTGGCCGCGACCGCCAGACCGGCGCCCAGGGCAGCGCCGTTGAGGGCGCCAATAACCGGTTTGCGGCATTCCATGATGGAATGGAAACATTCCCGCGCCCGCCGATTATGCGCCCAGGCATCACCCGGTTGCCGTTCCTCGCCGGCCTTGTTCTTGATATTGGCGCCGGCGGAGAAGATCTTGCCCGCGCCAGTCAATACGGCAACGCGGACATCATCCATGTCCGAGATGGTGTCGAAGACCTGCATCATCTCTTCGTGAAATTGCTGGTCCTGGGCATTCACGGGCGGATTGTCCATGGTAACCAGGGCAATGTGATCGGCGATCTCGCAACGAATGATTTCGGTCTTCATACTCGTTTCCTCCTACAGAATTCTAACTAAGCCGGACGCCCGCTGGGTAGATCGGTGATCAGCATGGAGCCCGGCGTATGGGTAATACATAGTGGCGGCTTGGCGGCCCGTACGGCTGCTTGCGGCGTCACGCCACAGGCCCAGAAAACCGGCACGTCGCCGGGCTTGACCACGGGCACATCGCCCCAGGCAGGCTGCATCAGATCGGCAATACCGATGGCGGACGGATCGCCAATATGCAGCGGTGTGCCGTGCATCATGGGAAAGCGGGATGTCACCTCAACCGCGCGGATCGCCTCGGCCATGGGCATGGGCCGCATGGAGACGACAATCGGTCCGGAAAATGGCCCCGCCGGCGTGGTGGCGATATTGCTGCGGTACATGGGGATCAGATAGCCCTCTTCCAAATGACGCAACGGCACGCCATCGGCCAGCAAGGCCTCCTCGAACGAAAAGGAACAGCCCAAGACAAAGGTCACCAGATCGTCACGCCACAGATCGCTGATATCGGTCACGCTGTCGGCCAATTCGCCATCGCGGTAGATATTGTAGGACGAGACATCACTGCGGATATCAATATCCGCACCCAAGGTCGGCAGCATGGGATCGCCGGTTTCCGAGACGCCCACCAGGGGGCAGGGTTTTGGATTGCGCTGGCAAAAGCGGGCAAAATCCAACGCCAGATCGCTGGGCAGAATAGCCAGGTTGCCCTGCATTTTTCCCAAGGCCATGCCACCGGTTTGCCCGGTGATCTCGCCCTTGCGGATCAGGCCGCGCACATGTGCCGCGCTGGCGTGGGCCAGCTCGCCGGCGAAGTCTTCCGCCCGAACTGCATCATCCACATCACGTAATGCCATTATCGTTCCTCCTGTTCCGGCTCAAATCGTCTCGACCAGGTTGCCAAGACGCTGAGTCAATTTCATATTCTCGCCATAGTCCACCGGCACCGCGATCAAGGCCGGGCCGGGCTGTTGTAGGGCCTCGTCCAGAGCGCCGCGCAATTGCCCCGGACCATCCAGATGCCGGCCCCACATCCCAAACGATTTGGCCAGCAGCTCAAAATCAGGATTGGAAAAGGCCAGATCGGAATGTTTGCCGTCGAACTGATTTTGCTGCTTCCACTTTATCAGACCATATTCGCCGTCCACCAGGATAACGCAAACAAAATTGATGCCCCGGCGCACCGCGGTTTCCAGATCCTGCACGTTCATCAAAAACCCGGCATCACCACAGATGAACCCGACCTTGCGGTCAGGATGCGCGATCTTGGCCCCAATGGCCCCCGGCAGGGCGAAACCCATGGAGCAGAAACCATTGGAGATCAGACAGGTGTTGGGCTGGTAACATTGATAATAGCGCGACACCCACATCTTGTGCGCACCCACATCCGACAGCATGATATCGTCGGGGCCCAACGCCGCGCGCATATCATTGACCACGGTTTGCGGCTTCATTGGAAAGGCCGGATCGTCCGCTTCCTCGGTCAGGTCGGCTGCAATGGCCGCGCGCAGGGGCGCCCGGCCGGCAATATCGAACAACGGCAATTTGCCGTCAAAGCGTTGCTCCAAGAGCTCGTTGATCTGCCACAGGGCATCGGCGATATCGCCGACCACATCCACGGCCACGGGAAAGTCCGTGTCGATCTCGGCTGGTTCAAAGTCGATATGCACAATCGCCTTATCGCCCCTGGCATTCCAGAAGCCCGGTCCGTATTCCACCAGGTCATAGCCGACGGCCACCACCACATCGGCGTCCTCGAAAGCGGCGGTGATATGGTCCCTGCCCTGCAGGCCAATGGTAAACAGGCAATGGGGATCATCCAGCGAAACCGCGCCCTTGCCCATGAACGTATTGACCACGCCGATACCGCTTTTATGTGCCAGCCGGCGCAGTTGTTGCGAGGCGCGTTTGCGTACCGCGCCGTTGCCGGCCAGGATCAACGGTTGCTTGGCGGCGGCAATCTGGTCGACGGCACGGGCCACTGCCTTGTGATCAGCGGCGGGCCGGCGGGTGATATCGACCGGCATGGGCGCGGCCGATAATTGCACCTTGGCCAGATCCTCGGGCAGTTCAATCACCGTGGCGCCGGGTTTTTCCGTGGTCGCCACCTTGAAGGCCTTGCGCACCACTTCCGGTATGGTCTTGGCGTTGCCAATGGAGTGCGCCCATTTCGAGATCGGCCGGAACATGGCGATGGCATCCATGTTCTGGTGGCTTTCCTTGTGCAGGCGGGCGGTCGATGCCTGGCCGATAATGGCCACCAGTGGCGAGCGGTCCATATTGGCATCCGCCACGCCGGTGACCAGATTGGTGGCGCCAGGCCCCAAGGTCGCCAGGCAAACCCCCGGTTTACCCGTCAGGCGGCCATAGGTATCCGCCATGAAGGCGGCGGCCTGTTCATGACGACACAACACAAAATCGATGGAACTGTCCATCAACGACATCATGACGTCGGCGTTTTCCTCCCCCGGCACACCAAAAATGTGGGTGACGCCTTCCGCTTCCAAACATCTGATAAAAAGATCGGATGCCTTCATCAACGCGCTACTATCCTGGATTCCCCGGTCGTTCATGACCTATCCCCCATTCGTAAAATGGCCAGTTTATTCGCGTCCAGCCACGCCGTGGCTGGTCAAGGGGATCATTTTAGGGAAGGATGGGCGGGGAATGTAAAAAATCGTAAAAGGAAGCGAAAACCATGCCTGAATTTTGCAAGGCTGAACGGGACGGTCATATCCTCACGGTGACCATGAACAGGCCCGAGCGGATGAATGCCCTGCATTCGCCCTCTCATTTCGAAATGGACGAAATTTTCAACGATTTCGAAAGCGACCCCGAACTCTGGGTCGCCATTGTTACCGGTGCCGGAGACAAGGCATTCTCCGCCGGCAATGATTTGAAATGGCAGGCGGAAGGCAAAAAGACCGATCCACCGGCGTCGGGCTTCGCCGGCCTGGTCAACCGTTTCAACATGAAAAAGCCCATAATTGGCGCCGTTAACGGCCTGGCCATGGGTGGCGGTTTTGAAGTAGCCTTGGCCTGCGACATTATTATCGCCGCCGATAACGCATTTTTCGCCCTGCCCGAACCCCGGGTCGGACTGGCTGCCTTGGCCGGCGGCCTGCATCGTTTGTCGCGGCAGATTCCCATGAAACAGGCCATGGGCATGATCCTGACCGGCCGCCGGGTAATGGCCGAAGAGGGCTACAAGCTGGGCTTTGTCACCGAGGTCGTGCCCGAGGGCGGCGCCCTGGAAGGCGCCAGACGCTGGGCCGAGCTGATCTCGGAATGTTCGCCGGTATCGATCCGCACCTCCAAGGATGTGGTTTTGCGCGGTCAGGACCACCCCTCGGTGGGCGAGGCCATGCTGGCAGAATACCAATCGATCGAGGATATGAAGAACAGCCTGGACTTTATTGAGGGTCCCCTGGCGTTCTCGGAAAAGCGTCCGCCCGATTGGAAAGGCCGTTAGGGACGACGCCAGACTTTGGATCAACTACACAAACGGGACTATCGCCCGGATGCGCCCGCGCCCCTGGATGGGGTGCGGGTGTTGGATCTATCACGCCTGGTGGCCGGCAATGCCCTGACCCACGTCTTGGCCGACTTTGGCGCCGATGTCATCAAGGTCGAACGCCCGGGCCGGGGCGATGATCTGCGTCATTGGCTGGTTGATGGCATTTCCATTCATTGGAAAGTCTATGCCCGCAATAAGAAAAGCATCACCCTGAACCCACGCAGCGCGGAGGGCCGGGAAATTCTGTTGCGCCTAGTGGAAGGCGCCCAGGTATTGGTGGAAAACTTTCTGCCCGGCACCCTAGAAAAATGGCAACTGGGCCCCGACGAGTTACTGGCGCGGAATCCTGCCCTGGTGATGGTGCGGGTATCGGGCTGGGGGCAGACCGGCCCGGACCGGGATCAACCCGGCTTCGGCTCGTTGGTCGAGGCACGCAGCGGCTTCGCGGCCATGAACGGCTTTGCTGACCGGCCACCGGTGCTGCCCCCCCTGGCATTGGCCGATATGGTAGCCGGCATGTATGGCGGCATGGCCACCTTGACCGCCCTGCGCCAGGTCGAGGTATGCGGCGGCAAGGGCCAGGTGGTTGATCTGCCGCTGTTCGATCCGCTGCTGGCCATACTCGGGCCTCAGGGCGCTCAGTTCCAATTGACCGGTCAGGGCGGCACGCGTACCGGCAGCCGCTCCACCACCACCGCGCCACGCAATACCTATCAATGCAAGGACGGCCGTTATGTAGCACTTTCCGCCTCCATGCAGTCCATGGCCGAACGCCTGTTCAAGACCATGGGCCGCGAAGATCTGATCGATGATCCACGCTTCAAGACCAATGCCGACCGGGTCCGCAACAACGATATTCTCGATCCCATCGTGGGCAAATTCATGGCCTCGCATGATCAGGTGGAGTTGTTGAAGATCTTCAAGAAAGCCGGCGTCACGGTCGGTCCGGTACACGACACCGCCGGCATGCTGGAAGACGAAATGATCCGGGAGCGGGAGGTGATGTTGCGCTTTCCCGATGCCGAGATGGGCGAATTACCCATGCATAACGTGGCCGCGCATCTGTCCGAAACACCGGGACAGATCCGCCACCCGGCACCTGGCCTGGGTCAGCACAATAGTGAAATTTACGGCGCCCTGGGCTTTAGTCCCGACGAGATCGCCGCCTTGAAAAAAGAGGACATCATTTGATGGCTCACGCCCAACCCCAATCCTTACCGTTATGGCGCAGCATGCTGTTCGTGCCCACGAATGTGGAAAAATTCGTGACCAGCGCGCCAAGCCGGGGCGCGGATGCCTATATTCTCGATCTGGAAGACAGCATCCCCATGGCGCAAAAGGCCGAGGCCCGGATAATGGTGCGGACGGCGGCGGCCAAGGTTGGCGCCGGCGGCGCAGATGTCCTGGTCCGCATCAACCGGCCCTGGCGCCTGACCGTGCCTGATATCGAAGCCTCGGTCGATGCCAATGTCTGCGCATTGATGTTGCCGAAAATCGCCGATGCGGGCCATGTCTGCGCCATCGCCGAAATCCTCGATGAGCTGGAGGCCGAACACGACCTTGAGAACGGCCATACCAAGCTTTTCCCAATGATCGAAACCACCGAGGCTTATTTCCATGCCGCCGAGATCGCCACGGCGCACCCACGGGTGGTGGCGATGAATTTGGGCTCGGAGGACTATGCTCTCTCCGCCGGTATGCTGCCCGAGGAAGAAGGCCTGTTCCAACCAACCTTGCATGTCATGATGGCCGCCCGCGCCGCCGGTATCCTGCCCCTGGGCTTTGTCGGAACGGTCGCCGAATACCGCGACCGAGATGCTTTCCGCGCCCGTATCCAACAGGCCGCGCGGCTGGGCTTCTTAGGCTCCGCCTGCATTCATCCCCTGCAAGTTGATATTCTGAACGAGGAGTTCACACCGGCCCCAGCAGCCGTGAAACAGGCCCGAGGCGTCATTGCCGCCTATGACACAGCCAAGGCGGAGGGTCGCGGCTCGGTCGAATATGAGGGCAAGATGATTGACGAGCCAATTATTCAACGCGCTGAACAAACCCTGGCGCGGGCCGACATGATCGCGGCGCGCGGCGGGTAAAGACAACCACGGGCGCATTAATGGATTGGCAACCATAAGGCCATAATGTCGGGATCAAACAGTATTGTGGTTTGGTTCAGATATGCAAAATGCCATCTATTCATCGCTAAAAGCGATGCATTATCACGGCTCGCTCGATGCCATGCAGGCGGGTGACCTCCCGCCACCGGTGCATGTCCGCATCAAGCCGACCAATGTTTGCAATCATGCCTGCTATTTCTGCGCCTACCGCACGGATGATGTCTCGCTGGGCGAGGACATGGTGGTGCGCGACCGCATTCCCAAGGCCAAGATGGCCGAGATTGTCGATGACCTGCTGGCCATGGGCGTCAAGGCGGTGACATTTTCGGGCGGCGGCGAGCCGCTGATCTATCCCTATTTCGCCGAGACCGTGGACCGGTTGGCGGCGGGCGGTATCAAGATCGCCTCTTTGACCAACGGCGCCCGTTTGAAGGGCAAAGTGGCCGATGCCCTGGCGGCACACGGTACCTGGCTGCGGGTATCCATTGATGGCTGGGATGGGCCTTCGTATGCCAAATACCGCTCGGTCGGCGAGGATGCGTTCGAGGAAGTGATCGAGAACCTGACCGCATTTTCGGCTCGTGGTTCGGACTGTGTGGTGGGCGGCTCGATCATTGTCGATGACCGCAATGCACCCCATATCGTCGAATTGTGCAAACGCCTGAAAGACGCGGGCGTGGCGCATACCAAAATCTCGCCCTGCATCATCGCCAACACGGGCGAAGAAAATAATCTCTATCACGATGGCTTCAAGGACGTCGTGCGGGCCCAGATCGAGGAGGCAAAATCACTGGATGATGCCAATTTCCACGTGGTTAACCACTACCACAGTATGGAAATTGACTTCTCGAAACCCTACGACAGCTGCCCCTTCGCCCAGATGCTGACGGTGATTGGCGCCGACTGCAAAATCTATACCTGTCAGGACAAGGCCTATACGGCGAGCGGCACCCTGGGTGATATCTCGGGCCAAAGCTTCCGCGAATTCTGGTATTCGGACGAGAACCGAAAGAACCTCGCCGCCATCAATCCCAACCAAAACTGTCAGCATCATTGCGTCGCCGACGCCAAGAACCGCCTGTTGACCGACTACCTTTCGCTAGCCCCCGATCATCTGGCGTTTATTTAGTATCTCCATTCAGGAGTGTTTGAACTTCGGCTCTTCCTTGGCGAAGAATGCCCGCACGCCTTCCTGCCCATCATCGGAGGCGAAGGTTTTTTCCATCAATGACAGCACCTGCTCAATGGCCTCGTCATCGGGCATTTCCGCACCTTCGTCGATGGCTTTCTTGCAGGCCTGCAGCGCAATGTTGGGGCGTGCCGCAAGCTCCCTCGCCAGGGCCAACGCCTCGTAAGTCGCCTGCCCCTTGGCGGCAACGCGGTTTACCAGGCCCCATTCCAGGGCCTGAGCCGCGCTGATCGGTTCGCCCAGAAACATCATCTCCTTGGCACGGCCCGGACCAACCCGTCTGGTCACCCGCAAGGTACCGCCCGAACCTGGAAAGACACCAAGCTTGATCTCCGGCAGAGCGAGATTCGCGGTTTCATCCGCCACGATCAGATCGCAACAGACCGCCAGCTCCAAGCCGCCGCCAAAGGCCAGGCCGTTCAGGGCCGCGACGGTCGGCTTGGGAAAACGCTCCAGCTTGACCATGGTTTCGTTCTCGTAACGCAATTTCTTCTCGACCACGTTGCCCGCCGCCAGATAGTCGGGAAACTCGGAGATGTCGGAGCCGGCGCTGAAGGCCCGTTCACCGCTGCCCCGGACCACGAGCACCAGAACCTCCCCGTTGGAGGCCAGCCCATCAAGCGCCTCGTTGAATTGCCGGGTGGATTGCAACGTCGCCACATTCAAGGGCGGATTGTTCATGGTCAAAAGGGCAACGCCCTGATCAATTTCAATACCAATATTGCTGCTCATTGCGCTGCCTCCATTTCAATACACCTGCTTCCCTGTTTTTCCCGCACGGCTCGATTAGTTTCGGTCAATCGCATACAATGGACATCGGCCCCAATATTAACGGCGAGGTAGGAATGGAAAGCTTGGCGATCAAGGTAGCGGAAATCTACGTGCCGACAAAGCGGCGCGGCACCTTGGACCCGGAAAAAGTGGAAGTCCTCGCCGAGAGTATCCTGGAAGATGGCCAGCAGACCCCGATCCAGGTCCGCCGGGGCAACAACCGCTATGTTCTGATCGAAGGCATGCACCGCCTGGAGGCCATGAAGGCCCTGGGCGAGGACAGCATTGACGCCCTGATCGTCGCCGCCCGCCGCCACTAACCTTCAAATCTGATGGATATCGACGGCGCCGTCGATCACGTCTTCCAACAGGACGATCTTCTTACGGCCGATCAGCAGGGCATCACCCGTGCGGCGCAGCTCGTATTCGTACCAACCACCTCTGATCTGCTTACCCATGCGGCTGTCGGCGGACAGGGTCATCCACTTGGCCGAGGCTGAAATACTGTCCCCGTCATGCTCCAGCAACCGCACTGTATCCACCAGGTGCGCGGTCCGCGTCAGGGGGCTTTCAGCATAGGCCTGGCCCGATGAGATGCGGTGCAACCGCGCCGCCAGGCCCGGCTTGCCCACGATATAGATCATGTTGACCTGCATCTCGGGATCATCGCCCAATTCATCCTCGGACAGCCACGACGGCACCCAATAGACGCAGTCATCGGCATATAGAGCCAGCCACTCGTCCCAGCGTTGGCGGTCCAGCAAATCCGCCTCCAGATACAGCAGATCCCGGACCTGATTGTAGAGCTCACTCACCCGACTGATCCATCAAAGCTTTCCAGTGTCGGAAATAGCCATGATATAGCGTTTCATGATCCCAACGCGCGGCGGATGTGGCGACCTCCGCACCCAAGGCCCTGGCGTCATCATCGGGGCCCTGCAGAACTTCGGCCAGACCCCGCTCCATATCATTCCAGCGTGCTTCGGTGCCATGGGCGCCGATCTGGCAATCCTCCAGGGCGGCCAGATCGTCCGGCGTGGCCATGCCGGTGACCATGAAAAAATCCTCGAACTTGCGCAGCCGCGCGATGCGGGCGGCGCGACTCTCGCCCTTGGGGGCGATGCAATAGACCCGGACTTCGGTACGGTCGGGGGAAATGGGCCGGAAGACCCTGATCTGGGTCGATGATTGGTCCATCAATTGCACATTGGGAAAGAGGAACAGGTTGCGCCCCCGCCGCAGCATCCAATCGACCTTTGCCGCGCTGAAACTTTCCAGCAAACGCGCCTCCGCCTCGAACAAAGGTGCGACAGCCGGATTGGCCCGCCCAGCCCAGATGATGTTGTGGCCGTTGCCGATATCGTAACAGCCCGTGGCCACCGTGCCGGCGATGCGCCCGGCCTCGGTCGGCCGTTTGTCACGGTCATCGCCCAAAGCTTCCCGTTTCGCCATGGCCTGGCCAAAGATGCGATGCACCGTGCCCACATGATAGCCGTCGACGCCGTTCTCGGCCTGCATCTTCCAATTGCCGCGAATGATATAGGTCTGTTGGCCGGGCACCACTTCCAGGCCATCCGGGGATTGGTCGGCGAGCAAATCGATGAACGGACGGGCCGCGCCCAGATAGTCCTCTAAATCGTCAATATCAGGATCAAGGCAGCCAAAGATGAAGCCGCGATAGTTGCCCACCTTGCCAAGGGGCGTCAGGCCGTAATCTTCCTTGGCAATGCCGCCCGGCCAGCCTTCTTCCTCTTCCTTCACCCGCACGCATTCGCCTTCGGTGTTGAAGCACCAGCCGTGAAAGCGGCAGACAAGGCTGCGCGCCCGGCCCCGACGCCTTGGCGTCAGAACCGCACCCCGGTGTGAACAGGCATTGATAAAAGCACCGACGGCACCGCTGCGTTGGCGAATGGCAAAGACCGGCTGGCGGCCCATATAGGTGGCGTAATAGTCGCCATGGCCGGGCACCTGGCTTTCATGACAGAGATAGACCCAACCGCGCTCGAAAATCTGCCGCAGTTCCTGTTCGAAGATATCGGGGTCGGTGTAGATCCGCCGATCGACGCGAAAGCGCTCCTGATTGGCGCCCTCGGTGATCAACTGATCTGGTGTCATGGTTTAGCCCGGCTTCGCGATAGCCCACCAGCGGCGGAACGCATCGACATCGTAGCTCAAGGTTTCACCCATCTCGCCACTGCGTTCCTGCCACAGATCCAGGGCGAATTCGGGTACCGCGATCAGCAGGGGAATTTCCTCGGCAATGGCCATGAAGATTTCATCGCTCAAGCCTTGGCCTTTTTGCTCCTGTTCGCCGAATTTCTCCAGCACGATCAGATCCACGTTCTCGCGAATGGCCCGGCGCAGGGCCTCTGTGGACTCGGTCAGGGCGGAAGTGTTGAGGGAACAGGAATGGCTATCCAGGGTTTCCTTGGTCGGGCGGTTGATGGGAATACGCCGGCCGGTATCGATCTCGACAATATCAATGCCCGTGCTGGCGCCGTCCTCGTTGCGCAATACTTCCTGCACCAGGCCGCCGACACGCACGCCCTCGGCCCGCAGTTCAGCGGCGAATTGCGTCAAGGCATCGCGGTTTTGCATATCCCGGGCATACACCGCGGCCGCGAACGGCGCGGTCAATTCCCCGGTCAATTCCTCGGACAGTTCCTCGTTTAGGGCTTCATTGTTACTCATGGCAGATTGATCCAATCCAACTGCGTCTCACCCTCGTCATTGGCCGGCAATCTATGACACTTCGGCCAATGCTTCAATGTAGCATTTCAGCCGTTTCCCCCCTTGCAAACACCGGCGTTTCAGAGTGTGCTGGAATGCGCAAGCCCACCAAGGAACCTCCACAACAGGGATGATCAACATATGCGTTGCGAAGTCGTCGCCATCGGCACGGAACTGTTGCTTGGCCAAATCGTCGATACCAATTCGTCTTGGATCGGGGAACAACTGGCGCTGGTCGGGATCGATTCACATTTTCAGGTCAAGGTCGGCGACAATTTCGAGCGTATGGAGCGGACCATCCGCCATGCCCTGGACCGCAGCGACGCGGTCATCTGCTGCGGCGGTTTGGGGCCGACCCAGGACGATATCACCCGCGAGGTGATCGCCGCCATCATGGGGGTCGAGCTGCACCGGGACGAGGCCGTGGTGGCGAAAATCCGCGAGATGTTCGAATCCCGTGGCCGGGTGATGGTCGATAACAACCGCCGCCAGGCCGACATTCCCGAAGGTGCCGCCCTGATCGCCGAGATGCCGGGCACCGCGCCGGGCCTGGTCTGCCCGGTCGGTGACAAAGTGATCTATGCGGTACCCGGCGTGCCCCACGAAATGCGCACCATGATGGAGGGCACGATCCTCGATGATCTACAGCGGCGCGCGGGCGAAACGGCGGTGATCCGCAGCCGCGTCCTGCGTACCTGGGGCAACAGCGAATCCGGTCTGGCCCAGGACCTGGCGGAACGCATCGACCAGCTTGACGCCCAGGGTAATCCCACCCTTGCCTTCCAGGCCAGCGGCATGGAGGGCATCAAGGTCCGCATTACCGCCAAGGCGGCGGATGAGGCGGCGGCGGAAGCGGTCATCGCGGCCGAGGAAGAACTGATCCGCGCGCTGTTGGGCGACATCATCTTTGGCGTCGACGAACAATCCATGGAGACGGTTGTCCTTGGCATGTTGAAGGAGCGCGGCCTAACCCTGGCCGTCGCCGAGGGTCTAACCGGTGGCGTATTATCGGCCCGGCTCTCGGATATGGACGATACCATGGCCATTTTCCGGGGCGGTTCCATCAAGGACGCTTTGGCGGATGCAGGGCAAGCCGCCACCAGCATACGCCACGATTTCGGCGCCGACGTGGGCCTCGCCGTCGTTGCCGCCCAGGCCGATGACAATCAGCCCCCCGGTACCGTATTCATGCACCTCGATATCGCCGGGCGGCAACATGTCCAGATGGTCTCGCTACCCGGTGACCGGGCCCGCTTCCGCAATTACGCGGTGATCAATGTGCTGAATTTTCTGCGCCAGACATTGGCGGCGCTTTAGAGCAACCTGCGTTCATTCGAACGCAGCTAAGTTGCTCTAATTTATAGGATTAGATCAAATTATCAGCATCAAATTGATTCCAATTTTATGCTGTTTGATCTAGGCGACATTAGGCCACCTGGCCGCAGGCATGGCCGGAGGCCCAGGCCCATTGAAAATTGAAGCCGCCCAGATGACCGGTCACATCAACGGCCTCGCCTATGAAATAGAGCCCCGGAACCGATGATACTTCCATGCTTTTCGACGAGAGCGCCCGGGTGTCGACGCCGCCGACGGTGACCTCCGCCGTACGCATGCCCTCGGAGCCGCTCGGCGTGATGCGCCATGCATTTATGTGATCGGCCAGACGGCGCAGGGCCTTATCCGAGGTTTCCGCCAGACGGCCATCACAATCCGTCCAGGCGGCCAGCCGTTGCGCCAGCCGCTTTGGCAGCAGCTTGGCGAGCACCGTGCGCACCTCCCGCTTGGGCTGGGCGTTCTTGGCTTCTTTCAGGTACTGGAAGACATCCGTGCCGGGCAGCAAATCGATGCTGATCGTATCACCCTGGCGCCAGTAGGAGGATATTTGCAGCACTACCGGACCACTCAGGCCCCGGTGGGTGAACAACAGGGCCTCGGTAAAGCGAACCTTGTCGCGCGTAACCGCCGCGTCCAGCGAAACGCCCGCCAGACCATCAAGCTTGGCCATGGTTTCCATATCAAAAGTCAGCGGCACGAGGCCGGGACGCGGTTCGATCACCCCTAACCCGAATTGTCTGGCAACGGCGTAGCCAAAGCCGCTGGCACCCATTTTGGGTATAGAGGGCCCACCCGTGGCGATGACCAGGGATTGGGCCCGGAAAACGCCCTGGTCGGTTTTCACGGTGAAACGAAGTGCATCGCCGGTATCGGCCCTGGAAATGCCTGTCACGTTGGTTGCCGTCCGCACCTCGACACCGCGCGCCTCGTCGACCAACATACCGATGATCTGCTGGGCGGAGCCGTCACAGAACAATTGGCCATGCTCCCGTTCGTGGTATGAAATCCCGCGCTGCTCCACCAGGGCAATGAAGTCCTGGGGCGAATAGCGCCTGAGGGCCGAGACGCAAAAGCGTGGATTGTCCGATAGATAGTCGGCGGGCGAGACGTGCAAGTTGGTGAAGTTGGCGCGCCCGCCGCCCGAAATACGGATTTTCTGCCCCACCTTTGTGCCACGTTCGAGCAGCAACGTCCGCCGCCCGCGCCTGTTCGCCGCCGCCGCGCACATGAGCCCGGCCGCCCCGGCGCCAATGATGATGATGTCAAAGTCCTGCATGGGCGCAGGTTTAGCCGAAGCCCCGCGCCCTGCCAACCATGCTATTGGCCACAACGGCCAGAGCGGTTATAAGCGGCATGCGCCGAACCAGCACCGCACTTATTTTTTTGGGGGAGGTGGGCGAAGCGCGCGGCTTATCCGGCCACTATCCTTCAATCCTGGCGTCCTGATCTGCCTGATCCGTGCCCAGAAAATGCTAACTGCTGGAAAGCCGTAGCGAACCAAGCAATAGGAGCACACGAAATGACGGATCGTATTCAAAGGGGCGGCCTGCAGGTGGCCACGATACTGGATGACCTTGTCGGGACTAAGATCCTGCCCGGCACCGGGATCGAGACAGACGTCTTTTGGCAATCTTTTGAAGCGATTTTGAACGATCTGGCGCCTAAGAACGCCGCTCTGCTGGCCAAACGCGAAGACCTGCAGACGAAAATCGATGCCTGGCATCTGGCCCGTCAGGGCCAGCAAATCGATGCCGGTGAATACCGCGCGTTCCTGACCGAGATTGGTTACCTCGTAGCGGAAGGCGACGATTTCTCCATCAGCACCGAAAATGTGGATGCTGAAGTCGCGACCATGGCCGGGCCGCAGCTGGTGGTGCCGGTGATGAATGCCCGCTATGCCCTGAACGCCGCCAACGCGCGCTGGGGCAGCCTCTACGATGCCCTCTATGGCACGGACATTATTTCCGAGGCCGACGGCAACGAGCAAGGCGGCAGCTACAACCCCAAACGCGGCCAACAGGTCATCGCCCAGGCGGCGGCTTTCCTGGATGAAAACGTGCCTCTGGCCTCTGGCTCCCACGCCGGCGTCACGGCCTACCGTTTGGACGGCGAGGCGCTTGTGGCAGATCTATCTTCCGGTTCCAGCACGGAGCTGGCCGATCCGGCCCAGTTCGCCGGTTATCTGGGAAATGACGCGCTGAGCAATGTGTTGTTGCGCCATAACGGCCTGCACGTGGATATCCAGATCGACCGCGCCCATCCCGTGGGCAAGGACAACCCATCCGGTGTCAAGGATGTGGTGTTGGAAGCGGCCCTGACGACCATTCAGGACTGCGAAGATTCCATCGCCGCCGTCGATGCCGAGGATAAAGCGGAGGTCTATGGCAACTGGCTGGGGCTGATGAAGGGCGATCTTGTCGACAGCTTCGAAAAAGGCGGCAAAATGGTTGAGCGCCGCTTGGCGCCTGACCGGGTTTACACCACGCCCAATGGCGGCGAGCTGACCCTGCATGGGCGCAGCCTGTTGCTGGTGCGCAATGTGGGTCATTTGATGACCAACGATGCGATCCTCGACAAAAACGGCAACGAAGTGCCCGAAGGCATCATGGACGCCATGATGACCGGCGCCTGTGCCCTGCATGACATCAAGGGCCTGGGTATCGAGCGGAACAGCCGCACCGGCAGCATGTATGTGGTGAAGCCGAAAATGCATGGGCCGGAGGAAGCCGCCTTTACCAACGACTTGTTCGACCGGGTCGAAGCGGCCCTGGGCATGGCGCCCAACACCATGAAAGTGGGCGTCATGGACGAGGAACGGCGCACGACCGTGAACCTCAAGGAATGCATCCGCGCCGTCTCCAGCCGGTTGATGTTCATCAACACCGGCTTTCTCGACCGTACGGGCGATGAAATTCACACCTCCATGCTAGCCGGGCCGTTTTTACGCAAGGATCAGATCAAGGCCCAACCCTGGATCGCCGCGTACGAAGATTGGAACGTGGATATCGGTCTGGAATGCGGCATGCAGGGCAAGGCCCAGATCGGCAAGGGCATGTGGGCCATGCCGGACGAGATGAAGCAGATGATGGCGGCCAAGATCGGCCATCCCACGGCGGGCGCCAGCACGGCCTGGGTGCCCTCCCCCACCGCCGCCACCCTGCATGCCATTCACTATCACCAGGTTTCCGTCCCCGCCCGTCAGGACGAGCTGTCCGCCCGCGGCCGCGCCGATCTGGGCGATATTCTGACGGTTCCCCTGTCGCGCGGTGAAAATCTATCCGTCGACGAAGTCCAGGCCGAACTGGACAACAACGTCCAGGGTCTGTTGGGCTATGTTGTGCGCTGGATCGACCAGGGCGTTGGCTGTTCAAAAGTGCCGGATATCAACGATGTCGGCCTGATGGAAGACCGCGCCACCCTGCGGATTTCCAGCCAGCACATCGCCAACTGGCTGCATCATGGCATCTGCAGCGAAGCCCAGGTGGTTGAAACCATGCAGCGCATGGCAGCCGTGGTTGACCGCCAGAACGCCGATGATGACATCTACACCGACATGGCGCCGAATTTCGATGGCAGCATTGCCTTCCAGGCCGCCTGCGATCTGGTCTTCAAGGGCAAGGAACAGCCCAGCGGTTATACCGAGCCGATCCTGCATGCCCGCCGCCGGGAAGCGAAAGCGAAACACGCCGCGGGCTAAGCCCTACAGTCGAAACCCGGGCCCGCCCTGGATTTTTGAGGTGCGGGTTGATCATCGGTCTATCGCCCGTGGCCCTGGATGCCCGGATCAAGTCCGGGCATGACGAATTTTTGCGTATTTTGGCTGATTTTAGGTCCTCCACGTCATTGCCGGGCTTGACCCGGCAATCCATGGGGATGCCCCGTTCCGCCTCGCCGGGGAGGCCGAATGCCGGGGCAGCGGTCGTGGACATTCTCATGGCCCGGCAAATGCCAAATTAACAGAAGCGGCTGAATTCGGACCTTTTGTCTATCCATTGTCCTTGCGGGTGCGCACTTCGGCGAAGACCTCGGCCGGGCCGGCGCCGGGTAGGCCGACCGCCTGCGCCACCGCCGCCACATCGGCGCGCAGGAAAGGATTTGTCGCCTTCTCCACTCCCAGCAGCGACGGCACCGTGCGCTTGTTGGCGGCGCGCAGGGTGTCGATCTCGGCCACGCGGTCGACCAGAATCTGATTGCCGCTCTCGATGGTCGCGGCAAAACGGGCATTGGTCTGGGTGTATTCGTGGGCGCAATAGACCTTGGTGGCATCGGGCAGATCGCGCAGTTTGAGCAGCGAGGTCCACATTTCATCAAACGTGCCCTCGAACACCCGGCCGCAGCCCAGGGCAAACAGGGTATCGCCGCAGAACAGCGCCTCACTCTCGGCGAACCAAAAGGCGATATGGCCGCTGGTATGGCCCGGCGTCTCGTAGACCTTGGCGGTGGCATCGCCAAATTGATAGCTCTCGCCGTCGCCGACCTCCACATCGATGCCGGCGATCCGCTCGCGGTCGACGCGGGCGCCAACGATGGTGCAGCCGTATTTCGCCTTCAGCTCCAAATTGCCCCCCGTGTGGTCGCCATGGTGGTGGGTATTGAGGATATGGGTCAACCTCCAGCCGCGCGCATCCAACTCCGCCATCACCGGTGCGGCGTCCGACGGATCAACCACCCCAACCATACCCTGGCCGGGTTCACGGAGCAGATAGACATAGTTATCGTCGCGGGTGGGAATTTGCACAATTTCCAAGGCACTCATAGGGGGCTCTCTTGCTAACGGACGGGAACCCACAAACTAGCAAGTCAGCGCCCCACGACCAAGTGTTGCTTGCGCCAAACGGTTTGACCTGTCCACCAGAACGTCTCCATAGTGATCGGAACAAGAATCAAATAGTTCGCTTAACAATTCAGGAAAGCCCGGATTTTGTCCAAAATTCGCCCAATGGGCAGCGATAAAGGCTTCTTCCACGGCTACCGCATTGTCGCGGCCTGCAGCGTCATCCAGGCGGTCAATCTCGGCGGCATTTTCACCTTCGGTGTGCTTTTTCCCGAGCTTGAGCGCGAGTTCGGCTGGTCCCGCACGGCGATCTCCGGGGCAACGTCGTTTGCCTTTCTCGTCACCGGGGGCTGCGCGGTATTGATGGGCCGGGCCGGAGACAGGTTCGGCCCCCGCGCCGTTCTCAGCATGGCCGGCATCATGTTCGGCCTCGGCTATGCGTTGCTTTTCCGCATGCAGGCGGTTTGGGAACTCTACCTCTACCTCGGCCTGCTGACGGGCATCGGTCTGGCCGCCCACGATGTAACCACCCTCTCAACCATCGCAAGGTGGTTCGTACGCCGCCGCGGCCTGATGAGCGGTTTTACCAAGGCCGGTGGCGGCGTCGGCCAAGTGGTCGTGCCGACCGTCATGGCGGCCCTGATCGCCGGGCCGGGCTGGCGGATTGCCTGTCTGTTATTCGGCATCACGGCCATTGTCGTGCTGGTCGGCACGGCGCAAATGCTGCGCCGCAGTCCCGCCGCTCTCGGGCTGAAGCCCGATGGCGAGGCGCCGGATCCCTCCCCCAACCGGGCGCAACAGGAAGTCGGCGCCAGCTTTCGCGAGGCATTCAGATCGAGGACTATATGGCTGCTCGGCATCGCCAAATTCTGCGACCTGTTCTGCCTGTTCACCGTTATTGTCCACATCGTGCCATTTGGCGTGGATCACGGTTTGCACCCCGCGATGGCGGCTGGCGTATTGTCGACCATTGGCGCCATGAGCATCGCCGGCCGCTTGCTCCTTGGCGGCGCCTATGACCGTTTCGGCGCGCGGCGCTCGCTGCTGGCATGCTTCAGCCTTCTGACGGCGAGCCTGGTGTGGTTGCAGTTCGCGGACACGACTTGGTCGTTATTCCTTTTCGCCGCCGTCTATGGCCCGGCGCATGGCGGCTTTTTCACGATCACTTCGCCGTCAGTGGCGGAATATTTCGGCACGCGCGCCCATGGCACGCTGTTCGGCCTGGTGATTTCCTGCGGCACTTTCGGTGCCACCCTCGGCCCCATCGTCGCGGGCAGCCTGTTCGATATGTGGGGAAGTTACACCATCGCCTTCGCGCTACTGCTAGGCTTCAGCCTGGCAGGCCTGGCCGTAGCCAGTATGCTGCCCCGGCCAGTTCAAGCGCCCGCCGCGGGCTAGCCCGCAAATCCCGGCAATAAAGGGAAGCGTCCCCTTTTTCCGGGGAAGCGTCCCCTTTTTCCGCGTCCCTTTTTCCCTTCGGGGTGTGATGACGATTTTTGAATTCCAAAGCGTTTGGTGCCCCCTCCCGGACTCGAACCGGGACGACTGTTAAGTCTCGGGATTTTAAGTCCCGTGCGTCTGCCAATTCCGCCAAGGGGGCACGATAGGGCAGGCTCTGTAATGGCGCGCACCATGCCGTGATGCGGCGCGGGGGGCAAGGCTGGATTTACCCCCGCCTCGGTTTAGAGCCTTATTTCAGGGCAGCCGTATGGCTGATACCCAACTGAACATATTCCTCGACCATCTCCACATGCATGGCCAGTTCTTCCGGGCGCAAATCACGCATGAATTTGGCCGGGCTGCCGCCCCATAGTTGGCCCGAGGGGACGCGCTTGCCCGGCGTCAAAGTGGCACCGGCGGCCAGCATGGCCTGGCTTTCGATCACCGCATGATCCAGCACGATGGAGCCCATACCGACAAAGGCGCGGTCTTCCAGGCGGCAGCCGTGCAACAGGCACATATGGCCGACCAGCACGTTCTCGCCGATCCAGGTATCGCTGAGGCCTTTCGAGGTGTGGATGGTGGAGCCGTCCTGGATATTCGTGCGGGCACCGATATGGATCGGTTCCTCGTCACCACGGACCACGCAATTGTACCACACAGAGGCATGCGCGCCGAGGCTGACCGTGCCGATCACGTGGGCGCCCGGCGCCACGAAGGCGGTCGGGTCGATCTCGGGCGTGACGCCCTCAAAAGTCATGATATGACCTTTGCTCATAGTCTCGTACTCCAAATATGATGTTCGGTTTCCGTTAAGACGCCGCCGCTCAGGGAAATAGCGCTTCCTGCTCCAGGCCCGTGGTTTCGGGCAGGCCATACATGATATTCATGTTCTGCACCGCTTGGCCCGACGAGCCCTTGACCAGATTATCGATCACCGAAACCACAATGGCCCGGCCCGGCAGGCGGTCGGCGAAGACCCCGATTAGGCAATGGTTGGAGCCGCGTACATGCCGTGTCGCGGGCGCCACACCATTGCCCACCACGCGCACGAAAGGCTCGTCCGCATAGCGTTCGACGAGGCAATCGCGCAGATCATCCACCGATGTTTCACCGGCCAGCCGCACATAGCTGGTGGCCAGAATACCCCGGTTCATGGGCGCCAGATGCGGCGTGAAGTTAACAATTAAGTTATCTCCATAAGCCTTTGATAACTCTTGCTCAATCTCCGGCCCATGACGGTGCGATGCGATGCCGTAGGCATGCAACCCCTCGGACACTTCCGAGAACAGGTTGGCCGTCTTGGCGGACCGCCCGGCGCCGGTGACGCCGGATTTGGCATCAATGATAATATCCTCCGGCGCGATTTTGCCCGCCGAGAGCAGCGGTGCCAAGGGCAGGATCGCCACCGTGGGATAACAGCCCGGACAGGCGACCAAACGGGCACCGGGCAGTTTGTCCCGGGAGAATTCGGTCAGGCCGTAGACTGCTTCGGGCTGCAGGTGCGGCGCGTAATGTTCATGGCCGTACCATTCGGCATAGGTATCGGTGCTATCCAAGCGGAAATCCGCCGACAGATCGATCACCCTTGGCTGGCCTTGAATGGCAGCAGCGGCATCACCTGGCCCCTCGTGCATCACTTCGTCAATGACGCTGTGCTGGGTATCGTGCAACAGGCCGGCAATGATTTCCTGGGTGGTGCCGTGGGGCAGACCGCAAAACACCACGTCAACCTCGACCCCGGCCCATTCCACTTCCTCGACCTTGACCAGGCCCGGCAAATCCAGGCCGCCCAGGTGCGGATAGACTTGTTCATAGGGCTCGCCTGCGTGACTGTCGGCGGTCATGATGACGATCTCGGCATTGGGATGGCGGGCCAACAGGCGTACCGCTTCCGCCCCGGTATAGCCCGAAGCCCCAAGGATGCCAATTCTGATCTTTCTAGCCAAAGCCGCCGTCATTGTCCGTCTCCATGTTTGCAGCGTCTATATATACATTTTTGGGGCCTGTACGAAAAATGCGCCCAAAATACTCAAAAAATTCGGCCTGGCGGAAAACCCATTCAGAGCTTCCAGTTCACCCAGGCCCCGCGCCTGCCCTTGCGCTGGCTGCGCAGGATCAGGTCTTCGATGTCGTAGCCGTTGGCCGAGAGCCATTGCAGGGACGGCCCGGGCCAGGCGACCGCCGGTAGATCGACCCGGCCCTGGCGGTCGAGCCGCACGCCCTCGAGCCGAAGACGCCGCTTTTGCTCGGGATCGGGGCCGCCATCGCGCCGGATGGCGATCTTGCCCTGGCTGTTGATCACCCGGTGCCAGGGCACATCGGAACCCGCCGGCAACATCGACATGGCGCGTCCCACTCGCCGTGCCGAATTGGCCCCGGCGACCAGGCCGATCTGGCCATAGGTCGCCACCTGGCCAGCGGGGATCTGCCGCGTCACTTGATGAATTCGTGCCTCAAGCTCCCGTGACGCCATTTTTCCCGTAGTTGCTTCCGACATAGCCATTTCGGTTCCAAAACCCTGTTTCGCCACAATGGTGCTCTGGCAACGCCATGCAAGGCAAGACGCAAAAAAAGGGCCACCCGAAGGCAGCCCTTTTCCGTTTGTATGTTCTCGACTTTTAGCGTTTCGCTAACTGGATACTTTATAAGTTATTGCTATCATTACGTAATTTTTACTCAATTTTTTTTGTATATTTTTTGTACACATCTTTTTAGTTCATGCTGAAAACCAAGGTTTTTGATGGTTTTGGAGGTTCCAGTTATCCTTTAGCCTTTTTTCACCACTAAATCCACACACCAAAACGACTTCCGCATTTCGGGTCCGAAATACGAAAACGGCATCAATCGCCGTTTAGCACCGTTTGGTCGCCAAACAGCGTAACTACAAGTCAGTTTCTCACAAGAAACCTGTAACTACGCTGTTTCGCTCAATACGCCTCAAACCCACGCATCATCTGGTCGTGC